>CAWEHR010000005.1:0-90446 GCA_963808975.1 uncultured Gammaproteobacteria bacterium
GGGTTGCCTTGTCGAACCTGAGGATGTGACGGGTCATATATTCGACGAAGTACACGGCGTGTTCGTCAACCTGCAGGCTCCAGGGAAAGCCGGCAAATGGCAGTATCTTGTCGTGGACGTCTTTCAGGTCGAAGAGGCGGAGAGTATCGTCCCGATCCGGGTTTATGTTGCCGAGGTATTGGCCCCATGTATCGGTAAACCAGATCGAGTCGTCAACGGGGTCAGTCATCAGGTGGGCCACCTTGACGTTGCGATGGTCAGGTTCGTATTGGTACGGTAGTCGAGAGCTTTCCATGCAGCCGTCCTGCTCTGGCGATTGGCCTTCAAGGCAGTACTGCATTTGCTGGCTGTTCAGGGTGACAATATCGTTGAAGAACAGCAGATTCTCGCACTGCGTCCGCTCGGGGATAAAAGAAGAGATCGCGGAGGGTCTGCTACTGAAAAGCCCATGGCTTTCGGCGACCCAGATTCTGCCCCGGGCGGCAGTTAAGCCAATCAGTTGCTGGTCAGAAGCAAACGGCACTTCCAAATTGAATTCAGGAGGGTTGCTGTTGGGGACATTGTAGGCACACACGCGGTCGTCATACACGGTGGTTGGCGCGTCATGTGCCAACGGGTCGATGGACACGATGCGCGCATGGTTTACTACCCCCGGTTCCGCTGCGGGGTGAAAACCGCCCCCCTGGGTAAACCAGATTTTCGAGCCATGCGCTATTACCCGCTCGCCGAGGCCACTGATGGATACCTCGAAATCGCGTCCAGACCACCAGAACCGAAATGGCGCAATGGGTGTAAATGGGGTCGGCGCTGAATCCGAGCTACGGAATAGCGGCAGGTTGATGCTTTCCACTGCACCGGCAGGGGAGATGTGCTCGATATTGTTGGCAAATTCATTGAGCAGCCAGATGCCGCCATTGTCATCAAATGCAATATCCAGCGCCCCACCGGGCCCAAGTACAGCATGTGCCGAGCCCGGGTGAAAATCCTCGGTGTAGTTACGTTCGGTATTCCATTGCATCGGGCTGTCGACGACCACGTCCAGTGTGTCCCGGTTGGTGGTCACCAGGAATCCAATCGCTTCGCCCGCTGTAACGTGTTGGGGGGTTTGCAACTGTGGATCTTCGAGCGATGGGAAAAAATAGCCGTTGTAGGGCGCCATCTGCAAGTCGGGATGGTTGAAGTCAGGGTCATCGGCCCCCGCAAAACTGTAAAGCGGGTCGCCCACCGCCACCAGGCCAGTGGCTTGGAGCAGAACCTCACCGTTCATTGGTGCGATGAAGTCCTCTCGATTGGAACATTTTCCCTCTGACCATGCGCAGGAAGTCAGGTTCAGCGCGTGCAAGCCCGGTGTAAGGAACGCTCCGTCAATGGTGTAGCGATCATCCTGAGTGGCGATAAGCCGCATACCGTCAACCGGAGGCACCAGGGTGAGGGAGGTGAGCAGGTGGGTGTCTCCGGAATCGGTGGAGAATTCCACCACCACATCTTCGCCGGTGGCGAGATGACCTATTGAGTTGACGCCGCGCGAGAAGCCTCTCCGGATCTCACCGGATTAATGGGCTACGCCTGGGCTGCATCCGCAAGCTGGTTCGCCTGGATGGCGGTAAGCGCTATGGTGTAGACAATATCATCGACCAGGGCGCCGCGGGAGAGATCGTTTACGGGTTTGCGCATGCCCTGCAGCATGGGGCCGATGCTGACCAGGTTGGCGCTGCGCTGTACGGCCTTGTAGGTGGTGTTGCCGGTGTTGAGATCGGGGAAGATAAACACCGTGGCCTGGCCCGCAACCGGGCTGTCAGGGGCCTTGCTCTTGGCGACGCTTTCTATCACGGCGGCATCGTATTGCAGGGGACCGTCGATGCTCAGGTCGGGTCGCCGCTGCTTGGCGATGCGGGTCGCCTCGCGCACTTTTTCGACATCGGAACCGGTGCCGGATGCGCCGGTGGAATAGCTGATCATTGCAACCCTGGGCTCGATGCCGAAAGCCGCGGCAGAGTTGGCAGACTGGATGGCAATATCGGCCAGTTGGCTGGCATCCGGGTCCGGGTTGATCGCGCAATCGCCATACACCAGTACCTGGTCGGGGAGCAGCATGAAAAATATCGAGGACACCAGGTTGGCGCCGGGCGCGGTCTTGATCAGCTGCAGGGCAGGGCGAATGGTGTTGGCAGTAGTGTGCACCGCCCCGGAGACAAGACCATCCACTTCATCCAGTGCCAGCATCATGGTGCCCAGTACCACGTTGTCGCGCAGTTGTTCCCGCGCCATGACTGCCTCCAGACCCTTGTGTTTGCGCAGCCCCACCATGGCTTCAACATAGTGCTCGCGCACGGCACTGGGGTCGATGATTTCTACGCGCTCGCCCAATTCCACGCCCTGTTGGCGGGCAACCCGGTGCACCTCTTCGGGATTGCCCAGCAGGACCGGTACCGCGATGCCGCGCTCTGCGCATATTGCGGCCGCTTTCACTGTGCGGGGCTCGAGCCCTTCGGGCAATACGATGCGCCGCTCCACCGCGCTTGCCAGTTCGACCAACTGGTAGCGAAAAGCAGGGGGGGATAGTTTCATGGTTCTGGCAGAGCCCTTGGTCAGGCTCTCGATCCAGTCTTGATCCATATGATTGGCAAAAAATTCACCGACCAGGTCGATGCGTTCGAAGTCGTCCGGGGGAATATCGCTATTGAAATCCTGCAATCGTTGGGCGGTCTCCCAGGTGTCGCTCGAACTGAGCAGAATAGGCACCCGGCTGGTGATCATGGCGTTTCTGCACAAATCCGCGATAGATGGCTCGATGGCAACGCCGCCGGTCAATAGCACGCAGCCAATCGCGGTGCCGTTCATGGCCGCGAGGCAGATGGCCGTCAGCACATCCGGTCGGTCGCCAGAGGTAACCAGCAAGGATTCCGGTTGCATCAGGTGGATCATGGTGGGAACAGAGCGCGCGCAGAACGCCACGTTCCTGATGCGCCGGCTGTTGATATCGCCCTCATGGAGCACCGTTGCGTCCAGGTGATCCCGCAGGTCTGCAACGCGGGGAGCGACCAGCGCGGGATTCCAGGGTATGGCGCCCAACTGGGGCAGGGGGCTGTCGTCCATGCTCTCCAGTTCCAGCGCGCTTTTCTGGGGTTCTGCGGGGGCGGCGTCCAGTTCCTTCAAAGCCTTCGGCGCGCTGCTGCCACGATAAACCGGCGCGTCCATCTTGTTAATGATGTATCCCTTGATGTTCTCGCCCCTGGCGCCCCCATATTCGCCCTGGGCCAGTTCCACCCGGTCGCGGATTCGATGCTTGGCCTTCGGGTCGGGGTAGGACACAAACACGATATCTGCCCCCAGCGCCCGGGCGATCTGGTAGTTAACCCGCGTGGCGAACGGCTGCTCCGGCCTGGGCGCCATACCTTCTATTACTACCAGTTCTGCACCGACGGTGCCGCGCTTGCAGCGCTCGACGATCTGTTCCAGCAGGTCTGGAAGACGCTGTCGCGATATATAGTCCTCCGCCACTTCCAGGCTGAACGGTGCGGGTGGTACCAGCGTGGTCGCATGGCGAATAATCTCGGTGGACCGCTCCGGGCCGTCATAGCCCGGGTCGGGTTGGGCGATGGGTTTAAAAAAATTGACGGCGACGCCGGCGCGCTGCACCGCGAGGCATACACCTAGGCTGACACAGGTGACGCCGGCGCCCGGCTCCAGGGGAATCAGCATCAGGACTCTGGTCATAGTGTCGTACCTTGGAATTGTGGGTTTATCATGGCGCCCTTGGCGCCAGGCCCGGGATCAGTCCGGCTCGCGATGCTGCAGTATCGCCAGGGTCTGGCGCGCAATCACAAGCTCCTCGTCGGTTGCAATCACCCGCAGTTCTACTTTGGAGCCGGGTGCTGAAATCACACCCTCGTTGTTATCGTTGGCGGAAGTATCGAACTCGATGCCTAACCATTTCGCTTGTTCGGCAAAGCGAGCCCGGACCGGGCGCGAGTTTTCGCCTATGCCACCGGTGAACACCAGGGTGTCGATACCGCCCATAGCGGCCACCAGGGCGCCGACCTCTCGATTCAGCTGGTGCACGAAGTAGTCGAAGGCGAGGCGTGCGCCGGCCTCGGGGGATTCCAGCAGTTGGCGCATATCTGAACTGATGCCCGACAAGCCCAGCAGGCCACTTTGTCGGTACAGCAGGTCTTCGAGGCCCTGTGCATCCATCCCTTCGGACTGCAGCAGGTAGAGCAATACACCGGGATCGATGCGTCCACAGCGAGTGCCCATGCAAAGACCATCCAGCGCGGAAAAGCCCATGGTGGTTTCCAGCGAGCGGCCATTTACCATGGCGCAGAGGCTGGCGCCATTGCCCAGGTGCGCTACCAGTACCTTGCCACTGTGCACCTCGGGCAATTCCCGGGCCAGGTAGTGGGAGATGTAAGCGTAGGACAGGCCATGGAAGCCGTAACGCCTGACTCCCTGCTGATAGAGGCGCTCGGGCAGGGCGAAGCGCTTAACCAGTTCTGGTTGCGTTGCGTGAAAGGCGGTGTCGAAACACGCGACGGAGGGCAGGTCATTGGCGGCGCGAACGGCGTCTATACCGCTCAGGTTATGGGGCTGGTGCAGGGGAGCGAGGGGGTTGAGTGCACGCAGTTGAGCCAGCACCTGGTCGTCTATCAGTACCGGTTTGCTGAAGTTGGCGCCACCATGGGTTACCCGATGGCCAACGGCCAGCAGTTCGCCCAGGTCGTCCTGCTGTTGTAGCCAGCTCTTCAGGTGCGCAAGGGCCTCGGCATGATTGGCTGCCGGGATCTCGCGGGACAATTCCCCGGCATGAAACCGTCCCCGTCCACCGATATTTTCGATCTGGCCCTTGGTTTTCGGGGTCAGATCCGATCCCGTAACCTGGTAGACGGCAAACTTGATGCTGGACGATCCAGCGTTGAGAACTAACAGGCTTTCGGCCATGGCCCCTAAACTCGCTTGGTTGTACTGTTGGTCAGGGCGCCGGCGACAATGACCGGCGCTCTCTTGGCCTGGATTGATCTATGCAAACCCCGGGTAAAAGGGTTTGGCAAACTCAGGAGGAGAGGGCAAACCTGCCCACTACTGCACGGTTTCCGCGTCGCTCCACATGCCCTCGAACAGTGCCGACGACAGGTAGCGCTCGGTGAGGTCCGGCAGGATCACCACGATGTTCTTACCCCTGTGTTGCTCCTGCTTCGCTACCCGGTCGGCCGCTGCCATGGCCGCTCCACAGGAAATACCCGCCAGAATGCCTTCCTCCCGCATCAGGCGGTGGGTCCACTCCATGGCTTCCTCGTTGCTTACCCGTTCCACTTGGTCGACCATATCGAGGTCCAGGTTCCCGGGCACAAAGCCGGCGCCGATGCCCTGGATTTTGTGCGGGCCGTGGGTGGGCTCCTCCCCGGCCTTGGCCGCGGTAATCACGGTAGTGGAGTCGGGTTCAACAGCAACCGCGGTGATCGCTTTACCCTGGGTACCCTTGATGTAGCGGCAAATACCGGTCAGGGTTCCACCGGTGCCGACGCCACTGACCAGCACATCGATGTTGCCGTCGGTATCGCGCCAGATTTCCGGCCCGGTGGTCTGCTCATGGATTTGCGGGTTGGCGGGGTTGGTAAACTGCTGTGGCATGTAGTATCTATTCGGGTCGCCAGCGGCGATTTCAGCCATCTTGGCAAGTGCTGCCGGCATACCCTTTGCGCCTTCCGTCAACACCAGCTTGGCACCCAGTGCCTTGAGTAGCTTGCGCCGCTCCAGGCTCATGGTGCTGGGCATGGTGAGGGTAATAGGGTAGCCCCGCGCCGCCGCGACGAAGGCCAGGGCGATACCGGTATTGCCGCTGGTGGCTTCCAGTATTTCCATGCCGGGCTTGAGTTCACCGCTTTTTTCGGCCGCCCAGACCATACTGGCGCCAATCCGGCACTTGACCGAGTAGGCCGGGTTGCGGCCCTCTATCTTGGCGTAGATATTGCCATCGCTGATGCGGTTGAGCTTGACCAGCGGCGTGTTGCCGATGGTTTCACTGTTGTCGTTGAAAAGTGGCATGCGCTGCGCCTCCCTGATTATTTTTAATCAAGCGCCTAGCCTATGCGCAATCATTTCCTATGTCCAGAAAGTAAAGTGCCGACACGAAGTCGGCACAACGGGGCTTGAATTCTCGCTAGTCGTCGAGAAAGGTGCGCAGGTGATCCGAACGGCTGGGGTGCCGCAACTTGCGCAGTGCCTTGGCTTCGATCTGGCGTATGCGCTCCCGGGTCACGTCAAACTGTTTGCCGACCTCTTCCAGGGTGTGGTCGGTATTCATATCGATACCGAAGCGCATCCGCAACACCTTGGCCTCCCGCGCGGTGAGCCCGGCGAGCACCTCCTTGGTCGCCTCGGACAGTCCAGTATTGGTGGCGGAATCGATGGGAGAGTCCACCGCACCATCTTCGATAAAATCGCCCAGGTGGGAGTCGTCGTCGTCGCCGATGGGTGTTTCCATCGAGATCGGCTCCTTGGCAATTTTCAATACCTTGCGAACCTTGTCCTCCGGGATATCCATGCGATCACCCAGCTCTTCAGGCGTCGGCTCCCGGCCCATTTCCTGCAACATCTGGCGAGAAATGCGGTTGAGCTTGTTGATGGTTTCTATCATGTGCACCGGAATGCGGATGGTGCGCGCCTGGTCGGCGATGGAGCGCGTGATTGCCTGGCGTATCCACCAGGTGGCATAGGTCGAGAACTTGTAGCCGCGACGGTACTCAAACTTGTCGACCGCTTTCATCAGGCCGATATTGCCTTCCTGGATCAGATCGAGAAACTGCAGACCGCGGTTGGTGTACTTTTTGGCGATCGAGATTACCAGCCGCAGGTTAGCCTCGACCATCTCTTTCTTCGCCCGCCGCATGCGGGCTTCACCCAGTGACATGCGGCGATTGATATCGCGAATCTCGGCAATGGTCAGGCCTGTTTCTTCTTCCAACTCGTTGATCTTGCGCAGCGCTCGCTGGATGTCTTCCTTGTAATTGGCCATGTTCGCGGCATAGGGCTGCTTGCGTTTGAGCATATTGCCCAGCCAGCGCGGATTGGTCTCGCTACCGAGCCACGACTCGATGAAATCCTTGCGGCTCATGCCGCACTCGCGCACGCAAATCTTCATGATTACCCGTTCGTGGCCGCGCAGTTGGGCCTGTGCCTTGCGGGGCATGTCAATCAACGGATCAAGAGTGCGGGGTGTGAGCTTGAAGTACTTGAACAACTCGCCCAGCGCCTCAAGCTCCTTAATGGAGGATTTGTGCTGCCGGCCATGCTTTTTCAGGGCGCGCTGGGCCTTTGCATACTGCTTGCGCAGGCCATCGAAACGCTCCCTGGCTTCCACGGGGTCCGGGCCGGAATCTTCGCTGTCATCATCGTCGCTGTCGCTGCTTTCCTTGGCTGCAGCAGCGGGGGGTGGGGCGATGGGCGTGGCAGTGTCCAGGGGGTTGAGGTAGCCGGTGAGTATATCGGCCAGGCGGCGCTCTTCGGTTGCGACCAGGTCGTACTCATCAAGGATGGTTTGCACCGTGCCCGGGAAGCTCGCCAATGCCGCCATCAACTCGCGGGTGCCCTCCTCGATACGCTTGGCGATAATGATTTCGCCCTCTCGGGTGAGCAGTTCTACCGTGCCCATTTCCCGCATGTACATGCGTACCGGATCGGTGGTGCGGCCGGCTTCGGTTTCTACTGCAGCCAGCGCCGCCGCGGCTTCCTCCGCGGCAACGTCGTCAGCCGACTGGTTGTCTGACAACATCAGCGTATCGGCATCCGGCGCCGACTCGAACACCTGTATGCCCAGATCGTTGATCATTTGGATAATATCTTCGACCTGGTCCGGGTCGGAGATATCATCCGGCAGGTGGTCGTTGACCTCGGCGTAGGTCAGGTATCCCTGCTCCTTGCCTTTTGCGATGAGGTCTTTGATTCGCGACTGGGGTGAGGTGTCTGTCATGGTGGCCCTTGTGCAGTGCGTTGGGAAAAAACAGCCCTGTAGTATAACTTACTAACGGTATATGCTGCCAGAATCAATTATTTAAAGGGCGGGCCAGGCCACTATGTCTGGCCCGCTCCATCAAGTGTGGCGACTGTTGTTTGCCTGTAGTGCGGTCAGTACCTCCTTGTAGCGCATTTTTTGCTCCGCCGACATCGATCCACATCGGTTCAGCTCCAACCACTCCTGTTCCAGTGCCCGGCGCTCTATGTCGCGGCGAATACGCTTCAGAGCGCCGGCGAACTCCTCCCGGGCCTTGTTTTCATCTTCCAGCAGGTCTTCGAAACCGAGCAGCGCGGTGGCGAGGTCGTGTTTGTCGGTATTGAGCCAGGAGCCGACCAGTGTGTGAGTGCGGGTGTCGGGCTCGCGCCGCAGCAGGTCCAGCATTTCCACCAGTAACTGGGCTTCGATGGAGTCCAGGTCGCGCAGTTCATCGGGCTCGGGCGCCAACGAAGCCAGCCCGGGGTAGAGCAGGAGAGTAGCCAATGCGGCACGCAGGGGTGTTTTTTCAACCAGCTGGCGCTGGGCTTGACGCAACACCGGGCCCGGTGTTGTCGCCTGATCGCCCGGCGCGGGTGGCAGTGGGGTGGGCGCAACCGCAGGGACAGGGCCGTCCGGCTCTGGGGCCATGGGTTCCCGGCGACTGGCAATCCCTGCCATGGTTTCTCTATCGAGACCGGTAAGGCGCGCCAGTTCCTGCATCAGTAGTTCCTTAAACACCCCGTCCGGGGCTTGCCTGATCAACGGCAGGCAAAGATTACTGAATCGACTACGGCCGTCGGTTCTACCCAGGTCGATGCCTGCGGAGAAGCTTTCAAACAGGAAGTCGGCAATGGGCTGGCTGGCTTCGAATTGGCGCTCGAAAGCCTGCTTGCCAATGTTGCGGACCGTGCTGTCCGGGTCCTCGCCCTCGTCGAGAAATAGAAAGCTGGCCTGTCTGCCATCACTCATCAGGGGCATGGTAGCTTCGAGGGCCCGCCGGGCAGCGCTGCGCCCCGCCTTGTCGCCGTCGAAGCAAAAAATCACCCAGGGTGTATGCCGAAATATGCGCTCCAGGTGCGCCTTGCCGACGGCGGTGCCCAAAGTCGCGGCGGCATAGTCGATACCGTGCTGGGCCAGGGCCACGACGTCCATGTAACCCTCTACGATGACCAGTCTGGTCAGGTCGCGGTTGGCCCGGCGAGCCTCGTAGAGGCCATACAACTCGCGGCTCTTGCTGAAGACCGGCGTTTCGGGTGAGTTGAGATACTTGGGCGTGTCATCACCGAGCACGCGCCCGCCAAAGGCGATAATGCGCCCGCGAATGTCGTGAATGGGAAACATGATGCGGTCGCGAAAACGATCGTAGTAGCCTTTGTCGTCGCGCGCTACCAGCATGCCGGCCTCGCTGAGCAGAGCTCGCTGTGCTTCAGTTTGCGCCTGGGCCTTGATCAGGTTGTCCCAGCCGGGCGGCGCGTAGCCGATGCCGAACTGCCTGGCGATCTGTCCGGTGAGTCCACGGCCTTTCAGGTAATCCACCGCGCGCCGGGCCTCGCTGTGCCGGCGCAGCTGATGCTGGTACCAGCGGCTGCAATTGTTCAATACCGCGTAGATCGGCTCGCTGCGTATACGCCGTTGCTGGTCGCGCCCGCCGTCTTCCCGGGGCACTTCGAGGCCGGCATTGCGAGCGAGTTGCTCAACGGCTGCGGGAAATTCGAGGCGGTCGTGCTCCATCAGGAAGCCGATGGCGTTACCCCCGGCGCCACAGCCAAAACAGTAGTAAAACTGTTTGTCTCCGTTGACTGAGAAGGAGGGTGTTTTTTCCTTGTGGAAAGGGCACAGGCCCTTGTGATTGCGGCCGGTTCGCTTCAGCTCGACGCGGGCTTCCACCACCTCGACAATATCGACCCGGTTGAGAAGCTCATCGATAAAAGACTGTGGAATTTTGCCGCGCATGGCCCCAATCATATCAGGGGCTGAAGCTACACCCCAAGTCTGTTGCTAAACCGCTGCGGTGCCGGCAATAGCGCCGTGATCGTTACGTTTGCCGGCCACGATTTTTGTTATTGCAGCAGGGCTTTTACCATTTTGCTGACTGCGCCCATGTCGGCGCGGCCCTGGGTCTGGGGCTTGACCAGCGCCATTACCTTGCCCATGTCCTGCATCGAGCTGGCGCCACTGTCGGCAATTGCCGCGCGCACGATGGCTTCGAGTTCTTCCTGCCCCAGCCTGGCGGGCATAAACTCCTCGATAACGCTGATCTCAAAAGCTTCCTGGCTGGCGAGGTCGTCCCGTCCGGCAGCCTGGTACTGGCTGAACGAATCCCGCCGCTGCTTGAGCATCTTGTCGAGTATTGCAAGCACGCGCTGGTCGTCGAGTTCTATACGTTCATCGACCTCAACGCGCTTCATTTCTGCCATCATCAGGCGAATGGCGCCCAGCCGGGGCTTGTCGCCCGCTTTGAGAGCGGATTTCATGGCGCTGTTGATTGTCGCTTTCAAGTTTTCCTGGGTCATAGCGTGGACCGCCTGTAGCGCAAAAAGCCCTGACGGGCACCGCCAGAGCTGGAATGGGAAATTCGGGTGCCGGGATGTCTAGTAGAGACGCTGCATCCTGCGATTTTCGCGCTGCAGTTTCTTCAGGTGACGCTTCACCGCCGCAGCCTTGTTGCGCTTGCGCACGGTTGTGGGCTTTTCGTAAAACTCACGACGCCGCACTTCAGCCATAATGCCGGCTTTTTCGCAGGAGCGTTTGAAGCGGCGCAGGGCAATATCGAAGGGCTCGTTTTCTCTAACTCTAACTTCTGGCATCTAGTTCTCTATCCGATTTGGCTGACACAATAAGACCAGCCGACTACGCGCTGGTTTAAGGGGGCGAGATGATATACCTCTGAACCGCAAAATGCAAAGCGCTCTTTTCGCTGCTGGCACCATGCTTTAGAATGCGCGTTCAGCAGGGCAGGCAGTGCAATCAGATGCGAATATTGGGTATTGAAACATCCTGCGACGAAACCGGCGTGGCGATTTACGACAGCGAGCGCGGCTTGCTCGCAGACCGCTTGTACAGCCAGGTAGCGCTGCACGCAGAGTACGGTGGTGTGGTGCCCGAGTTGGCGTCGCGTGATCACATTCGTAAAACCCTGCCTATGATCACCCAGACCCTGGCGATGGCGCGGCTCGAAGGCACCGATATCGACGGTGTGGCCTACACCGCAGGTCCGGGACTGGTGGGTGCCCTGATGGTAGGGGCGGCCATCGCGCGCTCCCTGGCCTATGCCTGGTCGGTGCCCGCGGTGGCGGTGCATCATATGGAGGGCCACCTGTTGGCGCCCATGCTGGAATCGGAGCCCCCCGGGTTTCCCCTGGTAGCGCTGCTGGTTTCGGGGGGGCATACCCAACTGGTGAAGGTCGAGGGTATCGGTCGCTACCAGCTACTCGGTGAGTCCCTCGACGATGCTGCGGGGGAGGCCTTCGACAAAACCGCGAAGATGCTCGGCCTGCCGTATCCGGGTGGTCCCCATGTCGCCCGCCTGGCGAGCCAGGGCAATGCGCGCCGCTACCGGTTTCCCCGTCCCATGACCAACCGGCCGGGACTCGACTTCAGTTTTAGCGGGTTAAAAACCTTCACCTTGAATACCATTGCCGCTGAAACGCGTGATGGCGCTCCCCTGGATGAGCAGACCCGCGCCGACATCGCCGCGGCTTTCGAGGAGGCGGTGGTCGATACCCTGGCCCTGAAATGTCGCCGCGCCCTCGAGCAAACCGGGTTGCGCCAACTGGTGATTGCCGGCGGCGTAAGCGCCAATGTCCAGTTGCGCCGGAAATTGCAGGCGATGTGCGCCGGGCTCGATAGCCGGGTGTTTTATGCCCGTCCGCAATTTTGTACCGATAACGGCGCGATGATTGCCTACGCCGGCTGCCAGCGACTGCTGGCCGGTGAGCAGCAGGACCTGGGGATCGCGGTCAGGGGGCGGTGGCCGCTGGAAGAACTGAGCGCGGTTGATATTGGCAGCGCCCAGCCGACTCTGGGCTTCGGCGAGAATTCCACATCTCGCTAGATTTGATGGCCGGGCGCATGCGCAGGAATGGACAAGGTTTGGAGTACAGATGGATAAGGTTTATATACGGGATTTGCGTGTCGACACAGTGATCGGCATCTACGACTGGGAGCGGGAGGTTCGCCAGACCGTGAGTATCGACCTGGAAATGGCCACCGATATCCGACGCGCAGCGCGCTCTGACAGTATTGAGGACACCCTCAATTACAAGGCCGTAGCCAAGCGCTTGATTCAGTTCATTGGCGACAGCGACTTCCAGTTGGTTGAAACCCTCGCCGAGCGCTGTGCGGCGCTGGTACTGGACGAGTTCGATGTCCCTTGGTTGCGCCTGCGTCTCAGCAAGCCGGGTGCGGTTCGTGGCTCGCGGGATGTTGGCATTATCATCGAACGCTCCGGGCAGTCATGATATGACCCAGGTATTCCTGTCGCTTGGCAGCAACATCGAGCCCCATGCTCACCTGCGGCAGGCAATAGCGGCATTACGCGCCAATTTTGGTGAACTGGTGTTGTCTCCGGTGTACGAGAGTGTGGCCGTGGGCTTCAAGGGCTCCAATTTTCTGAATCTGGTAGTGGCGGTGGACACCGATCTGCCGGTGGGTGCCCTCAGCAGCCTGATGCGCGAGATAGAAGCGAGTAACGGCCGCCGTCGCGACACCGAAAAATTTGCTTCGCGCACCCTCGATATCGATATCCTGACTTACGGTGAGACCGTGGGCGTGGTGGACGGTGTGACGCTGCCCCGCGATGAGATTGAGCGCTACGGTTTCGTGATTAAGCCGCTGGCCGATATTGCCGCCGATCAGGTTTACCCGGTTACCGGCGAGCGCTATGCCGATTTGTCCCGGCGCCTGACCGCTAACGACGATTCGCTGTGGCGGGTGGATGTGGAGCTGAATTCTGAACCTGGGGATTGAGCCGCTGTGCCTGAACCGGGCGCAAGCATCGGCGTAGCACCTCAGCTCACTACTGACCGGCCTCCGTCCACGGCAATGATCTGGCCACTGATATAGGGCGCCTCGCTGGCGAGGAACCATGCCGTGCGAGCGATATCGCCCGGCTCGCCACAGCGCCCGAGCGGGATCCTGGCGAGAACATCCTGTTTATCGTCCGCATCGGGGGTGGCTTCGCCCTCGGGCCAGAGAATGGCGCCCGGGGAAATGCCATTCACCCGCACCTCGGGGCTGGCCTCACGGGCAAGCGCTTGCGTTAGCATGGCCAATCCGGCCTTGGCGGCACAGTAGACACTGTGCCCGGCAAGTGGACGCTGGGCATGGATGTCGACCAGGTTGATAATGCAGCCGCGGGTTGTCCGCAGCGCCGGCAGGCAGGCCTGACTCAGGAAAAACGGTCCCTTCAGGTTGCTGTCGATCAAGGCATTCCATTGGGCATCGTCGACCTGGCCCAACGGGGTTGGGTAAAACTGCGAGGCGTTGTTGATCAACACGTCGAGACGACCCCAGTGTTTGAGCAATAGCTGGGCCAATGCAGCGAGCGCGGCGGTATCTCCGAGGGCAGCGCCCAGCGCCAGGGCGCTGTCGCAGCGTTGTTGACACAGCTCTGCAGCCAGGGCCCGGGCAGCATCGCCTGAGCTGTTATAGTGAATTGCCACGCGAAATCCGCGCTGGTGAAAATACCGGGCCGTGGCAGCGCCCAGTCGGTGCGCGGCACCGGTGATCAGGGCGACCCTGGTCGTTCCATCGTTCATGTGTAAAGCCTCGTTATCGCTGGCCAGGGTGCCCTGGTCTTGGCACCCGGTGGATTGCCTCGATACGCCGGGCGGCAATCTGCTCGCCGAGGCGCTTGCCGTTATAGCCTGCGGCTACCAGTTGCTGGTGGTCGACGCAATCGGCGGCCTGTAAGGCCGCCAGCAAAAAGCCTGACTGCAGGTAGGGCCGATCCTCGAAGCCCAGGCGACCGCGGCTATCAGCCTCGCAGCACTGGAGAAACTCGATAAACCGCTCCGGGCGGCGCAGCGCATCGGTGGCGGTGAGCAGCTTCAGGACGGTGCTGTCCCTCACCGTGAGAATGCGGTGCGCGAGGCCGTGGTAACGACAACACAGCAGGGCCAGGTCGCGGTGGTCGTTGGGCACGCGCAGGCGCTGGCACAACCCCCTGATAATGTCGATGCCGCGATGTTCATGGGCGATATGTTGCGGCAACTCGGCCTCCGGGGTCGTGCCCTTGCCCAGATCGTGCACCAGCGCGGCGAATCGTACCCGGGTTTGGCCGCTGAGCTGCGCCGCCTGCTGCAACACCATCAGGGTGTGCGTCCCGGTGTCGATTTCGGGGTGGTGCCTGGCCGGTTGCGGGACGCCAAACAGGCGTTCCAGTTCCGGCATGATACTGGCCAGCGCCCCACAATCATGGAGCTCCTGAAAGTAGACCTCGGGGTGGTCTGAGGCCAGGGCCTTGCTGGTTTCCTGCCAGACCCGCTCCGGGACGAGATAGTCGAGCTCACCACTGGCAGCAATTTGCCCCATCAGCTCCCTGGTTTCGCCGGCAACGCGAAAACCGAGCCCGGCAAACCGGGCCGCAAAGCGGGCAACCCGGAGTACCCGCAACGGGTCTTCCACAAAGGCGTCGCTGACATGGCGCAGCAGGCGCCGTTGCAGATCCCGCTCGCCGTTATAGGGGTCTATAAGCGTGCCGTCGTCGGCTTGTGCCATGGCGTTGATGGTCAGGTCGCGCCGTTGCAGGTCCTGTTCTAGGGTGGTCTCGGGGGAGGTGAAGAACTCGAATCCCGCATAGCCGTGGCCATTTTTACGCTCGGTGCGGGCGAGGGCGTACTCTTCTTTACTCTGGGGATGCAGGAACACCGGAAAGTCCTTGCCTACCGGGCGGTAACCGGCTGCGCTCATCTGGGCAGGGGTTGCGCCGGTAACGACCCAGTCACGCTCGTGTACCTCAAGCCCGAGTAATTGGTCTCTGACGGCGCCACCGACCAGGTAGATGTTCATAAGGCACGACCGTTGTTGGGAAGGTTTTCCCCTCGTTGGTTATCTGATGGGCAACTGCTAGCGGCATTTGCAGCGAAAAAAGCGGCCATCCTCCAGCCGCATCAGGGTGAGCCTTCCCCCCCAGGCACAGCCAGTGTCGAGAGCAAAAATATTTTCTACTTCCATTTTGCCGTCCAGGGCAGCCCAGTGACCGAATACCAGTTTGTGGTTTTCCAGGCTCGGGTTGGGAAAACGATACCAGGGGAGAAACCCTAGACGCGACGATTCCGAGTGAGATTTATCCAGCAGGTCTAGGGTGCCATCGGCGGTACAGAAACGCATCCTGGTAAGGTAATTGGTTATCACGCGCAAGCGCTCCATGCCCCGCAAGTCCTTGCTCCAGCGCAGCGGTTCATCGCCGTACATGGCATCCAGAAAATCCAGGTAGCGGGACGAGCACAGCATCTGCTCAACTTCGTGGGCACGCTTCTGGGTTCTGGCGAGGGTCCAGCCGGGGGGAATGCCGGCGTGCACCATCGAATAACCCAGTGCGGCATCGGTATAAAACAATGGCTGTTGGCGGAGCCAATCAACCAGCGCATCGCGTTCCGGCGATTGCAATACCGCGTCGAGGGTGTCCTTGGCGCGCGCGGGCCGCATTCCAGTAGCGACCGCCAGGAAGTGCAGGTCGTGATTGCCCAGCACGATTTTGGCCTGGTCGCCCAGGGAGCGCGCCAGTTGCAGCACTTCCAGCGACTGTGGCCCACGGTTGATAAGATCGCCGACAAACCACAGTTGATCCTTGCCCTGGTCGAACTTCACGCGTTTCAACAGGCCCATCAGGGGTTTATAGCAACCCTGGACGTCACCTACTGCATAAGTCGCCATGGCTTATGCTACGCTCCCGCAGCAACACCCGTGGTTGCCTCGCCCGCGGATCGAGCCTGACCTGCCTGTGATTGATTTCAATGCAACGCCCTGGGATCTTTCAGACTGAAGCGTTCGATGACGGCGTCGAAGTAATCGCCGGAGTCGGTGACCATTTGATAGCTACCCTCCATGGTACCAACCGCCGTGTTGAGCATCGCGCCACTGGTATATTCGAAGGTGTCCCCGGGGGGGATATAGGGCTGTTCTCCGACCACGCCCTCACCATGCACTTCCTTTTTATCGTTGTTGCCGTCGGTTATCAACCAGTAGCGACTGAGCAGGCGCACGGGTTCGGTGCCGCGGTTGCTGATAGCGATGGTGTAGGCAAAGGCGAAGCGTCCATGTTCCGGGTCGGACTGCTCCGGTAAAAAGCGCGTGCTGACACGAATATCAATGTTTTCGTTTCGGGAACTTTGGGGCATGAGACTCCGTGCTAGGGTCTGATATTGCGTTGCTGATGGCGACATAGTCCGCCAGTGACAAATTCTCGGGACGCATTTTACTATCAATTTGCAATTGAGTAAGTGCTTCTTCGCTGATTATTCCCTTGAGCGCATTGCGCAGCGTTTTGCGACGCTGCTGAAAAGCGGCATTGACTACGTGGCCAAGCTGGCGCGGATTCGTCGCCGGATGCGGTAACTGCTGCCAGGGTTGCAGGCGCAACACAGCCGATTCAACCCTGGGAGCGGGGTGGAAAGCACCCGGTGGCACCTCGAATAAGGGGTCGACCCGGCAGGCATACTGTACCATTAGGCTCAACCTGCCGTAATGTTTGCTCCCAGCAGTGGCGGCCATCCGCTGGACCACCTCCTTTTGCAGCATGAAGTGCATATCGGCGATAGCGTCAGCATGGGTTAAAAGGTGAAACAGCAACGGGGTCGAGATGTTGTAGGGGAGGTTGCCCACAATGCGCAATTTTTGATCATCGCGGCGCATCTCACTGTAG
Source organism: uncultured Gammaproteobacteria bacterium (assembly GCA_963808975.1). Classification (GTDB taxonomy): domain Bacteria; phylum Pseudomonadota; class Gammaproteobacteria; order Pseudomonadales; family JAHEGP01; genus JAHEGP01. The sequence continues at coordinate 16,854 of CAWEHR010000005.1, forward strand.
TCCTGGAGCAGGGCATCGGCCTGGATGACGGTGAAATTGGCGGCAAGACCAAAGCGAAGCAACAAATGAGGCACCAGGTCCCGGTCGATTTCGAGGGCGGTAATTTGTGCGCCGCTCGCAACCAGCGCCTCACTCAGCGCGCCTTCACCCGGCCCTATTTCCACGATGTGCTGCCCGGGTCGCGGTGCGATGGCAGTGATTATCTTGTCGATAACGCTGCTATCGCGCAGAAAATTCTGGCCGAACCTTTTGCGGGGGCGATGATTCAACGGCTTGTCCTGCAGTGTCGTTAAGCTAAGCGTGTCAGTGGGCTATTGTGTTTGATCAAGCCCGGAGAACGGGATACCTGCCAGGCGGGCCATGGGCCAGTCGAGAGTGGCGAGGTCGTCCCGGCTGAACTGGTTGAGGTGACTATGGCCACAGGCCCGCGCCATGACCTTCATCAGGTCCACTGACGCCTGCAGAAAGTTGCGCAGTTGCCCGGCTGATGCTTCGATATCCAGGCGCGCTCGCAGTTGGGGTTTTTGCGTCGCTATACCGGCGGGGCAGTTGTTGCTGTTGCAAATGCGAGCGGCAACGCAACCAATGGACTGCATGGCGCTGTTTGCCAGCGCGATACCATCGGCGCCCAGCGCTAGCGCCTTGATGAAGTCGTTGGGGACGCGCAGTCCGCCGGTGATCAGCAGGGTGACATCGCGGCCGACACCCCTGCTATCGAGGTGTCGCCTTGCCCGGGCGAGGGCGGGAATGGTCGGTACACTGATATGATCCCGGAACAGCAGCGGTGCGGCACCGGTGCCGCCGCCACGGCCATCGAGGATGATATAGTCGGCGCTCGCCTGCAGCGCAAAATCGATATCTTTCTCGATGTGGTTGGCGCTCAGCTTGAAGCCGATGGGAATGCCGCCGGTGAGTTCCCGCACCCGGTCGGCGAAACGCTTGAAATCGTCCGGGGTGTCGAGATCGGCAAAAGTGGGCGGTGATATCGCGGGTTCGCCCTCGGGAATGCCGCGCACTGCGGCGATCTTGCCGACGTTCTTCGCCGCCGGCAGGTGGCCGCCGGTGCCGGTTTTCGCGCCCTGACCGCCCTTGAAGTGAAAGGCCTGGACGTTTTGCAGCAGCTTTTCGTTGTAACCGAACTGCGCGCTTGCCAGTTCATAGAAGTAGCGGCTGTTGGCCGCCTGTTCTTCCGGCAGCATTCCGCCCTCGCCTGAACAGATGCCCGTTCCGGCCAATTCGGCACCTTTGGCCAGGGCGATCTTGGCCTCTTCAGAGAGTGCACCGAAACTCATATCGGATACCAGCAGCGGAATATCCAGCCGCAGGGGCTTTTGCGCCCTGGGACCGATGATCAGCTCACTGCCCACCTCGACATCGTCCATCAGGGGTTTGCGCGCCAATTGGGCGACCATGATCTGGATAGTGTCCCAGAGGGGTAGCTGGTTCCGGGGCACGCCCATCGCCGCCATCGGCCCGTGGTGACCGAATTTCGACAGGCCATCGCGGGCCAGTGCATGAATGAGTTCAACAGTGGGCTCTTCGGCTGTTGCTTTCGCCGCTGGTTTGCCGCCTTTTGCCTTGGCATCTACGCCGGGGCCTTCCGCGCCGACCTGCCCGGCCGAGAAGCGCGCATGGGTGCCATCGCAGAAAGGCGCATTACCCGTGTGTTTGCAGGCGCAAAGGGTGGCTTCCTGGCTCTCGTCCACCACAAACGCCCGCGGTGTGAAGCCGGTGCCGGCGTGTGAACCATCGCAGAAGGGCTGGTTGCTCGAGCGTCCACAGGCGCAAAACTGGTATTCCTCGCCGGCGGACAATTGGACTTTGACGGGTTTATTGTCGGCAATAACTGGATTCGGCATGGGCATAAACTCGCAGTTAGTGGCTGATGGTTATAACGCAGCTATTACGCCGTGCGCCGGCCGTGGGCCGAGGTGTGGACCTGACCTCGACACCGATGGCCGGTACCGCACTCAAGCCAAGGCAGCGTTACTGCCCCTGCTTGCTGCGGCCATGGTGGCCGCCAGGTCGATGGCCTGCAACAAGCTGGCATTGCTCGCCCGCCCGCTGCCTGCCAGCTCGAGTGCCGTGCCGTGATCCACCGAGGTGCGCACTATTGGCAGGCCCAGGGTGATATTGACGCCGCCACCAAAGCTCCTTGACTTGAGCACCGGTAGGCCCTGGTCGTGGTACATCGCCAGGAACGCATCGAACCGCTCAAGGTTCTGTGGCGAAAATGCAGTGTCGGCGGACAGTGGCCCACTGAGTTGGTAACCTCTTTGCCGACAGGCGCGCAACACTGGTTCGATAATTTCGATTTCCTCGCGCCCCATGTGTCCGCCCTCGCCGGCGTGGGGGTTCAGCCCCAGCACGGCGATGTGGGGCTGGCTGATGGCGAAGTAGTGCTGCAAGTCGTGTCGCAGGATATCGATGGTGTGGCGCAGCAAGGTGGAATTGATGGAATCGCTGACCGCCCGCAGCGGCAGGTGCGTGGTTACCAATGCTACCCGCAGTTGCTCGCTGGCCAGCATCATTACCACCTTCGGGGTGTCGGTTCTTGCCGCCAGGTATTCGGTATGGCCGGTGAAAGGGATGCCCGCTTCGTTGATCACGGCCTTGTTGACCGGTGCGGTGACCATGCCCTGGTAAAGCCCGGCCTGGCAGCCGTTGATGGCCAGGTCGAGGGTCTGTAGTACGTAGCGGCTATTGGCCGGGTTGAGTTGTCCTGCCTGGCAGCTTGCACCGAGCGATACCGAACGCACCCATAGCTCGCCGGCGGGAGCCGGGCGCGAGGGCGGTTCTGCGTCGATCTCGACAATCCTCACGGCCAGCCCCAGCTGCCGTGCGCGCTCGCGCAGCAGCGCCGCATCGGCGATGGCAATGGTGCGCACTGCGTGGGCCTGCATCGCGCTCTGCAGTACGATGTCGGGGCCGATGCCCGCAGGTTCTCCGGGTGTTATGGCGAGGCAGGGTGTCATGCGTTCTTGATGTCTACATAAGCTTCGTCACGGATTTTTTGCAGCCAGGCGTCCAGTTCATCCTGGAACTTGCGCTGGTACAGGTAGCGCCGGGCCTGTTCTCGGTCGTTCTCCGCGCTGATATCGTACTTGCGGCGCTGCTCAACCTGCAGGATATGCCAGCCGAATTGGCTGCGGAAGGGTTGGGATACCTCGCCAATATCGAGGTTGTTCATGGTCTTCTCGAACTCGGGAACGAACTGCCCGGGGCGCGACCAGCCGAGTTCACCGCCTTCCTGCGCCGAGCCATAGTCTTCGCTGTACTGGCGCGCGAGATCGGCAAAGTCCTCGCCTGACAGTACTTGCAGGCGCAGATCCTGTAACAATTGCTCGCTCTGCTGCTCGGTTCGAATTTCGGACGGTTTGACCAGGATATGGCGGGCGAGGGTCTGGTCGATTATCTGCGGCCCGCCACGTCGGTCGACCAGCTGCACCAGGTGCATGCCCGCCCCACTGCGAATGGGACCGGCGACCTGGCCGGGCTCCAACGAGGGTACGAATTCGGCAAACACGGCGGGTAGGTCGCTTTCCTTGCGCCAGCCCAGATCTCCTCCCTGGATCTCCCGGCCGCCATCCCTGCGGTATTGCGCCAACCACTCGAGCAGCGGGGTCCCCGCTTCGATCTGTTGCCGGGCGCGTTCGAATTCCCTGCGCTGGGGGACTTCGTCTGACGCCATTCCGATGTCATCCATGCTCAACAGCAAATGCGAGATGCGGTACTGGGGCGCGGTACGCGTCTTGCCTTCTTTCGACTGCAGAAAGTTATCGACCTCCTGATCGGTAATCTCGACCCGGTTGTTGATGTTGCCCGCCTGCACCTGCTGGATGATCATCTCATTGCGAATTTGCTCGCGGGTTGCGGTGTAGGATATGCCCTGCTGCTTGAGCATTGCGCGAAACTCCTCAAGGTTCAGGTTGTTCTGGGCAGCGACCCGGGTCATGGCATCGTTGAGCTGGGCGTCGCTGATGCGCACCCCGGCCCGGCGCGCCATTTGCAGTTGCAGGTTTTCGACGATCATCTGGTTGAGGATCTGGCGGCGCATTTCGTCTGCGGGCGGTAACGGTCTGTCCTGGGAGCTTATCTGGGCCTTGACCTGGTTGATGCGCTGCTCCAGCTCGCTCTCCATTACCACGTCATCGTCGACGATGGCTGCCACCTGGTCGAGCAACTCGAGCCCAAGGGCGGTGTTGCTGCCACCAAGCAGTAGCGCCAGTGTGGCCAGCCATAGTCTGCCGTGGAAGCGTATCTGTGTCTTAAAAATGGTCACGTTCTTCATATTCCTCAAATCCTACGATGGAGTCTTCAAGCACCGACTTGACACCGGTATCGGTGCCCCCGAGGCCCTTCATTTCGAGTTGGAAGTAGATACCACGGTCGGTTTCCAATGACGAGTCGAGGCCTTTCTGGTAGGCCAGTCGCGCCTTCCAGCAACAGGAGTTGTATTCGATGCCGAACACCTGTCCCAGGGTGCGGGTGTTGGTATGGTCATAGTTGTAGCGGCCCAGCAGTGCCCAGTGGCGGCGCAGGGGGATGATCGCCGAGACATCGGTCTGGCGAATGGTATTGTCAATGGCCACACCATTGATGCTGAGCTCTCCCTGGCGTCGGTAGTTGTAACCCAGGTTAAGTACCATGCCTCGATCGGTATTGTAGCGAAAACGGGCCCCGGCCTGATTCAGCTGATTGTCGCCGGTTTCGTAAAGAGCCGACACATAGCTGCGCAGGTTGCGGGTCCACTGGTAGCCCATTTCACCGGCGAGCTGGGAGCTGTCGCTGGTGTCGATGATATTGTTGCCCTCCAGGATGTTGACCTTGCGATCGATAAAGTAAAGGATCTGACCGAGGCTGGCCCAAAGAGTTTCAGTGCCGCTGCTATCCTGGATCAGGCGCGAGGTGACACCGATGGATAATTGGTTGGCGTCGGGAATGCGATCGTAGCCGGTAAAACGGCTCTCCCGAAAGAGTTGGTTGTAGTCGAAGGTAGTAAAACCGGTATCGAACAGAGGTTGGTCAGTCTGGTCTTCGAACTTGTTGTACAGATAGTAGATTCGAGGCTCCAGGGTGGTGGTGAAAGACTGGTCAAACCACCGGCTTGGGCGTTCGAAATACAGGCCGGCATCCAGGCTCGCCATCGGTAGGGTTGCCGCTGGTCGCTCGTCTTCAACGGGCTGGCCGGGAAGCAGGTCATGGTCGTCGTTGAGGTCGTAGCGTACCGACTTCAGCTTTACCGTGGGCGTGATGTACCCCCAGGGACGATACATGGGGAAGCTTATTCCCGGCTCGAGATAGATTCGGGAGCCGATGGCGCGATCGGGGTTATCGATATCGAACTGGGTGAGTTGGGCTTTCAGCAGCCAGGTCGGGCGAAACGACTGGTTGTCGGTGCTCACATTGAGGAATAACTGGGGCAGGCGGCGATACTGCTCTGCCACAAACTCGTCGATGACCTGGTACTGCACAAACTGGGCCGAGAAGTTGAAATAGCGGCCTGCCTTGGCAATCAGGGCACTTTGTTCCAGGCTTGTGCTGCGCTTGATCTCCAGGCTGGTGGCTCCACTGAGGTCGGTGAAGTAGTCCTGGTCGCTCACCTCGGTGTAGTTGATGCGATGAAACCAGCCCCCGGGCAGAATACCGTTTTCGTTGACGGCGTAAAACCAGCGGGAATCGCCGTATTCCTTGTCGTCGATCCAGGATCCGGCGACTACCCAACTACTATAGCGATTCAGGTGTCGGGCCTCGACTTCGGCGGCGGTTCCCCGCGAGGCAATATATCGAGCGGCAAGGGTGGCGTCCCAGTTAGGCGCAATATTCCAGTAGAAGGGTACTGACAAATCAAGGCCCCCCGAACTCGAACTGGCGCTGATGGAGGGGAATAGCAGGCCGCTGCGGCGCCGATTGTCGATGGGAAACGTGAGGTAGGGCCAATAGAAGATGGGAACGCCGGCAACGCGAAGCTTGGCGTGTCGGGCGGCGCCAAAGCCGGTTTCCTGGTCGAGCTCAATTTCATCGGCTGTCAGGCGCCACGCCTGGCTATTGGGCGCACAATGGGTATAGGCGCCGTTGCTGAGCTTGACGACGGTTTTTGATTCTCGTTCGACCTGGTCCGCCGAGCCCCGTGCATGAGCTTCGTGGAAAACGTACTGCGCGCCGTCCAGGGTTCCGGTGCCCGCCTCGACATCGACCTGCGCCGAACTGCCGCGAACCAGCAGGCCCCTGTCCCGCAGTTCAATATTGCCCTCGGCCCGGAGCTGTCCGGTCTCGGAGTCGTAGGTCGCCTCGTCGGCTTTTAGCAGCAGGTCGCCCTTGGCCAGGCTGACATTGCCATAAAGCCGCGCGTTCTGGTTTTTGCTTAGTTCTGAATTATCGGCGGAGCCCCTGAGCGGGGATTTTTCCGGGTCTTGCCCTGCTTCCGGGTTTGTGTTCACCGGCTCGACGTACGCGCCTTCACAGTAGGACGGGGTAATTTCAAGTTGTTGTGGGCTCAGTTCGTCTACCGCATACCAGTCCAGCGATCGATTATAGGCACGCTCTGCCTCACCCGCACTGGCAGCGCCCGTTGCACCGATGCTGGCGGCGGCCACAGCCAGCAGCAGGATCGGTGCTGCCTGTGGCGACAGTCGATTGACAGGCTTTATTACCGCCAAGCTGGTTTCTCCGGGGTCGGGCGGTTATCGATGAGCCGCTGATTTTTCGAAGTGCTGTTTTCATTGTTTTAAAAGAACGGCGATAATAAAACATTAGTCAGCCGCTGCCCAGCGGTGGTACGGAATCGGGGGAGTTTTCAGTGCAGAAAGTCGAAACGGCGAGGTCGGGCGGGCGCCGTCAGGCCCTGGATGCGTGGGTGGCAGCACAACTGGGCGAGACGCAATTGGCGATGAAGCCCGCTTCCAGCGACGCCAGCTTTCGTCGCTATTTTCGTGTTACCAGCGGAGGTAAGAGTCTGGTAGTGATGGATGCGCCACCAGGACAGGAAGATTGCCGGCCGTTCGTCAAGGTTGCCGAGTTGTTCGGCCGTGCAGGAGTGAACGTGCCGACGGTCCTGGCCAGCGATATCGAGCGTGGTTTCCTGCTGCTCGAGGATCTTGGCTTGCAGACTTACCTGGACGTGCTCGATGCCGATAATGCGGATGCCCTTTTTACCGACGCCATCGGCGCGTTGATCCGAATCCAGCAGGCAAGTCGTCCCGGGGTACTGCCGGCATACGATGCCGTGCTGTTGCGACGCGAACTGGAGCTCTTCCCCGAGTGGTACCTCGGGCATGAACTGGGCTGGACCCTGGATGGCGAACTGCGTGCCGAGCTCGATGAGCTGTTTGCATTGCTGGTGAGCCGGGCGCTGTCCCAGCGGCGGGTATTCGTGCACCGCGACTACATGCCCCGAAACCTGATGATCAGCGCGCCCAACCCGGGGGTCATCGATTTCCAGGACGCGGTTTATGGGCCAATCAGTTACGACCCAATCTGCCTTTTCAAAGACGCCTTCATCAGTTGGCCCGAATCCCGGCTAATGATCTGGTTGGAGCAATATTGGCTGGGTGCGCAGGAGGCGGGTTTACCAGTGCCTGCCGATTTTGACGATTTCTATCGCGACTGCGATTTAATGGGCGCCCAGCGCCACCTCAAGGTGATCGGCATTTTTGCGCGCATCTGCCACCGAGATGGCAAACCGGGATATCTGCAAGATGTGCCCCGGTTTCTGGCTTACCTGCGTGGAGTTGCCGATCGCAACCCGGAACTGGGCTCCCTGCGGCGGCTGCTGGACCGACTGGAGCCCGCAACGTGAAGGCTATGATTCTCGCTGCAGGGCATGGCAAGCGTATGCGTCCGCTAACCGCGACCACCCCCAAGCCTTTATTGCAGGTTGGCGGCAAGCCCCTACTGCAATACCACATAGAGGCGCTGGTGGCCTCGGGCATGGTCGATATTGTTATCAACACCGCCTGGTTGGGAGAGCAGATTGCGGCATTCGTAGGTGATGGCTCGCAATTCGGTGCCCGTATAGCGGTGTCTCCCGAGGGTACGCCGCTGGAAACCGCAGGCGGTATCAGGCGCGCGCTACCGCTGTTGGGTGAAGGCCGGTTTGTGGTGGTGAATGGCGATATCTGGACCGACTACGACTTTGCCAGCCTGTGGCGTGTCGACCCAGCAGTGACGGCGCATCTGGTGCTGGTGCCCAATCCACCACAGCACCCGGCGGGGGATTTCTGCCTGGATAATGCCGGTGTAGTCAACCCGGTCGACGGCCCGCGTTACACCTATTCCGGAATCAGCATGTTGTCTGTGGCGATGTTCGAATCGCTAGCTGACGGGCCGTCGGCACTGGCTCCCCTGCTGCGGGCGCAGCCCGCCGGTGCGGTGACCGGAGAATACTATCGAGGGCGCTGGTTCGATGTAGGTACGCCCCGGCGCCTGGCCGAACTCGATACGCAGCTTAGTGTCACTCACTGAACAACTCCTCGGGAGATACCTGTTATGGAATACCTTATCGCACCTTCGATTTTGTCAGCGGATTTTGCCCGGCTGGGGGAAGCCGTTGAACTGGTCCTGGAAGCAGGGGCGGATGTGGTCCACTTCGACGTGATGGACAATCACTACGTTCCCAACCTCACCATCGGGCCCATGGTCTGCAAGGCGCTGCGTGACTACGGTATCGAGGCACCGATTGATGTTCACTTGATGGTCAGTCCGGTGGACAGCCTGATAGAACAGTTTGCCGGTGCCGGCGCGTCCTGGATCACCTTTCACCCGGAGGCCAGCCAGCATATTGATCGCTCGCTGCAGCTGATTCACGATCTCGGGTGCAAGGCCGGCCTGGTGTTCAATCCGGCGACACCGCTGGACTGCGTGTCCTATGTGATTGACAAGCTCGACATGATTCTGCTGATGTCGGTCAACCCCGGATTTGGTGGACAGAAGTTTATTCCCTCCGCCCTGGCCAAACTGCGAGAGGCTCGCGCCGTCATCGATCGGTCGGGGCGCGATATTCGCCTAGAAATCGACGGTGGCGTAGGCCCGGGCAATATCGCTGAGATCGCCCGGGCCGGTGCCGATACCTTCGTCGCTGGTTCAGCTATTTTTGGCGCCCCTAGTTATCGCGGTGCCATCGATGCAATGCGCGCCGAGTTGAGTAAGATCTAGTGGGGTGGCTCGATTTTCCGCAAGTGGCAGTGCCGAAGGCGTTGCTGTTCGATCTTGACGGAACCCTGGTAGACAGCGCGCCGGACATTGCAGTTGCGCTGGATGCCGCTCTGCGGCAACTGCAGTTCTCGCCCGCCGGAGAGCCTGCGGTCAGAATGTGGATCGGCAACGGTGCCCCCATGCTGCTGCGGCGCGCCCTGGCCAATGCCACTGGCTGTTCGCCGGAGCAAGTGCCCCAGGCCCTTTTGCAAACTGGCCTTGAAGCCTTTTTCGTCCACTATGAGGCCTGTTGTTGTCGAGCCACGACAGCCTACCCGGGGGTGATGCCGGCGCTGGAGGGCTTGCAGGCCCGGGGCATTGCCATGGCCTGTGTGACCAACAAGCCCGAGCGTTTTACTATCCCTCTGTTGGCCGGTCTTGGGTTGCAACCTTATTTTCCGGTGGTTCTGGGCGGTGATTCGCTGGCACGGAAGAAGCCCGACCCGGCGCCCCTGCGAGCGGCCGCGCAGGGACTGGGCATAGTGCTTTCCGATTGCGTTATGGTGGGCGACTCCGGTACCGATGTCGGTGCTGCTCGCAACGCCGGTATCGGGGTGGTCGTCGTTAGCTACGGTTACTCCCGCGGTGTTGATGCCGGGCAGCTGGGTGCGGATCGGGTGGTTGACAGCCTGCTTGAATTGCTGGCTTGACGCTGGGGCTCTGGCTCCAATCCGCGACCACGGTTACAATCCGCCCTCACCTCGATTCGCAGTTGTTTTTGGAGTAGTCGGTGTTTGTACAATACAGCATGGTGTTTCCCGGTGCGGAGAATCTTTGTCGGTGGGCTTGTTGGCGAAGGCGTTAGTCCAAATGTAATTTTCTCCCATACTGGTTTTCCAAGGGTCGCTTATGGAACGTGAACAGTTTGAAGCCCTCGCCCGGCAAGGTTACAACCGCATCCCCGTCACTCTTGAAGTTCTGGCTGACCTGGATACTCCGGTCAGCAGCTACCTCAAGCTTGCCCGCGGCCCCTACACCTATCTGTTAGAATCGGTTGAGCAGGGCGAGAAGTGGGGCCGCTATTCGATTATTGGCCTGCCGTGCCGCACGGTGCTGCAGGTACGGGGCGAGGAAATCAGCGTGCGCACCGACGGTGAGGTGGTAGAGTCACTGCAAAGTGATGACCCGCTGGCCTTCATCGAAGATTTCCAGGCTCGTTTCCGGGTTGCCTCGACTCCCAAGCTGCCGCTTTTCAACGGTGGGTTGGTCGGGTATTTCTCCTACGATACCGTGCGCTATGTCGAGAAGCGCCTTGCCGCGAGCTGTCCGCCAGATACGCTGGATACGCCAGATATACTGCTGATGGTTTCGGAAGATGTCCTGGTGTTTGACAACCTGTCCGGCATACTCACCCTGGTGACCCTCGCCGACCCCGGCGAGCCTGATGCACTGGAGGCTGCGCAAGCACGACTATTGCAGTTGGAGCAGAAACTGCCGATGACGGCGCCGAGTATGCCGGTCATTCTGGCGCCGGATCAGGCGCGCTCCGATGACACCGTTGGTGAGCAGGATTTCCGGTCTGGTTTCACCCAGGCGAAGTTCGAAGCGGCGGTCGAACTGATCAAGGAATACGTGTTGGCCGGTGACGTAATGCAGGTTGTGCCATCCCAGCGCCTGACCATTGACTTCGACGCAGAGCCACTCAATCTCTACCGCGCCCTGCGGCGCTTTAACCCCTCGCCGTATATGTACTACCTGGACCTTGGTGACTTTCACATCGTTGGTTCCTCGCCCGAGATCCTTGCCCGCCTCGAAGATGGCAGCGTCGCCGTGCGACCCCTCGCCGGAACCCGCAAACGCGGTCGCACCAGCGAGGAGGATCGGGCGCTCGAGCGGGAGTTGCTGGCCGACCCGAAAGAGATCGCCGAACACCTGATGCTGATCGACCTGGGTCGAAACGACGTCGGCCGGGTGGCCGAGATCGGCTCGGTGGAGGTTACCGACCAGATGGCCGTCGAACGCTATTCCCACGTGATGCATATCGTTTCGAATGTCAGCGGCAAGCTGCGCGAGGGCATGACCGCTATGGATGTGTTACGAGCCTCGCTCCCCGCTGGCACCCTCAGCGGCGCCCCCAAAATACGCGCGATGGAGATCATTGACGAGGTTGAACCGGTAAAGCGCGGTGTATACGGCGGCGCAATTGGTTATCTTGCATGGAACGGCAACATGGACACGGCGATTGCGATTCGCACTGCCGTGATCAAGGATGGCCAGCTACATATTCAGGCGGGTGCCGGTATCGTCGCGGATTCGGTCCCGCGGTCGGAGTGGGAAGAGACAATGAACAAGGCCCGGGCGATGTTCAATGCCGTGGCAATGGTGCAGGATAAATCCGGTTAGTTTGGCCCCGGGTCACCGGGTGACGCCTGTGATCCGTTTAGGCGCTTGCCCGGGCACTGATTGCATTGTAGGAAAGCATGGCACTGGCAAGCAGTACCAGTGCTAGTGCGAGACTGAAGCCCAGCAGCATTAGTAGGGCGTTGGATATGGTGCGTTTTACTTTACGGTGAAGCTGTTGCACGGTGCTTGGCATGGAGTTTCTCCGGCGTCGGCCAGGATGCTTCATCGACGACCAGTGGGCTGTGGGATGAACCGCCAAAGTCGACCGCCGCGGGCTCTGTGGCGGTTTTTTCGCCGACCACGGCGAAGGTGTAATACGCCAGCGTGATATACCCAACGATAGCCAGCAGCAGGCCCGCGTCACCCAGCCAATTAATCGTGCCGTGCCGGGATTTTCCCCGGGGGCGGGATAGTTGTTGCGAGCTGTGTGTGCGGGTGGTTTGCATAAATGCCTAACCAGGCGTCGGCGATGAACTTATGGGTAGAAGTTAGCGCCATTGCCATTTCATGTCTGCGGGACTTGTACGCAAGAAGGGTGTGAACAATGTCTGGATCCTCGCCAGCGCTATCATGCAGTTGCATATTCGGCGGAGTAGTGTGACATGGTCGTCTGCAGCGCATGCCGGGCATTCGTGTTTGCCCAGTCAATCCCTGTCCGATTATCGGAGTCTGGAGCAGCCTGGGCGCGAAACTGACTTTCGTTCACTTCAAAAAAAGGTCAGAATTGCCTGCTTATCGTTTTCGCACGAAGGGGTTGGGGGTGCAGCCCTTCGTTTTCGTTTTTTTGTAGTCCAGTAGGTTAAACACACTATGTTGCTGATGATCGAAAAGAATCATGTGGGTTTGAACAGATCCAGCCAAGTCCAACGGTCCTCCTAAGTAGCTGTAGAATAAAAATATAAATTCCAGTCAATTACAGGAAAGTCCGTCGCCAGCCGGGGCAATTGTGAGTACTCTTCGAGTTACTCACAATGCCGCTTACAGATTCAAAAGTTCGAAACGCCAAGCCCCGGGACAAGGTTTACCGCGTGGCCGGCGAGAAGGGCCTGTGCCTGAAGTTCCGCCCCTCAGGTTCCAAGTGGTGGCGCTACCGATATCGAATCAATGGAATGGCCGGCATGTATGCCCTCGGTCAGTATCCTTACATGTCCTTGGCTCAGGCGAGGGTAGAGCACGGCAAGGCCATGGGCTTAGTGAAGTAGGGCACACCCCCGATTGAACATCTAAAGACGGCAAAGCACCAAGAGCAATTGGCAGAGGAGCAGACTTTCAAAGCCGTCACTGAAGCCTGGTTGGCAGAGAACTCCAATCATTGGACGAACCGCTATCGGGCCCAGACCCAGAAGGCCTTAAAAAAGTACATCTACCCGAGTATTGGTTATGCCCCTATTAAGGAGGTGGCAGCGCCCGCGTTACGAGTTGTGATCAAGACCGCGGCAGAGGAAGCGCCGAGCGTGGCAGTCATGCTCCGGCAATGGTGCTCTGCTGTCTTTCGTTACGCTGTTCTCCAAGGTCTGGCCGAGCAGGATCCGGCTGCGGCACTCAAGGGGCTGGAATCGGTGGGGAAGGGTGCCAGTGATGGCGGTTCAGTAGGTCTAGTCCGCAGCGATTGTGTGCTTTATTCTACTTTTACCCATACCATTGCGCACTCATAGTTGCGAGTCGATTGGCAGCAGCCGCATCAGGCTAACAGCTAAGCGTTGCCAGATATTGGTATGGGGCTCGACATCGAATACCAGCCGCCCTCCCTGGTCGTAACCGCTCCAGAGCAGCTGCTCGCCCCCATCCCCGTCGTCTTCCAGTGTGACCTGGAAGGCAACCCGCTGGACGTTCAGGTCAAACCAGCCACCCAACGACTGTGCAATCTCGGGGACGTCGATTACCACACCAACCTCCGAGTTTTCGACAACGGAGCGTGGATCGAGATTGAGCGAGCCGATGAAGAGCCAGCGTCTGTCAGTGGCGAAGGACTTCGCGTGCAGGCTCGCCTTCGATGAGCCGGTGAAAAGCTTCCTGCCTTCTTGCTGCTTGGGTGTCAGTTGCCGGTTCATCTCGTAGAGCTCGACCCCGGCACGCAACAGCGCGCGGCGGTGACGTGCGTATCCTGCATGGACCAGAGGAACATCGGTCGAGGCGAGCGAGTTGGTGAGAATGCGCACGCGCACCCCGCGCTCGACCAGAGCAGTGAAATAATCAACGCCCTCACGGCCCGAAACGAAATAGGGTGAAAAGATAATCAGCTCCTGCTCAAGATCCCTGAAGTAGGGACCGAGCGCCTCGGTGAGGTGCAGCTCTTTTTTACTGCGGCTGGTGATCAGCTTTTCGGGATCATCGGCAACGACGTCAGCGCCTCCCCACAGTAGTCCCAGCTCACCCGCTTGCAGTTGTCTTGCAGCTGTGAGGTCTGCAATGCGCGTGAGTATTTGGAGTCGGTTTCAGAAGCTCTCAGGGCCTCGTGCCAGGCGCGCAGGCCGGCGACTTTTTCGTCATCCGGCAACTGGTCCACCAGAATCGAGGCAGGATAGGCCAGGGTATGATTCCAGTAGGCATCGAACGACACGGAAACTTCGCTAGCGACCGGGCCTATGCCGAGTACGTCGAGGTCGCCGAAGGCGAGCGCCGGATTTGCCTCAAAATACTCGTCACCGATATTGCGACCGCCCAGCACTGTCTCCTGGCTATCAACCGTGAAAGACTTGTTGTGCATGCGTCGAGTGACGCTCCCGAAGCGGGTGACGAACTGCGAAAGCCGGCTCACATTACGCGCGAATGGATTGAAGATACGCACCTCGACGTTCGGGTGCGTATCGAGTGCCGCGACGCCCACGTCACGCCCCTCAAGATCCATGTCGTCTACCAGCAGCCGTACCCGCACACCGCGGTCTGCCGCCTTGAGCAACTAGCCAATGAAGAAATGTCCGGTCAGGTCATCATGCAGCAGGTAGTACTGTGCATCAATGCTGCGCTCGGCCGCACGCGCCAACGCAGAGCGAGCCACCAAGGCGTCAAGCCCGCTCCCGAGGAGCAGGAAACCGGAGCGATCGGGATGCGCTTCGCGCTGCGCCAGGAATGCCCGTCCGAGCCTCGTGTCCTGAGTATCGGCGGAACTGAAAGACGGAGTGCGATGCTCGTTGCCCGGCAATGTTGCGCACCCACCACTCGAAACAAATAGTAGCGACAGGACATACGATCGGGCCGGAATCTTCGAAGTCCGTGCCGTGAGATGCGGGCAGCATCGTCTTACGTGCCGGATCACCGGTACTGCCAGCAGCAGGATGTCACCGTGTTCCAGGCGTGACGATGAGAAATTGGCGCGTGGATCACTTCAAGCATGCCGCAATCGCCCGGCAGACAACCCCATGCACCCGTCCAATCAGTTGCGGGAGACCGGCGAATTGATATCTCAATTGAAACGAAAATCTCAGCACCCATTGGCGTCTCGATTTCTCCGGTAAAACCTAATAGGCCAATAGCTGAACTCTCTGGCCAGAAGTCCGCCCCCTGGCGATGGTCTTCCCCTTGGATGGCAAGAGATTCGCGCCCCGCCTGATTCGGAGGGTACATCGCGACCCGGGCACTACAGCCACCAATGATTACCTCAAAAAAATACCCATCGCGCACCGTCGATTAAAGGCTCGGCGTTGTCGTTTCACCATACCATCGAGAATGTTTCCTTGCACGTGCCTGGCAGAGGCAGCCATGGCCAGATCCGGCATATTGCAACCTGTTCGAAAAATAGCCTCTATTCCTGATCAGCATGGGGTAGGCTGCCAAAATAGTTCGACAAATCAGCATTCACAATATCCGGATGACCGCGAAACATTCGCTCTTCCACGTCAACCACCGCCTGCTGCGCATTACGCCGTGGACGGTAGGCGTGCATTTCCTCGGGAAGGTTCGCCTCGAAGATCGGCTCCAGCACCAGCAACGCTGCGGTCATGCAAACACGATCCCGCAGTGTAGAAATGCCCAGTGGCCGAAGCTTGCCGTTGGCTTTAGGAATAAACACACGCCTGATGGCGCCCGGTCGATAGGTCTCCTCTCTCTCGAAAGCTGTCGTTCGCTCAGGGCCGGCGCCTCGGTCGATACACCAGCATGCAGCGAGACCCCCCGCTTCCTTAGCCACTCGGCCTGAGTCGCCTGAGCTATCTTCATCAGGGGGCAACGTCTGCAACGTGAGGACCTTCCTTCCCTGCTGAGGCCCTGTGGTATTGCTGGAGGTGATCGAACGGCCTTCCAATTGCACCATCGCGTCGTCATCATCTGGTTCCAGCGCCAGATAACTGCGCTCAGCATCGCGCTCGAGAAACCCTTTTTTCTTACGGAATCGGACTACAAGGAGACTGATCGCATGCAGCAGCGCTTTGAGTTCATCCTCGTTTGGCGCTTTTATCCGGTGAAAGCGCAAGCCCCCATAGTCATTATCCCCATACACGCCGTCTAGGGCACCTCTGATCAATTCGGTACTAGCTCAGCGAAGCCTTTGGTGATGGCTTGCAAGGCGCGGCGCTAAGCCTGAGGTGACACCGAATTAATCAGAGGTGCCCTAGGATAAGCATGTGAAGCTGAGTTAACCATTGCCGAGATAGAGCACCTACTGGATTACAGCGAGACGATGAATTTTCGCCGGGCGCTTGTTCGCTGGAACGAGGTAACGCCCATTCGGTGGCGGAAAGCCTGATCCACTTTAGCGGGCAGAATTTAATCGTGGCCTGTCCTCGTTATTAGTGCGATAAAGAGATACTTGGAAATCTACCAATGGATTTGGCTGCCAACGAGAGGGAATAGATATCTTCAATCGTGATTTTTGGTTTGGCAAAAAGAAAATGACCGAGAATGCGAGCGTGGGTCCTCGTGAGCGCGAGTGGCGTGAGCGCGGAGCTGCCGTACTCGCCCAGCC
Source organism: uncultured Gammaproteobacteria bacterium (assembly GCA_963808975.1). Classification (GTDB taxonomy): domain Bacteria; phylum Pseudomonadota; class Gammaproteobacteria; order Pseudomonadales; family JAHEGP01; genus JAHEGP01. The sequence continues at coordinate 33,289 of CAWEHR010000005.1, forward strand.
TTATGCGCCGAACCTCTGGCATCGGCATGGGCTACGCGAGCGCTCGCCCTGGTATTTTGCGAGCGCCCGAGGCGCCAGGGTTCGGGACCACGATGGTCGCGAGTTTATCGACCTGGAGATGGGGCTCGGGCCCGTGCTTCTGGGCTATAACCATCCCATTGTTGAAGCGGCCCTTCTGGAAACTGCGCAGACGCCAGCTGTCACCACGCTCCTGCACCAAACGGAGGTTGAGGTCGCCGAGTTACTTGTTGACATGATTCCAAGCGCGGAAGTTGCAGTGTTCGGTAAGAACGGCTCGGACGCCTGCACTGCGGCTGCACGGATAGCGCGAGCGGCCACCGGTCGCAATGTAATCTTGACCTGCGGGTTTCATGGCATTCACGATTGGTTTATAGCCGACGTATATCCCAGTGGTGGCCTCGTGCCCTCTTTTCGTGGCTATGTGAAGGACTTCGCGCTCAACGATCTGGAGGCCCTCACGAGATTGGCGCAAGAGCATTCGAAAGATCTCGCGGCCATCATGATCGATCCGGCGAATAGGGCTACCCCTGAGCAGGGTTTCCTTGAGGGGGCACGACGAATCGCTGATCAGCACGGCGCGCTCTTGGTATTTGATGAGGTGTTCACGGCCTTTCGCGTTCACAGAGGCGGAGCCCAGACAATCTATGGTGTCACACCGGATCTCACCTGCGTCGGTAAAGCGCTGGCAAACGGACTTCCCCTCAGCGCAGTTGTGGGGCGCCGCGATATCATGAAGTTTTTAGACGAGGTGTTTTATGCACTGACCTTCCAGCACGATTCCGTGGCTTTGGCTGTCGCGCGGGCATGTTTACAATACTACCGAGATAATGATGTGGCCGCGGACGTGGGCCGCAAAGCGGAGCAGCTTCGAACTTTATACGATCAGGCAGCAGCCTCCGCAGGTCTTGAGGGGCGAGCTATGAAAGTTCCCGGGCGCATTGGCCTGCGTTTATTACGTTCCGGAAAGGCCACGGCGGCCCAGCAACAGGTCGTATTCGGTCATGCGCTGCTTGAGCGAGGCGTGTTGCCGGCTCGAATAGCGCTCCCTTGTGAACTACTAACGGATGCTGATATTGAACAGGTAGGGCTTGCATTCGAACACGGCTGTCAGGAAGTAGCGCGCTACATTCGCGAACAGAATTAGCGCAGGGTGTATAGTGGCCCCCATGGTTCAGGCAAATAATGTAGAAGGGTACCGGGTATGATAGTGGATATCGAGGTGACCAATCGATGTAACGCGACCTGTACCTTCTGTCCCCGTGAACGCACCCCGGCCCAAGGGAAGATGGCCCCAGAGACCTTCGCCGCAGCCCACGATCGGGTGTTCGAGTTTCGCGCGGGCTTAAAATACGATGCTGATCGCGCCAACCTCCGGGTCTCCTTCTGCGGTCTTGGTGAACCGTTACTGCACCCCCAGCTCGGCGATTGGATCAGGCGCTTTACTGAGTGTGACATCGGCGTCTCCCTCTCCACGAACGCGTCGCGGCTCGACGAAGGACGGACGCAAGAGCTTCTGGATGCGGGCCTCGACATGATACATGTCAATCTCGGCGCGGAAGGCGGCGAGTATGAGACCATCTATGGGCTGTCCTACCAAGAGACCCGCCGTAATCTCGACCGGTTCATCGCGCTGGCCGCAGGCCGTTGTCGGGTTCGCGTCGCGGTGGTCGACTACCACGACACTCCTGACACCGCTAACCGTCTTTCCCAAGCTTGGCTCGACCGGGGAGTGGCCTCCTATGTCTTCAAGCTGATCAATAGATCCGGGTCCCTGGTTGCCGACACCCGCCTCGAAACGCTGGATCGTCGCCACCACGTTCGCGCCTGCACCCGGCTCACCGAGCTCATCGGTGACCAACCCGCCTGCGCGGTGCCGTTCAGGTTCTACTTCATCGGGTGGGACGGGTGTTACTACCTGTGCTCGTCCGATTGGGAGAAGCGGTCAGCCCATGGATCGGTTTTCGACCAATCATTGGCCGAGGCATCTGTGTCAAAACTGGTTACTGTTCGTTCCCGGTCGCCGATCTGTGTCTCCTGTACCCATGATCCGATAAACCGTTTGGCTACGGCCTTCGGCGCGGGTGCCGAGCAACCCGAACTCGCCGCACTCGAACGGGAGCTGGTTACGGCCAATGCGAGCGACACAACCCTCCAGCGCCACATTTTGCCTGCGTCCTGAATATTTTGGGTCAGAGTAGAATGGCACTTACTAAGCCTAAGCCGCTGAAATACTGAAGGAAAAATGATCGACCTCGATGGTAAGGGGATTAAGGGTCAGGTCACGAATTATTACCCTTGCGGACGATTACTCCTACTGTGCTCGGGTGTAATTGAAAATACTCACCAATTTCTCGTTGACTGTAAGCACCCGTTGAGTAAGCGGTAATAATCGCGGCGTCCCTTCCTTTGGTTGCCTGCACTATCTCGGCCAAAGGCGGTGCTAAAGGTCGTTTTTGCTTTTGCGGTATATTCACATCGTCTTTTTCCTTGCCGATTTTTCGCTGCATACTGGACATGAAGGCTTCATCACCAAGATAAATTTGCCCTTTCAAGTCTGACCAGATATCGAGCTTGCTTTGAATCCCTTCGGCTACAAATTGCCAATATTTTTTCATAGAACGTTCTTTTCGTGTTCCGAATTGGGATAACAACCAATCAGTTGTCAGCCAATCTGGTTGCGGCGCAACTCCAACCATTGCCAGGTAACTACTCCAAGGCCAATCTTCGATACGGTCAACCATTCCCTTGGCTCTCACTGGGTTAAGGACTACATACCGGGCAAGTTCGAGCAAATAACTTTCCTTGTCAACCAGGATCGCCTTGTATCAGCCCTGAAAAAGGTGTCCACTACGTTTGTGCCGGCGGTTTGACGCTTGGGTATACACGCCATTGAGCTGACGCATACCTTTCGATAAATTGCCGTCGAGGGTTTCGATGATCAGATGGTAGTGGTTGCCCATCAAACAATAGCCATGACATAACCAGTTATAATCTCTCACGACGGCGCCTAAGATTTCGAGGAATTTCTCTCGGTCGTCATCGTCTTCATAGATATCTTCTCTACGATCTCCACGCGAAGTCACATGATAAAGAGCATTCGGAAATTCGAGCCGCAGTGGTCTAGTCATACTTCTGAAGTGGACACCCTTTATGCGCAATTCGCGACCTGACCCTACAGCCCCCCTTTATTCGCAATTCGCGACCTGACCCTACAGCCGCTTTTCGCAATTCGCGACCTGACCCTACAGCCGCTACAGCCGGTGGAAATGATAGGGTGAGGAGGAGTCCATCCCATTGCTCTAAGCGAAGCCCCGCAGGGCGGGCCTCTGGCGCCCATTGGACAAGGGGGCGGCCATCCGCTTGCGCCACTCGTCAAGGACAACCAGCCTTGACCTTCGCGGCGCGCCTTGCCAATGAACGCCAGAGGCTCCGCTGAAGCATTACCGAATTGATCAGAGTTGCCCTAATTGTTCTATACACCCGTGACTTATCTATGTCGGTATAAGAAATCCCAATTTCTGCAAACGCCTCTTCCAGTATCACCGCCATCACGAGTTTCCACACCCCAATTACCATTCCAGTCCAAAGTAAATTTGATGAACCTTGGATAGTGCGTACCTTCACCTCCATACGCGTATACGTCCAGTTCGAGATGGTTAGCATGAAAGACGGAATGCACTGGATATGCAGCGTCAATATATCTGCCTTCAGGCACTTCGCACACGACACTTAAAATTCCGCCCGCTTTTATCGCAGTAAACCGCTGCCACCTATCGGGCCTTGCTTCATCTCTGTCAAAGTCGGTAAACGTCCAGTCGTTATATCCTTGTAAAGGATATAACGGCCTGCCGACATATTGTACTGCGGGCACGAAATGAGCTTCGAGTGATACTCCTTCGATGCTTTGTCCATACATACTTGATATAACTTTGCCAGGTACATCAAAAGTACAGACTTGTCGTTCTTCGTTTAGATGTTCAGGTGCAGTTGGGCAATTGTTCCAATGGGAAAATTTCCATCCCTCATAAGGTCGGGCGGTATAAGTTTCTGTGTAATCGCCAATCACGACAGCTTTGCAGCGCTCCGGAAAGTCGCCTGAATTCTCACAGTTTCTAGTGCCGCTAGAAGAGATCACCGAACCCTTTCCATGCACGGCTATTCCGTGTTCGCAGCCGAAAAGTATTGCAGACAGAAAAACTACGACTAAACGAAACAGCATCAGCACCACCCTCGTACAAGAACGTCGCTTATAGATGCAATTGTGCGGAATCAGGCCTATTGAGACATTGACCGGGGTCAACAAGTGGGTGGAGATTACCCGCTGAACAATGCCCAGCACCTTACCCATGAGCTCTGGGTAACTGGCCAGTAGTAACCGGAGCTGGAACGGAAAACTCAACACCTACTGGCGAATCGGCTGATGGGGCAGAACATCGTCGACCAGCAGCGCGGCACTCTCGGCCATCCGTCTGGCGCCACAGCTGGGACAAATGCCGCGTCGCTCGCTTAAGGCGCCTACTTTTGGTACAACTGAAAGCCACCAGGCGCTCGTGATGACAGCCCTCGCAGCGCACACGTAAAAAGCCATGTTCCAAGCGACCGCACTGGAGGTAGTCGTCGAATTCCCTCGCTGCCGCAACTGTACAACCTGCTGGCGGGGGACATGAGCCTGGTGGGTCCACGTCCCATGCCGGGGGTCCACGTGGACGCCCTCGACAGCGCAACACGTGCGACATTGCTCTCGGTACGCCCGGGAGTGACCGACCCCGCCTCAGTCCTGTTTTTCGCCGAGGATGCGGTATTGGCCGGGCGGCCCGATGCGGAGGCACAGTACCTGCGCGTGCTGCTCCCCGCCAAGGCCCGGGTGCAGGTGGAGTACCTGCGCCACTGGCATCCTTGGCGGGACGTCAGCGTCATTTTCCAGGCGCTGGCATGGGTCTGGTCACCTGCAGCGCGGCATGACTCCAGGCGGCGCGTTCGGGAGATACTCTCGGGTGGTGCGCAGGAGGAAGATCGGTAACCCCGGGTTCAGCCCGCTGTGCGTTAATGGAAGGGCCAGATAAACGGGGACAGGGCGACAGTTACCAGGCCCAGCACGATATTGAGCGGCAATCCAATCCGCAGGTAGTCGGAAAAACGGTAGCCACCGGGCCCATACACCATCAGGTTGGTCTGGTAGCCGATGGGCGTCGCAAAGCTTGCCGACGCCGCCAGCATCAGCACCGCGATGAATGGCCACAGTGAGACGCCCATCGCCGCCGCCGTGGCCTGAGCAATCGGGAACATCAGCACCGCCGCCGCATTATTGGTGATTACCTCGGTCATGATACTGGTGAGCGCATATATCATCAGCAGCACCAGCCAGGGCCGCTGGCCTGCCAGGTCCAGACCAACGTGTGCGATCGCCTGGGCCGCCCCGCTGACTTCCATCGCCGATCCCAGGCCCAGCGACGCGCCAATCACCACCAGCACCGACCAGTCGATACTGGCCCTGGCCGAGCCTGCCGTGGTGCACTGGGTGACCAGCATCAGTCCGCCCGCCAGCAGGGCCGCCTCCAACATCGACAGCCAGCCCGCTGTTGCCGCCACCACCATGACAACCAGGATAGACGTGGCCAGCCAGGCGCGATCGTGGCGCGGCACGGCATCGCCTCGCAGGGGATGGATCAGCAGGAAATCCCGGTTGTGCTGGTGTTGCTGGAAAAATGTGGGGCGCGCTTCCAGCAGCAGGGTATCACCGGGGTGCAGCACGATATCGCCGATCCGGCCTTCGATTCGCGCCCCATTGTGCGCCGCCGCGATGACGACCGCCTCGTAATGGGAGCGAAACTTGGCATCGCGAATGGTCTGCCCAACCATCGGACAGGTTGCGGAGATGACCACCTCGATGAGTTGTCGATTGCTGCGGGGGGTCGCCAGGTCGTGCCGGTTCTCAGTCACCGGGGTAAGCCCCGGCTGGCGCACCAGCTCAATCACCGAATGCACGGCGCCGACAAATACCAGCCGATCATCGGCCTTTAGCACCTCGGTGGGTGGCACCGCCACCAGCATATTGTCATCGCGCCAGATGCCGGACAGGAAGACCCCGGGCAGGTGGCGCAAACCGGCGCGCTCGATGCTCCTGCCCACGAGGGGGCCGCCCCGCTCGACCTTGAACTCGATCGTATATTCACGCGCGCTCTCGCTGAGTTGCAGCGGGGGAATGCGCTCCGGCAGCAACCACCGCTGGGTGAGCAGGACAAAAAAGAAGCCGACCACCGCAACGGGCAATCCCACCGCTGCGATTTCAAAGAAGCCCATGGGTCCGAGCTCCGTGTGCTCCAACACCAGCCCGTGGACCACCAGGTTGGTACTGGTGCCGATCAGCGTGCAACAACCCCCCAGGATTGCGGCGTAACTCAGGGGCAGCATGAGCTTGGATACCGAGAGGTGATGCCGTCGACACCATTCCTCCACCACCGGCACCAACATGGCCACCACCGGGGTGTTGTTCAGGAACGCACTGATGCCCATCACCGGCACCATCATTCGCGTTTGCGCGCCGACGATACTGCGCGGCCGCCCGAGCAACCTGGCCCCGAACACCTGCACCGCTCCGGTATCGACCAGGCCGGCAACCACGACATACAGGACCGCGACCGTCGCCAGGCCGGGATTGGCGAATCCCGACAGGGCCTGGTGAGTATCCAGGACCCCGAACAGCAACAGGCTGGCCAGTGCCCCCACCATGACGATTTCCGGGGAGAACCGATTGCTGACCAGGCACGCGAGGCTTGCTGCCACGACAAGCAAGGTGAGCCAGGCATCGGGGGACATGGCCGCCATTACGGCCGCGCATCCTCACCCGGCGCAACCTCCGGGAGGGGGAACAATTCCTCCCGCTGCGCGTCGAGGGTCAGGAGCAGGCTGGAGGCGATATAGATGGACGAGTAGGTCCCCACCCCGATACCGACAATCAGGGCGACGGAGAAGCCGAACAGGGCCTCCCCGCCTAACAGGCACATCGCAGCCAACACCAGCAGTGTCGTGAAGGAGGTAGCCAGTGTGCGGTCCAGGGTGGACGATATCGCCGTGTTGATGACCTGGCTAGTGTCCAGTTTGCGCGTCGTGCGAAAGACCTCCCGGATACGGTCGAACACCACGATCGTATCGTTGATCGAGTAGCCGATGACCGCCAGGATTGCCGCCAGCACGGGCAGGCTGAACTCCCAACGGGTCACCGAGAAGCAGCCCAGGGTAATGATGACGTCGTGGACCAGGGCCAGCAGGGCACCGGCGGCAAACTTGAGCTGGAAACGGAAGGTGATATACAGCGCCACCAGGCCCAGCGCCAACAGTATTGCCAACCCGCCACGCTCGCGCAATTCCTCGCCCGTGGACGGCCCCACATATTCCATGCCGAGCAGTTGTATGCCCGGGTCTATACTGTCCTGGAATTCCTCGACCAGCTTGTCACCCAGCAGGGGGTCATTGTCTACCGCCAGCCGAACCATCACCTCCGTATCACTGCCGACGGCGACCACCGATGCATTCCGGTAGCCGTTCGCGTCCAGCTGCTGCCGGATGCTGTCCACCGGGTTTGTCCCGGGGGCAACCCGGGGGAAATCCAGTTGGAGCGAGACACCGCCGGTGAAATCGAGTCCGAAGTTGAGCCCCTGGACGACCAGCGACACCAGCGACCCGGTGACCAGCACCAGTGAAAGGAGCGACACCGCGAGGCGCCGGCCCATAAAATCCATCGGTCCCTTACGCACAGCAAACATCTCTCAAGCCTCTTTTTTACTCATGGGTAAGCGCGCAGTGATGCGGGGCGCTTACCCGTGAGTAAAGCTCCGGTAAGGGCAGAAATGGTCGCTGGTTCACAATGCTGGTTTGCGGGTTAGCGTGAAAAAGTGCTGGCTCAACCTGTCAGCGCGCCGGTGTAGCGCCGTCGCGACATCGCGGGCGCGACCGGGAGGCAGGGAGTGCAAGTGGTATGAGCATAATCGCCTGGTGCAAACAAGGCCCGCCACAGGGCGGGCCGCCGATGCGCGTATCATATAGCCGGAATAACGGGGCAGCAATGGGCCCGGATAAAATTGGGCCCGGATAAAATCCACGGGAATTCAGTCAAACTGTGAAAATTACCGGCAGCGACCCCACCCCCGGCAGGCCCGTCAGCCCCGTTGCACCACGTACACCATATAGGCGACATAGACCGCCACGAATACCGCACCCCAACGGCGCGAAATGGTGGCGGCGCGGCTGCTCACAATGGCGAGCAAAATCAACAAGGTGGCCACGATGACCATGATGATGTCGAAGTTGCTGATCACGTTGAACGGGAGCTCGTGGATACTTGAGGCCACGCCCACAATCCAGAGGATATTGAAGATGTTGGAACCCACAACATTGCCGACCGCGATATCCGTCTCCTTGCGGTAGGCGGCCATGGCGGACGCCACCAGTTCGGGCAGGGAAGTGCCAATCGCGACAATCGTCAGCCCGATCAGCGCTTCGTCAACGCCCCACTCTTTGGCCAGGGCCACGGCGCCATCGACAGCCCACAGGCCGCCGAAATACAGGCCCGCCACGCCGAGCAGGATAAACACGATCGACCGCACCAACGATGCCTCGGACAGGGATTCCCGACCATCAACACCGTCATTGTCACTTTTCGATATCGAGTAGATGTAGAGCATGAAGAGCAGGAAAAATCCCAGCAGGATTGCGCCATCGAGACGACTGATACTCAGTTCATGCTTGGGGCTAAACAGGGCGGCATTGGCAAGAAAACCGAGCAGGATAGCCGCGCTGAGAGAGAAAGGAATCTCCGAGACCACCGTCGAGCTTTGCACTCGAAGCGGGTAGATCAGAGCGGCCACCCCCAGCACTACCAGTATGTTGAAGATATTGCTGCCCAGTACATTGGCGACAGCGAGATCCGCATTGCCTCGTGCCGCGGCGACGACACTGACCAGCATCTCCGGCATGGAGGTGCCAAATGACACGACCGTCAGCCCGATCATCAGGGGAGATACGCCGTATCTTGCGGCGATGGAGGAGGCGCCCTTCACCAGGAAATCCGCTCCCAAAAGCAGCAAAACGAGGCCCAGCAGGATCAACAGTGCATCAGTCATGGATAAATGGTCTCAAGCTACAAGCCGACAGCAAAACTAACATATCTGCGTCAATTACTTGAGCACACTCCCTGAAAAATTGAGGGCGGCCGGTGGGAGACCCCACGGATTGCGTGTGCCGCCCGCTGCCGGGTAAAGTCCACTGTGCTAGTCTCACCACTTTGCAGGTCGGCCCAAACACGGGCCCGAGCGCCAACGGGAAGCCCCGCTATGGAAAACTGGATGTCGGATTCCGTGGGAATGCTGGGAACGCTGCTGGTGGTTCTCGCCTATTTCCTCCTACAGCTGGAGCGGCTCAATCCACGCGGCCTGGGTTACAACCTGATCAACCTGCTGGGCGCTACCTGTCTCCTGTTCAGCCTGTTGTTCACCTTCAACCTCGCCAGCTTCGTCATTGAGCTGTTCTGGATCGCCGCCTCACTGATCGGCCTGTGGAAGTTCCGGCAGCGCCAGACACGCGACAGTCAGTCTTCCAGCTGATAGCAGGGCCGGTATTGCTCGCCGCCGAGTTTCATCCGGTTTTCGCGCGCCAGCATTTGCAGTAACCGGTCGAGGGCGGCGACTACCTGCCGGTCGCCGGTCAGCTTGTAGGGACCGTGGCGCTGCACCTCCTGGATACCAAATGCCTTCACGTTGCCGGCGACCAGACCCGAGAAGGCACAGCGCAAATTTCCGGCCAGTTCGTGTTTCGGAAGCGAGGCACGCAATTCAAGTGCCGCCATGCCGGCGTGGTCCGGCACGAAGGGCGCCTGCAGTTCCGGCGCGATCTGCAAGGCCCAGTTGAAGTAGTAGGCCTGCCGAGAATCGCGTCGGCGGACCTGCACCCCGTCCGTGGCCTCGCGCACCCGGCAGTGTTCCCTCACCTCCTCCCCCAGGCATTGGACCAGGAAGTGCTGCAGCTCTTCGAAGTAGGCGCGACAGGGTTCGGGGCCGGTAAGGACCAGCGGGATAGCCTCTTTGTTCTCGGGGTGCATGAGGATGGCGAGCAGGTAGAGGATTTCCTCCACGGTGCCGACGCCCCCGGGGAATGCGCTTGACAAACACCAGAGCGGAAAGGGCCTGCTTGGATCGGCTACCATAGGGCTGCTTTTTCTCTGGGGTATCGATCTCGGCCAGTCTGATTTTTTACCTGCCAGTTATCGACCGTGAGGAGAGTGACGGTATCGCCGTCAGTGATACCGACGATCTTGCCGCCTGGTAGCCCAGACGCGTGGACATGAACGGCAATTAGCCATATCAGTGGGAACAGGGGTTGCTTAGCGAATCCAACTACACAATGTGAAAAGAGCCGCTTGACGTGCTAATTTCTTAGGTCTGAGAAGAGGGTTAAGGACTCCGGTAGGACCTAGTCCCAAGGCATCTGTTTCAGCCATCCCTCGTGGCGGGACATTCAGTGGCCCGAATTCAGATCTGGGTCATGGGTTTAATAGCAGCGGATTTGATACGGCTCAAAACATTGGCTCGAGCAGCAAGTCGTCGAAAACTGCTTCCGTTTGCAGTCAATTGCCTTCAAAATTGCCCGTTTGCCGGGCGGTAACAGTCGTAAAGTGAGTAACATTGTGAGTAACAAGGCGTGATATCGATAATGTATATTATAAAAAACATAGGGATGTGCAAATAATGTTGCTGATGATCGATAACTATGACTCGTTTACCTACAACGTGGTGCAATACCTGGGTGAGCTGGGTGCCGAGGTAGAAGTGCATCGCAATGACGAGATCAGCATTGATGACATACGCCGATTGCAGCCCGAGCGCATCGTCATTTCTCCGGGCCCCTGCACGCCCAACGAAGCGGGGATCTCAATGGCCGTTATCGAGGCCTTCGCCGGCGAACTTCCGCTGCTGGGCATCTGCCTTGGTCACCAGAGTATTGGCCAGGTGTTTGGCGGCAGGGTGGTGCGTGCCCGCAGGGTAATGCACGGTAAAACCTCAATGATTCATCACAGCGATAGCGGCGTCTTTGCCGGGCTTCCCCAGCCGTTTGAGGCCACCCGCTACCATTCCCTGGTGATCGAGCGAGAGTCATTGCCTGATTGCCTCGAAATTACCGCCTGGACCGAGACGCAGGATGGCGACATTGATGAAATCATGGGCGTTCGCCACCGGGACCATAAAATAGAAGGGGTGCAATTTCACCCGGAGTCTATTCTCACGCGCTGTGGCCATGATTTGTTGGCCAATTTCCTCAAACTTTAAACCTGGGGCACATGGAACCGATGACTATGCAAGAGGCGATAGCCCAACTGATCGAACATCGCGATCTCGATAGCGCCAGTATGACCAGCGTCATGCGTCAGATCATGACTGGCCGGGCTACTGCAGCCCAGATTGGTGGGTTTCTGGTGGCCTTGCGCATGAAGGGCGAAACCATCGATGAAATCGCCGCGGCGGCGCAGGTCATGCGCGAGTTATCCACTGGGGTGGATGTCACTGGCGATCACCTGGTCGACATCGTTGGCACCGGTGGTGATTCCGCGGGCCTGTTTAACGTGTCTACGGGAGCCAGTTTTGTCGCCGCCGCGGCCGGTGCGCAGGTAGCCAAGCACGGCAACCGCTCCGTAACCTCAAGCTCGGGCAGCACCGATTTGCTGGAAGCGGCTGGGGTGGCGCTTGACCTGGGCCCACAGCAGATAGCGCGCTGTATCGAGGAGGTTGGCGTGGGTTATATGTTTGCCGTGCAGCACCACACGGCGATGAAACATGCGATCGGGCCGCGACGCGAGCTCTCAGTCCGCACACTGTTCAACCTGTTGGGGCCGTTAACGAATCCAGCGGGGGTAGCGAATATGCTGTTGGGTGTATTCAGCGAACAATGGCAACGACCCTTTGCCGAGGTGCTTAATAAACTGGGCGCTCGCCATGTGCTGGTGGTGCATTCCAACGACGGCCTCGACGAAATTAGCATCGCGGCACCCACCCGTGTAGTAGAGTTGAATGGCGGTAAGATTAGTGAGTACAGCATCGCGCCCGAGGACTTTGGCCTGGATCGGGCGCCTTTGGATAGCCTGGTCGTGGCAAATGCCGCCGATAGCCTGGCGCTGATAAAGCGGGCCTACAGTGGCGAAGCTGAAGCGGCGCGGAATATGCTGGCGCTGAATGCCGGCGCCGCGCTGTATGCGGCCGGCGTAAGCCGCGATATTGCAGAGGGTGTAAGCTTGGCAGATGACGTTATGTCGTCTGGACAGGCTTGGGAAAAGCTGCAGGAATTTGCCCGCTTTACTGAACTGCTCTCTGCAGCCAGCGGTGGCGGCTGATATGAGCGCTCCCACCATCCTGAAAACGATCATCGCGCGCAAGTTCGAGGAGATTGATGAGCGCCAGGCTCGGGTGCCCATTGCCAGGCTGCGTGAGCGAATTGCTCAACAGCCTGCTTGCAGGGGGTTCGAGGCGGCGCTTCGGCGGCAGGTGCAGTCGGGTGATCCGGCGATTATTGCCGAAATCAAAAAGGCGTCGCCCAGCAAAGGTGTCATCCGGGAAGATTTTGATCCCGGCCTGCTGGCGCGTAGCTATGAGGCCGGGGGGGCTACCTGTCTGTCGGTGCTGACTGACATCGATTTCTTCCAGGGCGCCGACAGCTACCTGCAGCAGGCGCGCGCTGTTACGTCGTTGCCGGTCCTGCGCAAGGACTTTATGGTTGATGCCTACCAGATCTACGAAGCGCGGGCTCTCGGCGCAGATTGTGTACTGCTGATCGTGGCGGCGCTCGCGGCTTATCCCGGCAGGATGTCAGAGCTGGAACAATTGGCGCTGGAGCTGGGCATGGATGTATTGGTGGAGGTGCACACCGGTGCCGAGCTGGAACTGGCGCTGGCGCTGGAAACATCGCTGGTGGGAATAAACAATCGCGACCTGCACAGCTTTGCGACCTCGCTGGATACCACGATAGAACTGTTACCGAGGGTGCCCGCCGACAGCCTGCTGGTGACGGAGAGCGGTATTCACAGTCGAGCAGATGTGGAGAAAATGCGGGCTGCGGGTGTCAATGCATTCCTGGTGGGTGAGGTGTTAATGCGAGCCCCGGACCCGGGGCTTGAATTGCGTCAGTTATTTTTTGAGGGTGAGAGTCAAGAGGGGCGGTAAGGCGGTGTCAGCGGGTGCCGTAAACTACCATGGTCTTTCCCTTGACCGACACCAATGCCCGTTCTTCAAGGTTCTTCAGCACCCGGCCGACCATCTCGCGTGAACAGCCAACGATACGGCCGATCTCCTGGCGTGTGATTTTGATTTGCATGCCATCGGGGTGGGTCATGGCATCGGGTTCCTTGCTCAGGTCGAGCAGTGTGCGGGCAACGCGGCCGGTCACATCAAGAAAAGCCAGGTCTCCCACTTTACGGGTGGTTTTACGCAGGCGCGCGGCCATTTGCCGGCCCAGTGTCATATGTATCTGGGGAAAGCGCTGGGAGATCTCGGCGAAACGTGAGTAGCTGATTTCAGCAACTTCACAGCTACCCTTGGCGCGTACCCAGGCACTGCGAGAATCCTCGTTGTCGAACAGGCCCATCTCGCCAAAAAAATCGCCGTCGTTGAGATAGGCTACGATCATTTCTTTGCCATCGTCATCTTCAATGGCAACGGTTACCGAGCCCTTGATGATGTAGTACAGCGACTCGCAATTATCGCCGGCATAGATGATGGTGCTCTTGGCGGGATATTTGCGACGATGACAGTAACCCAGGAATTCATCCAGGTGCTCAATCTTGGGTGTCAGTTGTAAGGTAAGCAAACTCTCACTCCGTTTTTTTTTCGCGTGGCGTTGGGTATTTCCCAGTATGGTACGTACTTTATAGAACTGCCAATTTCCCTCAGGTTTTAACGGGCCTTATTGTGACGTGGGTTAAGTTTTTGCGGGCTGGAGGCAGGGCTGGTCGTTATTGGGGCATTGGGTATAATGGCCGCCGCAAAGCCTAGCCTGTCTACAGGTATTGTGGCGACCAATCGCGATAGCTATCGTAAGTTGAATATTTCAGGAGAGTTTACTGGTGAAGGCAACGGTAAAGTGGGTCGATGGCGCCATGTTTTTGGGCGAGTCCGGCAGCGGCCATACTGTGGTGATGGACGGCGCACCGGAGCACGGCGGTCGCAATGCCGGTATTCGTCCGATGGAGACGCTGTTGGTTGGAATGGGCGGCTGCGCGTCCTTCGACGTGATGAGCATCCTGCGCAAGTCGCGGCAGAAGGTGCAGCATTGCACCGCTGAGCTCAGTGCCGAGCGCGCAGCGGAAGCGCCGGCCGTGTTCACCAGCATACATATTCATTTCAAGGTGGTGGGAGATAGGCTCAAGGAAGCCCAGGTCAAGCGGGCGGTTGAGTTGTCTGCAGAAAAGTATTGCTCTGCATCCATCATGATGGCGCGTGCCGGTGCCGAGGTAAGCCATAGCTACGAAGTGCTCGCCACCGAGCAGGCGGGTTAAACCCGGTAAGTCGTCTCCGTCATGACCCGGGACAACAGCGTCATCGCGCGCTTGGCGCGGTCATTGAACTGCACGCCCCCGGCCTCGATTGCCTGGGTCGCATGCTCCTCCTCATCGCGCAGCATCTGCTGGAGAATCGAGCGGCTCCTGGTATCGTCTCTGGGTAATTGCTCGAGGTGTGATTGCAGATGCTTGCATACCTGTTGCTCGGTAGCGGCGACAAAACCCAGGCTCCACTTGTCGCCGGCAATCCCGGCCAGGGCGCCGATCCCGAACGACAGGGCATAAAAGGCCGGGTTGAGTGCGCTGGGGCGGCTCTGGAGTTCACGCAATCGATCCTCGCACCAGGCGAGGTGGTCGATCTCTTCGTCGGCGGCTTTTGCCATGCTGTCCTTGATGTCTGGCCGACGGGCAGTGAGTGCCTGGCCCTGGTACAGAGCCTGGGCGCAGACCTCACCGGTGTGGTTGACGCGCATTAAGCCAGCCGCATGCTTTTTCTGGTCGGCATCGAGCTCACCCTCGTTGCCCTGTTGTGCAGGGTTGCTGCGCTGGGCCCGGGTACTGCCGGGGGACAGTGTTTTCAATGCGCGATCGAGACTGATGACTAACTTGTCGCCAAGGGATGCTGCCGCCATTGTGATCTCCGATTCTGTTGCGGGTGTATCTGCTACGCTCGCTTGCTGCTTCCAGGCTTATCTGTGCGACCGCTCCCGGGCTATCGCTCGGTAGCCGATATCATTGCGGTAATAGACATTATCCCAGTGAATTCGTTTAACCAGCTCGTAGGCTTTTTGTTGTGCTTCCTCTACGGAATTGCCCAACGCGGTGGCGCACAATACGCGCCCGCCGTTGGTCAGCACCTGGTCGTTCTCGATTCGCGTTCCGGCATGGAAAACCATGGCATCATCCGCCGACAGGGGTGGCAGCCCGGTAATGACCTGCCCTTTCTGGTAGCTGTCAGGGTAGCCACCCGCCGCCATTACCACGCCGACAGACGCGCGGGAATCCCATTCGGCTGTCGCCTGATCGAGCGCGCCGTCGATCGCCGCCTGGCACAGGCTCACCAGGTCTGATCGCAGGCGCAGCATGATGGGCTGGGTCTCCGGGTCGCCGAAGCGGCAATTGTATTCCAGCACCCGGGCGTTACCGGCGCCGTCGATCATAAGGCCCGCATAGAGAAAACCGGTATAGGTGTTGCCCTCTGCAGCCATGCCCCGCACGGTGGGGAGGATGACTTCCTGCATGACCCGTTCGGCGATGGCGGGTGTTACAACCGGGGCGGGGGAGTAAGCGCCCATCCCCCCCGTGTTCGGACCCCGGTCACCGTCATCGCGCGCCTTGTGATCCTGGCTGGAGGCCATGGGTAGCACGTGCTCGCCGTCAACCATAACGATAAAACTCGCCTCCTCGCCCACCAGGAACTCCTCGATCACTACCCGGTGGCCGGCTTCGCCAAAGGCATTGCCGGCAAGCATGTCCTCGACCGCGGCATTGGCTTCGGCAATGGTTTGCGCCAGGATAACCCCCTTACCGGCAGCCAGGCCGTCCGCCTTGACTACGATCGGGGCACCCATTTGCCCGATGTATTCCAGTGCGGGGGGAATCTCGGTAAACGTTTGGTATGCGGCGCTGGGTATTGCATGTCGGGCCAGAAAATCCTTGGTGAACGCCTTGGAGCCCTCGAGCTGCGCTGCGCCCTGGCTGGGCCCAAAGCAGCGCAATTGGCGGGCGCGGAAAAAATCGACCACCCCGGCAACCAGCGGTGCCTCGGGGCCGACGATCGTCAGGCCGACGTCGTTGTCGCTGGCGAAATCCGCCAGCGCCTGGAAGTCCATGGCGTCGATGGCGACATTGCTTACCCCTGTGGTAAGTGCTGTGCCGGCATTGCCCGGAGCAACGAAAACCGTTGCGACATCGCCTGCTTGGGCCGCCTTCCAGGCGAGGGCATGTTCCCTGCCGCCGCTACCGATTATCAATACATTCATGCCGTGGGTTCCTGTGAGCAAATTGATCCTTGAGTTACAACATCCGGGTGATCAGCAGCCTGTCAGTGGCGGAAATGGCGCATGCCGGTAAATACCATCGCCATCCCATGTTCGTCGGCCGCCGCAATCACCTCGTCATCACGCATCGACCCCCCAGGCTCAATGACCGCGCGAATGCCGACGCTGGCGGCGTTGTCGATGCCATCGCGAAAGGGAAAGAATGCGTCGGAGGCCATCACCGAACCCCTGACCTCAAGACCCGCGTGTTCCGCTTTGATGGCAGCGATCCGCGCCGAGTTGACCCTGCTCATCTGGCCGGCACCAACGCCGATGGTGCGCTGCTCACTGGCGTAGACAATGGCGTTGGACTTGACCATTTTGGCGACCTTCCAGGCGAACAACAGATCGCGGATCTCGGCCTCGGTCGGTGTTCGATCGGTGACCACTCTCAATTCGCTGGCGGTCACCATGCCAAGGTCCCTGTCCTGCACCAACAGGCCGCCGTTGACCCGCTTGTAATCCAGGGCAGGGCGTGGGGTCTTCCAGTTGCCGGAGCTGAGTACCCTGATATTTTGCTTCGCTGCGGTAACGGCGAGCGCATCCTGGTGCACGGATGGTGCGATGATTACCTCGACAAATTGCTGCGCAACTATCGCCTTGGCTGTGGCTGCATCAAGTTCGCGGTTAAAGGCAATGATGCCGCCGAAGGCCGATTCGGTATCGGTCCTGAAGGCCGCCTGGTAGGCCTGCTCGATATTCTCTGCCAGTGCTACACCGCAGGGGTTGGCATGTTTGACTATAACGCACGCCGGTTGCTGGAATTGCTTGACGCACTCCAGCGCGGCGTCAGTATCGGCAATGTTGTTGTAGGACAGTTCCTTGCCCTGTAGCTGGATTGCGCTGGCGATGCAGGCATCATGGAGGTCAGACTCGACGTAAAAGGCTGATTTCTGATGAGGGTTTTCGCCGTAGCGCATGTCCTGCTTCTTGCTGAATTGCAGGTTGATTGTCGCTGGCAAGCCGTTGCTGCCATTGGCACTGCGCTGCCCTAGATAATTGGCAATCGCACCGTCATACGCGGCGGTGTGCTCGAAGGCCTTTACCGCCAGCTCAAAGCGCAAGGCTGCATCGAGCTGGCAGGCGTTTCCCCGCAGTTGCTCGACGATGCCATCGTAATCTCCAGTGTTGACCACAATTGCGACATCGCGATGGTTCTTGGCCGCGGCTCTTACCATGGTGGGCCCGCCGATATCGATATTTTCTATGGCTGTCGCCAGCTCGCAGTTGGGGTCTGCCACGGTCTGCTCAAAGGGATACAGATTGACCACCACCATATCGATCGGGTTGATGCCATGTTGTGCCATCACTGCGTCGTCGGTGCCGCGGCGACCCAGGATCCCGCCGTGCACTTTGGGGTGAAGGGTTTTGACCCGCCCGTCCATCATTTCCTCGAATCCGGTGTAGTCGGAAACTTCCATCACCGGGATACCCTTTGCCTGCAGCAGGCGAAAGGTACCCCCGGTTGACAGCAGCTCTATGCCGAGGTCGCTCAGGGCGCGGGAAAAATCAACGATGCCGGATTTATTCGAGACGCTAATCAGCGCGCGACGGACGACGACGGAGTTGGACATGGGGTGTTTTCCTGGGTAGACATTGAATGATGAGTTGTCAGAGCAGATCGTACTGTTTCAACTTCTTGCGCAGTGTTCCCCGATTGAGGCCAAGTATCGTCGAGGCGCGGGTCTGGTTGTTGCGGGTGTAACGCAGCACTGCCTCCAGCAGAGGCTGCTCGACCTCAGCCAGCACCATATTGTACAGGTCACTGGCCATCTGCCCATCGAGATGGGTGAAGTAATTGTCAAGGGCCGCTTCGATACTGTCTCGCAGAGTCTGGTTTTCCCCCACTTTCGACTGGCCGAAGTGTTCCTGCAGGTTTTCGACCTGGGCACCTTCGGTCAGACCAGCGCCACTGTCTTCGCCGTTGTTCATGCTGCAATGTCCCTCTGTAGCGTTGTTTCGGATAATTGCGCAATAGCATCAATTTGCGCAGCCGCGCACTCTAGCGTGTTGAAGTCCCGGCGCCAACCGGGAACACTCAGCCACTGCGCGTACCAGCCTATGTGCTTGCGCGCGATCCTTACTCCCTGCCCTGTGCCGTAAAAACGGTGCAGTGCCCGTAAATGCAGATTCATCATCGCTACGACCTCGGTGGCGCCGGGTGGAGCCAGCGCATCGCCGCTTTGCAGCAGCTGTGCGCTACGCGAAAAAATCCAGGGGTTACCCTGGGCGGCGCGCCCGATCATCACGCCGGCAGCACCGGTATACTGCTGCACCCTGCGCGCTTGCTCGGGGGAGTCGATATCGCCATTGGCGATCACGGGGATCGACAGCGCATCCACTACCCTGGCGATAGTATCGTACTCGGCTTTACCGGCGAAGCGGCACTGGCGGGTGCGACCGTGAACAGTCAGCGCGCTCACGCCACAGTCCTCGGCTATGGTGCCGATAACGGTAGCGTTCACCTGCTGCGGGTCCCACCCGGTGCGAATTTTAAGGGTCACCGGAACCTCGACCGCTGCCAGTACCGCGCGCAGGATAGCCTCAACCAGCGGCTCATCCCTGAGCAGCGCCGAACCGGCCGCACGGTTGAGAACCTTCTTCGCCGGGCAGCCCATATTGATATCGATGATGTCCGCACCCTGCTCGACATTGAAGCGCGCCGCCGCGGCCATGGCCCGTGGATCAGCGCCGACGATCTGGACGACCCGGGGAGCGGTCTCGCCGGTATGATCAATGCGCTGCCGAGTTTTACGACTGTTGCGCTGGTCGGGGTTGCTGATGACCATTTCCGAGACGGCAAGCCCGGCTCCCATGCGGCGGCAGATCTTGCGAAAGGGCAGGTCGGTAACCCCCGCCATGGGCGCCAGGATCACGGGGGTCGATATTGTAAAGGGGCCGATAGCAAACACGATTTCCCCTGCAGGTGCTGGTCACGTAATTGGCGGGAAAAAAGGATGGTTATGATAGCGTTTGCCGGCGAAGCATTAAAGCGCTATCAGCCGAAAATGTTACCAAGAGGTAACCTAAGGCCAATGGCCTAAAGGGCGGGTTTTTCCTGATCAGGCGAAAGTAACTGGACGCGATAGTTGCTGGCGTCCTCGCCGGGATCACGTAACTCCAGTGACAAATGGATGGGCTGGCGCACCGGCATCATGGTCTCGCCCGCCAGGTCGGCACCGAGGTATTCGTCGGGGCCGAATGCCCGGGCGGCGACTGTTTGGTCCTGTAAGTTGCTGAAGCGCACATAGATCACCGGGAAAGGTTGTTCAAAGCCGGCATGGTTGGTGATGATGGTGTCGAGCAGCAGGGCGCCCTCGACCCTTGGGTGTTTCAGCACCACTAGATTACTGTTCTTGATACGGGATATGTCGATTCTGGCGGGCAGTGGGCAACCGCTCAACTGGCAGAAATGGGCAATCAACGGGCGATACTTCGGGTTGGCGCCCAGATCCTGGGCATTGAACCATACGTACTGAGCCAACAGCGCAAAGGCAGCGGTGGTGATACCCACCAGGGTCAGGCCATGGCGTACCCAGGGGTTGATATAGCGGCGCCAGTGCATTTCCACGGGTTCTGCTTCTATGCTCTCAAGTAGCGCGCTGTTCTTGCGGAAAATCTCGGGCACATACTCCTTGTCGGATTCCGACCCTGAAGAGACCGGGGGTGCAGGGGCCTGGATTGGCGCCTCGAATGCAGGCTCCTCTGGCTGCCCGGGGCCCAGCAGCTCTTGCATCCACGATTCAGTGGTCTCTAACTCCAGCGGATCGTACGGATCATTTCCACGGTCCCGGGCTTGGGTGGCACCAACCGGCTTGTGCCCGAGCGTCGAGCGCCCCGGATTCTCCTGAATCGCCTGCAGGGCGCGCTTGCCGGGTGAGGCTTCGGACGCCGCTTCAGCCTCCAGCATCTGCAATGCCCAGTCCTCTTCGCCCTCCGGGTCAGCGTCGTCGTCGCTTGATTCCACCAGGGGGAAGGTCGACGAGTCGAGGCTATCAAGGGCCATGAAGGCATCGCTGAACTCAATTGTTGCACGATTTTTAAGGGCGGATACCGGCATGGCGCAGTCGGTCTGCCCGGGGCGCGCTGGCTGGTCATTGCTGTCGACTGGCCGCGCCGTTACGGCGACGACGGGTGACTGATTCAGGGTCTGCCCACCGCTTGGTTCCGTATCTACCCAGTGTTGTGCAGCAACGAAGACATGGAGACAGGAGCCACAGCGGACCCGGCCAGCCGCGAGCTCCAGCTGTCGAGCGGCAACTCGAAAAACCGTTTCACAATTGGGGCACTCGGTAAACTGGCTTGCAGTGCCAGTGGAGGTGTCGATGGTCGAAGCGGTCTGGTTGGGCATACGGGTTTTCGCTGTCGGCGTCTTGGGGCGTACTTTTGCCTATGCAAGAGTGGTTTGCGGTTGTTTCAAGTCTAGCCTCTCGGCGAAATATTTCATTGCGATGGCTTGCTTTTGCCAAGCCAGTCGCGGCTTCCGGTCATTCTCCCGGGTATTCAGCTCGCACGCCGGTGTGCCTGCAGCATTACCCAGCCTTCCTGATGTTGGGTTTGGCCAAACTCAAACCCGGGATAGGCCGCCATAAGCTGTTGGGCCTGCGGCTCGAGAATGCCAGACAGGACCAGAATGCCCCCCGGTTTGACCAGGGTGCTGATCCGTGGCGCCAGTTGCGCCAGGGGTCCCGCCAGAATATTCGCCATTAGCAGGTCGGCGGGCTCAGCACCGCGCAATGCATCGGGATGGCAAAGCTGGAGCTGCTGGTCAGGAATGCCGTTGCGGCGGGCGTTGTCCCGGGTTGCGGTAATCGCCTGGCTATCGATATCGGTGGCGACAACTGAGTCTGCTCCCAGTAACAGGGCGGCAATAGCAAGAATGCCGGACCCGCAGCCGAAATCGAAAACGTGTTTACCACGCAGCTCTGCGCTATCCAGCCAGTGCAGGCACATGGCCGTGGTGGGGTGAGTGCCGGTGCCAAATGCCATGCCCGGATCGAGGATGAGGTTGACCGCATCGGGGTCGGGGGGTGCCAACCAACTGGGGCAGACCCATAGCCGATGGCCCATGGCCATGGGCTGGTAGCTGTCCATCCAGGCCCGGACCCAGTCCTTGTCCTCAAGAATCTCCTGATAGTGATGTCCGATGCCCAACTCGGTGCGGCGGGCAAGGCGCTTTGCCAGGGCGTCGATGTCGGTGGTGGCGTCAAACATACCGCTGATCCTTACCTGGCGCCACAAGCGGGTCGACTCCCCAGGCTCGTCGAACAAAGGCTGGTTGGCGCTGTCCTGCAGCGACACGGTGGCGGCGCCGCTCTCCAGCAGTGCGTCTTCGATCCCGTCGCAGTGGTGCTCGTCGGTTTCAATGTGAAGCATTATCCAGGGCATCGGCTGGTACCCACTAGCCGCTAGAGGCCGAGTTTCTTTTCGAGGTAGTGAATATTGACGCAGCCCCGGGAGAACGCAGCGTCGCGCAGCAAATCCTGGTGCAGCGGCTGGTTGGTGCGGATGCCCTCCACCAGAAGTTCATCGAGGGCGTTGCGCATGCGGCCCATACATTCATCCCGGTTGGCCCCATAACTGATGATCTTGCCGATCAGCGAGTCATAATAGGGAGGTACGGTGTATCCGCTGTAGACGTGGGAATCTACCCGAATGCCGTTGCCGCCCGGAGGATGAAAGCGCTTGATGGTGCCGGGGTAGGGGAGAAAAGTCTTGGGGTCTTCGGCATTCAGTCGACATTCCATGGCGTGGCCGCGCATGACGATGTCGTCCTGAGTCAACGACAAGCGCTCGCCGCCAGCAATTCGCAACTGCCATTTCACGATATCGACACCGGTGATCATTTCGGTTACCGGGTGCTCTACCTGAACCCGGGTGTTCATCTCGATGAAGTAGAAGCAATTGTTCTCGTAGAGAAACTCAAAAGTGCCTGCACCGCGGTAGCCGATCTTGATGCAGGCATCCACGCAGGATTGGGCCACATCTCGCCGTACGTCCTCGGGAATGCCGGGGGCGGGTGCCTCTTCGATGACTTTCTGGTGGCGGCGTTGTAGCGAGCAGTCGCGGTCTCCCAGGTGGATTGCGTTACCTTGGCCATCGGCCAGTACCTGGATCTCCACATGGCGCGGATTCTCGAGGAACTTTTCCATGTAGACCGTATCGTCGCCAAAGGCTGCCTTGGCTTCGGTGCGGGTGACATAAACCGCGTTCAACAGTGCCGCCTCGCCTTTGACGGTGCGCATCCCCCGGCCACCGCCGCCCGCTGCCGCCTTGATGATGACCGGATAGCCGATGCGCTTGGCGGTTGCGATAATTTCGTCCCCATCCTGCCCCAGTGCACCATCAGAGCCGGGCACGGTGGGTACACCCGCCTTGCGCATGGCCTCGATGGCTGACACCTTGTCTCCCATAAGGCGGATGACGTCGGCGCTGGGGCCAACGAACAGGAAGCCACTTTTCTCCAACTGCTCAGCAAAGTCGGCGTTTTCGGACAGGAAGCCGTAACCGGGGTGAATCGCCACCGCGTCCGTCACCTCCGCGGCACTGATGATGGCGGGGGAGTTGAGATAGCTGGACACGGAGGGGGGCGGGCCGATACAAACCGACTCATCCGCCAGGCGCACATGCATGAGGTCTTTGTCGACCGTGGAGTGGACCGCCACTGTGCGAATGCCCAATTCCTTGCATGCGCGAAGAATTCGAAGCGCGATCTCGCCGCGATTGGCAATAACAACTTTATCCAGCATGAGAGCCTCTTGTAAATCCGGGTGGCCTGTACGAACCAGCCGCTTAGACGATCGTTATCAGTGGCTGGTCAAATTCTACGGGCTCTCCATCCTCCACCAGAATGGCCTCCACGGTTCCAGCTTTATCGGCTTCTATCTGGTTCATCATTTTCATCGCCTCGACGATGCATACGACGTCGCCGATCTTGACGTTCTGGCCTACGTCGACGAACACCGGTGAGCCTGGTGATGGCGAACGATAGAAGGTTCCCACCATGGGCGAGGTCACCACATGGCCCGTGAGTTTTTCGACCTCCGGCTCAGGTGCCGCTGTGGTGCTCGCCGTGACTGCCGGCGCGGCGGCTGCAGCCGGCGCATACCCCGGAGCTGCATAGACCGGCTGGCCTTTATTGGCATGGCGACTTATGCGGACGGACTCCTCTCCCTCCTTTATCTCGAGTTCATCGATATCGGATTCTTCCAGCAACTCGATGAGCTTCTTGACCTTTCGAATATCCATGGTGATCAGGTTCTCCCCGTGTAATACCTTTATTGTTGATCGCGGCTGACAAAGTGCATCGCTCCTTGCAGCGCCAGTTCATAGCCAAGGCCGCCAAGGCCGCAGATGACCCCAACTGCCAGTTCCGAGAAATAGGACTGCCGGCGAAACCCTTCCCGAGCATGCACATTGGACAGGTGCACCTCAATAAACGGTATCTGCACCGCCGCCAGGGCATCCCTGAGGGCAATGCTGGTGTGAGTAAAAGCGGCGGGATTGAAAATAATGAAATTGACTCCCTCACGGCTGGCATCGTGGATGCGCTCGATCAATTCGTATTCGGCGTTGCTCTGCAGATGTAGCAGGTGATGGCCACTGGCATGTGCTTCTTCGCTCAGCTGCCGGTTGATGGACTCCAGCGTTTGGCTGCCATAGACACCGGGTTCGCGGCTACCCAGCAGATTCAGGTTGGGGCCGTGCAGCACCAGAAAAGTGGCCATCTTGCCTTGAGCTCGCAGTTTGGATGATTAAAGTTGATGTACTTTATCGTTTGGGCGCAACCACACGGTAATGCGGTGTCGCCCGCGACGGATACTGAATATGTGGGCCCGAATTGTGCATGAAAAGATGAGATGAGTCCAACTTTTTGTTGATTCGTGGGAGATGGCGGTAAAGTTCCGGCGCGTTTGCTGCAAGTTTTAGCGGGTGATTTCCCCGGAGGCCTTCTTTAGCGGGGTTGGCCAGCATCCGTAGGGGCGATTACGCTCAACACCAGGTCCACAGACAGTATCTGCGGCAGCATCTGGGCCGGGAGGCTTCGATCTGCAGGGTAATAAAGGTAGAGGGGAATGCCGGAGCGACCCCACCGCTCCAGCGTGGCCGAAATTGCCGGGTCATAGTTGGTCCAGTCCGCCTTGAGGTACGCGATCTTGTGTTGATTGAAGGCCTCGGTCACTGCGTCCGTACTCAACACCCATTTTTCGTTGGCGAGACAGGTGATGCACCAGTCTGCGGTAAAGTTGACGAAAACCGGTACACCCTCGGCCCTCAACTGCTCTACCCGTGCCTCACTAAAGCTTTCAAAGCCCTTCTCAGCGTTGCTGGTATTGCGCAACAGGGGGTTGCTCAACAGCAGCAGTGCTCCGCCAAACAAGCCCAGGCGGGCCAGTTTTACCGCCGGCTGTCCGCCGTTTAGCCACAGCGCCACCGCAATCAGCAGGCAGCCGCACAATACCAGCGCCACCGCATCTACCCCATTCTGGCGCCCGATGACCCACAGCAACCAAATCGCGGTGGCAATGAGGGGGAAGGCGAGAAATTCCCGGAAGCGTTCCATCCAGGCACCGGGTTTGGGCAGCCATCGGCCGAGCCGGGGCAGGTAGCTCAGCAGCAGAAAGGGTGAGGCCATGCCCAGCCCAAGGCAAACAAAAACCATCAGGGCGACCAGGTTGCCCTGGGTGAGGGCAAAGCCCATGGCGGTTCCCATGAAGGGCGCGGTGCAGGGGCTGGCGACCAGCACCGCCAGGGCGCCGGTGAAAAATGATCCGCGATAGCCGCCCCCGCTCGCCAGCGCCTGGCCAAATCCCATCCACTGGCCACTGAAGTCGGCGGCGCCCGCCAGGAGAAAGGCCATCAGGAAAAACAGGTAGACCAGGACGCCGACAAACCAGCTACTTTGCAACTGGAACCCCCAGCCAACAGCGCTGCCGGCGGCTTTCAAGCCGAGCAGCATCGCTGCGATGGCGCAGAAGCTGAGCACGATACCGGCCGTGTACCACCAGCCGTGGGCGACACGTTGGATATAACTCTGGTGGGAAGTAGCCAGGCCAAGCGCCTTTAGCGACAACACCGGCAGGACGCAGGGCATCAGGTTGAGAATAACCCCCCCAAGAAAAGCGAATAGTGCCGCCAGCGGCAGGGTGATCAGCGTCTTGTCGTCGACTCCTGGAATGGCGTTGATGGCGGTCGCCTTGGGAGCTGCGGCTTTGGCGTCGAGGTCGATCTCTCGAAATGAGCCGTCGGCTCCATCGAGCTCGAAGCGCTGTTTGTAGGGTGGATAGCAGAGCCCCTCGTCAGAGCAACCCTGGGACTGCACATCGAGCACCAGTGGTGGTTCGCCCGCGAAGGGCAGATCGACCACCATGTCGCGGTAATAGATTTCCACCTCACCGAACAATTCATCGGTTTTGGCGATGCCGTTTGGCAGCCTTGCGCTGGCGCTGACGTCATTGCCGTTGATGGCGGCCTTGAATCCGTGGCGATAGAGAAAGTAGCCATCAGTGATCCGCCACCGCAGTTTGAGTTGTCCCGGGCTGTAATCGATATCGACCTGGTACGCCTGCTCAACCGGCAGGAAGGTTGGTCGCTCCTGGCCGGGCAAGCCGCTACCCGGTGTGGTCCCGAATGGTTCGGATATTCCCTGGCCAAAGGCCAGCGTTGCCAACAGGAGGAAGCTGAAGAAAAAGTATCGCATGGGGCTCCGCTTCAGGAGTCAATGGACCTTTGGACAGGTTGTCCGCGGATTCATTCACTCGGGGCTGTGTTTGGCCGTGTAACCTAATACAATTGCCGGTTGATGGGAATAGTATAGGGAAGTCCCCGCGTCGAAGTGGGGTTTATCGGTGTGACCACGGGTAAAGGTCGGGGCGGACACAATGGCATGCCGGCCAACAATCGAAAGGAGGAGGGTCAGATGTTTGGAGCCCACGCGATCAGGAGCAATTATGTGGCGTTGGTGGCAAGCCTGTTGTTCGTGCCGATCTTGGCGTGGGCCGAACTGCGGGCGGAGGAGGGGTATGTGCGCGGGCTGCCGCCGGGCCAGAAAGTCACCGCGGCTTTTATGACGCTGACGAACTCGGGCACTGAGGACCTGGTGTTGACCTCGGGAAGCTCGATGGTTGCAGAGAAAATTGAATTCCATCAACACAGCCACGTCGATGGCATGATGCGAATGCGCCAGGTGCCGGAATTGGTAGTGCCGGCGGGTGGCGAATTACACCTCGAGCCCGGCGGCCTGCATCTAATGCTGATCGGGTTGCAGCAAGTTTTGCAGGAGGGTGATAAAGTAGTGCTCGAGTTATGTGCCGCGAACGGCGGTTGCAAGGCCATCGAATTGCCCGTGATCAGCGTTCTCAACGAATAGCTGGTCGAATTGAATAGCTGGCAAAGCCAGAAAACCACAGTACAGCAGGGAGAAACGCATGTCATCGGAGTCTCTATGGGGCAGGATTAAGGGCTTTGGTCAAGGAGTTGGAGGCGGTTCGGGTTCAACCATCGTCAAGTCCCTGCTGCTCGCTTTGGGAATCTACGCACTGATTTGCCTGGTTGTGGGCTGGTACTGGAGCCGTGAGCCCGACATGTTCTCGGTGGAGGAAAACGCGCAGGCGATGCTGCCTACCCTGGCCCAACGGCCGATAGTCGGGGCTGTCACCACCGCTACGGCGATCAAGGTTGCCCGGGTGCTGCTCGATAAGCCCGGTGGTTATCTCAGCAATGACATCATGCCCCCCGGTGTGCTGTTGGATAACATTCCCAGTTGGGAGTACGGCGTTCTCACCCAGCAGCGTGACCTGGTGCGCACCCTGAGGGACAGTTTCAGCCGTTCCCAGTCGCAATCCACCGAAGATCCCGACCTGGCGCTTGCTGATCCACGCTTCAGTTTCACCGCTGACAGCTGGATGCTGCCGTCATCGGAAAGCATGTACCGGGAGGGTGTAGAAAAGCTCGAATCCTATCTCTCACGGCTGATCGATCCAACCAATCCTGATGCGCAATTCTATTCCCGCGCCGACAACCTGCGAATATGGCTGGAGGTGGTATCGACCCGAATGGGCTCGTTGTCCCAGCGTCTCAGCGCCAGCGTCGGTCAGTCTCGCCTCAATACCGACCTTGCCGGCGACGCGGAGGCCCGCCATTCGACGGCAAGGGATTCTGAATTACAGGTCAAAACACCCTGGTTGGAAATTGACAATGTATTCTATGAGGCCCGGGGCGCGACCTGGGCGCTGATCCATTACCTGCGGGCGATGGAGGTCGATTTTGCCGAGGTATTGCAGAAGAAAAATGCGCTGGTCAGCTTGCAGCAAATCGTGCGGGAACTCGAGCAAAGCCAGGAACCGGTGTTTTCGCCAATTATTCTCAATGGTACCGGTTTTGGGCTGGTGGCGAATCATTCCCTGGCCATGGCATCGTATATTTCCCGAGCCAATGCCGGCTTGATAGACCTCCAGGGATTGCTGTCCCGGGGCTAGTGGAGCGGGTGGTCTCAGAAGATGATGGTAATGGCTCGCTGAGGGTTGGAGCTTCGGCAACAGTGGCGGGCGATGCAGAAAGGCCGGGCGCGATGCCCGGCTTTTTATTGTCCCGCCACTGGCAGGATCGGCCTCAGGGGATCGAGCTGGAATTCTGGGCGGCCACCACTGAAGGTCCAGCCCTATTGGTCTTCGACGCGGCACAGGCGGTATTTTTTATTGCCCTCACCGATTACGACCGGGCAAGACCTGTCTTCGACGAGCAACGCTGCGAGACTCGCGAGCTGACCCTCAGGACATTTAGCGGTGACGCGGTAGTAGCCTGCTACTTCCCCAGTCAGCGCGCATTGCGGGCATCACGACAGCGCCTGGAACAGTTGGGTGTTGCAGTGCACGAAGGGGATCTGCGGCCGGATGATCGCTTTCTGATGGAGCGCTTCGTGACGGGCGGACTTGAGATCTTCGGGCCATACCAGCGTCGCGGCAAAGCCCTGCATTTTCGTAATCCCCTGATTCGCCCGCGCGAGTGGCAACCGGAATTAACGGTAGTATCACTGGATATCGAAACCGCTGTCGGTCGGCTGGCGTTGTTCTCGATCGGGGTGGTGACCGCAGAACAGCAACGGGTTTTTATGGTAGGCAACGGCGCGGATACTCCCGCAGTCTGTTTCTGTCCCGATGAATACCAACTGGTGCACCGGTTTTTGATCTGGATGGACCAGTGTGACCCGGATGTCATCATCGGCTGGAACGTGGTGGGCTTCGACCTTTGGTACCTGCAACGGGTCTGTGATCGCTACGGGATTCGCCTTTCACTGGGGCGTGCTGGCCAGTGCCTGCGCTGGCGCGGCCAGGAGGAAGCCGCAGAGCGTCGACACTGTGCGGTGCCCGGCCGGGTTGTGCTGGATGGCATAGAAGTGATCAAAGCCGCCCAATACCGCTTCGACAGCTATTCTCTGCAATCGGTGTCGGAGCAGTTACTGGGGCGCGGCAAGCTACTGCAGGGAGCCGATCGGGGGCGGGACATCGAACAGCTCTTTCACAACGACAAGGCTGCACTGGCCGCCTACAACCTGGAAGACTGCCGCCTCGTGTGGGATATTTTTGTCGAGCGTGGGCTGATCCCCTTTTGCCTCGCCCGCAGCCAGTTAACCGGCCTCACGCTGGGTCGCACCGGCGGGTCGGTAGCGGCGTTTGATTTTCGGTACTTGCCACTACTGCACCGTCGGGGCTATGTGGCACCGCCCCCGCGTAGCGACCCGGCGCAGGCACAGCACTCACCGGGCGGCTATGTGCTTGACTCTGAGCCGGGCATCTACGACAACGTACTGGTGTTTGACTTCAAGAGCCTTTACCCGAGCATAATTCGCACTTTCTTCATTGACCCTTTGGGTATGGCGCTGGCCAGCAGTGACGCCGACCCGGCTGCGACCGTTGCGGGATTCAAGGGCGCAAGCTTTTCCCGCAGTGGACACGTGCTGCCGGGACTGTTAGCCCAGTTGTGGCGGGCTCGGGATGTCGCCCGCAACGAGGGCAATGTCGCACTTGGGCAGGCTATCAAGATCCTGATGAATTCCTGTTACGGTGTGCTGGGTTCCCCCGGTTGCCGGTTTTTCGATCATCGCCTGGCATCCTCGATAACCTTGCGCGGTCACCAGATTATTCGCCAGAGCAAGGAGTATATCGAGCAACGCGGTTATCGGGTGATTTACGGCGATACCGACTCGCTATTCGTTTGGTTGCAGCAGCCCATTGCTGAGCAAGGTGCCCGTGAGCTCGGTAGTCGACTGGCGGCGGACATCAACAGTTGGTGGAAGTACCGGCTGCGGCGGGAATCGGGGCTGGAAAGTTTGCTGGAGGTGCAGTTTGAAACGCATTTCCTGCAGTTTTTGATGCCGACCACACGGGGCACACAGCACGGTAGCAAAAAGCGTTATGCGGGGACGGTTCGGGTGGCGCAGGGCAACGACCCGGCAGCATTTGACCTGATATTCAAGGGTCTGGAATCGGTGCGCAGCGACTGGACGCCACTGGCACGGCGCTTCCAGCGTCAGCTCTACCGCAGGGTTTTTGCCCGGGAGCCTGCCGAGGAGTTCGTGCGGTCGACGGTTGGCGCATTACTCGCCGGAAGCCTCGACCACGAACTGACCTATCGCAAACGCCTGCGCCAGCCACTGGAGGCCTACACCAAGAACGTGCCGCCCCATGTGCAGGCCGCTCGCAAGGCGCTGGCGGGAGGTGCCCGCGAGGACTTGTTCCGGCGGGGAAGGGCGGTGGAATATGTCGTGACAACGGCGGGGCCCGAGGTGCTGGGTTTTGTCGCCAACACCTTGGATTACGAGCACTACAAGGACCGCCAGTTAGCCCCCGTCGCCGATGCGATACTGGGTTTCCTTGGAACCCGCTTCAGCGCCATTGCCGACGGACAGATAGCGCTCTTTTAACCGGCGCTCTGCCTGCTCTGGACGGGCAGAACTTCAGCAAGCAGCCGGGCATGGCTGCTTGCCGGCAGCCGCGGCCCATACTGGCAGACCAGTTCAGCGGCACTGCGGCAGGCCAGTCGACCCGCAGCGGCGAAATCGTGGCCATGGGTAATGGCATATAAAAACGCTCCGGCGAACATATCGCCGGCGCCGTTAGTGTCGATCGCCTTGACCGGGTAAGGCGCTATCGGTAACAGTTGTTGGCCATCAAAGACCAGCGCACCATCGCCTCCCAGGGTGATCGCAAAAGTGTTTGCATCCCGCTTGAGGTGCTCTGCAGCCTCTTGCACGGTTTCGGCCCCGGTCCATTGCAGGGCTTCGTCGCGATTGCAGAACAGCATGTCGACTCGGTCGCCAATCATCTCCCTCAGCCCCTGTTCAAAAAATTCGACCATGCCGGGGTCGGAAAGGCTGATAGCGGTTTTCACTCCATTTTTCTGCGCCAGATTGCGCGCCCTGATGGCGGCTTCGCGGGCCGAATCGGAAGTGACCAGATAGCCTTCAATGTACAGGTATTCAGAATCCAGCAGGGCGGTCTCGTCGAGCTCGCGTTGGGACAGGCTCCCGCTAACGCCGAGAAACGTGTTCATTGTGCGTTCGGCATCGGGCGTAATCATCACCAGGCACTTGCCGGTGATGCCGCTGTCCTTGCTGCCGTGGGGGTTGGAGGCGACACCTGCAGCGGCAAGGTCGTGCAGGTAAAAGTGACCGTTATCGTCATCGGCCACCTTGCAGGAGTAATAAGCCCTGGCACCGAAATAGCTTGCGGCGATGACGCTGTTGGCAGCCGATCCGCCACTGGCGCGTTTACTGCCTACCAGGTGGCCCTCCAACATCTCCAGCAGCTGGTGCTGTCGATCCTCATCCACCAGGGTCATATGGCCCTTATCGATGCCAGCTTGTTGCAGGAACTGGTCGCTAACCTCGATTTCGGTATCGACCAGGGCAGCGCCCAGGCCATAAATATGGTACTGCTTGCTCATAGTGTCGTGCTTCTTTGTTAGGGGTGACGCCATTATCCTGATTGCAGCGCCGATTAAAAGCACCACTGAGGAAAATGGCAAAAGTTGGTTATACTGCGCGGTTTAATTCGGGTGCGGCAACTGCATGGCTGTCAGGAAATCGAAACGGGCGCCCCGTCGCCCGTCGGCTAAAAAACGCGGGATCAGGTGGCGGAGCCTGCTGCTGAAATTGGCGGTGGTATCGGGCCTGTTGCTGCTTTGTGGTGTGGTGTATCTCGATGCCCGGGTGCGCTACACCTTTGCTGAGCGCAAGTGGGCGGTGCCGGCCCGGGTTTATGCGCGGCCCCTGGAACTCTACCAGGGCAAGCCGCTGAGCGCGGGGGAGTTAAGCGCTGAGCTTGAGCAGTTGGGCTATCGCTCGGTGCCCAGGGCCAGCAAGGCCGGAGAGTATTCGGTCAGTGGCGGCAATTACCGTATCTACACCCGTGGCTTTCACTTTTGGGATGGGGAAGAGCAGGCCGATGCGGCGCGTTTGCGGTTCAGCGGTGAGCAACTCGCGGCTTTTGAGTCACGCTCGGGCAGCGCCCTGTTGCGGCTGGAACCCCTGCAAATCGGCAGTATCTATCCGGCGCACAATGAGGATCGTATCCTGGTGCAGCGGGACGATGTTCCCCAGGCGCTGGTTGATATGCTGGTGGCGATGGAAGATCGAAATTATTACCACCACTTCGGTGTGGCTCCGCTCGCCATTCTGCGAGCGGCCTGGGTAAACCTGCGCGCCGGTGAATACCAGCAAGGCGGCAGTACCCTGACCCAGCAATTGGTGAAAAACTTCTACCTGACGCCGGAGCGAAGTCTTGGCCGCAAGCTGGTGGAAGCGGTGATGGCGATATCCCTCGATTTTCATTACAGCAAGGACGAGATACTCGAGGGCTACATCAACGAGATATTTCTAGGCCAGGACGGCCCCCGCGCGATTCACGGCTTTGGTCTCGCCAGCCAATACTACTTCAATCAACCGTTGAAAGACCTGCAGTTGCCCCAGTTGGCAACCCTGGTAGCCCTGGTGCGTGGTCCCAGTTATTACGATCCCTGGCGGCATCCGCAACGGGCGATCGATCGTCGCAACCTGGTGCTGGCGACGCTGGAGGCACAGGGCTTTGTCGACCCGGAGGAGGCGCGCCTGGCGCAGTTGGAACCCCTGGGTGTCGGAAAGCGCTATGCCGGCAACCGCCGTCGCTATCCCGCCTACCTGGATCTGGTGCGTCGGCAACTGCAAAAGGATTACCGCCAGGAGGATTTGACCTCGGAAGGCCTGATGATTTTTACCAACCTAGACCCGATTATCCAGCAGGGAGCCGAGGAATCACTGGCGCGGGTGATAAAGGAGTTGCAGGGCGGGCGCCAGGGCCTGGACGATTTGCAAGGGGCAGTGGTTCTGGGACAGCCCGAGACAGGGGCAGTACTGGCCGTCGTGGGCGGTCGCGATGGCCGCTTTGCGGGGTTTAACCGGGCACTGGATGCCCAGCGACCGATCGGGTCGCTGGTCAAGCCAGCGGTGTATCTCACCGCTCTCGCGTCGGGGCGCTACACCCTGGCGACCCCCCTGGTGGATCAGCCTATCACGGTGAAACTGCCCAATGGCAGCAACTGGTCGCCACAAAACTTCGATAAGAAAAGCCACGGTGAGGTGCCGTTATATGTCTCCCTGGCCCGGTCGTATAACCAGGCGACAACGCGCCTGGGGATGGATCTCGGCGTGGAAGCGGTTATCGATACGCTGGGCAGGCTCGGGGTGGAGCGCGAGCTACCCGAAGTCCCCTCATTGCTGCTCGGTGCCGGTGGGCTTAGCGTGCTGGAGGTCGCCCAGTACTACCAGACCATCGCCAGCGATGGCTTTTATACACCGCTACAAGCGATTCGTGCGGTAACCAGTGGTGCGGGGGAGCGCCTGAGCCGATACGATATCGAAGTTGAGCAGCGGGTGGACGGCAGCGCGCTGTTTTTGTTGCAGACAGCGATGGAGCAAACAGCATTGTGGGGGACGGGCAAGGGCCTGCGGCGTTACCTGCCACCCGGGTTTTCCGTAGCGGTAAAAACCGGCACCTCGGATGGCCAGCGTGATAGTTGGTTTGCAGGCTACAGTGGCGATTTACTGGGGGTGAGTTGGCTCGGCAACGATGATAACAGTAGTACCCCGATCACTGGCAGCAGCGGCGCGTTGCGGGTATGGGGCGACATATTCAAGCGATACTCCCATCAGCCATTGCAACGCCAGCCACCCGCTGATGTCGAATACCTCTGGGTTGATGAGCCTTCGGGGCTGCTGAGCGCGGAAAGCTGTGACCAGGCCCTGTCGCTGCCTTTTATTGTCGGCTCCGGCCCAACGCAGTCTACCGAGTGCGGCCGCCAATTACAGCCCGATCTCCCCCGGGTGCCGGGGGCTGAGCAGGAGACCGAAAAGCCGGGCTGGTTACGGCGGCTGTTCGGCAATTAGCTGCTGCGCTGATCAAACAAAATGCGCTACCATATGCGGCCATCCCGGCATGACTAATCAAAGATGAGGATTGATCCATGACTTACCGGCATCTCCTGACTATTGGCGGGGCGTTGTTGCTGACCGCATGTGCCGGCTTGCCGGTTGACTGGGAGGGCGATAGCCAACCGGGCCAACCCGCGGCTCCGGCGGTAACCGAGCCCGCACCGTCGGCCACCGTGACTCCTGCGCCGGACGCCGGCCTGCCGGCCCCCGAGGTAGTGACCCCATCGGTGATTACGCCGGCCCCCACCACCAGCGCAGTGGAACAACTGTTGGCAGAGGCCATGCAGCGCCGGGACGAGGGTGATATCGAAGGCGCAATCAGCCTGGCGGAGCGCGCGTTGCGGATCGATCCACGCAGTCCCCGTGTTTACTATGTGCTGGGCGTTCTCCAGTTCGACAAGGGCGAAGTCGCGAGCGCCAGCCAATTGGCTCGCAAGGCCAACGCACTGGACACCGGCAATTACTATAAGGATGCGATTGATCGCTTGATCGCCCAGTGTGAATTGGCGGCGAGCGATGGCGGCGCGGACTGGTAGGGCAGCAAGCTCTCCCCGCTGCCGCTTACCCGGGTGCCGAGCCGAATTCGCTTTCGCTGCTATCGATATCGGCCAGGCGATACAGCCCATCACGATGGGGGCGAAACTCCAGCACGCGATTGATGCATGAGGGGGTCTCATCGGCAAGGTGGCTCACGTACAGGATCTGGGTGGTGCTATTGGCAGCAATGAAATCCAGCAATTGCAACACGCAGTCTCTGTTGTAATCGTCAAGCCCGGTACAGGGCTCGTCGAGCACCAGAATGGGCGGGCGAGTGACCATTGCCCTGGCCACCAAAACCAGGCGTTGCTGGCCGTAGGACAGGGTGGCGAAAGGTTGGTTGGCGAGGTCATCCAGATGCAGGGCATGTAGCCAGGCCAGTGCAGTCTTGCCTTCGCTGGCGCCGGCATCCCGGTACAGGCCAACAGAGTGGTAAAAGCCGCTGATCACAACCTCCAGCGCATTCCAGCCGCCCACGTACTTGGCCTGAACCTGGTTCGATACCACCCCAAAGAGGGCTTTTACCTGCCACAGGGTTTCACCGCTGCCGCGCAGGCGACCGTACAATTTCAGTTGCTGGCCGTACGCTTTGTGGTTTTCGCCGCAAATCAGGTTGAGTAACGTTGATTTGCCGCATCCATTGGGCCCTCTGATGGCCAGGTGCTCGCCTTGCCTGAGTACCAGGTCTACTCCCCGCAATACGGTTTTCCCCTGGTAGGTTGCCGTCAAATGGTGGCCCGCAATGGGATCCAGCCCCCGGTGGGGCTGATATACGGCATAGCCGACGGCGGGGGGCGGTAGGGCGTCCGGGAGTGCGGGTAGCGGTGGAAACAGGTCGGACCATTCACGGGTTGCGATAACCCAGGGTCGAGGGCCACTGGCGACCGCATGCAGATTTTCCAGCAGCAGGATGTGAGTGATTGCCCGCGGCAGGTGCCGCTTGTGCCGGGTCAACAGTAACACCTGCTGCCCCGCGTCGATGGCGTCCTGCAGCATGCGGGCGAGTTCGGGTCTTGCAACCCGGTCGAGACCTTCCAGCGGATCATCCAGGATCAGTAGTTGTGGTTGCTGCAGTAAACCCCTCATCAATAGTACCTTGCGCATCTCGCCCGATGAGAGGTAGCGAATGCCTGTTTCCAGCAAGGCTTCCAGTCGGTAGCGTCGGCACTGCTGTTCCATGTCGTCCGGGGCTGGACGGCCCTGCAAGATGGCCTGCCTGGCGGTGGTGCCGGGGTCGAATGCGGCAGCGCTGAACTCGCTGATGTCCAGGCGTTGGTCACGGTCACAGAGCTGTTTCTGTAACTCGAAGCCCACATAGGCAATATCGCGAGTGGGATCGAATCCCGGTGCGTAGTGAAGTTGCCCTGAGGCGATTGCAAGGCGGCTGCCAAGCAAGTTGGAAAGCGCGGTTTTACCCGCGCCATTGCGCCCCACGATCGCCCACTGCTCGCCGTGGCCCAGTTGCCAGCTAAGCCCCTCGAAGCGGTGGGCGCGATCGAGATTACAGCGGATATCGGTGAGACTGATAAGCGGTTTACTCATTTGGGATAGGTCTTTGAAATGAAACACAGTATAACCCTGGGGGTCTGGCCTGGGTTACAATCCCGCTGATGAATTCCGTGCAATCGATTGCTGAACAACTCTCTGGTTTCAAGCCCGCTCGCTCTGCCGAGAGGCAGTCGCGTCGCCGCTCCGCTGTTTCTTTGTTGCTGCGTGATCAAGCGGCGAACGGAGCCGAAGTATTGATGATCGAGCGCTCCCATCGCGAGGGTGATCCCTGGTCGGGGCATATGGGCTTTCCCGGTGGGCGTATGGACCCCGGCGACGCCCACAGTTACGCGGCGGCCGCCCGCGAGACCCAGGAGGAGATCGGTCTGGATGTGGGCGTACACGGGCGACTGATCGGGCGTCTGTCCGATATGTCCACCCATATCCGCTCAGGTAGAAGCGCCATGCTGGTAACGCCCTATGTGTTTTCCGTCGCCGGCGAGCCCGCATTGCGGGCGAACCATGAGGTGGCCGACATCCTGTGGGTGCCGCTGGGCTTTCTCGCCGACTCTGCGAATCGACAGCAAATGGATTGGAAGTACGATGGCGCCAGGCTGCAACTGCCTTGTTATTATTTCCAGGGCCGCTGCATCTGGGGCTTGAGTCTGGCGATGCTGGATGAGTTCCTGGCGGTCGCGGGAATGGCGCGATTCGAATCCCGCCGCATCGGCTCCTAGCCACCCCAGTTCACCGATTCGGTCGCAGGTTTGGCCTCAGTTTTTTTTGCAAGTGGCCACTAACCCGGTAGCCCCGGAATTCCATGGGGCTATCCCTTGTCAATAGTTTTCTGGACTACATATAGTGCCTTTTTTTAAAAAAATGCCTTTTCGCTACTACATATTGTGCTACACTTTTTTTGTCGACAGCGAGTTGGCGGTGTTGAAAACCAGTGACAACGATGTTGCTGGCGGTTTTCCCGCCGGTGCCGATAGAAGAATGCGATCGATAAAAATGTGACAAGAAGAGCTACCGCAAGGTATAAGGCCGGTCCCGAAACAGCTTAACCACTAAAGCGCCCCCGGTGGGCCAGTCGCGCTATCGATTCGCGACGACGAGAGCGTGTCTGGCAATAAGCCAGGCGAAACACTAATTCGATCACAGGGTTGTGACTTAACAGGACAGATTATTAATGGCACATCTAGATTTGGTGAAGAAACCAGGACCTACCAGTGACATTCCGCTGCAGGAAGCGTCGCTGGATATTTGGGACAAGAAATACCGCTTGAAAGACAAGCAAGGTGTTGCGGTCGATGCCGACATCGATGCTACCTACCAGCGCGTGGCGCGTGCGCTGGCCGATGTCGAGGCTACGCCAGAGCAACGAGAGGAGTGGTTCAGCCGCTTCCTGTGGGCGTTGCGCCATGGCGCCATTCCAGCCGGGCGTATCACCTCCAATGCCGGCGCCCAGGAGCACAAGCCCGCCACATCAACCATTAATTGCACCGTGTCGGGCACTATCCCGGACTCCATGGAGGGTATCCTCGGCAAGAATCTTGAGGCTGGTTTGACCCTTAAGGCCGGCTGCGGCATCGGTTACGAGTTCTCTACCCTGCGTCCCCGCGGTGCTTACGTATCGGGGGCCGGCGCCTACACTTCCGGTCCGCTGTCGTTCATGGATATTTACGACAAAATGTGTTTCACCGTATCGTCCGCAGGCGGGCGGCGAGGTGCCCAGATGGCCACCTTCGATATTGGCCACCCGGACGTCATCGAGTTTATTCGAGCCAAGCGAGAGGACGGTCGGTTGCGCCAGTTCAACCTGTCGCTGCTTATTACCGATGAGTTCATGCGCGCAGTGAAGGATGACGCCGACTGGCAACTCGCCTATCCCATGAGCAAGGAAGAAGCCCAGGGTGTCGATATGCACGACCCGGCCCAGGTGGTTTGGCGGGTCTGCGATCACATGGACAACGGCAATTACCTGAAAAATGAGGCGGGTTTGATTGCCTGTAAAGTCTCCAGGGTTATACGTGCCAGCAAGCTCTGGAACGTCATTATGGCCTCTACTTATGATTACGCTGAGCCGGGCTTCATCCTGATCGACAAGGTCAACGAACTCAACAACAACTGGTTTTGCGAGAACATTCGCGCCACCAATCCCTGCGGTGAGCAACCGCTCCCGCCCTATGGAAGTTGCCTGCTGGGTTCTGTCAACCTGACGCGGTTTGTACGTGAGCCCTTCACTGCAAACGCCTGGTTCGATTGGGAGGAGTTTCGCGAGGTAGTGGCCGTGTTTACCCGTATGCTCGACAACGTGGTGGAAATTAACGGGTTACCGCTGGAGCAACAGCGTGATGAAATCACCCGCAAACGCCGCCATGGTATGGGTTTTCTGGGGCTCGGTACGACCATGACCCTGATGGGTATGAAGTACGGTAGCTCGAAATCACTGGAGTTCACGGAGCAGGTGAGCCGTGAGATGGCAATCACCGGCTGGCGCACCGGGCTGGATTTGGCCAGGGAAAAGGGCGCCGCTCCACTCCTCGATGAAGAGTTCGAGGTGACGGCAGCGATGCTGCGGCAACGGCCGGAGATGGCACGGGACGGTATTCGGGTTGGTGACAGCTTGCCCGGTAAGGTTCTCCATGCCCGTTACAGTCGTTACATGCAGCGAGTGGCCGAGGCCGATCCTGCGCTGGTAGAGGAGTTGGCGCAACATGGCTGTCGTTTTACCCATCACAGCTCAATAGCGCCCACAGGCACCATTTCACTGTCACTGGCAAATAACGCGAGCAACGGCATCGAGCCGAGCTTTGCCCATCATTACTCGCGCAATGTGATTCGCGAGGGTAAGAAGAGCAAGGAAAAAGTGAACGTGTACTCCTACGAACTGCTGGCTTACCGCGAGTTGGTCAACCCCAATGCAATGCCCGACGCAAAGGAGGCAGGCCAGGCACTGCCGGACTACTTTATCAGTGCCGATGATATTTCGCCCCGGCAGCACGTGGATGTGCAAGCAGCGGCGCAAAAATGGATAGACTCCTCCATCTCCAAAACCGCCAACGTGCCCACCGAATACGACTACGATGATTTCAAGGATATCTACCTGTATGCCTATGAGCAGGGGCTCAAGGGCTGCACGACTTTCCGCTTTAATCCCGAGGCGTTCCAGGGTGTGCTGGTCAAGGAGAAGGACCTGGAAAATACCCTCTATCAATTCAAGCTCAGCGACGGCACCAAGCTGGAGTTAAAGGGTAACGAGGAAGTTGAGTACGACGGCGAGATGCACTCCGCCGCCAACCTGTTCGATGCACTCAAGGAAGGCTATTACGGTCGGCTTTGAGCCGGTCTTCAGCCAGTGGGGCAGATATGACATCGCCGGTGGCCTAGTATTTCCACCGGTGAGCGCAGATACCAGAAGGTGAAACTATGGCGATTAAAATCGATAAGGAAATTGTTGGCTACAAGGTAGTCGATAAAGAAGAGCAAGCGGCACAGCAACGGGCTGCAGCCGAGGAGCAGGCCAATAATATTGTCCACATGCACGAAAAGGTCGACCGACCCGAGATGTTGCATGGCTCAACCTACAAGATCAAGACACCCGGGTCGGAGCATGCGCTTTATATTACGATCAACGACATGATCCTGAATCAGGGCACGGACCACGAGTTGCGGCGCCCCTTCGAGGTCTTTATCAACTCCAAGAATATGGATCACTTTCAATGGGTGGTTGCCCTGACCCGGGTTATTTCCGCGGTGTTCCGCAAGGGTGGTGATGTCACTTTCCTGGTGGAAGAGATGAAGGCGGTGTTCGATCCCCAGGGTGGCTATTTCAAGAAAGGCGGTCGTTTCATGCCGTCGCTGGTGGCTGAGATCGGCGATGCGATAGAAACCCATATGAAGATGATTGGCCTGATCAAGGAAGAGGCCCTCGACGATCACCGCCAGCAAATACTCGACCAGAAACGGGCGGAGTATGAAGCCAAGCAGAACCCGCCCGGAGGCAAACCCAAGCTGGCCAGCAGCGAATTCCCCGAGACAGCACAACTCTGCAACAAGTGCTACACCAAGGCCAGTATTATGATGGACGGGTGCTTGACCTGCCTGAATTGCGGGGATTCGAAGTGCTCGTGAATCGAGCATTGGCTTCGCGGCGTGTTCGGTAGCCTGGGGTATGCCCCTCCGCGCAACGCGGCATCCCTGGTGCCTGCTGGAAACGCCGTGTAGCGTGCAAGACCCGCGATTTCTGCAAGCGTTTGCGCTGCCCAGAGGGCAGCGAAGCCCGCAGGGCCGGCGGTAGATCGGTTGAGATAGGGCTCCTACAGTTTGGCAAAAGCGGCCTTGGCCGCCTCGAGTGTCTGGTCAATCAACGCCGGAGTATGGGCTGCCGACATAAACCCTGCCTCGTAGGATGCGGGCGCCAGATAGATGCCGCTATCGAGCATTGAGTGAAAGAAGCGATTAAAGCGGGCGTTGTCACAGGCCATCACCTGCTGGTAGTTGGTGATGACTTCCTCATCACTGAAGAAAAATCCAAACATCGAGCCGACATGATTGGTGGTGAAGGGAATGCCTGCCGATTGCGCCAGCGACCGTAAGCCATCGAGAAGTTGCCCTACACGCTCGAATATTGGCTGGTAGAAGCCGGGGGCGCTGACCAGTTCCAGGGTTTTCAGTCCGGCGTGCATGGCGACCGGGTTGCCCGCCAGTGTTCCCGCCTGGTAAACCGGACCCAGTGGCGCGATGTGTTCCATTATCTGTCGCTTGCCGCCAAACGCTCCCACCGGCATACCGCCGCCAATCACCTTGCCCAGGGTGGTGATATCTGCCTCGATCCCGTAGTACCCCTGGGCGCCCTGGAGCCCGAGCCGAAATCCGGTCATCACTTCGTCGATAATGTAGACGGCACCGTATTGGTCACACTGGCTGCGGATCGCCTGCAGGAAGCCGGGCACCGGCGGCACGCAATTCATGTTACCCACCACAGGCTCGACGATGACACAGGCGATCTGCTCTCCCCAACTCGAGAAAGCCTGTTGCAGCGCGGCGATATCGTTATAGGGCAAGGTAATGGTGTGCTCGGCCAGGCAGGCGGGTACCCCTGGCGAACTCGGTACTCCGAGGGTGAGCGCGCCAGAGCCCGCCTTGATCAGCAATGAGTCGGAGTGGCCATGGTAACAGCCTTCGAACTTGATGATTTTGTCGCGCCCGGTGTATCCGCGGGCAAGGCGAATGGCGCTCATTGTTGCCTCGGTGCCGGAGTTCACCATGCGCACCAGATCCATGTTCGGCATTATGTCGCACAGCAGGCGCGCAAGGCTGATTTCCGACTCCGTCGGGGCGCCGAAACTCAAGCCACGGGCGGCGGCGTCGCTCACCGCTTCGAGTACCTCGGGGTGCGCGTGTCCCAGAATCATGGGCCCCCACGACAGCACGTAGTCGATGTATTCTTTACCGTCGGCGTCAAAAATATGAGCGCCCCGGGCGCGTTCGATGAACAGGGGTGTTCCGCCCACGGCCTTGAAGGCACGAACCGGCGAATTGACCCCGCCGGGAATATAGTGCTGTGCTTGATTGAACAGCTCTTCACTGCGACTCATTGGATCTCCCCGGGTTTAGAATGGCTTGACGACGACAAGGATGACAATGCCGAACAAGAACAGGACCGGCAACTCATTGAACCAGCGATAGAAGACGTGTGATCGCGTGTCGTTGCCGGCGGCCATCCTCTTGACCGTGGCGCCGCAAACCAAATGATAAATGACCAGCAGTATCACCAGCGTCAGCTTGGCGTGAAACCACGGTGCTTTAAGGTAATAGCTAATGTTGCCGAGCATCAGCGCCAAGCCGAGCACGATGGTCAGCACTGCGAAGATGCTAACAAAACGGTATAGCTTGTGCTCCATGACCGCCAGTTGTGCATGCACGGCCGGCTCACGACTCATGGCGTGATAGACAAACAATCGTGGCAAGTAGAAGACGCCGGCGAACCAGCAGACCATAAAGATGATATGAAATGCTTTTAACCACAGCATCACGTCTTGGCTCCGTAGCGACGGTAAATATGGGTTTCAAGGGCTTTGCGGGTAATGATGCCGATGTTGGAATTAAGTATAAACTGGTGTTTCGAGAGAACACAAACGGCGTCATTGCCGGTCATCAGCATTACTTGCCAGGCTTCGTTGACATTGGCCTGGGTGTTGATTGTGGCTATCTTCGCTGCCAGTCCAGCCTCCAGTAGATTGATATTTTCCGGAGTCGGCTCTTCCAGTGCCTCGAGGTATTGTGCAACGCGGAGGCTATCCGCGAGGTAGTGAACGTTCTTTTCCACCAGGATAAGCCAGTCAGGCTTGCGCGCCAGTATCTGTTTTAGCTCCGCGACAGGCATTGCGGGCCGACCCATCGCAACATTGGTATTCATCAGGCTTGAAACCCCGATTCGTTGCAGAGCCTGGCTCACGGGGTCTCGATGCAGATCAATTCCCTGGTGCTGCAGTACCGCGCCCACCGCAGACGGCTGGGAAAAAAGCTCCCGGTGGCAGATATTGGCCACGGTGATAACAAGCAGGCCGGGAAAAATAATGTGGGGGTTATACGTCATCTCCATCAGTGACATCAAGGCAGCCAGTGGCGCGTTGAGTGCCGCGCTCATCATTGCCGCCATTCCCAGCAGCGCGTAAAGCGTAACCGATTCCACCACTCCTGGTACCAACAACTGCATCGACTGGCCCAAAAGCGTGCCAATACATGCTCCGATAAACAGGTTGGGTCCGATCATGCCGCCGGGCATGCCCAAGCCGATACTGAATGCGCTGGCGATGAGCTTGCACACAATAACGATAATCAGCACAAGCAATGGCAGCGGCGTCTCGATGAGGCTCACCAGAGTACTGTGACCCACCCCCATGATTTGCGGCGCGGCCAGTGCCAGCAGCCCGGTTACCGCTCCGGCAACACCTAGCCGTTGCCAAATGGGGCGATCAGTAAACCGCAGGCAGTAACGTTGAATCGCTACAAACGAAGCGCTGGCAGTGGAAACCAGCAGTGCCAGCAGTATCACCAGCCCCAACTCGCCAAGATCCATGCTGAAGCCCTGTTGCGCGGAAAGCAGCGGCTCGCTGCCATATGCCAGCCTCGCCACAATCGTGCCAGCGACAGATGCTAGTATCACCGGGATGAATCCGGTAATGGTGTATTCTGCAAGCACCACTTCCATTGCAAAGATTATGCCTGCGATCGGGGTATTGAAAGATGCGGCGATGGCGGCGGCGGTTCCGCACCCGGCCAGCACCCGCAGGCTGTTGTTGGGCAGGTGAAGAGCCTGGCCCAACAGGCTGTTGGAGGCGACGCCCAGATGCACGGCAGGGCCTTCCCGCCCGACGGATTGACCGCTGACGAGGCAGGCTATACCGCCAAAAAACTGCACCAGCGCATTTTGCCACGGCAGCCGCGCATCGCGATTATTGACGTAAAACACGACGTGCGCGACACCGACATGGCAATATTGTTTATTGATCCGCCATAGTGCCAGACCAATCAGCAGCCCCCCTGCAGCGGGTAGCGCGAAGTAAAGCCAGCTCGGTAGAATTTCGAAGCCTAGCTGATCCGGGTTTGCCGGGCTATTCTGATTTACAGCAAGGCTGATAATCGTTTCATATGTCTTGCGGAACAGCAGGATCACAAGCCCTGTAATCAAGCCCGACAGCAATCCCAGAATTGCGTGTTCGAAAGGCGCTTGACCGGTGGCGAGTTGTTGCCGCAGATGGCGCATGCCACGCGCTAGTGTGCGGCTGATTCTATTGCTGCTCTGGCCAGGTGGCGCGCTCATTAAGGTGATTTATCCGTGGCTTTGGTTTAGCATGCGCGCGTCGATGTAAACAGCGGACTTCGGCGCATTCATCACAATTCCTATGGTAAAGCAATTGGCTGGAGGTTGGCAGTGATCACGGTAGGTATTGTCGGGGGTACGGGTTATACCGGGGTCGAGCTGCTGCGGATCTTGCTGGTACATCCCGAGGTAGAGGTCTCGGTCATAACGTCCCGTGCGGAAGCTGGCCAGCGGGTTGATAGCTTGTACCCCAACCTGCGCGGCTTCTGTGAGCTGGAGTTCAGTGAGCCCGATACAGACCAGTTGGCCGCCTGTGAGCTGTTGTTCTTTGCTACACCCCATGGCGTCGCCCAGAGCATGATGGCGGCGCTGTCGAAAACTGATGCGCGCATTATCGATTTGTCTGCGGATTTTCGTATTCGCGACATCGGACTCTGGGAAACTTGGTACGGCCAGCCCCATGCCTGCCCTGAGTTGGTGGCCGAGGCAGTGTATGGCCTGCCCGAGCACAATCGGGAAAAGATCAAGTCGGCACGCCTGATCGCCTGTCCTGGCTGTTATCCCACGGCTGTGCAGTTGGGGTTCATGCCGTTACTGGAAGCCGGATTGGTGTATCCGCAGAGCCTCATTGCCAACGCGGTTTCGGGGGTGAGTGGTGCCGGTCGTCAGGCCAAGTTGCCAAACCTGTTTGCGGAAATGGGTGAGAGCTTCAAGGCTTATGGCGCAACCGGCCATCGCCACGCGCCCGAAATTGCGCAGGAACTCGAGGGTATGGCGGGAGAAGCCGTCTGTTTGACGT
The DNA here is from genome assembly GCA_963808975.1 of uncultured Gammaproteobacteria bacterium. Classification (GTDB taxonomy): domain Bacteria; phylum Pseudomonadota; class Gammaproteobacteria; order Pseudomonadales; family JAHEGP01; genus JAHEGP01. The sequence continues at coordinate 78,001 of CAWEHR010000005.1, forward strand.
TTATCCCCCATCTTGCGCCCATGATTCGCGGTATTCACGCGACACTATACGCTCGACTGCGGTCCTTGGACGACGACCTGCAGACTCTTTACGAGCAGCGTTATGGCGGCGAGGCGTTTGTCGATGTGCTGTCGCCGGGTTCGCACCCGGAAACCCGTTCGGTGCGCGGTTCCAACCTGTGTCGGTTGGCGGTGCACCGGCAAGCGGGCAGCGACATGGTGGTTGTGCTTTCGGTCATCGACAATCTCGCCAAAGGCGCGTCTACCCAAGCCGTCCAGAATATGAATATTATGTTCGGCCTCGAGGAGTCGGCCGCCCTCAATATGCCAGCGGTGATGCCGTGATGATGGAGCGCTTGAATGGTGGGTAGTGCTGCCGGAGTTTCCCGGCGTCGCGGTTTGCGGGCGTACTGGCCCTTGTGGTTGGTGCTTGTTCTGACTCTGGTGGTCGTATTGTGTGGATTGAGTTATGACTTCGGTTTCAGGCGCGGCCATGGAATGCAGCAGGCAACTCTGGCTGAATTGGCGCAGCTGCGCATGGACAGCGCCAGGCATGCCGAGGTGCTGGCTGCCTTGCAGCAGGAGCTGATCAACACGCGACAAGGGGCGGTTATCGATCGGCAAGCGGCAGAGCAGGTGCGCGAGGCGGTGGTTGCCAGCGAATCAAAAATTGCGGCGTTGAAGTCCGAGCTGGTTTTCTACAGGGGCTTGATGGCTCCGACGGCGACTGAAAAAGGCCTGAGTATCCGTAGTGTCTCGTTTCAGCCCGCTGGCGATGTAAACCGCTTCAAGTACCAGATTGTTTTACAGCAACTCGCGATCAAACACAGGCTGCTGCGAGGAACTTACCAACTCGTTTTGCGTGGCGATCTCAATGGCAAGCAACAGGCATTTCCGCTGAGAGATATAGCCGAGCCCGGGGTCGATCCGGTGTTTCGTTTCCGCTACTTCCAAAAATTAGAGGGTGCGGTGCGCTTGCCCGAAGGTTTCGAGCCGGGTTTGGTTGAGGTGATTGCCGAGACCAATGAAAAGCGACCGGCTCGCGTTGAGAAGCAATTCAGTTGGAGCCAAAACGGCGAGGCTTAGTCAGTTCCAGGCGGTAGACTGTCCCGGTAAAGGCGCTTTAGTTGACTAAATTGGTCAGGATAACTGATAATCCGGGCCTGGGGAGAGAGTTGCATGCAGCCCCGCCAAAGCAATGGAGAGGGTTCGGGTGATGTCCCAGTCCGAGGTTTTCAGTGCCGCGCCGCTCGGATTCTCTGACCGCGCCGCAGCCAAGGTAAAGACTCTGATCGAGGAAGAAGGCAACCCGCAGCTCAAGCTGCGAGTGTTCGTTACGGGTGGGGGTTGCTCGGGTTTCCAGTACGGTTTCACCTTCGACGAATTGCAGGCCGAAGACGACACCGCGGTGGAAAACCAGGGCGTTGAGCTGCTCATTGATCCCTTGAGTTACCAGTATCTCGTCGGGGCTGCCGTGGACTACGAAGAAGGTCTCGAAGGCTCTCGGTTTGTCGTATCTAACCCAAATGCGACTGCAACCTGTGGGTGTGGTTCGTCTTTTTCCCTTTGATCTCCCGGGCCGAACCTTCCGGGCATTGTCGGCCGCCTGCGAATGGGTTTGTCTGCGCTGGCGCTGATCCCTCTATTCGTCTGTAGTGGTGCTTTGGCCCAGGAGTCCCTTTCTCTGGGCAGTGAACGGAGCCATATCGCCAGGGTTGAATTGCACAGTGCAGAGGAACTGGGCGGGATTTTGCGTCGGGCCGACATGCTTTTCAGCGAACGCGGGTTCAAGCTGGATGAACCCGTGGTGTTAGTGGTGCACGGTGCCTAGGGCAGGGTTTTTCTGCGTCAGAGTTATCCGCAAAACAAAAGCCTGGTTGATCTGGCTGCACGACGTCGGCTCTTGGAGTGGTCGATATCAAGGTATGTGAAACCTGGATGGGCGGTCAAGACATCAACCGCGCTCAACTGCTGCCTTTTGTCGGCACGGTACCAAATGGGCCCGAGGAAATCCTCAAGTTGATGAACGAAAACACTACAGCTGTTTCTAGTCGGCACTTTCTGGTGTTGATTGCTAAAAAACCGCGCCATCAGTGGTTGGCTTCTTCTGCTGACAGCGGTATTCAGTGCTGAAAAATCCCCCCCAGGATTCTGGGCCCTGATGCGCCGGTCACCGCCGCATCGCTGGCGGGCAGCCCCGCTAAAGTCTGTTTGGCAAACCAGGCGAAGGCGCTGGCCTCAACCCATTTCGGTGCAATGCCAAGTGCGGTGGTCGTTTCGACCGGGTTTGGCTGCAGCAAACTCTCCAGGCGGTGCATTAGCCGGGTATTGTAGGCACCGCCGCCGCATACAAAGGCTTCATAGGGTGGTTGTGCATAGCGATCGAGCGCGTCGCAGATGCTTCTGGCGGTAAACTCCAGCAAGGTAGCCTGGATGTCAACCGGGGCCGTCGCCGGGTGGCGCTCGAGCAACTGCTGTAGCCATTCAAGGTTAAAGTCTTCCCGGCCAGTGCTTTTGGGAATGCCTTGCGACAAAAAGGGATGCGCAAGCATTGCATCGAGGAGTTCAACCACGATGCGGCCCGATGCAGCCCAGGCTCCAGCGTCGTCGTAGTCTTCACCCTTTTGCTGACGGATCCAGCTGTCAAGGAGTACGTTGCCTGGGCCAGTATCGAAACCGAGCACGCTTCCATCTGTGGCGATCAAGCTCACATTGGCCATCCCACCTATGTTGACAATTGCCCGGGTGGCGCCGGGCGCGGTAAAGGCCGCCTGATGAAATACCGGCACTAACGGCGCGCCCTGGCCGTTGGCCGCGATGTCCCGGCGCCGGAAGTCCGCTACGGTAGTGATCTGGCAAATCTCGGCGATGGTATTCGGGTCACCAATTTGTAAGGTGAAGGCATCGTTGCTCGCGCGCCATCGCCCCGCAGGGCGATGGCGGATAGTTTGGCCGTGGCTGCCTATAGCGGTTATCGCGCCCGGGGGGAGTTTGGCTTTTTGCAGTAACTTATTGACAGCTTGGGCAAACATGAGGCCCAGCTGTCGATCGAGGCTGCCAAGGCGGTCAATTTCGTTTGCGCCCGGGCTGCAGAGTGCAATGATTTGTGTCTTGAGCTCGCCATCAATGGGCTCGCTGTGAGTTTCCAGCAATCTCGCATGATCGTTGCTGCACTCCAGCAGGGCGGCATCAATGCTATCGACACTGGTACCCGACAGCAGCCCGATGTACAGATCAGGAGGCATTCCCGGGTCTTTAGTCTTGCTTATCTTGGTAGGCTACAACGAGCGGGGTATCACGACCCTGCGTGCGGTATTCAGTGAATTGCCGCTTGAGCGGAGCAAGCGCCGTCTTGAAGCTCGGAAGTTCAGCCGTGGCGATCGATCTCGCTTTGGGTAGCTTGGCCAGTATGGTGCGGGGGTCGCGGTGCACTCCATTTAGCAGAAATTCATAATGCAAGTGAGGCCCCGTGGCATAACCGGTGGATCCCACCTGGCCGATGATTTGGCCCTGCCGAACGCGCTGGCCCTTGGCAACCTGTTTTTTATGCAAGTGCAGGTACTTGGTAACGAACGACTCCCCATGCTTGATTACCACATAGTTGCCGTTGGCACGGGAGTAACCGACCTCGATAACTCGCCCTTTTCCTGTCGCGTGTACTGGTGTGCCGCGCGCTGCGGCGTAATCGATGCCTTTGTGCGGGCGCCTGGTTTTGAATATTGGGTGCAACCTGCTGGGGTTGAAGTTTGAACTGATGCGGGTAAAGTCTACTGGGGACCGAAGGAAGGCTTTGCGCATGCTGACGCCGTCGTCGTTGTAGTACCCGCCCTCCCCATTTGCGTCCTCGTAAAAGAAAGCGGGGTAGCGTACACCGCGGTTTGTGAAGTCCGCGGCCAGGATTTTTCCGGCGCCAATTTTCTTGCCGTCAAGGAAATGCTCTTCGTAGAGGACGCTGAAAGCATCGCCAGATCGGGTATCGTAAACGAAGTCAATGACCCCGCCGAAGATGTTGGCCAGGTTCATGATCACTTTGTCCGGCAGGCCTGCCTTTTTGCCTGCCAGGAAAAGGCTGTCCTTGATTGTGGCTTCGCGATAGCTCCAGCGTACTTCAGGTGTGCTTTTTACCTCTCGGCTGCTGTAGCGGTCGGTCTCGTCCTCGTGTTCAATATAAACTGAAAGTAGGGCCGATTTGTTGTAGCGAAGCGCACGTAGCTTGCCGTTGTCTATCTGAAATCCCAGCTTTTCTCCCGGGTGGAGCCGCTTCAAATCAGCGCTCTGGCCACTCTGATTGAGCAGCGACCCCAGGCTTTTTGTGCCCAGCCCCATCCGCTGAAAGATGCGTGACAGGCTATCACCGCGCTGCACGGTGATGGTTTGCCACTCGGGCTGCAGTGCTTGCTCCACCTCGCCTACGGTCGGCGCCGGGATGCGTTCAGCCCGGAGGGATTTCGGCTTTATTGTCTTGGGTTCGGTCGGCAGCTCAACCATTTCCCGTGGCGTGTTCTCGGCCGGGGAGGATGCTGCCAGGTTTACCTCATCCAAGCCTGCCGTTCGCCCAAGGGCTGCCGATAGCGTTGCATCAATTCGTTCACGCGCTGGCTGGATTGACAAATCAAGTACCTGGGAATGCTTCTTCGATACGGAATCTTCTCCCGTGACAGAGAATGCTATCACGCTGAGGGCGACACAAAGCGCTCCCGCAACTGCGGCATGGCGTCGTGGGAAATGGACACTATTGTGTACAGGATCAGGAGTGATAGTAGCGTTTCGCTGCGACATAAAAGGTCAGTTAAAATCTCACGTTAGCGTTATTGCTTAAAGTATAACACGATATTATCTCGTGGCACCCTGTTGGCTCCGCTTTTATAGCGATAGGTTTGTATTTGCCTGCTTTTACTGTATGTTGCCGTCTGGTCTTTCGGGGGCTGCCCCGCTATCTGGTATTGGGAGATTGTTTTGCAATGGCGTTGAGTGAAAACCCCCTGCTGGCAGAGCTTGATCAGCGCGAATTGATTGCCCAGGTAACGGCAGGGCAGGAATTGGCGGAGCACCTGAACGATGCATCGAGGACAGTTTACTGCGGTTTCGATCCGACTGCCGATAGTCTGCACATAGGAAGCCTGGTGCCGTTGTTGACTCTAAGGCGGTTTCAGCTTGCAGGACACCGCCCTGTCGCGTTGGTTGGTGGCGCAACCGGCCTGATTGGCGATCCCAGTTTCAAGTCTGAGGAGAGGCGCCTGAATGCGCCGGATGTGGTAGCGGGTTGGGTTGAAAAAATACGGGAGCAGGTAAGTCGCTTTATTGACTTTGACTGCGGTGAAAATTCTGCGCTGGTGGTCAATAATCTCGATTGGGTGGGCGGCATGAAAGCCCTGGACTTTCTGCGTGATATCGGCAAGCACTTTTCAGTCAACCAGATGATCAAAAAGGAGTCGGTGCGCCAGCGCATCGAGCGTGAAGGGGAGGGGATATCCTATACCGAGTTTACCTACATGATCCTGCAGTCGTACGACTTTGCCGAGCTTAATCGGCGTTTCGATTGCAGTATCCAGATTGGTGGTTCCGACCAGTGGGGGAATATTACCGGCGGTACGGAACTGACGCGGCGCCTTTACGGTAGCCAGGTTTTTGGCTTGACCCTGCCGTTGGTGACCAAGGCGGATGGAACCAAGTTTGGCAAGACCGAGTCCGGAACCGTATGGCTCGATCCGCAGAGAACTTCGCCTTATGCCTTCTACCAGTTTTGGCTGGCGACTGCAGATGCGGATGTCTATCGGTTTTTGAGGTACTTTACGTTTCTTGATCCAGGCGCCATCGATGCTATCGAGGCCGAAGATAAGCGGCGCGGGGGGCGTCCCGAGGCGCAGCGCGTTCTGGCCGAGGAAGTGTGTCGGTTGATTCATGGCGATGAGGGGGTCAACGCAGCGAAGAGAATCACGGAGGCACTTTTCAGTGGGAAATTGCAGGACCTGTCATGCAGTGATTTTGAGCAGCTGCGGCTCGATGGGTTGCCCAGTACGGAGATTGTTCCAGGCCAATTGGAGGGGCAATCCCTGACGGGCTTATTGGTTGATTGTGGAATGGCCGCTTCAGGTAAGCAGGTTAAGGATGCGTTGGCCAGGTCGGCCGTCACGGTAAATGGAGAAGTTATAGGTGTAAGTGATAACATGCTCCTGCCGGAGGTTTTTGCCCCGGGCAAGGCGCTCCACGGAAAATATTTTCTATTGAAACTTGGTAAGAAGAGCCATCATTTGTTCGAGCTTGGTACGGGCTGACCCCGGCCGCTGTCTGCCGGATTCAACATTTTTTAAATTTGTTTGAAAAAGCGTTGACAGTGGTAGAGAAGTGATTAGAATACGCGCCTCGTCATTGAGGCAGAGTCCTGGATGGGAGCGTAGCCCGAGCGGTTTCGCGTTATTTAACAATTCGATCAGACAATTTGTGTGGGTGCTTGCTGGGGTAATTGGCAACGATTATCAGGAGCAAGTAACTCGCTAATTCATTAAATGAAATATGCGTAACGCTAGTTTCTGAGCCGGTTTAGGGTTCCGGGCGACTGGAACCTTGTAGTATTTAAACTGAAGAGTTTGATCATGGCTCAGATTGAACGCTGGCGGCAGGCTTAACACATGCAAGTCGAGCGGTAACAGGGGTAGCTTGCTACCTGCTGACGAGCGGCGGACGGGTGAGTAACGCGTAGGAATCTACCCAGTAGCGGGGGATAGCCCGGGGAAACCCGGATTAATACCGCATACGCCCTAAGGGGGAAAGCAGGGGATCTTCGGACCTTGCGCTATTGGATGAGCCTGCGTCGGATTAGCTAGTTGGTGGGGTAAAGGCCTACCAAGGCGACGATCCGTAGCTGGTCTGAGAGGATGATCAGCCACACCGGGACTGAGACACGGCCCGGACTCCTACGGGAGGCAGCAGTGGGGAATATTGGACAATGGGGGCAACCCTGATCCAGCCATGCCGCGTGTGTGAAGAAGGCTTTCGGGTTGTAAAGCACTTTCAGTGGGGAGGAAATGGTCACGGTTAATAGCGGTGATTTTTGACGTTACCCACAGAAGAAGCACCGGCTAACTCCGTGCCAGCAGCCGCGGTAATACGGAGGGTGCAAGCGTTAATCGGAATTACTGGGCGTAAAGCGCGCGTAGGCGGTCTGGTCAGTTGGGTGTGAAATCCCCGGGCTTAACCTGGGAACTGCATCCAATACTGCCAGGCTGGAGTATGGGAGAGGGTAGTGGAATTCCACGTGTAGCGGTGAAATGCGTAGATATGTGGAGGAACACCCGTGGCGAAGGCGACTGCCTGGCCCAATACTGACGCTGAGGTGCGAAAGCGTGGGTAGCGAACAGGATTAGATACCCTGGTAGTCCACGCTGTAAACGATGTCAACTAGCCGTTGGAGGACTTGATCTTTTAGTGGCGCAGCTAACGCGATAAGTTGACCGCCTGGGGAGTACGGCCGCAAGGTTAAAACTCAAATGAATTGACGGGGGCCCGCACAAGCGGTGGAGCATGTGGTTTAATTCGATGCAACGCGAAGAACCTTACCAGGTCTTGACATCCTGAGAATCCTGTAGAGATACGGGAGTGCCTTCGGGAATTCAGTGACAGGTGCTGCATGGCTGTCGTCAGCTCGTGTCGTGAGATGTTGGGTTAAGTCCCGTAACGAGCGCAACCCTTGTCCTTAGTTGCTAGCAGGTGATGCTGAGAACTCTAAGGAGACTGCCGGTGACAAACCGGAGGAAGGTGGGGACGACGTCAAGTCATCATGGCCCTTACGACCTGGGCTACACACGTGCTACAATGGCCGGTACAAAGGGCAGCAAAGCGGTGACGTGGAGCCAATCCCATAAAACCGGTCGTAGTCCGGATTGGAGTCTGCAACTCGACTCCATGAAGTCGGAATCGCTAGTAATCGTGAATCAGAATGTCACGGTGAATACGTTCCCGGGCCTTGTACACACCGCCCGTCACACCATGGGAGTGGGTTGCACCAGAAGTGGCTAGTCTAACCTTCGGGGGGACGGTCACCACGGTGTGGTTCATGACTGGGGTGAAGTCGTAACAAGGTAGCCCTAGGGGAACCTGGGGCTGGATCACCTCCTTAACCGAAAAGCCGGTTGCTTCAGTAAGTACTCACAACAAATTGTCTGATCGAGAGAAACCCGTGATAGAGCATTTTATATCTGGCTGCAGCCTGCAGTTGCAAGTGGATTAAACGCCGTATTTTTTTGTTGATGGCAAGGCGCGCAACGAATGAGGGAAGGAGTGGACATCAGGTCCATGACTGACCGAGTGAGGCAGCGTAACGAGGCCAGCAGCAAAAAAGACAAGTTTAACAGGCCTGTAGCTCAGCTGGTTAGAGCGCACCCCTGATAAGGGTGAGGTCGGCAGTTCAAGTCTGCCCAGGCCTACCAGTATTTCCCTGCTCGTCGTTGGAAGGCCGCTCGCATAGCAGGCTATGCGTCGCAACCTTCCGTCTCGATCAGGAAAATCCTGGTGACGGCGGTGAGAGGGCAAAGCGCACCCTGGGCTGATAAAGAGCAGGGCGAGGTCAGGTTTTTGCAGTTCAAGTCTGCCCAGGCCTACCAGTATTTCCCTGCTCGTCGTTGGAAGGCCGCTCGCATAGCAGGCTATGCGTCGCAACCTTCCGTCTCGATCAGGAAAATCCTGGTGACGGCGGTGAGAGGGCAAAGCGCACCCTGGGCTGATAAAGAGCAGGGCGAGGTCAGGTTTTTGCCGTTCAAGTCTGCCCAGCAAGACAAGTTAGCGAGGGGCTATAGCTCAGCTGGGAGAGCGTCTGGTTTGCATCCAGAAGGTCCGCGGTTCGATCCCGCGTAGCTCCACCACTTACTCGCGACTCGCAGGTCAATGGCAGGTGACGCTGGCAATCGGAAGAGCGCAGCGGTTTGCGGAAGAGCGCAGCGGTTTGATACCGCCGGGGCGCGCAGTCGTAGCGCCACCATGTGCTTGCAGCGTGTAGCATATCACGGGTTGGTATAGAGAACAGAGGTAAGCCTTAGGGTTTATCTCTGGGTTTTGTGCCCGGTCACTGGCCCTTGCGGCGGGTGAGTTGTTTAACAAGTAGAAGATCAAGCCAAGTTTGAAAAAGCATGGATACATGAAGATGTAGTACATTGTGATTTCAAGCGCTGAAACCGGCGAGGACGGTGCATCGGAAGGTGCAGACGTTCTGTCAATGTAGTAACGCAAACAGTCCTGGAGTCATAGATCGTTTCGATATATGGCCAAGTGACTAAGCGCACACGGTGGATGCCTTGGCAGCTGGAGGCGATGAAGGACGTTGGAGCCTGCGAAAAGCGTCGGTGAGGTGGCAACCAACCGTTATTAACCGACGATGTCCGAATGGGGAAACCCGGCAGAGTAGCCCTCTGTCATCGTTAGACTGAATACATAGGTTTAGCGAAGCGAACCCGGGGAACTGAAACATCTCAGTACCTGGAGGAAAAGAAATCAACCGAGATTCTGTGAGTAGCGGCGAGCGAAAGCGGATTAGCCCTTAAGCTAGTTGTGCTGTAGTGGAAGATTCTGGAAAGTTTTGCGATACAGGGTGACAGCCCCGTACACGAAACGGCACTTGTAGTGAAATCGAGTAGGTCGGGACACGTGTTATCTTGACTGAATATGGGGGGACCATCCTCCAAGGCTAAATACTCCCAGCTGACCGATAGTGAACCAGTACCGTGAGGGAAAGGCGAAAAGAACCCCGGAGAGGGGAGTGAAATAGATCCTGAAACCGTGTGCGTACAAGCAGTGGGAGCAGACTTGTTCTGTGACTGCGTACCTTTTGTATAATGGGTCAGCGACTTACTGTCAGTAGCAAGGTTAACCGTGTAGGGGAGCCGTAGGGAAACCGAGTCTTAATAGGGCGTTGAGTTGCTGGGAGTAGACCCGAAACCGGGCGATCTATCCATGGGCAGGTTGAAGGTTAGGTAACACTGACTGGAGGACCGAACTCACGTATGTTGAAAAATGCGGAGATGACCTGTGGATCGGAGTGAAAGGCTAATCAAGCCCGGAGATAGCTGGTTCTCCCCGAAAGCTATTTAGGTAGCGCGTCAGATGTTTACCCTCGGGGGTAGAGCACTGTTTCGGCTAGGGGGTCATCCCGACTTACCAACCCGATGCAAACTCCGAATACCGAGGAGTATAGTCTGGCAGACACACGGCGGGTGCTAACGTCCGTCGTGGAAAGGGAAACAACCCAGACCGCCAGCTAAGGTCCCTAATATCCATTAAGTGGGAAACGATGTGGGAAGGCTTAGACAGCTAGGAGGTTGGCTTAGAAGCAGCCATCCTTTAAAGATAGCGTAATAGCTCACTAGTCGAGTCGGCCCGCGCGGAAGATATAACGGGGCTCAAATGGATAACCGAAGCTGCGGCTGCATACGTAAGTATGCGGGGTAGGGGAGCGTTCTGTAAGCGGTTGAAGGTGTGTCGAGAGGCATGCTGGACGTATCAGAAGTGCGAATGCTGACATGAGTAACGATAATGCGGGTGAAAAACCCGCACGCCGGAAGACCAAGGGTTCCTGCGCAACGCTAATCGGCGCAGGGTGAGTCGGCCCCTAAGGCGAGGGCGAAAGCCGTAGTCGATGGGAGACGGGTTAATATTCCCGTACCAGTACATAGTGCGATGGGAGGACGGAGAAGGCTAGGCCATCCGGGTGTTGGTTTACCCGGTTTAAGCCTGTAGGGAGGTTGCTTTGGAAAATCCGGGCGATCAATCTCGAGAGGTGATGACGAGGGTTTCTTCGGAAACCTGAAGTGGTTGATGCCCTGCTTCCAGGAAAAGTCTCTAAGCTTCAGCTATGTAGTGACCGTACCCGAAACCGACACAGGTGGTCAGGTAGAGAATACCAAGGCGCTTGAGAGAACTCGGAGGAAGGAACTAGGCAAAATGGTGCCGTAACTTCGGGAGAAGGCACGCCGCTGGTGGTGATGGGACTTGCTCCTTGAGCTGCTGGCGGTCGCAGATACCAGGTGGCTGCAACTGTTTATTAAAAACACAGCACTGTGCTAACACGTAAGTGGACGTATACGGTGTGACGCCTGCCCGGTGCCGGAAGGTTAATTGATGGGGTTAGCTTCGGCGAAGCTCTTGATCGAAGCCCCGGTAAACGGCGGCCGTAACTATAACGGTCCTAAGGTAGCGAAATTCCTTGTCGGGTAAGTTCCGACCTGCACGAATGGCGTAATGATGGCCACGCTGTCTCCCTCCGAGACTCAGTGAAATTGAAATTGCGGTTAAGATGCCGTATACCCGCGGCTAGACGGAAAGACCCCGTGCACCTTTACTACAGCTTGGCACTGAACTCTGAACCTATTTGTGTAGGATAGGTGGGAGGCTTTGAACCCGTGACGCCAGTTGCGGTGGAGCCGTCCTTGAAATACCACCCTGGTATGTTTGGAGTTCTAACGCAGGTCCCTGATCGGGATCGCGGACAGTGTCTGGTGGGTAGTTTGACTGGGGCGGTCTCCTCCCAAAGTGTAACGGAGGAGCACGAAGGTACGCTAATCACGGTCGGAAATCGTGAGGTTAGTGCAAAGGCACAAGCGTGCTTGACTGCGAGACAGACATGTCGAGCAGGTACGAAAGTAGGTCTTAGTGATCCGGTGGTTCTGTATGGAAGGGCCATCGCTCAACGGATAAAAGGTACGCCGGGGATAACAGGCTGATACCGCCCAAGAGTTCACATCGACGGCGGTGTTTGGCACCTCGATGTCGGCTCATCACATCCTGGGGCTGAAGCCGGTCCCAAGGGTATGGCTGTTCGCCATTTAAAGTGGTACGCGAGCTGGGTTTAGAACGTCGTGAGACAGTTCGGTCCCTATCTGCCGTGGGCGTTAGAGATTTGAGGAAAGCTGCTCCTAGTACGAGAGGACCGGAGTGGACGAACCTCTGGTGTTCGGGTTGTCACGCCAGTGGCATTGCCCGGTAGCTAAGTTCGGACGGGATAACCGCTGAAAGCATCTAAGCGGGAAGCCTCTTCCAAGATGAGATCTCTCTGGGGCGTCAAGCCCCCTGAAGAGCCGTCGAAGACGACGACGTTGATAGGCCGGGTGTGGAAGCGCTGTGAGGCGTTAAGCTAACCGGTACTAATGGCTCGTGAGGCTTGGCCATATAATCCAAGGGATTTATGGCCAGGATTGTTTGCACGGTTTGGGTGTTTGGAATCACACAGCGTGATCCTGTGACAGCAACGACGGCTTGATCTTTTACGGTTAAACGTGGGGTGCGCGACGCGCATGCCACACCAGTTTGCCTGACGACACTAGAGAACCGGAACCACCTGATCCCATTCCGAACTCAGACGTGAAACGGTTCATCGCCGATGGTAGTGTGGGGTTTCCCCATGTGAGAGTAGGTCATTGTCAGGCGCCCAAGTGAAACCTCGGTTCCCTCAGGAGCCGGGGT
>CAWEHR010000006.1:0-351058 GCA_963808975.1 uncultured Gammaproteobacteria bacterium
GCCTTCGGGAGGCAGGGGCCGGAGGTTCAAATCCTCTCACTCCGACCAGTAACCCCACTTATAGGCTTGCCGCTTGGTGGCGCTCGTTAATGATGAAGAGCCTTCGAGTCGAATGCCAATGAGCTCAAGCGTGCCCAGCATATATACATGGTGAGAGGGGTTCTATTGGCTGACTGTGGCGCGAGCTTCGTCTACGGCCTGCTGCTGTAACTGGATAATCTCATCGATGACAAACTGCGCGGGTGGTGCCAGGGGCCTTTGCGGGTTTAGACTGGCATCGATCAGGGTATAACTGTAGTCATCGACTGCCACGAAACCGCCGATACCTCGCTCTGCATCCAGCCAGCCAATTGATCCATACAGTCCAGGGTCCAATACGACGCCAGGCATGGTCTGTAATAGCCACCAGCCCATTCCATAGCTGAAACCATCGAAATTGCCGGGCAATGCACTGGTGCGATCCACTCGCAGACTTTGGACCGATGTCGAGGTCATCACCTCCCCGGCGTCACATTTCCCGCCGCGAAGATGCATCAGTAAAAGCCTGGCGTAATCCTGCAGATTGGAGATAGCCCCGCCTTCTATCGATGGATTGTCCAAACCTGTCAAACTGTCGGGTTGGCCGGTCCACGCGGACGTGTCGAACCCGAGAATGCTCCAGTCTATCCCAAGATTTCCGTACTGAAATACTTCGAGTCGGCAGGGTTCTGCAATATATTGATCAAACACCTGGCGCCATGAAGCATTGGCGATTTGCTCAGCCAAGCCACCTGCCAGCTGCCACTGTGAGCCTCCGTAGTCGAACCTGGTTTCTGGAGTTACCGTCGTCGCCAACTCCGTCGTATAAATGATCTCGGCGCACAGTTCGAGTAGGGTGCCAGGGTCCAGTTGGCAACTGTGTGGCCCGACGGGCCCACTGAGGGCGAGATTGGTGAGGCCGGGAATTCCCGAGGTATTACTCAGCAGTTGCACTGCGGTCCTGTCGCCGTAAACACCGTCCCAGGGGAGGTAGCTCTCAATGGCTCGTTCTACGTCAAAGTCGAGAGCATCGTCATCGTTCAGAGCCATCAACAGGGAGGCAGCCGGCATCTTACTGGCAGAGGCCAGCAGAACGACAATGTCTAGCGAATGGTCCCCAAGCGCTGTTTCATGCACTACGCCCTGCTCGACGTCCACCAACGTGTAGGATATTCCATCGTATACGTCGCTTTGATCCAAAAACTGCTGGAAGCGAGCATCGATGGTGGAGAAATCATAGTGCGGCTGTGTTTCTGTCGGTGGTTCCGGTGGCTGTAATTCGGAGTCCAGGCTGTCGCTACATGCTCCGACAAGCAGGGTTGACGCGAGCAGTGAGGCGAACACTTTTTTTTGGCGTCTGGCTTTCGGGGTCATAATCTAGCATTCATGGTAATGGTTAGTTTAACGATTGGTATGAAACGAACCCCTCCCATTTATCTTCCGGTGCGACTGGATGAATCCCTTCATAAGCAAAAGCTTTATCAGGCTATCATGACCCAAAAGCCAGTTGACTTGATGTGCGTCAATAAGCCATGCATTAAAAGGGGTTTAGTGGGTGGTAGTGAATGGGCAACCCCTGCCTTTACAGGCGCACCTGCTCGACACGCTGGAATGGCTGTTCTCCAAGTGTGCAGTCCTCACAGTTCTCGGTATGTCCTACGAATCCAACCTATTGTCCGGAAATGCAAACCGGCACCCCAAGGAAATCCATTACCCTGACCCTATGGTTCAGTTAGCCACGCGTGAAAGGTGTTGGGCTGGTCGGTTGCGATATCTGGACAATCTCTCGACCGGCGCGGGGGGAGTTTGCTAGCGACAGTGCACCAGCATTGCAGCGGGGTGTAGCAGCATGACCCTTAAACAATTTGTTAGGCTTGCTCCTTTGTCACCTCGATGGACGTCCTACGATGCGGTGCGCCTGGGGTTGAGGCCGCAACCGGGGTCCCGGATGACGGCTCAGGAACGCGCGTACACCGCGCCGATCGGGTAGACGCCGTGATCGACAAAAAATGGCGGGAAGGTGGACAAATCAGGCTGCCTCAAAGTGACGATGAGCAAATCCAGGTTGTTAGCTTTGAAAGAAAAGGTGAGCACTATGTTTAAGGCAACTCTGATTAATTCGGTAATGCTTCAGCGGAGCCTCTGGCGTTCATTGGCAAGGCGCGCCGCGAAGGTCAAGGCTGGTTGTCCTTGACGAGTGGTGCAAGCGGATGGCCGCCCCCTTGTCCAATGGGCGCCAGAGGCCCGACCTGCGGGGCTTCGCTTAGAGCGCCTACTGTTGGTGCGTCGCGTTCGTCTACTGCGTTACAGCCGTTTGAAAGGCAACCAGCCTTCCTGCACGACTGCGCCTTGTGGACAAACGCGATGCAAGGCCTGAAGCGTCACCGAATTAATCAGAGGTGCCTTAAATTGCTCACTATCGCCAGTCGCAATCGTGTGCAGCCGCCGAAAGACCAGACTTTGCTGCGCCTTTTGCAGAAAACCATACCGCTGTTGGCAAAAAACGATATGAGCGAACCGCGTGCCGAGTCTTATGCTGGTTACTCTATGTCTTCCAGTGTGGGCCGAAGGTCGGGAATAAGCTTCCCCGGCCCTTGCCATTGCCCAGCGCCACGCGGATTGCAGCGGCGCCTGCACCTATCGACTTCGGTGGAGATAGGCTTTAATCTCGCTTCCACACCCAGTGACAGATAGACTATTCTTTTTAGCAACAGGTTGCAGCAAATCACCAGGCATGGAAAAGAAAGGCAATATGCGCGCCTTTCGCAGGTAATGCTACCGGTGGGCTGCGATCAAAACCAAAGGTAAATGCAATGATTGGTCATAATCAGGTGATGATCACCGGTGGAGCCGGATTTCTCGGTTCTCATCTCTGTGATCGCATTTTGGCGGAAGGTGCGGACGTGTTGTGTGTCGATAACTTTTACACCGGCACCAAAAATAATATACGCCACCTGCTGAATAACTCGGGGTTCGAACTGCTTCGCCATGACGTAACCTTGCCGCTCTATGTCGAGATCGACCAGATATACAACCTGGCTTGTCCGGCGTCGCCCATTCATTATCAGCGAGACCCGGTACAAACTACCAAGACCAGTGTGGCTGGCGCCATCAATATGCTCGGTCTGGCCAAACGCCTCGGCATCCGCATCCTGCAGGCTTCCACATCTGAGGTTTACGGTGACCCCAGCATCCATCCGCAAACCGAATCCTACTGGGGAAACGTTAACCCTATTGGTATCCGGAGTTGCTACGATGAGGGCAAGCGGTGTGCCGAAACCTTGTTTTTTGACTACTACCGTCAGCACAAACTGCAAATCAAAGTGGTGAGGATTTTCAATACCTACGGGCCCCGCATGCACCCCAATGACGGGCGCGTGGTCAGCAACTTCATCATGCAGGCCCTGCGCGGAGACGATATTACTATTTACGGCAGCGGCGAACAGACCCGATCGTTTTGCTATGTGAGCGATTTGATCGAAGCGATCTATCTCACCATGCAGACTGAACGGGATTTTATCGGGCCGGTGAATATCGGCAATCCAACCGAATTTACCATGCTGGAGCTGGCAGAGCAGGTTATTCGCCTTACCGGCTCTCGTTCGAAGCTGCGTTTTCAGCCCCTTCCGTCAGATGACCCAATGCAACGGCAGCCGGACATTACGCAGGCAAAGGGCAAGCTGAATTGGGAGCCGAAAGTGGCGCTGGAGGATGGCCTCAAGGAGACTATTGCCTATTTCAAGTCTTTATTGGGGTAAATCGAACCTGCTGCCGGCATGTCGATATTTTTTTGGCTTCCAGTCTTGGTTGCCAGGCGACAAGTTGTAAGATTATCACGCTGAATGTAGTTTAAATACCGCTCATCAGGAGCGTGGCGAGTGCCGAGCCGCAATTCGGCTAACGACGCTGCATAGAACCCTGCGAGTCATGGATCGAAGTTACCTTATGTCAAAACAAATGAACACAGAGGGCGGTGGCCCGGGTGGGCAGCCTGAGCGGCTTCCCGCAATCTCGATTGGTTTGCCCGTATACAATGGCGAGCTTTTTCTAGAGCAAGCAATCGAGTCTGTACTGAACCAGACCTACACTAATTTTGAACTAATAATCTCAGACAACGGTTCAACCGATCGCACCGAGGCGATATGTCGGTCTTATGCCGCCAGTGATAGCCGGGTACGCTATACACGCAGCGATGAAAACAGGGGCGCTGCCTGGAACTACAACCGAACGTTTGAGTTGGCCCGGGGAACTTATTTTCGCTGGTTTGCTGCCGACGATCTTCTGGCTGTCACCCTTCTGGAAAAATCCGCGGCGATACTGGATGATCGCCCCGAGGTGGTGCTCTGTTTTACCGGTATAGTCGATATTGATGAGGACGGTAATGAAATTGAGGTCAAGTACTCGACGGTGAATTCGGATGCCCCCGATGCAAACCAGCGGTTTAGGGGCCTCGGCGAAGTACGGCCCAGCCACAATTGCGAGGAAGTGTTTGGCTTGGTGAGATCGGAAATAATGGCCAAAACCAAGCTCATTGACAACTATCCAGACTCAGATCGCACATTGCTGGCTGAATTGGGTTTGTACGGGCCATTTTACGAGATTGCGGAACCCCTTTTTTTGCATCGTCTGCATGATCGGGGGTCTGTTACAGCCAATCCCACCCGTCACGATAGAATCAGCTGGTTCGATCCCGGGCAGACCCGCAAGCTGGTTTTTCCGAATTGGCGTCAATTGTATGAAATGTTGCTGGTGCCCCTTCGCGTGCCGTTATCGCCCAGGGAGCGGGTTTTATGTTACAGGCATATGCTTACCTGGGTTAGACGCCGCCGAAAGCACCTTCGCCGTGATATAACCTGGGCCAGAAAACAATTGTTGAGCCAACACTGATGACTTTCGTCGAAACGCCTCCAGTTAATAGTCAAAAACCTGCCTGCACCCTGATTAGTGTGGTAATACCCACTTACAACAGGCGCGCTCTGGTCAAGCGAGCTGTGGAGAGCGCTCTAAGCCAGAGTTTTTGCCCGGCTGAGGTGATAGTTGTTGATGACGGTTCCCGCGACGACACTCGGCAGGTCTTGCAGGCTTTCGGCGACCAAATTCGTTACATTTACCAGGACAATGCCGGTTGTGCAGTGGCGAGGGATAACGGCATTCGGTCGGCCTTATCGGGCTGGGTTGCCCTGCTGGATTCCGACGATTACTGGACGCCCGACCATCTGGCTCGCATGGCTGAAGCAATTGCTGGAACGGCTGGGGCGGCAAACTATTATTTCGCCGATACAATCTGTCCGCCAGATCGAGGCGGGGGTAGTCGATGGGAATCCGTCGGTTTCCAGATGAAGGGTGAATTTGAGCTTAAAGAAGATGGCTCTGACTGGGCATTGATATTGCCTCAGCCAATGATGCTGCAATCGTCCGTGTTTCGCCGCGCTGCTTACCTGCAGTGCGGGGGATTCCTCCCGCAATTGCGTTTCAGGGATGACACCCACCTGTTTTTGCGGCTGGGTCTGGGACAACCAATTTGTGCAGTCGCAGGCTATGGGGCGGAAATGACATCAGATGACGACCCCTCACAACGTCTAACCCTGTCCTATAGCAGTGAGAAACAGGAAATGGGGCACTTTATGCAAGTCTGGATGTTTTCGGATTTGTTACAGCAAATGCCGCAGCTCAGCCAGAGCGCCAGGGCCGAGTTGCGGGGCCGGCTGGCCGGTGCTTACCGTTCGTTGGCGCGGGATGCCTGGTATCAGCGCAAACCGTTCAAGACTTCTTACCGACTGGCAAAAAGCTATATAGCCCGGTTATCGCACGGCGGATAACATCAGTGCTGGCTTTGGCAGACTTTCTTTAGCTGAAAACTCACTGCCGCCCGGCGGCTTGTGAAGCGGAGCCGAGAGGGTTGGTGCCGCATCGAGTAAACCAGGGGAGCACGTCCAGTGGAGCTCGCACGGTAACTAACGTATGACCGTCGAAGCGATCACCCTCTTCCTGCCAACGCCAGCAGCCTTCGGGCAGCCAGACGTTGCGCTCAACGGCGCCTTCTTCCAGTACCGGCGCTACCAGTAGGTCAGGCCCCAACATCCATTGATCGTCATTGTGCTCCGTGTACCTTGCCGCTGGATCGTGCAGCCACATCGGCCGGGTGATGGGCATGCCGGTGACGACCGCCTGTTGCCAGAGCTGGAGGATGAGGGGCCGAGCCCGAACATGCAGCTGTGCCGCTTCACGCCATAGCTGCTCGGCTTTGGGCTCAGGGTCATCCGCTTCGAAGGACCATGGCATGCGCACCCCGGTTAGGGCTGATCCGTGCACCCGGAAGTGAGTGGTGAACACGGCTGCCTGGGACCAGCGAACATATAATTCCTTGCTCGTGCCGCCGCTACCGGTCCAATCGGCATAGCCACCAATATCGGTGGTGAAGCCCCAGGCGCCGCCGATGGCGCGATTGAGCATATCCGGCACTATCGAGGGCAGGCCATTTTGCGGACTCCAGTCGACTGTCTCGTCGCCGGGAAAAGTTGCGTTCTCGTAGGCGGCGGAGCCTGGATTGCCGCTGTAGCCGGCACGCACAAAAAAGAAAATCTCGCGCTCCGGGTGCTCCACCAAATACTCGTCAATAGCCTCCCGGGTAGCCTGGTGCTGGAGTCGCGGATAGCGGTTGTGCATGGTTGCGCCGGTGCTGCCATCGGCGAAGTGCATATCAGCGATTACCTGTTCTCCAAAATCACTCATAAAGCCGTCGGCGCCGAGGTCAAGCATTTCCCATACCAATGTTTTCCACCAGGCGCGCGCGGATAGATTGGTGAAATCGATGACGGCAGCATCGCGACTATTAAAGGAGTTGGGGTAAAAGTAGGGCTCGCCATCGCTGGTTGTCGCGACATAGCCGCTGTCGATGGCTTCCCTGAATCGCTCCGGTGGCTCGGTAAGCGTCGTGTCGCTATCGTCCGCCACAAACGAGCGGATATAGAGGATTGCACGGATATTTTTTTGCTTCAGGCGCTCGATTACCTCCACCACGAAACCGCGTTCCAGGGTTGCCCAGCCCTCAAAGGCGTAGGCTTCAACGCCGAGGTCGCGGGCTGCTATTTGCTCTAGATCATCTGCGACCTTGGCCCGGTAAGTTGCAGTGGTCTCTGCTCCCGGCAGTATTTGAATGGTGCGGGAAAGCGTCGGCCCAAGGCTCCAGGCTGGGGCAACCCGGTGCCTGCCGCTCCTTTGGGTTAGTTGAGCAATGGCCTGATCGGCCGGTCCCACCGCTATCACCAGTTTGAGCTGCTGATCTGCCACGACAATGCGCCAGGCATCCGCCAGATCTGGGGCTAAACGCCAGCTGGCAAGAGAGTCCGAATCCAGTGCCAGGCCATAATCCCGGGATGAAATAAACTGTGCCTGGTTATAGTAATACGAGGTAGACACATCGGGAAAACGGTAATCCTGAGCCCAGTTCTGGAAGGCCTGGCCGCGCAGGTTGGTGCTTTCCCGGCGACCGCCGAAACCATGGAATGCCTCATCCTCTCCGGTCAGGAAGCTGGAGAACAGGGCGCTAGCTCCCACTGCAGCGGATGCCGCTACCGTGACCACCAATGCGCCGGTGTTATCCACCACGATCTTCAACTCTAGCTCGGCACCATCTGGATCATCAGTTGCAACTGTTGCATCAATGGCCAGATCATTGCACGCGAGCTTGCTAATTCCTGTTGCCGCAAAATACTCCGGTGGCAGGGGTTCAATCGGGTTGGGGTCTGGTTGTGCTCCCAAGCCCTCTAGCACCTGATAGCGCAACTCCGGGTCGTCGCCGCGAATAAAGCCCAGCGGGGCGTATAGTGTGTCGCTGGCAAATTCCCGCCTGTCCAGCGTGCGCAGCACCGCTTTCGAGCTTGGTGTATTGAACTGGAGTGAAAACGGGGAACGGGTGATAAGGGCGCTGCCCGATGCCGTGGTGAGCTCGCAACTACCCTTTGAAGGGCGTGTCGATTCGATGGTTTTACCGCAGCCACCAAGCATCAGGATGCCGGCGATGGCGACAGCCCTGGTCAGTTCACGATGGCCTGGAATCATGTGTTCTCGCAGCGTATTGCTACCTAAAAAGCAAAGGATACAAGCCTGATTGGCTGTAGGAAAGCCGGGTCGCTGGGGTTTTGGTGCAAGCCCTGGCCTGGTGCCGGGACGTGGGCATTGCCCCGCCGATTGTCGCCAAAGGCCCCACTCAGCTAGTTCCGAGAGATCTGGCGGTGCCCTGACCTTTGCGGGGTTGGCCCCAGCCTGGACGAGTTTTCAATTCCCTGTTAGGGCACCTCTGATTAATTAGGTGACGCTCCAGGCTTTGCGTCGCGTTTGTCTATAAGGCGCAGTCGTGCAGGAAGGCTGGTTGCCTTTCAAACGGCTGTAACGCAGTGGACGAACGCGACGCACCAACAGCAGGCGCTCTAAGCGAAGCCCCGTAGGGCGGGCCTCTGGCGCCCATTGGACAAGGGGGCGGCCATCCGCTTGCGCCACTCGTCAAGGACAACCAGCCTTGACCTTCGCGGCGCGCCTTGCCAATGAACGCCAGAGGCTCCGCTGAAGCATTACCGAATTGATCAGAGTTGCCTTAGGAGGGTGATGCGTTGATTGTCAACTATGTCACGAAACCTGCCGGCAATGCTAACGCGATTCAGGGCTCGATCTGGAGTTAATTTATAGGTGAGGCTTTGAACTGAAGGTGATGTCGATGAAACTTTTCCAGCAGCACAATACCTATGAGAAAATCAAGGACTGCATCGTTGACGGGTGCTTGCTTTATGACGGTCTTGTTGGTTCCCTGGCGCTGGGTATCGCGCTCAGCATTTTCCTTACCTACGGAGGCATTGTACTGACCTGAAGGTCACCAGCCCGGTGCAGGCAAGATGCACCGGGCTGTGACCCTGATTAGCGCAGATCTACCTCCACTACATCCGACATTTTGCTTTTCATATCTTTGGAATCTATTGCGCTCATCGAGAAATGGTAGATATCTGGAGACAGGGAGCTTATCGTGTAATTGCTCGCCCTGCCGTCGTTGACGCTAAACTTGCCTTCTTTGCCCGAAAGTTCCCCAGCGTAGTAAATCTCGTAGCCGCCGATCTCGCCCAGCGACAGATAGTCACCGTTCTCCCGGGTTGCCGGAGGATTCCATTTGAGGGTGACGCTTCTTGTCGTCGGTGCCGGTGCCGCAACGGGTTCGGTGTCAGGTGCAGGTTGCTCAATTGGCTGCGGCGCAGGAGCAGGTTGAGGTTCAGGTTTGGGTGCAGGAGCCGGCGCAGGCTCGGGCACAGGAACCGGAGAGGGCGCGGGCGAGGAAATTGGTTCGGGCACGGGGGAGGGTGCTGATTCAGGCGCGGGGTTGAGGCTGGCTACGGCGGGTAACAGGTTTGGTTTCTGCAGTGGTGAAACGACTACTTTGGGTGCTATTTGTGACGCTTCCGCCGCCAGTATCCGGTCGATGTCTTTGATTGTAGTCCGGGTGCCGGGCACCGTCAGCTGGCTTGGGTCAGTGCTGATGATGGTGACGATATCATCGATTGCCTGCAGGGGGGCGATTGCTTCGTTGCCAGCATAGCCATCAATCACTCCATCGCTCAGGTCCATTGCCAGCGCATCAATAGCAATGTTGGCGTCGAGCTTACTGCCATTGGAGCTGGATGCCTTTTGCAGCTCCACAATGAGAGCAGTAAAGGCTTCGGATGCACTGCGATAGGTGAGGCTGTCCTGCTGACGGCTCTGTAACGAGAGAATGGGTGAGGTGGTAAAGAAGTCCAGCGATTCCGCAATGACACCCGCGCCGAGAGTGGCTTTGAAGTGTCGACTGGCAATATCCAGTGCAGCGTTAAACTCGGTATTGTTGATCGTACCGTCGCCATTGCCCTGCAAGCTGTTGCCACCGGCAGGCTGGATGCTTGTGGTTGAATCAGTTAGGTCGGCAATATGGTGCGCATAGCGAAGCACAAAATCGGTGACCGGGGTTGCGTACACGAAAATGCCGTCAAGTATTTGCCTGCGAGTCACCAGGGTGGTCAGCTTCGGTACTGCCGGGATGGCACCATCCAGTTCCTTGCCATCCAGAAATTCCAACAAGAAGGGGGCCTGTGCCATGTAGTGATCGGGTATGCCCAACTGCACGTTAGCATTTTGGTCGGTCATGCCTACGGCGATCACATCGCCTTTCAGGTCCGCAGCATTGGGGTCGATTTTATAAGCGGTTACTGCCGCATACAGTAACGGTCCTTTTACCGCGGCACCCCTTACCTTGTGCAGTACAAGACCCTTGCTTTCCTTTGGCAGCGCCACTTCCTGTCCGTCGGGGCTTGCTGGCTCCGATCCAGCTCTATTTGCCTCAGGCGAGGGAGCCAGTGCGGTTGGTACGACACTTTCGGCAGTCGTCAGGCTGTCTTCATTACGTTTGCTGTCGCCACAGCCGCTGAAAACCAGACACAGCAGGATGGTCGTAATCACATGCAGTTGCTTTGTCATCTCGCGGTCAACCATTGCAGGTAAGATAGAAAAATACGGAAGGTGAGTATCCGACCTGATTTTAGGCTATAGAGGTCGCGCCAATAGCCCTGTTGAGGGGCAAACCAGCGGACTGTGAACTCCATCTACCCGATGCTGTGCTTTGCTTTCACATTAGGTTGGCAGCTGGGGTCGCGAGCCCACAGGCAGGGGCTGGTTTCGAACGGTACGGTATCTCCAGGCAAAGGTGACTTAGGGCACCTCTGATTAATTAGGTGACGCTCCAGGCTTTGCGTCGCGTTTGTCTATAAGGCGCAGTCGTGCAGGAAGGCTGGTTGCCTTTCAAACGGCTGTAACGCAGTAGACGAAGGCGACGCAAAGCCCCGTAGGGCGGGCCTCTGGCGCCCATTGGACTGCGCTTGCGCCACTCGTCAAGGACAACCAGCCTTGACCTTCGCGGCGCGCCTTGCCAATGAACGCCAGAGGCTCCGCTGAAGCATTACCGAATTGATCAGAGTTGCCTTAGTTCACAGATTCAGTGCGAGAAAACTCACTGAGCGGGTGAACCGGGGCGGGGTACAGTAGGTATATTCCGCGAGGCTGTAGGCACAAAGGCTAGGCATTTTTCACCAGTAGACTGACGGGAATTGTATGAACAGGAAATATTTTGCATTGATAGCAACATTGGTGGCTACCGGGGGTAGCGTGGTTTCGATGGGCGTGGCGTCCGCCCTTGAACTGGCTCCGTTTGCGCTATTGATTCTTGGGCTTGGTGCATTGATATCGGCCCGGACGAGAAACGAAAGTTTCTAATCCCGAGCGTGTTCTCCCTTTCTAGCCTCACATCCGTGGGGCTTTTTTTTGCTGCTGGAAGTTTCGGCATTGCAAACGCAATATCAGCGAAAATTGCTGATCTTCTGGTGGCCCATTGCAGGGCTCGGTCAGCTAATCACTACCGCCGCCCAATCCATCCCGGCAGTTGCAGAACTCGTGCTCTCCGCCGCTAGAGGGTGTTGATCCGAAGTTAAACCACAAGCGGGCGGGTCACGCACTCAAACATAGGTCACGATCAAATAATAAAGCAGAAGTCTCGCAAAGCGAGATCCTGGCCAAAAACGCGAATCGCGCCTGGCCGCGCTTAAGCATTATGCATTATAGAGGGTGAAAATCCCGATACCGATAAAGCCGATGCCCGCGGCATAGTGAAGATATTTTTCATTGATGTATTCGGACAAAAGCGTGCCAGCCAATACACCAAGTGCCGACGCTACGATGAGAGCAGCAGAGGCGGCAAAAAAAACGGTATACTTACTTACTGCTTTATCAGTAGCGAACAACATGGTCGCCAACTGCGTCTTATCCCCCAGCTCCGCTAGAAACACTACCCCAAAAATTGTAAAGAATACTTTCCAGTCCATAGTTACCAGCTAGCTGAGAGCTCACGTTGGTTGCCATGATACCTGCAAAAATGGCAACTGCACACTTTGCGGTTGCAGGCTTCAACACCTCGCTGTTGATAGTCGGTACCAGGGTTGTGCGGCGGTGCATTGCCATTGATGCAATCGGCACTCCCATTGGTGTTTCGAGCGGTGGCCAAAGTCAGGATGTCAGTCACCAAATCAGGGCCCATACGGACAGGAGCCCACCCATGGCACTCCCCACCAGCGGAATTCCAACCCTCAGCCCGACCTTGCGACCGCCAACAAACGCTGCCATGCCGCTCTTGAAAAGGCTGTTGACGGCCGCAGCTATCACGATGCCGGTTACCGCGATGCGCGATGTCAATTCATCCTGGCTCATGCGCGCCAGGGAGAGCGTGATAGCGTCCACATCCGCTACTCCCGAAGCTGCTGCGAGCGCCAGCACTCCGGCCTCCCCGAACCAATTTTGCAGAGCCTTGCCAAGCAGCATCACCAGCGCCAGCAATAATCCGAAGCCCAGCGCAGTCTTCAGCTCCAGTGGGTTCCTCAGTGGGGAGACAGTCTCGGTCTTTTGTCGCGATTCCGCTCGCCAGTATATCAGTGCGGGCAGATAGCTCAGCAATATCATTACCGCCGCGGGCACCAACAGTGGCTTGAACAAGTCGGGATTGAGCATACTTGCCACCAGCACCATACGAGCAAACATGGTTCCGCAGGCAAGCAGAATGCCCACGGTCAGTATTGGTGCCAGAGCCGGATTGTGGCGCGACATGCGGGAGAAATGCAACGTGAGGGCGGTGGAAGAGGCCAGTCCACCAAATAGGCCGGTGAAAACAGTACCGCGGCGCGCGCCGGCGAACTTGACAGCGAAATATCCCACAAAGGAAATCGCCGCTATCAGCACCACCATCCACCAGATCGCATAGGGGTTCAGGGCCTGCCACGGACCGTATCCCTGGTTTGGAAGATTCGGTAGCAGTACAACCGAGATCAGTAACATCTTGATGCCTGCACGCAATTCGTTGACCTCCAGCGTGCCGACCCAGCGATGCAGCACCGGCTTATAGCTCAGCAGCAATACCGTAACCACTGCAAATGCGGCGGCAATAGCCACTTCGCCTATGACGGCCAAAGCCCCGAACACGAAGGTCAGAAGCGCGGTGACTAGGCTGGTGATACCCACATCATCGTCCCCGAGGCGTAGATTGACGATATAGACCGCTGTCAATGCGCCGGCCACTCCGGTAAAGGCCAAACCCAGTACTACAGGTCCTGCCTGTTCGGCAAGCAAGGCGGCGCCGCCGCCCAGCAAACCAATCAAGCCGAAGGTGCGGACACCGGCAACACGCTCGCCCTCTTTCGCGTCGCGTTCACTCCAGCCGCGCTCGACGCCGATCAGCAGCCCGATAGCCAGCGCCACGCCTAGGTAATAAAAGCTCTGTTGCGTTTCGTTCATGGTTTAATTCGCCGATTTCATTGCGCGCGGTAGTTGACTATGACGGGAACAGTATCGCAGATCCGAAAAAGATAAAATCCCGTGTCAGTCCGCACAGCGGTTCACTTTCAGGGATTATCCCGGAGGGCTTCGGTACAGTTCGCTTCCCGGCGGACTGAGACACCGGCCAGGTATGTCCGAATTTTTACTCGAGTAATCAGCACAACCCCCTACCAATCTGCGGAAGCCTCGAATGGGAGGACACCAGCTAAGCCAGTACATTAGTGACATTGAATTTAGCGGCGAATGCAGGGAGGTAATGATGGGGATTTATTCAGTCAGGGCTGCGAATTGGCTCAGAAGAAACCACCGGGAAACCTGGCAGGCTATCGTCCATTGTCCGATCGGGTGCGGCGTCTCTTTACTGGAGCGATGGGAAAACTTTGTTTTCTACGCGAGGCGGATTCAGCTTGGCCCCGAACTGGCAGCAGAACAGTTTGTTGAAATCGTGTCGAGGGATCTGCTGGCATAAGGCTGCATCTCTCGCAACCGCCAAATACAGGTGTGGTCCGGCCTAGTGCAGAGCGGGTGCGCCGGGCGCATCGGGTGGAAACTCCTCGCCAAATATCCTTTCTATATCGGGGCGATCAAAGCGATACACCTGGTTGCAGAACTCACACGTCATCTCCAGTTGCTCGCGCTCCCGGAGAATATCATCGATTTCTTCGCGCCCGAGTATGGCAAGCGTGTTGGCGGAGCGCTCCCGGGAGCAGGTGCAGTGGTAGGTGACCGCCCTGGGCAGGAAAGTGCGAACTTGCTCCTGGTGGAAGAGATGATATAGCAGTTGCTCAGATTCGATAGTGAGCAATTCCTGCAGTTCAAGAGTCTGCGCCAGAACTGAAAGGTGCTCCCAGGTCTGCGCCCGGGCCGATTCGCTTGCCTGTATTTGCCTGGGCAATTGTTGCAGCATGAAGCCGGCAGCGCGGCTGCCATCCGAGGCCAGGAAAAAGCGCGTCTCCAACTGCTCCGATTGATGGAAGTAGTGTTCGAGGCAAACAGACAGACGATCGGCTTCCAGCGGGACCAGGCCCTGGTAGCGATCACCCTTGTGCGGCTCAATGGTAATCGCCAGGATCCCATCGGCCAGTATTTTCTCCAGGTCAGGGCCCAATGCCTGGTCGGTCAATTGAGCCAGGCCCCTAACCTGCAAATCACTGGTACAGTCCACCGCAACAAGAGGAACCGGGCCGCTGCTGCGGGCTTGCAGGCTCAACCTCCCCTGGTATTTTATGCTGGTACTGAGGAGCACACATGCACCCAGGAACTCCCCCAGCAGGCGAGCGACAGGCGCCGGATAATGATGCTTGCTAAGGAGTTCGCAGTAGCTCTGGTGAAGCTGGACGATTTCGCCCCGAACGTCGAAATGCTCAAAAATGAAGCGTTGGCAATAGTCGGCCTTCATAAGGGTGCCCTGCGAAGCGTTTTGTGGCGCCTGTCACCTCGGTTCCCATCCAGTGGTTGGACCGCGAGCCCGATTGTCAAAGGCAGGGCGCGCTGTGGACGGTTCACCAGTAGAAATCGGGTATGAAAGTTTTCACCCGCTGTGACAGGCCTGCCATTGAAAATGGCGGCTCATGTTTGAGTGGCCTGTCCTTGCAGTGGCGCAGGATATCATCCTTAAAGGCCCCCTTGAAGGCGGGAATCTCGTAGCGCTCGACATCGTCATCTAACCTGAAAAACATCTGTTCGCGCTCCGGGGGAAACACCTTCACGTTGGCAGTCTCGCGAATTGGGCGTTGCTTGTGCATGAAGTCCTTGAATTGCAGGTAAATTGTTTCATAACTGTCGCCACGCAGGGTCATCTCACACTCCGTGGTAAAGCGAAAAGTAATGGCGGGCATCGTCGTTCTCCTTGTTTTGTCGGAAAAAGCTGTTGCCTGTACAGGTCGCGTGGTGGCCTCTCTCATCGGAGCCGGGGTCACATGAACCGCTTCATTAGAACGCAGAGCCTGGCGGTGTCTCCAAGACTGAATGGTTATGAAAATGCAAGACCTTAGAGATGCGCGCGATAAGCGCTAAGCTGCTCGTTGCAGTGTGAAGGCTGCACCCTCACTGCTACAATGGCGAATTGCAGTCCCAGTTGACCTCCTTTTTGGTTCAATCATGCCAGCGCTCGGAGCAACTCGGGGTAGCAAATCGCGCGAGGGGATTGCCTTTGAAAGCTGTGCTCATGGCGGGTCGCATCTGTTGCCTATTGTTTGGAGTGGTGTCTTTTACCGTATTGGCGAAATCGGTCACAACGGTCGAACTCGGAGTGGTCGACTCGATCCAGGACGGCCCTGGCCTCACCCTGACGGGAGAACTGACTGCAGTTCGCAGTGCTCGGATTGCCGCGGAAGTCGCGGGTGCGGTCGGCGCGGTTCTCGCCGAGAGTGGCGATCGAGTCACCAAGGGTGACAAACTGGCAGTCGTGCGTGAAACCCAGGCAATGCTGCAACTCAAGGCCATGCAGGCACGTGTCGCCGAGGCCCAAGCCGGTGTCGAGCGGGCCGTCATCAACGAACGCCGGCTTGCACGACTGCTGCCGCGCAAGGCGGTTTCCCAGGACCAGTACGATGAGGCTCGAGTGGAGCTGGCCCGGCAGCAGGCAATATTGGCGACCCGCCAGGCGGAGGCCATGCAGCAGGAGGATCAGTTGCAGCGTCATCACATCAAGGCCCCGTTTAGCGCGACCGTGGTGTCCCGGCATATCGAGCTCGGCCAGTGGCTTGACGTGGGCGATCCTTGTTACGACATCGATGATACAGGGGTGCTACGCGCAAGGATCGCCGTGCCGCAACAATATTATGCCCGGATCGTCGAGGGTAGCGAGGTTCGCCTGCGGGTGGATGCCCTTCCGCGCGTCGTTCACAAGCTGACGGTCACCCGCAAGCTACCCAATATTCGCTCTGCGGGCAGGAGCTTCGAGCTGTGGGTTGACATTGATAACAGCTCTGGGGAACTGGTGCCGGGTCTTTCCGTGCGCGCAGAGGTCGCCTTGCAGGGGGGTGGTGACTTGCTGGTGAGTCGCGATGCGGTGATAAGGCTCCCCGACGGTGGTGCCGTCGTATGGGTAGCCCGCAAGGCCGGTGCTGATGTAACGGTTCATTCGCTACCGGTTCAGATAAGCGGCGCAAGGTCTGACCAGTTGATCGTGCGGGCGGATTCCCTGCAACCGGGAATGACGATTGTAACCCGCGGTAACGAGGCGTTGCGCGAAGGCCAGGTGGTGCAGCTTGTCGATGCCAGGTAAGGCAGCGAGCGGCCTGGGCTCTGCCTCGCTGACAAACCGCTTGCTGGAACGTATCGTGCCATCATCGGCAATAGGTGCCGGGGGCCCCACCTGATATGTTCCAGTTTGCCATCCAACGTGGCATCGTGCTCAGTGTCGCCTTTCTGATTCTGTGTTTGTTCGGGGTGATCGCGGCACTATCTGTGCCGGTACAGATGACTCCAGATCTGGAGCGCCCGGTCATCACGGTGCTGACCGAGTGGCAGGGGGCAACCCCGCTGGATGTTGAGAAAGAAATCCTGGTGGAGCAGGAAGAATATCTCAAGAATGTGCGCAGCCTGGAGCGCATGACCAGCACGGCGTCCATGGGCAGGGCTGAAATCGAGCTCGAATTCGTATTGGGTGCCGATATGGGCGAGGCACTGGTGCGGGTAAACAATGCCCTGTCCCAGGTCCCGGGCTATCCTGAGAACGTCGATCAACCGCGCCTGATAAGCTCATCGTCCAGTGATGATCCCTTTATTTTTTACACGATATCGGAACTCCCCGGCTCGCCGCATGGGGAGCCGCTATTCCAGCAGTTTGATTACCTTGAGGACAACTTTATTACTGCCCTGGAGCGGACCCGCGGGGTAGCCCAGATAACGCTGTTTGGTGGCGCCCGGCAGGAGCTTCGAATAGCGCTCGATCCGGCCCGGCTGGCGGCAAGGCAGCTGACCATGGCGGATGTCCGTGACGCGATACGTGCGCGTAATCGCGATGTCTCCGGGGGCGATATCGATACCGGAAAGAGGCGCTATCTGGTACGCACTGTGGGCCGGTTTGATTCGCTGCAAGCGATCAACGATACCATCATCGCAGAGCGCTCCGGGCACCGGGTGTACCTGAGGGACGTCGGTGAAGCCACCCTCGGGGTTGCTGAATTAAGGGGACACGCCTATCTCAACCTGGATCGCAGTCTCATTTTTATGATTCGCCGCGATCCTGGCGCCAACGTTATCGAGGTAAAGCAGCGTGTGAGCGCGGCGATCGCGGGCCTGAACCAACAGATGCTCGAGCCGCGTGGGCTGGTCGCCACACTGTATGCAGATGATGTTGGCTATGTGGTCAACGCGGTGAAGGTGGTGCAGAAAAACCTGATGCTCGGTGGCCTGCTAGCCTGCCTGGTGCTCTACCTCTTCTTGCGCAATATCTACCCAACCCTGCTAGGTGCGCTCGGGATACCGATATGTGCGATTGGCGCTTTGATCGGGCTGTTGCTGATGGGGCGAACTATCAATGTCATCTCGCTGGCCGGAATAGCTTTTGCGTTGGGAATGACGCTGGACAACAGCATAGTCGTGCTGGAAAACATCTACCGGCATCGCCTGGCCGGAAAACCACCTTTGCAGGCTTCTCTTGTCGGGGTCAGGGAAATGTGGCAGGCGATTCTGGCGTCAACCCTCACCACCGTGTTCGTTTTCCTGCCGGTAGCGATGATGAACAACGAGGCCGGGCAATTGTATTCCGATATCGCGATCGCCATTAGTGCCGCGGTGCTGATGTCGATGCTGGTTGCTATCACGCTGGTGCCCTCAGCGATGGCAAGGATGCCGTTTCGACCGCCTGTGGCCGACGGCGTCCTGCACCGGCTCGGCGCGGGCTTCGCCAGGGCGCTGCTGCGGTTCCTGGATTGGCTGCTGTCCGGTACCGAACGACTGTTGCTATTGGTAGCTGTCACCCTGCTGCTGGCGTTCGCAGCCATCGTTTTATTGACCCCAAAGGCGGAGTATCTGCCCGAGGGTGAGGAACCGAAAATATTTGCACTGATGTTTCCACCGCCGGGCTACAACCTCGAGGAGATGCACCGCATCGGCATGAGTCTGGCACGGGAAATCGTTCCGGCGGTTGCTATGCCGGAGGATGCTGAATATGCGGCCGGGGAGATTCCACCCCTGGATTATTATTTGTGGTTGGCCTGGACCGATCGACTGCTGGCGGTAGTGGAACCCAAAGCCCGGGATGGCGATACAGTAGGACGACTGCAGGAGGCGCTGCGCGAGCGTTTTTCCGGGGTTCCCGGAATGATTGCCTTTGTCAACAAGGGCTCTATTTTTTCAGACAACCAGGGTGGCACGCGCTCGCTGGAGCTGGACGTTACCGGGGCTGATCTCGAAGCCATCTTCAGTACGGCGATGGCTGCGTTTCGCGCTGCCGGGAGCGTGTTCGAAGATGCCCAGATTCGCCCCGACCCGGGGCTCTCGCTGGGCCAACCCTCGGTCGAGATACATCCCGACTGGGAGCGAGCCTACGAGCTGGGTTTGACCGCGGGCGATCTTGGATACACGGTGAGTGCGTTGTCAGACGGCGCTTATGTCGATGAGTTTTTCCTGCAGGACGAAAAGATCGATATGTTCCTGTACAGCACCTCGGGGGTTGTGAACAGGCCAGAGGATATCGCCCAATTACCTCTTTATTTTGGCCCGGGAGAGGTGTTGCCGCTGTCTGCGATTGCCACGGTGGAGGAAACGGTGAGCGCCAACAGCATTCGCCGGGTCGATGGCAATCGCTCTGTAACCCTGGTCATAATCCCGCCTCGACACCTGCCGTTGGAAGAGGCGGTGGCCGTGGTGCAGCGCGATGTTATTGAAAGCATGCGGCGGGAGGGTTTGGTAGCGGAGGGTGTCAACCTCGTTATCGGAGGGGCCAGCGACAAGCTGGCGGCTACCAAGGAGGCACTGGGTGGTAATTTCCTCATTGCGATTCTGCTGTCCTACCTTTTGCTGGTCGCCATTTTGTCACACTGGGCCTACCCCTTGCTCATTCTGCTAAGTCTGCCCATTGGCATCAGTGGGGGGTTGGCTGGCTTGTGGTTTATGAATAACGTGGTAGGCGTCAATATGCCGCTGGACATGATTACACTGCTGGGGATGATCGTATTGATCGGGACGGTGGTTAACAACCCGATATTGTTGGTGGAACAGGCGCGTCAGAACCTCAAGCAGGGTATGGCGCCGGTGGCTGCGGTGACTGGGAGCGTGCGCCTCAGGCTAAGGCCGATTATGATGTCGATGCTGACGACCATTTTTGGGTTGGCACCGGTTGTATTCCTGGCGGGCGCTGGCACCGAGTTATATCGTGGACTGGGCACCATCGTCATGTTTGGCCTGTTTTTTTCCACCGTGCTGGCGTTGACGTTCGTTCCTGCGCTGCTGGTACTTTTGTTTAGCGCCAATGACCGCTGGCAGCGCTGGCGAGCTGACAGGCAGGGGCTTTAGCGGATAGCCACCCTATCTCTTACTGGTTCTAGACCAGGTCACGAATACGCAGGTAGTCCCGCAGTAACTCCCGACTGCGGTCGGATGGTGGCGTTTCGAGCAGCGCGGTAATGCTGTCAATCAGCTGGCTTACCACCAGTGGTGTATGGGTTAGCGGGCTGGTGTCAGCATTTTCCTGCCGTCGCTCGGCCAGATCCGCAAGGGTATGAAACATCAGGTCCACTGCCAGAACCAGGCGCAGCTCCACCACGCTGGTGTCGAGGTGTCGTAGTCGTTGATGCAATAATTCGGTCAGGCGCCTCTGCTGGTCATCGGAATCGCCAGCGCCGGTTTGCATAGGGGTGGCTCTGTCGAGGTTATTCAGCGCCATTTGCGCGTTAATACGCACGTAGGCCTCACCGCCGTCCGGGTCATTGAGCTTTTCGGCTACTGGCAGTACCAGAGCGCTAACCAGGTCATCAAGCGAAAACGAGGAGGACGACTGGATGCCATCGAGAATATCACGCCGGTGTTGCTGGACATGCGTCGCATGCTTTTCAAAGATGGCCTGGAGAAGCGACTGCTTATTGCCGAAATGATACTGTACCGCGTTGCGGTTGCGCTGTTCGCTGGCGACATTGATTTCAGCGAGGGAGACGCCGTCAAGGCCGCGCTCGGCAAATAATTGTTCTGCGGCGGCAACGATTTTCGCCCGCGTTGCCACCGCTCGATTGCTGCTCGAAGGGTTTGTCATCGATACCCCCTCCGCGCGGGCTCGAATCGAAGACTTGGCGGCGCTGTACGGGGGACGCCACGGTGATGGCATGGCATAGTCGCCGGCATCAGATGAGAAAGCAGCATATTGGTGAGTTGCACAGTGATTGGAGGGTCGGGGCAATGTTGTCAGTATGTCAGCTCGGTAAGTTAATGCATCGGCATACCTATGTAAATGGACCAGCGTGCCAAAATAAGGCCTACCCGCAGGCAGTGGCCACGGGGTGCTGTTATAACATTGGCGTCGAGTTCAACAGCCAGTGAATCCGGTTGCGCAGGCTGTCGTCGCATCTGGCGTTGGAACCACTACGGCGCTGCTGCGCTGTAAGACAGGCGGATCCCTTACTAACCAGGGCACCCTGCTGCGAGCAGTGCTGCGTCTTTCCTTTAGCGCACAAAATATTGCAGCGACAGGGGGCTGAAGTCGTTTGGGCTTATAAGCTCGCTGAACCGGGTCACGCCAAACTCATTGACGAGGCCTTTGGCCAGGTAACGCCGGGCCTTGAAGTCATAGAAAATTTCCATGTTGTACCAGGGCACCGGCACCTCATAGTAATTCTTCATGTGCCCTTCCGCGGTGCGCCATAGGGCGCCGTCACTGTCATAGCTGTCGGCAATGGCGATCTGCCAACTGTCCTCGTCGATATAAAAAACCCGGCGGGAGTAGGAGTGCCCTCTTTTCTCCGGGTCCATGTTGCGCCTGTTGCGCGAGGCGGAGCGCACTGTTCCCTCGACTACCCAAACCCGGTGCAGCTCGTAGCGCAGTAGCTCCGGGTTGGCATGATGCTGCAGCAGTACATCGTCGTAGCCGAGGTCCTCGGCCTCGAGCCGGTAACTGTTGTAGGGTACATACAGCTCACGTTTGCCAAGCAGCTTCCAGTTGAACAGGGCTGGCGAACCGTTGAACATGTCGCTTTCATCCTGCCAGCGCAAACCGTCTGACTGGGGAGCTGGCGAATCGAAATTGCTGAGTGGAGCGCGCATGACGCGGCGCAGATTGGGGTTAAAAACCCAGCTCTGGCGCTGGGCCTCCACGTAGTTATGGGTGTCGAGTACCAGCTGCCCGAAACCGGACTCGAAGCCGGGTGAGAGTATTTTTTGCATGAAGCCCATGTCGGTGTATGGGTGCGTCTTGGAGAAACTGGAGGCTTTCGGGCGGCCGTAGGGTGAGGCAAATTCCTCGTGGAAAAGTATCACCCGGTAGTTGCCTTTTCGGGTTACCGCAGCCTGCCCGCCAATGCGGCTCATGCGGATTCCCCGCCAGCGCATGTTGTGGTTCCAAACGACCTCTACCCCTTCGCGGGGAATCGGAAATGGCGAGGTGATGGTTGAATTTGCCACCCCGCCCAGGCCTGTCTTGAGCAGTGTGGCGGTTTTTGCATTGGCTTTTGTGCCCTCGTAAACGAAGTCCGGATAAGAGGCGGAGCGCCGGGTGGGGTAGACATTGAGGTACCAGCTTTGGGGGAAGCGTTCCAGCATCGCCCTCTGCCCCTCGCTTAGCTTGTCGGCATATTGTT
The DNA here is from genome assembly GCA_963808975.1 of uncultured Gammaproteobacteria bacterium. GTDB lineage: Bacteria > Pseudomonadota > Gammaproteobacteria > Pseudomonadales > JAHEGP01 > JAHEGP01. Next base: position 22,143 of record CAWEHR010000006.1, read on the forward strand.
CGACATTACCGGCGTTGATGGTGAACAGTACGGGGTCTTCGGCGTAGGGGTCGATGTGGGGCTCCCCCGGGCTGAAGCCGGCCGGGGCCTGGGTAATTCCGCCCGTCCAGGCAGGAATGGTCCCCTCGGCATTGCCGGCACGCTCGGCACCGATGGGTGTGAGCTTCGGGGTGTCGAGGACATCGGCGTCGACCGGCGCCGGATCGGCCAGCACGTTGCCGGTGACCAGAGTCGCCGAGACCATCAAGGCCAGGATTTTGGTCCTAATCATAGTGCTCTTCCCTTGCAACCCTAGAAAAAGTAACGGATGTTGAAGTTGATGAAGTCACGGTCGTTCCGCAGGTTGTACTCCCCTGCGCCCTGGAACAGGGTGTAGCTGATATCGGCCCGCACCCTCTGTATATATCGTGCCTCCAGTCCCATGGTGAATGACTTCGATTTTTCGCGAAAGCTGCCGGCGCCGGACGGGCTGTTACCACTGACGTCGTGGGTGAAAATCAGGCGGGGTAATAAACTCACCGCGCCGAATACGTTGTTATAAGTCAGGTTGGCCGCCAACCGATAGCCCCAGGAATTGGCATCCGCAAAAATATCGCTGGGAGCTATCTGGGTTACGGTAAGTCCGGGTGCGATCAACAGCAACTCGTCGGCGTCGGGAAAGTCCCATACGTGCAACCAGCCGATCTCGGCAGTAAGCGCCGATTGTGATGCGCCGAGCCGTGGCCCAAAAATCTGGGTGGCGCCGACCGAGACAAAAGTCTTGTCCAGCTTTTCGGTGAAGCTAACCCTTTTATCGGCATAATCCCGTGAGATTTCTTCGGGGGTAATTTGCTCCAGGTCGACCGGGGGAAAGGGCGCAGCCGGAATCGAACCGGGCAACACCTGGTCCAGCAACTGGTTGATTACGACGGGCATCGGATAGTCGAAATGGTGGCCGACCTCCGCGAAGAACGCCGTACCCGTCCTCAGGCTGGTGGTATTCATGGTCAGCCCCAGCATGCGGATGTTTTCGCTGTATTCAGTCAGGTAGCGGGTATTGGTGAGGTACTCATTGAACTGGATGCGCTGGGCAGCGGTATCGGCAATATCCGGCGTCACCCCCGCGCTTTGCAACTCGGCACTTTTCGCGGCGATACCTTGCAAAGAGTAATCGAGATAAGTCTGCAAGGAAGGGCTGATGGCTGCAATACCGGGGACCTTGCTGTGGTAATTCGCGAACAACAGGTGGAACGAAGTGTCGTTCCATTTCGGCGCCAGCATCCTCAGGCTGATACCGTACTGGCCCTGGTCGCTGGGTTTATCACTGCTGATGCGTGGTACCTGGAACCAGTTGGGGACAAACCCTTGCGTGCCGGGCGGCAGCCCCAGTGCTGCATCCACATTGGTGCCCTGATCCGGGAACGGGCCCGATTGGGCAAAGGTTGATCCAGGAGTAACGACATCACTGGTGGAAAAAAAGGTGCCCTTGGCGGGTAGGATGGATTCATTCCACTCGTATTGGTAGTAGCCCTCGATAGCGAAATCCGGGCTCAATTGCAACGACCCCCACAGCATGCCCACAGGGAGGCGCAGGTCCTTAGCTTGGCCGGTGGGTAGCTGGAACAGCGGCAGGTTGAAAGGGTTGGCGACGTTGACGCTGTCGGCCGGGAAAAAGCGGCTTTCCCCCCAACTGATCACCTGGCGGCCAAGGCGCAGTTGCAGGGGCATACCCTTGGGGTCGAACCTGGCGGAAAGATAGGCATCGAGTACCTGGGCGTCGCTGCCAACCTGTTCCAGCGCTTCTGAGCTCAGGTCTGTGCGAGCGCGATCGCGCCGCTCATTTTCATAGTCGTAGAAGGCGTAGGCGCGGACAAAGGCACCAAAATTGCCCCATATGAGTGTTATTTCCGCGTCGGCCTTGAACATATTGGCCACCGGACCGACGTCGTAGTTGAGGTTGCCGTCGTCTATGTTGCCGTTATCGTTGCTGCTCGTGCCACCGTTGCCAGGGCTTATCAGGTCACTGTCTCGATCCTGGACACGCCAGCGGGCACCGTAGGCCACTTCGAAGTCCGTTATCACACCCAGGGGTTGTCCGAGTACATCGGAGCGAAATGCCAGGGCGGCAGCGCCGCTGCTACTAAGGTAAAAGGCTAACCCCAGCGTCGCGTGCGTCAGGGTACCAAATCTCATTGTCACGACACTCCCCTTTCTTTTTATAAGTGCTCACTTGGTATTGGGTCGAGGTTAACTGATTTGTGGCTTCATGTTAACAAAATTGATCGCCCCGCTCGCCCCAAATGGAAAGCGTGATGCACAAAAAAGGGCGCGAATATCTCGCGCCCCATTGCGGTTCGACCGGGTGCAGCCAGCGTTAGCCGGCTAAATTGCCCAGTTTGCTCATGATGGAATCGACGGTAGAGCCGATCACGTTGCTGACCCCGGGAATAGACGCGGCGCTGGACGCGGCGCTGCGCAAGTCTGGCAGCAAACGGGTGACAGTGTCGACCAACATTTTGCTTTGCGCTGCACTCAGCCCCGACGCGCTGCTCACGATACCGCTGAGCATCTGGTCGATACTTTGCAGTTGGGGCAGCGCTTGCTGGGCGGATTCAACGCTATTGATGGAAGACAGCGTATCCACCGCGCGACCCAACAGCGGGCCAAGCTCACTGACTGCAGAGCTGACAGCGGGCCCCGCGGTGCGAGTGGGTTCAGGGCTGGGCTTGAGGAAAAATTGGTAGGCGAGCCAGCCCAGTAAGAGCAGTGCAATCAGGGGCAACAGGCGCTTGAGGGGCGATGACGACTTCGCTGCTTCCTGTCTTGTCGGTACCGCTGGGCTGGGCTGGGCCGCGGGCCGGGGTTGGGGTGCGGGCTGGTCGAAAAGTGACAGTCCGGCCGGTATCGCTCTATCGACAGTATCCTTTTGACCCAGCAAGCCGCTTATCAGGCCGCTTACACCGACGCCACTCTCCTTGCTCTTCTTCTTCAGCATGCTCATCACCATGGGTGTTGCAACGCCAAGCAGTGCTTTACTGGCACCTTCACCCAGGCCGCTGAACTTGGCAAGTGATGACGCCATGAAACCGAGCTTGTTGGCGCCGAACAACGAACCGAGCATTTTGGTGCCTGTGGAGATCAGTGAGCTGCTGCCACCCCCGCCGAGCACACTGGCGAAGTTGCCAATCAGGCTATCATCGGCGGCTTCCAGCTGTTGCTCGAACGCTTTTTTGCCCTCTGGCTTGGACAGGCCTCCTATCAGGCCGCTGAGCAGCGCAGGGCCCGCACCGGCCAGGGCTTTGCTGACAAGGCTGCTGTTTTCACCCAGTAAGCCCGAAACCGCATTGATGTTGGCCGGTGTGATTTGATCCTTGAACATATCGATAACATTGAAAGACATTTGTGTAACCCTCCATAGGCATTGTGTCTTTTTTTCTTCAGCGCCCACGAGAAGGTCGCCGTTTCGCTACTCTGCCATGAAGAAAAGGGCTGTCAAGCTCTTAATTGGAATCGCGCTCTGGAATGCGGCGCCCAATTGGCTCCGAGGGGGGATGTGAAGGATGATGCGGCCTTGCGGTTGTCTTCCCGCGTGCCAGTAATTTTGCAGGCCGGCCACGGTAAGGGCATACCCAGTCCCAGGAGCTAGCAACCAGAATCCAGCGGGGCCGTGGACTTTTTGTTGGCGGGAAACTATCCTGCGCCATCATCCCTTAGAGAGGATTTGTGCTGATGTTCCCGCTGCGCGATGACAATCCGACGTTCCTGACTCCCTATGTCACCTACACGATTATTGCGCTCAATGCATTGGCGTGGTTATTTGTTCAGGGAATGGGCAGCGAGCCGGCGCTGTCCAGTTCCATCTGTTTGATGGGACTGACGCCGGGGGAGTTGCTCAACACCCTGCCGGCGGGTACCCAACTGCAGGTAGGCCCGCAAACCTATTGCCAGATGACCGAATCCCGCAGTGCCTATACCCTGGTGACGGCAATGTTCATGCATGGCAGCTGGATGCATATCATTGGCAATATGTGGTTTCTCTGGGTGTTCGGTAACAATGTTGAGGACTCCATGGGGCACGCACGATTTGCCTTGTTCTACCTGCTTTGCGGCCTCGGTGCCGCAGCGTGCCAGATTATCGCCGATCCGGACTCCGGTATTCCGATGGTGGGGGCGTCGGGGGCTATCGGTGGGGTGATGGGCGCCTATATCGTTCTCTATCCCCGGGTGCATGTTCACATGCTGCTTTTCCTGGGTTTTTTCGTAACCACGTTTGCGGTGCCGGCGGTGTTTATGTTGGGGTACTGGTTTGTGATGCAGATCGTCGGTGGGTTCGGATCGATTGGGAGCACCGAGGGCGGTACGGCGTTCTGGGCGCATGTGGGCGGCTTTGCGGCGGGCGCGGCGCTCATTTACCTGTTCAAGGTTCCGGAGTTGGTCAATCGACATCCCTACCATGGTATCGCTCAGCCCGAGGCGCCGACCCGATCCTGGAAGCGGATACGGTAACGAACGGGTCGCGCAAGCCGGGCCCATGGGACGCGACGCTGGTTGCTGCACCCCAGGCTTACCCTGCGCATTTCCCCCTGCTCGGCGACGCGGTGTGTTGGCTCGCAGGGTGGGGGTCTCAATCATGCCTTCCATCCTCCCTGCACCAGTACCGGGTAGTCGCTGGGTCTTATGAAAAGAGTAGGTAATGGGCGTAGCTGAAATTACACGCCGGGGCCTGGATTTGGTGTCCCGGCTCGGCCCCTGGGGGGCTACCCACGCCCTGATTCTGGCGTTTATGCTGTTGCACCTGCTGGTGGCTGCCAGCCTGCCCCTGCTTGTTTTTGAAACCCACTACGCCCTGTACGGGGTGCACCTCGACTGGAGTTACCTGGATCATCCGCCGCTGGTGGGGTGGATACAGGGTCTGGTGCAACTTTTCACTGGCACCGACTTTTCCATGCGCCTGGCGCCGATAGCACTTCTCACCGCCAGCCAGTACCTGGTGGCACTGTTGGCGCTGCGCCTGTTCCCCGCCGCTACACCTTGGTTGGGGTTCTTCAGTGTGTTGCTGTTACAGGGTGCTGTCATTGTGCATCTGGGTTTCGCGATGGCGCCGGAAATACCGCTGCTGCTCAGCGGGTTGCTGGTATTGTGGTTTACCCAGCGCATCATAGAGGCAGACCGGCCTGGCGACTGGATTGGTCTTGGGCTGGCTCTCGGCCTCGCCGCTTTGTCCAAGTACACCGCTGTCACACTGGTGCTTTCGGTACTGCTGGCGCTGGCGAGCAACGCTCGAATGGCTTCGCTTTTCAAGCCCCGGGGCTGGGTCGCAGTCGGCCTGGCGGCGCTGTTGGTCAGCCCGGTGTTGCTATGGAATATGACACACGACTGGGCCTCGTTTCGATTTCAACTGGGTTATCAACTGGATGGCGCCCAAAGCAGCGCGGCGTGGTCCCTGGGTAGCGCCCTGGACAAGCAGCTCGAGCAGTTGGGTGCCTATTCCCCCGCGCTCTATATCAGTGGTGTTGCGTCGGTTTTCTGGGGGTTGCGGCAGCCCGGTAGTGCCCGACTCCTATTGTTTTTTGCCCTGCCGATATTTGGCCTCTTCACCTGGATGTCGGGGGCTGGGCGCTCCTCTGCACACTGGACCCTGCTGGCCTGGGCGTTTATGACGCCGCTGTGCGCGCACTGGCTGGCAAGCTGCTGGCATGTACTTGCGGTGAGGCTGCTGGTCTATCTATCGGCAGCGATATCCTCTGTCGCCCTGCTGCTGGCTCTGATACTACTGTTGCCGTTTATGCCCTTCGCCGATTATCAACATCCCCTGAGTCGAATATTGGGGTGGCAGGCGGCAGCGGCAAGGGCCCAGGCCCTGCGTGATGAAATGGCGGCGGAGGGTGGTGGCGAGCCGGTATTGCTGGTATCCAACTGGCATTATGCTGGCCCGTTGGCCTGGTATGAGCCCACCGCGGTGGTCCTGAATACCGAAGCTGAGCCGAGCCAGTATGCCCTCTGGTATGGCGAGGTGAGCCCCGATACTCGGGGCATACTGGTGGTATTCGATGAGCAGGAGGAGCAAGCCGGCCTGCGGGAACCGGGTTTCAATTGCCGCCAGGTGGACAGCCTGCCGGTGTATCGGGGCTCGACCCGGGCGCGCACCTTTTTCTTCTACCGCTGTGAGGCCGATGCTGACAGTGGTCGGTAACCAAAAAAAGACCCGCAGGGAGCGGGTCAAAATTCAGGGTTTACCATTGTTGCAATGAAGGGGCGCCGGATTCACAGTCCTGTAACGGGATGTGGGGGCCGGCTCTTTTTGCTTTGCAATATGTGTGCCATCCGCAATACGTCTGCCACCCCAAAATAGTATCTATGCCAGCAGTATCCAGTATTGTCAGTTCGGTACTGTCAGTAAGGCAGTATTCGCTGCTGGTACCGCCATTCTGGCGATTCCCTGGGTCTTGTCCGCAGCTTCAAATTGGGTAGATACTGCACGGGGTTGGTGCGCATGCGCACTGTATTGATGCGAAGGGTTTGATATTTTTGGGAGGCAGCAGGGTGGCACGCTATCCAGCGTATTTCAATGACGATCACGACTTGCTTCGGGCCAGCGCGCGGCGCTTTGTCGAGCAGGAGATCCTGCCGTTCGTCGACCAATGGGAAGAAGCCGGCAGTTTCCCCCGTGAGCTGTATAGCAAGGCCGGTGACGCGGGTTTCCTCGGTATTGGTTTCGACCCGCAATACGGTGGCAGCGGTGACGATGTTTTCATGGCGGTGGTCTTTGCCGAGGAGATTACCCGCTGCACTTCCGGTGGACTGGTTGCCAGTCTCGGTTCTCTAGGCATTGCGTTGCCCCCCATCGCCAGGTGGGGCAGCGAGGCGATGAGGCAGCGGGTCATGCCGGCGGTGATCGCCGGTGAGAAAATAGCCGCATTGGCCGTAACCGAGCCGGGCGGTGGTTCAGACGTGGCCAGTATCCGCACCCGGGCAGAAAAAGTCGCGAATCATTATCGGGTCAACGGCAGCAAGACATTCATCACCAGTGGGATTCGTGCTGATTATTGCGTCGTGGCGGTGCGCACTGGAGAGCCGGGCCATGGCGGTATCAGCCTGTTGCTGCTGGAAAAAGGAATGCCGGGATTCACGACCGGCCGCAATCTGAAGAAGATGGGCTGGTGGGCAAGCGACACCGCCGAGCTTTTTTTCGAGGACTGCATGGTGCCCCTGGAAAATCTGATAGGACCGGAAAATGCCGGATTTTACTGTGCCATGGATAACTTCCAGATGGAGCGACTGAACCTTGCTGTGATCGCCACCACCACGGCGCAGGTAGCGCTGGAACAGTCCCTCGCCTACGTGCAGCAGCGCGAGGCGTTTGGTCGCAAGTTACAGAAATTTCAGGTGCTGCGTCACAAGCTGGCGGAGATGGCGACGCGCATCGAGGTCAGTCGTGAGTTCAATTATGCCGTTGCAGCCAGGATTGCCGATCAGCAGCAGGTGATCCGGGAAGTGTCGATGGCCAAGAACTTTGCGACCAGTGTCAGCGATTATGTTACCCACGAAGCCGTGCAGATCTTCGGCGGCATGGGCTATATGCGGGAATCGGTGGTGGAGCGGCTGTACCGGGATAACAGGATACTGTCGATTGGTGGTGGCACCTACGAAATTATGAACGAACTTATCGCCAAGCAACTCGGGCTTTAGCAGGCTGCTGAGAAACGGTTTCGAGGCAGCGGCTGCCACGCAGAGAGTTTTTCAACCAGCTGTGAAGAGCGCGGCCGCCATAGGGTTGGGAAGCCCAGAGGTCGTGTCAGAGATAGTTGCAGCCCCGATTTGACAGTGGTAGTTTGAGGGTCCCGGCCGGGGCGGCGTCTTCCCGTAACCGAGGTGTTAGCCAGCTATATAACGATAATTCAGTGTCGCGACCAAGGAGGCATCGATATGACATTTCCCAACCCCGGAGAAGCGGGATCGCCGGTAACTTTCAAGAACCGCTACGACAATTTTATTGGCGGTCGGTGGGTCCCACCCGTCAAGGGCCAGTACTTCGATAATGTAACACCGGTAACCGGCGAGGTCTTTTGCCAGATAGCCCGTTCCAGTGCCGAAGATATTGATCTGGCGCTCGACGCCGCCCACGCTGCGCGTGAGGGCTGGGGTCGCACACCGGCTGCTGAGCGCGCGAGTCTGTTACTGAAAGTAGCGGATCGCATCGAAGCCAATCTGGAAATGCTCGCCGTTGCCGAAACCTGGGATAACGGCAAGGCGGTGCGTGAGACCATTGCGGCGGATATGCCATTGGCGGCTGATCACTTTCGTTACTTCGCCGGGTGCATCCGTGCCCAGGAGGGCAGCCTGGCGGAGATCGACCCGACCACGGTTGCCTACCATTTTCACGAACCGCTGGGTGTGGTGGGCCAAATCATACCCTGGAACTTTCCCATTCTCATGGCTGCCTGGAAGCTGGGGCCGGCCCTGGCGGCAGGCAACTGTGTGGTTTTGAAGCCGGCGGAACAAACCCCGGCGTCGATCATGGTGCTGGTGGAACTGATCGCTGATTTGTTTCCCGACGGCGTTATCAATATCGTCAACGGCTTTGGTGAGGAGGCCGGCCAGGCCCTGGCTACCAGCAAGCGTATCGCCAAGATTGCATTCACCGGGTCGACCCCGGTCGGGTCCCATATTCTCAAGTGCGCCGCCGAGAATATCATTCCCTCCACCGTAGAGCTGGGGGGTAAATCGCCCAATATTTACTTCGAGGATATTGCCGACTTCGAGGATGAGTACCTGAGCAAATGTGTCGAGGGGCTGGTGCTGGGCTTTTTCAACCAGGGCGAGGTCTGTACCTGCCCGTCACGGGCGCTGGTGCACGAATCAATTTATGACAAGTTCATGGGGTTGGTGGTGGAGCGCATCAAGCAGATAGTGCGCGGTAATCCGCTGGATCCCGAGACCATGGTGGGTGCCCAGGTCTCGCAGGAACAATTCGACAAGATCATGGGCTATATCGATATCGGCAAGAAGGAAGGCGCAGAGGTATTGGTGGGTGGCGAGGTCGACCGGGTCGAGGGCTTTGACCGTGGCTATTATATCCAGGCGACCTTACTGGCAGGCACCAACGATATGCGGGTGTTCCAGGAAGAGATCTTCGGACCGGTGGTGGCGGTTACCCGGTTCAGGGACGAAGCTGAGGCGATCGCGATAGCTAACGATACTGAATTTGGCCTGGGCGCAGGAGTCTGGACCCGCGATACCAATCGCGCCTATCGCATGGGCCGAGCGATCCAGGCCGGGCGCGTCTGGGTAAATTGTTACCACGCCTACCCGGCTCACGCCGCCTTTGGCGGGTACAAGAAATCCGGTGTGGGTCGCGAGACCCACAAGATGGCACTGGAGCACTATCAGCAAACCAAGAATTTGCTGGTCAGTTACGACGTCAACCCGCTGGGTTTCTTCTAATCGCGGAAAAACTAAGGTGACACCGTGTGATCAGAGGTATGCCCTGGAGTTGATAATCGTGGACATTGGGTCTGTTAGGTTTTATGGTCTCCCCAAGAGTTTCCCAGGGGCGTGTTGGGCGAAGCACATGGAACACCCGATTGTGACGCTGACTCGACGGTGGGCTCTGGAGCCAGAAAACAGAAAATCAAAATAATTTGGAGGTAAAACACCATGGCAGCATCGCCAACTGTATATCCCACACCCCTCGAGAAGGTTTATGAGTGGGTGAAGACCAAACCCGATTTCGTTTTTTTACGCCAACCCCGCAATGGCCAGTATGATGAGCTGACCTGGCGGAATGTCGACGACCAGATGCGTCGAATGGCGTCAGCGCTGCTCGGTTTGGGTCTTGAGAAGGGCGATCGTGTCGCCATACTCGCCAAGAATTGCGCCGAATGGTTCATCACCGATTACGCCATCCAGTTGGCCGGCCTGATCAGCGTACCCCTCTACCCGGCGCAGAATGCGGATTCCGTGGAGTACGTTCTCAAGCACAGCGATTGTAAGGCGATCGTGATCGGCAAACTGGACGATGCCGCAGGCATGGAGCCGGGCATTCCCGAGCACGTGATTCGCATTGCCATGCCCTACGAGACCGGTATGAAACGGATCGACCACAAGTGGAAGGACCTGCTGGCTGCCAACCAGCCCTATGCGGAGTCGCCGGTATTCGGTCCCGACGAGTTGATGACGATCATCTATACCTCGGGGACCACCGGTAACCCCAAGGGAGTCATGCATACTTTCGGTAGTTTCTCCTTCGGCGCGGCTAACGCGATCAGGGCGTTCAATATCAGCTCTGCGGATCGTGGCTTGTCGTTCCTGCCGCTGTCGCATATTGCCGAGCGCCTGCTGATGTACGGAACGGCAACCTATTCCAGTGCGCAAATTACCTTTAATGAATCACTGAGCACCTTCCAGCAAAACCTCGCAGATACCCGCCCGACACTGTTCTTTTCAGTGCCGCGGCTGTGGAAGAAGTTCCAGCAGGGCATCACGGCGAAAATGCCCGATGAAAAACTGGATAAACTGCTGCGTATTCCCATTCTTAACAATTTCATCCGCAAGAAAGTGCAGAAGGGGCTGGGGCTGGACCAGGCTCGCCTGGTTATCTCCGGTGCGGCGCCCATTGCGATGGACCTGCTGCAATGGTATGAGAAGATTGGCATCAGTATCAACGAAGGTTACGGGATGACCGAAAACCTGGCGTATGGCCCGGCGATCAATGCACCCGGCGCGGTGCGGTTTGGTACGGTCGGATCCATCAAGGTATTGCCTGGCAACGAAGTGAAGATCACCGACGCCGGTGAAATCGTGGTTCGCTCCCCCACCCTGATGAAGGGTTATTACCTCGATCCGGAGAAGACCGCGGAGACGATTGTCGACGGCTGGCTGCACACCGGTGACCGCGGCGAAATCAGCAGCGACGGCTACCTGAAGATAACCGGGCGGGTGAAAGACGTCTTCAAGACCGAGAAAGGCAAGTTTGTCCAGCCCAACAAGATCGAGGGCATGTTGGCCGGAAACCCACTGATCGAGCAGGTCTGCGTGGTGGGGTCGGGCCACTCCCAGCCGTTGGCGGTGATTGAGTTATCGGAAACTGCCAAGGCAATGCTGCCAGGTGGCAAAGAGGAGCTCACGCAGCAATTGCTCGATCTGGCCAAGTCGGTGAACAAGAACCTCGAGCACCACGAAATTCTGGATCGCTTGTTTATAGCCGCTGAGCCCTGGTCACCCGACAATGGTATGTTGACGCCGACGCTGAAAATCAAGCGCAATTCCATTGAAACGGTGTACCACAATTTGCTCGAGAAATACCGCGATTCCAAGACGACCGTGGTGTGGGAGCAAGACGAAGCCTGATCGCTTGATTTGCCGGTAGACATGAACAAGGCGGCGGTGCCGTGGCCGCCTGCCGTGTCGCGGCATGGCTCGCTACCCTCCCCTTGAACAGGTCACCGGGGCAGGCGAGGGGTGGGATTTGCAATGACGTCGGGAGTTGCACCGTTGCTGCGGTGTAACTCCCGATTATTCCCCGGGTACCTTCCAGCGGGTTGATCGAGTTGGGGACAAGTCCGTTGGGCGCTAGGGTAAAGCGCTACCCCTTGCTCGGTGGTCGACAGTCATGGTTTTTCCCCGGGTTGCCGACCGTGAACGGTGCAGCAGGAAGCGTGCGAAAGAATCCTGTGTCGAAACTGCGCATCGCCGTATGAAAAGTATTCTTCCCCTTGCACTATTGCTGCTATTGGTTCTGGTAACAGTCCTGGGGGTTTACCATGCGCACAAAAGGTTGCCGGCGGGCATATCCTTCGCGGGTCCCGTGCGAGTGGCAACCGATGTGCGGTTCCTGCGGGATCTGACCTACGTTGTGGGCGCTGAGCGCCGGGTCGAGCAGGAGATCTTCGATGCTGTCTTCGCAATGATAGACCGGGCCGAGCGCCTGGTGCTGGTGGATATGTTTCTGTTCAACGATTTTCAGGGGAGCAGGCCGGAAACCACGCGTAAACTCGCCGGGGAGCTTACCGATCGCCTGGTGATGCGCATCAGGGCCAAACCGGGTATACAGGTGTTCCTGCTAACCGACCCGATCAACACCGTTTACGGCGGCATGGTCTCGCCCCAGCTTGAAAGACTCAGGGAGGCCGGCGCCCACGTCACCATCACCGACCTGTCAAGGCTGCGCGACAGCAATGCGTTTTACTCGGCGTTCTGGCGTTTGCTGGTCAAACCTTTTGCTAACAGTGAGGGTGGGTTTTTGCCCAACCCTTTCGGTAGTGGACGGGTGAGCCTGCGCTCTTACCTGGCGCTGGCAAATTTCAAGGCGAATCACCGCAAAGTGGTGGTAACAGACAGCCCCAACGGCCTGGTCGGGCTGGTGACCTCCGCCAATCCCCACGATGGCAGCAGTGCCCATGGCAACGTGGCGCTGCAATTCACCGGGGCTGCAGTACTGGACCTGCTGGCGGCGGAGCGGGCGGTGATGCGGTTTTCCGGTGGCCCCTACTCGCTACTGGATAATGTACTGGAAAGCGTCTCCCCGAGCGGGGCGAGGGAATTCGAAGCTGCCAGTACTTTGCAGATACGGGTCGTCACCGAGCAACAGATAGAGCAGGCGGCCCTTGAGCTGATCGGCAGGGCCAGTGCAATTGACCTCGCGATGTTTTACCTGTCGGACCGCGATGTGGTGCGGGCACTGAGGGCGGCGGCCTATGCCGGTGTTCCGGTACGGGTGATTCTCGACCCCAACAAGGACGCGTTTGGTCACGCCAAGGGCGGCATCCCGAATCGCCAGGTCGCTGCGGAATTGCTGCAAACCCCGGGTATACGCCTGCGCTGGGCTGCTACCCACGGCGAACAGTTTCATTCCAAAATGCTGCTAACCCGGGATGACAAGGACAATGCGAGCCTGCTGTTGGGTTCCGCCAATTTCACCCGGCGCAATCTTGATGACCTAAACCTGGAACTCGACGCAGTGGTTTGGGGCGGGGCCCGGGAACCGGTCTTCCAGCATGCCCAGGCCTATTTCGAGCGTGCCTGGCACAATGAGGACGGGCTGATTTTTACCACCGAATATGACACCTACTCGGAACAGTCGGCGATCAAGAAGCTTGGCTACCGCTTTATGGAGTGGAGCGGTATGAGTTCTTTTTGAACTGTGCGGTCCCGAAAAAGACAGGCATTTACCGGCGCGATGATTGCGGCTTGCCGGGTAACGGGTGCTCCATACCGTGGCAGTGAGTGAGGATGCGGTGACCATACAGGCCATGCAACAGCATGAGTACTGTGGCTACATGGCCACTGGGCTGGAGAATCTTTGCGCGCTGACCGACAGCGCTCACCCCCGAGCCAGGCGAACCCATGTCGCAGACAGCTGATGTAGCTATTATCGGTGCCGGTGCGGCGGGCTTGATGTGCGCGCTAACGGCTGCATACCGGGGTCGGAAAGTCCGGCTCATCGACCATGCTAACAAGGCGGGCAAGAAAATCCTGATGTCCGGCGGTGGTCGTTGTAACTTTACCCATTTGGACACCTCGCCGTCGAACTTTCTGTCGGCGAACCCGCATTTTTGCATCTCAGCACTGCAGCGCTATACCCCGCATCACTTCGTCGAGTTGGTCGAGCGCCACGGCATCGAGTACGTCGAGAAAACGCCGGGGCAGCTTTTCTGCCGGGATAGCAGCAAGCACATTCTCACCATGTTGTTGCAGGAGTGTGAGTGGGCTGGTGTCACCATTGAGCTGAAAACAGCGGTAGATGAGGTCTCGGTACTGGGTGAAGGTATGCGTCTCAGGACCAGCGCTGGTGTGTTGGATGTCGGAGCCCTGGTGGTTGCCAGCGGCGGGCTTTCGATTCCCACCATGGGTGCCACCGGCTTCGGCTATGAACTGGCACAGCGGTTCGGCCTGCAGGTGCTGGCGACCCGGGCCGGTCTGGTTCCATTCACCGCGACCCCGCAGTTCCGTGATCGCTGCATTGACCTGGCGGGGTTGAGTTGCGAAATCCGGGTTAGCTGCAACGGTCAGGAATTCCGCGAACCAATGCTGTTCACTCATCGGGGCCTGAGCGGTCCTGCGCTATTGCAAATATCGAATTACTGGGAACCCGGTGAGCCGTTGCTGATTGACTGGCTGCCGGGGTTGGACGCCACGCACTATTTGCAGGCACGGCGCGCCGACGACCCGCGCCAAACGCTTGCCCAGGCGCTCGCCCAGTTGCTACCGAAGCGCCTGGCCGCGGCACTGCCCCAGTGGCACGGCTGGCAGGGTCCGTTACAAGACTACTCGAAAGCAGCCCTGCGCGATGCCGGTGAGCGACTCAATCACTTCTCCCTTTTGCCAGCCGGCACAGAAGGCTATCGTACCGCAGAGGTCACCCTGGGTGGCGTCGATACCGGGGCGCTGTCCTCCAGAACATTTGCGGTCCATGCTGTGCCCCAGCTGTTTTTCATCGGTGAGGTGCTCGACGTCACCGGCCAGTTGGGCGGCTACAATTTCCAGTGGGCCTGGGCTTCGGGGCACGCCGCGGGCAGCGCAGTGTGAGCCAGGCCCGAGTAGCGAGCTTTGGCTGCCAGGGAAACGGCTCCAGCGGTTTTCGCATGCCGCTGTCAGCCTGGCAAAAGGCCAAAAACTGTCCCGAACAAGTCGCCCAGCTAATGCTGCCGGCGGCCGTCAAGCCATAGCGACACGTTGGTTATGTAACTGGTGTACCGAACCTTGGTAAACTGGATCGAAGGTTCGCAGGGATAAACGATAACAGGGTTTCACTACGGAGGCATGATGGCTATCCAGGCGCGACGAATTGCACTGCTCACACTCAATGTCAGCTCACTGGACGCGGCACTGCGCCTGTTTATCGAACACCTTGGCCTGATTGCCGATTCGCAGGGTATTGACGAATCCCCGGTCCTGGAGACGGTCGGCGTCACCGGTGCTGGGCAGTACCGTCGCTGTATCGTTCAGCAGGGCGGGGCCCGGGGCCGGTGTATGCTGGAATTGCTGGAATGGGAGCAACCCGGCGTTGAAGAGCTCGCCCGCACCGGGCCGCGACGAACCGGTATTTCCCGCCTGGCGATTAAGGGGGCCGACGTCGATGCATTGCGGGGGCGGCTGTTGTCTGCGGGTATGCTCTGCTTTGCCGGACCGCTGACCGGGGCTGTGAGTGGAGAGCGCTTCTTCTGCTGCGCGAATAACGACGGCAGCCTGGTGCAGGTGGTACAGCAGCCCGGTGCGCCGGGATTGCACTATATCAATATCAATTGTACTGACCTGCTGGCCTCGAGCCGATGGTATCAAAAGGTGCTGGGTTTCGAGGCGGAGTCTGATATCTGGGATGAAACATTCCCCGGTGAAGTCTATGGAGCCGACGGGGTGGTGCACGTGCGCAGCCAGCGCCTTACCCTTTGTGACCGGGAAACCGATTGTATTATCCAACTGCAACAATGGCTGGAACCCACTGCGGTGGGTGAGCCCGTTACCGAATTACAGCATGCTGGCTATCATCGGCTGGCGCTGGAGGTCGAGGATATCGACGGCTGCCAGCGACAGCTTTTGCAAAGCGGTGTGCAGTGCCGGCGAGACCCGGCCACTGATAAGGTGTTACTCCTCAACGATCCCGATGGCGTTTGCCTGCAGTTGCGCGAGGGCACGCGGGCTTAGCCGGCCCGGATATTGCACCAGCTGCC
This sequence comes from uncultured Gammaproteobacteria bacterium, assembly GCA_963808975.1. Lineage (GTDB taxonomy): Bacteria > Pseudomonadota > Gammaproteobacteria > Pseudomonadales > JAHEGP01 > JAHEGP01. Next base: position 37,790 of record CAWEHR010000006.1, read on the forward strand.
TGAGGCAGCGCGCAGGTCTCGTGTTGCTTTTGCGTGCTCGCGAGCGTAAACGTAGCCATAGCTACGTCGGAGTGAGCTTGTGCGCAAAATCGACGCCAGATCAAGTGGTATCCAGGCAAACAGTAGTGGTGACAGTTTGTACCCGGGTGAAAAACTCACGGCGGCCTTTTCTAAAAGGGGTAATTGAATAATGTGGCGTGTGCTGGCGCATTATTCGGGTTAGCTGCCATATCTCTCTGATTCGGCGAGCTCTGTTTCCGACCTGTCGCTACTGCTGTGCCACACTGCTATCCGTGTCATCCACAGTGGCGGGCAAGGAAGCGAGCTGCGCGCCGAGCTGCAAGTAAAAATCCTTGAAATCGACGGTGGTTTGAATGCCGACGATGTCCATATGGTCCCAGCGTTCCTTGGTGCCCATAAAGTACCAGCGACCGGGTTTGAAGACCGGCGGTTCGTCCAGCTCTGCCACGTCGATGATTTCGGTTTCGGCACCCAGCTGTGGCCCTCGCATCGAGCGGGTATTGACCACACCGTCATTGGGCCACCAGCTCCGGTCGAGTATCGGCATACCGGGTTCAGGGGTAAGATTAAGGTACTTTCCCAGCGCCAGAGAGGTCGCTACAAACGCCATGTTCATGCCGATGCGTGGGATGTAGCCTTCCTTCAAAGGGCCGAGATGGGTGTCGTCAGTTGCCCAGCTGAAATGCCACACCGAGTCGACACTGGGGTAGTCACGATTGAGTTCGATGGCGCCGGCAGGTTGCAGATCCCAGATGCTGATGTCCGGTTGATTCCAGATCTCACTCTGCAGCAGCCGTGCGCGGTAATCCTGGTCGGTTTCGCCGACGCGCTGGCTGATGCCCCACTGCTCGATTTTGAAATCGTAGGACGGATTGTCGGTGTTGGTCTCGTTGATATACGTAGCCAGGGTCAGTAGCCAGTTCAGCAACAGCCCTGCCTGGTCCTTGAGCATCAGTGCCAGGGTCGTTCCTTCGTGGGGCGATGCCAGTGAGGTTATACTGTGGACCATCTCGTGGCCACCCGCGAACAGCGGGCTGAGTTTACCTTCCCCGGCATCAGCGACGAGCTGTTCGGCGACACTGCCCTGGTCCAACAGGTAGCTGAGGACGCGGATGGTCTGGCCGCCCTGGCTGTGGCCGACGAGATGGACTTTGGCATGCTCGGGGGTTTCCCCCCAGTCTGGCAACAGCCCGGGAAAGGTGCGGCCAAAGCGCTCGTGACCGTATTTTGCCGCGTGGGCAGCGCCGTAATCGACCCTGCCGCCCCTGATATAGGCGTAGAGTTCGCAGGCGCGATCCCAGTTGCTCGACACCGTCCCTACCACCGCAGTATGGGTCTCGTGCCCGGCTTCGTTGAGTAGGGTTTCGATGCTCTTGCGGCCCCCCCAGTACTTGTAGCCCGCCATCTCATCGGGGCCCCAACCGGTGAAGCCGTGAACCAGCACGATGGGGTAGTGGTTGCCGAATTCGGCGAGATCTGAACGGTTGTCATCGGACGGTCTGTCAGACAACAGCATGTAGAGCAAGCCGGTTGCGACAATCAATGCTGCCAGAAGCGACAGGCCTGCTTTATGGGTTATTTTCATTTTTTTCTGCTCCCCGTTTGATAAATGCAATGATCCAGCGCGCGACGTCCCGTTCATTGGTTGATTCCTGCAACGATTCCATCCCGTCCTGGTAAACTGCCTCTCCCAATTGCTCGCGGCGCATCTGCAACAGGCCGCGGGAATAGCCGGTGACAAACTCCGGATGCCCCTGGAAGGTAATAATATGGTCGCCTATCTGGCACACCGCATTCGGGCAGAAGTCGCTGCCCGCAAGCACTGCGCTGCCACGGGCGGGCTGGGTGACCTGGTCCTGGTGGCTGACGAGTAATCTAAACTCGTCGCCGGCGTCCCGAGCCCAATCCGGCCGCTGGTACCAGCGTGCACCATGCACCCCGACGCCCCAGCCAACCGCGGCCTTTTCGGTTTTCCCTCCTAGCGCCTGGGCGACCAACTGGTGGCCAAAGCAGATGCCGATGATGATTCTGCGTTGTTGGTGAAGTTGTAGCACGAATGCCTCGAGGCGCTTGATCCAGGGTAAGTCCTCATAGACGCTGGCGCGGGACCCGGTTATCAGGAAGGCATCATAGCCGTCGAGTACTGCGGGATACTCCATTTGCTCGACATCAAAGCTGTCCCATTCGAGAGTCGGCTCCACCTGTCGCAGCAGGCGGGCAAACATCTGCGGGTATTGGCCATAGGTGCCAGCGAACTCGGGGCGGACCGTGTCCGTTTGGAGAATGGCGATCTTCATGGGCGATGGTCTCGTTGCTGTAGCCTGGGCACGCGGTTATCGTTGTCGTTGTGCAGTGGTGCCGGCGAGGGACGAGCATAGCTCGAATTGCACTTGCATCGCTACCCCGTGTTGTCCCGAGGCTGAGAGCAGGATTGCAGGAAAGGCTGCTCTGGCACCTTTACCGCCCAGCCGCCTTAGCTTGCCGCTATTTGGAATTGTCGTCGAGGGGTTTCCTTCGAGGGCTTAGCCTCGACACGGCCGCGGGAGACAAATATCGCACAAACAGCAACAATACCGAGCGCCAACGCGGTGGCATGGGTGGCCGGCTCGTCCGTACTTACTGGTGGGGAAGAACCTGCTCACCCGGGTTGAGACCCGCCAGTATCTCGACCTGGTCGCCGAGGGATTTGCCCACCCGCACAAAGCGACGGAAGGCCTGGCCGTCCTGTAGCACCCACACCAGGTTGAGCTGGCCAACCTGAACCACCCTGTCTGCGGGGACCAGCAGTTGTTGCTCGGTACCCGCCGGTACCAGCATGCGTGCATACATGCCGGGGAGCATGTCCTTGTCGAATTGAACCCTGGCCTTTACCAGGAAGCTACGCGACCCTGGGTCGGCGGCGGGCACACGCTCCTCGATGACGGCATCCACGGTCTTGTGCAGCGATGGAATATCGACCAGCAGCGCCTGGCCGAGTTCCAGCGCCAGCGCCAGTTGTTCCCGTACCTGGGCCTCGACCCGCAGCGTCAGCGGATTATACAGCGACAGCAGTTTTGCGCCGGGGGAGGCCGTATCGCCGGGTTCTGCGAAACGGTCTACCACGCGGCCGTCGATAGGTGCCCGAATCTCGCTGAAAGCCAGCGCGGCCCCGGCCTCCTCGCCGGCTTGCCTGGCCCCGGCAAGCTCGGCTTTGAGGCTATCGTAGTTGGCCCGTGCGCGATCCAGTTCAGCCCGCGCTACCAGCTTGCGCTGGTATAATTCGCTGATGCGGTCGAGGTTTTGCCGGGCCTCCCGTAGCCGTGCCGAAACCGCCCTTACCTGTTCTTTCGCCTGTTGGACCTTGGCTTCGAGGTCAGATTTCTCAAGCTCGATTAGCAGCTCGCCGGTGCGTACAGAATCCCCGGCCCGGATATGAATCTTGTTGATTCGCGCCAGGATGCGCGACGAAATCACCGTCGCCTGTTTGGCTTCCACCGATGCAGGCACCGGTTCGATCACGGCGACTTCTGTCGCGCCGACAGTTATTGCCTGCTCGGCGTCGTGAGCCGGTGCAGGATTCAAGCCGGGCTCGATCCTGTCGCTGAACAGGCCGGCCATCCAGGCCACCATGAGCAGCAAAATAACCACTGCAACAATGGGCATGAAGATTTTTTTCACGGGGTTAGGCATGGTTCGAGCTCGTGTTGTCTGCCGGTTTATCGAATACCAGCATGTAGACCACTGGTACAACGACCAGAGTGAACAGGGTTGATGCGATAATGCCAAAGATGATAGCCAGCGCGAGGCCGCTGAATACCGGGTCAAGGGTAATGATCAGGTTGCCCAGCAGGGTGGTGCCGGCGGTGAGCAGGACGGGGCGCATACGCACGGCACCGGCTTGTAGGAGTGCTTCGCGCAGCGCCAGGCCACTCGCCCTGGCCTGGGTAATGAACTCCACGAGGATCAGTGAATTTCGCACCACGATCCCCGCCAGCGCAATCATGCCGATCATCGCCGTGGCAGTGAAAAGCACTGGCTCGGGAGCGCCGGCGATAACCCGCTCGCCAAATTGATTGAGCAGCCAGAAACCGGGCATGATGCCGATGATCGTCAGTGGAATAGCCGACATGATGATCAGCGATAGCGCAGTGGATGCGGTTTGCAGCCGCAGCACGAAATAGATCGCCACCAGGGCAAAGGCGAAGGCGAGCCCCATATCCCGGAACACGTCGATGGTGATGTCCCATTCACCCTCGCCGGTCCAACTGATCTCGATATTGTCGGGCAACTGCCAGTGGTCGCCGCCGCCACTGTTGAAAAAGCTGCGCGCTCGCCAGTCCCGGTTAACACCGGCATCGCCGTCGCTGCTGCCGCTCCCCATGTCCGCATGCACGTCAGCAATGACCTCGGCTGGCGTGCGACCGGAAAGCTCGGTCATCACGTAGACGACCGGGCGCAGGTCTTTGTGGTGAATGGCCTTTTCCGCCAGTCCTTTTTCGAACTGCCCGAGTTCCCCCAGCGGCACCAGCGGCTGCGGCGCGCTGTCGAGCCCCTGGTTAGAACTCAGCTGGACAATGCCCGGTCGCCCCTTGACCTGCAGGCGCAGGAAATCGTTTTCAGAGACCCGGTCTGCAGGAGCCAGGCGCAATTCAATCGGCAGTGGACGGGTCTCGGTGGCGACCTGCAGGTAGCCGACCTGGTAGCCGCCGTTGGCCATGGCCAGGGTGCTGTTGATGTCTTCGGTGGCGATACCCGACAGGGCGGCCTTCTGCTTGTCGGTGACGAAGCGCCAACGCTGTTGGTCATCCTCTACTGTGGAGTCGACCTCGACCACCAGCGGCTCGCGCTCCAGCCGCTGCATCAATACCCTGGCTGCATCGCGCTGCTCCTGGTAGTCGGTCAGGCTGTCACCGTAGACCTCGGCCACCAGCGTGCTTAACACGGGTGGGCCAGGGGGGACTTCTACCACTTTGATTTTAACGCCGCCGATGTTCAACGGTGCGAGCAGTTGACGCAGTCGCAATACGATCGCGTGCGATTGATGGTCGCGCTCGGTTTTATCCACGGTGGTCAGGCGCAGGTCAGCCATATTGGGCCCGATTCGCTGATAGTAACGTCGCACCATGCCATTGAAGTCCATCGGCGAGGGGGTGCCGACATAGGCCGCGATCGCACGGATTTCAGGGAGCTGGCTGACCTGGGCCGAGACCCGGCGGGCGAGGGCAGCGGTTTGTTCGAGGCTGCTGCTCTCGGGCATGTCGATCATGATCTGGATTTCGTTTTTGTTGTCGAATGGCAGCAGTTTGAGCGGCACCAGTCGCAGCACCGGTAGCACTGCCGCCCCGATGAACAGCGCCAGCATTAGCCACAACACCAGTTTGGCCTTGCGCTTGTCATCCAGTAGTGGCCCGATCATGCGCTGATAAATGCCCGACATGTCGCCATTGCTGTCGCTGGCGACGACAACCCCGGGCTTGAGGATTTTGCTGGTGAGCCAGGGCGTCACCAGGAAGGCGACGACGGTACTGGTGATAACACTGACCGGCACATTGAAAGCCATCGGCGCCATGTAGGGCCCCATCATCCCGGTGATAAAGGCCAGTGGAATAAAGGCGAGCACGATGGTCACCGTCGACATCACCAGCGGCACCTTGAGTTCGGATATGGCCGCCACGATATTGTCCTTGAAGTCGCCCTTGCCGTCCTTGATGAAACGCGAGATGTTGTCGACCCCGGTGATCGGGTCATCGACCAGCAGGCCCAGTGACAAAATGAGCGCAAACAGGGTAACCCGGTTGATGGTATAACCAAAGGCCATGTCCAGCGCCAGGGTGACGCCGTAGCAGATCGGCACCGCCAGCCCCACCACCAGCGCCGGGCGCCAGCCGAGGAAAACACCGATAAAGATCACCACCGTCACGACGGCGAAGCCAAGGCTGGAGGTGAGATTGTTTACTTTTGCATCGGCGGTTTGGCCGTAATCGCGGATTACCTCGACATGCACCTCCTGGGGCAGTACCTCGCGTTGCAGGTGCTGAATCCGCTCATGCACATCCTCAGCCACGGCCACGGCGTTGCTGCCTCTCTGCTTGGCAACGCTGATGGTCACCATCGGGAATGCGTCGTTGCCTGCCTGGTAGGAGGGGTGAGCCGGGGTGAAATCGATCCAGGTGTAGGAGTTCGGTTCACCCGGGCCATCGACAATGGTCGCAACCTCGCCGAGGTAAACGGGCACGCCATCGACGACATTGACCACAAAGGTCTTGAACTCGTCGGGAGTGCGCAGGAAGTCGCCACTTTCGAGCTGTATGCTGTCGTTGTTGAATACCCAGTTTGAAGCGCTCTGGAGGACGTTGGACACTTGCAGGGCGGCGACGACATCAGCGGTCGTGGTCTTGCGTGCAGCCATGCTCTGGGCATCCACCAGGATGCGCAAGGTGTGGGGCCGACCGCCACTGACGGTGACTTCGCTGGTTTTCGGAATACCCTGCAGTTGGGTCGAAATATCGTCGGCCATGCGTCGCAACGCATAATCATCGTAGCGCCGGGGCGCGTCACTCCATAGTGCAAGCAAAACGATTGGCACGTCATCAACTTCGATCGGCCGCACCAGCCAGTTGTCGACCACCCCGGGAATCTTGTCCTGGTTGGAGTAGAGTTTGTTGTAGGTATTGAGAATCGACTCTTCGCGATCCTGGCCCACATAGAAACGCAGGGTTACCGCAGCCTGGCCGGTCATGGAGGTGGAGTAGACATGCTCGACTCCGGGTATCTGCGATAGCAGTTTTTCCAGCGGCGTAGTCACCTGGCGCTCCATCTGCCCGGCGCCAATGCCCGGGGCCTGAACCAGCACATCGACCATCGGTACGACAATCTGTGGCTCTTCCTCCCGCGGTGTAAAGTTGAGCGCCAGTGCTCCGGCGAACAGCGCGATGATAAAGATCAGCAGGGGCGCGGCACCATTCAGGCTGGACCTGATGGTATTGTCGATGAAATTGCCCATTAATTAGTCTTCACAATAAACCTTGTGCAGCGATTGCAGGATGATTTCAGTGCGCTCATCGCCAAGGCTGTAGTAGATGGTTTGGGACGCGCGCCTGGTCTTGACCAGGCCCGCATCGCGCAATACCGACAGGTGCTGTGACAGCGCCGATTGCGACAGCGGCACTTGCTGATTTAACTGGCCGACGGACAATTCGCCCTCCCCAGCCAGAACGCACAGAACCATCAGCCGGTTTTTATTGGCCATGCTTTTGAGAAGGTCTTCTGCCTCTTGCGCTCGCTCTGCCATAAGCGAAAAATCGATGTTCATTGTCGTGTTCACCACCGCGAAACAATGCTGGGAATAATACTACCGATCCCCGCTGCCTTCAATGCATAAGATTTTACTAATATAAGTAAATCCGCGCTTCATTGCCAGTGCAAATTGATCCACTTTGGGTCAATGATGCTGCTACAATGCCAGGCGAATGGACTGGGGGTAAGAGATAATATGACTTATGCCGCGATAACCGGGTGGGGCAAGTGCCTGCCGCCCGCCACTCTGACCAACGCCGATCTGGCGACTTTCCTCGATACCGATGACGAGTGGATCAAAAGCCGCACTGGAATGCAGGAGCGGCGCATCTCCCATGTTCCGGTATCTGAGCTTGGCTATGTCGCCGCCCAGCGCGCCCTGGCCGCGGCGGGCAAGACAGTGGATGACGTCGAGCTAATCGTGTTCGGTACCTGTACGCCAGACCAGATCTGCCCCAATGTCGCCTCCCGGGTGCAGGAATTACTCGGCGCCAGTCGCGCCGCCTGCATGGATGTCAACACCGCCTGTACCAGCTTTCTCTATGGGCTGACGACTGCCAGCACCATGCTGCGCACCGGCGCAATGAAGAGCGCCATCGTGATTGGCGCAGAGGTTATCTCCCCGATCATGGATTGGGACAACCGCAATGTAGCGGTGCTGTTTGGTGATGGTGCGGCCGCGGTTTACCTGGAAGCCAGCGATCATGAGGAGGGCTTGCTGGACCAGCAGTTGGGGTGTTACGGCGACGTTCGGGATATCCTGACGGTGCATGGCTGGGGCATGAAATATGCCAACCAGTCAATGCAGATGGGCAATTCCTACTGGCAGTTCGAGGGCCAGGAAATCTTCAAGCGGGCCGTCCTGGGTATGGTCTCAGCCAGCAATAGCGTTCTGGAGCGCAACAAGCTCACCAGTGGTGACATCGATCTCGTGGTGCCACACCAGGCCAACCTCCGCATTATCGATGCGGTGGCCAAGCGGGCCGACATCGACCCAGGAAAAGTATTCGTCAACGTCCACCGCTACGGCAATATGTCGGCGGCGACGGTGGCTGTGGCATTGGTAGAATCAATCGAGGAGGGGCGGGTGAACGGCGGTGACCACGTGCTGTTACCGGCCTTTGGCGGTGGGCTGAGCTGGTGCGCACATCTGGTAAAGTGGGGCGAACGCACTCAGCCGATCGGGCTGTCGGATGCCGAATTGCCAGCCTGCGACAAAACCGCCCTGGAGCTGGTTGACGGGATTCGAGCCAGCAAGGCACGTCGCACCGAGTTTCAGGGTATGATGATTTAGCCTTAAGGCATTACCGGATAAACAGGTGTGCCTTAGTACAAAAAGCCGATTTCCGCGCGTCCCGTCTGCGGCGCCGGAGAGCCGTCCGTATCGATCCACTGCTGAATGAACGCTGCTCTCAGGAACACCGACTCGGTGATATCCCAGCGCACGCCGACGCCGATATTGTAGGAAAACGAGGTGTCGTCGAAGGTATTGGCATAGGCCCCGCAGTAAGGGTAGTAGAAACCGCCGCAGTAATAACTCAGGCTTTTGACGATATTGGAATCCATATAGGTCCAGCCGAGGCCGGCCTGGACGTAAGGCGTTATATTGCCCTCGAGGAAGTTGTACTGGGCATTGATCTGGCCGTCGAAGCGGCTCGCACTGTGGTTGATATTGACCAGCTCACCGGTTTCGGGATCGATGACATCGACGTCGTAGTCGGGGTTGTTGAAGGCCATGTCAAAGCCGAGGTTCCAGTGATTGTCGAAGTTGTAGTGAAAGCCCAGCCCCCAACCCAAGCTGTTATCGATATTTGAATCGGTCAGGTCATCGATATCGAGGCTCTCTCCGCCAACATAGTTCAGCATGAAGCTTGCTTCCCAGTGGCCGGCCCGCTCGCCCGCTACCTTTACCACCGCCGCCTGACCGCTGCTTGCGGCCATCAGTGTGATCCATAGTGCGTTAATGGTACTGGCTTGAATTGGATGGAATTTCATCTGTCATGCTCCGTGGATGATCCTGGCGGCATTGTATGTCCTCGGGCTCGGCGCTGGCAACCACCGGTAAGGCGCGGTTTGGAGCCGCTGTGGCCTTAATATTGCCTTAAGTTTGGTCCTTTAGGATCAGCTTTTATCGAGCTTGTTAGCGGTTACATCATGGCTTTATGGAGAGTTCGTTTTGCAGCAGTATTGCTGTTGGTGGTAAGTTTCGCGGCCAACGCAGCGCACGTCGAACAGTCGAGCGAGGCGCCGGCGCACCAGGCCAGTATGCCGTTGGACCCGACAATGACCCTGGGTGATGCGCTGCAGGCTGCGGCTGAGCGCTTGCGCTTGCGCGACTGGCGAGAGCAGCGGCAATCGGTGGCTGATGCGCGCTCCGAGCTGGGTGGCGCCTGGTTGGGTGATGCGCCAAGTATCGGTGGCAGCTGGCGTGATTATGACTGGATCGACAACAGCGATCTGTATGAAGCTGAAGTTTATTTGTCGATGCCGCTGTGGCGGCTCGGGGAGCGCCGGGCAACACGCGCGTTGGCAGCAAAGGATACCAGTCTGGTGCCGCTGCAGAGTCATGCCCGCCAGCTGGCAAGCGCGGCTGATGTTCGCTCGGCCTATTGGCAGTTCCTGGATACCAGCACCCGCTACGAGCTGTTACAAAAATTGCTGCAGTCAAGCGAGAGTTATGCCGAGCAGTTACAGGTGCACTTCGACGCGGGCGATGTGGCTCATATCGAGCTGTTGCAATCACGACAACAGGTACTCGAAATTCGTGGTCGCTTGCTCGATGCCAGGGCGCTGGTGATCGATAGTTCCAGGCGCTGGCGTTTTGTTACCGGGCTCAACACGATTCCCGCCCAGGGGAGCGAGAGCCTGGCGGCGATTGATGTCGTCGACGAAAAGCATCCGCTGCTGCAACTGGCACTGGCAGAAGTCGACCTGGCCAGGTCGGCGCTTGACGTCATCCGCAACAGCGGCAGTCAACGGCCGTCTGTCTCCCTTAGCTTGAAGCGCGAGAACCTGGATGACCGCTTGCCGCCCCTGGACAGTTTCGGCATCGGTATCGACATTCCGCTGGGGCGGGGCAGGAGTCACCAGATCGACGTATCCCGCAGTGAACAGCGCTTGCTCGAGGCTGAAGTCGAGTTGCAGACGCTTCATCGCCAGTTGCAGGAAGACTTGCACGAAGTTCGCCACCAGGCCCATGTCAACGACGCCAACCTGAAAGACAGCGAGGCATTGCTGGCTATTGCACAGCAGGTGTACCAAAGCCAGCAACTGGCGAACGAGCAGGGCGAAACCAGCGTGATAGAAGTGCTGCGCGCGGGTCAGGCCCTGGCCGAAGCGCAGCAGCGCCATAGACTGCTCGTCCTGACTCGCGCAGCGCTGGTGTCGCAGCAAAACCAGGTCCTGGGGGTGTTACCACAATGAAATGTTCTTTTTCCAGTGCGCTGTTATTGGCGTGGCTGCTGCCCGTCTGGGCGGCCGCCCAACCCCTGCTGCATCTGAGCCCTGAAGAGCTTGCTGCGCTGGGGGTAGAAGTCTACCAAACCGGCAGGGTCGAACAGCAACTATCCGACCCAGTGATGGCAGCGGTGACCCTGAGCGACCAGCACCAGCGTATATTGTCAGTGCCGGTTACGGGCACGGTGCGGCAGTTGCACGTATTGCCGGGCGCCCGGGTAGCGGCGGGCACTGAGCTTGGCACGATCGTCAGTCGCGAAGCGCTGGAGCTGCAGCGAGAGTACCTGGGGGCGCGGGATCAGCAGGAGCGCAACCGCGCCTCGCGGCAGCGCGACCAGGCCCTTTACAAGGGCGGTGCGATTTCGGCCAAGCGCTGGCAGCAAACGCTGGCTGAGTGGCGCCAGGGCGCGGCCCTGCTCACCGAACTCTCGAGTCAGTTGTCAGCGCTGGGCTTCAATGCCGATGAGCTGGAACGACTGGAAACCCGGCGCGAACTGCGCAGCGAAATAGTGCTGCGCTCACCTATCGACGGTGTGGTGTTGCAATGCGCCACGTCACCCGGCGAAGCCTTCAACGCCGGCCAGGCACTGTTTCATATCGGCGATACCGGGCACTTGTGGCTTGAGCTAAAGGTATCGCAAGCCCTGGCGCGCCAGGCCAGTTCGGGTGACAAGGTTTACCTCGACAGTCAGGCGATAGCCATGGTTTTACAGGTCGGTGCAGCAATCGAGCCGGCCAGCCAGTCAGTGTTGCTCACCGCCGAGCTGGATCCAGATGTCGGGGGCGGCAGCGACAGTGGCTTGATGCCCGGGCAGTCGCTGCTGGTACAGTTGGCGCTGCAGGCGCGCTCCGGCTTCTGGGTGCCCCGCGACAGCATCGTCAATATCGGCGGTGCCAGCGTGGTATTCGTACGCCATGACAAGGGCTTTCAGCCGCGCGAAGTGAAACTGGTGCCGGCGCTCAACGGCTGGGTGGCATTGTCCGGCCTGGGTGAAGGAGAGTCCGTGGTCCACCGCGGCAGTGCCGCACTCAAAGGCATGGTGATGGGCCTGGGTGAGGCAGGTGACGATGCTGAATAGCTTGATCCAGTTCTCCCTGAGTCAGCGACTGTTGGTTTTACTCATGGCCGCACTGTTGCTGGGCCTGGGATACGTCAGCATGCGTAGCCTGCCAATCGATGCTTTCCCTGACATATCGCCCACCCAGGTCAAAGTGATTCTCAAGGCCCCGGGAATGACCCCGGAGGAAGTCGAATCGCAAATTACCGTGCCGCTGGAGGTCGAGTTACTGGGAATACCACGGCAAACCATCTTGCGCTCGATCGCCAAATATGCGCTCACAGATATCACTATCGACTTTGCCGAGGGTACGGATGTCTACTGGGCTCGGCAGCAGGTCGCGGAGCGGCTGGCCACTGTCTGGGAAAAACTGCCGGCCGGGATAAGTGGTGGTCTCGCACCGCTGAGCACGCCCCTTGGCGACATGTTCATGTTCACCGTAGAAGGTGAGGCCTACAGTCTGGCCGAGCGCCGCAAATTGCTCGACTGGGTGATTCGGCCGGCCCTGCGCACCGTCGCCGGGGTGGCCGATGTCAACGCCCTGGGCGGTTTTGTAGAGACCTGGCAGGTAGTACCGCAGCCAGCGGCGATGGCTGCCAGCGGTGTCGCACTTGAGGGTATTGCAGCGGCCCTTAAAGACAATAACCGCAGCGATGGCGCCGGCCGATTTGCCGTCGGAACCGACGTGGTGCTGGTTCGCGTCGATGGCCGGTTCCACGGGCCGGAGGATATTCTGGCGACACGTGTTCCGAGCCACAGGGGAACCAGTGTGCGCCTTGGCGACATCGCTGAGGTGCGCCTCGCCGCCCTCGAGCGCTATGGTTCAGTCACCCAGAACGGGAAAGCTGAGGCGGTGCAGGGCCTGATCATCGGCTTGCGTGGCGCCAACGCCAGTGATGTGGTGGCGGGTGTCAAGGAAAAACTGCTGGCTATCAGCGCGACGCTGCCGCCGGGTGTCGAGATCCGGCCATTTTACGATCGGAGCGAGTTGGTCAATCGCTCCATCGGCATGGTGACCCGGGTATTGATTGAAGCGATCATCCTGGTGCTGCTGATCCTTGTGCTGTTCCTGGGTGAGGCGCGATCAGCGCTGGTGGTTGCCTGTATCCTTCCCCTCGCTGCGATGGCCACGTTTGCCGGTATGCAGCAACTGCAGATGTCAGCCAACCTGATGAGTCTTGGCGGCCTCGCCATCGCTATCGGGATCCTGGTTGATGCCGCGGTTGTGGTGGTTGAGAATATTGTCGCCCAACTGGCCGGCCAGGGAAGCAAGCTCCCGCGCTTGCATCGCATTTATCGCGCGGTCAGCGATGTGGCGCTGCCGGTGGTGAGTGGTATCACCATCATTATTATCGTGTTCCTGCCGCTGCTGTCATTGCAGGGGCTGGAAGGTAAATTGTTTCGCCCGGTTGCGGTCACCATAGTGATTGCGTTATCAGCATCGTTGCTGCTGTCGCTGACGGTCATTCCCGTAATCGCCTCGTTCATACTGCGCGATGTCACCCACGCGCAGCCATGGCTTCCGCGGCAGCTGACGCGCTACTACCGGCCGGTACTGCGCGGCGCCCTTGCCAGGCCCGGCGCGGTATATCTGTTGGCGCTGGTGCTGGCGGTCACGGCGGTCCTTGGTTTTTGGCGGGTTGGCAAAACCTTCATGCCGACCATGGATGAGGGTGACCTGATAGTCCAGCTCGAAAAGCACCCTTCTATTTCTCTGGAGGAGTCGACACGGATTGACCTGCAGGTGGAGAAGCACCTGTTGGCAACCGTGCCCGAGATCGAGCGTGTTGTATCGCGGACGGGTTCGGATGAGCTGGGCATGGACCCGATGGGCCTCAATGAAACCGACATGTTCCTGGTGCTGGCGCCGCCAAAGCAGTGGAACGTTACCGATAAGCATGCGTTGATCGATAAAATAAGGGCGCAGCTGAAAGTGTTTCGGGGTATCAATTATGGGTTCACCCAGCCGATTGATATGCGGGTCGCCGAAATGTTGACGGGCAGCCGGGGTGACGTTGCGGTGAAGATTTTTGGTCCGGATATTGGTGAAATCAATCGTCTGGCGGCGGCGGTGGCCGAAGTGCTCGGCGCGGTGCCGGGCAACGAGGATGTGTTTGCCGCGCTGAATGAGGGCGTGCGGTATGTAGTGGTCGAACCCCGGCGCAGCCTGGCTAACGACCTCGGCCTATCGATGGAGGATGCCGCGGCGATACTGCGTTGGCAGCTGGAAGGCAGTGTCGTCACTGAATTGATTGAAAATCCGGCGCGCATTCCGGTGCTGTTGCGCGGTGAGCGGCGTCACGGTGATCCGGTGCACTCCCTGGCCAATCGCATGGTATCACTGGGCTCCGGCCAGATGGTGCCGCTGGGCAGCGTTGCCGATGTTCGGCTCAGTGAGGGGCCGGTGGCGATACGCAGGGAGCAGGGGCAACGTTTCGGAGTCGTCAGGTCCAATGTCAGTGGGCGCGATCTCGTCGGTTTCGTCGATGAGGCGCGACAGCTATTGCAGCAGCGGGTGAGTTTCCCGGCGGGCTACCGGGTCGAGTGGGGCGGTGAGTTTGAAAACCAGCAGCGCGCCAGCGCTCGACTGGCCATTATGGTGCCGGTGGCGCTGGGGCTGATATTTCTGCTGTTGTTTGTAACTTTCGGCAGCGTGCGCCGGGCCCTTATCGTCTTTATCAATATACCCTTCGCCATGAGTGGCGGGATATTGGCGTTATGGTTGTCGGGAGAATATTTGTCGGTACCTGCAACGGTGGGTTTCATCGCCTTGCTGGGTGTCGCCGTGCTCAATGGCGTGGTTCTGGTTAGCTGTTTTCGCCAGCTCGAGGCGCGCGGCCTACCCCTCGCCGAGGTGGTGATGCAGGGCACAATGCGGCGCTTGCGCCCGGTACTGATGACGGCATCGATCGCCGCGCTCGGGCTGGCGCCGTTTTTGCTGGCGACGGGACCGGGCGCCGAGATACAGAAGCCGCTGGCGATCGTCGTTATCGGGGGATTGGTCAGTTCCACCCTGCTAACCCTGCTGTTGCTGCCCGTGGTCTATCGTCGTTTTGCCGAGGAGAATGGCCGTGGCTGAATCGTTGCTCTACCTGAATGTAGCCCCTGGGCTTGAGCCGGACGTGATTGATTGGTTGTTGGGACGCAGTGATGTCGGCGGCTTTACCAGCATGGCCTGTTTTGGACACGGCCCGCAGCATGTGTTGGAGAGTATCGCCGAGCATGTTTCGGGCAAAGCGCGACGGGTTCAGTTCCATGTGCTGTTGCAGGAAGGCGTGCAGGCATCGTTACTCGGTGACCTGGATGGCGAATTCTCAGGCGCCGATATCATGTATTGGGTACTGCCGGTGACTTGCTCCGGCGACCTCAGCGGGTTGTAAACGATGCGAATTTTGCTGGTTGAAGACAACAAGGTGCTCGCCGAGGGCGTAAAGACAGCCCTGTTGCGCGAGGGGCACGCGGTAGACCATGCCGCCACCAGCGCGGCCGCCGAGCATATGCTGGCAGTAGAGGTCTTTGACGTCATGATCCTCGACCTGGGGCTTCCAGATGAAGACGGGCTGGGGTTGCTGAGCCGCCTGCGCCAGAGTGGACAGGCGGTAGCGGTGCTGATTTTGACAGCCCGGGATAGCCTTGACGACAAGGTACAGGGGCTGGATCTTGGCGGTGATGATTATCTCACCAAGCCGTTCGAGCAGCGGGAGCTGTTCGCCCGCCTGCGGGTACTGGAGCGACGCCATATGGCGGCGGGCAGCGCCCAGCTGACCCTGGGCGCACTGCGGATGGACCTCAATGCCCATCAGCTGTATTTCGATGGCCGGCCACTGGCCCTGGCGCGCCGTGAATTTGCCCTGTTGCGGGTGTTGGCAGAACAGCCCGGGCGGGTGTACTCCAGGGATGAGCTTGAACAGAAGCTTTACAGCCTGGACGGTGCGTTGAGTAGCAATGCCATTGAAGTCCATATTCACAACCTTCGCAAGAAGCTGCCCGAGCCACTGATTCGGAATGTCCGGGGTGTGGGATATTACCTGAGCGCTGAGCCATGAAGTCGATGCGGCGGTTCCTGCTGATCACCCTGTTGGCCACCATTGCGCTCATGGCGATGCTGGAAAGCATCTGGAGTCATCGCCAGGGCACCCATGAAATCGACGAGGTATTCGATGCCCAACTGGCGCAGTACGCGCGCATACTGTTGGGGCTGATTGACCATGCCTCCGGGCAGGCAAGCCTGCTCGAGGTGGAGCGCTGGCTCGCCGCCAGCGAGAGCGCCCACAGCGCTGAACACCACCCCTATGAGGCGCAACTGGGCTTCCAGGTCTGGACTGAGAGTGCTGAATTGCTGGGAAAATCCTCCAGCTTGCCGTCGACCCGGCTGGGGCCGTTAGAGCAAGGCTTCAGCGGCGCAGAAGTCGATGGTCAACCCTGGCGTTTTTTTTCGTTGTACGATGCACAGCACGGGCGCTGGCTGGTGGCTGGCCAGAATAGCGCGGTTCGCCGGGAGCTGGCGGCTCGTTTCGCCCTGCATGACGTGTCCACTGCCGTCGCCCTGGTGCTGGCGCTGGGTGCGGCAGTCTTGATGATTATGCGCCTGGGACTGGCACCGCTGGACCGGTTGGCGCGACAGCTAAGTCGACGCGACGCCGATGACCTGCGCCCACTGGACGGCACGGGCTTGCCGGGGGAGTTGCAACCGCTGGCAAGCTCGATTAACGGTGCCCTGGGTTCGTTGCAGGATGCTCTGGATAGGGAGCGGCAGTTTGCCAGCGATGCTGCCCATGAATTGCGCACGCCGGTGGCGATTATCCAGACTCAGCTGGAAAACGCCCTGGCGGAGCCGGGGGAGGCCGCCGAGCCGGCCCTGCGTTCGGCGCTGCAGGCCACTCGCTCCCTGGGGCAACTGATTGGGCAATTACTGGAGCTGGCACGCCTTTCACCGGAGAATCAGCGTTCAAACCACCAACCGGTGGAGCTGACCCAATTGGTGGCGGAGCAGGTGGCAAACCACGTGGCGGCTATCGATGCAAAGCACCAGGATGTGTCGCTAGCCGGCGATCCCGGGGTGCAGGTCCTGGGCAACCCCCGGCTGTTGTCGATCCTGGTGCGCAATCTGCTGGACAACGCCATTAACTACACCCCTGTAGCTGGAACCATCGCCATCGTGGTGGCCTCCTCGGGGTCGACGGTACAGTTGAGCGTCAGTGACAGCGGCCCGGGCATTGCTCCTGGGTTGCGTCAGCGCGCAGTGCAGCGCTTCTGCCGCCTGCCCCGGCAGCAGGCTGATGCGGACGTGTCCGGTTCGGGGCTGGGCCTTGCACTGGTGGAGATGATTGCGCGCGCGCACCGCGCGAGCCTGACACTGGATTGTGCCGAAGCCGGGGGGCTCGAGGTGAAGCTGCAGTTTCCCAAAGCAGCGCTCTAGAAGGGCACGCCCCGGGCGCCCTCCCTCCAGGGTGGATATTTCTGCATCACCTCAGCGAACAGCGGCGTTGCCAGTAACTGGTTCAGCCAATGCCGGGTGGCGGGGTACCGTGCCTCATCGAACCATGCCCTGTCGACGGCAGCAAACTGGCGAATGAAGGGGAATATCGCGATATCGTCATAGCCCGGAAGCTGGCCGCACAGGTAGCGACTGAGCTGCAGCCGTTGTTCCAGTTTGCCCAAAAAGGGCTCGGCCTCGGCCCGGTAAAAGGCAGCGCAATGCTGTGGATGGCGATCGGCATATTTGTAGCGATCCAGCGCTTGCTTGAAGGGTCCGTCGCAGGCGGCGATCAGCTCTGTGGTGCGGGCGCCGGCGGGCAATGCTGCCAGCCAGTCACCGGGATCGTGTCGGCGCAGGGCCCAGAGCATGATGTCGAGGCTTTCATCGATGACCTTGCCGTCCCCGCAAAGCAGCACCGGCACCGTCGCCTTGGCAGAGGCCTGCACCATCGATGGCGGCTTATCGCGCAGCACCACCTCCCGCAACTCGACCCTGGTACCACTGAATTTTATTGCCAGGCGCGCGCGAATGGCGTACGGGCAGCGCCGAAATGAGTAGAGCACGTTGACAGTCATGATGTGTTCGTTTCCTTGTTGCAGGCGTCGACACCGTGGTGGTTGCGCAAGCCATTGGCAGCCCGGGCACTGTAAATGATCCGGCAATTGGTTTGGAATAGCATGTCGTCACAGCGGAAATTGCGACCGCCGCGGTGTTTTCGCTGCTACCTTTAAGTCAGGGTAGTGGCTGTGTCATGATAGTGATCCCTAAATCGGCTTGAATGGAGGTTTACTGTGGCTGCTCAGAAATCGTATACCAAGTATGAACGCGAGGTGTTACCCGCACTGCGGGAGAAACTCAACCATGCCGAGTCGGTTGAGGATGTCAAAAAGTTCTTTGTTCAGGAGGCGACGGGCCTGTTGCAGCAGGTCTTCGAGGATGAGCTGGATATCAATTACGAGGACATTCGGCTGATGCCGGAAGTGGCGCCCTATTACGAACTGATGGGCGGATTGGCGGTGAACCCCGCAATCGCGCGGGAATTTGCGGAGTCAGACCTGGATGAAATCCTCCAGCGAATCGGTCAGCAAGCTGCACACCGCTATACCCACCTGGCCGGCAACCCGGCGAAAACCCAGTCCAAGATACGCCGTTAGGTACTAACTGCCGGGTGCGCAGAGCGCGCGCCTTGCTTGGCCAACCCTGCATAAGAAAGGTATCGAGTAGCGTATTATGAGCCCCAAACAAGCCGCAGTTGCAAAGCTCCTGGCGTGCATCGAACAGCTTGATATCGAAGTAGCGTTAACGCTGTTTAACGAGAACGCGCTGTACCAGGATATTGCGATCGAGCCCGACGCGGCTGGTGGCGTCGAGCAGATCCGGTTTAAGCTGGAAATCGCCTTTGCCGAACTCAGCGGTATTACCATGCAGGTAGCGGCACTGGATGAAGTGTCCAACAAGGTTTATGTCGAGCGTGAGCAGGTGCTGCAATTCAAGCGCGGCGAGCAGGTAAAACTGCCCGTGCTCGCGGTATTCGAATTCGACCTCGGGGATAAAATCCTGTTCTGGCGCGAGTACTGGGATTCCACAACGCTATACGAGCAATTACCCCAGTACTACCTCGACTACCTGTCGTCACTGGGTGCATGAGGCAGGACATCCTGCACTGTCTACTGTTTTGAGGCCCATATCGCCAGCTTGTGGCGCATCGATTTCTGCGAAACCTGGTCTTCCGGGATTGGTTGTATTACCTTGTCGTGGACCAGCAGGCGGTAGATATATAGTATTTTCTCGCTGGCCGAGTCGGTGGGTTCAAATTCCACCACGCCCCGTGCCTCGCCATATTTCACACCCAGTTCGATGGCTTTCTTCACCAGTTCATTTTCATTCTTCAGCTTTTTTGCGCTCACTGCCTGTCGTTGCCTGCCAATTCGTCGTGTTGTGGTTCAGCGCCGTGCAACTGGCCGGTGGCTCTGCCTTGCCCTGCAGCGCCGGAGTGTTCTTATTCTCCGGCCTCGCCTGGTACAGACCCGGAGAGGTTGCGAGGGTAGTAGGCACTGTATGCTGGCGTTGACCGACAGCTGCAGCCAACAATTTTCATTTGCACGTGAGTTACTCTGTCGTTGATTTAGTTGCGGCTGCGGTATCCCCCCCTCTACGCATTAAAACAAGTTTGGCACGCGGATGCCACCGGCGTTGAAGGGAACCGGTAATCGCCAGCCACAGAATGATAAAAGTGAATAACGGCGAAGGCTTGCCAGTTTATTGCATTCCGGGTTTTGGTGACCTTGGACCAAGGGGGCCGGGAGGGGGTGGCAGGTGCAGTAGCGCTGCTGCTCAAAATATTTTCCGCTTCACGCTGAAGATTGTTTTCCCCTCCATCCTTTGATTTGCCTGGCCCGCAGTCCTCCGGGCACGCCTGTATTGGATGCAGTAAAAGCCCGACCGGGCTGCATTGTCACAATGGAACTGTGGTATCTTCCCGCTACGACAGTAAAGTAGCGACGGTTTGCATTGTTATGGGTTTTTACAGCGAAAAAATATTGCCGCGGTTCATAAATTGCGCCTGTGGCACCAAGGCGGTAACCCGGCAGCGACGCAAGGTCGTACCCCAGGCCGAGGGCAGGGTGCTAGAAGTCGGGATGGGGCCAGGATTGAACTTGCCGTACTATGATCCGGATCGGGTGGAGATGGTATGGGGGCTCGAGCCCTGTCACGGTATGCGAGCGCTGGCCCAACCCCATATCGACGATGCACCTTTTCCCGTTGAATGGCTTGACTTGCCGGGTGAGGATATACCGCTGGAGGATAACAGCGTCGACACCGTGCTGTTGACCTACACGCTGTGCACCATCCCTGACTGGCGCAAAGCGCTGCAGGGCATGCACCGGGTTCTCAAGCCCGGGGGCAAGCTGCTGTTTTGCGAGCATGGCCGCTCCCCTGACACTGCGGTGCTGCGCTGGCAGAACCGGGTCAATCCGCTGTGGAGTAAGCTCGCCGGGGGCTGCAACCTCAACCGCCCCATTGCCCAGTGCCTGGAGGCCGGCGGTTTCACCATTGGCGAGTTGCACAACGGGTACCTGGAAAAGACGCCCCGTTTTCTTGGTTACCATTACCTGGGTGTGGCGGTGATAGCGTGAGCTGTCGAAAGCTTGCGGGGGCTTGTATCTCAGTGGTCTTGGCCCCATCTTTCTAGGGTTGGCCTGCTGTGCTCGGTTCCGGGGCCGGTACGGCCCGAGCACATTTGCCGGTAACGATGTCCTGCGGGAGAAACCATGGAATTCAAGGATTACTACGACATCATCGGTGTGGCCCGTGATGCCACCCAGGATGAGATAAAGCGTGCCTATCGCAGGCTCGCCCGCAAGTATCACCCTGATGTCAGCAAGGAGAAAGATGCTGATGCGCGTTTTAAGGAGCTGGGTGAGGCCTATGAGGTGCTGAAGGATCCGGAGAAACGAGCCGCTTATGACCAGTTGGGAGCGAACTGGCAGCAGGGCCAGGATTTCCAGCCGCCGCCGAATTGGGATGCGGGTTTCGAATACAGCGGTGGTTTCAGCGGCGCGGATTCGGCCAGGTTCAGCGATTTTTTTGAATCCATTTTCGGGCAGGCCGCTGCCGGGGCACAGTCGGGCCAGCAGCGTGCCCGGGACAAGTACCAGGCGCGCGGCGAGGACCATCATGCGCGCATCCTGATCGACCTGGAGGATGCGTTCAAGGGCGCGGAGCGTGCCATTACGCTGCATGCCCCCGTGGTGGACACCGAGGGCAGGGTCCATACCCGGGAGCGAACCCTGAATGTCCGGATTCCGGCCGGCATCAAGGCTGGCCAGCAAATTCGCCTGAGCGGTCAGGGCAGCCCTGGGTTTGGTGGCGGGCCTGCAGGTGATCTCTATCTCGAGGTGGAATTCAAGCCCCATCCCCGCTACCGGGTCGAGGAGCGCGACCTCTATCTCGAGTTGCCACTGGCACCCTGGGAAGCGGCGCTCGGTGCAAGGGTCAGGGTGCCGACGCCGGCGG
Source organism: uncultured Gammaproteobacteria bacterium (assembly GCA_963808975.1). Taxonomy (GTDB): domain Bacteria; phylum Pseudomonadota; class Gammaproteobacteria; order Pseudomonadales; family JAHEGP01; genus JAHEGP01. The sequence goes on from CAWEHR010000006.1 coordinate 59,096, forward strand.
GAGCGGTCGAGCTGAACGTGCCCGCCGGTACTGCGGCGGGAAACAAGATGCGACTCAAGGGCAGGGGGCTGCCCGGCAAGCCCCCGGGCGACTTGTTTGCCGTGGTGAAGATAGTTCTGCCGCCCGCCAACACCGATGCAGACAAGGCGCTCTACCGCAGGATGGAGCAGGATATGGCGTTTGATCCGCGGGCCAAACTGGAGGCGTGAGAATGGAGCATAAATCGGAGGCCCTTGAAGGGCTGGTAATTACCGAAACCACCCTGTTCACTGCCGAGGAATTTTGCAGTGCATGTACGGTGAAGCTCGAAGTAATAGAGGCGCTGGTTGCGGAAGGGATTGTGGAGCCGGTGGTGAGGAACAACGACCAGCCGCAGTTTTCCGGAGCCAGCCTCACCCGGGCTCGAACCGCGCTGCGCCTGCACCGGGATATGGAGATCAATCTGGCCGGGGTGGCGCTGGCACTGGACCTCATGGATGAAATACGGGATCTGCGGCGACGGTTGGCACAAATGAATGTGACGGGCATCTAGTCTCGTTGCTAATGCGTATCTAGGTCCCGGCCCAGTAACATTCGGGCATTTCCTTTTTTGCCCTCTGGCGATGACCGCCCTCTGGCTGCAAATGGGGGCGCCGGGGCGCTGTAAACCACCTGATGGCGAGCTGATGCATGGCAGATAAACCCCCTAAAAAGGCGCGTTCCTCCAAAAAATCCGGCGCCAAGCCGGGGGTCAAGGCCAGGGTTAAAGACTCGAATGCCGCAGTACCGGGGAACCGGGTAACGCGCTTTTCCCGCATGGTGCGCCTGGCATCCGGGGTCGCCGGCGGCATGCTGGCCGAGGGCAGTCGCCAGTTGGCCCAGGGCAATCGGCCGAAAGCCAGTGACCTGTTTTTAACCCCTGCCAATGCCCGCAGGGTGGCAGACCAACTGGCCAACCTGCGCGGTGCCGCAATGAAGGTGGGGCAGTTGCTGTCGATGGATGCCGGCGATGTGTTGCCACCCCAGTTTACCGAGGTACTGGCGCGGCTGCGATCAGATGCCCAGTCCATGCCGCTGAAGCAGGTGATGGCGGTGCTACAGGAAAACTGGGGGGAGGACTGGGAGGCGCGGGTCTACCAGTTTTCCATGGAGCCGGTGGCCTCGGCTTCGATCGGCCAGGTACATGAGGCCATATCCCGGAAGGGAAAACGGCTGGCGATCAAGTTGCAGTATCCCGGCGTACGCAAAAGTATCAATAGTGATGTCGACAATGTGGCTACCCTGTTGCGAATCTCACGACTGGTGCCGCCGCAACTGGAAATTGGGCCATTGCTCGCCGAGGCCAAGACTCAACTGCACGAGGAAGCTGACTACCTGCGCGAAGCAAGTTTCCTGACCCGCTATCGAGAACTATTGGCCGATTCGCCGCAGTTTGTGCTGCCGGAAGTCGATCCAGACCTCACCACCAAAAATATTCTCGCCATGAGCTTTGTTGAGGGGCATCCAATAGAATCTTTGCAGGGTGCTAACCGCGCGGCTCGTGATCGCGCTATGAGTCTGTTGATGGAACTGCTGTTTCGTGAGCTGTTCGAATTTAAAATGGTGCAGACCGACCCCAATTTTGCCAATTACCAGTACTGCTACGAAAGCAAGCAATTGGTCTTACTCGATTTTGGCGCCACCCGCTCATACTCCGATGCTATCGTGACCGCTTACCGCAAGCTGTTCAGGGCGGCGATTGCCGAAGATCGCGATGCCCTGTTTGTCAGCGCCCGGGCCATCGGCTATTTTCAAGAGGAAATGAACAAGGATCAGCGCGAGAGCCTGCTCGATTTGTTTTTAATGGCCACCGAGCCAGCGCGGCACCAGGGGCTGTACGATTTTGCCGAGTCAGATCTCACCTCTCGAATCAGTGAAGCGGGGATGACCTTGAGTATGGAAAAAGGCTATTGGCATACGCCACCCGCCGACGCGCTGTTTTTGCATCGCAAGTTGGGAGGCATGTTTATGCTGGCATCACGATTGCAGGCGAGGGTTGATGTGCGGCAGTTACTGGAGGGGTATCTATGAGTCCAGTCGCGGTTGCCAGCCTGCGCATGCGCCGTCTTCAAGGATTTTTGCCCGTTTGCTTTTTAGCTCTGCTGTGGTCGGGCTGGGTGCAGGCACAAGAGCCCGATGACCCTGCGCTACCCGGTGCCTACGAGGTTGGCTATCGGCTGACCGAAACGACAGATACTAGCCGTGATCGGGAAATCGGCGGGCGGACCCTGCCGCTACATATCTGGTATCCGGCTAGCGGCGGCGAAGACTTTCCCCCGGCAAGCTACCTGATCGGCGGCTTTTTACAGTTGCCAGCCTTGTTGGCCCGCAGTGAAGCGCCGTTGCGGGACGAGCGACGCTGGCCCTTGTTGGTTTTCTCCCACGGCTTCGGCGGCACACCCCTGCAATCGACGCCGCTTATGGAAACCCTCGCCAGCCATGGTTTCGTCGTGGTAGCGGTGGACCATATCGGCAACAGCCAGTCGCCCAGTCCCCTGCCTAAGGATCCCGCCCAGGCTGCCGCCGACCGGGTGCCGGACATCTCCTTCGCCATCGATACCTTGCTGGAGGGCGCGCAGGATCGCCTGGGGTTCTGGTATCGCGCCGTCGATCCTTTTCGTATCGGGGTTGCCGGTCATGGCTTTGGTGGGAGCGCCGCGATGGGCATCGCCGTCGGCGGTTTTGGCGAAGCGCCCGCCGACCCGAGCGTCAAGGCGATTCTGCCGGTTGCCGGCGATATGGACCTTTTCAGCGACGGTGCGCTCAGCGTGGTTCCAGTGCCAATGCTGCTGCTGGGCGCAAGCCTGGATAGCACCGTGCCGATTGCCGGCAATACTCGTGCGTTTGATCTCAACCAGGCACTGCAACCGGCCTGGAACGTGTCGATCGAGGGTGCCACCCATACCCATTTTGCCAATATCTGCGCAATCGCCGACGGCCTGTTTACGCTGGGCCTGGAGTTCGAGGATTGGCCGGGCATCGGGGCCTCCGAGTTGCTGGATCCGTGGTTGCAAACCTGCGACCCCAGCGCTTTTCCCATTGCTGAGGCGCAGCGCTTACAGAACCTTTATAGCGTGGCTTTTTTCAAGCTGCATCTTAATGGTGATGGGCGCTACATGCGCTATTTAACGCCGCTCTACGAGCAGCTCAACGAACCTGCCGTCGCCCTGCAGCGCAAAGCGCTTCCGGCCTGGGTAGCCGAATACAAGGTGTGGTAGCGATGACACTACTGGTGTTGCGAACGTTTTTTGCGGGGCTGCTGCTGGCACTGCTGGCTTCTTGCGGCAGCAGTGGCGATGATGACGGTGGCCAGCAGTACAATGCTGAATCGCTGGGTGGCACCTGGTTGTTATCGGCAGAGTATTCGTGGCAGCTGGACGATCCTGCGTTGGCCAGTCGCGGCGATGAAACCATGCGCAGTATCGTCATTATCGACGTTGATGGCCCCGACCGAGCGACCCTGCGCAGCTGTTATCCCGGAGTGGGAGAGCAGCAGGTTGAGGTCGACAACAACCAGTTTGAATTTCGCCTGTTTGACGCGCTGCTGACCTTTGCGATTATAGGTGAGGGGCCCAGTGCGCCGAGCATCGACTTTGTCACCGGGGCGCCAATTATTCCGGGGCCATCCAGTACTCGTAAAGTCCGGGCCGAAGCTGACATCGATAGCCAGTCCGGATCGGTTCAATTGCTTGGCACTGCTCGGCTGCTCAACATCAGCGATGTTGAAACCTCACTGACCAACGCCAGCATTCGGTTTGCCGGTGCCGACGCCATGACTCTGGCACTGGGTTGCTTCACCGAGATTGTGCAGCTTGGCGAGGCCGGTACTGCTGACGCCACCAGGCTGCACCGGGTGATTGCCAGCGGCGAACAGCAGGACACTGTGGTAGACATCGATATTCGGGCGACCAATCGCCAGATCACCTCCGGTGCCAGCATGGCCTATGTCGATTTACAGGACAGTCGCCAGTTGCGCAACGCCGAGCCGGTCAGCGAGCAGTTGTTCGTGGTCGACGGCGCCCAGCTAAGCATCTCTATGCCGTTGGATGATGATGACGGCTCTGCCGAAATGGAGCTGTTTTTTAATCCCGTCGTCGAGTAAGTCGACACCTCCTCCCGGGTAATTTCAGGCCACCAATTGGGCCTTTACTTTTACCTGCCTCACTTGTTCAATAACCTGGATGTTCCTTTCAAGGAGGTTCGTTGTGCACATTAAAAATATTAACAAAATAGTTATAATATGGGCAAGGCAAGGACTCGCTCTGGTCGCAGGGTTGGCACTGTGCTCGGCGGCCTATGCCGCTGCAAAGCCCAACATCCTGGTGATTTGGGGTGATGACATTGGTATCACCAACATCAGCGCCTATAGCGACGGTCTCATGGGCTACAGAACACCCAATATCGATCGTATTGCCAACGAGGGCATGCGTTTTGTCGACTACTACGGCGACCAGAGCTGTACCGCCGGGCGCTCTACGTTTATTACCGGCCAATCCGGCCTGCGCACCGGCTTGACCAAGGTGGGGATGCCCGGCGCCGACCTTGGCTTGCGTGATCGCGACGTCACCCTTGCCGAGCTGCTTAAGGATCATGGCTACCTCACCGGACAATTCGGCAAGAATCACCTTGGCGACAAAGACGAATTCCTGCCGACCAATCATGGCTTCGACGAATTTTTTGGCAACCTCTATCACCTCAATGCTGAGGAAGACCCGGAAGATCCGGACTATCCCAAGAACCCGGCCTTTCGCGAAAGGTTTGGCCCCCGGGGTGTCATACACTCCTATTCCGACGGCAAGATTGAAGACACCGGCGCGCTGACCAAAAAGCGCATGGAAACTGCAGATGCCGAATTTGTGGCGGCGGCAAAGAAATTTGTCGACAAAGCGCATGTAGCCGGGAAGCCGTTCTTTGTCTGGCTCAACACCACCGGGATGCACTTTCGTACCCACACCAAAGAGTCTTCATTGGGGCGCTCCGGGCAGGGCTTTTACAACGACACCATGATGGACCACGATGACCTGGTGGGTCAGATGCTCGACCAGCTCGACAGCCTGGGGATCGCCGACAACACCATTGTGATGTATTCCACCGACAACGGTGTCCATTTCAATACCTGGCCCGATGCCGGGATTACGCCGTTTCGCAGTGAGAAAAACTCCAACTGGGAGGGTGCCTACCGGGTGCCCGCCATGGTGCGCTGGCCGGGCAAGATCAAGCCGGGTGGAGTGTCCACTGAAATGATGTCATCCCTCGATTGGCTGCCGACCTTTATGGCGGCGGTGGGCGAGCCCGATATCGTCGCCAAGATGAAGCAGGGTATGACAGTAGGCAAGAAGCAGGCGAAGCTACACTTAGATGGTTACAACTTTTTGCCTTTCCTGACCGGTCAACAGGAGCAGGGCCCGCGTCAGGTTTTTCACTATCTCAACGATGAGGGTATGCCGGTAGCAGTGCGCGTTGGCGACTGGAAAGTGGTGTACGCCGAGAACCGGGCCAAGACCATGGCACTGTGGGCCGAGCCCTATGTGGTGCTGCGTATGCCCAAAATCTTTAACCTGCGCCGTGACCCCTACGAGCGTGCCGATCACAATTCCAACACCTACTGGGATTGGATGATCCGCAAGGCCCCGCATATGACAATGGGTCTGACCCAGACCGCAATGTTCCTCCAGACCTTCCAGGCATTCCCGCCCAGCCAGCGGCCGGATTCCTGGTCGGTCGACAAGTTGACCGAAGCCTTTCTGGCCAATTCGGTCGATGAGTGAGAGGGGAGCCAGGTGTGCTGCGGCCACTCCCGGCGCGGCATGATTCAAGCGTTAGGTCCCATTCGGCAGCTGTTTCAAGAACAATTATGTTGTCGATCAATAAAAAATCAGCTACTGGATGTGGGCTTCTTGACCATAAGGTCGAGAGCCCCCATGGCGAACGCCGACAGCACGAATGTGAGGTGGATGATGACATACCACAGCAGCTTGTCGTTGTCGGTATTGGGGGCATTCATAAAGATCTTCAGCAAGTGAATGCTGGAGATCGCAACGATGCTGGCGGCAATTTTCATCTTCAATGACGATGAATCCATCTTGCCCAGCCAACTGAGTTTTTCTTCATCCTCCGGCACGTCGAGTTGCGAGACGAAATTCTCGTAGCCGCTCATCATCACCATCACGATAAGCCCCCCCACCATCGCCATATCGATCAATGACAGGATAACCAGGATGATGTCCGCCTCCTTCATCGCAAACACATTGGGTAGCAGGTGGAGGACTTCCTGGAAGAACTTCATGGCCAGTGCGATCAACGCCAGCGAGAGCCCGAGGTAGATCGGCGCGAGTAACCAGCGCGAACGGTACATGGTTTTTTCGACGACGGCTTCAACTTTCTTCATGGTCTTGCGGGTGCGTGATCGGTGGCTGAGGCGGGATTTTGCGGTATTTGGCGCCATGCCGCAAGTCCGCGTTCTGTTCACCCTTGCTGCATTGCGCGGCCTGCGGGGTTACAATCACAGCCCTGTCTCTGGCGCCTCCACCTGTAGAGCAAGTCGATGTTTCGTTTTTTTGAGCGGCTGGTAGATCCTTACCCGCTTGAACACCCCGCCCAGCCCCCCGCGGGCCTTTACCAATTTTGTCGTTACTACACCCGCGGTATCGAACCCTGGTTGGTGGTGATGGCACTGTTGACGGCGAGCCTGGCGGTGGGTGAGGCGATGCTGTACGGCATTCTCGGCAAACTGGTGGACTGGCTGGCTGGCAACGAGCCGTCGACCTTCCTCCAGGAACAATGGCCCGTGTTGCTGGGCATGAGCCTGTTCGTGCTGGTATTCATCCCGGTGGTGGTGTTGCTGCACTCGCTGGTGGTGCACCAGACGCTAATGGGGAATTTCCCCATGGCGGTGCGCTGGCTGGCGCATCGTTACCTGCTCAACCAGAGCTATGCCTTCTTCCAGGATGAATTCAGTGGTCGTATCGCGACCAAGGTGATGCAAACGGCATTGGCGGTGCGCGAGGCCGTCATGAAAATGCTCGATGTCATGCTGTTCGTCAGCGTCTACCTGGTCACTACCACACTGCTGGTGGCCGGGGCCGACCTGCGCCTGGCGATGCCCCTGATCGTCTGGCTGTTACTGTATATATCGGTGCTGCGCTTTTTCGTGCCCCGCCTGCGTCGGGTATCGACGCTGCAGGCGGATGCGCGTTCGCTGATGACCGGCCGCATTGTCGATAGTTACACCAATATTGTCACTCTCAAGCTTTTTTCCCACTCCAGCCGAGAAGCCGAATACGTCAAGCAGGGGATGCAGGAGTTTATGGGGACGGTGCATCCGCAGATGCGCCTGGCAACGCTGCTGAACCTCTGTGTCTGGATGCTGAACATGCTACTGGTGTTCGCGACGGGCGCGCTGGGCATCTATCTCTGGATGGACGGCTCGATCACCGCCGGTGCCATCGCGGTCGCGATGAGCCTTGCCATTCGTCTCAGCGGCATGTCCCACTGGATTATGTGGGAGGTGAGCAATCTTTTCGAAAATATCGGCACGGTACAGGATGGTATCAATACGTTTTCGCGGCCCCAGGCGGTACTCGACAAACCCGGCGCGGCGTCACTCAAGGTGACCGCCGGGCGCATAGACTTCAACCATGTCAGCTTTGCCTACAACAACAAAGCCGGGGTATTTGAGGGTTTCGATTTGCATATCGATGCTGGAGAGAAAGTCGGTGTTGTTGGGCGCTCAGGTGCAGGTAAGTCGACACTGGTTAACCTGTTGCTGCGCTTTTATGACATCCAGCAGGGCAGCATCTGCATCGATGGCCAGGATATATGCGAGGTCGACCAGGATAGCCTGCGCGCGAATATCGCCATGGTGACCCAGGACACGTCATTGCTGCATCGCTCGGTGCGGGACAACATCATCTTCGGGCGCCCCGATGCCAGCGAGCAGCAGTTGCTCTACGCCGCCCGCCGCGCCGAGGCCCATGACTTCATCCAGGCACTGTGCGACAGTAAAGGCCGTAGGGGCTATGCAGCGCATGTCGGCGAGCGTGGCGTCAGCTTGTCCGGGGGGCAGCGCCAGCGTATCGCAATCGCCAGGGTGTTGCTGAAAGACGCCCCCATCCTGGTGCTGGATGAGGCGACCTCAGCGCTGGATTCTGAAGTTGAGGCAACCATCCAGAAGAGCCTCTACCAGCTGATGGAAGGCAAGACAGTTATCGCCATCGCCCATCGTCTCTCAACCATTGCGGCAATGGACAGGCTGATCGTGCTAGACGAGGGACGCATCGTTGAACAGGGAACCCACAGCGAACTCATCGCCTTCGGTGGCCTGTACGCGCAGCTGTGGAATCACCAGTCCGGGGGCTTCCTGGGGCTGAATTGACCCCAGGCCGGGCACCCATGGCAGCGATGCCATTCTGCGCGCTTCTGGTGCGGGACCATTTTCTGCGTGCGCCGCCTTGGTGCGAAACGGCGATGGTATCTTTTTGGTGCTTCAGGAATGCGGCGTAGTTTGGCTTTGCGTTCCGAAGTGGCCCATATTTTGCGTATGATTGCGCTATTGCGGGGCGGTGGGTAGCCGCTAGAGGCTCTGCCCCGGGGCGATACGAGGAGACGTTTTGGCAAAGATCCCGTCATTGTGGTCAGATCCAGCAGTCCAGGCCTTTCTGGCGCAGGAGCAATTGCCCGACAGCTATCGAGCCGATGCTATTCGTTGGTTCCAGCCCCTGGCTGAACACATTTTCTCCCGCTGCCAGCAGCAACCCGGGCCGCTGATAGTCGGGGTGCAGGGAGCTCAGGGCACTGGCAAGTCTACTTTGGCCGCTTTGCTGGCTCTGCTGCTAGAGCAGCGTCACGGTATGGTGGTGGCACAGTTATCCCTCGATGATTTCTACCTGCGACGTGTCGAGCGCCTGCGCCTGGCGGAGAAAGTGCATCCGTTGTTGGCAACCCGTGGCGTTCCCGGCACCCATGACACCAGTCTGGCAATAGCGACCCTGGATGCGCTGTGCCTGGCTGGTGGCGGCGAGCCGGTGGCCCTGCCGCGTTTCGACAAGGCCCGGGATGATCGCCAACCCAAGGATCAATGGCCGCTGCTAGCCGGCCCGGTGGATGTCATTATCTTCGAAGGTTGGTGCCTGGGTGCGAGGCCGCAAGCCGAGGAGGCGTTGGTAAACCCCGTCAACCGGCTGGAGCGAGAGCAGGACGCCAATGGTGACTGGAGGCGTTACGTGAACCAGCAATTGGCCGGCGACTACCGCGATCTGTTCGCGCGACTCGACCCGCTGCTGGTGTTACAGGCACCGAGCTTCGACTGCGTCTATCGCTGGCGGGGCCTGCAGGAAGAAAAGCTGGCAGCCCGGTGCAGTGGCAACCGCGTGATGGATAGCGAGCAGCTACGGCATTTTATCGCCCATTACGAGCGCCTTACCCGGCATTGCCTGGCAACCCTGCCGGCGCTGGCCCAGCGCGTATACCAGCTCGACGAGGACCACCGCGTGTTAAAGGAGACTGTTTCATTGTGAGGCCAACAGCCTGGATCGTCGCCACCGACCTCGATGGTACCTTGCTCGACCATAGCAGCTACAGTTTTGCGCTCGCGGTGCCGGCGTTGCAACGCCTGCGCGCGCACCGCATACCGCTTATCCTCAATACCAGCAAAACCCGGGAGGAGTTGGCCTCGCTGCGCCAACACCTGGGTAACTCCCACCCCTTTGTCGTTGAAAATGGTTCGGCAGTTTGTGTGCCGCCGGATTACTTCGTGCAGCCGCCGGCAGACACCATCCGTCTCGGCGACCACGACTGTCGGGTATTCGGGGCCCAGAGCCACCAGATACTGCGTCGGCTCGATGTGCTGCGCCCCCGCTACCGTTTCACCAGCTTTAGCCAGTTGTCCGCAGACCAACTGGCCGAATCGTGCGGTTTGCCGGTTGATCGGGCGCGACTGGCGTTGCTGCGGGAATTCAGTGAGCCACTGGTTTGGGAGGACAGAGAGGATGCGCTGGTGTCTTTCAAGCGCGAGCTGCGCAGCTTTGGGCTGGGCACTTTGCAGGGAGGGCGCTTCCTGCATGTGCTCGGGCAGGTTGACAAGGGCCTCGGTCTGGCCTGGTTGCGGCAGGCGTATGCCGACAGTGACGGCGGCGAAGCCAGGGTGGTGGCGCTGGGGGACGGCCATAACGATGTAGCCATGCTGAAGGCGGCTGATATCGCTGTGGTGATTCGTTCGCCGGCGCACCCGCCACCGGAATTCGAGGGCAGGGGGCGAAGGGTAGTGAGTGATCGCGAGGGGCCCGCGGGTTGGGCGGATGCGATTCATGCGTGGCTGGACGAGCTCGGGCAACCATAAGCCCGGCCGATGCCGAGGGTGACGCCAGTGTCGCCGTATACAAACACAGGGGGTTTCCCATGACCGACTTTTACCAGAACGGCATTATCACCACGTTACACAATTTATCGCAACGATCGCTGGCGGAATTGGAATACGAGTTGTTGGCTTTTTCCAAGGTGCGGCGGATGGCCCTGGTGCTGCCGTCACTGTATTCCGAGCTGCAGGGCGAAGCCCTGCCTCAAATCGTCAAGGAATTGGCGCAGGTGCCTTATCTCGACCAGATCATTATCGGGCTGGATCGTGCCACCAGGGAGCAATATCACGAGGCGCTGGCGTTTTTTGACCAGTTGCCGCAGCAGCATCACGTGCTCTGGAACGATGGTCCGCGCATGCAGGCTATTGACGCCACGTTGCGGGCGGAGGGGCTGGCCCCCAAGGAAATGGGTAAGGGGCGAAACGTCTGGTATTGTCTCGGGTTTGCCCTGGGCTCCGGTCGCATTGAGTCCGTGGCCCTGCATGATTGCGATATCGTGGACTACGATCGCAGCTTACTGGCGCGGTTGATCTACCCGGTGGCCAATCCCAACTTCAACTACGAATTCTGCAAGGGTTTCTACGCCCGGGTGGCGGATGGCAAGCTCAACGGGCGGGTCAGTCGGTTGTTGGTGACACCACTGATCCGGGCATTGAAAAAAGTACTGGGCCCGGTGGCATACCTGGATTACCTCGACAGTTATCGCTACCCGCTGGCGGGTGAGTTTTCCTTTCGCCGCGATGTGATAAACGACTTGCGCATACCCGGCGACTGGGGGCTGGAGATCGGCGTGCTGTCAGAGGTTGAGCGCAATTATTCAACCAATCGGCTGTGCCAGGTGGATATCGCTGACGCTTACGATCACAAGCACCAGGAATTGTCCGCGGCCGATGATGGTGGCGGGCTTTCGCGCATGTCTATCGACATCTCCAAGGCGATTTTTCGCAAGCTGGCAACCAATGGCATCACCTTCAACGCGGGCTTGTTCCGCACCATCAAGGCGACTTACTATCGTGTGGCGTTGGATTTTATCGACTCCTATCGCAACGACGCGATCATCAACGGCCTGCACCTCGATGTACACCGCGAAGAACAGGCGGTGGAGCTATTCGCCGCCAACCTGATGAAAGCGGGGGAGCGATTTCTTGACAACCCGATGGAAACTCCTTTTATTCCCCACTGGTATCGGGTGCTCAGCGCCATGCCCAACACCCTTGGCGATCTGCGCGCTGCCGCGGCTGCGGATCGCGCCGATTACGACAATCTGACCAGAGCGACGACGGCGTAGCCCCACCATGAGCAAGTATCCTGACGAGTTAGTGACCAGGCTGGAGCAACATCTGGCCAGCATCTATGGCGATGGTGTCGAGCACTCACAGTTGGCGCTTGGTCTCTGTCAACTGATGCGCTTTGACCAGCAGATAGAAAGCCCGCTGCCCCACAGCAACCTGTGGGACCAGGCTGATATTGCGCTGATAACCTACGGTGACAGCATCAAGCGCGAGGGCGAGGCGCCGCTCACAACGCTACTCGGTTTCCTGCGGGATCAGCTTGGCTCGTGCTTTTCCATCGTCCATATCCTGCCGTTCTTTCCCTGGAGCTCGGACGATGGATTTGCGGTTATGGAATATACCGTGGTCAATCCCGCACTGGGCGATTGGCGCGACATCAGGGCGATTGCCGCTGAGTATCGCCTGATGGCAGACCTCGTCATCAATCACGGTTCGAGCCGCAGTCGCTGGTTCGATCAGTTTGTCCGTGACGAGGACCCGGGTCGGCAGATGTTCTATTGTGCGTCGCCGGAGGAAGACCTGTCGGCGGTGGTCAGGCCGCGTACCAGCGAGCTGCTGCGCGAGGTGAGCACGGCGGCCGGGGTGCGTTACGTGTGGTGTACTTTCGGTCCTGATCAGGTCGATTTCGACTTCAGTAACCCGCTGGTGTTGAGCGAGTTCGTGAAAATCATCCGCCATTACCTCGATCACGGCGTGGCGATATTCCGTTTCGATGCCGTGGCATTCCTGTGGAAGGAAATCGGCACCAGTTGCATCAACCTGGAACAAACCCACGAGGTTGTGCGCCTGCTGCGGACCCTTATTTCCCATGCGGACCCGTCGGCGATCATCATCACCGAGACCAATATTCCCAACCGCGAGAACCTGTCCTATTTCGGCAACGCCAATGAGGCGCACTGTGTCTACAACTTTTCCCTGCCGCCGCTGCTGCTACACACCCTGGTGAGCGGTAGCTGCCAACATTTGAAGAACTGGATGATGAGCATGCCGCCGGCGCAGAACGGCACCTGTTTCTTCAACTTTATCGCCACCCACGACGGCATTGGCTTGCGCCCGGTGGAGGGACTGCTCGACGACGATGCACTGGACAAGCTGATCGCTGCCATGACGGCACGGGGCGGGAGGATATCATGGCGCTCCCTCGACAACGGCGTCAGTCGGCCCTATGAAATCAATATCAGCCTCTACGACGCCATGGCTGGCACCCTGGAGGGGCCGGATCAGTGGCAATTTCAGCGCTTCGTTTGCGCCCATGCCATTATGCTGGCGCTGGAAGGGCTGCCCGGTATTTACATCCACAGTATGCTGGGCACGCGCAATGACATCAACAGAATGGAACACAGCGGCCACAATCGTCATATCAATCGCCACCAGTGGGATGCTGACGGCCTGCTGGATCACCTGGCGACGGCGGATGATCCACACCGGCGGGTGCTTGATAAACTCCAATACCTCATTACTGTGCGGCAGGGCCAGAAGGCATTCCATCCCAATGCCACGCAGTTTACCCTGCACCTGGGAGACCGCATATTCGGATTCTGGCGTCAAAGTATCGACCGCAGCCAGAGCATCTTTTGCATCAACAATATATCCGATCAGCCCGAGCAGGTTCTGCTGTCCGATATCAACCTGATCGAAACCCACAGCTGGCGGGACATCATCAGCGGCAACCCTATCACCCCCGAAGTCGAGGTGCTGGATCTTCAGCCCTACCAGTCTGTCTGGCTCAGCAACCACTGACTGTTGGCCGGCGCACGCTTGAAAACGTCCATAGAGGCGATCATGAGCGCCAGCGAGCTGCCGGTCCTCGAGGTGGTGGCTGCGCTGCGCCAGCAGTTGTCGCTGCGGGATGAGGTGGTGTTGCAAGCGCCCCCGGGGGCGGGTAAGACCACCCTGGTGCCACTGGCACTGCTCGCTGAGCCCTGGCTTGGCGACCGCAAGATCGTCATGCTGGAGCCGCGACGGCTGGCGGCACGCGCCGCGGCGGAGCGTATGGCATCGATGCTGGGCGAGCGGGTGGGCGATACGGTTGGCTACCGCATGCGGCTGGATACCCGGGTGAGCCCCGCCACCCGCATCGAGGTCATCACCGAGGGCATATTGACCCGTATGCTGCAGCGAGACCCGGCGCTGGAGGGGGTCGGCCTGCTGATTTTCGATGAATTCCATGAGCGCAACCTCGACTCCGACCTCGGCCTGGCCCTGGCGCTACAGGGGCGTGAGCTCTATGGCGACGAGCACCGGCGCTTGAAACTGCTGGTAATGTCCGCAACCCTGGATGGCCATGCAGTAGCGGCATTGTTGGGCGACGCGCCACTGTTGGCCTCCGCGGGCAGAATGTTTCCGGTCGCGGTGCATTATCGCGACTGCCCGGGCCCATCGGAGGCCATGTTGCCTGTGCTGGCGGCGCTGGTGACACAGCTGCTGCGGGATCAGGGCTCCAGCATTCTTGTGTTCTTGCCCGGTCGCGGTGAAATCGTCACCACGGCCAGGTTGCTCGCTGAGCTGTTGGACCGTCGCCATGTCAATTGCGGTGAGCCGGACGCGAGCCCCGTGGACATCGCGCCACTCTATGGCGGGCTCAGCCTCGAACGGCAACAACTGGCCATCGAGCCCCCGCGCCGGGGGCGACGCAAGGTGGTACTGGCGACCAACATTGCTGAAACCAGCCTGACCATTGAGGGCGTTGGCATCGTTGTCGATACGGGGATGGTGCGGGAGCCGGTCTTTGATCCGGGTACCGGTATGACCCGCCTGCAGACACGGCCGGTATCCCAGGCCTCCAGTGAGCAGCGCAGGGGCAGGGCCGGTCGCCTGGGGCCCGGTGACTGTTACCGGATGTGGAGTGAAGACCGACAGCGCCAGTTGCCCGCCCATGCCGGCGCCGAGATCCTGCAGGCCGATCTGGTACCCTTGGTGCTGCAATTACTGGCCTGGGGAGTGGATCAGCCGGAGCAACTGAGCTGGCTGGACCCGCCCCCGGCCGCGCCGTTCCAACAGGCGCTGCAGTTGCTGGCCCGCCTTGGCGCCTGCCGTGTCAGCCCTGCGGGGGTTTGGCAACTGACCGAGCATGGTGAGCGCATGGCGACAATGCCGCTGCATCCCCGGCTAGCGCATATGCTGCTGGTGGCAGTCGATCACGACCTGCAGGCGACAGCTTGCCTGGTTGCCGCCCTGCTGTCGGAGCACGACTGGCCGGGTAGCCGGCAGGCAGACCTGTGGCAGCGGTGGTCAGCATTGTCGGGGCCGCCCGGTGCAGGGTTGGCACTACAGCGGTGGCGCCGGCGAGTGCAGCGCCAGGCGAGTCAGTACCGCTCGTTATGTCCCGGGGCCGAAGCAGCACCTGGCATGGCTGAAGCTGGAGTCCTGGGCCTGCTGGTTGCCAGCGCTTATCCTGATCGCGTCGCCCGCCGCAGCGGTGTGGCTGCGGCTGAATACCAGTTGAGCAACGGGCGCCGTGCAGTGCTCACGCAGGGCGACCCCCTGGTGAATGCCCAGTGGCTTGCGGTGGCCGAACTGGGCGGGCGGGCCGGCAATTCCCGCGATCAGATCTACCTGGCGGTTGAGCTCGACCCGGGTTTGTTTGCCGGCGCGTTGTCGGCTTCGGTCAGGGTAAGGGAAAAAGTATCCTGGGATAACAAGGGTGAGAGAATGCTTGCCGAGCGCCAGCGCCTGGTGGGAGAACTGGTGCTCGCCAGTGAGCGCCTGACGAATCCCGATCCGGGCGAGTGGCGGCGGGTTTGGTCGACCATGATCCAGCAGCGCGGTCTCGAGCTGCTACCCTGGACACCGGCGCTGCGACAGTGGCAGGCCCGGGTCCTGTTTTTGCGGGAGCATGCGCTGTCCACCGACGGGATCGCCTGGCCAGACCTGTCCGATGCCGCATTGCTGGCGTCGGCCGAGGACTGGTTGCTGCCAACGCTGGCGAATGCCGACAGTCTTGCCCAGCTACGAAGGCTGGACCTGAAGGGGCTGCTGCTGAACTTGCTGGCATGGCCGCTGCCACGCCGTCTGGACGAGCTGGCGCCCCAGCGAATTGTGGTGCCATCGGGTTCAAGCGTCGCGATTGACTACCGTCAGCCGCTGCCGGTGCTTGCCGTAAAACTGCAGGAAATGTTCGGAACCGATGAGACCCCGGCACTGGTTCACGGCCGGGTGCCATTGGTGCTTCACCTGCTGTCCCCGGCGGGCCGGCCCCTGCAGCAGACCCGCGACCTGGCAGGGTTCTGGCGAGGAAGCTATGTCCAGGTAAAGAAAGATATGAAAGGCCGCTACCCGAAACACCCCTGGCCGGATGACCCCCTGTCCGCAGTGCCCACGCGCCACACCAAGCATCGCAGGCCCTGAGCGGCGCGGCAATGGTGTAATTGCGAAGCCTTTCGGGATATAATTTTTGCAGTGCCGCTTGTGGCACTTTTTTATTCCACCACTGGTTTGAAGAAGCCCATGACCGATAAACCTTATAACCTTAAAGTGCGCGTCAACATGGCGCCCGAAGATATCGTCAAGCCCAAAGAGCCTAAACCGCAGTACCACTGGGGAAGGATCTTGCTGGCCCTGCTGGTAATGTTGGCGCTGTTCTGGGGCGCATTCAAGCTCGTGTCATGGCTGCTTGCTCCCGCTGAGCCGGGGACTGAGGCCGGCGTCGAAACCACCGGTAGTAAAATGGCCAATGTTGAGACAGGCCTGTTGCCAGGACGCACGCCGGGCGCGGATGGGGTCGGCGATACCACTGCGATCGCGGCAACGGAAACAGCAAGCGAGAATATTGTGGCTGAACGCCAGGTCGAGGCAGCCGCGCCCATCACCGGCGGTGCGCCATCACCAGCCGCTGAATCGCGGGACCTTGCCCAGGCAACTACAGACGTTGCAGTGCCAGAGGTTGCTGAGCCAGAGCCGGTTGCGGAGTCTCAGCCCGATACACAGGGCCAGATGACCGATGTCGATGCCGGGGCTGGCGACTCCGGGCTGCCTTCGGTTGTCGAGTCAGACCAGACCGTGACTGCCGCCGAGCCTGCCGTGGAATCAGCGCCAGTAACGGTTCGCGACGCGTTGCTTGCCCCGGGCAATGGCGATGTTCTCTCGGCGCAGGTAAAACGCTTCGTATTGACCAACCGGGTTGAGGCCCGCGAGCCGGTGGCTGGAATTGAGGCGATTCGGCCCGATCCGGGCAACCAGGATATGCTTACCGTCTTCGCCTTCTCCGAGGTCAGTGGTCTGCGGGGCCAAACCCTGCGCTATCGCTGGCTGCGCAATGGCAAGGTCGTCGCCACCGTAAAGGTCGGCGTGGGCGGTAACAGCTGGCGCAGCTACTCCAGCAAATTTGTCACCTCCGCCATGCGGGGTGATTGGCGGGTGGAATTGGTCGGTGACAGCGGTCAGGTTCTGGCCTTCAGGGAATTTGAATACTGATTGCGGGCCGTGGCTACGCCACGGCATCGATATTTTGGTTGAAGCTTCCGTAAATTTTTACTAGAGTGTCGCGCCAGTTGCCGGTGCGACGCTGGTGGTCATTGCCACGACGTTGGAAAAAGCGGTAAAGACTCAAAAATCGCCCGGGCTCGTTCCGCAATTTGGTGACGGAATGCAGTATCAGGACCTCTCCGATGACTGAATTGTGCTTCCAGCTGAAGGGAAGCGTGGCCACTATTTTGCTGCTGGAGCTGTATTACTATTCGGCCGAGGCATTTGGCGGGCAACTTCGGCAAAAAGTTGATAGGGCACCGCAACTGTTGCTGCACTCGCCCATTGTCATCAGCCTCGATAAGTTGCGCGATGACGCGCAGGAGCTCGACTGCAGGGCTCTGGTGGACCAGTGCAGGGATTTGGGCTTGCAGCCGATCGGATTTCGCGCCTGCCCGCGGTTTGATGAAGCGATGCGGGCAACAGGGTTGGCGATTTTGCCGCAAACCAGCGGGCGCAGTGGCGCGGTGTTGCGTGAACTACTGCCCCCGGCTGAAGGCGGCAGTGAGACAACGACACAGGCAGCTACCCAGGCCGATGTAGATAGCGATCTCGCTGTTCCTGTCGTGTCGCGGTTTAGCCGCTTGCCGAGCAAAATAATCAACCAGCCGGTGCGCTCCGGCCAGCAGGTATACGCCAGGGATTGCGACCTGATAGTCATGGCCCATATCAGTGAGGGTGCAGAGATACTGGCCGATGGCAATATCCATGTATATGGTGGCCTGCGAGGCCGGGCTCTGGCGGGTGTGCAGGGTGATAGTAGCGCAAGAATTTTCTGCCACAGCCTGGAGGCCGAGTTGCTGGCGGTGGCTGGAAATTTCATGCTTAGCGAAGATTTTCGCGACAAAGTCTGGAAAAAGCCGGTGCAGGTCTGCCTGAAGGGCGAGAAGCTCTGCATCGAGCCGTTGTAAGCTTTGACTGGAGCTTGCGTTGCAGCACTGGGATGCAAAAGGTGCGGCGCCTCCCGCTTCGAGGCGTGGCAGTGTCATTTTTTATGGGAGAGCTGAGTTGGCTAAGATTATCGTTGTAACATCGGGCAAAGGCGGGGTAGGCAAAACCACTACCAGCGCAGCTATTGGAACCGGGCTGGCGCTACGTGGCCACAAGACCGCAATCCTCGACTTTGATGTCGGGTTGCGTAATCTCGACCTGATCATGGGTTGCGAGCGCCGGGTAGTGTACGATTTCGTCAATGTGATCAATGGTGAGGCGTCGCTGAAACAGGCGCTGATCAAGGACAAGCGTACCGAAAACCTTTTCATCCTGCCGGCTTCCCAGACTCGCGATAAAGAGGCCCTGACGACGGAAGGGGTGGGCAAAATTCTCGACGAACTGGCCAACGATTTCGAGTTTATCGTTTGCGATTCACCGGCGGGCATCGAAAAAGGAGCGCTGATGGCGCTTTACTTTGCCGATGAAGCAGTGGTGGTGACCAACCCCGAGGTCTCCTCGGTGCGCGACTCCGATCGCATTCTGGGGATTTTGCACAGTAAATCCCGCCGCGCAGAGCAGGGACGGGAGCCGATACGCGAGCACTTGCTACTCACCCGCTACGATCCGCAGCGCGTCGGTGCCGGCGAAATGTTGAGCGTAGCCGACGTCGAGGATATCCTTGCCATCCCCCTGTTGGGCGTTATCCCGGAATCCGAAGCCGTCCTCAAGGCATCCAACCAGGGCCAGCCGGTCATTCTCGATGCACAGGCCAAGGCGGGGCAGGCCTACATGGATGCGGTCGCCAGGCTGCTGGGAGAGAAAGTGGAACACCGCTTTCTTGAAGCGAAGAAGAAAGGTTTCTTCAGCCGGGTGATGGGGGTTAAGTGATGATGAGGTTATTGGAGTATTTTCGCAGGGACACCAGCCAGCAGTCAGCATCGATGGCCAAGGAGCGCCTGCAAATTGTGGTGGCGCACCAGCGCACCAGTCGCAATCAGCCGGATTTCCTGCCGGAAATGCAGCGCGAGATCATTCGGGTCATTCAGAAATACGTCAAGATCGACCAGGACCAGGTGTCGGTGCAACTCGACAGTAACGACGCGTGCTCTGTGCTGGAGTTGAACGTAACGCTGCCGCAGTAACCCGGGTAGTATTTGGTCGCCAGGGCCAAGGACGACGTTGGGCTGCCTGCTAAACGTCTATTTCGAAACCGTCTCGCGTCCACACGGTGCCGTTGTAGGATACTTCCGCTACCATGTTGTCGCCGTTGTAAACCTGACCACCGCGCCAGTGGCTATTGTCCAACTGGTTGCGTTCGATATAGTCACGGCAGATAATGGAGGCGGCTTTCAAGGATTTAACGTTAACTCTTTTCTGGTGCTGGTGATTCGCCAGGGACGGTTCAGCGCAAGGGCCGTACCCGGGCTTCAGGTCGCTGGAAAGTATCAGAATCATAGCTGTCTCCCGTTGTTCATACCGGTCCCGATTGGCTGGGTCGCGCCTTGGTATGTATATATGTACAGTATATTGCCCTGCGCTGCAACACCCCGAGGAGCTCTCCTCAAGCTGACTTCTATTCAATCCCCTCGTCGCGTTCGCAACAATCAGGGCAAACGCCTATACGCGTGCTAAAATGCGGCTTCGCTGGCTTTTGATCCCGGACACATTGCATGAAACCCCTCGATATTCTTAGCTCTACCCTAAGTTCTTCAACCCGTGCCTGGTCCGGTATAAGAAGCCGGGCTGGCGGAATCTTACCCCGGGAAATGCTGCACCTGTATGACATTGAAACCTGCCCTTTCTGTCGCCTGGTGCGTGAGGCGTTGACCGAGTTGGACCTCGATGCGGTGATTTATCCCTGCCCCAAAGGCGGTCGGCGCTTTCGACCTGAAGTGACAGAGAGGGGGGGAAAGCAGCAGTTCCCCTTTTTGTACGACCCCAATACCGATCTGGAAATGTACGAGTCGCTTGAGATCATCCGCTATCTCTACCAGACCTACGGCGAGCGCAGCCTGCCCCTGAAATGGAAGTTCGGTAATCTGCAAAAGCTCAATTCAGCCCTTGCCAGCAGTTTTCGTGCGCACAGCGGTTTGCGGGCCATTCCCAGCCGGCGCCCGACCCAGTTGCTGGAACTTTACAGCTTCGAGGCCAGTCCCTTTGCCAGGCCGGTGCGAGAACTACTGTGTGAACTTGAAATTCCGTACATCCTCCGTAGCTGCGGTCGCAGCCGCCTCGATGAGTGGGTACCTCCGCCGTTGCGCCAGCGTTTGGGAATCGTACCGGAAAGCGAACTTCATAATCGCCGGGAACTGCAGCAACGCGAGGGAAAGGTAGCGATCCCGTTCCTGCGTGACCCCAACACAGATACCGCATTGTTCGAGTCGAGTTCGATCATTGATTACCTGCGGGCAACCTACGCGCGCTGAGCCGCCTCAGTTAGCGAAAACCAGCGGTTCGCGCGCGGCACACATCGCTATGTAATCCAGTGCACTCGCGTGGTGGGAGATCTCTTCGAGGGTGTGGATGGTCGGTGGCATCATTTTCTTCTCGCCGCGCTGGTAGTGGTCAAGGGCTTGGGCAGGCTGCAACCATTGATGGTCGACGATTTCGTGTCCATCCACCGCCACCTCCTCTGGCCGCTGGTACAGGGTGACAAAAAAGGCCGTGCTGTAACGCTTGGGGCTGGGTTTGGGTGTGGTCCAGTGACTGACGGCGGTCAGGGTATCGGGATCTATTTGCAGGCGAGCTTCCTCCAGGGTTTCCCGTGCAGCTGCCAGCCTGGCTGCAGCGTGCTGGCAGCCCTCGGCGCTGTCCAGATAATCCCGTTGGTCCAGCCGCCCGCCGGGAAAGACCCAGTAGTCGCCGCCAAATACCAGTGAACTGTTGCGATGCAGCAGCAGGACTTCGGGCCAGTGCCGCTGTTGACGCAGCAAGACAACGGTGGCGGCGGGTCTGATGGGGACGTGTTGGTCTGGCATAATCCTAAAAACCGCAGTCGAACGCTTCGATGATCAATATGTGGTTGCTATGCAGATGAAAAAGGTAAATTTCTGGCGCACGCTTTGGGAGAGCTACGAGTCGCTGCACGGTTTCTCGAAAAATTCCAAAGCGGCAGGCCGTCGTCATCACTCTGGGCAAGGACTTGCCTTTGCTGGCGAGCGATGCCTTGCCTGTGATGCGGCATTCCGACGCCCTGGGATTTCCCGATAATTCCATGCCCAACTGTAGTTTCTAGGACAATGGGCAACTGCGCTGCAAATGCACGCGCACTATAGCATTTTATTACTCCGATCCAGAACCGCCCCCTGGTTGCGCAGCCACGCAAATTGCTGCTCTCCCGTCCCCCGCAGGCTTGTTTTTTTGCGACATTCTTGTCAGAGTGGCTGCAATAACATCGCCTGTTGAAAGGAGAGATTCCATGTTGCACACAGTAGTTCGTACATTGGTATTGCTGGTGCTGGCCCTGCACCTGTCCGCTTGTGGTATCAACAATATTCCCACCTACGATGAGCAGGTAAAGTCAGCCTGGGCCCAGGTTGAAAACCAGTACCAGCGCCGGGCAGACCTGATTCCCAACCTGGTTGAGACCGTCAAGGGTTTTGCTGCGCAGGAGCAGGAAACCCTGACTGCCGTAACCGAGGCCCGGTCCCGGGTTGGCGGCCTGCAGGCGACCCCAGACCTGATTAACAACCCCGAGGCCCTGCAGCAGTTTGAGCAAGCCCAGGCCCAGCTCGGTAGCGCGTTGCAGCGTCTGATGGTGGTAGTGGAGCGCTATCCCGAGCTGAAATCCAACCAGAACTTCCTTGCATTGCAGTCACAGCTGGAGGGTACTGAAAACCGGATAGCGGTGGCGCGGCGTGACTACATAGGCGCGGTACAAACCTACAACACCGAGATACGCACTTTCCCGGGTCGCATCTGGCACACGATCATGTACGGCGATATGCCTATCCGGGAGACTTTTGAAGCGACCACCGCCGGTGCAGAGCAGGCTCCCCAGGTAAGCTTCTAATGCTCCGAATCCTCGCGGCGGTAGCGTTGTGTTGGCTGACACTGGGGGGCTCGGTGGTCGCCGCCCCCAGCTTTCCCCCGCTGACGGGACGCGTGGTGGACCAGGCATCGCTGCTAAGTCCGGCAGAGAGTCAGCGCCTGGAGGCACGGTTGGCGGCGCATGAGCGGGCCAGCGGTAACCAGTTGGTAGTGCTCACGGTTCCCAACCTGGGTGGCTACGACATTGAGAGCTACGGTTACCAACTTGGCCGCCACTGGGGAATAGGAGAAAAAGAAGAAGACAATGGCGTACTGCTGATCGTTGCCCAGCAGGAGCGCAAGGTGCGTATTGAAGTGGGCTATGGCCTTGAAGGTGAGCTGACCGATGCCGTGAGCGCGAACATAATTCACACCGTGATACTGCCGTATTTCAAGCTCGGGCAGTTCGGCAACGGTATCGAGCAGGGTTCCGCGGCCATTATCGATGCCCTCGGGGGCAACTACCAGATGCGTGAACGCTCGTCCGAACGCCGCCCCGGAGAAAGCGATTGGCTGGTTTTGTTGTTCGTCCTGATGATACTGGGCTTCAATATCCTGCCTGCAATGATGCCCGGGGTGCGCAATCGGCGCGGTGGCGCCCTGCGCCGCAGTGGTTATGGCGGTGGCATTGGCGGATTCGGTGGTGGCTTTGGTGGGGGCGGTGGTTTCGGCGGTGGCGGCTTCGGTGGTGGGGGCGGCGGTTTTGGTGGCGGTGGCGCGTCCGGGGGCTGGTGATGACCTTCCTGAAAAAGCCCGATCATGATTGTGTGGCAGCCGCCATCGAGGCGGTGGAGAGAAACACCGACGCTGAGCTGGTGACCGTTCTGGCCAGCCGCGCCGACAGCTACTACTTCATCCCCTCGCTCTGGGCCGCCATGATTGCTCTGTTAACCCCGGTGCTCTTGAGCCTGACGCCGTTTTGGCTGAGCGCGATGGATCTGCTCATCGCACAGTGGCTTGTGTTTGTGGTGCTGGCCCTGGTGTTCAGGATCCCCTTTATCACCATTCGCATGATTCCCAAGTGGGTTGCCCAGTGGCGCGCGGCCTTGCTGGCCCGGGACCAGTTTGTCGCCAACAAGCTGCACCATACGGATGGCCAGACCGGGGTCATGATTTTTGTCTCCGAGGCCGAGCACTACGTGGAGATCCTGGTCGATCGAGGCGTTGCACGACTGGTCGACGACAGCGAGTGGCAGGGTATCGTTGATGACCTCATACTGCGGATCAAGGCCGGCCAGGTTTGCGAGGGGTTTCTCGAGTGCATAGAGCAGTGCGGCGAAATTTTGCATCGCGTCCTCCCCGCCACCCGCGACAAGGATGAGCTGCCCAACCACCTGGTGATTCTCCAATGACCATACCCTGCACTCCCATTACCCAGTACGATCGTTCATCTTTTGCGGCCCCCGGCGGGCGGGGCGATATTATTCGCCATGATGTCTATCGTCGCGGCAGTGGTGCGCCGGTGGTGCTGATTCAGGAGCTGCCAGGTATTGGCCGGGAAACCCTGCGCCTGGCAGACCGCTTCGTCGACCAGGGGTTCGAAATCGTGTTGCCGCACCTGTTTGGACCGCTGGGCGAGACCAGCATGGTGGGCAATACCCTGCGAGTGTTCTGCATGCGGCGAGAGTTCGACCTGTTTGCCGGCAACCACAGTAGCCCGATTGTCGATTGGCTCAAAGCCCTCTGCCGCCAGGCGAAGAAGGACGCCGGAACCCGGGGCGTGGGTGTGATTGGTATGTGCCTCACAGGAAATTTTGCGATTTCCCTGATGGCAGACGACGCGGTGCTGGCGGCGGTGGCGTCGCAGCCCTCGCTACCGGTGGCGAAGCCCTCCGCACTGCACATGAGTGTCGAGGAGGTGACGGCGGTGAAAGCCGGTATTGATCGCAGCGGCGCCATGATGGCGCTGCGCTTTGCCGATGATAGGCTGTGTCCCGCGAACAAATTTGCCGCCATCAGCAGCGCTTTGAACACGCCGCAGCAGCAGCGTATCGAGCTGCGCGAAATGCCGGGTAAGGGACACTCGGTTTTGACCCTGGATTTCGTCGACCGCGGGGGCGAACCCACCCATCAGGCCTTGCAGGATATACTCGCCTACTTCAAGCGCCAGCTTCAGTAGCGGCAGCATTGAGCTCCACCAGTCGATCCTGCACCAGCTTCAGGTGTAACCGGAGATTGTAGAGAGTGTCGGCATAAGAGGCGGGCACGGAGACCTCATCCAGTTTCCTCTCCAGTTCCCCGAGTCGCTGCTTACAGCGGGCCAGCTCTGGCGCCGAGGGGGAATTGTGTAACACCGCCTCCACATCCAGCAGCTCATCGTAGTAGCGGTATATTCGACTGCGCACTCGCCAGCGGTAAGCCGGAGGTACGATCTTGAACAGTGGAAACAGTAGCGTCACCAGTGGGATCAGCAACACTGTCAGGCGATCGATGAGAATGGCCAGCCAGAAAGGCAGAAAGCGCTGCAGCAGTGGTGGGCCCTTGGTCAGGTAGCGCTCGGCGTCTGGGTTCAATGGCAGCACAGTATGCTCCGCCGACGGAAATTGTTTGGGCTCGGAGAACAAGTCTCCGGCACCGTGGATTTCCTTTGCTGCGCTCAGCAGCAATGCTACCAGCGCGGGGTGCAGGGATTCCCGGGCAGCCAGGTTGGCAACCATGGCGACCAGGGGGATATCAGCAGCTGGCAGATCCTCTTCAAGGCTGACCAGGCCTCGGGGTAGCACCACCTTGGATAGGAAGCTGTATTGACGCTGGTAGGCATCGGCCCTGTTGAAGGGCAACAGCGATATGTTGTCCGCGCGCAGCAGTTGCTGGATGGCGGGGGCTTCAAACATGGAGACGAAGCCGGCGACATTGACGGTTCCCTCGATCAGGGCCTGCGCCGCGTCGCTACCGCCGAGATTGACAGCGGTATAGTCGTCGTCGCTCAAGCCGTTGGCGGTGAACAAGACTTCCAGTGCCTGCAGCGTACCGCTGCCTATTTTTCCCATGGCGATACGACGGCCCTTGATGGCGGTCTCTGTTTTCGGTGGTGAGCCCCGCCAGAACAGCCACAGCGGCTCGTAGAAAATACTCCCCAACGAATAGACCCCCTCGATCTCGCCATCGAGCCCGGTGCTCCCCTGCAATAAAGCCAGCTCGACACGACCGTCAGATTGCTGCAGGAGTTCGAGGTTTTCGGCGGAGCCAGCGGTTTCCACCAATTCGAGCTCAACACCGTCGCGCGCCAGTACCCGCTGGTATTGCAGGGCGATCCGGTAATAGGCGCCATCGACAGACCCGGTCGCCATTACGATATGGCGTGGTGGGGCGGGCTTCACAAACTGGAATGCCAGTGCGAACCCGGCGGCGATGAGAAGCAGCGCCGGACCCAGGATCACTAACAAGTCCCAACCAGAGCGCCGTTTGAAGACCGCCCTTTCGGGGCCGGGTGCTGTGCTTGTCATGCCGGGGCTCCTTGCGCAAGGGGGTAGGGAAGTTCAAGGTCATGGCGTTGGCTGATTGTTGCGATGGCTGCGCGTTTGCTGTAGAAAAAGTTCTCAGCGCCCAGCCTGTCGTAAAAGCCGGCATGTTGCAGCATGTCCAGCACCCGGCCACGCACATTGGTAAGGTACATCTGGATACCCAGTTCACGCAGCTCGTGCGCAATGTCGTCCAGTGCGGTAATGGCAGAGGAATCGATTTCATTGATCGAACTGGCGTCGAATAAAAAGGCCACGATGGGATCCCCGCGCTTGCTCAGAGCCTCGAACACCCGGTCTTCCAGGTAGCTCGCATTGGCGAAGTACAGTGAAGAGTCGATACGAAAAACCAGGAGGCCGGGAATAAGCCGGGCGTCCGCCTCGCGCGCTATATTACGCAGCTCCCCGTGCTTGGGAGATTGTCCAAATTCCACCACCGGCGGGCGCGTGATGCGGCTGAAAATCAGTACGATAGAGGCCATGACACTCAACAGAATGCCGTTCTGTACCCCCATCAGCAGGGTGGCGACGAATGCCAGCACCAGTATTACCAGGTCTTTTTTGTTCACCCGCCAAAGGCGCCGGGGCTCATCGAGGTCGATCAGTGACATCAGCGCCGAGATTATGATCACTGCCAGACATACCTGGGGCGTGTAGTAAAACAAGGGAGTCAGTGCCACCAGTACCAGCGCCAGCGCCGCGGCGGTAAACAGCGAAGAGAGTTGGCTTTGGGCACCGTTGGCGGCGTTGACCGCAGTGCGGGACAAGCTCCCGGCGACCGGGTAGCCCCCGCATATCGAAGAGGCCGCATTAGCACAACCAAGCCCGACCAGCTCGCGGTTGCTATTAATCTTGTAGCGCTGGTCCGCGGCTACTCGCTTGGCCATGGAGATGGATTCCATGAAGCCGATCAGGGCGATGGTGATGGCCAGGGGCAACACCCGGGCCAGCAACTCGTGGTCGAATAGCGGCAGGCTCAAGGTTGGCAGGCCCTCGGGTACTGCACCGATTATCTGGATATCGCGCTGGTCCAGGCCGGTCAACCAGACCACTATTGTAGCGAGAATCAGCAGTACCAATGCTGCTGGAGCCCTGGGGAAAAAGCGTTTGATGGCCCACATGGCGACAATACCGGCAAGGCCCATGGCCAGCGCTACCGGGTTGAATTGATGCAGGTTTTGGATCAGCGCCGTCAGTGTTTGCACCAGGGTCTGGCTGGAAGGGATTTCGATGCCCAGCAGGTGCTTCAGCTGGCTTGCGCCGATAATGATCGCCGAGGCTGAGGTAAAACCGCTGATCACCGGATTGGCGAGAAAGTTAACCATAAAGCCCAGCCGCAGGAAGCCCATTCCCAGCTGTATAATCCCCACCAGAGCTGCCAGCAGGATTGCGATGGCGAGGTACTCGTCGCTGCCAGCAGTGGCGATCAGGCTTACCCCGGATGCCAGCAGAATAGAATCGAGGGCAGCGGGTCCCACTGACATGTGCCGTGATGAACCGGCCAGGGAGTAGGCGACCAGCGCGGCGAGTGCGGCGTACATTCCGGTAATGGGGGGCAGCCCCGCCAGCAGCGCGTAGGCCATCGATTGCGGGATCAGGAGCACGGCGACAGTAATGCCCGCAATGAGGTCGGGGCGCAACCACGACAACTGGTAATCTGCGATCCAAGGTGCGACAGGCAGCGATCTTTTCACAGCATTACCCCGGTTGTGGTCAGCAAAGCCCTATTGTAACGATTAACGCACCAGTGCACAGCCTGCCAGACCACAGCACTTTGCCCGGAGCAGCAGCGGTCCTCAGTCGCCTAGGCACGCACTGCAGTATTGCCGACATAGTGGCCGCTATGGATGAAGGACACGTAGTGAAGTAGTGTATTTGCTCAGCGGCAGGATCAGGGTAGGTTAATGGTAAAGCGAGAGTTTGATGGCGACACCCGGGTGTTGCTCCTGCGCCCGAATCGCTCGATGAATTGGGAACAGAATCGCTGGCTGGTAGCCGTGTTGGGTGGCTTTACCCTGGTGATAGCCTTGTTCTGGACGGTGGTTGGGGCGTGGGTGATACTGCCCTTTGCCGGCATTGAGGTGCTGGCCCTGTACCTGGGTTTGCATTACGTCAGCTGGAAGCTGCACCTGCGTCAGGTAGTAAAAATCGACGCCGACGTGGTAACCGTCGATGAGGGTTATAACTTTCCACGTCGGCACTGGCGGCTCGCGCGCGGGCAGGCGGCTATTGCCATCGCGGCGGCCCAGCATCCCTGGGATGCGCCTGGCATTGTGTTGTACGATCGCAGTCAACAGGTAGAGTTGGGCAGTTTCCTCAACAAGGAGGAGGCGGGGCAGCTGATCGCGGAGTTGCGCGAGGCGGGTTTGCGCGTAAAGTCTGAATCGGTGCCGCGTCGCCTGCAGTTTTAGCTATCTAACACCTGCCTTAACGGCAGCGGGTTGCGCTAGCCTGGCAGGACTGGGCGCTGATATGAACACAGGATTTTCACCCCATCATATTGATGAATGGCCATATCGACAGGTAGGCAATGGTACACGCCAGTAACAGGATGGCGATCGTTCGTACCG
This sequence comes from uncultured Gammaproteobacteria bacterium, assembly GCA_963808975.1. Taxonomy (GTDB): domain Bacteria; phylum Pseudomonadota; class Gammaproteobacteria; order Pseudomonadales; family JAHEGP01; genus JAHEGP01. The sequence goes on from CAWEHR010000006.1 coordinate 87,214, forward strand.
GCGCATCGAGGGCACGCTGCCAAAGGGAGTGGTGCTCGCCACGATCCCGCGATTGTCGGTATTGCTGGCGGATTCTGGCTTGACGCTGCTGCGCATAGTGGTCAAGCAGGGCCCTCGCCTCGTCGGCGCGGGTTGCGTCCTGCAGCCATATGCCGGCTACCGAAATACCCCAGCGACCGGCCGTGGTCTCATAAAAATCCAGCTGGTTATGCTCCAGTAAATCCCGCACTTCCTGCGCTTCTTCGGGGTCTGCGCCATTAAGCCTGAATATCAGGACTGACATCATCGACCCGGTTGAGTTGATCCAGCAGGGCGTCTTTTTCTTGCCACAACTGGGTTACCCACTGCTGGAAATGGTAGCGAAAGAGCTCGTCTTCCGAGTAGTTCTTGCCCAGGAATTCAGCCGGAACTGCGCGTTGCTGCACCCGCACCAGCACTGGTTCCAGTCGCCCACACATAAAAAACCAGAGCGAGGGTTGGGGGTTGCCAGGATAAGCCAGGGTGACATCCAGCAGGGCGTTGATGCTGTTACCCATCGCTCCCACTACAAAGCCGATGCCGCCTGCCTTGGGTTTGAGCAGGTGCCGATAAGGGGACTGCTGCCGCTCATGCTTTTCCTCGGTGAAGCGTGTGCCCTCGAGAAAATTGAAGACCGTCACCGGGGTGTACTGAAATTTCTCACAGGCCCGCCGAGTGGCCGCAAAGTCCTCGCCGCGCTTTTCGGGGTGCTTCTCGAGATATTCTTTGCTGTAGCGCTTCATGAAGGGGAAATCGAGTGCCCACCAACACAGACCGATGACCGGGACCCAGATAAGCTGCTGCTTAAGGAAAAACTTGAGCATCGGTATCTTGCGGTTGAACAGGTGCTGGAGGATAAAAATATCGGCCCAGGACTGGTGATTACAGGTCACCAGGTACCAGTGCTGCTTGTCCAGATGCTCGACACCTTCAACATCCCAGTCGGTATTCTGGGTGAGTCGCATCCAGAATGAATTGATGCTTATCCAGAGCTCGGCAATCCAGATTGCCGCGGCAGTGCACCATTTGCGCCAGGCATCCACTGGGATCAAGATCCTTAACAGCGTGACGCCAAACAGCAGAGGCGCCATCAGCAAGGTATTGACCACCAGGATTGTCATAGCGATAACGCCACGCAAGGGTGGCGGAAGGAAAGATAGCATAAGCAGCTTCCGTCTATGATTATGATTATTGTGTCACCGCATGACGTCCGGCCAACAGCCACGCCGATGCGGCGCGACGCGTTTTATTTTTTCTTTTTCTTCTTGCCTTTGTCCTTTTTCTTGCGTTTCTTGTCGCTTTTCTTCTTGCCTCCTTTTTTCTTTTTCTTGTCTTTATCCTTCTTCTTCTTTGCTTTTTTCTCGCCATCTTCAGAGAGGTCTACTTCCTCGCCCTGCTCGCTGTTGGCATCCCCAAGCTCGACCACTTCGACGGCAGGATCCTGTTCGGCCGGCCCGCCATCTGATTCGACGCTCGTCGCCGTTTCAGCGGCATCTGCGACAACCCTCGCAGTAGGGGGGGCATCAGCGGGATTTAGCAGCGCCTGCGCGGCAGTGATGATGCGTTGTGCCCGGCCCGTACTGAAGCCCGGTACCTTGCTGATCGCCTCGACGGAACTCTCCGCCAGTTGCTCGGGGGTAACAACGCCATGTTGAGCCAGAGCCTCAGCTGCTGCTGGGCCAACGCCGTTAACGCTTTGGATCGACACTGCCATCTTCGGGACCTTCTTGTGTGCAAGTTAATAGTTTGGGTAGGAGCGAGCTGCCGATATACCCTGACTAATGGTGTCGCAAAAAGTCTTGTTCTAACGATACACCATTTTTTCGCTCGTACCTACCCCTTAACTGTCACTGGCTTTCGCCCAATGCTAAGGTCGTTACTCGATATTGACCACGGGAATCAATTGCGGGTCATGCACTTCGCGTCGCCCCAGGTAGATGAGTAATGTGCAGCCGATCGCCAGCAGCGCGCTCATACCTGCCACCCAGGCAACGCTGCTGGCAGGATGGACGTCGAAGCGACCTGCCTGGTAGACGATAACCGCTACCGTGTAGGCGATCAGGGTATTCCAGCTTGCTGAGAAAAACGCCCAGAATGGGCCGGCCTCCTTGTACAGCACACCGAGCGTTGCCACACAGGGTACATACAGCAGCACGAATAACAGATAGGCAAAGGCCCCAAGCTGGCCGTCGAACAGGGATGCCATCATGTCCAGGGTCGTTACCTGAATATCCTGGTCCTCAGCGACGCTGGCGGACTCACTGAGGTCGCCAATGTTGATACCCAGCGGATCACCGAACAGTTCAGTTAACCCGGCCAGGTTCTCCGGAATGGTCGCGGCTGCGTCCTGGAGCTGGGAGAGCAATGCTGGCGGTGGTCCGGTATCTCCCGGGCCGTTAACGTCGCGTGCCATGGCGCTGTAGAGTGCGTCGAGTGTACCCACCACGACTTCCTTGGCGAAAATGCCGCTGAAGATGCCCACGGTCGCTGGCCAGTTTTCTTCCTCGACCCCCATGGGAGTAAAGATCGGGGTTATGGTTTTCCCGATCACCGACAACACGGATTTCTCGGTATCATTGTTGCCGAAGCTGCCGTCGGTACCCAGGGAGTTGACAAAATTGAGGACTACGACCACCAGCACGATCGCCTTGCCGGCTCGCAGGATGAAACCCTTGAGGCGGTGCCAGGTGTGGATCAACAGGCCACGCAGGGTTGGAATATGGTAATTGGGCAGCTCCATCAGGAACGGCGTAACGGTGCTGGCCAACAGGCGACGTCGCACCAACAGCCCCGACACAACCGCTAGCACGATGCCAATGATGTAGAGCCCGAATACGACGTTCTGGCCGTTGGTGGGGAAGAACGCCGCGGCGAACAGGGTATAGACGGTCAGCCGGGCGCCGCAGGACATGAACGGCGCCATAATTGCGGTCATCAGCCTGTCCTGGGGACTTTCAAGGGTGCGTGTTGCCATGATGGCCGGCACGTTGCAGCCGAAACCCACGATCAGCGGTACAAACGACTTACCAGGCAGGCCGATGCTGCGCATTACCCGGTCGAGGATGAACGCCACTCGCGCCATATATCCGGAGTCCTCGAGGAACGACTGGAACAGGAACAGGGTGCCGATCACCGGGATAAAGCTCGCCACCAGTTGCAAGCCACCTCCCAGGCCATCGGTCAGTAGTGCCACCAGCCAACCGGGCAGGCCGACGCTGTTCAGCCATTGGCGTGGAGTTTCCACCAGTAGGGCTCCGGCGGTCTGGTCAAAAAAATCGATGAATGCGCCGCCGACGTTGATTGTCAGCATGAACATCAGGTACATCACCCCAAGAAAGATTGGCAGCGCGAGGAAGCGGTTCAGCAGGATGCTGTCAAGCAGGTCGGTTAAGCTGCGGTGCTCGTGTTGGTCGCGCCGCACTGCCTGCCCGGTGATACGCGAGATCCAGTTGAAGCGGGCGTTGGTCAGTGCATCGACGATCGGCGCCTCCAGCGCCCTTTCGGTGTCGGACACAATGATTGCAAGCTCGCTGCGCACGGCGTCATCGTAGCCTTGCATGACTGCATCGTCGCCCTCGAGGATCGCGGTGGCATGCAGCGGACTGGCCTCGATCCGGTATTGGGCCAGCAAGCTCCGGATACGCTGCAGGCCCTGGTTTATTGGGGCGCCGAGATCGGCACAGCTGGGCGCGGGGATATTGTTGCCGACGTGGGTTGAAATAACATCGACCAGGGTGCCGAGGCCCTCGCCACGGCTGGCTACCAGCGGCACCACCGGGCATCCCAGGGTCGCTGACAGGGCGTAGGGGTCGACATGCAGCCCCTCCTTGTCAGCCACGTCCATCATATTCAGGACTACCACCAGCGGGCGGGCGGCCTCAAGCAACTGGGTGGTGAGGTAGAGGCCGCGCTCGAGGCTGGATGCATCGATGATATTGACCAGTAGTTGCGCAGATCCCTCGAGCACGAAGCGCTGGGCAATTTGCTGGTCGATTGATTCCTCCTCGTGGGAAACGTGCAGCGAGTAGGTTCCGGGCAGGTCGATGACTTCGAAGCGCTGCTCGGCATGTTTAAAAAAGCCGCTCTTACGCTCCACCGTCACACCGGGCCAGTTGCCGACTTTCTGGTGCGAACCGGTAAGCCGATTGAACAGCGTGGTCTTGCCGCTATTGGGGTTGCCCACCAGGGCGATGCGGTATTGTTCCATTACAGTCTCTCAACCATCAGTCCGGCGGCCTCCTCCCGGCGCAGGCTCAACCGAAACCCCCGCAGCACGATTTCTACCGGGTCACCAAGCGGAGCGACCCGTTTCACGGTAAACTCTGTACCGGGTGTCAGGCCGAGACTCAAAAGTCGGTTGCGATAGGCATTTTGCAGCCCCTGAAAGCCACTCACGCGGGCACGGTCGCCCGCGATCAGGTCTGCAAAGCTGGTGGTCATGGCGCGCCCCGTGTTAAAAAGCGAATGATAACTATTCTCACTAGTATACAGGAAACTATGTACAGGTATAAAGCGTGGTTGTTGCCCCTCTTTCTGCTGTTGCTGGCGGGATGTGCAGCTGCGCCATTCGACTACCCGAAAACAGTCTCCCGGGTGGTGCCTGCCTCAGATACCACGCGCATGGGGCAATTTTACGCGAAATGGCTGCAGCAACATGGAGAAGATTCGGGATTCGTCGGCCTGGAGAAGGGTAACGACGCCCTGGGAGCGCGACTGCGCCTCATGGAGGCGGCAGAGAAGACCATAGACGCGCAGTATTTTCTGCTCAAGCCGGATGAGGCCGGTGGGCTGTTTATCGGCAAGTTGCTGCGGGCAGCAGACAGGGGTGTCAGGGTCAGGTTGCTGATCGACGACATTTTTACCCCGGTCGAGGACAGCACCCTTGCGCTATTTAATCACCATCCCAACGTCGAGGTGCGCATTTTCAACCCCGTTGCGCGCCAGGGCTTCAAGTATGTGAATATGCTATGGGATTTCAACCGCGCCAATCGACGAATGCACAATAAATCCTTTACCGTGGATGGCAGCGTCAGCATTGTTGGTGGCCGCAATATTGCCGATGAGTATTTCGAGATAAAGCAGGAGGTTGAGTTCGACGACTTCGAACTGCTGACCTTTGGTCCGGTGGTGGCTGAGATTGCCGGGGCTTTCGACCTGTTCTGGAATAGTGAGCTGGCGGTACCTATGGAGGCGTTCGGGGCGGACTTCGATCCGACCGAGTTAAAGCAATGGCGCAGTGCAATGGACGCCGTGGTTGCCGGTGCCCGGGAATCGGTATACGCACGTGCTATCGACAGCCCGTTGTTGCAGGATATTGCCGAGGGACGCATTGAACCCATCGCCGCGCCGGCCTACGTGGTAACCGATGAGCCGGAAAAGCTGGTGCAAAAAGTAGGCGCCACGGAGTATCAGTCCCTGGCCCGGGAGTTGGGTAAGCAATTTGACCGGGCCCAGCGTGAAGTCATCATTATCAGCCCGTATTTTGTCCCGGGAAAAGAGGGCGTCGCGGCGATTACGCAATGGCTGCAACGGGGTGTCAGGGTGGTGATTGTCACCAATTCACTGGCGTCAACCAATCATGTGCCGGTGCACTCCGGTTATGCCCGCTACCGCGAGCCACTATTGCGCGCCGGGGCCGAGTTGTTCGAGGTCAAGTCCAATGCGGAGGTGACCGGGGCAGAGGGCAATGCGGCGGACCGCCGGACCTTGCACACCAAGGCGGTGATATTTGATCGCGCGCTACTTTTTATCGGTTCGCTCAATTTTGATCCCCGATCAATCGACATCAATACCGAGATGGGCGTGTTTATCGCCTCCCCGGAAGCCGCCAGTCGACTGGCAGAGGCCGTGATGGATAACCTGTTCGATCTGACGTATGCCGTGGAACTGGATGCCAGGGGAAAGCTGGTGTGGAGTTATCGTGGCAATGGGCAGCGGCCTGACAAGGAACCCGACACCGGCTGGTGGCGCCGCTTCAAGGCAGGGTTTTACGGTGTGCTGCCGATCGAGGGCCAACTGTAGTCGCCCGTAGCTGATTCAGGGCGCGTTCGATCTCGAAGACGTGGGGATCATGGGCCTTCAGTTCCCTCAGCGCTGCGGCAAGACCTACCAGGTAATCGATATTGCTTCCGCTGGGCCCAGTGGCGCAATTGATATGCAGGGCGATGTCAGCCTCGCTGGCCGGCCCGAGAAAGGCCGGGTTGTCTTGTGTTGCGATGTATACCAGGCCCTCGGCGCTTCGCTGGTCGGAGAATCGCAGCTCGGTCACGAAGCGGTAGTACCCGTTCTTTTCGCGAAAATCGAGCTGATCGAAAACCGCCGGGCTGATGAGGTAGGCCATGCCGTCACAGCGGGCGCCCTGCTGCGGTACCAGGGTGACCACGCGACCCGGCTGCTCGGGGGTGCCGCGATGGTCGTGTGAGCCCTGCCAAAAGCGCCGTTGCCAATGCTGGATACTGGCAGGGCGACGCTGTTGCCAGGGGAAATCGGCTTTGAAGATCAGCGAGCCATAGCCAAACAGCCAGACGGCCTCGTGCTGGTCGAAATACCGCATGCTGCGGTTTAAGGTACTGGTGTCGACGATCACGGTTCAGGGTTCCCCCTTCAATCAAACAACATGCTGCGAAACAGGGTCAGGCGGTCGCCGGCAGCATCGCGGGTATTCTGATAGCTTACATGCTGCTGCGGGCTCGCCAAGGGCGACAGCTCAATGCCCCAGAGCGCCTCGACCTGGTTGGGTATCATCGAATAGCGCACATCGATGATGCGGTGCTGGTCGCCGGGGTCCTGTGCTACGTAGCCGTTGGAAAACCAGCGAAAGCGCTCGATATCCCGGGCCTGCTGCGATGATGGGTCCAGCCAGGGCAGGTCCCTGGCAATGTCGAGAATGGCAACGCTCTCGCCGGGGTAGACCTTGCTGTCGCCCAGAATGCGCACGGCATCGACATAGTAGCGATGCTCGGTTTGGTAGACGACTTTCCATAGTATCAAGTTGGCAAAACTCGGCTTGGCTTCGAGCCGCAGGGGTTGGTGCTGGCGTTGCCGGGCGAGCTCCCAGCCGGCCGCCTCGGCGCGCTCGCGCTGAACTACGCCGAAACCCAGGTAGAGCAATGCCCAGACCAGGCCGATACGCGCGTAGCGGGGCTGCCTGCGATACACCCCCAGCAGCACCAGCCCTAACAGGGGCAGGGTGAACAGCGGATCGATAATGGAAATGGTGTTCCAGGCAAAGCGCGCGTTGCTGAAGGGCCACAGTAATTGGGTGCCATAGGTGGTACAGGCGTCCAGCAGGGCATGGGTACCATAACCAAGGGTGCAGAATAACCAGCTCTGCCTCCAGCTCAGGCCGCGACGACGGCCGAGCAGGGCGTGCAGCAGTAGCCCGCAGATCAGGCCGCCGATCGGTATGAAGATAAGCGCATGGGTGAACTGGCGATGATACTCCAGAAACAATAGCGGATCGTTTGGCGAGCGGATGAGGATATCCAGGTCTGGGGCCATGCCGGCCAAAAAACCGAAAACACTGGCGCTGGCGATGGTTTTGCGTTGGCTGGTGGCCTGGGGCAGTGAGGCACCCAGAACGCCCTGGCTGAGAGGATCCATAGGATAACGGGAGGAAACGGTTGTCAGGCGGCGATCATAACCCACAACGGCACCAAAAATCTGCTCCCTCGATGTGCGGCGTTGCCAGTGACCTCACCAATAACAGGCAGCTTCTGGCGCCGCCGCAGGACTTTGCGGCGCAAGGCCCCGCCGAGGCATTACCGAAATAATTAGAGGTGCCCTGGTGTGTCTTAGAACATAAAATCGGTGCCGGCGTAGGCCTTGTATTCCCGGGTTTCCGGGCTGTAGCCGATGTCCAGCCGCAATGAGGTGTTGACCAGGGCGCGGATCTTCCAGCGCGCTCCCACGCCGACAGTGAACTTCCATTTGGTCAGGTCGATGTCGTCGCGCTCCCAGGCGTTGCCGACATCGGTAAAAATATTCCAGCGAAAAGCCGGGTAGCGAGGTATCGGAATCAGCCAGTTGACATTGGCCAGGGCAAAGGCGTCGCCTATGGCCTTGTTGTCATCGAGGATTCCGCGCATGGTGCCGCCGCCGCCAAGCTCGAAGACGTCGTCCAGCCCATGGTTCAGGCCGGCCCGCAACTGAATATTAATATTGCTCCACAGCGGCACGTGGATCGGCTGGTAGATGCGCCAGTAGGCGGTGATATTACTGTAGTCATTGGTGGACCCGAGGACTTCCCGGCCGAATCCGACACTACCGCCAAACTCCTGGCCAGACCGATAGTATTCATGATCGTTGACCGCGGTGAAGCCCAGGCTGGTGCCAAAATCCACTACCCGCAGGTCATCCTCCAGCAGCGGCGCACCGCTGGCCTCAATCTGGTAGCTGCGGCTCCAGGTGATGCCCACCCCCGCGAACCAGCCCTGGCTGGGAGCAATCCGCTTCAGCCAGCGCGAGGTGCTGATGCTGAAACGGTCGATGTAGTCGTAGTATTCGCCCAGCACATTACCGTTGTCATCTTCGCTTGTGGTCAGGGTTCGCTCCCGTTTGACGCCGGTCGCCAGGCCGAAAATTGTGCCGGGTATTTTGGGGATGAAATAGTCCAGCGAGGCGCTTTGCTCGGTTTCACCGTCGGCCTGGTCCTGCTGCTCGATCTCCAGTTCAGCCGTCTGGTTGAGGCCGAAAATATTATCCCAGGTCACGTCGATACCGTAGGTGATGTCGCCGTCGGTATTGCGACTGAGGGTGGGGATGGGGAGAATGTACCATTTCTCGGTCATGGTGAAAGTTACGATCACCCCCTGGTCGGATCGCTCCGCGCGGGCCCAGACGATTTTGAACAGCCCGAGGTTCTTGATCGATTGGCGGGAGCGCAGCATTTTATCAGTGCTGAAAAAGTCTCCTTCCTCGAACAGCAGTTCCTCCCGCAGAATGACCTCACGGGTGGTGTCGTTACCTTCGAAGCGAATCCGCTCGATAGGCAAGCCCTCCAGTTCAGCCAGCATCTCTTCGTCGAACCTCGCCTGGCAGGCATACGGGCTGCGAGGGTCTTTGCCGATGCCCCAAACCCCGATAACATGCCACTTCTCCTTGAATTGGAAAGTGACAATCAACCCCGCGGGACTTTCTTTGACCAGCGTATCAACGCTATCGAACTTGCCCATATCGAGCAGCGCTGCAACGCTCGCCTCGAGCTTCGTCTCATTGAAAAGGTTGCCCACGCCCAAGGCCAGTTCGTTGCACAGCCGGTCGTCTTCAACGTCATCGTTGCCGACGAAGCGGATTTCTGCAATCGGGCTGCCCTGGTAGACGCTGTAGGGTGTATCGGCAGCGTGTAGAGAGGACGCCAGCAGCAAAAAAGGCAGGGGGTTAAAAAGGCGTCGCATGAGTTGTAGTGTCAATCTCCGTTTCTCAAACACTAGCTCATAGCCGCGGAGTGTTCTACCCGGGAAACCCCGTCAGTTCAGGGCCAGACAACGGCGAAGGAAGAGCGCAATGTCCTCGATTTCTTCCATACACACGCTGTGCCCAATCGGGTAAGTAGTATAGCCGGGGTGATAGCCCATGGATTGAAGGATTCGGCAGGCTTCATGGCCCAACTGCTCGGGAACCATCGGATCCTGGCTGCCGTGGTAGATGTGGATGGGTATATTGCTGTTGGCAGCGCTCAATTCGATGCTGCGGGCGGTGGCGAAGTAGGTCGACATGGTCATCAGCCCCGCCAGCGGCAGGGGGTAGCTCAGGGCCCCCTCATAGGCCACCGCGCCGCCCTGGGAGAAACCGGCAACGATGATGCGGGTACTGTCAATGCCTCGCTCTATTTCGCGATCCACCAGGCGTTGCAGGGCACTGGCCGACGCCTGTAGCTGGCTGGCGTCCACTTTGCGGTCCAGTGAGATATCGGTGATATCGTACCAGGCGGGCATCACCATGCCGCCGTTGATGGTTACCGGGATGGCCGGAGCGTGGGGAAATATAAAACGCACGGCGCTACTGGCCGGCAATCGCAGTTCCGGTACTATTGGCTCGAAGTCGTGGCCGCTGGCGCCCAGGCCATGTAGCCAGATGACTGCACTGTCAGCGGGTTTTTGTGGCTCGATTTCAATACAGGAAAGCAGGCTCATAATAGGGTCAAGTCAGCGGCAAAGCGCTAGTCTACCCGTTTCACACCGGCCCGGTCGAATTTGTCGACGGGCCTTTCCGCCATCGCCGGTAAATTTGCAATTGCATAGTCACAGTGCTGAAATTGGAGCGCTAGCCAGTCGGGTGAAAACAGCATGACAGCAACCGCAACAGATTGGGATACGCTTATCAGGAACGCGTTGGTATTCGATGGCAGTGGTCAGCCACCGCAGCAACGCGATATCGCCATACGTGATGGCCGGGTGGTCGCGATCAGGTCCGTGCTGCGGGGCACAGCAGACAAGACTATTGACGCCAGTGGCCAGTGGCTGATGCCGGGGCTCCTCGATATACATACCCACCTGGATTTGGAGGTGGAATTGGATCCCGGCCTTGCAGAAGTGGTTCGCCACGGCACCACCACCGTGCTGGTCGGCAATTGCAGTCTGGGGATGGCTTTTGGCAAGCAGCAACACGGCGAGCAGAACCCGATAGTCGATTGCTTCACCCGGGTGGAGAATATACCCAAGTCGGTGCTGCATAAATGTGTCGAGGCCATTACCTGGGAGACCACCGGTGACTACCTCGATCACTTCGGGCAAATGAATCTGGGCCCGAATATCGCTGCGTTCCTGCCCCATTCCATGCTGCGCATTGAAGTCATGGGCCTGCAGGATGCGATCAGCCGGGATCCCACCGAGGCCGAGCTGTCACGGATGGCGGTGATACTGGAGGACGCTCTCAGCCAGGGCTATGTGGGGCTATCGACCGATGGCCTGCCCTTCCACTATCTTGCCAACGAGCCCAATACCGACCAGCGTATCCCGACCCAGTTTGCCACTCGCACCGAATTGAAGCGCCTGCTTCAGGTATTGCGGGATCGCGACAGAGTCTGGCAGACAACCCCTTTTCTCGACAGCAAGCTGGAGACGCTGCTTAATTTCGCGTTTACCAGCGGACGCCTCTTTGGCAAGCCACTGAAAACATCGGCCCTGGCCGCGGTGCAGTTTGAGGCCATGCCCGGGGCAGTCGATGGCCTGCTCAAGTTTGCCCGCCTGCTGAACAGCAATTTTATGCGAGGTCGAATTCACTTCCAGGCCCTGGCGACCAATTTCAGGATGTGGGGGGACGGTGTGGTCAACCCCATTTTTGAGGAAATGGGCTCTACTTGTCGCTTGATTGCCAAGGAGTACGAAGACCGGGAGGGGCGCCTGGCCTTACTCAATGACCCCGAGTTCATTGCCGATTTTCGACAGGATTGGCATCACGGGCGGGAGGGAGTGAGCCTGGCACGCCTCAAGACCCGGCTGGGAGTGCCCGACATCAATGTGATACGCGACCTCGACCTGATGACATTCGACGGCGCGCCGGTGCCTGAGTGGGACGGCGAGACCATGGACGCGGTGATGCAGCGCCTCAAGCGCTACCAGGCCGGCAATCGCCATGAAGCCCGCAGTGAGGCGGAGGCCGAGGCCTTTGCCCGCTTTCCGGCCCCGATTCTGGACGATGCCGATTTCATGCTTCATTTACTGCGCGAATACGACAAGGGCTTCCGCTGGTGGGTCGATGCTGCCAACATCGATCCCGAAAAAACCTTTGAATTGCTGATGGATGAAAACACCCTGCCGGGATTTAACGACAGCGGGGCGCACCTCACGAACCTGGCCTTTTTTGACGGTAATCTGGTGGGTTTGAAAATGGCTCAGCAACGTGGTGTCGACGTGGTCGCCAAACTGGTGAAGCGACTGACCCGGGACCCGGCGGAGTTTTTCGGCCTCGACGTGGGGCGCATTGAGCCCGGCAGCCAGGCCGACATCACCCTGATCGACCCGCTGGCGCTGCAGGCGTTCGACAGCAATGCCAGTCGCAGGCTTGAATACCGCGATATTTTCCAGCACCGGCAAATGGTCAATCGGTCAGACGGGGTGGTGAGCAGGGTGTTGATCAGGGGTGAGACCGTATGGCATGAGCAGCAGGCCGCGGCGGCGCTCGGTAGCAAGCCCCTCGGAAGGGCGTTGCGCGCTGGTCAGCGAACCCCCTCACCATGAGTCCCCCGGGGCTGGCTGGCACCAGCACCAGCGCATTGCTGGTGGGGGCATCGGGGGCGGTCGGCAGGGAGCTGGTGCGCCAGGCCCTGGCCAATAATTCCTACCAGACCTTACACCTGCTGTTGCGCCGCAGCCTAGGCTATGCCGATCACCCCGTGGTGAGGGAGCACATTCAGCCCGCGCTGGACCCCATAACGCTGGAACTGGAGCGGGCTCCCGATGCTGTGTTTTGCACCCTCGGCACGACCCGCAAACAGGCGGGGAGCAAGGCTGCCTTTTATCGGGTGGACCACGGCCTGGTGCTGGCAGTGGGGCGCTGGGCGGCAGCGCACAATACTGGGGCACTGCACGTGGTCAGCAGCATGGGTGCCGATCCCCACTCACTGAGTCATTACCTGCGCACCAAGGGGGAAGCAGAGCGGGACTTGCGGCAGCTGCCATTATCCAGCCTGTACCTCTATCGCCCGGGGCTGCTGGATGCGCCGCAGCGCAACGAATTTCGGGCCGGTGAAAGGGCCTCGGTGTATTTGCTGGCCGGGTTGCGAAAGGTTCCATTGGCGTGGGCCCGGCGCTGGCAGCCGATGCCGGTTGCACGCCTCGCTGCGTGCATGCTGAACCACGCCTCGCAGGCGGAACCGGGTTGCCATATCGTCGAAAACACGCAGTTACAGCCTGGTGCGGGCGATTAGTGGCCAGCTTTAACCGGAGTGGGCAATCGCGGTGATTAGGTGTATGATCGCGGCTTTATTGAAATCAGGTAACAGGGAGAGGAATATGAACTACAAAGCTATTGTGGGCGCGGCTTCGATTGCAGTGTTGGCATTATCACTCGGCGCATGTGGCGGAGAATCAAAGGAATCCACTGAGAAAGCCGTTGATAGCGTCAAGCAGGCGGGTTCGGATGTTGCCGAGGCAACCAAAGACATAGCCAGTGACGCCGCCGATGCTACCAAGAACGCGTATGACAAAACTGTCGAAGGCACCAAGGAAATGGCTGCAAGTGCGGCTGATGCTACCAAGAACGCGTACGACAAAACTGTTGAAGGCGCCAAGGGCATGGCGCACGATGCCGGTGATGCAATGGACGATGCCGTCGATGCGACTGAAGAAGCTTACGATGACGCTGCCGATGCCACCGAGGAAGCTTACGAAGACGCCAAAGAGAAAGTTTCTGACTGATATCGGTGTGTCCCCCCGCCGCTGCGGGCACTCTACTGCAGCGGCCATTCCCGATTAATACCCCGTCGCAAGCCTATTCAGGCGCGGTCAACTGCGAGCGGGATCGCCGTCGGCCGGCAGCAGGCTTTTGGTCATCCGTGGTTCACGCCGGGAGGCCAGGCGTCGGTCAGGTAGATTGAACATGCCAGCAAGCCCCTACATCGTTATTACCGGCGCCTCCTCAGGCATTGGCTTCGCAGCGGTACAGGCCTGTATCACTGCCGGCTATCGGGTCATCGCCACCGCCCGCAGGCACGCCGATCTCGATCGGCTGCAGGCGCTGGGAGCCGAAGCTGTGCAGTTGGAGTTGGAGTCGGAACACAGTGTCGCGGAGGCCGCTGAAAGCATCCGCCTGTTATCGGGCGGCAGTATTTTTGGCTTGTTCAATAATGCCGGTTACGGCTTGCAGGTGGCGATGGAAGATGCCACCTGGGATGCTTTGAGTCGACAGCTGAGCGCCAATGTGATTGGCCCGGTGATGTTTACCAACGCGCTCCTGGATTGCTTGCAGCCAGGCTCGAAGCTGGTTTTCAATAGCTCGGTCCTGGGCTTGTTCGTGGTGCCTTTTCGCGGTCCTTACTGTATGTCGAAGCATGCGCTCGAGGCGGCCGGCGATGCGTACCGGCTGGAGCTGGCATCGCGGGGCGTTGCCGTGCACATTATCGAGCCCGGGCCCATCGAGGCGCACTTTCGCGCCAACGCCCTTAACGCAATGGACGAGTGCCTGCAGGGCAAGGCGACCCGTCTCGACTACCAGCGGCACGCGCAACGCTTGCAGGCGGCTAGCGGCGGGCCGGGTGCTTTGCCGGCGGCAACGGTGGCCGATGTACTGGTCGATATCCTCCGGGGGCGCAAAACCCGGGCGCGCTACCGGGTCACCCGAATTGCAAAAGTGGCTGCCCTGGCCAAGCGCATCCTGGGTGGCGGTTTTGATCATCTGGCGCGTCGCAATGAACCTGTTAGCGAGAAACCGCGCTAAGGACAACGCTGATCCCCGCGCCACCCGGCGGGAGGGTTCCCTGTTGCCCATCCGCAGCGCGAATATTCCAGTGACGTTGAGGCTCGCTCCCGGCCGGCAGTTCGCCGTGCTTTGAATACTGCGACTTTTCGGTCCTGCCTTAGGCCGGATATTGCACCAGCTGCCTGAGATAGCGCGCAGGTATCGCGTTGCTTTTGCGTGCTCGCGAGCGTAAACGTAGCATAGCTACGTCGGAGTGGGCATGTGCGCAGAATCAACGCGAGATCGAGTGGTATTCAGGCAAACAGCAGTGGTGGCATGTTGTACCCGGGTGACAAACTCGCAATATCCTTTTTTACAAAGGCCAGATAAATGTTGGCGTGTGCTGGTGCATTATCCGGGTTAACCCTCGAGGCGGTGTAGAGCGGTGCTGTGGCGGGATACTTGATCTGATGTGGGAGTTGCTGGCGGCGGGCATGGTGGTCCTGCTGGGGGCGCTGGTGCAAACGGCCTTTGGCTTCGGCATCGCCGTGGTCGGTGCGCCAGTGCTGGTCATGATCTATCCGGCGGCCCTGCCTGGACCCCTGGTGGCAATGGCGCTGGCCCAGTGCGTGTTGATGGCATTGCAGCACCGGCGGCACATCGAACTGGCGCCGCTGGGGAGTGCCATGGCGGGGCGGATTCCCGGCTCCCTGCTGGGCGCCTGGTTGTTGACTGCCCTCAGTGCCGGGGGGCTATCGATCTTTGTCGGTGCCGCGGTGTTGCTGGCGGTGGCGGCCAGCATTATGCGGGTCAGTATTCGTCCTTCTATGCATTCCATGTTCTGGGCCGGCGCCCTGTCGGGGGTGTTTGGTACCTCGACTTCGGTCGGTGGCCCGCCCATGGCACTGCTGCTGCAGCATCAGGAAGCGCGTCACCTGCGGGGTAATCTCGCCGCCTTTTTCATCTATGGCTGCGTGGTATCGTTATTGATGCTACTTGTTATGGGGCGCTTTGGCAGGACCGAGGTCATGATCTCCCTCTACCTTCTGCCCTGGACTCTGGCAGGTTACTTCCTTTGCCGGTTGATACCCCTGCAGCGCTTCGAGGCAAGCCTGCGCCCGGGAATTCTATTGTTATGCGCCGCATCGGGCGCAACCGCTATCCTCTCAGCGCTTTATTAACTGGAACTCGATATCGGCATGCTGCTGGAGTCGTTGGATCAGATTGTCGCCAAAGCTTGCCGCCGGCGTCAGTATGCCGCCGCCGACATCCTCATGACTGACATCCTGGGCCAGGCAGGCAGCCGCCTGGCTGATCATTTTTGCGGTCGAGGCATAGCCCGGGTCGCCATCGCCGCTAACGCGCAAGCGCAGCTTTTCTCCGCCGCTGCCGTGGCCAAGGAAATTCAGCACAAAGAAACCCTCGCGCTGTTGTTTGGGGCTTGGCCCCTCTCCCGGCTTCGGCACTACGAAGCGCTGGAGTGCAGAGCGTAGCGGACCCAGTGCCGCCCCAATCACCATTCCGCCGACCGCCGATGCAATAGCAGCGGCCGTTGCCGAACCCCTGAGGCCAGTGCCGGTCAGCATGGCCTCGTCATAGCGAAAGTCCTCCCCGTAGGCGCAATCGAGCAGGGCATTGCTACGATGAACCACACGGGTATTGATTGCAGCCATCATGAACGGCGCTGACCACTGTTTGAAGTCGCGATCGTAGCGGGCGATTTTCTGTTCCATCTGGCGAGCGCGAAAACCATGGTCTGGTGGACACAGCATGTAGGGATCTGCCAGTCGTTTACGCAAGCCGGCATCTTTCGAGGCTTCCCTGGCCAGGTTGAGCATACTGGCAACGGTGCCGCCTGACACGCCCCCCTTGGTCTTGCCTACCCGCATCTGGATATGCTGGCAGGGCTTTCCCCAGGACTTCTGCGCTTGCTGTTGCAGGTACCAGACTCCCATGTCGGAAGGTATGGAATCGAAGCCGCAACTATGCACGATGCGAGCCCCACTGGCCCGGGCATGGTCGTGATAAGCCTCTGCCATCCTGGCGATCCACTGGGGTTCACCACACAGGTCGCAGTAGTCGGTGCCGGTATCGGCGCAGGCCTTAACCAGCATTTCACCGTAGAGGGCGTAGGGGCCCACGGTCGAGATGATGACCCTCGCCTGCTCGCACATGGCCCGCAGTTCTTCCTCATCGTCTGCATTGGCGACCATCGTGGGCAGCGATGCAGCTCCTTTGCCCAAACTGTCGCGCAACACATGCAGGCGCTCGGCGGAGCGCCCGGCGATCCCCCACCTCAGCTCTGAGTCGATCCCGTACTGGCGCCACAGGTAGGCGGTGATCAGTTTGCCGACGAAACTGGTCGCTCCAAAGACGATTACATCACACTTGGGCTTTGCTATCATGGGTCCTTCTCCAGGAGTATTGATTGGCATCGGTTACCGTTCACCGGGTGGATCGTCGCAAGGCATTGAGAAAACTTGCTCCCAATCCCTGCGCTATTGCCGCCGCGCCAGAAAAGCTGTTGGCGCATGCGGCTTTCAATCAGATACAGCTTCGAACAGGTACAAGTTTATGGCTATCTTCGATAAGCACAAAAACAGTAAAAACGTGTCGCGAACAACGGACGATTCTTTTGAGCTGCCGGATATGCCGCCGCCTATCGTATCAGAATCCGCGAACCCGCGGCTACGGGCCATGATCGGTCCCGGAATTCACATTCGTGGTGATATCGTGGGCGACGAAAACCTGACCATCGATGGCATATTGGAGGGCAGCGTAATCGTCGAGAGCCACGAGTTGTGCATTGGTCCCGCGGGTCGTATCACGGCCAATGTGACCGCTAAACTGGTCAGGGTAGAGGGCGAAGTAAATGGCGACATCACGGGCCTTGAAAAAGTGATCGTTGCCCGCACCGGCAATGTCCGCGGCAATATCAACGCTCCGAGGGTCTGCCTCGAAGACGGCGCCAGGTTCAAGGGCAGTATCGATATGGGCCCGAGCGAAACCCCGGTGCCGTCACTGACATCACTGCCCGGTGCGGTCAGGGCGCAGCAGGACAAGGTTGACTCATCCTTCAAAAGCGCGTGAACAGCGTCGCCCTGAGGACTAGCGCATTATGATGGCGGCATCGCCGGCAGCGGCATCCGCAGCCACCCAGTCGAGTCAATTGTTTTCATCGGTGTTCGCCGGCTTCGATCCCGAGCATCGGCTCACGGTATTCGACGCCGGGCTCGCGCAGCCCGAGAGCCTCGATTTTTTTTCCGCGTTTCGCTGTCGCCTGCACTACCTCGACCTTTTCGCCGAGGCGCTGGTCCACAATCCGCCCACCGTAGAGGATTGCACCGACGGCGAGTTGCAGCAGCGGTTTGCTGACCTGCTGCAGTTTCCGGCGGGCACCCGTCTTGATGTCTGTTTGCTATGGGATTTCCCCAGTTACCTCGACCGACGTTCGCTGCGCGCTTTTACCGCGGCACTGAAGCCCTATCTGCACTCCGGTACCCGAGGGCATGTATTGGGCCTGCTCAATGCCCAGACCCCGCCCCCGTTCCGCGAATACGCCATCATGCGCAGCGACCAGTTCAGTTTCCGCCCCCGAAGCGGTGCCCAGGGGCAATGGTATGCGCATCCCCAGGCTGAATTTGGGCGTTCCCTGCATGGCCTCGCGGTACAGCGCGCCGTGTTGTTGTCCGATGGGCGCCTCGAGATTTTATTGGGCTCCACCGTGCGGCGATAGGGTCCGGCCTGCACCGCTGAAGCAGTGAATGCGGCGTTTTCCCCGGGTGGCCGCGGTGGAGCTTCAGGGCACTATTTGGTGCCTGGTAGCGCCAGCAATGGCATGGATGGAGGCATGAAGAATGACGCAGAAGTTTGCAGCCAGGCCTTTCAATCCAGCGGTGGATGCAGCGGATGTGATTATTGTCGGCGCAGGTCTTTCCGGCGTTGGCACCGCCTGTCACCTGCTGAGGCGTTGTCCAGGCAAGTCCTTCATCGTGCTAGAGAGCCGCGACTCGGTGGGCGGCACCTGGGATCTGTTTCGCTACCCCGGCCTGCGCTCAGACAGTGATATGTACACCCTTGGCTACAATTTCAAACCCTGGCTGGGAGACAAGTCGATTGCTGAGGGGGCGACCATCCTCGATTATGTGAAGGAAACCGTCGGCGATTACGGCATCGGCCGCCATATTCGCTTTGGCCATCGCGTGACCCATGCCAACTGGCGAAGCGACGATGCGAAATGGGCCCTGACGGTCCAGCGCGCCGATGGTACCACGAGCACGCTGTGCTGCGGCTTCCTGCTGATATGTGCGGGCTACTACAGCTATGCCGCGGGTAACACGCCCACTTTCGAGGGGCGCGAGCGATTTGGCGGAGCCATAGTGCATCCCCAGCAGTGGCCCGACGATCTCGACTATCGTGGTAAGAAAGTAGTAGTGATCGGCTCGGGGGCCACAGCGGTGACTCTGGTTCCGGTACTGGCTCGTGAGGCCTCCCACGTGGTGATGCTGCAGCGTTCGCCAACCTACATGTTTGCAGCGCCAGCGGTTGATAAAATCGCACTGCTGCTGCGCAGGTTGCTGCCGCGCAGCCTGGCCTATGGCATCACCCGCTGGAAGAACATCAACTTTCAGCGGTTGACGTTTCGGCTGGCTCGCAAGCGTCCGCAATGGGTTCGCAAATTGCTGGCCGACCGCGTACACGCCGCGCTTGGGCCGGGTTTCGATATCGAGAAGCACTTCAACCCCAGCTACAAGCCCTGGGACCAGCGCCTTTGCCTGGTCAGTGACGGCGACCTGTTCAAGGCCATCAGAAGCGGCCAGGTGTCGATGGTTACCGACCAGGTGGAGAGCTTTACGGAACAGGGCATATTGTTGAAATCCGGCGAGGAGATCACTGCCGATATTGTGGTGACCGCGACCGGACTGAATCCGACTGCGCTGGGCGAGGTCACCTTTAGTGTCGACGGTGAGGAGGTCGAGATACCCCAGCGCTTCACTTACCGTGGAGTGATGCTGTCGGATGTGCCCAACCTGGCTTTGATATTTGGTTATATCAATGCCTCCTGGACCCTGCGTGCCGACCTGGTTGCCCAGTACGTCTGTCGCCTGTTGCGGCATATGGACCGGATCGGCATGCTCCAATGCACACCGCGGCTGCGGCCGGGGGACCGCGACATGGTCCAGCGGCCAATGATCGAGGGCTTCAATGCCGGCTACATCAAGCGGATGCTGCCGCTGTACCCTCGCCAGGGGGACCGTGCACCCTGGACCAGCCCGCAAGACTACGCCGAGGATAAGAAAATGTTCCGCCATGTCGCGTTGGACGACGGTGTACTGCGATTCACGCATCCGACGAGCACCCGGCGAAGCGTGGCCAACTAATGTCGGGGGAACATCCTGCAGGCAAGTTGTTGCTGGTGCGCCACGGCCAGACCCAGGCCAACATCGACCGCGTCTGGCACGGCCATACCGACACCCCGTTGACGCCACTGGGCCAGCAACAGGTCCAGCAATTGGGGAGCTACTTCCGCCACTACCTGCCAGCTATCGACGCCATTTACGCAAGCCCGCTGCAGCGGGCGCTGATCACCGCCGAGCATATCGCAGCTGGGGCGGGCCTGACGGTGACCCTCGACCCGCGTCTGATGGAGCAGGGCGTGGGGCAATGGGAGGGGCGCAGTTTCCGCGAGTTGCGCGATGACCTGGGTTTCTTCAGTGGGTTGACGACGGATGAGCATCATCGCGCGCCGGGAGGCGAGTCGCGCTTCGAGGTGACCGCGCGATTCGTTGCCGCGGTCGAAGAGTTTCAGCGCCGGCAGCCTGGTAAAAATATTGTGGTCGTAGCGCATGGTGTAGCAATTGCCTTTGCCCTGGCCCACTGGCTGGATGGCGACTCCGCTCGCTGGGTCGATTATCGGCTCGAGAACACTGCGGTAACCGCAGTGGATCGGGTGGCGGGTACCATTGGCTTCATGAATCGCACCGATCATCTGTAGTTTTGATGCCCAGAAGTGATCTGCTGCGAAAAGGGCAGCGTAACCGTCCTACATGGATACCCATCCAGGTCTCCCTCCGCTCCTTTCAGCAGGAGCTTTTTTTGTTTTGCAACCGCGAAAGTTTTTCCGTTACACTACAAGTCAATAATAAGAGGATGCATACCATGTTCAAGGATCAAGAAGTACTCTCTGGTAGTGTCAGCAAGGTCGACTTTGACGAGCAAGAGCCGCAGCTGAGGCTGGAATTGCTCAATGCCCAGTTCGATCTTAGCGATGCGGATTTTTCCGTGGTCATCGTGATTGCCGGGGATGACCGGATGGGGAGCAACCAACTCGGTGACCGGCTCAACGAATGGATGGACTCCCGGTTTATCGATACCAATGTTTTCGTCAAGCGAACCCAGGAAGAAGAGGAACGTCCGCGTTTCTGGCGCTACTGGCGGGTGCTGCCCGCCGATGGCCGGATAGGCGTCTTTGGTGGTGCCTGGCCCCTCAACGCGGTGGCGGACAGTATCAGCGGAAAGCTCAACAAAAAACAGTTCGAGAATCGCCTGGAGCATATCAAGAATTTTGAAAAGCAGTTGGCGGACGACGGCACCCTGATTCTGAAATTCTGGTGCCACCTGCCGGAGAAAGAGCTGAAAAAGCAGCTCAAGAAAAGCAAGAAAGACCGCGATCGAAGCTGGTGGATGGAGGAGCAGGACTGGGAGATATTCGACAAATTTCGAACCCAGCCCAAGGCCGTCGATCAAATGTTGGAGCAAACCAACACCCCGGAAGCACCGTGGTTCGTGATAGACGGCACCAATGCCAGATTCCGCGACACTACGGTGGCCAGCATTATACGTGATCGCGTTCAGGAAAGGCTCGCCAACCCGCCAAAGCCGGTTGCCGTAAAGCGCAAAAAGCAGGAATTTGAGGACGCTCTCGGCCAGGTAGACCTTGGTGCGGAGCTAGAAAAAGAGGACTACAAGAAGCAGTTGGCCAAGCTGCAGCGGCGCTTTCACGGGTTGATGCGCGATGCCTACAACAGGGGCATCTCCACGGTGCTGGCTTTCGAGGGATGGGATGCCGGGGGCAAGGGTGGCACGATAAGGAGGCTGACCGGCGCATTGCCAGCTCGCAGCTACAAAGTAGTGCCTATCGCAGCTCCCACAGAAGAGGAACGCGTGCGCCATTACCTCTGGCGCTTCTGGCGCTACATGCCCCGGGCCGGCAAGATGGTGATCTTTGACCGAACCTGGTACGGGCGGGTCACTGTGGAGCGCATCGAGGGGTTCGCCAAGCCGCATGAGTGGCAGCGTGCCTACGATGAAATCAACGACTTCGAGGGGCAGTTGGCGGAAAGCGGCATGGTGGTCCTCAAGTTCTGGCTGCACATTTCGCAGGAAGAGCAATTGGCGCGATTCCAGGCCAGGGAGGTGACCTCCTACAAAAAACACAAGATTACCGAAGAAGATTATCGCAATCGAGCCAAGTGGGATGAGTACACAGTGGCGGTGAATGAGATGATCGCCAAAACCAACACGCCCCAAGCGCCCTGGCATATCGTGCCGGCGAACAATAAGTACAACGCGCGTATCTACGTGCTGAAAACCGTGTGTGATGCCCTGGCCAAGGCGCTCAAGAAAGCTGATAAGTAGAGCCTTAAAAGGGGGTTGCGCACCCCGGCAAACAGTGCGCATTCATAAGCACCCGCTAGCGCCACTCGCGCTAGCGGGTTTTTGTTTTGTCAGGCCGGATACTTATCCGTCGGATAGAGGACTGGCGGGTTCAATAACTAACTAACGACGCTTCAAATTTAACCTCGGACACACATGTCAGTTGTCTTGCCCCAGCACTAACAGCGATTGTCGTCGAGCAGTATGGTGGTCGCAGAGAAGAAGTCGCACCGCGTGCTATGTGCCGCGATGAGCACGACAGCAGGCAGTGCAGGGTGTCAAGGTTAGGCAAGTATTAGCGGGCGCCGCATGGGTGCGATTCAAAACTCCTGGTGACGTCACGCACCCAAGGCGCAATGTCTATCCTACCACAGGTCATAATATAACAGCATGGTGACAATTCCTGCGGCAGTCATCACCGAAAACGACAGCAGGCACTTTTTGAACAAGCCCCGATCACCCAGCGAGAACACCAGGAACAGCTTCATCATGGTGTTGGCAAGCGCCCCCAGCACCAGATTGAAACTGGCCCAGTCGAGGGTGATGATGCCGGATTTCTGCAGGTTACTGACCGAGAACGCGATCGCGTCGGCGTCAGTAAGACCACTGACCAGTGCCACCACCGGCAGCCAGGCGTTGCCCAGGTAAGCCGTCGCCACCCGGGTAGCGACCAGTATGGTGGCAAAAACCAGCCCAAAAGTGACGGCCGACTTGAGCGAGAACGGGTTGTCCAGTTTGATCTCCTGGCTCTCTACGGTATCCCCGCGGCTACGCCAGTAGAAGTAAGCAGCCATCAACAGCCCTGCGGCGCCGGTGACCATCATCGGTAGCGCGATGCTGGCCATCAGGGGTTGGTTGAAAACCCCGATTTGCAGGACCACCCTGGGGAACATGATCGCTGAGGCCAGTGTTACCGCGACTGCGAACGAGGTGTTGAGACTCGGTAACTCCTTGCTGCGGGCGGAAAAGCTGAGGGTCGTCACCGTACTCGAAGCCAGACCGCCGATCAGGCCGGTGAGGGCAATGCCGGCACCGGCGCCGATAACCTTGATCAGGACGTAGCCGATAAAGCCGATAAACGACACCAGAACCACGATCATCCAAACCTGAAACGGGGTCAGTGCAGACAGCATGATAGCGAACAAACGCGGCACGTAGGGCGCCCGCAGTTCAGTCCCGGCGGTCAGCGCCTGCAGTGAGCCCTCGCCCTCGAGCAATCGTGCCGTGGTAGTGTTATCAGTCGACGGCAGTATTTCGAAGTGACCGACTTCGCCACTCTCTTCGGTGTAAAAGTAAAGCTCGGAGCCGGGCTCATAATACCTGTCTTCGCCGGCGAGAAAGCGTACCTCCCCGCTGGAAGGATCAAGGGTGCTTACCTCCCCGATCGGTGTCGTGGCGTAATTGTCGAGGGAGATGTTGGGTAGTAGCGGTAGTATGATAAAGCTGATTACCAGCAGTTTCAGGGCGGCCTGGAGTTCGAAGCGCTGGATCTGCGAGCTGAATTTCTCGATCAGTTTTTTCTCGGACAGCACCAGCATCACCACAATTGCAATGGCGATCGCCAGTTCCGAGGCGCCCCGCATTACCAGTACGCCAAGAAAAAAGGTGATGAGGGCAGCGGCCTCCGTCGTGATGCCGGAGTCAGGGTTCTCTGCGCGGTGTTCGGCCCAGTAGCCGGAAACCTGCAGGACCAGCACCCCGGCAAATCCGGCGACGATCAGCCACGCATTGGC
Organism: uncultured Gammaproteobacteria bacterium; assembly: GCA_963808975.1. Taxonomy (GTDB): domain Bacteria; phylum Pseudomonadota; class Gammaproteobacteria; order Pseudomonadales; family JAHEGP01; genus JAHEGP01. The sequence goes on from CAWEHR010000006.1 coordinate 110,958, forward strand.
ATATTCGGCGGCGGCAAAAGCACTGGTGGCGCCCACCAGGGCAAAGATGACGAAATCACGGACGTGGCCCTTGAAGTTATCGCCACCACCTTGGGAGCGTTCGAGCCCTATCAGCATACCAATAATGGCGGCGAGCGCGAATTTGAGGAAGAAACCGGTGAGTTCATGTTGTTCCATGTGATTGGTACCCCATTATTATGGTTTTTAGTGGATAATCCCCTCACGGGGCTTTTTGCGCCGTCGGGCGAACCCTTCCCGCAAGCGGGTTTTGGATCCCGCGCAAGACGGGTTTGAAGAATCCATTGGCCCGCTTTTTCTGTGTTTTTATTGTATGCTGGCCGCGTAATCGATCGGCTATCCAGCGTTACATCCCGGGTTATAAGTGGCTGAGTGTAACCCGGCGCATGCCTTTTGTCATGTGCCGCGAACGCAGTGATTGCGCCACGTTTTTCCAGGGCTGGGCGGCCTGCTCGAGTGGGCTATGGACACGTCGATGGCTTGCTGCGAAGATGACATCAGAGGGTTGCAGCATGACTCGTCACTGCTGATTTTGGCCATCTTTGGGTTGTCCTGCCAGTCCTCTTGGACTACCCCATATTCTCAAATTCGATGGGCACGTCTGGCCCGGGCGGTGATAAGCGTAGCCCGCCAATTTGGCTGCAGGTCAAGCACGGATAACGGGATGTAGGTTCGGTATGAATAAGGTCATTCTGGAGCTGACGCGAATCACCCAGCAGGTCGGGCTGGCGGATTCCCCCGCTGGGCAGATGCGACTGATTGTCGATTCCATCTGTGAAGCCATCCATGTCGATGTGTGCAGCCTGTATCGCGCTAACGCTGCTGGCGACATGGTGTTGCTGGCCAGTCACGGCCTGGACAGCGGCGGCAAGGTGGTGATACCCGCGGGTCGTGGGCTTGTCGGTTTGGTGGCGACCAGCCGGCATCCCCTTAACCTGGCCGAGGCCGCGAGCCATGAGGCTTACTTCTACCTGCCCGAGACCCGTGAAGAGCGCTATTCCAGCTTCTGCGGAGTGCCGTTGGTGCAGCACGGCGAGGTGTTAGGGGTGCTGGTGGTGCAGCGGACCGAGCCGCGTAATCTGGAGCCCGAGGCCAAGGCTTTTCTGATGACCCTCGCCGCGCAACTGGCTTTTATCGTGGCGAATATCCCGGCCCAGGAACAATGTGCGCTGCTTTCGGATCGCCAGTCTATGGGCATCCGCGGAGCCCCCGGTATTGCTATCGGCAGCGCCTACCTGCTCAGCGGCGGCGAACTGCAGGGCGTCCAGGACCGGCGCTGTGACAGCATCGAGCTCGAGGTGCATAACTGGCATCGCCTGTTGGAAACCACCCGCGAGGATATACGACTCGAGCGCGGAGCGCTGGGGGGCGATTTTGCCGGCAGCGTCACCGCCATTTTCGATGCCTACGACATGCTGCTGGCGGACCACTCATTAATTAGCCAGGTGGAGCAGGAGATACGTAGCGGCCACTGGTTGCCCTGGGCTCTGCGGGTCAGTATCCAGTATTTTGCCGAGCTTTTTCGGGCAATGGACGACCCCTACCTGCGCGCCCGGCATGAAGATATCCAGCATTTGGGCGACAAGCTCTACGAGGTTTGGCGCGGGGGGCATTTAACCGGCAAGATTCGCCAGTTACCGGGGGGGCCTTTGGTTCTGGTGGGCAAGCAGGTGAGCGTGTCAGACATCGCGGCGATTCCCCCCGATCAACTCGCCGGCATCGTCTGCCTGGAGGGCTCCAGCATGTCTCATGTGGCGGTGGTGGCTAACGCCATGGGTGTACCTGCCGTAATGGGAATCGGTAGCTTGCCGGGGCTGCAAGATGGTGATCTGCTGGTGGTCGATGGCAACGTCGGCCAGGTGTTCACCAATCCGGGCTCCGCCCTGCTGAAGGAATTTCGCCTGCTGCTGGATCGGGAAGAGACGCTGCGCCACCAGCTTGACCGCCTGCGTGACGAGCCGGCGCTAACTGTCGATGGCACCCGGATCTGCTTGCTGACCAATACCGGCCTGTTGGCTGACATTACCCCAGGTTTGAAGAGCGGGGCCGAGGGAGTGGGGCTTTATCGCACCGAAATCCCGTTTATGATCCGCGACAGTTTCCCCACAGAAGATGAGCAGGTGCAGGTCTATCGTGTCGTGCTGTCGGCCTATGAAGGCAAGCCGGTTTACATGCGTACGCTGGATATCGGTGGTGACAAACAACTGCCGTACTTTCCCATTCGCGCTGAGGAGAATCCCGCGTTGGGCTGGCGGGGTATCCGTTTTACCCTGGACAACGTGCAGCTGATGATGTCCCAGCTGAGGTCGATGGTTCGTGCCGCCGAGGGCATCGACAACCTGCGCATACTGATACCGATGGTAAGCTCCACCCACGAGATCGATCAATTCATTCTGCTACTGGACGATGCCTGCACCCAGTTGCTCAAGGAAGGCTACCCGGTGCTGCGCCCCCAGATCGGCGTGATGCTTGAAGTTCCCGCGGCCATTTCCCAGCTGCGTTTCTGGTGCCGCAAGATCGACTTTATTTCAATCGGCAGCAATGACCTGAGCCAATACCTGCTGGCCCTGGATCGCAATAACCCTCGGGTTGGTAAGCATTACGATCATGTGCATCCCGCGGTGCTGCACGAGATAAACCGGGTGGTGAACATTGCCCGCGAATGCAATCTACCGTTCAGCCTGTGTGGTGAGATGGCCTCAGACCCGGTCGCGGTGGTGTTGCTGTTGGGCATGGGTATTCGCAGCCTGAGCATGAGTGCAGCCAAGCTGCCGCGCATCAAGTGGTTGATTCGCTCGATCTCTCTGCCCATGGCGGAGAGCGTTTTGCAACAGGCGCTGGCCTGCGATGACGTGACCGCCATTCGTAACCTGGTGAACGAGATGCTTGAAGCCAACGAACTGGCAGCCCTGGTGAGCTGAACGCGATGATGCAATGGGTCGATATAGAGCCCGAGGGTTACTCACTGCCGCTGGAAGTATACAACGCGGCGCGAGCGCCGGCTCAGCTGCTTTTTCTGCCAGCGCTGGGCGTGCAGCAAGCTCCATCGCAAACTGGCCGAAACGCAAGCAGCGCAGGGGATCAGTAAGGAATTAATGGAGCAGCGAGAATCAGGCAGCCGGCGCAAGGCTTGCTTAGATGGAGAGACAAACCACCTTGTCCCCTGCAGGGTTTCTTCTTTACAATATCCCAATATCTATAAGGTAAAACATTATGAAAAAAATTCTGGTACCTTTGGATGGTTCGGCGCAGTCGGTGCTCGCGGCGCGCTGGGCAACGCAGCGGGCGCGTGAAACAGGCGGTTCGGTAACCCTGGTTCATGTTTATAATATGCCCGCCGAAGAGGCTATGGGGCTGGCGAATCTTCCCAGGGAGGAGGTTGTTACGCTCAAGCAACGCCACGGTGAGCCGAGTTTCGCACCCGTGCGTGAATTTTTAGCTGACGATGCCGCCAATGTTGATTACCAGGTTGCTATCGGCGACCCTGCTGAGGAAATTGTCAGCCTTGCTAAACACCAGGGTTATGACCATATCGTGATGGGCAGCCGCGGTCGATCACTGGTGCGGGAATTACTTCTTGGTAGCATCAGCGAGACGGTGTTACACCATGCTCCCTGTGCTGTTACCATAATTCGCTAGGGGCACCGGCCAGCCTGCACGGGCCGGTCAACCATCGCCTCGTGCTGCTTACAGACCCACTAATTATCACCGCATTCTGGATCGGCATCGTTAGTGCCGTGGCCTTGCCCCTGGGCGCATTGACATCTTTTTTCTGGACGCCGGAAGACCGCATAGTTGCCGCCATGATGGCTTTTGGTGGTGGCGCGCTGCTGGCTGCCCTGAGTGTCGACCTGGTGGCTCCCGCCCTGGACCATGGCCACCTGGGGGCATTGTTTATCGGCTTTCTCGGCGGTGGCTTGTTGTTCATCACCCTCAATCTCGTGGTCAACGACTTCGGCGGATTCAAGCGAAAAATTTCCACTTCGGTACATCATTCCCGGCGCGACACCCACCGCAGGATGGAGCGGATTCTGGGGCACCTGAATCGCACCGCCATCTTCAAGGGCTTGACACGGCAGGAGTTCTGGGAACTGGCGGAGGCTGTCGAACCCCGTTTTTACCCCAAGGGCAGCTTTGTCTACCAACAGGGGGACCCCGCCGATGCACTGTATGTGGTGGTCAAGGGCTCGGTATCGATGGATCTGCCGGCACCAGAGCCGGGGATGCCGGTGAAACAGATCGATCGCATTGGTAACGCCGGCGCATTCGGTGCCAATTCACTGTTCACCGGATCAGCCCATCGTTTCACCGCAAGCGCAACTGAGCCGACCTGGTTATGGTGTATCCCCGAGTCGAGCCTGCGCCACTTGCTAAGTCAGTCGAGTGCCTTTCAGCAGTCGATTCGCGAATGGCTGCACGATCCGAACACTCGCCTTTATCTCCTCGAGGAACAAGGGCTGAGCGAAAAAGATACCGACGAATGGTTGGCCGAGGCCAACCAACTGCTGGACGCGGAAAGCCGGCTCCCCGATGCCCGGCCAGTGGAGCGCCGCACTGAGGCTTTTCGCGACTTCGCGCCAAAAATTGATCGCGTTCCCTGGTTGGAAGACCTGTCGGAGGAGGAAGCTGACTGGTTGTCGATGCACCTGGTCTATCGTAACTATGGCCCCAACGAGGTCTTGTTCAAGGCGGGGGATCCCGCCAGTCGTATGTACCTGCTGGAATACGGCCAGGTAGCCCTGACCGACCCCAGCAACCAGCTACTGCCCAGCTACCAACAGGCGGGTGACGGCGTTGGGATGCGTTCCTTCATCACCGGCGTGCGCCACACCCTAACCGCCCGCACGGTGGGTAAGTGTGGCGCGTGGACACTGCGGCAGGAGGATTTTCGCCAGCTGCTGCACAGTAATCACGATTTTCAGCAACGCCTGCTGGGCTACCTTAAGTCTCCTGGCTTGAGCGCCTACCTGCGGCAGCGCTACCAGATAGATGGGGGCAAAATACATGACTGGTTGTCCCGTGCGGTCAAGGCGGTGAAGTCTGACAAAGCACCCCCCGGGCTGTTGGCTATGGGTGTTGAGGCGGGTGCGGGGCATGGTGCGGCTCTTGCGATCTGGCTTGGAATCCTGCTGGATAGTGTACCTGAATCGTTAGTTATCGGCGCGACTCTCACCGTCGACGGCATCAGCCTGTCGCTGATAGCCGGCCTGTTTCTGGCCAATTATCCCGAAGCCCTGTCCAGTTCGCGAGGAATGGTGCAGGACAAATACTCTCGCCTGCGCATCGTATTGCTGTGGTCGTCAATCATGTTGCTGACGGGCATTGGCGCAGCGATCGGCAAGACACTGGTGGATGTAGCCCCGGCGGCAGCCCTGCCGTTTCTGGAGGGCCTGGCGGCCGGCGCCATGCTCACCATGATTGCCCAGACCATGCTGCCCGAAGCCTACATCAAGGGCGGCAGCATTATCGGCCTCTCGACCCTGCTGGGCTTTCTCGCAGCGATATCCATGAAGGTTTTTTGAAGATGCGGAAAAACGCGGAATAGCGCCGCTACAGGCAGTCACTGCTGTCTACTACCCGTTTGGCACAGCTGATCGGTTGGCAAACAAACCTGCCTTTATCCCACGGGCGCAGGACCCTTGCTCACCGAATTGAGCAGCGCGAGGACCGTGGTGAGGCGATGTTGGGGGTCGGTCATTTCCAGCAGTTGCTGTTTCACATCCGGCGTCGTGCCCAACAGGCCGGTCACGGCAAAGCTGAACTGTTGTGCGGGCATATCCTGCCAGAATTTGTCGTGCAGAACCCTCTGCACAGACTCCAGGTTGTGGGTCAAGGTCAATAGTCGGTGGAGCACCTTTTCCTTGCACAGTTGCAACTCTGCCATGTCGGCATCGCTCAGTGGTATGTCCACAAGTTCCTCGCACACCCAGATACTGAAGGGCAGGGTTTGGATCTCTCGCTGCAGTTGCAGGCGAATAGTGTGGTCGACATTGATTAGCATCCGCCCATCGTCCAGCTCTTCGACGAGGTCGACCGGGCCAGCAGAAAACACCGCGCACGGCTTGTAGGTAGACTGGTTACTGCTCAGTGCCTCCTCCGTGGTTTGCATCTTGGCACTGGCGTGCAGCAGCTTCTGGGTATGGCACACGCCAAGCAATAATTGATTATCGATACAATGGCGCACCATCTGCCGGTAGCGTGGCTCGAACACATGCAGCGAACAGGGCACCGACGGGAAATTCACCGAGCCGGGGATAGGAAACAGGGCCGCTTCGATCATCGGTCTACGCATACTGCAGTGCCGTTACCACCGGGTTAGTCGCTATTGAGCATCGTCGATATTCTGCATTCGCTGCAAGAAATTACTGAGCGCGCTTTTGGAGCGGTACTCCAATTTGTAACTGTTGTGAAAGTAGATGTACAAGTCCACTTCCTGGTCACTCAAGTGCAGGGTGTAACCGTCGAAATCTGAACTGGCGTGGATGCCCTGCAACACGTGGGCTCCCTGGTCTGCCTCACCATTGGTGACTACCTTGTGGTAGACCCGGAAGCCCTGGCGTACGTCGAATTGATCGGTCATTGTCCAAATACCCGAAGTCCTTCAGTCATCATGTATTGTTACGCGGGGGTTTGCGGATTGGTTTGGCCTATTTGTCGCCGACAGAAGCACCACCGCCCCGATGCGGCGAGCGCCGGGATCAGCCCGGATATTGCACCAGCTGCCTGCGATAGCCCGCAGCTATCGCGTTGCTTTCGCGTGCTCGCGAGCGTAAACGTAGCCATAGCTACGGCGCAGTGAGCATGTGCGCAAAATCGACGCGAGATCAAGTGGTATCCAGGCAAACAGCAGTGGTGACATGTTGTACCCGGGTGAAAACTTCGCGATATCCTTTTCTACAAAGGCCAGATTAATAATTTGGCGTGTGCTGGCGCATTATGTCTAGTTAGCGCCCAGCCCAGCCCAGCCCAGCCCAGCCCAGCCCAGTGCTTATCCTGCGCTAGGCTTTCCTCATATTAGGGCGACTCAGACTAATTCGGTGTCATAGGCCACGCGTGCTGATGTATGCATTTGGGTCTCTCACGTTAGAAATGGCGCGCACGCTATCTCGTTGGCTTTTTTGAAAACCCGGACCTAACTATCGATGTCACCGCGACCTGCAATTTGACTAAGGCAGCGGATATTCGCAGAATGCAGCCATGATAATTAACCAGGGATAGTGGCATGAAGCTGCGTATAAGTCTGGCTCTTTTCCTGCTGGTAGCTCTCGCTACTGGCTCAATTGCGCAACAATCCAGTGAGTCCACAATGGCTGCCAACGCAACACTGCGTGACTACCTGCCGTTCGATGACAAAACCAGCTTCGAGAATGCGCGGCGCGGTCAATTAGCAACGTTTCCAGGCGATGCTATAACCGGGCCCGATGGTATGACCCACTACGATTTCGCTGCATTTGAATTCCTGCAGGACGAAGCGCCGCCAGAGGCCAACCCCAGCCTCTGGCGGCAAAGCCAGCTCAACGCCATCCATGGACTGTTCGAAGTTGTGCCCGGCATCTACCAGATTCGTGGCTTTGATCTCGCCAACATGAGCTTCATCCGCGGTGAGACGGGTTGGATCGTCATAGACCCACTGACAACTATCGAGACCGCGGCGGCCGGCCTGAAACTGCTGCAGGATACCGTAGCAGATCTCCCGGTGAGCGCTCTAATCATCACTCACAGCCACGTGGATCACTTTGGTGGTGCCAAGGGTGTTCTTGCAGAGGAAGACATTGCATCGCGTAACGTCCCGGTGATCGCCCCCGCGGGCTTTTTCGAAGAATCAGTCAGCGAAAACCTGATAGCAGGCAATGCCATGAGTCGCCGCGCGACATATATGTTCGGCAGTTTGCTCAAAAAGGAGCCGAAGGGCTCCCTGGGGTCAGGGCTGGGTACCACAGTCTCCAACGGTACCGTAACGATCCTCAAGCCAACGATCGAGATCACCAAAACGCCCACGGAACTGACCGTTGACGGCATCAAAATGACGTTCTTGAACACGCCCGGCGCCGAAGCGCCCGCCGAGCTGATGTTTTTCATTCACCCCTTTAACGCGATGATGCAGGCTGAGGAAATCAATCATACCTTTCACAACCTGTATACCCTGCGCGGTGCTAAAGTGAGAAGCGGCCTGCTGTGGTCCAAGTACATCCACGACACACTGGAACGCTTCGGGAGCAAGGTTGAGGTGAGTTTCGGTAGTCACCACTGGCCCACCTGGGGTAATGAGGAGATCGTCGCGTTCTGGGAAGGCCAGCGTGACCTCTATCGCTACGTCCATGACGAAACGCTGCGCCTAGCCAATAAAGGCGAGACAATGCTGGAAATAGCCGAACAAATTAAGCTGCCGGATAGCCTTGCAAAAAACTTCTCCAATCGCGACTACTACGGCTCAGTCAGCCATAACGCCAAGGCCCAGTATCAGCTCTACTTTGGATGGTTTTCGGGCAACCCCTCGGAATTGAATGAATTGCCACCGGTGGAAGAGGGCAAAAAATTCGTCGAATATGCGGGTGGCGCGGAGTCTGTGATGAAAAAGGCGAAACGCGACTTCGAAGCCGGAAACTACCGCTGGGTTGCTACTGCTCTGAACCACCTGGTGTTCGCAGAGCCCGGTAATCAGGATGCCCGCGACCTATTGGCAGAAACCTTGACCCAACTGGGCTACCAGGCCGAGAGCGGACCCTGGAGAAACTTCTACCTGACCGGTGCCAGTGAACTTCGATCCGGGGCGCCAACAATGGGGGGGATGACAACGGGCTCTGCGGACGTCATGCGAGCACTGCCGCTTGATAGCTATCTTGACTACCTTGCCATTTTATTGCGCCATCCCGATGCGGCGGGAAGCGATCTGCGCTTGAATTTCGTCATGCCAGATGTCGATAGCAATTTTACGCTTGGGGTTAAAAACGGTGTGATGAACTACACGCTGGATAAACAGGACCCCAACGCGCCGGCGACAGTTATCCTGGATCGAGCCGTACTTAACGATATCAATTTAGGGAAGACAACACTCAAAGAAGCGATAGCCGCGAAGGATGTCCGCATTGATGGCGCTCAGGAAGAGCTCGTGAATTTTCTTTCGCTACTTGAGCGACCGGAATTCTGGTTCAATGTTGTTGTACCTTAGGCAGGGGCCGGGTCCATCACACGCAGGCCAATGCACAAGAAATTGCAGCGCTATCCCGCAGATGACCTCGAACACGCGCCACCCCTATAAGTTGCATGGGAATCGAAATCACCTGCCCATTTATGCTTGGGTTTACTATTTGGGCGTCCTGTATTTTCTCCTGTATTTTTCTAATTGAAGTCCCGCAGTTTATCGGCCGATTATTTTTCCAAAATCGCCGTAACGCCCTGTCCCCCGGCGGCACAAACCGAAATCAAACAGCGACCGGAGCCCTTGGTGCTGAGCAGCTTCGCGGCATTCGCCAGAATACGGCCGCCGGTTGCTGCGAAGGGGTGGCCAGCGGCGAGTGAACTGCCTTTCACATTCAGTTTGTTGCGGTCGATGCTGCCCAGCGGTTTGTCCAGGCCCAGGTGTTGCTGGCAGAACTCCGGGTCTTCCCAGGCTTTCAGGGTGCTTAATACCTGGGATGCGAAAGCCTCGTGTATTTCGTAGAAATCGAAGTCTTGCAGGGTCAGGCCGCAGCGCGCCAACATGCGGGGTACCGCGTAGGCCGGGGCCATCAGCAGGCCTTCTTTTTTACCGAGAAAGTCTACCGCTGCTGTCTCGGCATCTCGCATATACGCCATTACCGGCAGCCCGTGCTGTTTGGCCCACTCCTCGGAGCCCAGCAGTACTGCCGATGCGCCATCGGTGAGGGGTGTGGAGTTGGCCGCCGTCATGGTGCCGTTCTTGCCGCCGAATACCGGTTTGAGGGTGGCCAGCTTTTCCGGGGTGGAATCGCCGCGCATGTTGTTGTCGACCTTCAGCCCGTGGAACGGTGACACCAGGTCATCCTGCCATCCCTGGGAATAGGACCTTGCCAGGTTGTGGTGCGAATTCAGTGCCAGTTGGTCCTGGTCTTCGCGCGTGATGCCCCACTCGGCGGCGGTGAGCGCCTGGTGCTCGCCCATCGACAAACCGGTGCGGGGTTCGCCGTTGCGGGGCAGGTCGGGCATATACCATTTGGTGCTCACCAGCTTTACCGCCAGGCGCGCCCGTTCGACGGTGGATTTCGCCCGGTTCAGGTCCATCAACGCCTTGCGGGTGTCCTCGTTAACGCCAACGGGGGCATCGGAAGTGGTGTCGACACCGCCGGCTATCGCGCAGTCGATCTGTCCCAGGGCGATCTTGTTCGCTACCAGTATTGCCGCCTCAAGGCCGGTGCCGCAGGCCTGCTGCAGGTCGTAGGCGGGGGTTTCGGGCGCCAACTTGGAGCCTATCACGCACTCACGCACCAGATTGAAGTCGCGGGCATGTTTCATCACTGCGCCGGCGGCTACTTCTCCCATGCGCCCGCCCTGCAACTGGAAGCGATCGACGAGACCGTCGATTGCCGCGGTGAGCATCTCCTGGTTGGAAATGCCTGCATATTTCGTGTTGGAGCGTGCAAACGGGATACGATTGCCGCCGATCACGGCGACCTTGCGGATTTTCTTGCCTGCGAGCATATATCCTCCGGTTTCTGCTGGGCATCAGGCGCTTCAAAGCAGCCGTAATGCGCTGACTATACACCGGCTGGGGCCAGTGGCAAATAATCATTGGGAACTGCACACCCCGGATGTTTGGGTTACAGTAGGGGATCTTTTTGACCCGTTAGTGCGTGATCCCGGCACTTGCAACGATCTCGAGTGAAAGGAAAGCAGAGCATGAGTGACCTCTACCAGAGCATCGCCAATTCCAGCGCTGGCAACCGCCTATTTTCAGCTATCAAGCTGCCCATTCCCCAACCCTTGGAACGCTTCAGCACCGCCCACAACTCGTTTGTGACCGGCGGTGTCCTGGTGGGTGCAGCGGCCGATAGCCAGCTGATAACCGGTGTGTTGAGGGTGCTGGAAGAGGCTCCCGCGGCAAGCGTCCACACCCTGGTGGGTATGCCCAGCGAATCCAATATCCAGAAGTGTTCAGTAAGCGCGGGTGTCAATGTGGCCAATTACAGTGCTTCGCGTGAGGACCGGCAGCGTTTCAAGGTGCTGCTGCTGGACGCCACCGGTATCACTGGTACTGGCGAATTGGGTGTGTGCAAGCAGTTTTTCCAGCCGGTGATTCGCAAGTTGGAGAACTGCGGGCGAATCCTGGTGCTGGGGCGCCCGCCGGAGCAATGTGCTTTGGCCCAGCGCGTTGCCCAGCGTGGTCTGGAGGGGCTGGTTAAAAGCCTTGGCAAAGAGGTCGGCAACGGCGCCACCGCCAACCTGGCGTATGTGGCAGAGGGTGCCGAAAACCAGTTGCAATCCACTTTGCGGTTTTTCCTGTCGCCCAGATCTGCCTATGTGAGCGGCCAGGTGGTGCGGGTGGGCGCGGCAGATTTCGATCCTGCATCCTGCGATTGGGAGAAGCCGCTTACCGGTAAACTGGCGCTGGTCACCGGCGCGGCCCAGGGTATTGGCGCGTCGATCGCCGAGACCCTTGCTCGGGATGGCGCCAGAGTGATGGTGCTGGATATTCCACCCATGGCAGAAAAGCTGGCCGGGCTCGCCACGGATCTGGACGGCGTTGCGCTCGAGGTCGACATCACCGCTGTCGATGCGCCGGCGGCCATTTCCAATGCTGCAAAACAACACGGTGGCCTGGATATCGTCGTGCACAATGCCGGCATCACCCGGGATAAAACCATGGCGGGGATGAAGGATGAATTCTGGAGCAAGGTGATCGACGTCAATATCACGAGTGAGGAGCGCATCAACGCCCGGTTGCTGGAGGATGGTAGCCTGAATGAAAAAGGGCGCATTGTGTGTGTCAGCTCCATTTCCGGGATTGCCGGCAACATGGGCCAAAGCAACTACGCCACCTCCAAGGCCTGTGTCATCGGTATGGTGCAGGGAATGCCTCCAGAACTCGCGCCCAGGAACATTACCATCAATGCCGTGGCGCCGGGCTTTATCGAAACGCAAATGACCGATGCCATCCCCTTCGCCATTCGCGAGGCCGGACGCCGCATGAACTCCATGAGGCAGGGCGGCCAGCCGGTGGATGTGGCTGAGGCGATTGGCTATTTCGCCTCGCCGGCGTCCCAGGGTGTCACGGGGAATGTGATGCGGGTATGTGGCCAGAGCTTATTGGGCGCTTGATGCGAGCCCCGATGCAGTGAGGCGGGGCGGCCAGTGGTTCACTGCGGCATCTCCGCAAAGCCAATGCCCTGGCGCCAAAAGGCCGGGCTGCTACCGGCGCATAGGTTGATATACGTCGTTAGCAGCCCGGAGCATTCCTGGCAGGTGATTGCTCAGGCCGGCAGGTAGTGCCCGATGTCGCCCTCTCTTCTGGCTTTTGTCGCCGGGGCATTGGCGGATTTTTTCTTGGTAACAGTCGCAGCAGGCAGGCCGTCGGCGGCCATCGCACCCAGCAAGATAAGGCCCAGCGCAAACGGTATCATAAATACTACAGCGATAAGCAAAGTTGAAAGTTCCATTGTAGACTCCTCGATTTCTGTGTTGTGAAAGCCTCAGCTTCCGGTTTTATGGAGAGGTCGATACCTCGACCGTTCTCATTTCCCTGTGTGTCCGTCCTTTGCTTGTGTTGACGGTTTCTACAGTAGGTAAAAGGGGCCGCTGTAGCTTGGAGGTGATCTGGTTTTAATATGGAGAAACTGTGGAGATTAAGGCAGGGGCGGTAATTTAGAGTGTTCAGGGCGTTTCAGGGCGCTTGCCTGGTTCGAAAAGCGTACCCCAGAGGGCGCTGGGCTTCAGCGGTCGTAACTCACCGTCGCTTCGGCTAGTTCAACCCACAGCACTTTTTATATTTCTTGCCGCTGCCACAGGGGCAGGGCTCGTTGCGGCCGGTTTTGGGAGATGTATGGATAAAGGTGGTGTTGGGACGCTTGAGGGCCTGGAAAAAATAGCGGTAAAGGCGCAACACTGAGGGGTAGATACTTTGCTGCAGCGCCTCTATGTCACTGGCTGGCAGCGCCAGTCGGGTTTCATAATCGACGGCACCGGTAAACAACTGGATCGGCGCCAGGCATTCTTCCAGCACCCGCATATCCTGCTCGGTGATGGAATCGCCCCACAGGCACACGCCCCGCATAAAACCTTCGCACCACTCGTCGACCACCAGTACCGATGCGTCGCCCCGGGTATTCTCCAGAAACAGAGGCTCGTAGTCGTCTTCGTTGAGGCCGTCGACCACCATGTTGTAGTAGGCGAACAACGCGGTGGCAAAGCGCTCGAACTCCTGCTTGCTGTCCCAATCATCCGGCGCCTGCTCGCTACCTCCCCATATTGCCGGCATCCAGGTGGATGGGGTGACCAACTGGGGAGCACAGGCGATAGCAGCAAAAAAGCCGTCAAGCTCGGAGACGTCGTAAATAGCGTGCTCCCCGCCCTTCGTATACAGCGTGTAGTTGAGAATGCCGAGAAAATCGTCATCGTCGGGCTCGGGCAGGTCGGATGGAAATGGCGTGTCCCGGAGGGCGGCTCCGGGATCAGGCCTGGGTGTACTGCGCTCCTGGCACAGGCCGAGGGCTATCTCCACATCCTCGATATCGCCAATACAGCCCAGGTCGACACACTCCAGGGTAAACAGCCGGCGTATGTCGTCGATGTACTCCCTCGCCCCAAGCTCGACCAGGTGCGCTACCAGCAATGCATTGAGCATCGGGAAGGCTTGTTCGGGTTGTGCCAGGTAACGGGTGAAGACCTCCAGCACCTGGTTTCGGGTGTCGGCGTGCTGTGCTGCAATCTCTGCCAGTGAATCCATTGCCATCACATAGGCAAATTCATCTTTGCCTGGTCGTTGCCAGTATTCGGTAAGGGGAGCGATGGCCTGGGCACCAAACATGCCCATGACTTTGCCCAGTTCTTCCAGCGCGGCATCATCGTCGTAACGGGTGTCGAAACTACTGATAATGGGAGCGATCGCAGCCGGGTCGCCGATCTGGCCCAGTGCACGCCAGGCATGCAGCGAGGCCCACATCTCTGGAGCCTGGTCTTCGTCGGGTTCCAAGGGGTCAACCTCGAACAGGGCAACCAGGTCGGGGACATCCCTGGCGCCGAGTTGGTATTCGGCGACATAGTCGGGCCATTCACAGCTCCAGTCTGGCTGCCCAATAATCATCAGTTGCTGGATCCTGGGGTTGTCAGTGTACATGCCATATCCTGTAAATACGGGGCATTGAGGGTGAGCCATCCCCTGTAAGCGAGTGGTCTGGCTGCCATATCGCCGCTGTTTGGATTTCTCGCCCAGCGGTTATTGTGCACTAAGCGGGATATTACGACTAAGGGCATTGCCGTAGCTATGGCCTCGGGAGAAAAATTGTCGTCCAGCGTTCACAAACCGGCGACAGGAAGAATAGGCCTTGAAGCGGCGCAGGATAGTCATAGTAAAGCGTGCGTCGATTCGGTGTAACAGGGCGGCCAAGGATAACTAGGTTGGGGTGATGAGAGCGACGCCCGGCTGGTGCGCAGCCTGCGCCAATGCGGCTGTCGGCAGCAGTGTGTTTAGTTTTCCGTGCCGCTCGGCGCGGCGGGCAAAAGCCGGAAATCCCTTGCGGCAGAGGCCAACCACCGCGATACCGGTTGCTGTAACAGGCCGGAATTGCGGGCAGAGAGCGCAATCGATGTCGCCAGGCCATTGGCGGCGAGGCGACGATAAAAGGGTAGCTCGGCAACGTAGTACGGCAACTGTTGCTGCAACGTTTCAGCCTCACTGAATTGTTCTATGAGGGATTTCCGGAAGCGCTGCAGGGCCTCGACCAGTTCGGGTTCATCGGCAAAATCTGGCTTGGGTTCCAGCTTCCAGGTCATATCCCGATGCAACTCACAGCGGCCCAGAAACGTGCCGCCGCGCTGGTCCCAGCGCTGGGGCTCAATCAGGCTCAGGTGCCAGGATTGCCGTTTGAGGTAGAGAAAATACTGCTGGCCCGGAACTGGCTTGAAGTTGAATTGGGCGGATAACACCAGCAGTGAAATGGCGTAATCAGACAGCAAGCTCGCGGCCGGCTTCTGCTGCACCTGGTGTGGCTGATACTGCCACCAGTGCTGTAATATCGGCACCAGGCCTTTGCCCTGGGGGTTGCCGCTGGGGGCTGCGTCTGCGCCTTTCGTGCTGGAGTGAGCGACTGCCATAATTAGCTGTTTGCTTGGGGTGATCGTTGCCATGTTACGTGCAGGTCCGGTTTTTGGATGCGATCCGGCGCTCGGTAAACTACTGAAGGAATATTCCCATGACCGTCGACCAGCTATTGCAACAGGTGCGCAGCCAACCCGACACGGTAGAGTTTGACCAGGTGATCGCGGTGATCGATGCCAATTACCGGTATACACCCACTGCTTTTTCTAATGGTGAAGTGTATAACCCCAGGGGTGCCAACGAGGGTTCCTGCAAATTGCTGGCGTTCGCCCAGTTGCACCACCTCGGGGAATTGGAAACCCTGGCACTGTTCGGCCGCTACTACCGTGAAGACGTGCTGGGGAACCCGGCGGGCAGCGACCATGCCAATATCCGCAACTTCCTGCTTGACGGCTGGCTTGGGGTTCGCTTCGAGGGTGAACCGCTGCACCGCGTTTAACTGTATTCAGGCGCGGTGCGCAGGGCGGGAGCTGCGTTGCATGCAGGCAATGAATGCCTCGATAGTGCGGCTGCGAGCATCAGAGGGCAGTTCGTGGCTACCGGTGAAACTGTGAGCTTCATGCCAGCAATCATTGCCATCACCATGCTCGGGCGTTACGGAGGGGGGGTGCTGGCTAGGTAAACCCAGTGCCGAGGGAAGAAAATAACAGCCTGCCCTCAGGGCATCTTGTGCTGCCGCGATAATTCCCCCAAGTGCGATATTATTGGGGTTGGCAAACACCACCCCACCCCAGTATTTGTGCCCCTCAATGTCCCGGTACAGGTATTCAAAGCGTACGTTCATTGGTAAAAACTGTATAAATAAACAGTATGATAGCGTAACTGGAACAGGGCTACAATGAATTGGCCACGGTTCTCACGTTTGTATTTTGCCAGCTTCATTTAGGGGTTCGCCTTTAGGTGGCCGGGATTCTGCCCGGGAAGTACCGTGTGATCAGCGGTGGAATTAGCTGATAGCGGCCATAATCCAGATAGGGTCGAGATATCGCCAGCGATAAAACGTGGAGTGTGTGAAGTGACAATGCAGTGTAGCTGCGGAAAAGAGCGGTCGTACGCCGAATGTTGCGGCCGGTTCATTACCGGCGCGGCGCTGCCGAGAACGCCAGAACAGCTGATGCGTTCGCGCTACAGCGCCTACGCAATGGGAGGGCAGGGCGAGTATCTGTTGAAAACCTGGTTCCCCGCCACGGCGCAGGAATTGACCGCAGGGCAACTCGATCAACAGACTGTGGAATGGCTGCAGTTGGAGGTGGTGGATAAGTCACAGCGCGGGGACGAGGGCATGGTCGAGTTCAAAGCCTGGTTCCGCGACTCTGAGGGGCAGCGCCGACTGCTGCATGAGAAATCGATATTTGCCCGTGCCGGCGGCCGCTGGTTCTATGTCGGTGGCGAGGTCGACTACCGCGGCGATGATTGACCGATGCGCCACCTGACCTGCCTGGTAGTTGCGTGGTTGATAGCGGCCGGTTGCATCGCCGAACCCCTGGACCGGGTACTGGAATCGAGCAGCGATGCGTTCTACCAGCCGCAGGTCTATCGTCTGGATAACGGCTTGCGGGTGATTCTCAAGCCGCGCCCTGAAGCAAAGAAGGTATCTATCAGGCTGGTTGTCGGGCTTGGCCTGGACAGCTTTGCCTGTGCCAAATCGGAGCTTCCCCACGTGATCGAGCACATGCTGTTCGAGGGCACCGATCTGCATACCAATACCGAGCTGGAAAAGCTGGTGTCCGATTATGGCGCTCATTGGAACGCCAGTACCGAGGAGGCGCTGACTATCTACAACTTCGAAGTCTACGGCCCTTATGTCGGTTTCGCGCTGGGTACCCTGCATGAAATACTGGGTCGCAGTTTACTCGATCAGCCTGCTTACTCACGGGCGATAGAGGCGGCCCAGATCGAATCTGACAATGCCGACGGGTTGAAGCGTGCCTGGCAGCACCTCGACATGGGTGGTTATGGCAGCGAGCGGCTGTTCAGAGACATGGGAGTGTTCTGTGATCCGACGATAGATCCCTACCAATTTACCTACTCCGAATTACACGCGGCACTGGAGCGCTATTACAGTCCCGGCAATATGACCCTTGTCGTGGTCGGCAACTTCGCGACGGTGGCGGTCGCGCAACAAATCGCCAGTGGCTTCGGTGAGATCGATGCCGGCGCAATCCCTGGCGCCCCGCTCCCAAACCAGTGGCGTAGGGTGCAGCGGGCACGCTATTCGTCCCGGGGCGTTATGGGGATCAGTGATACTGCTGAAGTGGGTATTGTATGGCTTACAGGGGGTGCAACTGGCGATGAGTATCTGGCCTTGCGTCTGCTGGGTCACTATCTCTCCACGCGGCTGTACAACGTGCTGCGTAACGAGTCCCAGCTGAGCTATTCGCCGGCGGCGGAAAGTTACCAATTGCCAGGCCAGGGCGTTTTTTACCTGAGTGCCGATACCCAGCGTGGCAATGAGGAACGGGTGATCGATAGCTTACGCGCCGAACTCGAAGACGTGTTATCCGGGAAGAGCCTTACGGCGCAGGATTTCGCCCAGGTGAGGCGCTCGTTGATTATAGCGCTTGCGATGTCCGACCTGGACAATGCCGCCATTGCGGATTATTACAGCCGATCTCTGCACGAACTTGACGACACCGAGCAGTTCTGGAATATCGAACGTCGATTGCAGGCTCTCGACTACGAGCAGTTTATCGGCAGTTTGCGGCTATTTTTCCGGTCTCGCCCCGGCGTAGAGTACATCGACTCTACCGTGTTCGACACCAACCGGCTGCTGCTGTTTGCTTTGTTTTGCCTGTTGCTGTTGGTCGCCCTCGCGGGGAGGCGAGTTCGCCGGCGGTTGGGCTGAATCGACGTCTGCATCGTAGACAGACGTTTACCGTGGGAGAGCAATGGCCAATGAAAGTAGGATTGATTAGCGGAAGTCACCGCAAGGATTCCCAGAGCTTGAAAGTCGCCCGTGCTGCACAGGACCGGCTGTCAGCGCTTGGGCTGTGCACGACAACTTATGTCTACGACCTCGGGGAAAACCCACTGCCACTGTGGGACGAGTCGATCTGGGCGGGTGATCCGGCCTGGCAGGAGCGCCTCGGCCCGATTAGCGAGGAACTCGCCAGTTGCGACGCGTTTATCGTCGTTTCTCCGGAGTGGCATGGGATGGTGCCGGCGGGGCTGAAGAATTTTTTCCTGATGTGGGGAAATGGGGAACTGGCTCACAAGCCGGCTCTGTTGGTGGCGGTCTCGGCAAGTTCGGGGGGGGCCTATCCCATCGCCGAGCTGCGGATGAGCAGCTATAAGAATAATCGAATCTGTTACCTGCCGGAACACCTGATCGTGCGCAATGTCGGCCGCGTGTTCAATGCAGACCCCACAGATAATGACAGCCGCGAGCAGGATTACATCGGTTCCCGGTTGGACTATTGCCTGCGCATGCTCGGCAGTTACGCCGAGGCGTTTCGGCATATTCGCAACAGCGGCAACGTGGGCCTTGAAACCTACAAGTTCGGCATGTGAGGCGAACGCACTCACATCTCGTTTTCGATTGGCAGCAGGCCAAAAAGCCAGTTTTCGAAGCGCATGAAAAACGACGGGGAAGGCTGCACGGTGGTGGTTTTGTCGTCGGATTGCCAAACGACCTGGCGATCTTCATCAAGGGTCAGGCGCCAGGCGTTCTGGAGTTTTAGGTCGATGCCCAACTCCTGGCGCAGGGCCTGGTTCAGCCCCGGGCTGGTGATCCACAGGCCCATTTCAGTGTTTAACCTGAGGGAGCGAGGGTCGAGGTTGGTGCTGCCGATGAAGACCTGGTCGTCATCTATCAGCAGGGTTTTGGCGTGGAGTCCGAGGATGCGTTGGTCGACAGGTGGCTGCATGTAGATGTGCCTGTCCTTGGCGTCGGCACGGATTTCGTGCAGCTCGGCGCCTGTCGTCAGGATGCGCCGGCGATGTTTCTGGTAGGCGCTGTGCGCGGTAGTGTGATTGTTGGTCTCCAGGGAGTTGGTGAGAATCCTGACTTCCACTCCGCGCTGCTCCAGGGCTTCGATATGGTTTTCGAGGCGAACAGTGGGGATGTAGTAGGCGCTGACGACAACCAGTTCCCGCTGAATGCTGTCGAGACGCGCCAGCAACCGGGTGGTGAGTAGAGTGGATGATTCCGTCACGACGGCTGGATCTTCGGGTGGCAGGTCGAACATCAGCTCCGCATAGCCGGAATGTGCGGCGCTCGCCAACGCCAGCCAGCGCTGGGTGCCCGGGTCAAACTCCGGGGCTGTCCCGGCGTCGACCAGCTCAGAGTTTGCCAGTTCACTGCGCAGTTCATCGAGGGTAGCGGCCGGGAACCGCTGGTCCAGAACGGCGCTGTAGGGCTCCGACCACGGGCTGTTCCAATAGCGACTGAATTCGTTGCCGAGCTGGTTAACTACCGAGCCCGACACCAACACTTCCATGTCGCGGAAATTGTGCGAAGGGTGGTAGCCGAAATACTCATCCGCGAGGTTGCGTCCCCCTATAATGGCCGTGCGACCATCGGTGATCATCGCCTTGTTATGCATGCGATGGTCGAGGCGCTCGAAAGCACTCAGATTGGCGAGCTGCTTGGCCCACAGGCTGTCAGTGCGCTCGGTTGCCGGGTTGAAGATCCGATAGCGGATATTGGGGTGCGTGGCTAGAATCGAGATGCTGGGGTCATGGCCTGATAGAAACGAGTCGTCCAGTAAAATGCGCACGGCCACCCCGCGGTCCGCGGCTGCCAGCAAACGCAGCATCAGGGTCTTGCCGACTCTGTCGTTCTTCCAGAGAAAAGTCTGTAAATCGATGGAGCTACTGGCACTATCGATACTTTGAAGTCGCCAGGATAGTGCCTCTTCGCCGGTGTTGAGCAGGTGAAACCAATCGTCCTGGCGCTGCTCTGCCAGGGCGCTCCAGGGGGGGCGGTTCGACGCCGCAGCAGGTGGCTCGGGTGCCATGTGGGATTTTTTAAGTGCGGGGGCACAACCTAGCACCAGAGACATGGCGAGCCCCAGGCTGAGATAGCGCAGTAGTCGCGAGTAATTAACGATTGTGTGGACTGCGGTGATTGTTGATGACACTGGTAAGGGATATCCGTTAGGCTTTGCAGCTCCCACTTTAGAATAACGTTTGGAGTAATAGCAAGATGATTGGATACGTAACCATTGGCACCCGTGATATGGACAAGGCTAAGGCCTTCTATTTGGAGTTGCTTTCGGACCTCGGTGCCTCCGTGGTATTTGACGCCGGGAGAATTGCCTTTATCGGCACAGGCATGGACAAGCCCATGCTGGCAGTGTGCATCCCGCACAATGAAAAGGACCCGGAGCCGGGTAATGGCACGATGGTCGCTATCAGCCCCGGAACCAAGGAGGGCGTTGACAAGCTTTATGCGAAGGCCCTGGAGTTGGGTGCCAGCAGTGAGGGCGAGCCGGGCCAGCGAATAGACGACGTGTTTTATGGAGCTTACTTTCGTGATCTTGATGGCAATAAAGTAGGGCTATATGTATTTGGCTAGCGACTGTTGATGCGATTCAGGGGGAAGGGTGGGCTTTCGGGCACGCTAACGGTTGCCGGTGCGCAATAGCCGCTGCTTCTCCCTGTTCCAGTCGCGTGTTTTTTCATCCTGGCGCTTGTCGTGGCTTGCTTTGCCCTTGGCGAGGGCGATTTCAACCTTGACCAGGTGGCTTTTCCAGTACATCGCGGTGCAGACGCAGGTGTATCCCTTCTGCTGCGTGGCTTCGATCAGCTGGTTGAGCTGCCGTCGCTGCAGCAACAGTTTGCGGGTGCGGGTCGGGTCTGGCGCAACGTGGGTCGAAGCTGTCAGTAAGGGCGTGATCTGGGCGCCGAGCAGCCAGGCCTGTGAGTCTTTGAAAAGCACATAGGTCTCGGTAATCTGGGCCTTGCCTGCGCGCAGTGCCTTGACCTCCCAGCCCTCCAGCGCTATCCCGGCTTCAAAGCGCTCTTCGAAGTGATAATCGTGGCGCGCCTTCTTGTTGAGAGCGATGGTGTTACTGCTTTTGCCTGCTTTCTTTTTTGTCATAGCAGGCCATTATACGGCCTCGCATCTAAATAGAGGAGTGTTATGCAGTGCGGCCTGGCAGATTTCGCTACCCGGGGCACACTACCCGCAAACAGCAGCACCCGGCTGGATTGACCCATTGTAATGCCCAATCCTGAACGGTCTCCCCAGGGAAGCTGGAGTAGCAGCTGGACATTCATCATGGTCGCCACCGGGTGCGTGGTCGGGTTCGGGAATTTCTGGCGTGTACCCTTGGAAGCAGGTGAGCACGGTGGTGCTGCATTTTGGCTGGTGTATATCCTGGCACTGCTGGTGGTTGGCATGCCGTTGATGCTGGCGCTGTCGCTCATCGGTGCCCAGGGGCGCAGCAATCCTGTTACTGCCTGGGAGTATGCCGCTGTCAGCCAGCGCCGGTCTTTACGCTGGCGCTGGGTGGCGTGGCTGGCGCTGCTGGCGGGGGTATGCCTGTTGCCGCTCAATGCTGTAATTGGTGGTTGGTCTCTGGCCTATCTGCATTTCGCGTCGGCGGGTCAGTTGACAGAGCAGGAGGTGACAACGGTAGCGCAATTGTTTGCGGGCCTGGTTGCGGATATCAAGGCCAATATGCTGTGGTCGGGCGTGATTATGATGCTGGCGACGGGCATCTCCGCCCTCGGCATTTCCCGCGGCCTCGGTCTGGCGGCGCGCCTGATCGTGCCGCTGGTATTTGCAATGCTGGTGGCTGTGGCGTGGGTGTTCCGCCACTTTGGTGATGTCGACCACACCATGCACTATCTGTTCGTCAGCCATTGGAACCAGGTCAGCCTCGCTACCCTGGTGAACGCCCTCAGCCAGGTCTTTTATTCTCTCACCCTGGGCGCTGGCGTTTTCTTGGCCCTGGGTGCCTACTTGCCGAACCGGCGCGAGCTGGTGACCGTCGTTACCGGCGTTTGTGTCGCGGATACGTTTGCCGCCGTGTTGACCGGTTACGTTCTGCTGCCGTTGGTGTTTGCTGCCAACATTGCTCCTGAACCGGGCGGCAGCGGCCTGTTGTTCGTTAGTGTGCCGGTGGCGTTTGGCAACGTGCTATACGGGGTGGAAATGAGCATTGCCCTGTATCTGGCACTGGCGCTGCTAGCGTTGCTTACCATTGCGGCGCTGATGGAGCCTTTGGTGGCGGCGCTCAACGAAAGGCTGGGCCTGCATCGAATCGTGGCTGCGCTGCTGGTTGGGGGCTGTGGTTGGTTATTGGCAATCGCTGCGGCCGAGTATTTCTCGCCGGATTCAATGCTGGGTGTTTCACTGGATATTAACCTGATGAATGTGCTGGGTGGTGCGAGCCAATTGCTGATGCCGATGGTTGCCTTGCTAACGGTGGTCTTCCTCGGCTGGAACAGCGAGCCGCAGCGGATGGCGCAGCAACTGGGTATGCTTCCGCCAGCCCTGATAGCCTTGTGGCGTGTGTTGCTACGGTGGGTGGCAGCGCCCGCAACCTTGATAGTGTTAGCGGCATCCATTTACGGTAAAATAGCAGCGAGTTGAGCCACACAAAGGACCCCGGGTTTGGCAAAATCTTGCATCCAGCGAACTGCACTTTTACCCTACGCGGCACGAGATATGTATGAGTTGGTGAACGACGTGGCCGCCTACCCGGCTTATATGCAGGGTTGTGTGGGTAGCGAAGTGCTGGTCTGCGATGACGATGAAATGGTGGCACGGCTGGACCTGTCCAGGGCAGGCGTCAGGCAGAGTTTCACTACTCGCAACCAACTGGTACCTGGTCGGGCGATTATCATGCAGTTAGAACAGGGGCCCTTTGACGAATTTGCCGGCAACTGGACCTTTGATGCACTGGGGGCCGGCGCCTGCAGGGTATCCCTGGATTTGCACTTCTCCATGCCCGGCAGGCTGGCAAGCGCTGCCGCGCGGCGATTATTTCAATCGGTGAGCAGTAACCTGGTCGATGCATTGTGCAGGAGGGCGAAGCAGGTCTATGGCTGACGGCACAGAAGCACCTCGAATACGGGTCGAGGTGGCCTATGCGCTGCCCGATATGCAAAAAATTGTCGCGCTGGAGGTTGCACCCGGTACCACCGCCTATGAAGCCGCGGTCCGGTCTGGAATTGACCGCCATTTCCCGCTGATCAACCTCGAAACCAGCGATATGGGGGTGTTTGGCAAGGCCATCAAGCCCCGCGAATATCGCCTGCAGGCTGGAGACCGGGTGGAGATCTATCGTCCTTTGCTGGCCGACCCCAAAGAAGTCCGAAAAAAGCGCGCAGCGGCTGCAAGCAGGGTCAAAAAAGCGTGACCGGCGCTTAAACGCCGGTTGGCCCGTTGGCGTTTTTAGTGGCGCGACTTAGGGGCTGTTGCTGGCAATCGGAGGAAAGTCACCCTCAATGGAAACGAGCTTGTCCTGATCGTCAAATAGCAGGGTCATGCGCTTCTGTTGCCGGTCACCGCCACCGGGTTGGTGGCTGTGTAAGAAATCCCAGCGTTGCTGGTTGAACGTGTCCGTGACGAGTGGGGTGCCCATGACGAAGCGCACCTGGCGCTTGGTCATACCCGGACGTAGTTGGTCGACCATCTCCTGGGTTATCACATCCCCCTGGTCGATATCGATTTTATACACGCCGGGGAACTCTGCGCAGGCCGTCAACAGGGTGCACAGTGTCACCGCCAGAATCTTTTGCATCTCGCTACCACATAAAGTATCTTGCTTTTGCGCTGTATGATAACCCAGTTCATGCGTAACTGCGAAGGCCGTGAATCCGATATGTCGAGCGAAAATCAAGAGCTGCGCAATGCCGGGCTCAAAGTCACACTGCCGCGTGTCAAGATTCTCCAGATCATGGAAGCGATCGATGGAGAACAGCACCACATGAGTGCTGAGGATGTGTACCGTACGTTGCTGGAACAGGGCGAAGATGTAGGCCTGGCAACTGTTTACCGGGTATTGACCCAGTTTGAAAACGCGGGGTTGGTGGTTCGCCACAACTTTGAGGGAGGCCACTCGGTGTTCGAGCTGGCATCCGACGAGCATCACGACCACATGGTGTGCACCGACACCGGCGAGGTCATTGAATTCTACGACGAACTCATCGAAAAACGGCAGCGAGATATCGCCCAAAGCCACGGTTTCGAGCTGGTTGACCACAGTCTTATTCTTTACGTTCGAACTAAAAAATAGTACTTGGCCCGACATTTGGCGGTTTCGTCGCAACTGCTGATAGTAGCCTCTTGATTTACAAGCCAGTGTAAAGCTAACAGTATGTACTTGGCTGGTTCTGGTCGTACCAGCCCGCACGGCACACAAGCTCGACGAAAATTAAAAATCTCGTTGAAATATGGCCTCTAATGCCGCGTCTCGAGCATTTCCCGAGCGTGGGCGCGGGTTTGATCGGTGATCGCAATACCGCCCAGCATGCGGGCGATTTCCGCTACCTTGTCATCTGCCTGCAGTCGCAGTACATCGGTTGAGACGGATTTGCGTCGTGCCTGTTTGGCAACGACAAAGTGGTGGTGCCCCTGACAGGCAACCTGTGCCAGATGGGTGACGCACAGCACCTGGCATTTCTCGCCCAACTGGCGCAACAGGGTGCCAACTACCTCGGCAACGCCTCCCCCGATCCCGGCATCAATTTCGTCAAATACCAGGGTCGGCCGGTCGTTGGTATCGGTGGTGGCAACCTGAATAGCAAGGCCTATGCGCGATAACTCACCCCCGGAGGCTACTTTCGCCAGCGGTTGTGGATCCTGCTCGGGGTTGGTGCTGACTCGCAACTCCGGTGACTCCATACCGCAGGCCGCGATTTCTTCAAGGGGTGTCAACTGCACCTCAAAACGGCAGTGCTGCATACAGAGGTCTTTCAGGAGATTGTTGACAGCTTTGGCCAGGCGAATGCCGGCGGCACTGCGCTTGTGGCTCAACAGCGCCGCCTGCTGGCGCAGTTCGGCGTCCAGCGCTTTCAGTTGCTGATCCATTTGCTCCAGTTTTTCATCACCACAGTCCAGCGACTCTAGCTCTGTTCGCAACTGCTCGGTAAACCGGGGAAGCTCGCAAGCCTGGATGCGATGCTTCCTTGCAATCTGGTAGATCTGCGAAAGGCTTTGCTCGACTTCCTGCAGGCGCAGTGGGTTCACCTCGAAGTTGGAGACGTGGCGCTGCAGCGATTGCTCTGCTTCCTCGAGCTGGATGTGTGCGCACTGCAATAGCTGCAGGGCTTCCTGCAGCGCTTCGCTGCGCTCGGGTAATCGTTGTAGCAGTTGGCATGCGCGGCTGATGCTGTGGCTTGCGCCATCGTCATCGGCACCGCAAAGCTGCAGTGCCTGGTGGCTGGATGCCAGAATGCTCTCGGCGTTGGCGAGGGTTTTTTGCTCGGTTTCCAGTTGATCGACGTCAACACAGTCGGGGCCCAGCTTCTCCAGCTCTTCAATCTGGTAGCGCAGCAACTGAATGCGGGCGGTATGTTCCTGGCCCTGGTTTCTCAACGCATCGATTTGCTGTTGTAGCTGGCGCCTATTGCGCACCGCAGCTGCTACTTGCTCGCACAGTTCGCTGCTGCCCGCGTATCGGTCCAGCAGTTTGCGTTGGGTGTCACGCTTGAGCAGGGACTGGTGGTCATGCTGTCCGTGAATATCGATCAACGAGGCGCCGAGGGTCTTCAAATCCTGCAGGGTTGCGGGTTTGCCATTGATGTAGGCGCGGGACTTGCCGTCTGCGTGGATGACCCGGCGCAGCAGGAGTTCCCCCTCCTGGAGTGCATCCCGTTGTTCGAGCCAGGAGCGGGCGGCCGGGTTGCTGGTAATATCAAAGCCGGCGTAAATCTCGGCTTTTTCCGCTCCCTTTTTGACAGCCTTACTGTCGGCGCGGTCGCCCAATGCCAGACCGAGGGCGTCCAGGGTTATGGATTTCCCGGCGCCGGTTTCGCCGGTAATCACCGACATACCGCGGTCAAGATCGAGATCTATCTGGTCCGCGATGGCATAATTGGCAATGCTCAAATGCGTTAACATACAATCCAGCTCCCACACTGTTGATATATACTGTACTGATAATATGTACAGTATATATCTTTGGCAGGAAAAATCGAGCCCGAATTCGCTGTGACATTAAAGCCCTGTTCCGCTAATCTTGTAGCGGCTGGGCCCCCGGGGTACAAGGTTGTGCCGACGTTTTGTAAATAGCAGGTGAGTGACAGCGGCAATGGCAGGCAGTGACCTCGCGCAACGAAGCCAGCAGGTGTTGAAGGCTTTGATCGAGCACTACATCAGTGACGCCCAGCCCGTGGGTTCCAAGGTGTTGAGTGAGTCGGGCTCGCTTGCACTGAGTTCAGCGAGTATTCGCAATGTAATGGCAGATCTCGAGGCGCTTGGCTATGTCCGCTCGCCACACACGTCGGCGGGACGTATACCGACCGTCCGTGGGTATCGTTTTTTTGTCGACAGCCTGATCACTATACAGCCGATCGATGCTCAGGCCCTCCAACAATTGCAGTATTCGCTCAGTGCGGATCTCAGTCGTGATCAGTTGATCGAGGTCGCCAGCCGGATGCTGTCCGATGTTTCCCGCCAGGCTGGTTTGGTCACGTTGCCGCGTAGTGACGAGGAAACCCTGCGCCAGGTGGAATTCCTGCCGTTGTCCGAGGGCAGGGTGCTGGTGGTGCTGGTGGTCGGCAAGCAGGAAGTCCAGAACCGTGTCATCCAACCGCAGCGCGCACTGAGTGAAACCGAGTTAAGGCAGGCTGCAAACTTTATCAATGCCCACTATGCGGGCCGACCCCTGTCACAGGTGCGCAGCGCCCTGCTGCAGGAGATGCAGCGGGACAAGGATAAATTGACTTTGCTGATGCAGTCGGCCATCGACCTGGCGGGGCGAGCGTTTGGCAAGTGTGCCGAGAAAGGGTACCGACTGGCCGGCGAGAGCCGTCTGCTGGAACCCGGTGCTGGCACCGATATGGAGCGACTGCGCAGCTTGTTCGAGGCATTCGAGCAGAAAAAGGACATTCTCGACCTCATGGAGCGCTGCATGGAGGCCGAAGGCACCCAGGTTTACATCGGCGAGGAGTCCGGCTTCGAGGTTCTCGATGACTACAGTGTGATTACCACCCCCTATCAGCTCAGCGGCAGCAAAGTGGGAGTGCTCGGTGTGATCGGGCCGACCCGTATGGCGTACGAGCGGGTGATTCCCCTGGTTGATATCACCGCCAAACTGCTTGGTGCCGCGCTCGAGAAATCCTGAGTCCTGGTGCGGACTTGCCCCGGTAATTGCCCGGGCCTTGAATTTATCCCATTTGCACCCATATTCGAGCTCTGGCAAGTGCGGCTTGATGGAGACTCGATGTGGCAACGGAAAAAGATCAGAATGAATTGGAAAATCAAGATGTTGGTGGCGAAGTCGGCACGACCGGGGACAACCTGGAGGAGGCGGTCGAGGAGGCTGTCGATGGGGCGGCACCGAATTCGATAGAGCAATTACAGGCTCAGTTGGAGGAAACCCAGCAACAACTGGGTGAAGCCAGGGATCAGATGTTACGCGCGGTTGCCGAGGCTCAAAATGCCCGGCGTCGGGCCGACAAGGACATCAGTAATGCTCGCCTGTTCGCTCTGGAGAGCTTTTCCCGCGATTTGCTGCCGGTGATTGATAACCTGGAGCGCGCTACCGACAGCGCCAGCGCCGATGACGCTGCT
Organism: uncultured Gammaproteobacteria bacterium; assembly: GCA_963808975.1. Classification (GTDB taxonomy): domain Bacteria; phylum Pseudomonadota; class Gammaproteobacteria; order Pseudomonadales; family JAHEGP01; genus JAHEGP01. Next base: position 138,935 of record CAWEHR010000006.1, read on the forward strand.
TCAAGCGCCATCGCAGAGGGGGTCGAACTGACCCTGAAAAACTTCCAGGACGTGTTGAAGCGCCACCACCTGGAGCAGGTCGATCCGCTCTCGGAACCCTTTGACCCGGAGTTTCATGAGGCCATATCCATGGTCGAAAACAAGGACGTGGAACCCAACACCGTGATTAACGTGGTGCAAAAAGGGTATACCCTCAACGGTCGCCTGATAAGGGCGGCGATGGTGGTGGTCTCTCGCTAGCACGGCCTAGGGAAAACCGCTTACAAAGTTGTCTTTTGGGCTTGAATTCGCCGGTTTTGCGCAAATATATAAGTTTAATTGAAATTTGAGCAGTTCTGGCATTCACGACTTCACCAAATTGGAGAATTTGAAACATGGGTAAGATTATTGGCATAGACCTGGGTACCACCAACTCCTGCGTCGCGGTGATGGACGGAGACCGCACCCGGGTAATCGAGAATTCCGAGGGCGATCGCACAACACCCTCGGTGGTAGCGTATACCGACGACAAGGGTATTTTGGTCGGGCAGCCAGCCAAGCGGCAGGCGGTTACCAATCCCAGCAACACCGTATACGCGGTCAAGCGCCTCATTGGTCGCCGGTTCGACGACAAGATCGTGCAGAAAGATATCGAAATGGTCCCCTACAAGATCGTCAAGGCCGATAACGGTGATGCCTGGGTGGAGGCCAACGGCGAGAAAATGGCGCCTCCGCAGGTCTCGGCCGAAGTGCTGAAGAAAATGAAGAAGACCGCAGAGGATTACCTGGGCGAGAAAGTGACAGAGGCGGTCATTACCGTGCCGGCCTACTTCAATGATTCCCAGCGCCAGGCGACCAAGGACGCGGGTCGTATTGCCGGTCTTGATGTCAAGCGTATTATCAACGAGCCCACGGCTGCGGCGCTGGCTTACGGGATCGATCGCGAAAGTGGCGACCATACCATTGCCGTATACGACCTCGGTGGTGGCACCTTCGACATTTCGATCATTGAGATCGCCGACGTCGATGGCGAGAAACAATTTGAGGTGCTGTCAACCAACGGGGACACATTCCTCGGTGGGGAAGACTTCGACATGGTGTTGATCAACTACCTGGCGGAGCAGTTCAAGAAAGACAGTGGAATGGACCTCAAGGGCGATCCCCTGGCGATGCAGCGCCTGAAAGAAGCGTCGGAGAAGGCCAAGATCGAGCTGTCTTCAAGTCAGGCGACTGAGGTCAACCTGCCTTACATCACCGCGGACGCTTCCGGGCCCAAGCACCTGGTGGTGAAGCTGACCCGCTCCAAGTTGGAATCCTTGGTAGAAGGGTTGGTCGAGCGTGCCCTGGAGCCCTGCAAGATTGCATTGAAGGATGCCGGTTTGTCTGCCAGCGACATTAACGACGTTATTCTGGTTGGTGGCCAGACCCGGATGCCGATGGTGCAGAAGCGCGTCGCTGAATTCTTTGGCCGCGAGCCCCGTAAAGACGTCAACCCGGACGAAGCTGTGGCTATGGGTGCCGCCATTCAGGGTGCTGTTTTGGCCGGCGATGTGAAAGACGTACTGCTGCTGGACGTCACTCCGCTGACGCTGGGTATCGAAACCATGGGGGGTGTGGCAACACCATTGATCGAGAAGAACACCACCATTCCGGCGAAGAAGTCGCAAACGTTCTCGACCGCCGATGACAACCAGACCGCGGTCACCATCCACGTGGTGCAGGGCGAGCGCAAGCAGGCGGCGCAGAATAAGTCTCTGGGGCGCTTCGATCTTGCGGATATCCCCCCGGCGCCTCGCGGCATGCCTCAAATCGAGGTTACCTTCGATATTGACGCCAACGGCATACTCAATGTGCATGCCAAGGACAAGGCCACCGGGAAAGAGCAGTCGATCGTAATCAAGGCTTCGGGTGGCTTGAATGACGAAGAGATTGAAAAGATGGTAGCTGACGCCGAGGCGAATGCCGACGCTGATCGCAAGTTCGAGGAACTGGTAACCGCCCGCAATACGGCGGACGGGCTTGCGCATGCCGCAGCCAAGACCCTCAAGGATGCTGGTGATACCGCAACCGCCGAGGAGAAAGAGCAGGTCGAGGCCGCGATCAAGGGTGTGGAGGAAGCCGTCAAGGGCGATGATAAGGCGGCTATAGAGGCTGCTACTGAAAAGTTGTCCGAGGCATCGTCTGCCCTGGCGCAGAAAATGTACGCCGAGCAGTCTGCGCAGCAGCAACAGGCAGGTGGCGCTGAAGCTGATACCCGCAAGGCGAGTGGCGGCTCCGATGATAACGTGGTCGACGCCGAGTTCGAGGAAGTCAAGAACGACAAGTAATAGTTCAGACGAACTGCTCGACGCCGGCCCGGAAACGGGTGCCGGCGTCGCTTTTTTTAACCAACGGCAATAATCGAAGTAGAGCGCATGTCCAAACGTGATTATTACGAAATCCTCGGGGTTGGCAGGAGTGCATCCGAGCAGGAAATCAAGAAAGCCTATCGACGCATAGCGATGAAGTATCATCCGGACCGGAATTCCGAAGATGCCCACGCGACCGAAAAGTTCAAGGAGGCTGCCGAGGCGTACGAGGTGCTCTCTGACGCGGACAAGAAGTCTGCCTACGACCGCTTTGGCCATGCTGGGGTCGACCCGCAAATGGGCAGTGGGGGAGGAGGCTTTTCCGATATTTTTGGCGATGTATTCGGTGATATTTTTGGTGGTGGAGGACGCAGTCGCGGCCCGCAGCGTGGCTCCGACTTACGCTATAACCTGAACGTCAGCCTCGAGGACGCAGTGCGTGGCACCACTGTCAGTATCAATATACCCACCCTTGTGAGCTGTGACGAATGCGACGGCAGTGGTGCCAGGAAGGGATCTGCCCCATCCAACTGCGGCACTTGTGGTGGCAGCGGCCAGGTGCGCATGCAGCAGGGTTTCTTTGCAGTGCAGCAGACATGCCCGCAGTGCCGGGGGCGGGGCAAGGTGATTGCGGATCCCTGCCAGAAATGCCGTGGCCAGGGCAGCGTGGAGAAGCAGAAAACCTTGTCGGTCAAAGTGCCTCCGGGCGTCGACAACGGCGATCGGATCCGTCTCTCCGGAGAAGGCGAAGTCAGCCCCAATGGCGGCTTGCCTGGTGACCTGTATGTGCAGATTGCTGTTAAAGAACACCCGATTTTTGAGCGCGATGGCCGCCATTTGTACTGCGAAGTACCAATTTCCATCGTTGATGCGGCGCTTGGCGGTGAGTTGGAAGTTCCCACCCTTGATGGCAGGGTGAAGTTGAAAGTTCCGGCAGAGACGCAGACCGGCAAGTTATTCAGGTTGCGTGGCAAGGGCGTGAAACCGGTACGCGGGGGGCCGCTGGGTGATTTGCTGTGCCGAGTGGTAGTGGAGACACCGGTTAAGCTCAATCGTCGCCAGAAAGAACTGCTGGAGGAATTTCAGGAATCCCTTCACCAGGAGGGAAACAAGCACTCACCGAAAAAATCGTCCTGGTTCGATGGCGTGAAGCGCTTTTTCGATGATATGAAGCTTTAGGGCGGCACATTATGACAACAAGAATCGCAGTTACCGGTGCAGCCGGCCGCATGGGTAAAACCCTGATCGAAGCGATTGCAGGGACTGAGGGAGCACAGTTGACGGCCGCTTTGGAGCGACCCGGGAGTTCGTTGCTTGGCGCCGATGCCGGCGAGTTGGGCGGGGTGGGTAGAAACGGCGTGGTGCTTGTATCGGACCTGGCTTCTGTTTTCGATGATTTCGATGTTCTCATCGACTTCACCTCGCCCGATGCTACCCTGGCCAATGTCAGGCTGTGTCGACAGGCTGGCAAGCGGGTGGTTATTGGCACCACGGGTTGTGGCGAGCAGCACCTTGCTGAAATTCGGGCGGCAGCGGATGACATCGCGCTGTGTATGGCGGCCAATTTCAGTGTTGGCGTCAACTTGTGTTTCAAGCTGGGTGATCTGGCTGCCCGGGTGTTGGGCAACGAGGTCGACATCGAAATATACGAGGCGCATCACCGCCACAAGGTCGACGCGCCATCGGGCACGGCCCTGCGACTGGGCCAGGTGGTGGCGTCGGCGCTGGGCCGCGATCTCAATGAGGTCGCGGTCTACGGACGCGAAGGCCAGACCGGGGCACGTCAACGCGAGACGATCGGTTTCGCCACGGTTCGAGGCGGCGATATCGTCGGTGATCATACGGTGCTTTTTGCTGCCGATGGCGAGCGGGTCGAGATAAGCCATAAAGCCAGTTCGCGCATGGCATTCGCCCGCGGGGCCGTGCGAGCGGCCAATTGGTTGCTGGCGAGGGAGCGGGGTTTGTTCGATATGCAGGATGTGCTGGACTTGCGCTAGACCCGAGCCATTGTACTGGCGGCGGTAAACTGCTCGAGGCTAACACCATAGCTGCCGTCCGGAAGGACCTGTTTGATGTGATAGGCTTTGCGCTGCCGATCGTCGAGGTCCTTGAGGTCGACAACGGTCTTGCGGATTGATCGCTTGGTCGCGTCCAGTACCAGTGCGACTCTCGGGTAGAGTCGATTCTCGGCATCGGAGGCTATAACCACGCCGACTTCGCCACTGCTCAGCTCGACAATACAGCCCGCCGGATAGAGGCCCACGCACTCGATAAATTTTACTACCAGTTCCTGATCAAACTGCTTGCCGCGTTGTTCGTAGAGAATCTTTAGTGCCGCAGTGCTGGATTTCTCCTTGCTATATACCCGGTTACTGGTCATTGCGTCGTAAGCGTCGACAATACTGGTGATGCGGGTGTAAAAACTCAGGTTTGAAGCGTCCGCCCCGGTCGGATAGCCCATGCCGTCTATGCGTTCATGGTGAGAATACGTCGCTTCAATCACTTCCGGAGGCATCATCGGATCGTGTTGTAGTAGATCCCGCCCGTACACCGGATGCATTTGCATATGCTCGAACTCATCCGGTGAAAGCTTGCCCGGCTTGAGCAGGACGTTGAGGTTGACCCGGGTTTTGCCGACGTCGTGCAGCATGCCGCATAGACCGAGGGTTTCGAGATAGCGCCGGGGCAGACCTAGCTGGCGGCCCAGTGCAATGGCGAGAATGCCCACATGGAGGCAATGCTCGGCAGTGTAGTTGTCTACATGCTTGATGTGCGAAAGCCAGATAAGTGCGTTGGGGTTGCGGATAACGCTGTCGACGCAGGCCTTGACGTGTTGCTTGGCTATCTTTGCGTTAATCGTTTCGCCGCGCGCTGCCTGCTTGAGGATTGTTTCCACCGAAACCAGGGCATTGTCGTACTCTACCTTGGCGCGCTCGATTTCATTTTCTACAGGATGTTCCTTGATGTAGGTGGTCTTTTCACGCTTGAGGATATCGTCGAGGGATTCTTCCCGTCGGGCAGGGCGTTGGAGGGTTTTGGATTTGACCGTATCAACGTAGACGTGGGAGCACAGCGAACGGAGGGTGTCGAGATCTTCCTTGCGTTCCAGCGGAAATCCCTGGAACAGGAACGGGCTGTCCAGCCAGGGACGGTCGAGTCTGGCGATGTACATGCCCATTTGCAGCTTGTCGGTATTGACCTCGACAAGCTTCCTGGCGGTGACTTTTTCTTCAGAATCCACTGCGCGCTACCCGGCAAGACTAGCTGTTTCGAGTAAAATCCCTCTGTTTTCATGCGTCCGATGCAACTTCTTTCAGGCTAGCAGCAGACCCATAGGCCAGCAAGACTAATAGGGGTATTCGTGGACAATTACCAACGATTTGCGTACAATTTCCGCGCAATTGAGAACGGGCTGCGGTCGCCGTGCCAGAGTTGCTCTAAGGCATTGATTTTAATGCGGTCTGCAAGTTAAGAGCGGGTTTAAAGCGGGATGTGAGCGATAGCTTCATTCCGCTTTTTTTAGGCGCTGAAAGGCTGGCTGTTCGCAGTCCGGATTTGTGCGGGTTGAAAGGAGGTTTTCTTGTCCAGACAAGCCATTCTTGCGCTTGCAGATGGAAGCGTGTTCCATGGGCTTGCCATTGGCGCAGATGGTGCCGCCAGTGGTGAGGTGGTATTTAATACGGCGATGACGGGATACCAGGAAATACTCACTGACCCTTCCTACGCTCGCCAGATCGTAACCCTGACTTACCCGCACATCGGCAATACCGGCACCAACTCTGAAGACGAGGAGTCGAGCCAGGTTTGGGCGGCCGGGCTGGTGATTCGCAATTTTCCCTTGCTGGCGAGTAATTTTCGCAACCAGCAAACGCTCGACGACTACCTCCGGCAGCGCAATATCGTTGCTATCGCCGAGGTCGATACCCGCCGTTTGACAAGAATTCTGCGCGAGAAAGGTGCCCAGGGCGGCTGCATTGTCGCCGGTGACGGTGTCACCGCCCAGGCAGCATTGGCCCAGGCGCGGGCCTTTCCGGGCCTGCAGGGGATGGACCTGGCAGCGGCAGTGACCGGCGATGAGGTCTACCCCTGGCAGGAACGCAGCTGGCAGCTGGGTAGCGGTCACACAGTACCCGTTGCAGATGAGTCTCACTTTCACGTGGTCGCCTACGATTATGGTGTTAAGCGCAACATTTTGCGCATGCTGGTTGATCGTGGCTGCAGGGTTACGGTGGTGCCCGCGCAAACCCCGGCCGAGGCGGTGATGGCGCTGCATCCCCATGGCGTGTTTCTCTCCAACGGTCCTGGAGATCCCGAGCCCTGCGATTACGCCATCGACGCGATAAGGTCACTGCTGGAATGCGATATGCCCTTGTTCGGCATTTGCCTGGGGCACCAGTTGTTGGCATTGGCCAGTGGTGCTAGCACCGTGAAAATGAAGTTCGGCCACCACGGTGCCAACCATCCGGTGCAGGATTTGAACACCGGTGTAGTATTGATCACCAGCCAAAACCATGGCTTCGCGGTTGATGAGGCCAGTTTGCCGGACAGCTTGAGAGCCACTCACCGCTCGCTGTTTGACGGCTCACTGCAAGGAATCCACCACAAGGATCGACCGGCATTTGGGTTCCAGGGGCACCCTGAAGCCAGTCCCGGGCCCCATGATGCAGCGTTATTGTTCGATCACTTTATCGAGTTGATGCAGGCTCGCCGCGCCGGGTGATCCGATCGGTCAGGCGGGCGGCACCGCCCCAGAGCAACGACAACCTGGTACAAGTACGCAATGCCAAAACGCACAGATATTGAATCTATTCTCATCGTCGGCGCCGGCCCCATTGTCATCGGCCAGGCCTGCGAGTTCGACTATTCCGGCGCCCAGGCCTGCAAGGCACTGAGGGAGGAGGGTTACCGGGTCATCCTGGTAAACTCCAATCCGGCAACAATCATGACCGACCCTTCGATGGCGGATGCCACCTACATCGAACCGGTCAATTGGCGCACGGTGGCCCGTATTATCGAGAAAGAGCGGCCGGATGCGCTGCTGCCAACCATGGGCGGCCAGACTGCGCTCAACTGTGCGCTGGACCTCGCCCGCGAGGGTGTGCTGGAGCAATACGGTGTTGAGTTGATTGGTGCCACCAGGGATGCTATTGACAAGGCAGAGGATCGAGAGCGCTTCGATACCGCGATGAAGGCGATCGGGCTCGAAACTCCCAATTCGGTGATAGCCCACAGCCTGGAGGAAGCGCTGCAGGTGCTTGACCAGATCGGCTTTCCCTGCATTATTCGCCCTTCCTTTACCATGGGGGGATCGGGTGGAGGCATTGCTTACAACCGGGAAGAGTTCGTCGAGATATGCGAGCGAGGGCTCGACCTTTCACCAACCAATGAACTGCTGATCGACGAGTCATTGATTGGCTGGAAAGAGTTTGAAATGGAGGTCGTGCGGGACAAGAATGACAACTGCATCATCGTTTGCGCGATAGAGAATTTTGACGCCATGGGCGTGCATACAGGTGACTCCATCACCGTTGCGCCGGCCCAGACCCTGACCGACAAGGAATACCAGATCATGCGTAACGCGTCACTTGCGGTGCTGCGTGAGATCGGGGTTGAAACCGGCGGTTCCAATGTCCAGTTCGGGATCAACCCGCGTACCGGTCGCATGGTGATAATCGAAATGAATCCCAGGGTGTCGCGCTCCTCGGCCCTGGCCTCCAAGGCGACCGGGTTCCCGATTGCCAAGGTCGCCGCGAAACTGGCGGTTGGCTATACCCTGGATGAATTGCAGAACGATATAACCGGCGGTGCGACCCCGGCATCTTTCGAGCCCTCCATCGACTACGTGGTGACCAAGCTGCCGCGGTTCACCTTCGAGAAATTTGCCGATGCCGAGTCACGCCTCCACACCCAGATGAAATCCGTGGGCGAGGTGATGGCTATAGGCCGCACTTTCCAGGAATCGCTGCAAAAGGCTCTGCGCGGCCTTGAGGTGGGGTCGGCGGGTTTTGAGCAGCGGGTCGATAGCGGGGACCCCGATATCGAGACACTGTTGGTAAAGGAGTTGCGCAACCCCGGGCCGGATCGTATCTGGTATATCGGGGACGCGTTTCGCCATGGTATGAGCCTGCAACAGGTGGCCGAGTACAGCCACGTTGATCCCTGGTTCCTGGTGCAGATAGAGGACATCATCAGGGATGAGGATAGTGTCAGCGGCAGCGGTATCGCGGCGCTTGATCGTGACCGTATATGGCAGCTCAAACGCAAGGGGTTTTCCGACAAGCGGTTGGCAACCCTGGTTGGCGTATCCGAACGAGAGGTCCGGGAGCGGCGGCTCGAACTGGGCATAAAACCGGTCTACAAGCGGGTAGATACCTGCGCCGCAGAGTTCGCCACCGCGACCGCCTATATGTATTCAACCTACGAGGAAGAGTGCGAAGCCGACCCGGGGGATCGCGACAAAATCGTGGTTCTGGGGGGCGGCCCTAACCGCATTGGCCAGGGCATCGAATTCGACTACTGCTGCGTTCATGCGGCCCTCGCGATGCGTGAGGACGGCTACGAGACCATTATGGTCAACTGCAACCCGGAAACCGTATCGACTGACTACGATACCTCGGACAGGCTGTATTTCGAGCCGGTGACGCTGGAGGACGTACTGTCGATAATAGAGCTGGAGCAGCCGGTCGGAGTAATCGTGCAGTTCGGCGGCCAGACACCGCTCAACCTGGCCCGTGACCTTGAAGCGGCTGGTGTGCCGATCATCGGCACGAGTCCTGACGCCATCGACCGGGCAGAGGATCGCGAGCGCTTCCAGCAGATGATCAGGAAGTTGTCACTGACGCAGCCGCCCAACACCACCGTGCGTTCGGCGGCGGAGGCAATGACAGCTGCAGAGACAATAGGTTATCCGCTGGTGGTGCGCCCGTCCTACGTTCTGGGTGGCAGGGCGATGGAAATCGTTCACAAGCGCGAGGAGCTTGAACGCTACATGCGCCACGCAGTGCGTGCCAGTGACGATGCGCCGGTGTTGCTGGACCACTTCCTGAACGCCGCGATCGAGGTTGATATCGATGCGGTCAGCGATGGCAAGCAAGTGGTGATCGGCGCGATCATGCAACACATCGAGCAGGCGGGGGTGCACTCGGGTGATTCCGCCTGCTCGCTGCCGCCCTACAGCCTTGATGCCGCTGTACAGGATGAAATGCGTGGGGTGGTTCGCAGCATGGCGCTGGAACTGGGGGTTGTCGGACTGATGAATGTGCAACTGGCTTATCAGGACGGCACGGTATACGTGATCGAGGTGAATCCCCGTGCGTCGAGGACTGTACCGTTTGTCTCCAAATGCATCGGTGTATCGCTGGCTAAGGTCGCGGCGCGCTGCATGGCCGGGCGTAGCCTCGCTGAACAGGGCTTTACGTCCGAGGTGGTGCCACGCTACTTCAATATCAAAGAGGCCGTATTCCCGTTCAATAAATTTCCCGGTGTCGACCCGATTCTGGGTCCTGAAATGAAATCGACCGGCGAAGTCATGGGGACGGGGGAAACCTTTGCCGAGGCGTTTTTCAAAGCGACTCAGGGGGCCGGTGAACACCTGCCCACCGGGGGCAGGGCATTTGTCAGTGTTCGTGATGTCGACAAACATGCAGTGGTGAAGGTGGCTCGCGACCTGGTAGCGCTGGGCTTCAGCCTGGTTGCCACCCGCGGCACCCACCTGGCGTTGAAGGCGGCGGGAGTTGAGTCACAGCACATCAACAAGGTGCAGGAAGGCAGGCCCCATATCGTCGATATGTTGAAGAACGGCGATATCACCCTTATCGTCAATACAACAGAGGGGCGGCAAGCAATTGCCGACTCAGCAGTGATCCGGCGTACTGCGCTCGGTCAAAGCGTTTTTTATACTACGACGCTGGCGGGTGCTGACGCGATATGCAGGGCACTTGAAATCGGTGAGCCTGCCGCCGTGCGTCGCTTGCAAGATATACACTCCGAGGTATCGTAAATGGCACAGGTTCCAATGACTAAAGCAGGTGAAGTCAAGTTAAGGGAGGAGTTGCAACATCTTAAAACGGTGGAGCGGCCGCGCATCATCGAAGCTATCGCCGAGGCGAGGGCTCATGGTGACCTGAAGGAAAACGCCGAGTATCATGCTGCTCGGGAACAGCAAGGCTTCACCGAGGGTCGTATTCAGGAAATAGAGAGCAAGCTGTCCGAGGCCCGGGTGATTGACATTGCCCAGATACCCAATACTGGAAAAGTCATTTTTGGAGTGACAGTGAAGCTGCTGAACCTGGAAACAGAGGAGCAGGTAAGCTGGTGTATCGTGGGAGATGATGAGGCAGACGTGAAGCAGGGAAAGATCTCGATCAGTTCACCGGTCGCCCGTGCCCTCATCGGCAAAGAGCTGGAAGATGTGGTGGTCGTGCGCACACCAGCCGGCGAGGTGGAGTACGAAATCGAGGAAGTACTGCATATTTGAGGGCCAGCATGGTTAACGCCGCGCCCTCAGCGCAATAAGTTCGAGAGTTTCGGGTTGGGTTTTTCGGCGGCGCGGTATAGCAGTATAGTGTTGCCAATTGCCTGCACCAACTGGGCGTCGCAGCGAACGCAGATATCCTCGGTGATCGCACAGCGCCGGTCGCGGTTGTCGACCCGTACGCTGACTTTGATTAGCTCATGATCGTCCAGTGCCCGGTTGATTTCCAGCCGGGTAGCATCGGTAAAACCCTTGCCAGCGACAGTTACCACCGGTTGCAGTTTGTGGCCGATACTGCGCAGTCTTTTCTTGTCCCTGCTCTCAAGCGACATGGTGTACCCCAATCCGGATGCTGGCGAGGAGCGTATTCTATCAGTGTGGATTGGGCGTTGAAGCGTTTTTTCGAAGTGTTAGCGCAAAAATCGACCGACGGGGCCGCCGCACAGGGCGGTAATGAAAATGGCGCGAAGCAAGAGTAGTAACCAGTGGTTGCGGGAACATTTTGACGACCATTACGTAAAGAAAGCCCAGCAACTGGGCTATCGGTCCAGGGCTTGTTTCAAATTGCTGGAAATCCAGCAAAAGGACCGCATCCTGCGACCGGGAATGACCGTGGTAGATTTGGGTGCCGCTCCCGGTGGCTGGTCCCAGGTAGCGGTAGGGCTAACCGGAGCGGGGGGCAGGGTGGTGGCATCCGACATCCTGCCAATGGAAACCCTTGCTGACGTCGAGTTCGTGCAGGGCGATTTTACCGAGGATGCGGTGTTTGAGGAGTTACTGCGGAGACTCGGTGGGACTTCGGTGGACCTTGTATTATCCGATATGGCCCCAAACATGAGTGGGATGAAGGCAGTGGATCAGCCCCGTGCCATGCTGCTTGCGGAACTGGCGCTGGATATGTGTCAAAAGGTGCTGGCACCGGGCGGGAGTTTCCTGGTCAAGGTGTTCCAGGGGGAGGGCTTCGACCCGTTGCTGCAGGCACTGCGAGACCGATTCGGCAGCGTTCGTAGCCGCAAGCCCGAAGCGTCGCGCGCACGCTCCCGCGAGGTGTACTTATTGGCACGGGATTACCGTGGTGGCGTCAATTGATCTGTAGTAAAGTGATTTTCATGCAATTGCCCAGGGCCTTTACAAGCGCTCGCAAATGAGGACAAGTCCTTGAACGACATGGTGAAAAACTTATTGTTATGGCTGGTAATCGCGGCGGTTTTGCTGACCGTGTTCCAGAACTTTAACGTCCAGCAGACCCAGGATACGCTGGATTATTCCAGCTTTATCCAGGAAGTGCGTAACGACCGCGTGAAGCAGGTGGTTATTGATGGCCTGGTGATTCACGGCGAGCGCCAGGACGGTAGTCAGTTCAAGGCCATCCGCCCCATGCTCGACGACCCCAAGCTGATCGACGATCTCTGGGATCATCAGGTGCAGATCAAGGGCACCGAGCCGGAGCAGCAAAGCCTGTGGACACAGTTGCTGGTGGCCAGTTTCCCGATCCTGATTATTCTTGCGGTGTTCATGTTCTTCATGCGGCAGATGCAGGGGGGCGGTGGCGGTCGCGGTGGCCCCATGGCCTTTGGCAAGAGCAAGGCAAGGTTGCTGGGGGAAGACCAGATCAAAACGACCTTCGCTGATGTTGCTGGCGTCGACGAAGCCAAGGACGATGTGCAGGAACTGGTAGAATTTCTCCGCGATCCCGGCAAGTTTCAGCGCCTTGGCGGGCGCATTCCCCGCGGGGTACTGATGGTGGGGCCACCGGGTACCGGTAAAACCCTGCTTGCCAAAGCCATCGCTGGCGAGGCCAAAGTGCCATTTTTCTCCATCTCGGGCTCGGATTTTGTCGAAATGTTTGTTGGTGTCGGCGCGTCACGGGTGCGGGACATGTTCGATCAGGCGAAGAAACAGGCTCCCTGTATCATTTTTATCGATGAAATCGATGCCGTGGGTCGACATCGGGGCGCGGGTCTGGGGGGCGGTCACGACGAGCGTGAACAGACTCTGAACCAATTGTTGGTCGAGATGGACGGCTTTGAGGCCAACGACGGCGTTATCGTGATTGCTGCCACCAACCGCCCGGACGTCCTGGATCCGGCGCTGTTGCGGCCCGGTCGGTTCGATCGACAAGTGGTAGTTGGTCTGCCAGACATTCGCGGTAGGGAGCAAATTCTCAAGGTGCACATGCGCAAACTGCCGCTGGCGGACAATGTCAACGCTGCTGTAATCGCCCGCGGTACACCCGGGTTCTCCGGGGCGGACCTGGCCAACCTGGCGAACGAGGCGGCCCTGTTTGCGGCGCGTGGTAACCTGCGACTGGTGGGCATGGAGCAGTTCGAGCTGGCCAAAGACAAAATCATGATGGGCGCTGAGCGCAAGTCCATGGTCATGTCCGAAAAGGAAAAGCGCAACACGGCTTATCACGAGGCCGGTCACGCGATCGTCGGGCGACTCGTGCCCGATCATGACCCGGTCTACAAAGTGAGCATCATCCCCCGCGGGCGGGCCTTGGGTGTGACCATGTTCCTGCCCGAAGAAGATCGCTACAGCCTCTCGCGGCGCGCGATCATCAGCCAGATCTGCAGCCTTTTTGGTGGCCGCATCGCAGAGGAATTGACGCTTGGTGAAGATGGTGTCACCACCGGAGCCCAGAATGATATCCAGCGCGCGACAGAGATAGCGCGCAACATGGTGACCAAGTGGGGCCTCTCGGAAAAGATGGGGCCGCTGCTGTACGACGAGAGCGACGATGAGGTGTTCCTGGGTCGCTCCGCCACTATGCACAGCAAAACGGTGTCGGGCGAGACTGCTCGCCAGATCGACGAGGAAGTCCGTCGCATTATTGACGAAAGCTATGCCAGGGCAGAGCACCTGCTGAAGGAAAACATCGACAAGCTGCACATGATGGCAGATGCCCTGATGCAGTTTGAAACCATCGACGCAACCCAGATCGACGACATTATGGATGGCAAGCCACCCAAGCCGCCCGCTGACTGGAATGATGTCGACTCCGGCAGTCGTGGCGACAGTGGAAGCTCAGACGAAGCTGAAGAAAAGAAGGACAGGGCAGCCGACCCTAAAGGGCCTATCGGTGGTGCTCTGGGCGAACACTGACACGGTCCCCAGCTTGACCAAGAGTCGCCACTCGATCGGGCGCCCTGCTCTCGATCGCTTTTGTGGTGATGGTCTTCCCTGCGGTAACACAGTACTGGCGCTTCAACCCCCGGCTGTTATGGGGATCCTGAACATTACTCCCGACTCTTTCTCCGACGGCGGGCAGCTATGCGATGAGCGCGGCGTGCGGTTGGAGGACGTGTTGATGCGGGCGGAGTCCATGGTGGCGCAAGGAGCCAGGTTGCTGGACGTGGGTGGGGAGTCCACCCGCCCCGGTGCCGAGCCGGTCTCCAGTCAGCAGGAAGTTGACCGCGTGGCTCCGGTGGTCGAGGCGCTTGTTCGTCACCTCGACGTGGTGATTTCAGTCGATACCAGTAACCCGGTGTTGATGAGCGAGGCCGCTGCGCTGGGTGCTGGCATGATTAACGACGTGCGGGCGTTGCGCCGGGAGGGCGCACTGGTGGCGGCGCAGGCGACTGGTCTGCCTGTCTGCCTGATGCATATGCAGGGTGAGCCCGCCAATATGCAGCTTGCGCCCGGGTATAACGACGTGGTTCAGGATGTACTGGACTTCCTGCTGCAACGTGCGCAGGCATGTGTCGCTGCCGGTATCCCCAGGGCGCAAATACTGATTGATCCCGGGATTGGTTTTGGCAAGACCCTGTCCCACAATCTGCTTTTATTCCAGCAACTGCATCGTCTGGTAGAGAGCCGCTTTCCGGTTTTGGTGGGCGCCTCGCGAAAATCGATGATCGGCGCAGTAACCGGTAGGGGTGTCGGAGAGCGCCTGGCCGGGGGATTGGCGCTCGCAACGCTGGCCGTCTTGCATGGGGCCGCTATAATCCGGGTGCACGACGTGGCTGCAACCAGCGATGTCGTGCAGATGATAACGGCTGTAATCAAGGAAAATCCCAATGAGTAAACGCTATTTTGGCACCGACGGCATTCGCGGCAAGGTAGGCACCGCACCGATCACCCCCGACTTCATGCTGCGGCTCGGCTGGGCGGCGGGCCAGGTACTGTCGCGCAAGGGCCGGGGCCAGATTCTGATCGGCAAGGACACGCGGATATCCGGGTATATGTTCGAGTCTGCGCTGGAGGCGGGTCTGGTCGCAGCGGGTATCGATGTCGCATTGCTTGGCCCCATGCCAACCCCTGCCATCGCCTACCTGACCCGCACATTCCACGCCAGCGCGGGGATCGTGATCAGTGCCTCCCATAACCCCTACTATGACAACGGTATCAAATTCTTCTCCGCCGGCGGTACCAAGCTGGCAGATGAAGTCGAGCACGAGATCGAGGACATGCTGGACCGCGAGATCACCACGGTCCCCTCGGACCGTCTCGGCAAGGTTGTGCGCATCGAGGACGCGGCGGGTCGTTATATCGAATATTGCAAAAGCACCATACCATCGCGCTTCGACCTGCAGGGTATGCGCGTTGTGGTCGATTGCGCCAATGGCGCCACCTACCACGTCGCTCCCAGCGTATTCCGTGAACTGGGTGCTGAAGTCATTCCTCTGGCTACGTCGCCCAATGGTCTGAATATCAACCAGGACGTGGGTTCTACACGCCCTGAGGGGCTGGCCGAAGAAGTGCGCAAACATAAAGCCGATGTGGGAATTGCCTTTGATGGCGATGGCGATCGGGTGGTGTTTGTCGATCACATGGGCGAAGTGGTGGACGGCGACGAGTTGCTGTACATCATTGCCAGCGACCAGAAGCGCACCCGCGGCGAGTGTAGCGGGGTGGTGGGAACCCTGATGAGCAACTTCGGTTTTGAAAAAGCCTTGAACGACCTGGATATCCCCTTTGCCCGGGCCAACGTTGGCGACCGCTATGTCATCGCTGAAATGAGGAATCGTGGCTGGGGTCTTGGTGGAGAGTCCTCCGGTCATATCATTTGCGGTGATGTTACGACTACCGGTGACGGCATCGTGGCATCATTGCAAACCCTGTTTGCCGCTGTGGCCCAGGGGCGGAGTGTGAATGAGTTGAAGCATGGGATGACCAAATATCCCCAGAAAATGATTAATGTGGCGGCGCCCCACAAAGGTATATTGAAGGGCAATGCCAGCATTGAGGACGCCGTCAGGGCGACTGAAGCGAGCCTCGGGGACCGCGGCCGGGTGTTGTTGCGGCCCTCTGGCACAGAGCCGGTTGTGCGAGTGATGGTTGAGGGTGATAATGGCGATGAGGTGAATAAACTCGCACAGGAGTTGGCCTCAGTAGTGGAGACTGCACTGGCTTGAGCGGGCGACATACTCGGTTCGCCTGCTGATAGCTTGTGCAGGTGCTTGTATGTGGCGTGCATCTTGGGTAAGATTTGCGCCCGTTTGAGGGGGGATGCTGACGGTGCGTCGCGGTCTGGTGGTTGGCAATTGGAAGATGAACGGGAATAGTGAGTCGATTGCGGCGTTACTGCAGCAATTGGTCGCGGCAGTGGGCTCCTTCGACGCTGCGGATATCGCGGTTTGCCCGCCGTTCCCCTACATCACACAGGCGCGGGACGCTCTTCGTGGTAGTCGCATCGGTGTTGGGGCCCAGAACCTGGCATTGGAGTCTGAGGGCGCTTACACCGGCGAGGTGGCGGCGGCGATGCTGCGGGATGTTGGCTGTCAATACGTGATTGTCGGTCATTCTGAGCGGCGGGCACTCTACGGCGAAAGCAACGAGATCGTGGCGCACAAGTTTGTCCGTGCGCAAGCAGCCGGGCTTACCCCTATCGCTTGTGTCGGCGAAACCCTGGAGCAGCGCGAGGCTGGCAGTACCCTTGAGGTTGTGACCGAACAACTCCAGAGCGTGATAGATACCGCGGGAGTTGCGGCGCTGAAGCAGGCGGCTCTGGCCTATGAGCCGGTATGGGCGATAGGCACCGGCAAAACTGCTACGCCGGAGCAGGCCCAGCAGGTACATGCGCACCTGCGGGATGTACTGGCGAAGCACGACGGCGAGATAGCGAGCCAGATGCAGATTTTGTATGGCGGCAGCGTGAAGGGTGATAACGCATCCGAGTTGTTCGCGATGGCAGACATCGATGGCGCGCTGGTGGGCGGAGCGTCCCTGGTAGCGCAGGATTTCGCGAGAATTGGTAAAGCGGCGGATTTTTAAGCAATGGAAATACAGCAAATTATTATGGTAGTGCACGTGTTGATCGCACTGGCGATTATTGGCCTGGTATTGCTCCAGCAGGGTAAGGGGGCCGATATGGGTGCTTCCTTTGGCGCGGGCTCCTCCCAAACAGTATTTGGTGGTGTTGGCGGCGGCAATATGCTGACCAAGGCTACTGCCCTACTGGCGGCATCATTTTTTGCCACCAGCTTTGCGCTGGCCATTGTTGCCAAGAATATTGCCGGTGAAAGTATCGATCTCGATGCAGCGGCGATTCCCGCGCTAGTAGAGGATTCGGTACCGTCCTCTGAATCGGAATTGCCGGGGGCCGCGCAAGTGCCGGAAATACCAGAGGCGGCAGCAGACGCTGCGTCTGAAAGCGAAATTCCGCAAAGCAATATCCCTGGCGTAGACGACTAGGCCTTCAGAGTTAACTCCCATGTTTTTAGCCGAAGTGGTGAAATTGGTAGACACGCTATCTTGAGGGGGTAGTGAGCTAACGCTCGTGCCGGTTCAAGTCCGGCCTTCGGCACCATTATTGTGACCAAGCCCCTGCAGGGCCAATGAAATAGGTAGTGCAGGGCTCTTCCAGCGAACGCAACCGGCGGTTTGCAGGCAGCCCCGGTGCGGGGGCTGCGGCAGCTTCCGCAGTGCCATCCCTTTCTTTTGCTAGCGGCCAAATCCCCCCCGGCAACACTCGCCAAGCACCCCGGCCTGCCCTTACACTACGGGCTTTCTACCCAGCAAGGAGAGTCGCCATTGAGTGCTACCAACCCCTTATTCCAGCCCTTCACATTACGCAATATGCAGTTGAGAAACCGCATCGTCATGGCCCCCATGACTCGCAATTTCTCGCCAGGTAACGTGCCGGGCGACAATGTCGTCGAGTACTATCGACGCCGGGCAGCCGGAGGCGTGGGGCTGATCATTACCGAGGGCACCTGTATTGATCATATCGCTGCCAATGGCTATCCCAATGTACCGTATTTTCATGGTGAGGAACGCCTTGCGGGGTGGAAGAAAGTGGCAGAAGCCGTGCACGCCGAGGGAGGCAAGATAGCCCCCCAACTGTGGCATTGCGGCGGCATGCGCAAGGCGGGCGTCATGCCCGAGGGGGATGTGCCCGGCTATACGCCCTCGGGCATGAACGTGCCGGGCAAGGTTAACCGCCATGTCATGAGCCAACAGGACATCGATGATGTAATTGGCGCTTTTGCGCGGGGCGCCGCCGATGCCAAAGCCCTGGGTTTCGATGCGGTGGAGATTCATGGTGCCCACGGCTACCTGGTGGATCAATTTTTCTGGGAGGGCACCAATCAGCGCGACGATGCCTACGGTGGCTCCCTGGAGAGGCGTTCGCGGTTTGCGCTGGAAATCATCAAGGCGGTGCGCGATGCGGTGGGTCTCGAGTTCCCGATCAGCCTGCGCTGGTCGCAATGGAAACAGCAGGATTACGGTGCGCGGCTGGTCAATACCCCGCAAGAGATGGAGCGCCTGGTGGTGCCGCTGTCAGAGGCGGGGGTGGATATCTTTCATTGTTCTACGCGTCGTTTCTGGGAGCCAGAATTCGAGGGCAGTGATCTCAACCTGGCCGGCTGGTGCAAAAAAATCACCGGCAAACCCAGTATTACCGTTGGCAGCGTTGGTCTGAATGCCGATTTTATCCCGCGTCCCGGGGAAGTCACGCCCAATGAGGCGGAAGTGGCGAGCCTGGACGAATTGATCCGGCGTCTCGGTGCTGATGAATTCGACCTGGTGGCGGTGGGCCGCGCGCTGATTGCTAATCCCGAGTGGGCGAGACTGGTTGAAGGGGGGCATCCCCAGCAGTTGAGGCCCTTCCAGAAAGAGTGCCTGGCGAAGCTGGCGTAAATGGTCGGGTTTGTTCAGAACAGCCAGTTCTGCACCTCTTCCAGGTTGTCGACGACAATCTGCTGTGCACCGGGTTTGCCCTGCAGTACATGAGCATCGATTTGTAACAGTTGCATCATGTATTGCACCAATGGGCCGCGGGTCTTGATCCGCAGCACGCCGCGGCTCATGCCGTAATCTTCGGCAATGATCTTTCGCTGTGCGCTATCGAGACGGGGGTCGGGTTTTATTCTAACGGTTACCCTTTGTGCCCAATTTCGATCCTGCTCGATCGTATTCGGCGACTCGTCCATGATATCGGGTAGACCACGGAAGCGACTGAGTACGAAGTCGCGGAAGTCGCGGTTTTTCTCGCAATAGGCGCGGACATGCCAGCGCAAGCCAGTAAATACCAGGGTATGGGGCGCGATTACGCGAACTTCCTGGACGGGGTTATTCAAGGACACGTATTCAACTTCCACGCGCTTTTGCTGCCTGGCCGCGGTGACGATGGGACGCAGGATTTCCGGGCGCAGTTTGCGTGGCGGTGGATAGAGCACCACGTTATTGGTCGCTTGCAGGCCAAGGCTCTCGAACCGGAGCTCCAGGTCGTGGCGGCGATTCAGCAGGTGCAGGTACTCATCGGCAAGTCCCGCCGTCACCGCCGGATTAAAGTCCCCAGTCGGCGTGTAGCCCTTGATTTGCCTGTCGTAAACCAGGTTTCCGGGGGCGATATCGCGGATGTATTCATTGATGTCCCGGGATGCCTGCTGGCGTCCAATGCCAAACGCGTGACATAAATGGCCGGTGGTCAGTCGGCCTTCCCATAGTGCGATGATCTCGATAAGGCGATAGCGCTGCAGCAAATCCCAGCGCCGGCTCCAGTCTGTAGGCATTGTCCAGTCCCCCCTGGCTTTCTGCTCAAGTGTGCCTGAAATTACGACATGTATATGTAGCAACTATATACATGACGTATATTACGTCTATTATTGGGCTCAGGCAAATGCCGCTGTAAAGCAATTGGATAGACCATTGAGTGAGGGTTGAATATGTTCAGTATTGTGGATAACGGTAGTAGGGCAGACACAGCGTCCAGTGATGATGCGGTGACAACCGTCGCCGGCGATAAAGGCAGGGCAGAAGCCAGGCGGGTCAGGGATAAAAAAGCAACGCGAGCCCAGTCTCCGCGGACGCCGGTTCGGGCCAGGTATCCGGTAAACTTGCTTGAAAGCGAGATTGGGGAGGAGGTGAGCGAATTGCTGGCGCATCCCAGCCTTCAACTCACCAGTGGCCACCAGGCTTGGCTGCTGATGGCCATTATGTACCTCGTGGAGCGGGAGAGGCGCAAGGCGGTGGGCCCTTCCAGTAGCCCAGATCGGGCTTGTGCCATGGCCCGGGCGCAGAGCTTGCCAGCGGGATCGCTATGAGCGCTGGGCCTGCGTTGACTACTCCGGTAGGTTGGCAGGGTCGGGATCGAGGCGCCAGTCCTCGGTGGAGTCCGGGCACTCATCGATCCACTGCCGCAGCAGTGCGACGTGTTCCTTTTCCTCGAGCGCAAAATCAGCGGCTATTCGCTTGATCTCCGCATCCCGTGTCGCCTCGCTGACACGATGGTAAAAAGCGTGGGCACGCAACTCATTGGCGAGTGCGATGTCCAGGGCGTGGGCGGTATTCATCAGGTAATGCACCGCGTCCATGCCCGCAGTTTCCGGGCTCTCGGGGTCGTCCCATTCGAACTCCCAGGGCGAAATATTGGGTAGGTCGCGGCCAGCTGCCAGTGCAATGATCTCTTCCGCGTGTTTGCGGCCGAACTCGGCCAGTGTGCGAAATGCCCGGGCGACCTTCGGGTTGTTATGTATTTCCAGGGCATCGGCCAGCTCATCGTAGCGCTCGGCGGCCTCTTCCTCCAGGGTGATGGAATAGGCGAAAAAGGTATTCATATCTTCAAGGGCTTGTTGCAGGTTCATACGGCAAACTCCTGTTCAAAGCTTTTCAGGCAAGCCGCCGGTTCCGGCAGCGGAGCGTCCTGGTGAAACGGCTGCCAGACGGGAAGCGCGCGCTGCAGCAGGATGCCTGTGCTCTGGCCATCGTCTGCCTGGATGCGCTGGGCGGCGGTTATGGGGTCGTCAGTACAGGGCTCGGAAAACTCCCGGATCTGGTGTTTCCAGTCCATATGTTCCGGGCGAAAGGTAGGGCAGGGGCTGAGGGCCTGTATCACCGAAAACCCCTTGTGCTGGATTGCTTTGACCAGCATTTGCGCGAGGCCGTTGGGGTCGCCGGTGAAACCCCGGGCAATAAACGACGCGCCCGCGGCCAGGGCCAGGGCGGCGGGCTGGAAGGGGCGCAGTCCGGTTCCATGAGGCGTCAGTTTGCTCATGGTCCAGTCGGGGGCGGTAGTGGGGGAAGCCTGCCCTTTGGTCATGCCGTAGACCTCGTTGTCCATGATGATATAGGTCATATCCATATTGCGCCGACAGGCATGAATAAAATGGTTGCCTCCAATCGAAAGACCATCGCCGTCACCACCCGCCACCAATACGGTGAGTTCTGGGCGCGCTGCCTTCAGCCCCGAGGCCAGGGCCAGCGCGCGCCCGTGAATGCCGTGAAATCCGTAGACACGGGTATACGCGGGTACCCGGGATGAGCAGCCAATGCCCGACAACAGGGCAACGTCCTCGTTGGCAAGGGCCAGGTGTGCCAGTGCTTTGGTAATGGCATTGAGCACGGCAAAATGCCCGCAGCCGGGACACCAAACCGGCTTGATGTCCGACTTGTACTGCTTGGGTTTTACCCTGTTGGCAATTTTGGCCGGGTTCATTGATCCTGCCTCCAGTTGTTGATTCGTTCGACAATTTCAGCCGGGCTTATCGACAACGGCCCCGGCTTGGCCAGGCATGCCATCTGCGCATCAATATCGAAATGGGCGCGCAGATAGTGCAGAAACTGCCTGGTATGGCTCTGCTCGACCACCAGGGCTCGCTTGACGCCGCGCAATGCGTCATCCATCTTCACGCTGCAGGCGGGCAATAGCAGGCGCATTGCAATCAGGCGCACGTCGACGCCTGCCCGCCGTAAACGCTGCTGGGCTTCCCGCGCAGCGCCGGTAGTGGAGCCCCAACAGATAATTGCGGTGTCGCCAGCACCGCTGGTCTCCGCCCAGTGCTCACCGTAGTCGAACTGCTCCAGTTTGCGCTGGCGTTTGTCCAACTGGGCACTGTGATCGGCAAACGCGCTGGAGGGCTTACCGCTGGGGCTGTGCTCGAGGCCGTCGGCGGTATACATGGTTTGCGCATCGCCTGGAATCGACATGGGTGACACGCCATCCTCGGTGATCGCGTAGCGCAGGTATGGCGCATCAGCCGGCGCTGCCCGTTTGCGGGGGGGTAGCGCGAAGCCAGGGCTTGTGGGTTCGGGGACCAGTGCGCGGGACTGGGCAAGGCTCTGGTCCGACAGCACAATGGCACTGGCCTGCAGGGCTTCTGCCAGGCGTACAGCCCATTCGCTGGTGAATATGCAGTCACCGGTGTCCAGCGCCGCCAGCACAAGATGTGGGGCGTCTCCGTGCATGCCGTACAGGGCAATGTTGAGATCGGTCTGCTCCGATTTGGTTGGTATGCCGGTGGAGGGGCCGCCACGCATGACGTTAACGATCACAACCGGTGTTTCTGATGCGATTGCGAGGCCAAATCCCTCCAGCATCAGGGCCAGGCCTGGTCCTGATGTGGCCGTCATAGCGGGAACGCCGCCATAGGATGCGCCAATAATCATATTGATAGAAGCCAGTTCATCCTCTGCCTGCAGCAAGCTGCCCCCCAGTTGCTCGAGGCGCGGCGCCAGCCACTCCAGCATATCGCTGGCGGGCGTTATTGGATAGGCGGCGGCAAAGCGGACGCCTCCGCGCAGCACGCCCAGCCCGCATGCCTCGTTGCCACTGAGTTGCCAGCGCGGACTGGCCACGGGCGCTAGCCGGGGCGGCGCTGCGCCGCTGATGCCGGTGCCGAAGCCGCGTACAAAGCAGGCGCTGGAGCTTGTCACCACCGCGTCGCCTTTATCGCAGAATGCGGCTGCGATACATTCCCGGGCTGTTTCACCATCTAATCCGAGCCAGCCCGCCAGCATGCCCAGGGCGACCATGTTGGCGCGTCCTCCTGGAGTTTCTCCAGCGATGGCGGCCAATTCCGTATATTCCACGCAAGCGCCGCTCGCACCAATCATCGGGGGTATTTCGCCAGCGGCGGGATCGGCAATGATCAGGCTGGTAGCAGCCAATGGAATTTCAGCGGCGAAGCGCTCGGTATTTTGCCAGTCCAGCGCCAGCAGCAGATCGAAGTTGTCGTCCATACAATAAACGGGTTGCGTACCAAGACGCAGCAATGCGGCCGACTCGCCGCCGCGAATCTGCGGGCCGTAAGCTTTGCGCATCAAGCCGAAATAGCCCGAGCGCGAGGCCAATTCCAGTAGCAGCTCGCCGGCGGCCACCACGCCGGCACCGCCGGATCCCACCAGGGCTAGAGAAATATCCTGTTTGCTGGTGTCTGACGCTGCAATCATAGGGGCACGGCCTGCACTGAAAACTCGCGATTACTATACTGTATCCGCAGGCGTTTTTTGCCATGCTGGATCAAGCGGCCTGGTATTTTTCGGGAAACTATTGATCTATTCGAATAGAATATGCCCATGATTGAACCGGATAGTGATTACACGCCTTTGGCGCTCGAGCTGAATCAGGAAACCGCGCGAATTGCCTGGCGCGACCTGCAGCGTTTTTTTGCCCGGGGGGTCACGGTTGCAGTAGCGCCCGGGCTCGATTTGCTGCAGGTCGCCAGCGAGATTGCACGCGATAACAAGGCTGCCGTTATGGGCTGGATGGCAACAAACCAGGTGGTGGCGGTGTCAGATGAGCAGGCCATGCAGTGGCTGGATGCTGACGCGCAAGTCTGGTCAGTGGTCGTCAAGCCATGGGTTTTGGTGCAACCTGTGGGTGAATGACAGGGATAGGCTGGGACCATTGTCATTCCGCAATACTACGCCTGGGCCCTGCAAGTGCTTATCCCATTAGTCGCCTGCACCGGTGATATCGATATCGAATTCAGCCCATAGCGGCCTGTGATCGGCTATATGGTATTTCAGGGTTGTGTTGAAATACTCGCGACCGACTGCCCAGGCAGCGGCAAAAAACGGATCGCGGTCGAAGTCGAATACACCGGAGTGACCGCGGTAGGCCTGTTGCAACCCGCCGGCATGAAACGCCACCTGGTCGTAATCCTTGTCACCCGCAAGGTTGCTGCCGATATACGTCGAATGGCGGGGGAGGATAAGCCGCTTGGTTTTGAGTGCCTTGAAAACGTTGCTGGAGGCGTCCCGGATGGGCAAATTCAGATCCCCCAACACCAGAATGTTCTGCGAATAGGCGCCAGCAGCTTTGTGACGCTGGTCTGCCCAGCGCGCCAGGGCATAGGCTTCGAGTGCCCTGCGGTCTTCGTCGTACCAGCTATGGCTGCCGAAATAAAGATGCACCGATACCGCGGTGAATTCCAGCGACCCGGCGCGAAAGGCCACCGCATAGGGGTTGCGGTCGAAACCCCTGAACGTCCCGGATACGCCTCGCATGCGAATATAGCGCTGGTCTGAAGGTGGGACGGCCACCTCCGCCGCAAGTTCCAGGCGTTTGAGCTTGCGGCTGTGGTAGATGAAGCCGGCGCGCTCGTCATTGCCGCCGATGTCGGACAGGATGATGCGGTACGATGCGGGCAGATGGGTGAGCAACTGGCGCAGTTGGTCGAGGGAGTCGGCAATTTCCTGGATGGCTACCAGGTCGAACCAACTGATAATTTCCGCCATCAGCGCCAGATCGTCATCGCTGCGCGCTTGCACGCCGAAATTGGTGAGGTTCCAGGTGGCAGCTAACAGGGTTTTTCTGCTGCGCTCGGGTATGGCTCGCAACGCCTTGGTTTGCCGCAGTGCGGCGCGCTCCTGTTCCAGGTCGTAGCTGAACGGTGGTTGTTCCGGCGGGTGGGGAACCATGACGTCTCCCGGGGTTGTGTGGTTCAGGGGCTGATTGCAGCCTCGGCCGACCTTATGCTAATACCAAAGGCCAACACGTTGAAAGCCCAAAATTGGCGTCTGCTTGGGATATAATCAGCCCCCGATGATTACTCTCCGGAACATTGTTTTACAGCGCGGAACCCAGCGTCTCCTCGAAGGAGCCAGCCTCACCGTTCACCCCGGTCGTCGGATTGGACTGATTGGCGCCAACGGCTGTGGCAAATCCAGCCTGTTCGCGCTGTTGATGGGGCAGTTGCAGGTCGATGGCGGAGAAATGAATATCCCCGCGGCCTGGCGTCTGGCCCACATGGCCCAGGAAGTGGCGACCAGCGAGCGCTCGGCGCTTGACTATGTGGTTGATGGGGATGCCGGGCTGCGCCGGGTTGAAGCTGCTATAGCAAAGCTTGAGGCCAGTGAAAGGCACGAGCAACTGGCGGCACTTTACGCTGAGCTGGAAGCGCTGGACGGCTACAACGCCAATAACCGGGCCGAGCAACTACTGCATGGGCTGGGCTTCACCGCTGGGCAAATCAGCAGGCCGGTGAGCAGCTTTTCCGGAGGTTGGCGCATCCGGCTCAACCTGGCACAAGCGCTGATGTGCCCCTCTGACCTGCTGCTGCTCGATGAACCGACCAACCACCTCGACCTCGACGCGACCCTGTGGCTGGAACAATGGTTGAAAGCGTACCCCGGCACCCTGCTGCTGATTTCCCACGACCGTGATTTCCTCGATAGCATTGCCGATGAAATCGTCTGCGTCGAGCAGCAGCGACTGCAAACCTACCGCGGCAATTATAGCGCTTACGAAACCCAGAAGGCCCAACGGCTGGCTCAGCAACAGGCGGGTTATGAAAAGCAGCAGCGTCGGGTTGCGGAAATCCAGCAGTTTGTGAGCCGGTTTCGCGCGAAGGCAACCAAGGCGAAGCAGGCCCAGAGTCGCCTTAAGGAGCTTGAGCGAATGGAGCTGATCGCGCCGGCTCACATCGACTCACCCTTCAAGTTCGCCTTTCGCGAAGCAGAAAAAAACTCGACACCCCTGATCCAGCTGTCGGAGGCCTCCCTCGGATACCGCGGCGAGACCATACTGCAGCAGGTTGAGGTTGGCTTGCAGCCCGGGTCGCGAATTGGCCTGCTCGGGCCCAATGGCGCCGGAAAGTCGACCCTGGTCAAGAGCCTGGTCGGTGACCTGCCCCTGATCGGCGGTCACCGGGTGTGCGGCGAGCACCTGGCTGTGGGTTATTTCGCCCAGCACCAGCTGGAGGCGCTGGACCTGGCTGCCAGCGCCGCCCTGCATATCCAGCGGCTGTCACCCCATGCCAGTGAACAGGAGATACGCAATTTCCTGGGTGGTTTTAATTTCCATGGTGACAAGGCGCTGGAGCCTATTGCACCCTTTTCGGGCGGGGAAAAAGCCCGCCTGGCGCTGGCGATAATCGTCTGGCAGAAGCCCAATCTATTGCTGCTGGACGAGCCCACCAATCATCTGGATCTTGAGATGCGGCATGCGCTGGAAATGGCGCTGCAGGGTTACGCCGGTGCGCTGGTGGTGATCTCCCATGATCGGCACCTACTGCGCAACGCTGTGGATGAATTTTACCTGGTGGCAGACAGGCGGGTGCAGCCCTTTGCCGGAACCCTGGCAGACTACCAAAGCTGGCTCAAGGCCCATCAGCGTCCCGACCAATCGCCCCCGACCCCGCCCGGCGAAGACAGGCAGGACAAGAAAGCCCAGCGCCAGCTGGCTGCGCGGCAACGCCAGCAGCTTGCACCCCTGCGCAAGAAAGTCAAAGTGGTAGAGCGAGAGATGGAAGCCCTGCACCAGCGTTTGGGCAAGTTTGAAAAAAGCCTGGCGGATCCTGATATCTACCTGCAGGAAAACAAGGAGAACCTGCAGAATGCCCTGCAACAACGAGGACAATTGCAGGGCCAGCTCGAGGAATGTGAAGCACAGTGGCTGCAAATGCAGGAGCAGCTGGAGTCGCTGGCGGATGGGCACAGTATTTGACGCTGCCTTTCAGCGCGAGTGCATTTGACTTAATGTACTGATCAACTCCATGTAAACTATCATCCGTTATACAGTGCCAATTTGCTGGCACTGTTTCTTTTCGCGCATAAATCCCGGATTTTTCAACATGGCTCTCTTTCGCTATTTCCCGCAGATATTGTTTGGCTTTTCGGTAATTTTCCTCGCCGTTTTGTATGGGATGGTCTCCTATCGCTATAACCTGTTTCCCGCACCCATTGTCCGCGACGGTTTTAGTTATCTCAGTGCGGTTTCACCCTTCAGTGGGAGCAGACCCCATTACATCTATCCGCTCAAGTACGACAAGGTGGGCGTCCTCGTGCATGAGCCGGAAAAAGTGTCCCCGGGAGTGACCATGATCTCGTCGGCGTGGAGTGATCACGACTGGTTGAACGGCATCAGGGTTATTGATCAGCAGGGTAACGTTCTGCACAAATGGGATATTAACCCGGTGACAATCTATCCCGAGTCTCCCCACGACGATCTAGCAAAGGGTAGCAAGAACTTTGCGGAAAACTATATTCACGGCGCCTACCTGTTTCCCAATGGCGACCTGCTGTTCAATATCGAGTACCTTGGCCTGGTGAGAATGGATTCCTGCGGCGAGATCTTGTGGAAGCTGCCGTACCGCACCCATCATTCCATCAGTCGCAACGAAGACGGCAACTTCTGGGTGTCCGGGCAAACCTGGGTCACCGAGGGCGACGAGCGTAAGTCGTTATTCCCCGGCCTGGAGACCCCGTTCGTTGAGGAGACAGCGGTACTGGTATCGCCGGCGGGTGAGATACTGAAAGAAATCAGTTTGCTCGAAAGCATTTATGATGCGGGTGCGGAAGACCAGTTTTGGAAGACACGACATTACAGTGGCGATGTTACACACCTGAACGATGTCGAGGAGCTGAGCACGGAATTGGCAGGGGTTTTCCCGTCTTTCGATGCGGGTGACCTGGTGGTGTCGATGAAGCACATGAGTGCTGTCTTCGTACTGAACCAGGAGGGCGAGATGAAGTGGATCAAGGATGACGATATGCTGTTGCAGCACGACCCGGATTTCGAGCCCGACGGTCGGATCGTTATTTTCGACAACCGCGCCGATACCGATTCCACACTGAAAGGTCGCTACCTGGGCGGTAGCCGCATGATCGCGGTCGAACCCGCCAGTGGTGTTACCGAAGTCATTTACCCGCGCCGTAACGACCAGTTTTTTTACACCAGCACAGGCGGCAAGCACCAGTTGCTCGACAACGGTAATCGCTTGATCACCGAGGCGATAGCCGGGCGCGTGTTTGAAATCGATCGGCAGGGCAATACGGTGTGGGAGTGGTTTCACGAGCCATACGACGAGGGCCTGGTCGCCGAGGTGCTGGAGGGAAGCCGCTATCCCTACAGTGAGGCCGATGTCGCGGGCTGGGCTTGCAGCAAGTCCGGTTGAGAGGCAGCCTTGCTTCCACCGTAGATTTGTCTGCGAGCTCGGTTGCGTTAGCCGCCTGGTCTGATGGCTCCGGCTACAGTGGGGCCGTTGTGAGCAATTGCCGGTAGAGCGACTCACACTCCTCGAGCAGGTGACGGTCGCAGTTCTCGCGCTGTTCCTGCTTGTCCTTTGGCTGCCTGATGTCAGTGGCCAATTTGTGCAGATCGTTTTCGGGGTTGATGCTGGTAGCTCTCGACAGGCGTTCCAGCGCCGGTGCAGGGTCCGCACAAAGTCGGTCGTAGGCAAGCAGCAGGGCGCCGGTGGCCGGTGCATTCTTCATAATGTAGCCGTAAGCATGGCTCCAATAGCTGAGCCAGAAATTGATTGTGCCCGGGGCGTATGTGGTGTGCTCGAACCAGCCGTCAAAGTTGACGGGCTTGAGGTTCTCTCCAAAATCGAAATGCCCCAGTGCCGCCATATAATCCCGGGCGAATTTATCCTCCCGGTGTCGCTCGAGAAAGTTCAGGTGTTGATTGAGTAGCGAGGTAGCCTGCTGCAATGGCTGTCGAAATGGAACGACTAGATGGGCATCAGGGAACAAGCGGCGCAGGTAGGGCAGCCTTGATATGTTGAGGTTGTTCTTGGAGACATAGCGCATGCAGGGTGATGACAGGGCGATAATTTTTCTCAGGTGCTGCCTGAGGTAGGCATCAAATTCCGGCTTTGCTTGCTCCGGCCAGACTTCTATCATTCTGTAGCGATAGCGTTTTTTCCAGAAAGCCAGCCACAGCATCTCCTCAAGTGCCTCGTTGCTGTCCACATCGATCAGAATGCCGTCTCCGTGGGAGCGCTCTTGGGGTGCCTCATTGCCCGCCATGCGCCGCGCGAACGCGTTCCATAGCAACGGTGTATGCACAAAAGGCATTTGGCGGTAACTGTGGGCGGCAAAGGCACCCGAGCGGGCGTAGAGATCTAGCAGGGTGGTTGTGCCGGCTCGGGGAAGGCCGGTTATAAACACCGGTTCGTCGATTGCGACGCCCTCAAGCCTGGACTTGTAGAGATCGTCCTCCATGTCCGCTAAAACAATCTGCGCACGCTGCGATGCAAAGGCGAAGCGATGAAGGATTTTGTTGGCGTGGGAGTAGTTGCTTTTAAACATTACTCGGCTTGCGGTTGCCGGGGCGCAAAAAGAACACGCAAGACAGTACGGCAGCTAACAGCAGGAAATGCCAGGAGAGCATAGCGTCAGCGACTGATTGGGCATCAACCATGCCCAGCCATTCCAGTCCCAGTACGCACAGCGCAGGAATTATCAAGGCGATACCAACCACCAGCAGCAGGCGGAAAAAGCCCTTGAAAACGGCGATGGAGCCGCTTTGCAATTGCTTTTCCTTGATCTCGTCAGGCAGGGTTGAATCGCGCATTACCGACGTTGCGGCAGTGGTCTCGGCTATGATGCGGCGGGACACGACGACCAGGCCACCAACCCGCAGTAGCAGCGCAAACAGCGCTACGCTCGCGAGCCCGACTAGATAGGCACTCACGGCGTTTGTTTGTCGGCCTGCACGGCTGTGCGCACGCCGTTATCTTCAACTGAGTCGGCAGCCGCCTGCGGGTTTTCCTGTGCCGCCGTAGCGTCGCCCTTTTTCAGCAAGCGCTTGAGTGGGTACCAGAGGAAACCAAAAATTGCCAGGACGACCCCGGCTATCAGGGCGAAGAAGGCAGCTATGGCTCCCAGGCCAGTGCCGGGGCCAATATAGCCAAGTGCCAGCCCGGGGGTCAGTATGATGAGCGCGAGGATAATGCGAGGCATTAAAGATTCTCCTTCACTGCGGTGGCGAATATTTGAACGCAGAGCGTTATTGTCCAGGGCTTACCGATGTATTTCAACCCTTTCAGGGAGCGGCGTTGAATTTTCGCTGCAGGCGCTTCGCCAGCAACCGGTCCAGGGTATTGGCGAAAGCCTGTCGGTCGGTGTTGTCCAGGGGCGGCGGGCCACCGCTGGCCTGCCCGCTATCGCGCATCTGCTGCATGAAATCGCGCATCGCCAGTCGCTGCTTGATGTTTTCTGTGGTGTACTGCTCGCCCCTGGGGTTGATGGCGACAATACCCTTGGCGACCAACTCCGCGGCGAGGGGTATATCTGCAGTCACGACGAGATCGCCAGCGCAGCAATGCTGCACCAGGAAATTGTCGGCAACGTCGAAGCCTGCCGCCACTTGCAGCGACCGGATCAGCGGTGAGCGGGGTACCTGCAGCGTGTGGTTCGCCACCAGAGTGAGGGGTATTTGCACCCGCTGTGCGGCCCGGTACAAAATTTCCTTGATCACCTTGGGGCAAGCGTCGGCGTCTACCCACATCTTCACTGCCGGGTCTTTACCTTGCCGGCTTTGCCGCCCTTTGATGTGGCCTTGCCATGACCGACCTTGCCGCCGTTTTTCTGCTGGCTGCCGGGCTTGCCACCAGCAGGTGGGGGCGCGGATTTGTGATCGACGAGGCTCAAATTAAGCTGGCGACTTCGCACCCGTACCCGGCGTAGGTGTTGAAATATTTCAGCGGGCATGCCGCTAGGTAGCTCTACCGTGCTGAACTGGTCAAAAATGTTAATGGCGCCGATATACTGGCTGTCGATATCGATTTCATTGGCAATTGCGCCGACGATATTGCCCGGGGTAACTTCGTGGGCGTGGCCAACCTCGATGCGATAGGTCTCCATGGGTACGTTGTCACGGCTTTCGTTGCGTCTGCTCTTGCCTTCGCGGGGCGTCTCGCCGTCGCGTTTCCTGTCACGCTCTGCGGGCCGGGAATCCTCAGTGGAGGCGCGTCGCTTGTTCGCCGCCGCAGCCGGCGCGTCAAGGGGTCGATCCTTTTGCAGCAATTCAGCCATGGCGGCTGCTACAGCAGCAGGGGACTCGCCGCTTTCATCGCACAGTTCCTTCACCAACTGGGCGAAAATCGGTGCCGGCCGCGTCGTCAGTACTTCCAGGATTGACGCCTTGAACCGCTGTCGCCGCTGGTCGATGATCTCTTCCGCGGTGGGCAACCGCAAGGCTTGTATCTTGCGGTTGGTCGCTCGCTCGATGGCACGCAGCAGGCGTTGCTCCCGGGAAGTTACAAAAAGCACCGCGCGGCCATCGCGCCCGGCGCGCCCGGTGCGACCAATGCGATGAATATACGACTCCGGATCGTGGGGAATATCGTAGTTGATAACCAGGCTGACACGATCGACATCGAGGCCACGGGCTGCAACGTCTGTTGCCACCAGAATATCGATCTTGCCTTTTTTCAGGCGATTGATGGTTTGTTCCCGGGCTGACTGGCTCATGTCTCCATTGATGGCACTGCAGGCATAGCCGCGGGCGCTGATCTTTTCGGCCAGTTCAACAGTGGTGCCCCGGGTGCGGGTGAAAATAATCACGCCGTCAAACTCTTCAGCCTCCAGTAGCTGGGTCAGGGCATCCAGTTTCTGGTTGTTATTGTTGACCAGCCAGTAGTGCTGGTCGATGGTATCGACGGTGGCCGTTTTGGCTTCGATTTTGACGTGGGCAGGGTCTTTTAGGAAACGCTGGGCGACCCGGCGTATCGGCTCTGGCAGGGTCGCAGAAAACAGCACGGTCTGCTGGTCACCGCCGGCATGGGAGAGGATGGCTTCAACGTCTTCGATAAATCCCATGCGGAGCATTTCATCGGCCTCGTCCAGCACCACCGTCCTGATCGTGGACAGGTCCAGGGTGCCGCGCTTCAAATGATCCAGCAGTCGTCCCGGCGTGCCAACCACAACGTCAACCCCGCGTTTCAGCTGCCGGAGTTGGGTCGACATATCCTGGCCGCCATAAACCGGTAACACATGAAAGCCCTTTAAACTGCGGGCGTAACTTTGGAACGCCTCGGCAACCTGGATTGCCAGTTCCCGGGTGGGGCAGATCACCAGCGCCTGGGGTGCCCGCGAGCCCGCCTTCATGCGGCTGAGTATGGGCAGCGCGAAGGCCGCTGTTTTGCCAGTTCCGGTCTGGGCCTGGCCGATCAGGTCGCGCCCCTGCAATAACAGGGGAATGGTTTGTGCCTGAATCGGGGAGGGGGTTTCGTAGCCCAGTTTGGCCAGGGTTTTGGCCAGGGTGTCCGCTACACCAAGCTCAGTGAAAGGTCCGTTGTCGGTCGTGGTGGGCATGCTTGCGCCTCGTGGGGCGCTACGATCTGACGCGGTGGGCTAGACGTGAGCTAGGCAAGGACAGGTAGTAGCGGCAAAATAGGGTCGCGTAGTATACCCTGTTTTCAGGGTTAATGGCAGTCTTAGCCCGGCGTGCAGCGACTTACCGCAACCCGGTGTTGTCGTGTCACCGCCAGTACCGCCTGCACCTCGACGACAATTTCGGGCACCAGGCGATAAAAACTGGCGTCAGTTGCCATCGCCAGTCGCCGCAACAGATTGCAGCTGACCATGTCGCCAGGTAGCACCCGGGATAGATCGCTATAAACGTGTTTAGCAGTTTCGCTCATGGGCCTAGTAGGCTCTGCTGTAAACGCATTAAAGCTGAAACGCCTGGTGCGGTCGAGGAAGTACCGCTTTTTTAGGGCATGAAGGTAACACTCCATCGCCAGGACCGAAAAGGAACTGACGGCTTGAAGCGGGCGCGAACGTTAAACACCAGCAGACCGCTAACGATGCACAATCCGCTCCGCCCGTGCTGTTTCACGCAATATTGATAAAAATCAATGCTAAATGGACCTAAAAAGCTCATGATGTGCAGCTTAGATCCACTTTTTGCTGCAGACCATGGCTGGCTCGATTGGTTAATCGCCGCGCCATGCGCGCGAGGAACAATGAAGTCTCTCAAGGCTATTGCGCTGGCAACAATTCTCGGCTTGGTTTACGGCTGCAGTCATCCCATCGAAATTGTCGGCGAAGGCGATGTGCTGTCGGCCACCGGCACGCGCAATTGCTATTACGAAGACTACCTGGCCGGCGCAGAAAGCTGTAGCAAAAACCTGGTGGTACAAGAATATGTCGAGACCTACTTCGCCGAGCCGAGAGAAGGTTGGAAGTTTGAGCAATGGTTGAACTACAGTCACTGTGCTGACACCGGTAATGAGTGCGCATTCGATATGCCCGCCGATGCGGTAAAAATTGGCTGGGGACAAACCGTGCCGTCACTGCTTGCCGTGTTTGTAAAAACCGCACCGCCACCCCCCGAGCCTGTGGCACTGTTCAGCTATGCTTTAGATCCCGCCGGTGGCCTGCTCAACCCTCAGCCACTGGAGGGCGCGCATCTTCAGCGCAGATCCGCGTACTTCAGCTTTACCGGGGAATACAGCAAAGTCAATTTCTGGTGTTGCAAAGTTGCCGACGCGGACGAACCCCATATGCCCAGAGTAGCCGATGTAACAGCCCCGTTTGTATTGCGAGTGGATACGGGCGCGTTGCAGGATGATGGCGGTTTGCCACGTGAACTGTACGCCGACCTTTTCGACAGCAACGACGATTTCGCCGGACGCTATGCCTACTGGACTCTCCAACCACCGCCCACATCACCGATCGTCTTTGACGACGGCGCTGTACATATTATTGATTACACCATTGAGGTCCCGGTTGAGACAAAAAACACTACGACCCTTAATCTGCTTGCGGGGTCTAATCTGGAGAGCGGAATCGACTTACTGGGAAGCCAGGACGGAGATCTTCACTCTACGTCCCGAGTGAATGTTTACGGTGGCAAGCTGGCTTCATTATCGTCTGATTTTTCTGCCAATAACGGGCCCGGAACCGTCGTTAATTTTGATATTCAAGGCGGTATGGTAGGCAGTATCTATGGCTACAGTAGCGGCCCCGGCATTATCAGTGGCGGTAGCGTTGGCTCGATCCGAACTGAGTACACCAATATCGCGATATCCGGGGGCACAATTGGCACCATGGATTTTGGGTGTGGCTCCATTGATGTCACTGGCGGCACGTTTAATGGAGAAATAAGAATTGGCGAAGTCTGCCATGGCCTGGGCCATTTGAGCATCAAGGGAGGCAAGTTTAACGCGGGCTTTACGCTTGTCCCTGAAAATACGCTTGATTTTTACGGCGACCTAAAACTAACCGTATTAGGGTATGGGCTGGGTGGCGCCGATTTTAGCATTGTTGGCACGCTGCTCGACGGCACCGAGCTGTCGCAAACAATCACTGCCGGTTGCTATGGTGAAGGGTCAGATGACGATCCGTGCCCGGGGGCCTGGATTAATATTTATCCCTAGCCGCCATATCTGTCGCCCCGGATATGGATGAGGTGGCAATGAGAACACAACCCGCCTAGACATAATGGCCCACCCCAAGTGGAGGTGGGCCATTATGTCTAGTTGCTAACAATCTCTACCCCCTGACAGAATGGATCATCCGTGCCGGACCACGGAACGCAGGTTACTTCTTCGGATAAATGGCTTCCATCAGAGAGTGTACCCGTAATTTCGGATTGGTATTCATACTCCGGACCCCGGCGCACCGGGTCGGTCAGCTGCAAATCACCATAGAAAATGAAAAATGGCAGGGGCGCAGGTTCGTCATAATAAACAAACGGTTCGCTAAAGGCGCCACCTTTTACTTCGTAGAGCCCTTGCTGCTTAGTGCGGATGCTTGCCAGAAATTCTCCCCCGGTAATCTCGCTGACTATATTGGCAATCAATATATCGCCGATCAGCTTTCCACCCGATATTTCCAGTCTGACAAGGGTCCTATCGCCTTCGGCGAAAATTGTACCGACGGTACCGCCAGTAATCCTGATATTTTGCCCGGTACCCAGAATACCGCCCACCGTGCCGCCATGGATAGAAGTTCGGCCGGAGGGAGGGGTCGTCCACGCCTCAATCCAGCCAACCGATCCACCGTAGATGCTCAAAGAGGCGTCTCCGTTAATAATGCTCCCTGGTACGTCACCACCATAAATACTCAGGTCACCAAACCAATTATAAATTCCCCCGTAAACCTCTCCCCCAAATATCTGTAAGCTTCCACCATTTTTGACAACACCTGCCTTAAGCACCGCCCCATCAACCAAATTAACGGTCGCATTGCCAACCTCGACGCCTCCCTGGATGGTGTAATCGACGGTATGCGTTCCGCCGTCATTAAATATTGTCGGGGAAGAACTGAGGCCTGCCAACGTCCAGTTGGCGGCGTGCCCACTGTAATCGGTGGCGTTGGTAAACAGATCGGCATACAGCTCACGGGGCAAGCCTGCGTCATCGGGCAGCGCGCCAAGATCGACGCGAAACAAAAGGGAGGCACCCGATCTTCCACCGGTTCGTTATGGGCTTCTTGGCCATCCGGCACCTTGCAACACCAGAATTTGACCAGCTCGTAGTTTCCCGTGAAGGTAAAATAAACCGCTTTGCGCTCAAGCCGGGCACCCTCAAGCGGCAACGGATTAATTAGCAAGCCGTCTTCATCAAGGGCATAGCTGTACATGGCAACGGGTTTTGGAGGTGGGGTATGTTGCTGAAACACGGCCACCAGCGGTGCTGCGGTTTCTCCCCAGAATTGCTTTACTACACTTTGGTCATAGTCAAAGCGGCATTGATCAGCCACTGAGCCATCATCAAAACAATGCTCCCACGAGATAAATTCCCAGCCATCGCGGGGCACGGCGTAGTAAGTCTCCCGATACTCACCGACAACAAGGTTTTTCGAACAGCTTTCCGCGCCAGCCTGGAAATTCTCCAGATAGCAATTGCGCGTTCCGCTTGCAGACAGGATGTCACCCTCACCCTTGATCTCCAGTGGGTGACTGCATGCCATGACCAGTAATATCCCAAAAAGGACTGCAGCGCCGCGCCATAAATACATAATTGGCCTCCTTAGCTGCTTCAACTTCTCATGCCGGCATATGATCCATTTAGCGCTTTATAAGTCGCCTGCACTGATGTAGCGCATTGATAAGTTATGCTCGCAATGGCAACCGGAACTAACGTTGGAATTTTTATATCCGCGCCTCCAGAACTCACAAAAGTATCAAGTTTGCCCAGTGTAGATTCTCCCTTTTTTACTACTGGCAATCCTGACCTTGCAGACCCATTAAACCATATTTATTTTGCGGCTTAGTGATTCAAATCAATGTGCGGGTAAAGTAACTGTAAAACGCAGCATCACGGAAGCCGAAGCCTTGTCCAATAGGAGATGATACTGAACGGGAGCCCAGCCAGTATCTGAAGCGAGGAGTCACCCTGAAACAACTGCATGCAATCGCGCATGCAATCACTGATAATGAATCGGCCAAACGGCTCAAGGAGGCTAAACAAAAGCTCTTTAAAACCATTGCTGAACAGGATAACCAGGCAGCATAGCGTGTAACTAAATCCCTGCTTTGGATTGCTCCCGCTCAGCATCATTTGGCTATTGGAATATACTTGTCGATACAACAGCGGCCTGCCGCTTTTGCTAATCGTAGACAGGTGGAAAACGCTTTTGGAATGGATGGTCTACATCATCACTGCCAGCGATGGCAGCTTGTACACCGGTATTACGACGGACATGGACCGGCGTTGGCGTGAGCATTGTAACGGACGCAGGGGGGCGCGTTATTTTCGTGGCCGCGCCCCGGTGCAACTGGCTTACCTGGAACCCAGTGCCGATCGCAGCAGCGCCAGCCGGCGCGAAGCCCGGATCAAGCGCTTGTCCCGGCGCGAGAAACTGTCGCTGATTCGCTCCAGCCGCAACGGGCTGGAGCAGGCTCAAGATCCCTAGCCCCCCGCTGCTTCCAGTGCCTGGGCAATATCGGCGATGATATCGTCAATATGCTCTATGCCAACTGAGATTCGTACCAGATCCTCGGACACCCCGGCCGATTCCAGCTCCTCGGGGCTGAGTTGACGGTGGGTGGTGGAGGCCGGGTGGCAGGCCAGGGATTTGGCATCGCCAATATTGACCAGTCGCAGGATCAGTTGCAGCGCGTCGATAAACCTGGCTCCCGCTTGCTGCCCGCCGACAATGCCGAAACTGAGTATGCCCGACGCACGGCCGGCGAGCATTTTCTGGCACAGCGGCTGGTATTCACTGTCTGCCAGGCCGGCGTACTTTACCCAGCTCACCTGGGGGTGTTGCTGCAGGTATGCAGCGACCTTGCTGGCATTCTCGCAGTGCCTGTCCATGCGCAGGGCCAGTGTTTCCAGGCCCTGCATAATCTGGAACGCGTTCATGGGTGACAGCGCGGCGCCGCAGTTGCGCAGCGGTACCACCCGGCAGCGGCCGATAAAAGCGGCTGGCCCCATCGCTTCGTTGAACACGACGCCGTGATAGGAGGGGTCTGGCTGGCTGAACATGGGGAAGCGCTCGGCCTCGCTTGCCCAGTCGAACTTGCCCGAATCCACCACGATCCCGCCGATCGACGTGCCGTGGCCGCCGATATACTTGGTCAGCGAGTGAATGGCAATGTCGGCGCCGAAATCGAATACCCGGCACAAATAGGGAGTGGCAACGGTATTATCGACGATCAGGGGGATGCCGTTGCGGTGAGCGATATTGGCCAGCTTTTCCAGGTCGACGACATTGCCTGCCGGGTTGCCGATAGACTCACAAAACAGCGCTTTGGTGCTGCTGTCAATATGGGCTTCCAGCCCCGCATAGTCGTCGAACGAGGCAAAGCGTACGTCGATGCCCAGTGTTGGCAGGGTGTGTGCGAACAGGTTGTAGGTGCCACCGTACAGCTGGCTGGTACTAACTATGTTATCACCGCTGCGACAGATGGTCTGGATGGCTGCGGTAATCGCCGCCATACCCGAGGCCATCGCCAGCGCGCCCACACCACCTTCCAGCGCGGTCAGGCGGGCTTCGAGCACTGCATTCGTTGGGTTCATGATGCGCGAGTAGATGTTCCCCGGCACCTTGAGATCGAACAAATCAGCCCCGTGCTGGGTGTTGTCGAAGGTGTAAGACGTGGTCTGGTATATTGGCGTGGTGGCCGCATGGGTCGCCGGGTCGCCGTCATATCCGGCATGCAGGGCAATGGTTTCTGGTTTCATTGTTGTTCCTTATGGTATTGATTTGAACTGAATGCCGCGCAAAGCCGCTGCTCGAACTCAACCCACGTATTGTTGCGCAGGGTGGCCTCTATTCAGGTTGAATTGCAGGTGCCGGCGGTCCGAGCAGGATAGATGTATAGCGCCGGGCAAACAAGCCCAGCGAAATCACCCAGGAAACCGTGGCTAGCAATATCCATGGGTCGGCTTGATCGCTGATGCTCGCTGCGATGCGAAACAGCGCCGCCAGGCTGATGCCGACGTAGCTGGCGGTGGTCAGGGCATTATCCTGCAGCGGGCGATTGGTGTGGCCTAGTGCAGCGCGACTTGCGACTGCCAGGATCATGGTGGTGACCGCGCCGACCATGAGTGCGTGAGCACCTGCCCCGAGGGGCATCATTCCGGCGACACCACAGGCCAGCAAAGCCAGGCCGAGCACGAGCCAAAGGAAACCCAGATGTAAGACCCAGACGATCGGGCTGCTCAAGGTGTGAAAGAACTGCCAGCGGCTCCAGCGCCACAGTTGCAGGAGCGCTGCTAAAAAACCAGCGCCCGCGCTGACCATGGACCCGGGCTGCCACAGGAACAGGGCGGCGAACAGCAGCGTGGCTACG
Source organism: uncultured Gammaproteobacteria bacterium (assembly GCA_963808975.1). Lineage (GTDB taxonomy): Bacteria > Pseudomonadota > Gammaproteobacteria > Pseudomonadales > JAHEGP01 > JAHEGP01. The sequence continues at coordinate 177,882 of CAWEHR010000006.1, forward strand.
GTGGCGCAGAGGTCAATGCGACCAAACGGAGGCGGGCGCCTGCCGCTGGCTGGTAGTTTGCCCTGCTTTACCAGCCAGTTACCTGTGAACGCCGGGATCACCCGGCCGGCGATCAGGTTAACGGTGAGCACCACTGCCCACAGACCGGCCCACACCGCTGTCCGCGCCCAGGGTTTATCGAGCCATAGCGCCGCGTAGAAGACAGCATTGCTAATCCCCAACAGGGCCAGCAGTGCCAGTAGCTTGTAGTTGCGACGGCTGTCACCGCCAATCACCTCCCGGGACATCAGCCCCAGTAGCAGGGCGTTGAAGCCGATATCGGCGCAGGCCGCTAGCAACAGCAGCACTGGTGAAGCTGTTGGTGCCAGTAGTCGCGCAGACAACCACAAACTGCAAAGCACGATCAGCGGCAGGCCGGAAACGGGCGGGCGCCGGGTCCAGTTGGCGACCGCAGTAAGCGCGAAGCCGGCAATGGCGGCGGCACTGAATCCGAAAATCATCTCGTGGGCATGCCAGATCATGGGGTCGGCTCCAGTACCGGGCAGCGACACCATGCCACTCCAGAGCGCACCCCACCAGGCGACCGACAAGAGGCCGTGGGTGATGGCAAGTAAGAACAGGGGGCGAAAGGCGTGGCTGAATACCCGGCTCACCAGGTGATCGTTCATGCAACGCCCTTTTCTGCACTGACTTGTTTTACCGCAGGCTCCACCGACCGGGGCGCGGGGTGTTCGTTGCGCCAGGGAGCACTGTTCAGGAAAACCCGCAAGCGGTTGGCCAGCAGGTACTGTGCCGGCAATACCAGCAGCAACAGGAAGGTGCCGAACAACAGCCCGTAGGCAACTGACACCGCCATGGGAATGAGAAACTGGGCCTGGCGGCTGGTCTCGAGAATTAGCGGGGCGAGGCCGACCACCGTAGTCAGCGTGGTCAGTATGATCGGGCGAAAGCGCGCCAGGGCAGCCTGATAGACCGATTCCTGCAGCTCCAGGCCCTGGCGCAGGTTACTGTTAATCTTATCGATCAGTACCACACTGTCATTCACGATGATTCCCGATAGCGCGATAATGCCATAGATCGACAGGGTGTTGAGCTGCAAACCGTGAACACCGTGGCCGAAAACCGCGCCCACTATAGCCAGCGGAATGAGGCTGAATATCTGCAGCGCCTGGCCCCAGGAGCGAAACACCAGCACCAGCAGGATGAACATGGCCAGCAGCGCCAGTGGAAAGGTTTTCTGCATTGAGCTATTGGTCTTTTGCTGATCCCGGGACTGCCCCTCGTAGGATACCCGTACACCATTGACCTGGGCCAGGACACGGGGCATGACTTCCTGGCGTATCTTGTCAAGTATGGGCGGCAGGTCCTGGGTAACATCCGCGAGATCGGCTTCTATGCGGATTTCCCTTTTTTTGTCGAGGTGGTTGATCTTGGTGATGCCGCGTTCGATCTCATAACTGGCCAATTCCTGTAGTGGGTAGGATGCCCCATCCGGGGTTCTTATGCGCATGCGGTCAAGCTGCCCGAGGGCCAGTCGATCTTCAGGTCGATAGCGCACCCAGACGCGCAACTCGTCGCGACCGCGCTGGATACGCTGTATTTCCAGCCCAAAGAAGCCCTGGCGCACTTGCCCGGCGATATCCCGAAGGCTGAGCCCAAGGGCGTGGGCGAGGGGTTTCAACTGCAGGCTGATCTCGCGCCGGCCCTGCTGATTCGAGTCGGTGACATCGCGCAAGGCGCTGATGGCCTCGAGTTCGTCGATGAGCAGAGAACGCGCGCGTTCGAGCTGCTGCATGTCGTCGCCGAGCAGGCTCACCGCCACGGGTTTACCGAAAAATCCGGTTCTGCCATAGGTGAGGTTGCGGGCATTGTGGATCGGGCCCACCTGTTCCCGCAGGCGATTGCCTACCAGGAAGCTGTTCATGTCACGGGTTTCGCCATCCAGCAGGAAGAGTGTCAGTTTGCCGGCGTGGCTGCCGCTATCACCAAAATCATTACTGCCGATATCACGCTTGATACCAATAATGACATCCCGCTTGTCACTGCGCTCATCGCGCAGTTGAGCGTTGAGCTCTACTGCCGCACGCTCGATGCGCTGCAGTATTGCGTCGGTTTCCCGCTCCTGGGTGCCGGCCACCAGGGTGAGATTGACGGGAATCTCGTCGCCGTCAATGAAGGGAAAAGGGGTGACACCGATGAAGCCGCCTCGTATCAGGCCGATGGTGACCATTAGCAGGGCGACAGGAAGGCACAGGGTAATGGCTTTGTAGCGGATTGCGGTGCGCAGCAGGGGCGCATACATGCGCTGAATCAGGAACTGCACCCCGGCATCGAGGCGCCGCCGGAATCCGCTGTCCTGGCTATGGGGGTGCAAGCCCCGCGAATGTGCCAGGTGGGCGGGTAAAATCAAATAGGCTTCAATCAGTGAAAAGAGCAGCGCCGCGATGACCACCAGCGCCATGTGCCAGATAAACTTGCCAATGAACCCGTCGAGAAAAAAGAACGGTGTAAAAGCCACCACTGTGGTCAAAACCGAGGTCGTGACCGGCTTGATCACCTCCATCGTGCCGTTGATCGCGGCATCGGCCGGCGTATCGCCGGCCTCGTAGCGGGAATAAATATTCTCTCCCACCACGATAGCATCATCTACCAATATGCCGATGACCACGATCATGCCGAACAGCGAGATTACGTTGATGGTAATGCCAACGGCGGCAATAACGATGAACATTCCGGCGAGGGACAGTGGAATGCCCAGGGAAACCCAGGCGGCCAGCCGAAAGTTCATAAACAGCCCCAACAACACTACCACCAGGCCCAGCCCGATCAGGCCGTTTTTGTACAGAATTGCCAGGCGTTGCTTGAGGGGAATGGTGAAATCGCCAAGAACGACGGCCTGCACCTGCTCATGCTCGCGGTTGAATTGCTCGACAATGGCCTTGCCCACCTCGGCAACTTCGAGGATATCTTCACTAATGGTTTTCTGCAGGCGCAGGATCAGAGCCGGATGGCCGTTGTAGTAGCTGCGCTGCGGGGTGTCGGCCCAGCGCTCGATGACTCTAGCGATATCCCCCAGGTGAACCATGGACCCATCGGGGTCGGCGCCGACGACGATGTCCTCGAGCGCCTGTGCCTGGTAGCGTCGACCCCAGGCACGGATCAGCATTTCTTCCTGTAGTGTCTCCAACTTGCCGCCAGTCAGGTTGATATTGGCCGCGGCGACAGCCCGGCTGATATCCTCGAACCGCAGGCCATGGCGCCTCAGGTCCTGCTCCGCCACATCTATCGATATTTCCAGTTCCGGCATACCATCAATGGTCACCTGGCTGACGGCGGGAGACACCAGCAACTCGTCGCGCATGGTTTCGGCCATGGGTTTGAGGTTGTATAGATCGGTGGCGCCAAACAGTGCGATATCGAAAACAGTGCCCCGCGATTTCCGGTAGTAGACCACGGGTCGCTCTGCATCCAGTGGCAGGGAGTTGATGCGATCGACGGCATTCTTGACATCCTGGGTCAGCTCCGCCATGTCGGTGCCCTTGAGCGCCTCCACCCGGATGCTGGCGAAATTTTCCAGCGACTCGGAGGTGACTCGCTCGATACCATCGATGCCTTCCAGCTCTTCCTCGATCTTGAGCACCACCCCTTCTTCAATCTCTTCCGGTGCCGCACCGGGATAGCTGACTTCGATATTGACCGTGTCGGAGTCCAGCTCCGGGAAAAACGAGGCGCGCATACCGGTGAGGCTGAGGCCCCCCGCACCCAGCAATACCAGAATCAGGACATTGGTCAGAATCGGGTTGTGGACGAAATAGGTGATAACCCGGCGCATCAGGGCTGTTCCGCTTGCTGCGCAAACTCATCGAGGGAAATCGCCTTCATACCCTCAGCAACCCCTTCCAGCAGGTCGGTGACCAGCAGTTCGCCTTGTTCGAGGCCACCGGTCACCAGCACGCGGTCGATCTCGCGCCGCGCCACCGTGACCTTGCGTTTTACCAGTTTGCCCTTGTCCAACAGGTAAACCATGTTCTCACCATAGAGGTTTTGGGTGGCGACGCTGCTTGCATTCTCCAGCGCAATCCCTGCCAGGTCTGCCTCGAACAACAGGCCGGCGAGCAGGGGGAAGGGCGCCTCCCCATCATCCAGTCTTATGTAAACTGTGACCGTCTGGGTAGATTGGTCGACGGTGCTGCCGATGCGGTCTATGCGACCCTGCCATTGGCCCGGGAATTGGCTGGACCGCAGGGTCACCTCGCCGTCACGATTGACCCAGGGCAGATCGGATGCAGGTAGCTGAACCTCCAGGTCGAGCTGCTGCAAGCTCAGTATCTCCCCCAGACGGGTGCCGCTTCTGACGTTTGCACCCACCCGCATGTCGGCACTCACAACAGTGCCCTTGAACGGTGCCCGGATGCGGTATTTTTCCAGCGCGATTTCCTCGCTGCGCATGGTGTAGTAAAGCTGGTAGACGTTATACCTCGCCAGCAGGCGCTTGATGCGATCGACCGTTGCCACCGGCATCGTCGGTACCGGGCGATCCACTCGCAGTTGCTTGAAGTAGGCATCCCAGGTTTGCCACTCCTTCGGGTGCTGTTGCTGGATATCCGGCATCATGGTTGCCATGGCGTTGATGAAGTCGCTCTTGCTGCGGTTTAAATCCAGTCGTTGCTGGCGATCGTCGACTCGCAATAGCAGTGCGCCGTCAGCGAAGCCCTGGCCCTGCTGAAAGGGCACCTCACCAGCCAGCAGTGTGCCGTCGGCTTCGCTCACCAGGGTCAGCGGACGCGCCGAGTTGAGACGCCCCCAACCGGTGATGCGGGCGTTGATAGTCGCTGGTTCGACAGGCTCGACATTGACCACGCGAGTCTTGCCGGTGACCGGGCGGGCGGGCACCTCCTTGCGCATATCGCTCAGCTTGTTCATGGTGATTGCGCCCGCGAGCAAGATCAGCAGCGGGAAGAGCAGGCTTTTGACGGATTTGATTTTCATCTGTGGATATACTGCGTTACTCAGGGTTTGGTCTGGAAAGTGTACTTGACGACGCGGCGAATGTTATCAAAACCCCGCTCTGCGGATTGGGTCGGGGAGGGGTCGCGCCGCCGCGATGCCCATCTGGCCCGGCAATGTGCCTGTGTTAAGCTTGTGGTTATCACGTCCCGAACAGGCTGGGTAAAGTATCATGTTGGCGGCAAATAGGCGCCCTCGCTATTTTCCTTTTCAGCAGCATCGCCACTGGTTGGCGATGGGTCTTGCGCGGCTGGAGCCAGCTTGCTGGATCGAGCCGGATGAGGACTTACCCGCCTACCTTCGCAACAAACTGCAGCAGCGGGCCGAGTTGGGCGGCGCCGTCTATGGCGCGCTGCCCGAATCGCTGCCAGCTCAAGGCGAGTTACATGCTACCCTGCTGCTGCATCTGCTACGGGATCACCGCGCTGTCTACCAATGCGAGGGCGCGGTGTTGAGAGCCCCTGCATGCCAACTACAGTGGGACCTCGGTGGTGAAAAGTCTCTGTGGCAGGCCAGCCTGTGGGTGCAAGACGATATCTGCCTGCTGCAGGAGTCAGCCGCAGGCTACCGCCTGACCGCCGCCAGCCTGTGTGCCGCCAGCTTCTGGCGCCTGGAAGACAAACTCGGCCTGCCCATCGATGAAGTGCACGCTCCAGTCCCCGATTATCAGCGGGGGCTTGCACCACAGATCAATCGTTTTTTAAGTCGGCTGGAGGTCGAGCGTCCGGTATGGCGTGGCAACTGGTCGTTGGTAGCGTCCACCGAACTCAATCAGCGTGACGAGCGCCTGCTGGAAGTCGACGCCGATGACGAATTGTATTTGCGCGTCGAGCGGCAGTCGCTGCGCCGCCTGCCCCAAACCCGGGCCGTGGTCTTCACCATCAGGGTCTACGTCCATCCCCTGGCGCCGGTCCTGGAACAGCCGGTCCTGCGCGATGGGCTGGCCAATGCGGTGCGGCAGTTGTCCCCGCGACAACGGCGTTACAAGGGCCTTGATATGCTCGGTCCCGCCTTGCGCAGGGCCGGGTTGACGTAGTGCCACGTTGACGTAGTGCCGCGTTGACGTAGTGCCACGTTGACGTAGTGCCACGTTGACGTAGTGCCACGTTTACGTAGCACCTCGTTAATGTAGCACCGCGTTGGCGCAGTGTCGGATCAATCGGGCGTGGCCCTGTTCAGCGCCCTGCCACAGCCATACAGGGTTTGTTCCCCAAGCCGCACGGTTACCGTAGTTTCGTAACTGGTATCGGCCATGGTGTCGTTGCAGGCTTTCGACTCCAGGGTTACGCCAATCTCTTTTCCCTGGTCATGGCCCCGGTAGACGGTGGCCCGGGCCTGCTGGTCGGTTGTTCGTTCGGCATTGTCGATGCGATAGCGGCTGCTGCCGTAGTCACTGACCAGTAGCACCGAGTTCCCGGCAATCTCCATCGACCAACCCGGTTCATTGCCCATTGCCATGAAGTCTACGCCGCGCAGCCTGGCCGCTTCCCAGACCGCCCTCTGGCTGTTGTTGCGGCAATCCTTGTAGCTCTTGTTGCCGTACTCCAGCACGGCATCCTGGCCCTTCATCCAGAACGTAATATTATTGCCCTGGTATTTGTTGCCTGATGCACTGGGTACCCGCGGAATACTGCCGGTAAAATCCGGCAGTTTCATTCTGGCCTGCTGGTCCAGTATTTCCACCACGAAATCGAAGTCTGTGCATTCCATCGCCAGCACGGTACCTTGCTGGCGCTCGCCGAGGGCATTGCCGGATGGCTCAGCATTGGCGCAGGAAACGACCAATAGCAGTGAGCAAGCTTCCCTTAAAAACGATCTCATCGTGAAATAACTCCTGGTTCCTAACTGAATTGACTCAATGCTGTTAGCCCGGAATAGTGTTGTTGCCGGCTAACGGCAGCTTGAACAGCGCGGGAACATTGACGGCCATCACAGGCATGCCCATGGTCCGCAGTGCAACGTGCCATCGGATGCTACCTCGCTATCCCCATCAATACTGATTACCGAGTCCAGCGATCGGGGCTCTGGTAAGGTGCTAAAAACCCGGCGCACGGCTGCTGTGTTGTGAATCAGGCGCTGTGCCTGCCAGGTAACATGCATTGAAAAACTCCGCCAGCCGTTGCCTTTCGTAGTGGTAGGTTTCTATGCCGGTTTGCGCCGGCTTCACTCGCCTTTTTTCTTGCTTTTTTCCCTGCCTGGGGCTTTGCGCGCGGATGGGTCCTGGCCCTTTTCCGCCAGCATGATATTGAGGGTCAATTCGGTGGCCGAGTTCATATAGCCGATGAAGCGCTCGAACTCATCGTCGGTCAGGTCACGCAGGCTATCGTGCCGGCGATAGACATTGATAAACCGTCGCTCGCGCTCGTATTGCTTTGGCAGCCGGAGAATACCCCATTGCTCGAGGGTCTGTTCCAGGTTGGGGTTATAGGTTCGCAAAAATTTGAGAATGAATGGAATCGGGTCGTGGCGAGCCGTGAGCGATGCAATTCTGAGGATGGTGTCAATCGGCAGAATGGCACGCCCGCTCTCGACCTCCTCGAGCAGCTCGCTGTCAGCAAGGCCAACTGCTTCCGCCAGCTCCTGGATGTTCAGGCCAGCAACCTCACGGGCATCTTTGAGGAAGCTGCCGGCATCGACCATCGCCTGCAGGCGATCGACATCCAGTGTCTTCATGTACACGTCTTTCACCCAGTTGTCGGTGAACATCAGCGGTATCGCCTTGCTAGTGCGGGCGATATCCACCGCGCCACTGGCGACCTGGCTGGTCAGGCCAAGCAACTGGTTGACCAGTGACGGTCCCTCCTTCTTGCCTTTGGGTGCGATCTTGGCAGCGGCTTCTTCAGCTGCGGTTGCCCTAGGCTTTGGTTGCGCCTTTGGTTTTGGTTTTGGTTTTGGTTTTGGCTTTGGCTTCGGTTTCGCTTTCGGCTGGGCGCCGGCCTTGGCCTGGCTGGTGGCCGGCGCTTTGGCTTTGGCCCGGCGCTTCTTGACCGTTGCTGTTTTCTTCTCAGTCGCCATGGCGAACCCCTTGCTGACAGTTGGGCTAAGGATGAAGGCCTAACTATAGGGGTTTACGCCCCAAAATCCTACAGTAAATGCGCCCCGCTTCGGTCGCAAGATACCTGCTTTCCGGCGTGTTACCCGCATAAGGCAGAATTATCTGCGCTATTTGCCGCAGGCAATTGGCGTGGGGTGCAGCGGATGGTATGTTGCGCCCTCGCGAACAGAGGAGACCAAGATGAGCCAGAGTTTTTATCCCCCGCGCAGGATTTTGATGGGGCCAGGACCCTCCGATGTTAGTCCTCGGGTGCTTGGCGCGCTTGCCAGGCCCACCATCGGCCACCTGGACCCGCAGTTTGTCGCCCTGATGGACGCGATCAAGCAGTTGTTGCAGTACGCCTTCCAAACCGACAATGCCCTCACCCTGCCAATTTCGGCGCCTGGCTCTGCGGGTATGGAGGCGTGTTTTGCTAACCTGTTGGAGCCGGGCGACAAGGCGATCGTTTGCCAGAACGGCGTTTTTGGCGGCCGGATGAAAGAGAATGTCGAACGTTGTGGCGCGACTGCGGTGATGGTTGAAGACGAATGGGGGCACACGGTTTCGCTGGACAAGCTGGAACAGGCCATTGTCCAAAACCCCGATGCCAGGCTGGTGGCTTTTGTCCACGCGGAAACCTCAACCGGGGCTTTTTCCGATGCCGCGGCTATATGCAGTATGGCCGCCCAGCACGGCATGTTATCGATTGTCGATACTGTGACATCCCTCGGGGGTATTGAGCTAAGGGTTGATGAGTGGGGCGCCGATGCCGTCTACTCAGGTACCCAGAAGTGCCTATCCTGTGTGCCGGGGATTTCACCGGTTACCTTCAGCGACCGGGCGGTGGAGCGCATTCGCTCCCGCAGTACCAGGGTACAGAGCTGGTTCCTCGATATGCAGTTGGTCATGGGATACTGGGGCAAGAACAGCAAGCGAGCCTATCATCACACCGCCCCGGTAAACGCGCTCTACGCATTGCATGAGTCGCTACTGATGTTGCAGGAGGAAGGGCTGGAAAACGCCTGGCAACGGCACCGTTTGCACCATAACGCCCTGCTTGCCGGGCTCGAGGCGATGGGCCTTGGTATGGTGGTGGCTCCCGAGTGGAGGCTACCGCAATTGAACAGTGTCACCGTCCCCGCGGGGGTGGATGAGACCGAGTTGCGCAGTATGCTGCTGCGCGACTTCAACCTAGAAATCGGCGCCGGCCTCGGCGCGTTAGCCGGCAAAGTGTGGCGGATCGGGTTGATGGGCTCTGCGGCCAATCGTCAGAATGTACTGCTTTGTCTCACTGCCCTGGAGCACAGCCTGATGGCTCTGGGAGCGGGCATCAAGCCCGGTGTCGCCGTGCCGGCGGCGCGGGCGGTCTATCGGCAATAGTATTATGGTGGCTGGTGTCCTGCATCCCGGGTGCGCTGAATCATGGTGAGCGAAGCGCAGTATGTCGCCCTCGCCCAGCAGCGCCTGGACGACTTCTACAGTCAGTTGGCGTTGACGGGAGAGGTGGCGCCGGGGGTTCGATTCCGCCTGGAGGGGTTTCTCGAGGCGGGCCTGGTGCTGCAATTGGTGGAGCCGCAGCAACTGGCGGCCATGATCACTGCCAGTTATCGCGCATTTATAGGCGAAGCTCCGGAGCCTTGCCCGGTTGCCGATGTCCCGGTGCAGCTTCCGGTTCGCTGGCAGCGGGCGCCGGTATACCCGTCTACCAACAAGGACAGGAGCTGAATCCCAGGCGCCCCCCTTGAACAGCCGGCGCTTGGGGCAATCGGCTAAATGATCCAGTCAGGTGTCGGCAGGCCCTGGCGCCGCAGGAAAGTGGGGTTGTAGACCTTGCTGAGATAGCGGTCCCCGTAATCACAGAGGATGGTCACAATGGTGTGTCCGGTTCCCAGTTCCCGCGCCAGTTCCACCGCACCGGCGATATTGATGGCGGCCGAGCCCCCCAGGCAAATACCCTCGTGCTTGAGCAGGTCGAAGATGTAGGGTAGGGCCTGTTGGTCGCTGATCTTGTAGGCGGTGTCGACGATAGCACTCTTCATGTTATTGGTGAGGAAGTTGACGCCGATGCCCTCGGCGATGGAGTTACCGTCGGCGTGCAATTCCCCGGTCTTGATGTAGCTGTACAAACCAGAACCCATCGGGTCGGCGAGCCCGATGACAATATCGGCGTTGTGCGCCTTGAGTGCCTGGCTCACACCCGCGAGGGTGCCGCCGGTGCCGGCGGAGCAAATAAACCCGTCGACCCGGCCTTCGGTTTGGCGCCAGATTTCCTCGCCGGTGGTTGCACGATGGATGGCGCAATTGGCGACATTGTCGAACTGCTGGGCCCAGATTGCCCCCCTGGGATCGGTCTGGTTGAGTTTTTCTGCCAGCGCCTTGGCGGCGTGAATATAGTGTTTGGGGTCGTCGTAGCTGGTGGCGGGCACCACCCGTAGATCGGCCCCGTAGAGATCCAGCAAGTCCTGTTTTTCTTTGCTCTGGGTTTCAGGAATAACCACCACGCAACGATATCCCAACGCATTGGCAAGCAAGGTGAGGCCAATACCGGTGTTGCCAGCGGTACCTTCGACAATGATGCCCCCCGGTTGCAGGGTGCCGCGCTGCTCGGCATCGCGAATAATGCCCAGCGCCGTGCGGTCCTTGACCGAGCCGCCCGGATTCATAAACTCGGCTTTGCCGTAAATCCTGCAGCCGGTGAGCTCGGAGGCCTGGCGCAAATAGACCAGCGGGGTATTGCCGATCAACTCAGCCAGCATCGTGTTTTCGGGCATTACAATTCATTCCGTTTGTTTCTGGGAGACTACATGTTAGAGCCCTGCTGATCCCGTGGCAACAAACCAGGGTTCCATGGATCAGCCGCCAGCGGCAAGTCTCGTGCGCAGGGCCCTGCGCAAAACCTTGCCATTGGAGGTGCGTGGGAAGCTGGTCATAAAGCGCACTTTTTTTGGCACCTTGTAGGCCGCCAGGTGCTCGCCGGCAAAGGCGATGATGTCCTCCGGCTGCAATTGCGTCGCAGCTTCGGCAATGATACAAGCGGTGACGATGCTGGTGTCGCTGGAGACCGCCTCATCGATAGCGACACAATCAGCCACACCGGGTAATGCCTTGAGCACTCTCTCGATTTCAAAAGGCGAAATGCGATAGCCCATACTGTTGATGATGTCGTCTTTGCGGCCATGGAACCAGATATAACCGTCGCTGTCGCGCACGGCATAGTCGCCGGTCAGGAAGAAACCGTCCCGGCGCAGTGCGGCGGTTTCCCCGGGCAGTTCCCAGTAGCGCAGGAACAGGCCGGGGTCATCCTCTGGAACGCAGAGCATGCCCTCCACACCATCGGGAACCGGCTGCATGTTGTTGTCGAGCAATACAACATGGTGGCCGGGTTGTGGTTTCCCTGCTGAGCCTGCGCGCAGCGGGCGCGACGGGTGGTGCGACAGGTAGTAACTGAACTCAGACATCCCCACTGCCTCGTAGATGTCCTGGTGGAAGCGCCGGCGCCATCGGGCCAGCAGCTCGTCGGACAGGTGTTCGCCGGCGCTCATGCAGTAACGCAGGCTCGGAACATCCTCGGCGCAAGCGCTGGTCTTTTGTAGTATCTGCCGATACACGGTTGGCACGCCGATAAAAATCGTGCAGTGGTGTTTCGCGATCAAATGACCCCAGCGCTCGGCACTGATCCTGCCCGCGTTCAGGACCACGGTTTTACCACGGTAAAACGGGTCCATCATGGCGGTGCCGAGGGCATAGGTCCAGTTCAGTTGTCCAGCGTGGAGAATACGGTCGCCACCGGCAAAATCGAACCAGTATTCGCTGGCGGGCTGGCGCCCCAACAAGGCGCGATGGGCGTGCAGTACACCCTTGGGGTAACCGGTACTGCCGGAGGTGTATACCAGGTAGGCCGGGTCATCGGCATGGCTGGGGTAGGGTCTTTGCAGACTCTGGGCGTGCTCCAGTAACGATTCCCAGCGGTGCACTGCAACTGGGTTCCCACGTTGGCTTTCCACCACTGTCGCCAGCCCGTTTTCGGGGCCGCAGTCGGTCAGGATAATGTGCCGCAGCAGCGGCAACCCGGCGATGACTGGCTGCAGGCTCGGGAGGTCCCGCGCGGTGGTCAATACTGCGCTCACGCCGGCGTCGCTGGCGAGATAGGCCACCTCCTCGGCGGTTAACTGGGTGGAGGCGGGTACGGCAATAGCGCCCGCCAGCAGACTGCCAAAGAACGCGACGGGGTATTGAATGCCATTGGGCAGGCGAATGAGCAAGCGCTGGCCCGGCTTGACCTCAAGGGTGTTCAGGGCACTGGCAAAGCGCCTGGCCTGCGAGGCCAACTGGCCATAGCTGAGCTGGTCTACCCGCCCGTCGCCGTGATCAACCAACAGCGCAGTGCTGTCAGCGCTTTCCCTACTCAGGCCAAGGCGGGTGCAGGCTTCGCCGATATTGAAGTGCTCCGGGATGTGCCAATGCCAGGAGGATGTCGACTCTCTGCTGATCACCATCCGCAGTGCTACGCGTCTTCGCCAACCTGTAGCACGATCTTGCCAATCACCTGGTTACTCTCCATCAACCGATGCGCATCGCCCACCTGCTCCAGCCCAAATCTGGCAGCGATTACCGGCGCAAGCGCCCCCGCTTCCAGCAGAGGCCAGACGCGTTGGCGCAGTTGCCGCGCAACTTCTGCCTTCTGCGATTCCGACTGCGGGCGCAGGGTCGATCCGGTGAGAGTGAGGCGCTTTAGCATCACCGGCATGAAGTTGACCTCTGCCACCGAGCCCTGCAAAAATGCGATATTGACGATCCGGCCCTCGATTGCGGCCAGCTTGATATTCTTGTCAATGTAATCGCCACCGACGATATCGAGGGTAACGTCGATTCCGCGCTTGCCCAGTCGCTCCTTGAGAACGCTGTAAAAATCCGCGCTGCGGTAGTTGATGGCGAGCTCGGCACCAAGTTGTTCGCAGGCTCGAACCTTGTCATCGCTGCCAACGGTGGTGAACACCCGGGCGCCGAAAGCGCAGGCCAACTGGATCGCGGTAGTGCCGATGCCGCTGGCGCCACCGTGCACCAGCAGGGTTTCGCCGGCCTGCAAGTGACAGCGTTGGAACACATTGCTCCACACGGTAAAAAAAGTCTCGGGAAGCGCTGCAGCCTGGTGCATGTCCATGCCGCCGGGCAGCGGCAGGCACTGGGAGGCAGGGGCAACGGCGTACTCTGCGTAGCCCCCGCCGTTGACCAGGGCGCAGACCCTGTCGCCGACTTGCCAGTCGCTTACGGCCTCCCCGAGTGCGGTTATTTCTCCGGCCACTTCAAGCCCCAGCACCGGCGAGGCATCCGGCGGTGGCGGATAGAATCCCTGGCGCTGGATCACGTCCGGCCGGTTGATCCCGGCGGCCACGACCCGGATCAGCACCTCGTTTGCAGCCGGTGAGGGAATCTCCGACTCGGCCAGGCACATGACCTCGGCAGCGCCGAATTCCGGTAGGTCTATATAACGCATCCGTCTATCCACAGGTGTCAGAAACCGTACAGCTCACGCAGGTCGGGGTCTTTCTCGGCGATAAGCCGCGCCAGGTCGACCATCACCTTGCACTGCTTCCAGGTGGCGTCGTCCTGCATCTTGCCGTCGAGCATGACGGCGCCACTGCCGTCGGGCATGGCTTCCAGTACGCGCTTCGCCCAGGACACCTCATCGGGTGGAGGGCTGAACACGCGCTTGGCGATGTCGATCTGGCTGGGGTGTAGTGACCAGGTGCCGACACAACCCATGAGGAAGGCGTTGCGGAATTGGTCTTCACAGGCAACCGGATCGTCGATCGCGCCAAACGGACCGTAGAAGGCGAGGGCGCCGACACCGGCGCAGGCATCCACCATGCGGCCGATGGTGTAATGCCACAGGTCCTGTTGGTAGGTTGCACGGCTGGCATCGGGATGGTCCGGGTCGGGGTCGTTGCGCACCAGGTAGCCGGGATGGCCTCCGCCGACGCGGGTGGTCTTCATGCGCCGGGATGCTGCCAGGTCGGCCGGGCCCAGGCTCATGCCCTGAATGCGCGGGCTGGCATTGGCAATCTGCTCGACATTGGCAACCCCCAGCGCGGTTTCTAGAATACAGTGCAGGAGGATAGGGCGCTGCAAACCGGCTTTCGCTTCAAGTTGCGCCAGCAACTGGTCAACGTAGTAGATATCCCAGGGCCCCTGAACCTTGGGCAGCATGATGACGTCGATCTTGTCGCCGACTTCTGCCACCAGGCGAGTGACATCGTCGAGAAACCACGGGCTGTCGAGGCTATTGACACGGGTCCAGAGCTGGGTATCGCCAAAATCGTTGTCCCGGGCGATTTGCACCAGCCCTTCACGGGCCGCTTCCTTGCGATCAATGGGCACCGCGTCCTCCAGGTTGCCCAGCAGGATATCCACCTTGGCGGCAATGCCCGGGGCCTTGTCAGCCATGCGCGGGTTGCTGGGGTCGAAAAAGTGGATCATGCGGGACGGCCGCACCGGTATCTCCCGCAATGGAGCTGGTGCCCCGATAGCGAGGGGCTTGAAGAAGTCACGTGGGCTGCGCATTTTGGTCTCCCGTTTCGCAGTGAAGGATCGACCCGGCGTACTGCCGGAAGTTCAGGAAAGCTGATTCAGGCGGCATCCCAGCGCGCTGCCAGTTGCTGCCGTAATAATTCGTATTGCTCGAAAGCCGAGTCGCCTGCCTTGATCAGGTGACTGTAATCTGGCTTGCCGTCACGCAGCAGTGCAATGCCGGTGCTGCCAAATTCCTGCTGCAGGCGCTTGACCGCCCATTCAATCTGGAATTGGTGACGCCGTGCCTCGACCAGCTTGCGCTCGGCAAGCCAGGCGTGATGGGCATCGAGAACGTCCACCAGCTGGGTAATACCGGTGCCCTGGGTGGCGCTCACCGAGAGGATCGGTGCAGTCCATTCATCATCCCCGTGTTCACGGCTGGCAGCGGCTTTCAGGTCGGCTACCGTCTTGCGCGCGGCGGCGCCCATGTCTTCCTTGTTCACAACCAGCACATGGGGGATTTCCATGATCCCCGCCTTGAGATACTGGATGCTGTCGCCGGAGCCGGGCTGGGCGACAAAGCAGGTGGTATCGCTCATCTGGGCGATATCGATTTCGCTCTGGCCAACCCCAACGGTCTCGATGACGGTGATGTCGAAACTGGCGAGCATGGCAAGGCACATTGGCCAGACTTCGGCGCTGAGTCCACCGTGCTCACCGCGACAGGCCAGCGAGCGGATAAAGACACCGTCGTCGTCGATGCCGGTTTTCATCCGCAGCCGGTCGCCGAGCAGGGCGCCCCCGCTAATCGGGCTTGACGGGTCAACCGCCAATACACCGACGCGCTGGCCGCGCTGGCGCCAGACGCCGATCAATGCCGAGGTCAAAGACGACTTGCCGGCACCCGGAGGCCCGGTGATGCCAATCAATTGTGATCTACGCGCAGTGCCAAGGCGGGACAGAAAGCCCAGTACCCGATATGCCGCCTGCCGTGCAGGCGGGCGCTTATCGTCCAGCAGGTTTAGTGCCGTCGCCAGTGCCGGACGGCTGCCGGCGGCGACCTGTGCCGCGAGTTGTTCGGGCTCGGGAAGCAGGGGGTTCACGGGCTCAAACGGCCTCGGCGTAGGTTTCCAGCCCGTTGTGCTGGCGGATGATATTCAGCATGTCCGCCATAATGGCATTCATGTCGACATCCTTCGGCGTGTAGACTGCCGCTATGCCCTGTCGCTTGAGGTGCGCCGCATCCTGCTCGGGAATGATGCCGCCGATAATGACCGGCAGGTCCGCAAGCCCCAGTTGCTCCAGCTCCTTGGCGATATCGGCGGCAAGCTCGATATGGCTGCCGCTGAGTACTGAGAGTCCGATCAGGTGAACGCCTTCTTCCTGGGCGGCGCGGGCAATTTGTTTGGGGGTCAGGCGAATGCCCTCGTAAACGATTTCATAGCCGACATCACGCCCTTTGACCGCAATTTGTTCGGCGCCGTTACTGTGGCCGTCGAGACCGGGCTTGCCAATCAACAGGCGCAGTGGGCGACCGAGTTCGTCACCGGTTTGCTTGACCCGCTCGCGAATAGCGGAAGCGGCCGCAGACTGGCCCTGGCTGAGGCCGGAAATATCGATGCCGGTGGGGGCGCGGTATTCGCCGAAGACATCGCGCAGCACCTGGCTCCACTCTCCGGTGGTGACGCCGGCGCGGGCGCAGTCGATGGAAGCGGGCATAATGTTTGCGTCGCCGCTGGCAGCGGCGCGCAGTGCCGCCAGGGTGCGCTCCACTTCGGCCTGGTCGCGGCTGGCACGGAACGCCTGCAGCGCACTGATCTGGTCCTGCTCGGCCTGGCTGTCAACCTTCATGATGCCGCTGTCTGTGCCCGTGGTCAGGGGCGATTCAGCGGTTTGCTGGAAGCAGTTGACGCCGATGATCTTGAGGTCGCCGTTTTCGATGGCCCGCAGCCGCTCGGTGTGGCTTTTCACCAGTTCGCGCTTGACGTAACCGGTTTCGATGGCGGGAACCATCCCGCCCTGGGTGGCGACCTGCTCCATTTCTGCCTGGGCGCCTGCGATCAGCGCCTCGACCTTGGCGTCGATAACCGGCGACCCGTCGAGGATATCGCCATACTCCAGCAGGTCGGTCTCG
Source organism: uncultured Gammaproteobacteria bacterium (assembly GCA_963808975.1). Classification (GTDB taxonomy): domain Bacteria; phylum Pseudomonadota; class Gammaproteobacteria; order Pseudomonadales; family JAHEGP01; genus JAHEGP01. The sequence goes on from CAWEHR010000006.1 coordinate 194,567, forward strand.
AAAGCCAGCACCTGCTGCATGCGCAGCGCCCACTGCTGGTCCCAGGGTCTAGGCAGGCCCAGAGCCTCGTTCCACGCCGGCAACTGGATAGCCCGGGCCCGGGCGTTTTTAGACAGGGTGACGGCCAGCATCTCCAGCACGATGCGCTGCACATTATTCTCGGGCTGGGATTCAGTCAGGCCGAGGGAGTTGACCTGGACCCCGTAGCGGAATCGCTTGAGCTTGGGATCGGTGACGCCGTAGCGCTCGCCTACCAGCTGTTCCCACATCGCGCAGAAAGCGCGCATCTTGCAGGTCTCTTCGACAAAGCGGATGCCGGCGTTCACGAAAAACGAAATGCGGCCCACCACGCGCTCGAAGCTCTGCGCATCCATCTGCCCGGAATCGCGCACCGCATCGAGGATGGTGGTGGCGGTGCACAGGGCATAGGCCAGTTCCTGCATCGGAGTCGCCCCTGCTTCCTGCAGGTGGTAGCTGCAGACATTGGTCGGGTTCCACCGGGGGATGTTCTGCACGGTGTAGGAGATGACATCAGTGACCAGCCGCACCGAGGGCTTGGGCGGGAAAATATAGGTTCCCCGGGACAGGTATTCCTTGAGGATATCGTTCTGCGTGGTTCCCTGAAGTTGCGATGGATCGACGCCCTGGCGCTCGGCTGTCGCCACATAAAGTGCCAGCAGCCAGGGCGCGGTGGCATTGATCGTCATCGAGGTATTCATCTGATCCAGCGGGATCTGGTCAAACAGAGCTTCCATATCCTTGATGTGGCAGATTGGCACCCCCACCTTGCCAACTTCACCCCGGGCCAGCGGGTGGTCGGAGTCGTAGCCGGTCTGGGTGGGCAGGTCGAACGCCACCGACAGGCCGGTCTGACCCTTGGAGAGGTTCATCCGGTATAGCTCGTTGGATGCGCGGGCCGAGCTGTGGCCGGAATAGGTACGCATCAACCAGGGTTTGTCCGCCGTTGCGGGCTTGGTCGCCATGTCGGGTTTCCTCTATGCGGGGCGCCGCTTGATCAGCAGGCGGCGCTCGATTTCGAATATTTTATCGCCAATCTTTTCTTTCCCCAAACCGCGCTTGCTGTCTTCCTTGATGAACAGGTCTGCACCGTGGGTTTTCAGGGCGGCAGCCGCGGCGACGTTTTTCACGCCGATAAGCTGCAGGGTGACGATTCCCAGTTCATCGGAGCCGGCCAGGGGCTCACTGGCCAGAACGCGGGAGAGCGCTCCCACCGTGTCGCCTGCGACTGCGGGCTGGGTGTGGTAACCCTCGGTAAAACCCAGCTCCCAAACGGCGTTTTCACTGACATCGCGGCTGGCCAGCCCATCCAGCCAGGCAAATACCAGGCCGCCGTAGACAATCGGTTCGCCGCTCATCTTGCCGGCGAGGCCGCTGCTGAACACCCGGTCGAAGTGCAATGGATGGCTGTTGCCCACGGCGTAGGTCAGGGCCATGTGTTCCTCGGTGATGGTGCGGCCATTGGCGTGCACAATCACATCTCCCGGGGTGAAATCTTCCCAGTAGGTGTTGGGCCCGGTCAGGCTGGCGTGCTCGGTGGCAACGGTGACGGGGAGGTCGAGACTCGGCGCTTCCAGCCAGGGGAATTCCACCGGGTTTTCCGGTGCCGGTGTTGTCGGCAAGCGCTCGCCGCGCACACCAACCATGATCTTGCGTTCGTATTGCAGCACGATGGCGCCGCGCTGGTTGACGCCAACGGTGCGGATCCTGACGATCCCCGGCTTGTCGGCGCCGCGCTCCTTGCGCTCCAGCACCTTGGTATAGGCGTGGAGAGTGTCGCCGGGATAGACCGGTTGCAGGAACTGCACATCGTAATAACCAAGGTTGGCGATAGCCTTTTCGGAATCGTTCTGCACCCCGAGTGACAGGGTCACATTGAATACCATCTGGGGGCTCGCCAGCAGGTCGGTAAAGCCGTGGGCCCGGGCGTAGTCGCTGTTGAGGTAGAGTGGATTGGTCTGCATATAGGTACGGGCGAAAGCCGACATATTGGCGGCCTCGAAAGTGTACCCCCGGGGGTGGACAAAAACCTGGCCCGGGTTGCACTCGTCGAGGTAGCGGCCGTACTGGGGTTGGCGCACCCGCTTCAGGTCTACCTCGATATTGCCAGCCAGTTCGGGCTGGGGTGCGAGTTGCAGGGATATTGGCATGGCGATGGCTCCTCAGGCCTGGCTGGGCAGGTTATCCAGCAAGGTTTTGATGATGACTTTGAGTGCCAGGGTTTCCTCGGCCCCCTCGAAGATGGAGAGCACCCGGGCGTCGACAAAGTAGCGGCTGGTAGGCGTTTCTTCCGCATAGCCCATGCCACCATGGATTTGCAGTGCCTCACGGGTAACCCACTCGGCGGTCTTACTGGCCAGCAATTTCACCATGCTGGCTTCCATGTCCCCCTCGCCCTGGTCCATCAGCTTTGCCACTCCGAAAGTGAACTGGCGACAGGCGGCGAGATAGGCTGCCATGCGGGCCAGTTTCACCTGGGTGAGCTGGTAGTCGGCAATGGGATGCTGGAACACCACCCGGTCCTTGGCATAGCTGATCGATCGCTCGAAAGCGGCCTGCATGACGCCGACGGCCCGGGCGGCGGTCTGAATCCTGCCGCCGGCGAAGCCGGCCATGGTGTAGTAAAAGCCCTTGCCCTCGCCCTCGGGGCCACCAAGCATGTTTTCCTCGGGCACGAAAACGTCGTCGAAAAACAGGTCGAAGGAGTGCATGCCGCGATATCCGATGGTGGCAATGGCTCGCCCGGTCAGCTTGCCGCCACCCTCCTGCTCGTACTCGAAATCGTGGCCTTCGTAGACGGGTTTCTCCAGCAGAAACGTGGACAGGCCCTTGTGTTTGGCGGCCATGTCGGGGTTGGTGCGCGCCAGCACCAGCAGAACGCCGGCCTTGCCGCCGAAGGTACACCAGGCCTTGGCGCCGTTGAGCAGCCAGCCGCCTTCGGTGCGGGTGGCCTTGAGGCGCACGCCGGCAACATCCGAGCCGTAGTTGGGTTCGGTGACAGCGACGGCACAAAGCGGATCACCCGCCGCCAGTTTCGGCAGCCAGTACTGCTTTTGCTCCTCGGTGCCGCCTTTCTTGAGGGCTCGTGACAGTATTTCCGGTCGGGTGATAAGGCTACCGGCGGCGCCGAGGGAGCCCCTGGAAAGTTCTTCGGTAACGATGATCATTCCCATATTGTCTTCGTGTTCGTCATCCTGGATGCCGCCGTAAGCCGCGGGTATCGACAGGCCAAAGCAGCCCATATCGCGCAGCGCGCCGAGGATCTCGTCGGGAATAATGAGGTCTTTCCGGTGGACGTCCTCAGCCAGTGGCATCACCACATCATCGGCGAAGCGGCGGAAGCTGTCGCGCATCATGATGTGGTCGTCGTCGAGCAGGTCGGCGCCGAGATCGCCACCGCGCTCGCAGGCCTGCTGCCCTACGGTGGCAATATTGCCGGCGTTGAGTTGTTGTGCGAGGAAATTGACGACGGCTGTCTCACCCAATGCGGCGGTGATGGTGGCGTCATCCAGCCCGAAATCGGCGGGGCGGGCCCGCAGTCTGGCGCCAATAGAGTTCACTGCCTCGGCGCAAAACAGGGCCGCCAGGCGATCTTCAAAACGCACCGAGCCCGGCGCATCGCCGGCGCTGCTGTGCAATTCCCGGGCGTAGTCGAGCATAAACTGCGCCGCGGCGGACTCTGAGGAACACAGCGCCAACTCGTAGGAAACCAGTTGGTGCTCATCGAGTTTCGTCGGCGATACTCGCTCACCGTCGAGGCTGCGTGAGCGTAGGTCTAGCAGCGACTTGGCAACTAGTTGTCGGGCCTGTTCCAGTGCAGTTTCGGCCTGGTTGAGTAGTTGATCATTGTCGATCACGGTTCCAGTCATGTTCACTCCAGGTTGTTGGCTGATGTCGGGCGGGAAGTCGCGTGGGAGGGGAGGCTACCATCGACTGTGGGCCAATGCCACAGCATTATAATGGTTCATGTCCGCCAGCGCACACCGCGCGTTGTCACTTCCGGGGTTGCGGAGGTTGCTTACGCTTTGGGGCGAGAAAGCGATCTTTTTTTTGGCGCCAGCGCTGAATCGGCTTTTAACCGAAGTGCTTACCCGCAACCCGGCCACTTCTGTATAATGTCTGGCTTTCGAACATACCAGGAACACAACCCAGGACAGTCACCATGACCATTCGACCCCGTCGCTCAGTACTTTATATGCCCGGTTCCAACGCGCGAGCCCTGGAGAAGGCAAAGTCATTACCTGCAGACGGGTTGATTCTCGATATGGAGGATGCCGTGTCGCCGGATGCCAAGGCGGTGGCGCGAGAGCAGATTGTGGCTGCGGTTGATGGCGGTGGCTATGGCGGGCGCGAACTCATGGTGCGCATCAATGGCCTTGACACGCCCTGGGGCGCCGACGATGTGGTCGCGGTCAGCGCTGGCCCCACCCCCCCGGACGCGGTGCTTATCCCCAAGGTATCCACTGTGGCAGACGTGGTGGAGGCCATCGATGCCTTCGAGGATGCCGGCTGTGCCGATAGTGTGGAGTTCTGGATCATGGCGGAAACGCCGCAATGTATCCTCAATATTCGCGAGATTGCCGCCGCCCACCCGCGGCTGCGCGGTATCGTCATGGGCACTTCAGACCTGGCCAAGGAGACCCGGGTGCGCCACACCCAGCAGCGACTGGGTTTTATCGGCTCGCTCAACCTCTGCGTGCTGGCGGCCCGGGCCAATGGGCTTGAAATCATCGACGGTGTCCACCTCGACCTGGACGATGACCAGGGCTATGAGGCGGCCTGTGAGCAGGGTCGCGACCTGGGTTTCGATGGCAAAAGCCTGATCCATCCCAAACAGATAGCCGCAGCCAACGCCGCGTTCGGAATTTCAGAGCGGGAACTGGCTGCCGCCCACAAGCTGATTGCCGGCTGGCAGCAAGCCGAGAGCGAGGGCAAGGCGGTGGTAGTGGTCGATGGCAAGCTGGTCGAGATCCTCCACTACCAGGAGGCGAAACGCCAGCTGGAGCTCGCAGCGGCGATCGAGAAAATCAAAGCAAACTGAGCGCTGATCGGTCCCCGCGCCCTGCGATGTCAGAAGATCGCGGGAAGAAACTATTCCCATTGCCATCCCCACTGCCGGTCACCTCATGAATACAGCAGCACGCGATTTATTCTCACTGCCAAAGTACTGGGCCGAGTGCCTGGGGCCTGCGCCGTACTTGCCTATGTCCCGCGCCGAAATGGACCAGCTCGGCTGGGACAGCTGCGATATCATCATTGTTACCGGTGACGCCTATATCGACCACCCGAGCTTTGGCATGGCGGTGATGGGGCGATTGCTTGAAGCCCAGGGCTTCAGGGTTGGCATTATTGCCCAACCCGACTGGCGTAGCTGCGAGGCGTTCACAGCATTGGGGCCGCCAAACCTGTTTTTTGGCGTCACTGCCGGCAACATGGATTCGCTGATCAACCGCTACACCGCCGACCTGCGCCTGCGCAGCGACGACGCCTATACGCCGGGTGGTGATGCGGGCAAGCGCCCGGAGCGGGCGGTGATCGTCTATAGCCAGCGTTGTCGCGAAGCCTACCGGGACGCGCCTGTGGTGCTTGGCGGTATCGAGGCCAGCCTGCGCCGGATTGCCCAGTACGACTACTGGAGCGACCAGGTGCGGCGCTCGGTACTGGTGGACGCCAATGCCGATATCCTGCTCTACGGCAATGCCGAGCGCGCGATAACCGAGTTGGCCCACCAACTGGCCAATGGCAGGACGATAGCCGAACTCGACAGTATCCGGGGAACCGCGGTGTTGGGGAAAACGCCCCCCAGCGATTGGACGGAAGTCGACTCCACGCGCATCGACTGGCCCGGCAATATCGATAAAATAGCCAACCCCTACGACTATGACCACGGCACTGATACCGCCAGTTGCGCTGCGTCGAAAGCGCAGCCAAGAGAGGCGGGGGACGCGCTCCAGACGGTGCGTATCGTACCCATGCCGCTGCAGAGCAAGCAGGCCCTGGATCCGGCTACCAGCTATGTGCGCCTGCCGTCGTATGAGAAGGTGCGCAATGACTCGGCCCTGTACGCCCACGCGTCGAGGGTGCTGCACCAGGAGTCCAATCCCTACAATGCCCGGGCTTTGGTACAAAAACACGGGACCCGGGACGTCTGGATCAATCCACCGCCGATTCCGCTCACTACCAGCGAAATGGACGGGGTGTTCGACTTGCCCTACCAACGGCGCCCCCACCCGGCTTATGGCAGCGCCAAAATTCCCGCCTATGACATGATCAGTACCTCGGTGAACATTATGCGCGGGTGCTTCGGCGGGTGCACCTTCTGCTCTATCACCGAGCATGAGGGGCGCATTATCCAGAGCCGCTCCCAGGAATCGGTGCTGCGCGAAATAGAGGCCATTCGCGATCAGGTGCCGGGATTTACCGGTACGATATCCGACCTTGGTGGCCCGACGGCCAACATGTATCACCTGGGCTGTAAGGACAAAGCCATCGAGGCTAGCTGCCGCCGCCTGTCCTGCGTGTTCCCGAGCATCTGTAAAAATCTTGAAACCAGCCACCGGCAAACCACCGAGTTGTATCGCAAGGCGCGGGCGGTGCCCGGTATCAAGCGGGTCGCCATCGCTTCGGGTCTGCGCTATGACCTGGCCGTGCGCGACCCTGAGTATGTCAAGGAGCTAGTGACTCATCATGTGGGTGGCTACCTGAAAATCGCGCCGGAGCACACCGAGCCGGGTCCGCTCAACAAAATGATGAAGCCAGGCATGGACAGCTACCGGGAATTCAAGGACATGTTTGAGTTGTACTCGAAGCAGGCGGGCAAGGAACAGTATTTGATTCCCTACTTTATTGCTGCTCACCCGGGCTGCGAGGACACTGACATGGTCAACCTCGCCCTGTGGCTCAAGCGTAACCAATACCGGCTCGACCAGGTGCAGACCTTCTACCCGTCGCCGATGTCGCTGGCGACCGCGATGTACCATTCCGAGCGCGACCCTCTGCACAAGCTGGGTTACAAGAGCAAGCGGGTCTACATACCCCGCAAGCCGGAACAGCGGCGCCTGCAGAAAGCCCTGTTGCGTTATCACGATAGTGCCAACTGGCCGCAGATTCGCCAGGCGCTGGTGGCGATGGGCCGGCAGGATTTGATCGGTGAGGGCGACAATTGCCTGGTTCCGGCGGATAGTGGCGGGCGCAGGGGCACCAGGCAGCGCCCGGCGAGGAGCCACGGGCCCGGGGCTGCAGGAAAGCGCCGCAAGCCGTCACCGCACCGCGCCATCCGGCGTTAATGTCGCAACAGGGTCCAACTATTTTACGTCACAGATAATTGACCCGTGTTGTGGCTCGGGCTTTAATGCGCCCCTGGCTCCGGATCATACTGGCTTTCGTTGGTATCAGGAAAACAAGTAACTACACAGGAAAACGACATGATCTATCAAAGCAATTCGCTCAAGGTGGACTGGCTGCAAAGCGGTATCGCCGAGTTGGTATTCGATTTGCAAGGAGAATCGGTTAACAAGTTTAATCAGGCGACGGTAGACGATCTCGGCGCTGCGCTGGGTGCTCTCGAGGCCGAGTCGGGCATCAAGGGCTTACTGGTGTCCAGTGCCAAACCGGTATTCATCGTGGGGGCGGATATTACCGAATTTACCGAACTGTTCGGTGCCGATGAGGAAACGATCAAGAAGTTCGCGGCCATTAACAATGGCAATTTCAATCGTCTCGAGAGTCTGCCGTTCCCTAGCGTAGTGGCGATCAACGGTTACGCCCTGGGTGGCGGATTCGAATGTTGCCTGGCCTGCGATTACCGGGTGATGAGTTCGGCGGCCAAGGTGGGCCTGCCCGAGACCAAGCTGGGTATCATCCCGAGTTGGGGGGGTACCGTCCGCCTGCCACGCATTATCGGGGTCGATGAGTCAATGATGTGGATCGCCGCGGGTAAGGACCAGCGCCCGGATGCGGCACTGAAAGCCGGTGCCGTAGACGCGGTCGTGGAGCCCGAAAAACTGCGGGACGCGGCCTTGACCACCCTGCAGCGCGCCATCGACGGCAAACTGGATTACCAGGGTCGGCGGCAGGCGAAGCGCAGTCCGATGGTGATCAACGATGTCGAAGCCACCATGGCGTTTTTTACCGGCAAGTCGATGATTGCCCAGCAGGCGGGTAAAAACTACCCGGCACCGGTTGCCGCCGCGACCGCCATCGAAACCGCCCGCAAGATGGGGCTGGACGAGGCTCTTGAAGTAGAAGCAGCTACCTTCGCCAAGCTGGCCCAGGGACCGGTTGCGCGGGCATTGGTCGGTGTGTTCCTGGCTGACCAGTTGCTGGGCAAGAAAGCCAAAAGCTGGGAAAAGAAAGCAGAACACAAGGTAAAAAAGGCGGCAGTACTGGGGGCAGGGATCATGGGCGGCGGTATCGCATACCAGTCTGCGGTTACCGGTACCCCGATTCGAATGAAAGATATTGCCCAGGAGGGCATAGACCTCGGCCTCAGCGAAGCTACCAAGCTGCTTTCGAAGCGGGTTAATCGCGGTCGTATGACCCCCGAGAAAATGGGCGAGGTGCTGAACAATATCGATGCAACCCTTAGTTATGACAACTTTGACGACGTCGACATTGTGGTAGAGGCCGTGGTGGAAAACCCCAAGGTTAAGCACGCGGTGCTGGCCGAGGTCGAAAAGCACGTGCGCGAAGACACTATTCTGACGTCGAATACCTCAACCATCTCTATCACCTACCTGGCCGAGGCGCTGCAGCGACCAGAAAACTTCTGTGGCATGCACTTTTTTAACCCGGTGCACGCGATGCCTTTAGTAGAAGTCATTCGTGGTGAAAAATCCTCCGACGCGGCGGTTGCCCTGACCGTGGCCTACGCCAACGCCATGGGTAAGAAGGCCGTCGTGGTGAAGGATTGCCCCGGCTTCCTGGTTAACCGGGTATTGTTTCCGTTCTGGGACGGGTTTTCACGATTGCTGCGTGACGGCGCCGACTTTCAGACTCTCGACAAGGTGATGCTGAAATGGGGCTGGCCCATGGGGCCGGCTCACCTGCTTGACGTGGTCGGTATCGACACCGCAGTCCATGCCGCGAATGTCATGGCCGAAGGCTTTCCCGACCGGATGGTGCCGGATTTCACCACCGCGCCGCAAATCATGCTGGAGGCCGGCCGCCTTGGCCAGAAAAACGGCAAGGGCCTGTACGATTATTCGACCGACAAACGGGGCAAGCCCGTCAAGGCGGCCAGCGATGAGGTTTATGCGTTGCTGGCGCCCCATGTTGCCGAACGCAAGGAATTCAGCGAGGAAGAAATCGTCGCGCGGATCATGGTGCCGATGGCAATTGAAATGACCCGCTGCCTGGAAGAGGGCATTGTCGAGAGCCCCGCCGAGGCTGATCTTGCTCTCTTGTACGGGCTTGGTTTCCCTCCTTTCCGCGGAGGGATCATGCGCTGGCTCGATACCATCGGTCTGGAGCAATTCGTGGCAATGGCGGATACCTACAAGGATCTGGGTAAGAGCTATGAGCCGACCGAGGGCCTGCGAGCGAAACTGGCTAACAACGAAACCTATTACGGCTAAGGCTGTCGGCAAAATTAGAGGAGATACTCTGTGAGTTTGAATCCAAGAGACGCAGTAATTGTAGATTACGGCCGTACCGCCATGGGGCGTTCCAAAAACGGTTGTTTCCGCCACACGCGCGCCGATGAAATGTCGGCGGTTATCATCAAGGCCATGCTGGCTCGCAATGAGGCGCTGGACCCTGCCGCCATTGATGACCTGATCTGGGGTTGCGTGTTGCAGCGTGAAGAACAGGGTTTTAACATTGCGCGCAATATCCTGTTGCGGGCGCAATTGCCTTTTACCATTCCGGCGCAGACGGTGAACCGTTTGTGTGGCTCGTCGATGTCGGCCCTGCATACTGCCAGCGCCAACATCATGGCTGGCCTTGGCGATGTCTATGTGGTCGGCGGAGTCGAGCACCTGGGTCACCTGCCGATGATGGAATCGGTTGATCCGAATCCCAAGCTTGGTCTGAATGTCGCCAAGGCCGCCGGGATGATGGGCATGACCGCCGAATACCTGGCAATGATGCACGGCATAAAGCGTGAGCAGATGGATGAGTTGTCGGCGCGCTCTCATCGGCTGGCCCATGAGGCGACTGTCAGCGGCAAGTTTGATCGGGAAATTATTCCCGTTGAAGGCCACGATGAAAATGGCGCGGTGTGGGCGGTCGATTACGATGAGACCATTCGTCCGGAGACTACCGTCGAAGGCCTGGCGCAGTTGAAGCCGGTGTTCAATCCCAAGGGGGGCACGGTGACCGCCGGTGGTTCTTCGCAGCTTTCTGACGGAGCTTCGGCAATGTTGGTCATGTCGGCGGAAAAGGCACAGCAACTGGGTCTCAAACCCCTGGCCAAAATTCGCGCCATGACAGTTGCTGGTGTCGATCCGTCGATCATGGGCTACGGGCCTGTGCCTTCGACTAACCGTGCGCTCAAGCAGCTTGGGCTCAGTATGACGGATATCGAGTGTGTCGAACTGAACGAGGCCTTCGCTGCGCAGGCACTGCCGGTGCTGAAGGATCTCAATCTGCTGGACGACCTGGAGCAGAAGGTGAACCTGCACGGCGGTGCGATTGCCCTTGGCCATCCCTTTGGCTGCTCCGGCACGCGAATTACCGGATCATTGTTGAACGTTATGCAGGAAAAAGACATGACCCTTGGCGTGTCGACCATGTGTATCGGGATGGGGCAGGGCATTACCACGATAGTGGAGCGGCTTAACTAGCGCAAACCTGGCCGGGGTCGCTGATCGCAAGTCTCGCCGAGACAGTGCGCTGCGCTGCAGAAAAATGCCCCGCAGCGCAAGATCTTGCGCAAAGCCCATGCGGCGATGCTTTATTCGATGTTGAGGTCGCTTGCTGGCTCTTCGCGCCGGTGATGACGTATGCGGTGGTAAAGCCGCACACAGTAACAGCAGCCCGCCAGCAACAGCAGGTTCACCAGCGGTGCCAGCATGGCGAGCCAGGGCCAAAACGACTCCGGCGCGTGATCGATCCACAGTTGCCATGGCAGCCCCAGTGGCAGCAGGAAGACTGCAGCCAGCGGGTCCCGCTCGCTGCCGAACAAACCGAAGGTGCCGACGGCCAGCAGCCCGAGGGCCATTAGATAGAGGGCGACGAAAGTTACCAGTAGCAGTCGGCACCACATGGGCGGCTCCTGTTATCGGTCATTGCTGTAGGTATCGGTCATTGCTGCAGGTATCGGGTCTGCTGGCCGAACAAGGTGGCCAGTTCCAGCAGCATTCTTTCACCGCCACCGAGGCTGGCGCGTTGCCGCAGCACTGAGCGCGCCAGTGCCGGGTCGTCGGTGATAATGCCGTCTACCCCGCGGCTGATCATTTTAGATATCCCGATAGCGTCGTTAATGGTCCACACCAGCACCTCGCGGTTGGCGCTGTGGGCCGACTGTATCAGGCGTCGATCAGCGAAGCTGGCATTGATGGCATAAAAATCCAGGTCCAGCCCGCCGAGGTTGCCAGCGCTGACGGATGTCAGTAATCCCACTTTCCAGTCCGGTCGCAGCTCCCGCATACGGCCGATGCCCTCATAGCTGAGTGACATGGCCACGATATGCTGGCTCATGCCGGCAGCTTCCACCACAGCCGCCACACGTTGTTCCAGCTGTTGCTGGTGGCCGTAGTACTTCAATTCGATAATGACCCGTGCCTTGCCCTTGCAGGCCAGTAGCGCCTGTTCAAGGGTCGGTATACGCTGGTCGCTGAAGTCCGGCGAAAACCAGGAACCAATGTCCACCGACTGCAATTGCTCCAGGGTAGAGCTATGCACCGCCAGGTCGACCCCGGCAACTTTCTTGAGGTCACGGTCGTGGATGACGACCACGGTTCCATCGGCACTTTCCTGTACGTCTATCTCGACCCAGTCGCTGCCTTGCGCCAGTGCTTCCTCGATTGCAGCCATGGTGTTCTCGGGGGCGAACCTGGAGGCGCCACGATGGGCTATGACCTCGCTGGTATCATCCACAGCTAGGCGTTTGAGCAGAACATTGCTCGACACGATTGCCACCAGCACGGCCGTGACCGCGGCAAAGGCTATCCAGCGCCTCGGCGGGGGTGCCTTGTCCGAATGATCAATAGCATTGACGCGTCCCCCAGGGTCGCTGTGCAGGCCGGCCTCCCGGTAGAGTAGCAGCACGATCGCGCTGAATAATACTGCGCTGACAAAGGTCGCCATCAGGGCAAGCGCCGCGCCGGCCAGCAACACTGCGCCGAGGCCCAGCGCCATCCATTGCATCGATTCAACCAGAACCGGTAGCGTTTGCCTGCCAAGCCAGACCATGATCGCCATGGCCGCTGCCAACAGCAGGGTATCGAGCAGGATCCAGACCAACATCCAGCCTATGATCGGTCGCTTGTAGCCCACTGCGGTTTGTTGGCTCAGCTCCAGTGCCTGCTTTGGGCCGTACCGATTGAAAAGGATGAGAGGTAAGCTGTAGACCCAGCCGGAAACCCTGCGCAACAGCAATACCGCCGTTACCAGTGACATGGTGCCCACCAGTACGGCGGTAAACCAGTATTCGAGCGGTTTGGCCGCAAGATAGTAGTTGATATCGTTAGCGCCCAGCAGCAGCTTGAACGCCAGCCAACTGAGGGCGAGCAAGGGGAGCAGGTAAAGCAGTACCCTGGCCACTATCATCATGCCCAGGCGCAGTATTTGCAGGCTGCGCCGGGAAATGAATAACAGCGCATCGATATAACTGATGCGCTGTTGCCGGTGGCCCGCTTCAAGGATCGCCATCAGGGCTGCATGCTTGAAGGCAACCACGGTTATGCCGATCGCGCCGAGAACAACCAGGCTCGCCAGTCCGAATGGAGTGAGTGCGAAGAGCAGGATTTCCTGGTCCGACAGCGCGGTCTGGCCGGAGCGGGAGACAGCGGTATTAAGTAACAGGCTCGCGAGGGGTGCTAGCACCACGTACGCTATCAAGGTTCCCATCACGTGGGTGGCCAGGGCGCTGCCCCAATTGGTCCTGAAGGTTTTCCAGATAGTTGCCAGATTACTAAGGGTATCGTTCATTAAGGTTCACCCCGGTTCATAGTGAGCAGGGTAAGTCGAATCGACGGAAAATTCCATCCACATGCGGGACCACCGCAATTGCCCGGGGCAGGTCTGCAACCGGCCATCATCATGTCAGCGGGCGCTCTGCCGGTGCTGGCCTTGGCGCGCGAGCCGGGACGACTGTTTTGCCAGCAGGATAACTGTGTGGCAGGATTGTCGGAACAGCCGACACCCAGGGAGCGAACATGTACCTCACCGATCTGTCATCCTTCACCAGGGCAGGGGCGCTGGTCCTGTTACTGGCAAGCGCCACGCTGCAGGCGCAGAGCATATTCCCTATCGAGGTCAGCAGTGAAATGAACGAGCTTGATCTGGAAGTGGCCAGTTCGAGTCTCGGCAATCAGGTCCTGGTGAGTGTAAAAAACAAGGAGGGTTTTGCAGTCCACTGCCGGGCGGTTTTTCACAACGGCCCCCAGACCGCCCTTCAAAGGCGGGTAAAAGTGGCGGCAGGAAAGACCGCCACCATGAGCGCGCCATTAAAACGCGCGGTCACCGTGGTGAACGTGGAATTAAACTGCGACAGGGAGGCCGATGAGGCTCCGCCCTAGCCGCCGCCATCTTTCACCGAGAATTCCAAATATCGGTGAGGTATGGCGGCTAGCTCTTATGTTTCACCATAAATTCCAGCACCCGGGTAGCGAACTTGCCATAGGGTGGGGCCAGGTATTTGGTAAAGGAGGTTTTCGCCTGGTAAAACACTGGCCGCATCTTGGAGAAGGTAGTGAAACCCTCGTATCCATGGTAGTGCCCCATGCCGCTGGGCCCGACCCCGCCAAAGGGGAGGTCGTGCTGGGCGACGTGAAACAGCGCGTCATTGACACTGACCCCACCAGACATGATGCGATCGATATAGCGATCGGCGAGTTCCTTGTTGTTGGTGAACGGATAGAGAGCCAGGGGCCTGTCGTGCCGGTTGATGTAGTCGATGGCTTCCTCGGGCTCGTGGTAGGTCATCACCATCAACAGCGGCCCAAAGGTCTCACGCTGGCGAATGGTCATGTCCGCAGTAGTGTCGAGTACGAGGTGGAGTGGAAATTTACGCTGCTCGACATTCACCTCCTGGTTGCCGCTTAGATTGATAACGGTAGCGCCCTTGGTGCGGGCATCTTCCAGGGTATCCATGAGGCGCTTGACTGAGCGGTCGTCGATGATTGCGGTGTAATCATCGCTGTTGATATCGGGGCAGTGCTCTTGTACATACGCCGTAGCCTTGGCAATAAACTCGTTGCGCTGGCTTTCGTGCACAAACACGTAGTCGACATTGGTGCAAATCTGGCCGGCATTGAACTGCTTGACATACATAATCCTCTCGACCGCCTTGTCGAGGGGATATTCCGGGTCGACGATGGCCGGCGCCTTGCCTCCCAGTTCCAGCACGACGGGCACCAGGTTGCTGGCGGCTGACGCCATTACCGCTCGCCCGGTCTGGCCGGAGCCGGTAAATATCAGGTGGTCGAGGGGTAGCTGGGAGAATTCGATTCCAACGCGGCCAGTTTCTTCAAAAAATTTCAGCTTTTCCTCGCCAAAGTACTTGCTTGAAATAGTGATCAGAAGTCGCGTCAGGTTGATCGAGTTTTCCGACATTTTAACCAGCGCGCGGTTACCGGCGGCAAATACCGCGGTGAGCTGGCTGAAGGTGAGGTTGACGGGAAAGTTCCATGGGATGATCAGGCCTACCACGCCGAGTGGCTGGGGAATGAGGCGGTTCTTGGCACCGAAAAACATCGACTTATCCACGTGGCGACGCTGCACCTTCATCCATTTTTTCAGGTCTTTGATGGTGCTGTTAATGCCGTCTGTGACGGTGATTATTTCCGCGAACAGGGTTTCGTGGCGTGAGCGATTGCCGTAATCCTGGTTGATCGCTTCGATTATCGCCTCGCGATTTTCGTTGATCATGCGCTTGAGCGTGAGCAGGTCATGGACACGCTGTTTGTAATCGGGCGTTGGCCCCCTCAGGAAGCTTTCACGTTGTACTTGCAGGGCGTCCTGCAGCATTTCCCGAATGCTGTCCGGATTGGCCGCCTGAGCAGGAACGGCTTCCACCGGGGTAGCCAGGGCGGCATTGGGTTGAGCGTTCATAAAGCTTACCTCGTTTCGCAAACTGATTTGGTGTCAGGGGTAGTCAAACGCTGACGCTGTTTTCGTAAATGACATCTACTTGAAAAAACGAATAACACAGGTAGACGCCTGGGGTCAAATGCTGTTGGCTTCACGGCGGGTGAAAGAATAGGAGGCCACTGTCCCGGCGCGTCAATGATCGGCCCATACCCAGCGAATGATCTCCCCAAACTCATCGTAAATCGCCACCTTTTGTGGCTGTCGTGCCTCGGCCTGGCTGGCCCTGGTTTTGCTAGCGGGTCGCCGGCGGGCTTCGAGAGTGGCAACCACGTCGTGCACGGGCGTCCGCTCCCTGCGAGGTTCGCTGAAAGCAGTATTGCCCCCCAGCGGCGCCGATGTATCGCTGCGGCCGCTGATCCCGCGCTGGATATGTTTAACCTTGCCCCCCTGGTCGACGTACTCCCCGACCTGCTGCGCGAGTTGCCTGCGAATGTCGGCTTTGCTGGGGGGCTTTTTCATGGTTCCGGTCAGGGCGTCGTCGCCGGGCTTAATCTTTGATTCGACCGGGCAGTATAACCCCAGTTGGGCCTGGGTTTACAGCAGGCACGTGAAAATATCCGGGGAGGGTGGGCAAAGCTGTGAGCGCTAGGTCACAGCTTGATGCTTCACAGTGTCCCAGCTTGAGAATTGTCAATAGGTGTTGTTCGCCAAAGCGATAGGATTGTGGTTTTACTTAAGAAGGTTCTAATGCATATGAAGAGTCAGGTATTGTCCCGTGCATGTCATTTGTGCCTGGTTCTGGCACTGGGCGCCTGCGGAGGTGGCGCCGGCGGGGATGATGGAGACGTTCCGGCAATTGGCGCTGTCACCGAACCGGCGGCAGACCTGAGTGAGGGCGATCTGCCGCTATCGCCGCCTGCGACGATAGCAGAAACGGCCGCGGGTGCTAACGGCGAGGGTGCCGTGGCCGGGGATACTGCGGGCTATGAGCAGTCGCTGCAGATGATAGTCGAGCCCGCTTTCGATCCCCATTGGGGCGATGTCGGGGTATTCAGCAGTGCAGCGGATTGTAGCGAGTGTCACCGCGCTTCCTCCGACGGCAGTGTAATGCGCCTGCCGCCTGCCAAACAGGGCGTCGATATCAGCCCCGCGGCTGGCTGGCGTCATTCGATGATGGCCCATGCCTGGAATGACCCGTATTTCCAAGCCGTGGTTGAAGACCAGGCCGAGGAGTTTGAAGACTATGCTGGCGATATAGAGGACAAGTGCCTGAGCTGTCATGCCCCGATGGCGCACACGACAGCCCACGCCGGGGGCCAGGGCCTGACCAGCAACGATTGCTCTCTCGGCGGCGAGTGCTACCGCATCGAGACCGCGAGCAGGCAGGCCCATGCCCGTGAGGGGGTCAGTTGCACCCTGTGCCACCAGATGGTCGCGAGCGAAGCCGAGCCGGGGTCGGGCAATTACACGGTGGCCAGTGTCGGCGACCCGGGCGCT
This sequence comes from uncultured Gammaproteobacteria bacterium, assembly GCA_963808975.1. GTDB lineage: Bacteria > Pseudomonadota > Gammaproteobacteria > Pseudomonadales > JAHEGP01 > JAHEGP01. Next base: position 211,277 of record CAWEHR010000006.1, read on the forward strand.
TTGACTATCTATGGCCCCTACGCCGGGCCGTTGACCCGTCCGATGCTGAACAACACGCGGTACCGCGTGAGCTACGCTGGCTATATCAGCCGCTCGGAGCACTGTGGCAGTTGCCACGAACTGGAGACTCCCAGCTTTGACGTCAACACCGGCCACCCGCTGCAGCCTGCGCAACTGTTTCGCGAACAGGCGACCTATAGCGAATGGCGTAACAGCAGCTATGCCGGTGGCGCCAGCGATGGTCGCAGTTGCCAGGATTGCCACATGCCGCAACCTGAAAACTATAGTACCCCGATAGCGGTCACCCGTTCCGGATCGGTCAATCCGAACTGGCCGGCCCGGGCGCCCTTTTCCCGCCACGATCCGACCGGCGGCAATACCTATGTGCTTGGCTTACTGCAAAGCTGGCGCGGAGAGTTGGGTATCGCCAGCAGCACCACCGACGAGGGTTTCCAGAGGGCTATCGCCGCCACTCGCGATATGCTGGGGCGGGCTGCCACGGTGTCTTTTGCCAACGGGGTGATTGTTCGCCAACAGCTCGATCTGGATGTGCGGATTGTCAACCACACGGGCCACAAACTGCCCAGTGGTTTCCCCAGTCGCAGGATGTGGTTGCAGGTGACAGTTGTGGATGCAGCTGGCGAGTTGCTATTCGAGTCCGGCGCCGCGGATGAACGGGGCTACCTGGCCGTTGATGGGCGCGACCTGGCACCGCACTGCCTGGCCCTTGCCAAGCCCGATGGTTTTGATAATGCGGATTGCTTCGAACCCCATCGACAGACCGTCACTAGTCCAGAGCAGGTGGCTATTTACGAGGGTGTCATGGCTGACAGCAACCAACACATCGTCTACAGCTTGCTCTATGGCGCAGGGTACCTCAAGGACAACCGGATTCCGCCCGCGGGGTTTGCCAGTAACAACCCCGCATTCGATACCGCCACGGCAAATGTTGGCGTGGCCGCGGATTGGGACTTCAACCTGGAACTCGGTAAGCAGGGTAGCGGCAGTGATACGGTACACTACCGCATTCCGCTGCCGGCCGACGCAGGCCCGCTATCGGTGCGCGCCAAACTCTGGTACCAGAGCATACGCCCGGCCTTTGTTGCAGCGCTGGCGCATGCGGGGGGCAAGTCTGAACGGATGCGACTGATGTATCGTGAGCAGCCACCACTGCCGGAGTTGCTGGATGAGCAAGCATTGCAACTGGAGCCCTGATTTGCTGCCCGCATGCCCCGGTTCAGAGTGGTGCGGATTGCAGGCGCCAGCCGGCTTTGCCGTCGCGGACGAGGATTTGCTTGCGTTTCAGTTCTGCCATGCAACGGCTGACCGATTCGATGCGAGCCCCGAGCAGCGCAGCGCAATCCTGGTTGCTGGGCAGTAGCAGCGAGCCCGGTCGATTGCTGATGCCCTCCAGTATTGCGAGCAGGCGCAGCACACGGTCCCGCACCGGGCCGGTTGAAAGGTCGAGCAGGTGCCTGTCGGCGATGTCGGCATGCATGGACCACTGCTGCATCAAGCGCTGGTAAAGCAGCGGCTGCTGTTTGGCGATGGGTTGAAGGCTTGCCACCGGAATCCGGCACAGGTCGACCCTGGCGATAGTTTCTGCGGTGTGTTCATACTGTTGCTCGATGAGGGACTCAAGGCCGATAGCGGCTCCGGGGCCGAGCAGGCGAACGATTCGAAGCTCACCGTCGCGGGAAACCTTCGATAGCTTGATCATGCCGTCCCGAAGCGAATAGACGGCCGTGGCGGGTTCGCCCTGGTGGTAAATCGAAGTACCCTCGGGCAGTGTTGTGTTGGTCACTGCGTCCAGCAGGCTGCCAACCTTCTCCAGATCCAGATCGGCGAACAGCATTTTTTTACGGATTGCACAGTGGGCACAGTCGGCTCGGCGAATACGCTTGTCATCGATGCACAGTGAATTGATGTTGGACATTGTTGCCGTCTGGGCTGCTTCTCTTTTATGCTGCTTGCTGGAAGATGATGCCGAACTCGCAGCGGGCTGTCCAGCGCCGGCAGTTCCCGTATGACTGGCAGTGCCCCGGGGCGAGATGCCGGCACCACTATCGAGGAGACAAGTACCATGGGCCTGGAATTAAGTGATAGCAGCTTGCTGCAGGGGAAAGCCCTGATCAATGGCGAGTGGGTCGAAGCCGATAGTGGCGCTTCCCTGCCGGTGACCAACCCCGCCACTGGCGAGGTGCTCGCCGAAACGGCGAAATGCGGTACCGCCGAAACTCGCCGGGCGGTGGAGGCCGCGGCGGCTGCGCTACCCCGATGGCGGGCAAAAACCGCCAAGGAGCGCGCCTCACTGTTGCGCCAGTTGTTTGATGCGATGCTTGCCAATCAGGAGGATCTGGCGCGCATCCTGACTGCGGAGCAGGGTAAGCCTCTGGCCGAGGCGCGGGGCGAAATCGCCTACAGCGCCAGCTTCATCGAATGGTTTGCCGAAGAGGGCAAACGCCTGTACGGCGACACCATCCCGGCACCGGGTACTGACAAGCGTATCGTTGTCATCAAGCAGGGCATTGGGGTTGTTGCCTGCATCACACCGTGGAATTTCCCCAGCGCCATGCTCGGCCGCAAACTGGGTCCGGCACTGGCGGCGGGCTGCACCGTGGTCTGCAAGCCCGCCAATGCCACGCCGCTGTCAGCCTACGCGATCGGGGTGCTGGCCCAGCGGGTGGGAATACCCCCGGGGGTCATCAATATCGTGACCGGTATCACCGCAGAGATTGGCGATGAGTTGACGGGGAACCCGCTGGTGCGCAAGCTGACCTTCACCGGCTCGACCCCGGTCGGTAAACAGCTGATGACCCAGTGTGCGCAAACTGTGAAGCGAACCTCGATGGAACTCGGCGGCAATGCGCCCTTTATCGTGTTCGACGACGCCGATCTCGACGCCGCGGTAGCCGGCGCCATCGCCTCCAAATACCGCAACGCCGGCCAGACCTGCGTCTGTGCCAATCGCCTGCTGGTGCAGGAGGGGGTCTACGATGAGTTCGCGGCGAAGCTGGCTGTGGCGGTGCAGCAGTTCAAGCTGGGCGATGGCACCGCGGACGGTGTCAATATGGGTCCCCTGATCAACACCGGCGCCGCCGACGATGTGATCGACTTTATCGATGACGCTGTGGCCAAGGGTGCGACGGTGCTGGCTGGCGGGGGGCGCTCGCCGCTCGGTGGCAGTTTTGTCGAGCCCACGATTCTCACCGGGGTGTCGGAGCAAATGCGGGTATTCAGGGAGGAAATCTTCGGCCCGGTTGCGCCCCTGTTCAAATTCAGCTCCGAGGAGCAGGCAATCGCCATGGCCAACGACACCGAGTTTGGCCTCGCCGCCTATTTTTATGCGCGGGACATTGGCCGCATCTGGCGGGTCAGTGAGGGCATCGAATACGGCATCGTCGGCATCAACGAGGGTATTATCTCAACCGAGGTCGCTCCCTTTGGCGGTGTCAAGGAATCTGGCAACGGTCGCGAAGGCTCCAAGTACGGGCTTGAGGACTATACCGAAATCAAGTACCTGTGCATGGGCGGCATCGATCGCTGACACCAGCTACGGTTGACTATACGCGGGATGGAAACATGAGCTCTGTCATTTACCCAACGACCAACCTCAAGGCGATCGAGCAACTGACCATTGATCGCGGTGAGGGAGTGTACGTCTACGACACCAACGGCAAGCAATACCTCGAGGGTATGTCGGGGCTGTGGTGCACCGCACTTGGCTACGGCAACCGGGAACTGATCGAGGCCGCCGCCGAGCAGATGCAGAAATTGACTTTCAGCCATATGTTCGGTGGCAAAACCCATCAGCCCGGTATCGATCTCGCCGCGCGGCTGGCCGAAATGGTGCCGGTGGAGCAGGCCATGGTATTTTTCGGCAATTCCGGCTCCGACGCCAACGACACGCATATCAAGCTGTTGCGCTACTATTTCAATGCGATTGGCCGCCCCGGGAAACGCAAGATCATCACCCGGGAGCGCGCCTATCACGGGGTTACAGTCGCCGCCGGCGCACTGACCAGCCTGCCGGTTAATCTCGCGCATTTCGACGCCCCCCTGGATGCGCTGGGTATCCTGCGCACCGATCACCCGCATTACTACCGTGGGCGCTGTGACGACGAAACCGAGGATCAATTCGTTGACCGTATTACCGCCAACCTGGAGCGCCTGATCATTGAACAGGGTCCGGAGTCGATCGCCGCGTTTATCGCCGAGCCGGTTACCGGCGCCAGCGGGGTCATCGTCGCGCCCCGTGGCTATTACCAGAAGGTGCAGGCGATCCTGGATAAATACGATATCCTGTTCTGGGCCGACGAGGTGATCACCGGTTTCGGCCGCACCGGCAATGATTTTGGCTGCACCACCATGAACATTCGCCAACCCGACCTGATGACCTTCGCCAAGCAATTGTCGTCGGCCTATTTTCCCATCAGCGCGTCGATCGTGCGGGGGGATATCTACCAGGCGATGGTTGAACCCAGTGCCAAGGTGGGGGTGTTTGGGCACGGTTACACCTACTCCGGCCACCCGGTGGGCTGCGCCATTGCGCTCAAGGTGCTGGAGATCTACCAGCGCGACAAGGTGTTTGCCCATGCCGCCGATGTCGGAGGCTATCTGCAGCAGCGGCTGCGCGAGTTGAGCGACCATCCACTGGTGGGGGAGGTGCGCGGGGTCGGTATGATAGCAGCTCTGGAGTTGGTGGCGAATAAAGCCAGCGGTCTTGCCTTCGAGGGGGGCGCTGTCGGTGCCTATGCTGCCAGATGCTGCCAGGACAATGGCCTGATCGTGCGCCCGGTGGCGGGCTCCAGTATCGCCCTGTGTCCGCCGTTGATTCTCACCCGGGACCAGGTGGACGAGATTGTCGACAAGCTGGCACCGGCGCTGGACCAGACCCTGGACTACGCGCTGCAGCAAGGCCTGCTCGTGAGTTGAGCCCGCGCTGACAAGAGGGCTACTTGTCATTCAGGTAGCGGCTGTCATCGAAAGTCGCGATCCACTGGGGGCGATAGAGTACCAGCACTGAAATGATGCCGCCGCTGAGAAATGCCTCGGGGTAGGTGATCGGCAGGTACAGCAGCAGGTACTCTTTCAGCAGTTCCTCGGGCAACGGGCCCTCAGCGGCCATCAACAGGGCGTAGCTGGCCAGCCCACACGCCATTATTGCGAGGGCGGAGGTGAAAAACGCGGCGACAAAAACGTAGACAAAATAATTGGCGGGCAGGAAACGCTCGTTGAACCGCCACAGGTAGTAGCTAATGGCGATTGGAAGGACACCCGTGAGCAGGCCATTGACCGCAAAAGCCGGTAAGTCGGCGCTCGAGGTCAGGGTGATGCCGCCCAGGACGAGGGCGTGGGCCAGCAGCGCTGCCTGCCAATTGAACATCAGGGTGAGCACTGTTGTACCCAGCAGGTGCAGGTGGAGTCCGGGTGCGACCACAACCCGCAACTGCCAGATCATAAACAGGGTGACGGCCGCTCCAAATAGCACATTGCTGGAATCACGCTGCCGTAAAATATGCCAGGGGGCGCGGTAGAGCGCCAGCAACAGCAGCGGCCAGTAGACAAAGTGAGCCCACAGCCAGGTTCCGTCCAGGTTGAGCGAATTAATATCCACTGGGCTCGGTTTCCTTGTTACTGTCGTGTCACCGCCTGCCACCGTGGTTGCAAACGGTGACAGAAGCGCGCGATGTATCGATGGGTACCAACGGGTATTTCGTTGCTCAATGGTTGCTACCCGTGGCGAAACGATGGCCGGGATCATGGCTCTTCGCTGTCGCAGGATGCCATGCTCAGGCAGTGAGTCAATAGCGCCCGCAAGACGTATTGTGGATACACTCGCCAGCAACACGCAGCCCTGGGGTACTTGGCTACAGATTTTCGCCGCACCGGCTTGCTGGTACACTGCTCGACCTCAAATAGCGGGAGACCTGTCTTGAGCCAACCCGATCTGCAAAGCTTCAAACACAATCAGCGGCAAAAAACCGGTGTTTTGCTGGTTAACCTTGGCACACCGGATGCGCCGGATCGGCGCTCGGTGAGGCGCTATCTCAAGGAGTTTCTGTGGGACCCGCGGGTGGTGGAATTGGCACGACCCATCTGGTGGTTGGTGCTCAACCTCATTATCCTCAATACCCGTCCGGGTCGCTCGGCGGCAGCCTACCAAAAGGTCTGGACCGAGCAGGGGTCCCCCCTGATGGTGATTTCAAAGGCGCAGCGCGATGCCCTGGCGCGAGTGCTGGCAGATCGTGACATGCCGGTGGTGCTGGCGATGCGCTACGGCAATCCCTCTATTGGTGCTGCGCTGGAGCAATTATCCGAGGCCGGCGTCAGGCGGCTGCTGGTATTGCCCCTCTATCCACAGTATTCAGCGACCACAACGGCGTCGATTTTTGATGCCGTCAGCGAGCAGTTGAGGCGCTGGCGCTGGCTGCCCGAACTGCGATTTATCAATCATTACCACGATCGGCCGGACTATATCGAGGCGCTGGCCGACAGTGTGCGCAAGCACCAGGCCAGCCACGGCGTGGCTGACAAGTTGTTGCTGTCATTCCACGGTATTCCCCAGGAGTATTTCCACAAGGGCGACCCCTATTTCTGTGAATGCCAGAAGACCGGGCGCTTGCTCGCCGAAGCGCTTGGCCTCGGCCCCCACCAGTGGCAGTTGAGCTTTCAGTCCCGCCTCGGTCCCAAGCAATGGTTGCAGCCCTACACCGACCACACCCTGGCGGCACTGGCGGCGCAGGGGGTGAAGTCGGTACAGGTTATCTGCCCCGGTTTTTCCGCTGACTGCCTGGAGACCCTGGAAGAGATCGCGATGGAAAACCGCGAGGTGTTTATCGAGGCGGGGGGCGAGCGCTACGAGTATATTGCCTGCCTCAACGACGATCCGGCGCACATTGCCATGCTGGCTAAGCTGGTAGACCAGCATACCGGCGGATGGGCAATGTCCCACGATGATCCGGCGCAGGTGTTGCAGCGGGCGCGGGCGCTGGGCGCGATTCGCTGAATCGGGCCCAGCCTGGGCAGAACCACGCTTACAGCGACAGCCTGGCTGTTGTTGCTAGTCCAGGCATCGTAAAGGAATTCAAATTCACGGACTCGGTGGTGTGTAGGGTTCCGGGATGCCGGTCTGGATCGGCGGCTCCTCTGCCAGAGTCTTCTCGTGTGCCAGGAGCTGCTTGGTCACGGCCGGCAGCACCCAGGTGAGGTTTTCCGTGCCCGTCGTCTTCATGCCACCGTATATCCCATAGAGTTCCTTGGGGTCACGCCGGAGGTCGGTCACCTGGGGAAAATTGAGGCGAACGACCGGATCCATCATGCTGTCCTGCCGGATGAAGCGCACCTTGAAGTCACGCCACTTGTAGGCCTGAATCTCGTCTCCGTTGTAGGCTGGAAACCCCTCCCGGGCAGATTTCGCGGTCTTGCCCGTGAAGAACGCCAGCTGATCTACGCCGTCGATTATGCGGTCCGTCGGCATTTTGTAGCCTGCGATCCCAGCGAGTGTCGGCATGATGTCACTGATATGGACAATTTCATTGGAGACCGACCCCGGCTTGACATTGTTCGGCCAGCGGACCAGGAACGGCGCACGCAAAGCCCCCTCCAGCGTTGTGAAATAGTGGCCCCGCCAGTACCCGGCCGTACCAAAAAACGAGGGTGCTTCCTCTGGTCCGTTCTCGCTCATCCAGATCACCACGGTATTGTCGCGGATCTTGAGGTCGTCGATGGCATCGAGAACCTGTCCGGCCCGGTAGTCCATTTCCGAGAGCATGTCGGCCCATGGACCATTACCCGTTTTGCCTACGAAATCCGGGTGAGCTAGAGACGGGAGGTGTGCCTGGGTGAACGGGATATAGATAAAGAACGGCTTGTCAGCCTTGACACTCTTTTTCATGAAATTGATGGCGCGTTCGGCGAGTTCGCTGTCGACCGTCCTGCGCGTGTCGAGATTGTAGGGCTTGACGTGGCGCGGATCTTTACCGCGGGTGGACTCCATGATTACCGGCGTCTCAACGACGTCCGGATCGAAACCCGGCTGCGATGAGTACAGGGCTTCATCGGTGGTGTTGGGAATACCGTACCACTCGTCAAAGCCCTGGTCCGTAGGAAAGCGGCCTTTTATCTCGCCGAGGTGCCACTTGCCGTACATCGCGGTGGCGTAACCCACTTCCGAAAACTTCTCGGCCATGGTCTCCTCCCAGCCGACCAGGCCATAGGGCATCCCCCAGACGACCTTAGTGGTACCCGAGCGGATCGGGTAGCGGCCACTCATCAATGCAGAGCGACTCGGCGTGCACTGTGCCTCGACATTGAAATTGAGGAGTTTCAGGCCCTCACCGGCCAGCGTATCCAGGCGCGGCGTTTCGGCACCGCGGAGAATGCCGCCGCCGTAGGTGCCGATCTCACCCCAGCCGACATTGTCTACGACCATCAATACCACGTTTGGCTTGGCGGCGGCGAATAGGCTGGTGGGCATAAGAGCAAGCGTCGTTACCAGCAGTCGTTTGAAAAAACCAAGGATAGCGTTCTTATTTTTTCTCATTGAATTGGCGCTCCAACTATGTTCCATCAACAGCTGCACCCGATTGGGATGGTTGTGTGCGAGGCCACAAACTCCCGGGTGGCATCCGATTTCCATGGTGCTGAGTCCCTGTACCGCGACCTGATCGCCACCCCCGCCCGGTGATGGGCTGTGTATCAGGGATGGGTCAGGAACGCAGGCCCAGAGCACTGGCACTTAGGATTATGTTATACCGGGGCTGGCAACGAGTGTTGACATAAACTGCCGCGCCATTGACATTCACTGACAGGTTTTTTTCGGCCGGTTGGTCCCGGCAAGGCTAAACGAAATTCTGGCGGGCCTGGCTGCGATAGGCGACAGGTGTCATGCCGGTCAAGCGCTTGAAAGCCCTGACGAAGGCGCTGGATTCGGAGTAGCCCAGTTTTGCGGCGATGATCGCAATGCTGGCGTCTGTCCCCGCCAGCACCTGCTTGGCTGTTTGCTCGATCACTTCCTCGCGTAAGCTCTGGTAGCTGGTGCCCTCTTTGGCAAGACGGCGGTTCAGGGTGCGGCTACTGGTGTGCAGGCGATTGGCCAGCGTTTCCATACCCCCGCCCGGTTGCGCGCTCTCGTTCTCCAGCGAAGAGGCGATCAGGAACCTGGCCTGGTCCACCAGGCTGCGCTTTGCTTGCCATTGTTGCAGAAGGGTGTCGGCCTGCTCCTTGAGGATCGCCAGCAACCTGGGATCGCTGTCGCCGAGTGGGCAGCACAGCAACCCCGCGTTGAATACCAGGCTGTCCTGCTCCTGTTCGAAATACACATCTGACTTAAAAATCTGGCGATAGTATTGCAGTGGGGCCTGCCCTCTGTGTTTGAAGTTGACCCGCAGGGGGTTCAGGCTGTCACCCAGTTTCAGGCGCAACATCCTGAGAAAACCGGCCAGGGACAATTCCACGTCCTGCCTCACGCCCTCGCTGTAGGGACGGCAGATATGCCATTGCGCTTCGAATTCCTCAACCGTGGTGAAGAAGGTGAAACCCATACCCCGCATGAAGATGGGCTGGTAGTGCTCGGTCGCGTCGCACAGTGCTGCCACCGTGGGTGAGTTTTTGATCAGGTAGCCGTAGATACCGAGGTCGTGAGCCTGCATTTCCTGCGCGATATCCAATCCCAGGTGTGGAGCACCAAGCCGATCTGCTCCCCAGGCCAGCATCATCAGGTAATCATCGATGGGCAGGAAGAGACGGCCATGCGAGCGTCCAATGTCGCGGGATAACACTGCTGATATCTCGCTGTCGGCAACACCTTTATCGAGCAGGTAGTCCATGATCCAGTCTACCTGCATTCCCCAGCCCGACTTACTTTCTATGTCCGTCATACCATTGATTCAACCACCTGATTGTCGGCAAGTGTCAACCCGCTGGCAGAAAATATCAACACGTCTTCTGGTAGAATCGTGGCTTCAGCCGGGCGGTGATGGACGTGCTCCGTAACGTCAGTATTCATGGAGAAACCGTCTCCCCAGGAGGACGACAGCCCCGGCCCAGACCGGGCTGCGGCCGAAGCTTAATTGACAACATACGCAACCGTTGTCGGCATGCAACTTGCTCAAACCTGATCGGTAAGACTACTGGTACGCTTAACCGACCGAGTGTTGCGAGATGGCGCCGCCAACCCAGGAGTGACCCATGACGAATAATGATAATGATGCAGGGACACGGCTGCCTAACCGGGCGTTTCTGGCGCAGCCATTCGTTGCCACTTTCAATAAATGCATTGCCCTGGGTGTGTGTGCAATGTTACCGGTGGCAGGACATGCCGATGAAGGCGGCACCGGTTTCTGGCTGCCCGGCCAGTTTGGTAGCCTGGCAGCGGTGCAGTCGGCACCGGGGTGGAGTGTAGGGCTTATCTATTACCACGCTTCCCAGTCCGGTGATGCCGACAGCGAATTCGCTCCTGCGGGCCGCATCACGCTGGGCCTTGACGTTGAGCAGGACCTATTGCTGGTGGTGCCGAATTACGTCTTCCAGGGTGACATCTGGGGTGGCCAGGCGTCGCTCAGCGTTGCCGGCATATATGCCAGCGTCGATGTGGGCGTGGATGCCACCCTTACCGGACCTAACGGCAACACGCTCTCCGGTAGCGAAAACGAATCGCTTACCTCCGTCGGTGATTTGTTTCCTTCATTTGCGCTGCGCTGGAATTACGGTGTGCACAACACCATGACCTACGTCATGCTCGGGGTGCCGGTGGGTTCCTATGAAACGGAGCGTCTGGCGAATTTGGGCACCAATCACTGGGCGGCGGATATTGGCGGCGGCTATACCTACCTCAATACCGATACCGGCCTGGAGTTTTCTGCGACTGCAGGCTTGACATACAATTTCGAAAACCCCGATACCAATTACCAGAATGGTATCGACTTTCACCTGGACTGGGGCCTGTCCCAGTTCATCTCAGAACAGGTGCATATTGGGCTGGTGGGGTACTTTTATCACCAGCTCACCGCCGACAGCGGCTCGGGAGCGAGGTTGGGCGATTTCAAATCGGAGATTGGTGGCATCGGGCCGCAGATAGGCTACCTGTTCAAAATGGCCGAGCAGGACGCCTACCTCAATATCAAGGGTTACTGGGACTATTATCACTCGAATAAGCCGGGCGGCTGGAATGCCTGGTTAACCCTGGTGCTTCCGCTGTGAAACCAAACGACCCGGGGTCAGCGCCCAAAAACCAAATCGGTCTCAGTAATAGGCCACCCCGCACTGCCTGGCTGCTGGCGTCATCTGCCCGCGCAGGCCGCACACGCAGTAATTGTGCTGGTCAGGCCTCAGCTCTCCCGGCCCGAGGGTCTTGCGTATTTGTCGTTGAGGGATTGCACGAAGCCATCGGCATCCGCCAATACCCTTTCGAGTTGCCGCTTGCGCCGCCAGTTCCAGCCCCTGGGCCGGGATGAAGCCAGCACGTCCCACCAGGCCTTGAGGTCCCAGGAGAAAGCGCTGGCCAGTTTTTCCCGGTCCGGCCCCAGCGACTCCGAGCGCTTGATGCCCCGCAATACCGATTGCCCGGCCCAGTGGCGTAGCTGGGAAAAGATGAGCCATACCGCGACCAGCGCCGCAGCAGTGATACCGATCTGTAACTCAGGTTTCAAACTGGCGAAGGGCTCAAGACGCAAGCCCTGCCAGTGTCCGCCCTGCCAACTCCACCAGGCAAACCCGGCGCCGATCGCACCGAATACGGCGATATTGAGCCACAGGGTACGGCGCCGCCAGGCGCTGCGCGCGTCGGCCAACCGGGGTACCAGTGCGTCACGAATATGCTTGGCGGTTTTCTCCAGTACCCCGACCACCCGGTAGGAGCGCTCGACCTCGACCTGGCGAATGCGATCCTCGATCTCGGCGATATCCTGGTCGCGTTTTCTCTCCATGCGTTCGCGCATTGCCGCGTCCTCGGTGGGGAGTTCGGCACTGCGGGAGTAGATACGGTAGAAGCGCCCGGCGGTCAGCCCCTGTTGCGCCAGGGCCCGCTGCCAGGCCGCCACCACATCCTCGGGGTTGTCTTCCCGGGCCGCCGAATCGATCTGGTTGAGGATATAGAGGAATTTGCTCGCGTCAGGCCGATTCACGGTGCGTGCAACCAGGTGTTCCAGGGTGTCTCCCATCGCCCCCGGCTCGGGGTGGCGGGCGTCGAAAAATACCAGCACCAGGTCTGAGAGGTCGATGATGTGTTCGGTAATCGCAAGCGTTGAAGTGCGCTGGCGGTCGGCGTCGAAACCGGGGGAGTCGATGACGATCTTGCCGCGCAGTGATTCCGCCTTCGCCGTTTTGAGCTGCAGGTAGGAGTCGATGCGCCTGCCCTCGCCCTCGGCTACCTGGTCGATATTGCGGCTGATCTGGTAAAACGGGAAGCGCGGGTCGCTGTCCAGGGCAAGCCCGGGCAGGGCAGCACTGGCGTCGCCGGTGCCGTAGCAGATGACGGTAAATTTGTCGTCTACCGCCTGGTTGCCGGTGCGTTGCAGATCCTGCCCGACGTATTGATTCAGAAAGGTCGATTTGCCCGCGGAGAAGGTCCCCAGCACGGAGATGACCGGCCACCAGGAAACCTGGTTGGCGAAGGATTCGTCAGCTTCCGCAAGCCCGAGGCCGCAGGCGATTCGATCCAGTTTGCGGAAGCTGTCCACGCAGCCGGATAGAATCGGGTTTTCCTGCTTGAGGTGCTTTTCAAGCCGCTTGATACGCTCTTTGGTCGGATTCATTGCTTTGCTACGCCTTCTGGTCACGGGTAAGTCAAATATAGAGGCCGCTGGTGGGCATGTCCAAGGTTGCCCCGGGCAGTGGATGACGAGTTAATTTGCCTTCATCCCATCTTTTAGCGCATGGATCGGCTTGCACGTATTTCAGTTGCGGATGTTGATTGATATGCTTGCTCCGCTTGAGTGGCGCTGTTGCCCTTTGCTGGTAGCGTGCAACACGCCCCTGGGGCGACACGACACGATAAAAACCCAAAGCGAGGTCACTGGTATGGAGGTTTATGATGGGCGCGGTTAGAGCCATTTCGGCGGCACTGGTTTCACTATTCCTGCTCGCCTGCAGTCACCCGATTGAAATCGTCGGTGAGGGGGATGTCCTGTCCGCATCGGGTGATCGCGATTGCTACCTGGAGGACTATAAGGCGGGGTCAGACAGTTGCAGGAAGAATATGGTGGTTTACGCCTACCGAGAGACCTATTTTGCCGTTGCCCGGGAAGATGACGGCTGGGAATTCTCGCATTGGGAGAATTGCTTTACTGGCGCTACCAGCAATGAATGCAGCTTCGATGTCCCCGCCGGTACTGTCAAGGACAACTGGGGCGCTTCGGTTGCGCCGCTGAAGGCGGTGTTCACCAAGAAGAACGCGCCCCCTCCACCACCGGTTGCCGTCTACAGTTACTCGGTTGATGCATTGGGCAGGCTGGTTGCACCACTGCCCCTGAAAGACGCCCGGCTAGAGCGCAGGAGCGTGTATTTCGGTTTTACCAACGCCACAGCCTCGCCGCGAATCAGCTTCTGGTGCTGCAAGGTGCCCGCCGGCATTGAAGCGCATATGCCGAGGTTCGATGATACCAAAGCGCCGTTTGTGCTGAAGGTCGATCTCGGTGCACTGCCCGATGACAATGGTCTTGCCCGTGAAATGTATGCCGATATCTTTGCCGCAGATCGCAGCTACAAGGGCTACAGCACCCTGTGGCAACTGCAGCCACCGCCCACCGACACCGTCGTGTTCGATGATGGCAAGGCGCATACAATCGATTACACGTTGACCCAGGCACTTCGTGTTACCGGCAATGGCACAATCGCAAACCTCTACCAGGGGGCCAATATACCGGCTGGCGCGTTAGCCACCGATGGCGCCACCGCCAACATTTACGGCGGTACCATCGACTCGGTGTTTAGCCAGGCCGGGAGCTCGGTCAATGTATCCGGGGGCAAGATCTCACGCCTGGTTTCGAGCGTATCCAGCTCATTGTCCGTATCCGGCGGCAAAATAGCTTCGATCGATTCGGTAGTGGGCTCAAGGGCGAGTATCAGTGGCGGTGAAATTGGCAGGTTTTTCCAGGAGGCCAGGGAGGCCAGCATATCCGGCGGCACATTTTTGCAGGAGGTCGTGGCGATAGCGGGTAGCCTGGAAATTACCGGCGGCGTTTTCCGTGGCGGGGTCGCCGACGATTACCTGAATGACTCTTCGATTGCGATAAAAGGAGGCGAGTTCAAGTCGGAATTTCGTTACAACTACAATTCCTTTGGCAAGGCCTCGCCGTTCACTTTTTACGGTGATCTGTCGATGACCAAGCCGGTGCGGGTAGGCGAGGGCCAGTACGAATCCTATATCACCGGTACCCTGCAGGAGGGGGACGTGATCTCGCAAAAAATCACCTGTTTCGATTTTTCCGCCGGGCAGGGTGACGCGCCTCCGTGCAGCGGTGTGGCGATTGTCAAGACGGCCGTTGTGCGGCAGTGATGGTCAATGCTGTTGTAAGTGCCTACTAGCCACCGGTGCGGCATGTTTCTCCGGGACTGGTCGTCCGCGCAGCGCCGGATGCCCTCCCTGCCCTGTGCTTGCGAGCCCGGCAGGCAAGGGCTTCCTGGGGAAACAAACCACTTCGGGGACCGCCCCATGGTCGCCGTTCCCGCCATTGATTCAGGTCAAAGCATTCCCCTCACCAATCCCGCATAGTGATCAGGTTGATAGACATTCACGATAGGGCGCGGTGCTATGGATGACTCAAGTATGCCTTGCTGGCACGGTATGCTGGCTCTGTGCGCTGCCGTCATGCTCGCAGCCTGCACTCATCCGCTTGAAATCATTGGAGAGGGTGATATCTACTCCGCATCGGGCGATCGCAACTGTTACCTGGAGGACTTCAGGGCCGGGGCAGACAGTTGCCAAAAGAATCTGGTTGTCACTGACTATGTTGAGACCTATTACGGCGTCGCACGGGAAGAGGACGGCTGGGAATTCTCCCACTGGGAAAACTGTTTTACTGGCGCGGACGCGACAGTCAATGAATGCAGCTTCAATGTAGACGCTGCTGCCGTTCGCAAGGCATGGGGAGCGACCGTGCCGCCGCTGGTGGCGGTATTTCAGCAGCAGAACCCAACGCCCGAGCCAGTTGCAGTATACAGTTACGCCATTGATGGCGATGGCGAGTTGATCGACCCCTTGCCTCTAGCCGATGCCCACCTCGAGCGCAAGGTGGCCTATTTCAGTTTTCCCGGTGATTTCGTCCGTGCGAACTTCTGGTGCTGTAAGGTGCCGGATGGTGGAGAAGCGCATGCCGAGAAAGTGGAGGACAGGGTGCCGCCACTGGTCCTGCAGGTTGACCTGGCGGCCCTTCCCGATGACGCTGGCTTGCAGCGCGAATTGTATGCAGACCTGTTCACCAGCGCCACCGAGTATACCGGCCATTCGGTTTACTGGACTCTTGCACGCCCCGAGACTGGCCCTGTTCTGTTCAACGATGGTGGAGATCACCTGATCGACTTCGACATCAGCACCGGCCTTCGTGTAGAGAACGGTACGTCGGTCACCATCGCCCCCGGTGTCATCATATCTTCGGTTACCCTCTACGGTTCAAATTTGACGAACAATGGCGGCGAACTGTCCTCGGTCTCATTGCACAAGGATTCCTTGATGACGGTCAATGGCGGCGCTGTCGGCGTCGCAAACGCCGACACAGGTAGCGGGGTCATCATGAACGATGGCGTTATTGGCAAGGTTGAACTGATTGACGCGTGCGGTGGGTTCAAGATGATCGGCGGAAGAATCGGCCAGTTATCCGCTCTTTTTGAATGCTCGCCAGTGTCGATAGAGGGTGGTAGCGTCGGTGAATTTGACACTTACGATGCGGACATAGCTATTTCCGGAGGAGAATTTGGCCCGATCAAGTTGTGTTGCGATACCGGTTTCGGAATTCGGGGCGGTCACTTCACTGTGAGCTTGCTTGTGGACTCCCATTCCTTCGGCAGTATCAGCGGAGGAACCTTTGCCTCCACTGTTGATGTTGGTTCGATTTCCTATTTGGTTTTCCACGGTGAGCTGACACTCGGCGAGGCTTTAAGAGATGACGCGGAATACCCCTTTAATTTTAGCCGGCAGGTCAGTGGCACGCTCGAGGACGGCACACCCATAGACCTGCGTGTTCGTTGTCAAGACATGTGCGAGCAAGTGTACGTCGCACAAAGCACAAACTGACCCCGGTCCATTGGGATATGAGACGGTAAAATTCCATCATTGAAGCCGGTGGATGAGCGCGGACAACAGCGCAGCAGTCGAGTGCCCTGGCCCCACGGCAGGTGTGTTAACGAATGCGCCACAGTTGATACTTTCTCTGCGGCCCTGCCGGTGCTTGCGGGACCGGTGCCAAGGTGTTAATTTCAGCGGACGATGACAGAGGGTGTCTTTGCCTCGTATTGCGGCAACGCAGTTCCAGTTCGGACGCGCTTGAAAGCACTCGGTTGAAATTACCCGACTAATAATAACAGTGAGAATCCAGTGGTCGAATGGGTTTACGAACTTGACATCAGAACCCTCGCCACCTGGGTGGCGTTGATCTTTGTCGGTTACTGCTGGATCGGGGGAACGATATTTCGTCCGTTGTTGCGTCCGTTTGTGCGGTCGCGCAGCGGGGGCAACGATATCATTGGCCATGTTCTCTCGTCCTTCGGGGTATTCTACGGGCTGCTGCTGGGTCTTATCGCGGTGGCTGCCTATCAGAATTTCAGCCGGGTTGAGGCCAATGTGGCGAGGGAGGTCGCCTCGCTGGAAACGCTCCACGAGGATGTATCCGTTTTTCCAGAACCCCATGGCCAGAACCTGCGCTGGTTATTGCGCGACTACTGTCGCTATGTGATCAAATACGGCTGGCCGGCCTACCAGGAAGGAAAAGTGCCCCAGGGGGGCAGCGTCAGGATCAGGGCATTCCAGGAGAGAATGCTCGCATTCGAACCGCAGACCCGGGTTCAGGAGTTGGTTTTTGCGGAATCGCTGCGTCAGTTCAACGTGTTCATGGAGCACCAGCGAGTTCGTGAGCAGTCAGTCAATACCGGCATCCCCAGTATCATGTGGTACGTGGTTATCGTCGGGGCGTTCCTCAATATTGGTCTGCTGTGGCTGTTCGATATGCGCTTCGTGACTTTCCTGTTTCTCGGCGGAGTGCTGTCTTTCTTTCTGGGTACAATGATTTTGCTGATTGCGGTGATGGACAACCCGTTCCGCGGTGCGGTGAGTATTTCTGTCGAACCTTTTGAGCGCTTGTATTGGTCCAATATGCGGGATTAGGGGATTCATGGCCAAATTCTCAGTGCATGAGCTTGAAGGTGTGTTTTACGTCGATGTAGAACTCGAAGACGAGATGCTGCGGGCGGAAGCGGGCGCGATGTCTTACCTGTCGGGCGAGGTTGCAATCCATTCCCGGTTGATTCCCTCCCTGCCGGGGGCGATCAAGTCGATGCTTGCCCAGCAGGCGATTTATAGACCGACCTATACCGGCACCGGCGTGGTTACGCTGCAGTCGTCACTCGGCGGTTTCCATATTATGACCATGGACGACGAGAGTTGGATACTGGAGCGCGGCATCTACTGGGCGTCGGAGGGCAGCGTCGACGTCAGCTATCACCGGGTCGACTTCTGGACCGCGTTTCGCGCCCGCGAGCCACTTATTTACCTGCAAACCAAGGTCTCGGGGAGTGGCACCGTGGCCATGCGCACGCGCGGCCCCATCGAGGAAGTAGTACTTGGCGAAGGGCAGCGTATCGCCGTTGATGGCAAGAGTATTATCGGCTGGGAGTCCCATGTGCGCTTCCGGATACGACGGCCGACGGAAAATTTCCTGGGTAAGTTTACCGTCGGCCAGGGGCGCCTGCGGGTATTTCACGGTCCCGGGCGTGTACTACTTAATCCAGCGCCCTACTGGCGTTATCGAATATTCGCCGGCCCAGAAGAAGACTATTCAGTGGTCCACTATTCAGAGTAGATTCCATGCCGTGCGCCTGGCAGCGACAATAAAAAGGCCTCCAGGCCCGAGCACAGCGACAGACATTGCAGCGCTGTCGCCGTTATTGCCACTATCCTTGGCGGAATGCGATCCCTGAATTAAGCCAGGGCTACGCAAGAAACCATGCCGTTCTGGTTAGCAGGGTGCGCGACAGAACCGGGCTATGCTTGCGGCAGTCTCGCGACTGATATCCGGACACGCGACGGCAAAAATTTCGGTGCCGTGAATGGTGCCCATCATCTGGCGACACCTGGCATTGACGCCTGAGCGCAGCAACAGGCGGTAGAAGGCGATGCCCTCGTCGAGCAGGGGGTCACACTCGTTCACACTGATCACACACGGCGGCAGCCCGCTGACGTCATCCTCAGTGGCAAATGCTGGCCACGCGAGGGGGTTAGCATTGTTGAACTCCTCGATACCATAGGCCATGGCGCCTCGATTATTATGCAGGTCGATCAACAGGCCGTTGTTTTCGAACGACGAGGGGTATTTATCCTGTGGCCAGGCGCCGGCGATATAGGGGCACAGGGCGTACAGCCCGCTGATCAGGTCCAGGTCGTCATCCTGTTTCAGTTTCAATCCGGTCGCCAGTGTCAGGTTGCCGCCGCCACTCTCACCGGCAACGATCAGCCTGGTGGCATCGATATTAAGGTTAGCGGCCTCTGCCGCCAGCCATTTGAGGCCGGAAATACAGTCATTGAGTCCGGCGGGAAACGGTGCAACTTCGGGTGCGGAGGACGGCACCAGGCAGTTGCGAAAATCCACCATCGCCACGGCGACTCCCTGTTGCGCGATCATGCGTCCCCAGGCCCGGTACAGGCCGTAGAAGCATGACATTGCCTGCATGCCGCCGCCGTGGATATAGTAAACGCAGGGCAACGGTTCGGTTGATTGGGGTCGGATCAAACGCAGCTTGATGGTGTTGCCATCGGGTTGGGAGATGAACTCGACGGTCGAGGTTTCCAGCCCGTCGCTGGGCGCTACCTCCTCGGTGTCTACCAGCTCGAACAGGGCTTCCAGTTGCAGGCGGCGCTCGATCGCTTCAGGCGTGTTCGCCGCTTCGAGCAATTGCTCACGTGATTCGACGTCCGGCAACGGCACGGCCGGCAAGGCGTCCATCACGGCCTTTATCCGCGGATCGATGCGTGGGTCATCGAGCATTTTCGACATGATTCAGCCACCTCCTGAAAGCGGGGCAGTAACCCCGAAGCAGGCGAGAGTATACATCGAGTGACTCGCGGCTGCGAAACAACGATGATACCTGTGCCCGGCATGCTGCGGCGCAAAGGCGCAAAGGCGCAAAGGCGCAAAGGCGCGATGGGGCCAGCCCTGGGTGATTGCAGCGCTGCTGTGGGGTGCTGACCAGTTTTGTACATCGCCTGGTTCCGCGCTCGCGCGGCGTCGAACCGGTCGGTTCTCGCCGCAGCAAACTTTCCAGTACCAAAAAGGTCCACCCTGACAGGCAGCTCGTCAACTACTCGTTAACTGTGGCTGATGCCCGGTGGGGCCAGCGAGTTATTGTTGGCACTGATCATCGGTACCGATCATCAGTACCGATGCGTGAATCAGGTTGCAATGTGCTGATCCCAGATTCACTCCGTGCCGCGCTGGACCTTACGCCACTCCCGCGGCGGCATGCCGGACCAGCGTTTGAAGTGACGGCTGAAAACAGCAACCTCGGCGTATCCCAGCCGCAGTGCAAGGTCGGTTATGCCTGAGGCACGCGGTGCAGCACTTCGGTGGCCTGGATATCATCATCAACAACGCCGGCATTGGCTTCCCCAAGCCGCTGATAGGGCAAGATCCGTTCGCGGATTTCGAAGGCGTGACTGCGGTCAACCAGAAGGGCGTTTATTACGGCATCCGGGCTGCCGCTAGACTGTTTCGGGAGCGGGGTACGTCGGGCGTGATCATCAACACGTCCTCGGTCTTTGGACAGATGGCGTCGGAGCTCAGTTTTACCTACAACGTCAGCAAGGCCGCTGTCGACATGATGACCAAATGCGCCGCGCTGGAGCTGGGGCCGCTCAATATGCGGGTTTGCGCCGTGGCGCCAGGGCGGGTCGACACGCCATTGCTGCGCAAGTACGAGGAACTGGGTTTGTGGGAGCACATCCGGCGTGAACAGATGCGAGACCTTCAACCAGCCCGAGGAGATTGCCAGCGTGGTGGCGTTTCTGGCCAGCGCTGAGGCGAACTGCATCAACGGGTGTACCGTGAACGCTGACGACGGTTTCAGCAATTTCAAGTATCCACTGTTGGCAAACTGATTCGATCTACAGTTGTTTAACCCATGACAAACCGCGTTATTTCAAGCCCCGGGCGGGGTCGGGCTGGCATTCGAATAAATTGGCGTGCGCGGTTGTATTATCCGGGCTAAACGCCGTTCCCGGTGTAGATGAAGCCGTGCCGGGCCAGCCACTTTTCCGCTTCCACCACCAGCAGCACGGTGGAGGAGAGCAACAGGCACAGGGCGAGATCGGCGGCGGGCAGCGGCTGGGTGTGAAAGATGCTGTTGAGGGCCGGCAGGTAGATCACCGCCAGCTGCAACAGCAGGGTAATGCCCACGGCAAACAGCATGGGGCGATTGCTGAAAAAGCCAATAGTGAGTATCGAGGCGGTATCACTGCGCACCGCCATGGAGTGGAACAATTGCGATACGGTGAGCACAGTGAACACCACAGTCTGCCAGTGAGCCGCCTCGCTGTTGATGGCCCAGGCCATGGCGGCGATGGAAATGCCGGCGATATACAGCCCCACCCAAATGATGTGCTGCCACATACCGTGCGCGAAAATGCTCTCCCGCGGCGGGCGCGGGGGCCGCGTCATCACGCCGGGTTCGGCGGGCTCGGCACTGAAGGCAAGGCCCGGCAGGCCATCGGTGACCAGGTTGATCCACAGGATATGGATCGGCAGCAGGGGGATGGGAAGACCCATGAAAGGCGCCAGCAACAGGGTCCAGATTTCCCCGGAGTTGGAGCTCATGGTGTCTTTGATGAACTTGCGTATGTTGTCGAAAATGGTGCGCCCGGAACGCACGGCGCGGACGATGGTGGCGAAGTTGTCGTCCAGCAGCACCATGTCCGCCGCCTCCCGTGCCACGTCAGTGCCTTTCATGCCCATGGCAATCCCGATGCTGGCCCGCTTGAGGGCCGGCGCGTCATTGACCCCGTCACCGGTCATGGCAACGAACTCACCGCGCTCCTGTAGCGCTTTGACGATGTCGAGTTTCTGCTCCGGCGAGACCCGGGCGAATACGCGGGTGTGTTGCACTGCCTGTGCCAGTTCCGTGTCACTCAGCGACGACAATTGATCGCCACTCAGGGTGGCGCCCCCATCAGCGATACCCAGTCGTGCGGCAATTGCTGTGGCGGTGGCGGGGTGATCGCCGGTAATCATCATCGGCTTGATGCCCGCGGTCAGGCAGTCCGCCACCGCCTGCGAGACCTCCGGCCGGGGCGGATCGATAAGCGCCACCAGCCCAAGGAAGTCCAGCTGCTGCTCAACGATGTCTGTGCCTGAATGTTCGGGCAGCGCATCGAATTCGCGCCGGGCAAAAGCCAGTATGCGGTAGCCTTGTGCTGCCATGGACTCTGCCTCTGCCAACAGGGTATCTGCGGACCAGGTGCTGTCATCCTGGCCGTATATCTGCCGGCACAGGGGCAGCAGTTGTTCCGGCGCACCCTTGACATAGGCCACCACTCCCGCCGGTTGCCGGTGTAGCGTCGACATGCGTTTGCGGTTGCTGTCGAAGGCCAGGGTAGCTTCCCGTGGGAGGTCCTGCAGCAACTGCTGCTTGTCGAATCCCGCCGTCCTCGCCGCCTGGCAAAGGGCCAGTTCCGTGGGCTCACCCACCAGTTCTTCATCCTGCCACGCCACGTCATTGTTCAGCGCCATGGCGGTCCCCAACTCGGCGGCGCCATCCTGTTCAGACAGTTGCTGCTGCCAATTTCCGCCGTAACAGTAGTGTTCAACCGTCATGCGATTCTGGGTCAGGGTGCCGGTCTTATCGGCACAGATGCAGGTCACGGAGCCGAGGGTTTCCACTGCCGGCAGGTTGCGAATGAGCGCCTTGTGGCGCGCCAGTTTGCGCGCCCCCAGGGCCAGCGACACGGTGATCACCGCCGGCAAGGCCTCGGGGATCGCCGCGACCGCGAGGCTGACCGAGGTCAGGAACATCAGCAATACAGGCTGGCCCTGCGACAGGCCCGCGACAAAGACGATGGCGCAGATCGCCAGCACGGCCAGGGCCAGGTAACGGCCGAAGCGGGTGAGGCGCTGCTGTAATGGCGTCTTTACCCTGGACTCCGTCTGCAACAGTTCGGCGATACGGCCCATCTCGGTAGCCAGGCCGGTGGCCACCACCAGGCCGGTGGCTGAACCCTGGGTTACCAGACTGCCGCGAAACGCCATGTTCCGCTGATCGCCCGGAGAATGGCATGCCTCGTTGATGACTTCGACCTGCTTCGACACGGGCACCGATTCACCGGTGAGGGCCGACTCGTCGGTGGACATGTCTTCGACCGCCAGCAGGCGCAGGTCGGCCGGCACCACGTTGCCCGCCTCCAGCAGCACCACATCGCCAGGGACCAATTGCCCGGCCTCGACAGTCACCACCGCCTCATCGCGTAGCACCCGTGCATCCGGTGCGGCCATCTTGCGCATGGCGGCGATAGCGTTATCGGCGCGGCGCTCCTGCACCGTGCCTACCAGGGCGTTGAGCAGCACGATCACCAGGATGGCGATGGTGTCCTCTGGATCGCCTATCAACCCCGAAACCAGGGCGGCGGCCAACAGCACCATCACCATGAAATCACCGAACTGTGACAGCGCCAGCGCCAGCAGGGAGCGTCGACCGCGCTCCGGCAGCGCGTTGACACCATACCGTGCCAGCCGCTCGGCGGCCTCGGCGCTGCCCAGTCCGTCAGCGCCAGCCTCCAGTCGCTGCAGTGCCTCGGCGCTGCTGAGGGTATACCAGTTGACTGGCTGCATCCTGTTACCGCGTCAGCCAGTAAATCAGCGCCACCGTGGTGCCGGCGATCAACAGGGTGCGAAGTCCACTTTGCACCCAGGGCACCTCGGCAATCTGCCCCAGCAGAATACCCAGAAGGAAAATAAGGGCCGCTGCCACGGCGACTGCGCTATACAGCGGAGAGAGCGGCAGTTGCAAGCCCGCCTGGGCCAGCCACAGTGGGCTGATGATAAGCAGGGAGATAGCCAGTGGCGAGGTTCCGTTGACCAGGGCCACCAGCACCGGAACCCAACGGGCAGCCCGACCATGAGCCGAAGCGCCCAGACCGGCAAGCTGCTGGCAGAACTCCAGCGCGGTGGGCCGGTGTGGCTTCAGCACATCGAGCACCAGGCCTTTGACAGCGATCATGGCGTTCCTCCACAGTTTCGCACCCATGATAGATGAGCCGGCTGGATACAAACAATGATCTGCATCCTGTTCATGCGCTTCGCCCCGGTACGTAACCTCTGTCAAGTGACGGGCGTTACGGCGGATAATTTTTTATGATAGTTGGGGGTGCACTTCAGAAGCCATTGACTGAGCGGACTGGCGGTACTAGCGTAGCAAGCCGTGATTTCCGCTACGCAGCCATTAGAGCAATCGACGCCCGCGTGTTTCTCGCCATGCGATACTGCCCCGGCACATGAGGAACGAGGACAATGATACTGCGCACTATGCACCTGTGATGTGAACAAGCCGTGCGCCACCAACAGTTATCTTGCCGAGTAAAAACATGACATAGACCCGGGAGCCGGGTGCGCCGGGTGAAACCGGTATCCCCCTCACGACAGTCAACGGCATTATCTGGAGTCGGAATGACTAACAAACCCCTGCCCGCCGCCACCATCATCCTGTTGCACGAGGATGAGAACGGCTTGCAAGCTTTTATGCAGGAGCGCCATCGCGATAGCGGCGCCTTCAGTAGCATGTTGGTGTTCCCCGGTGGTAAGGTCGACGCCGGTGATCGCGACCCGCGCTGGACTGACCACTGCAGTGGCGGAGACGACAGCGACCCAGAGCAGTTAGCGCACCGGATAGCGGCTATTCGCGAAAGCTTCGAGGAGAGTGGCGTGCTGCTGGCCAGGGCTGAGGGTGAGCTTAGCCTGCTGGACGGTGCTCGGGTGGCCGCCCTGGCGAACTACCGGGCCAGCCTGCAAAGTGGCGCGCTCGAGTTCATGGTTTTCGTCAGGCAACAGCGCCTGCGCCTTGCCTGTGACGCGCTCGCCTACTTCGCCCACTGGATTACGCCAGCTTTTGAATCGCGTCGTTTCGATACCCGATTTTTTCTGGCGCGGGTGCCGCACAGCCAGCGACAACTGCTGGGACACGACGGCTTCGAGACCGTCGATTCCACCTGGGTTACACCTGCCGACGCGATCGAAGATGCCAGGGCAGGGCGCCGCAAACTGATTTTTCCCACTGTCCGCAACCTGGAGAGGCTGGCCCGGTATTCGAGTGTCGAGATGGCGCAGCGGGACTGCCTGGCGACGCCCGTCGTTACCATCGAACCGGAAATCGACATGCGCGAGGATGGGGTATACGTGCGCATTCCGGCCGATGCGGGCTACCCGGTTTGCGAAGAGCGCATTCCCGACGCCGTGCTGAAAAACCTGCCGGGCAATAAATAAATGGCGCTGCGAACGGGTGCGGGGGGATGAAGCTGGGGCGGGCCGCGCAAAGCTCTGCGGCACTGCTATCGGGTCAGCAATAGGCTACCGGGTCAGCAATCGTCGCAACAGTCCGTCCTGCTCGCGCTCCAGTTCTCGTTGCGCCAGCATGTCTTCCAGTTGCCTTTCAATTTCCTTCGCTACCCTGCTGCGCAGTGAGCGCAGCCTGGCGGGGGTGAGCGACCTGCCCTTCAGCGCTTTTAAATCCACGGGCTTGCCCAGGCCTATATAGCAGCGCTGGGGCTTGGGCAGCCACGAGCCCAGGATGCCGACCGGTATCGGCGCCAGCAGGTCGGGGCGGGTCTCTTCCGTTAACAGGCCAAGGCGTCGCAGCAGCTGCCCCAGAGCCGAATCCGGAATATCCTCGCCCTCGATCAGGTGGTCATAAAAGTCATCGGGGCCAACCATGCCAAAGGGCATGATGGTATAGCCATGCTGTGCCGCCAGTTTGACGAAGCCGTAACGCTGTCTCCATTGCAGGGTATAAAGATCACGCTTGGGTTTAACGGCCTCGTGAGCACCCCCTGGAAATACCAGCAGGTCATGGCCGGCTTCCATCAGTGCCGAGCACACTTGCGGGTGTCCGACCACCGCGCCCCTGCTGAGCAGCAGGTTTTCGCTGCTGGGCAGGCTGAACAGAAAGCGGTCCCCCAGGGGGCGAAGGAAGCGCCCGTATTGTTTCTGCATCACCGGATTCAGCACCATACCGTCCAGCGCGAACAGGGAGTGGTTGCCCACAAACAGGCAGGGCTTTTCAGGCAGGTTTTCGGCACCGAAGACCCGCGGCTTGAACAGCTGCTGGATGATGCGATAGCCGAGCTCGAACTCGATGCCGGATGGTGGATCCGCTGCCAATGCCTTCTCAATATGACGCCGCAGCCTGGGATCGTCCTGGGGCTGGACGTCCTTCACCGGAGCCGTTTTTGCTCTCTTGGTTTTGGTTTTGGTTTTGGTTTTGGTTTTCGCCCTGGATTCTGGTTCTTTCTCTTCCATAATTCATGCCGCTGGTATGAGGTGACCTGTCAAGACTATACCTGCGAGCCGACCGCATGTCATGGCTTATACCGGTACCGTTTGTCGATTCTGGAAACCCCAGTAAAGGCAGGCTGCCGCGCACAGGGCAAAGCCGATGGAAAGAATAAAATACCAGTGCACCACCGCGAGCAGTTCGCCATAGACATCCGGGGTGATGAGCGCGCCACCGATCTGGATATTGAGCAGTGCCGATATAATGCCGATGCTGATGAACCCACCCATCATGCGCATGGTATTGATGGCGGCGGAGGCACTGCCCAGATTTTCCAGGGTGACCGTCGCCAGCGCTGCGTGAATGATCGGCGTGTCGATCAGCCCCGCTCCCGCCCCAATCAGGCACAACGCCGCAACCACTTCGAACAGGCTTGATCCGGCATCGATGCGGCACAATAGCAGCAGCCCGGAGGCTACGATCAACACCCCGCTGATAGCAATGTAGTGGCTGGAATAGCGCTCTGATAACAAACCGCTGAACGG
Source organism: uncultured Gammaproteobacteria bacterium (assembly GCA_963808975.1). Taxonomy (GTDB): domain Bacteria; phylum Pseudomonadota; class Gammaproteobacteria; order Pseudomonadales; family JAHEGP01; genus JAHEGP01. Next base: position 237,499 of record CAWEHR010000006.1, read on the forward strand.
CGCCACCAGAGCGGTAAAGATGGCCTGGGAGATAAGAATCAAGCCGGCGGCCTGGGCGCTGATGGCTTTGATGTATTGCAGATAAAGGGTGATGATAAACGGCAGCGAGAACAGGCCCACGTAAATGCAAAGGGTGGCCAGGCAGCTGAAACCAAATAATCGATTGCGGACGAACAGGCCCAGCTCGATCAGCGGGTCGGTTTTTACCATCTGTTGCCAACAGAAGCCGGCCAGCAAGGCGAGTCCGAGGGCTATCGTCAACTGCCCTGTGAGTGTGTTGATATTCTGCACGCCGGGAGCCAGTGCCAGGATCGCCAGGGTGTAAATGACACTGCCGCTGACATCGAAACGGCCATCGCGCTTGCCGAAGCGCTCCCATTTGAGACCCAGGGCACCAACCAGTGATGCCAGCAACAATACTGGCACGGGTAGAAAAAACACCATGCGCCAGCTCAAATGGTCGATGACGTAGCCGCCCATGAGTGGTCCGCTGACGATGCCCAGGTAGCAGAACGCGGCGTAGATACCGGTAACGCGTCCGCGCTTTTCTATGGGTGTAATGCCGTTGATCAGCGCCAGGCCATTGCCAAAAATAATGGCGTTGCCCATACCCTGCAAAAAGCGACAGGCCATCAGGGTGGGGCTGTTTTGTGCCACGGCGCCGAGCAGCGACGCCAATGCGGCTAACAGCATGCCGAGCACAAACAGGCGCTTGCGGCCAAAGCGATCGCCCAGGCGCGCGGCGGGTAACATAAAGCTGACGTTACCGATCACCAGGGTCATGGTAAACCAGCTGATGGTGCGGGCGTCCAGCGCGAGTTCGCGGGCAATAGCCGGGATGGCCAGAGTGGACGAGTGCACCAGCAGGGGCGCGATAAAGCAGCCGAGTATAATGATGCCGATAGAAAGTCGTGGGCGGCTGACAGCGATGTTTGGGTTGTCTGGCAAGAAAACAACTCCCGGGGCAGCACAAGGCGGCGAGCAGATTCTACGGTAGCTTCACCATATAGATTCTTCTGCTCGCCCACCAGTGCTGTGGTGGTATTCATCAACCCAAAAGTGCTGTTGGTTTTGATTGACTAATATTAGATATTATTGATATAAGCCAATGTATGTATATGAAAACCATGCATACTAAGCAGCCTGGGTGGTAAGGGTTCAAGGTAGCAAGACACGATTCTTTATTTTGCCCGGCGAGTAAAAACAGAACAAGCAGGAGATGCTCATGGCTCACATCGTAATTTTAGGCGCCGGGATAGGCGGCATGCCCCTGGCCTACGAAATGAAAGCGCTGGCGCGCCCCAGTGACCAGGTGACGGTAATCAGTGATTCGCCGGTCTTTCACTTCGTTCCGTCCAACCCCTGGGTGGCGGTGGACTGGAGGAAGCGCGCGGATATCGAGATCGACATAACCGCCCCGCTGTCGCGCAAGGGTATTGGCGCCATCACCCAGGCCGCCAGGCGGGTGCATGTCGAACAAAACCAGGTGGAGTTGCTGGACGGCACACGGGTGGACTACGATTTTCTGGTGATAGCAACCGGCCCCAAACTGGCCTTCGACGAGGTCGAGGGGCTGGGCCCCGACGGCTTTTCCCAGTCCGTGTGCCACGTGTCCCACGCCGAGCAAGCCAAGATCAACTGGGACAAGTTCGTTGCCGATCCCGGTCCGGTGGTGGTGGGGGCGGTACAGGGCGCATCCTGTTTCGGCCCCGCTTATGAGTTCGCAATGATCATGGACACCGACCTGCGCAAGCGCAAGATACGCGACCAGGTACCCATGACCTATGTCACGCCGGAGCCCTATATCGGTCACCTGGGTCTCGGTGGCGTAGGTGATTCCAAGGGCATGCTGGAGTCGGTGATGCGCGATCGCCATATCAAGTGGATCTGCAACGCCAAGACCACGAGGATTGAAGACGGCAAAATGTACGTCACCGAGTACAACGATGACGGCGAGCCGAAAAAGGAGCATGTGCTGCCGTTCAAGCACAGCATGATGTTACCGGCGTTCAAGGGGGTCGATGCCGTTTATGGCATCGAGGGCCTGACCAATCCCCGCGGCTTCATCATTATCGACGAACACCAGCGCAACCCCACTTACAAGAACATTTTCAGCGTCGGTGTCTGTGTCGCGATACCGCCGGTCGAGGAGACCCCGTTGCCGGTGGGCACTCCCAAGACGGGGTATATGATCGAGTCCATGGTAACTGCCACCGCACACAATATTCGGGAAATCATGGATGGCAAGGAGCCCAGCCACAAGGCGACGTGGAATACCTTATGCCTGGCGGACTTCGGTGACACCGGCGCTGCCTTTGTAGCATTGCCGCAAATACCACCGCGCAATGTCAGCTGGTTTGGCGAGGGCAAGTGGGTGCATTTCGCCAAGATCGGTTTCGAGAAATACTTCCTGCGCAAGATGAAGAAAGGTACCTCGGAGCCGTTTTACGAAAAAGCCGTGATGAATATGATGGGGATCACCAAGCTCAAGGACAAGATCACCGGGAACTAGTGTCAGGCCCGGCACGGAAATGGTGTCGGGTGCGGTTGGCGAATGTCACCAGCGACAGCATCACCGGCACCTCAACCAGCACGCCCACAACCGTGGCCAGGGCTGCCCCGGAGTGCAAACCGAACAGGCTGATGGCCACCGCCACCGCGAGCTCGAAGAAGTTGGAGGTGCCTATCAGCGCGGCGGGTGCTGCGGTGGTGAACGGTACACGCCACAGATATCCCCAGGCGTAGGCTATGGCAAAGATGCCGTAACTCTGGATCAGCAGCGGAATGGCTATCAGGGCGATCACCATCGGCTTGGCAACGATGGTTTGTGCCTGGAATCCGAATAGCAGTACCACGGTTGCCAGCAGCCCCATGATGGAGAAGGGCTTTATCCTGGCCGTGAACTCGCTGATGCGATGCTGATCTGGGTCCTTGTCCAGCAATCTGCGCGTCACATAGCCCGCCGCCAGGGGTATGATCACATAGAGCACAACCGACAGCAGCAGGGTTTCCCAGGGGACCACGATGTCGCTGACACCGAGCAGGAACGCCGCGATCGGGGCGAAAGCAAACACCATAATGATGTCGTTGATCGAGACCTGTACCAGCGTGTAATTGGCATCGCCGCGCACCAGCTGGCTCCACACGAATACCATGGCGGTGCAGGGAGCGACCCCCAGCAGGATCATGCCGGCGATATACTCCTTGGCGGTTTGCGGATCGACCAAGGGGGCGAAAATGTGTTCAAAAAACAGGATGCCCAGCGCCGCCATGGTAAAGGGTTTGATCAACCAGTTCACCACCAGGGTGATGCAGAGGCCCTTGGGTTTCTTGCCGACGTCCTGGAGGGATGAAAAGTCGACATTGACCATCATCGGGTAAATCATGATCCAGATGAATACCGCGACCACCAGGTTGACATTGGCGTATTCCAGCGCTGCGATACCCTCGAATAGTTGCGGCAATACCACCCCCAGGCCCACCCCTCCCAGTATGCAGAGGCCGACCCACACCGACAAATAGCGCTCGAACAATCCCATGGGTGAAGCGGCGGTATCGGTGCTCATGATAATTCGGTCTCGACACGGTTGCGGAGCAGCTCGAAGGCGATGTCAAAGGCCTTGTCGCGCTGTTGCTCGGTGCCCTCGGCGGCCGCAGGGTCTGGTGTGCTCCAGTGGAGAACGGTGGACTTGCCGAGAAACAGCGGGCAAGGTTCGCCCGCGGCCAGGTCGCACACGGTAATGACCAGGTCGAAGATCTGGTCGCTGAACTCATGCCAGGATTTACTCCGGGGTAGACCGGGATCGATACCGTGGCGCTGTAGTGTCTCGATCGCTTTGGGGTGCACGCAGCCCGTGGGTGCACTGCCCGCACTCACTGCCCGGTAGCGTCCGCACCGCAGCTGGTTAATGAGCGCTTCGGCCATCACCGAGCGAGAGGAGTTGCCGGTGCACACTACCAGTACACGTTGCATCAGCTGCAGCAGCCTTTCGCCCGTTGCGGCGGCTCACAGCATGCGGCAGAACTGCTCGCAGTTGCGATGTCCTCATCGGCCTGGGCCGGCGCCGCGGAGAACACCTGTACATCGTCCATGGTGTGGTAGGCCTCCCACGCGACACCCGAGGGATCTTCTACCCACGACTTATTCGAGCGCGCGTAGCAGCACACGGTCTCGCCCTCATCGAATACTGACAACTGCGCGCTATTCAAGCGATCGCGTAGGGCTTCCAGTTCCTCCTCATCATCAACCTGCAAGCCCAGGTGGTCGACACCGGTTTTGCCACCGCGGCTGGAGATGGCGAAGTTAACTGGTGGGTCCTCCAGCATCCATTTGGCGTAATCGGCCTCGCTCTTGACCGGCTCGGCGCCAAAAAGCGCACTGTAGAAGGCGATGCTTTGACCCAGGTCTTCTACTCCCACATGTATATGTATCCGCTTCATTGTTGGTACCTCGCGTCAATGGCTGGGTTTGGTTTCGGGCTCACAGCAGCTGGCGAGCTCGATAATCGAGCAGCCGGTACTGCTATCTTCTCGAATACTGGCGAATTCGACGCTGCAGCAATCCTTGACCATGAAGGCGATAAGGTCCCTGGTGACATCGAAATTGGCTGAGTAGATCACCGAGCGACCCTGTTTGCGCGATGAAACCATGCCCGCATTCGACAGGTGATTGAGGTGAAAAGACAGGGTGTTGTGTGGCGTGCGCAGCTGCTCGCTGATAACCCCGGCGGCCAGCCCCTCGGGTCCCGCCTGCACCAGTAAGCGGAATGCTCGCAGGCGGGTTTCCTGGGAGAGCGCGTCGAACATGATGATGGCTTGCTGTAATTCCATATGTCCAGACTAATAGATATATATAATATATGTCAACAGTTGTCGACATAATATGCCATCCGCCAGGCCCTGTGCGGGAGCTGGCCCCGCGGGTTTGACCGCCAATAAGAAAAGGCGCATATTTTTGTCCCATTGTGCGCAGGCATGGAGGGGGATGGGCGCCTTGGTGCCATTGAGCGGGTGAACTGTAATAACGAGGTAGTGTGATGCTTGAAGCGATACTGTGGACCCCCGGGGGGGATGCACACCGCACCGGCGGCCCTGAGTTGATTGCCCAATGGCGCGAATCCGGGGACGGGCTGATTTGGGTCAACCTCGACAACAATGTCACGCAGCACGACATTCAGCCTGTGGTGCAGGCGTTCGGCTTGCACCCCCTGGCGCTGCAGGACGCGTTCAGGGATCGCCATCCGCCCAAGTTGGAGGTGTTTGACGAAACCACCTTCATCTTGTTGAAAGGGCTTTCGGCGGATGTCGACGAACTGCAGTATTCAACCATACAGTTGGCGATGTTTATTGGCCCGCGTTTTCTTCTCACGCGCCATTCGGCGCCGGCAATTAGCGTGGCCACCCTGAAACAGGACTTGGCCGTTAACGCTGGCCTGCTGCAGTCTGGTGTCGAGGGAATCGCTCTGCGCCTGTGCAAAATACTCAGTGGCCGCTATTTGAAGCTGCTGCTCGATCTTGAGCCACGCCTGGCGCAACTGGAGGACGAGATACTGATCGATGCCGACGACGATATACTCGCTGAGTTGATTGGCAAAAAGACCGAGTTGAAAAAGCTGCGCCGGGTGTTCCTGTATCACCAGCAGATATTCCGCCAGCTGCAGAATCACGGGGAGTTTCCGGTCTTCAGCCAGCGCACCCACGAATTGAACGATGTCTATGAGCAGCAGGAGCGGGCCAGCAGCCTGGCGGGGCTTTATTATGAATTGGCCTCCGACCTGGTGGAAGGGTACCTGTCGGTGTCTTCCCATCGACTCAACGAGATAATGAAAATTCTCACCATCGTCGCGTCAATTTTTATTCCGCTGACCTTTCTCGCCGGTATTTACGGTATGAACTTCGACAATATGCCGGAGTTACACTCGCGCATCGGCTATTTTGTGGTGCTCGGGATCATGGCGCTTATCGCCGTTGCGCTGCTGGTGTTGTTCAGGAAGAGGCGCTGGTTATGAGGCAGAAAAAAGCCGGGCACGAGCCCGGCCTCTGGTGCCTTGATGATACGCATTACTCGGGCGGCGGGGTCGGGCCGCGGTGAACCTTTTCACGCAGGCCCTGCACCAGGCGGAAAAAGATGGGAACCAGCAGGGTGCCGCCGATGGCGGCCATGATGGTGCCGCCAAACACTGACAGCCCCAGGGATATCCGGCTGGCCGCACCGGCGCCGCTGGCGATAATGAGCGGGAAGACCCCGGCAACGAATGCAAGGCCGGTCATCATGACCGGGCGAAAACGTAAACGGGAGGCCTCCACCGTTGCTTCGATCAGGTCCATCTTCTCGCGTTCACGCAGTGACTTGCCGAACTCCACGATCAATATGGCAGTTTTGGAGGCCATTCCCACCAACAGCACCATGCCGATCTGGCCATAGAGGCTCAGCGGCTGCTGGTACAGCAGCAGGCCGATCAGCGCTCCGATCATCGCGATGGGCACCGAGAAGATGATCGCTACCGGGGTCAGGAAGGACTCATACAAAGCGGCCAGGAAGAGGAAGGTGAAAAGCAGGGACATGCCCAGGGCAATCGGCGCCATATTGCCGGACTTGCGCTCCTCGTAGCTGGAGTCGGTCCAGTCGTACTTGTAGCCGGGAGGCAGGTTTTTGGAAACCTCGGCCATGGCATTCATGGCGTCGCCGGAGCTGAACCCACCGGGTGCATTGGGCACGCCATTGATGGTTGCGGAGTCGTAGGTGTTGTAGCGATACAACACGTCCGCACCCTGCTCAGGCAAGGTCTTTACCAGGGTCGCGACCGAAATCTGTTCGCCCTTGTTGTTGCTGACATAGAGGTTGGAAAGGTCGGCTTCCTCCTGCCGGAACTCGGCTTCCGCCTGCACCATGACCCGGTAGGTTTTACCAAACAGGTTGAAGTCGTTGATGTAGAACCCACCCATTTGTGTCTGCAGGGTCAGGAAAAGGTCGGAGATGGCCACCCCAAGGGTTTTTGCCTTGACCCGGTCCACTTCCAGCCATATCTGTGGGTAGTCGGCCCGGAAAGTGGTAAAGGCCCGGACGATTTCGGGCTGCTGCATGGCTTCCAGTACCTGGGCGTTGGTGGTCTCGGATAGCTTCTGTGCGCCCTGGCTCTGGGTATCCTGTACCACGTAGGAAAAACCGGCGACGGCGCCCAGGCCTGGAATCGCCGGCGCGCCAAACACCAGGGCCTGGCCACCGCTCATTTGCGCGAACATGGCCTGGTACTTTTTCTGCAGTGCAAACTGGTGCTGCTCAGGGTCCTTGCGCTGGTCCCAGGATTTGAGCTTTGCAATCACCATGCCGGCATTCGATTGCAGCGCCGTGTTGAGAATGCTGTACCCGTTCACCGTCAACACCGTTTCAACCGCAGGGTCGGCCATCAGTGTCTGGCTGATCTGGTCCATGTAGTCACCGGTTCGATTGAGCGACGCCGCCGCGGGCAGCTGCACATCAACCATGAAAAAGCCTTTGTCCTCATTGGGAATGAAGCTGGTTGGCACCAGGGTAAAGAGGTAAAAGAGCAAGCCGAACAGGGCGCCGATCACCCCAAGACTGGCGACCACGTTATTCGCCATCCAGCGGACGATGGCTACATAGGCCCGGGTGACTGCAGCAAACCCCTTGTTGAAGCCGCGAATCAGGAAGTTGGGTTCGCCGTGTCCCGCTTTCAGCAACAGTGAGCATAGTGCAGGGCTCAGGCTCAGTGCGTTGACCATGGAAATCAGCACGGAGATAACCAGGGTCGCGCCGAACTGGGCAAACATCTGCCCGGTAATGCCGGGCAGTAGCATGGTCGGCCCAAATACCGCCGCCAGTACCATCGACGTGGCGAAAATAGGCCCGGCGACTTCTCGCATCGCCTGCTCGGTTGCCGGTCTTGCCGCCAGCCCCTCGTCATGCATTATGCGCTCAACGTTCTCCACCACGATGATGGCGTCATCGACCACCACCCCGATGGCCAGAATGAGCGCAAACAGGGTGACAGTATTGATAGTCATGCCGAGGAAGTAGAGCGCTGCCAGTGTACCAATAATCGATACCGGTACCGCGATAGTGGGAATTAGCGTTGCGCGCACGCTGCCGAGGAACAGGTAGGTGACAAAGATAACCAGGATGATGGTGAAGATCAGTGTTTCGACTGTTTCGTCCAGTGATGCCTCGATGAATTCGGTCGTGTCATGACCGATAATGTAATCGACACCTTCAGGAAAATAGCCGGACAGCTCGTGCATTTTCTCTTTGACCGCCTCGGCGACGGCCAGGGAGTTTGCGTCCGACAGTTTGTAGACCGCGAGCAGAACGCCGGGTTTATTGTTGTATTCGCCATAGCCCTTGTACACCTGTGAGCCGAGTTCCAGCCTGGCTACGTCCCGCAGGCGCAGTATCGAGCCCCGCTCGTCGGCGCGCAGGATGATATCGCCAAATTCCTCGGCCGACTTCAGGCGCCCCTTGGTTTTCAGCACATACTGGAACTGGGTTTCGTCCGGGTTGGGAGGGCCACCCAACTGGCCCACCGCCGCCTGTACATTCTGCTCCTTGATGGCACCGAGGACCTGGCCCACGCTGATTTTATTCGCCGCCAGCTTTATCGGGTCGAGCCACACCCGCATTCCGTAGTCGAGGGCGCCAATGATACTGGCCTCACCCACACCCTGCACGCGGCCCAGCTCCGAGGCAATGTTGAGGCTGGTGTAGTTGGAGAGAAAGATGCCGTCGAGGCTCTCATCGGGGGAGAACAGGCTGACCACCATGAGCATGTCGGATGAGCGCTTTTTAACGCTGACACCGCGTTGCCGCACTTCCTGCGGAAGTTGTGGCTCGGCGAGAGCGACGCGGTTTTGCACATCCACCTGGGCAAGGGATGCATCGACGCTGATATCGAAGGTGACCGTCAGCGTGTAGCTACCATCGCTGGCCGACTTTGATGACATGTAGACCATGCCCTCGGCGCCGTTGACCTGGTCTTCGATGGGGCTGGCAAGGGCTTCCTTGACCGTTTCGGCGCTGGCACCGGGGTAGTTCGCCCTCACCACGATTTTGGGGGCCGAGATATCAGGGTACTGATCCACTGGCATGACGAGCGCGGCGATGATGCCGAAGATGGTAATGAGGATCGATACTACCAGCGCAAAGCGCGGACGCCGGATGAAAAACTGTGGGCTCATGGTGCCTCCGTGACTTGTTGTTCTTTTTACCGCAGTTAACCGCAGTGAGCGCTTATTTTATTTCAACCGTGGTGCCCGCTTTGAAAGTGCCGGCTCCGTCTGCAATCACCCTGTCGCCCTCCTCGACGCCGCTGCGCGCGGCCCAGTCCTTGCCGTCGCGGGCGCCCACTTTGATGTTCCTGCGCTGCACGGTATTGTCCTCGTCGATCACCATCACGTAGTGTCCCTGCTGATCCTGGTTGACCGCTCGCTGGGGCACCATGATCCTTTCTATCGTCTTCTGGGCCTCGCCGATAATGGTGACATTGGTTCCGGGCAGCAGCAGGCCGTTGGGGTTGGGGAACAGAACCCGGCCGGTGACGGTACCGCTTGAGCCCTGGCTGCTGTGGGACCAGTTTTCGAACCTGCCCTGCTCGGGGTAGATATTGTCACCCGCCAGTTCCAGCTGTACCACAACCTCGGGTATTTCCAGGCCCTCGTCGGTCAGCTTCTGGCGAAACAGGGTGAAGTTGTTGTAGGTGCTTTGCTCGACGCTGGCGGTGGCGTAGATCGGGTCCAGCTGCACCAACTCGAATATCGGCGGGGAGTTGGGGCCTGACGGCACGATCAGGTCGCCAACGGCATAGTTGCTTTTGCTGATCCGGCCACTGTAGGGCGCGTAGATTTTAGTGTGCTTGAGATCGAGCTCGGCCTGCTCCAGGGCTGCCTGGGCGCCGGCGATGGCGGCGGAGCTGGTGTCGACAAGGGCTTTTGCCTTGTCAAAATCCATCTCCGAAATGTAGCCCTGGGGGCGCAGCTTCTTGGCGCGCTCCCAGTTGGCACGGGCCTGGGTTGCACTGGCGTTTGCCGACTGCAACTGCGCCTTCGCGGCATTGACCGCGGCCTGGTACTTGGCGTCGTCGAGTTCCACCAGTAACTGTCCTTCTTCGACCACATCCCCGGGTGCAAAGTGGGTGGCTTTCAGGGTGGCTGAAATCTCCGGTCGGATGGAGGCACTCTGTACGGCCTCGATAACCGCGGGCAATTCGAAGCCCGGGCGAAGGGTTCGCCGCTCTGCCTTGACGACAGAGCTGGCCGCAATCGGCCTGGCTAACGGCGCCGCAGAGGCGTCCGGCGCCGCCGGCTCCTGCTTGCCGCAACCGGTGGCCACTGCAGCAAAAAGACAAGCCGTAAAGAGCTTACAGGCAGGGTTCATTGGATAGCCTCCATGTGATGTTCCAAAAGTCGGATTACCTGGTGATTAAATGCCGGTGATTTGGGTCAAGGGTGTAGCCTTTGTTGATGTTATTGAGCCTTAATTTCCCGAGAGGAAATCGTAAACCATTGGCCCGCAGGTTGACAGCTTTGGCATCCATTTTCGGCCACGAAATAACCCTATTGTTTGGGGTATCGGTACCACAGCATTAAGGGTCTGTGGTAATCTGATTCCGCGGCAATTCGCGGGCGTCGTATCTGGTGGTTGCGGTTGGCTGCGATTTCACTTAACCAAAAAATTTAAAAATAAACGTGAGGCAGAAAATGAATAAAAAAGGAGTGGTTTGTTGGCTCGTCGGATTAGCGGTCGCAGTGGGCTTTGTGCTGCCCTTGCAGGCTGACATACCCAAAACCCTGGATATCGACGGAAATGCCCTGATGCTCAACGGCGAGGGCATGCGCAAAATGATGATGATGAAGATCTACAAGGGCGCCCTGTACCTTCCGGAAAAGAGCTCCGATGCCGCGAGCATCATTGCTGCCGACAAGCCCATGGCTATTCGGCTCGAGATGGTGTCCGGGCTGATCACCAGCGAGAAAATGGAGGATGCAACCCTCGAGGGGCTGGAGAAAGCCACAGGCGGCAATATGGAGCCGATCCAGGATTCGGTTGACGAGTTCATCAATGTTTTCCGTGAGGAGATCAAGGAAGGAGATACTTTCGATATTGCCAATGTTCCCGGCAAGGGCATGGAGATCTTCAAGAACGGCACCTTGAAAAAGACCATCGATGGCGGCATGGACTTCAAAAAAGCCGTGTTCGCTATCTGGCTGGGTGAAGACCCGGTGCAGGAACCCCTGAAGAAAGGTATGCTCGGTAAGTAAAGACCGCCAATCGGGTGGCCGTGGCTTGGCAACGCGGGGCGGTCACCGATGGCGGCATTTCTCGCACTCAGTCAGGCACGCAGTAAGTTGAGGCGAACGTCCACTGTCAGTTCAATCGAATCAAGCATGCCAACCCGTTGCTTGCCGATGGCGCTGGCCCGGTACAGGTGGGGGGTCATGGCGAGCACGTTTGCGATGGCGTCCTGTTCCAGCCTGGTTGTTTCGAAGCGCACTTCGCTGCACCCTGCGGGTCTGAAGCCGACAGCAATGGCGGGCTGCAGGCTGTTCTCCCGGTAAGGCCGCAGCGACTCGTAGAGTATGCTCCGCAACTGAATTAAATGGCCCGGCCCGGGTTCCACCAGCAGCAACAGGCCACCGGGTTTGAGGATGCGGGCGAACTCGGCATAGTGCGGGAAACCGAACACGCTCAGCACCGTGTCGGCGCAATGGTCGGCCAGGGGAATCTTGCGATTGCTGGCTACCATCCAGGTCGCGGCCTGGGAGCGTGCCGCCAGTTGCATCGCCCATTTCGAGATATCGAAGCCAATGATAGCCGGTCTACCGCGGCCCAGTGCATGCTGTTGCCGGCACAACTGACCGGTGTAGTAGCCATCGCCACAGCCTGCATCCACCACCACCGAGCCTGCCCCGAGCTCCCCTTGCAGCAGGTGGCCCATAGTGTCGGCAAGGTGCTGGTAATAGCCGGCCTGCAGAAAAGCCCTGCGTGCCACCACCATTGCCCTGCTATCGCCCGGGTCCCTGGAACGCTTATCATTGGGGCTGAGCAAGTTAACATACCCCTGGCGGGCAATATCGAAATGGTGGCCGGCGCTGCATTGGAGGCCGGACCCGGACTGTTGCAGGGCCAGTTTATCGTGGGGGCAACATAGTGCTGAATGGTATAGGAAACTCATCTCGGGGGCCGGTGGCAACATGCCGTTGGGATTACGCAAGGGCATGATACGGCATATGACGAGGTGCCGCCGCATTGGCCTGTTGCTGGGGCTGGCGCTGCCAGCGGCTGCGTGCTGTGGCGAACAGCGGCAGCTGCTATGGGGTGACACCCACCTGCATACCTCGTATTCCTTCGATGCCTATGTCTTCAACAACCTTACCGCCGGCCCCGAAACCGCTTACCGCTATGCCCGGGGTATGCCGGTGGAGCACCCCTACCACAGGGCGCGGGTGCAGATTGCCGCGCCGCTGGACTTCCTGGTGGTGTCGGACCATGCCGAGTTCCTCGGCCAGATTCGCAACATTCATCGGCACGGTGTCGACACCACCGGGCTCGGGTTTCTGGCGAGCCTGAGGGCGCGTCTGGTCGCCTATTTCCTCAATCGCGCGATTGACAACGCCCAGGGGCCCTCCTTGTTTATCGAGCGATTGCCGGACCCCGACGTGACGCCCCTGGAAGCGGCGACGGCGGCCACGCTTGGGGATGACAGCGTCCGCCTGCTGCCGATGCCCGACCGGGTTGAAATCGACGCCTGGCGGGATATTACCGAAGCGGCGGATGTTTATAACGAACCGGGGGTTTTCAGTGCCCTGATCGGCTGGGAGTGGAGTTCCATACCGGGAGGTGCCAATTTGCACCGGGTGGTGATTACTGACAGCGACGCCGGCACTGCCCAACGGTTCAGCCCATTCGGCTTCGACGACAGCGCGTTTCCACAAGATTTGTGGGACTGGCTGGACACAACCAGTGCCGCGACCGGCGCCGCTTTCACCGCCATACCCCACAATTCCAATATTTCCAAGGGCATGATGTTTGCCGATACCAGCCTGCGCGGTGACAAGATCGATGCCGGGTATATTGCGCAGCGGGCGAGGTGGGAACGGGTGGTAGAGATTACCCAGATTAAGGGCGACTCGGAAACCCACTCACTGTTCTCCCCACAGGACACGTTTGCCGACTTCGAAAACTATCCGTTTTACATCCAGCGCAAATGGACCCGGTACCAGCCGCGGCCGGGGGATTTTGTTCGACCCGCCCTGCGCCTGGGTTTGCAACTGGGGCGACTGCAGGGGCAAAATCCCTACCAGTTTGGCGTGATTGGCTCGAGTGATTCGCACACCGGTTTATCCTCGTTCGAGGAGAATAATTTTCATGGCAAAATGGCGACGGACTCGATTCCGGCCAACAAGCAAAGCCAGGTAATCAGTGACGGCCCCGCTGCCGATGGCTGGTCGATGTCTGCGTCCGGTCTCGCTGCAGTCTGGGCTGAGGATAACACCCGTGGCGCGATACTGGCGGCGCTGCGGCGGCGTGAGGTCTACGCAACCACCGGCCCGCGTATTGCCCTGCAGTTTTATGGTGCCAGTGAACTGGGCGAGGACGATTTACAACGCCCCGAGCTGCGAGACCTTGTGGAGCGCGGCGCTGTGCCCATGGGGGGTGAACTCGGCCCACTGGATGCCGCACCCCGGTTTATAGTGACCGCTAGCAAGGACCCGATGGAGGCTAATCTCGATCGCATCCAGATGGTCAAGGGCTGGGTGGATGGGGCTGGCCAGACCTGGGAGCAAGTCTACAATATCGCCTGGTCCGGTTCGCGCACCCTGGCCGCTGACGGCAGTCTGGGGCCAGTGGGCGACACGGTTGATCGTCGCACCGGCAAGGTGGCAAATACGATAGGTGCGACCCAACTCGCCACGGTATGGCGCGATCCAACGTTTGATCCCAATCAGGCCGCTTTCTACTATGTGCGGGTATTGCAGATTCCCACCGCGCGTCATTCCTTGCTCGATGCCGTTGCCCTTGGCCTCGAGGCCGCTCCGGGGCATCCCGATACCATTCAGGAGCGCGCCTACTCATCGCCGATCTGGTATCGACCGGGCGGGTGATGTGCCTCGGTTTATGCCGCCGCAGAGAATGCTTGCAGGAGTTCACCCAGGGCTATCCTGGTCGGTTTGACCAGGCGGAAGTTGCCGATACGTTGTGGAAAATCGTCGATGATCGATTGCGCCCAGTGACTGTGGGTGGCAGCAACATAGTCGTTGAGGGTTGCCAGCAGTAACCTGCGATGGCCCTGGGCCGCGTCGGATTCAAGGGCCTGGACGTCGACAAAATCGGTATTGCAGCGTTGCGCCAGTTTGTTGTCGGGGTCGAGCACAAAAGCAAAGCCGCCGGTCATACCGGCGCCAAAGTTGACCCCGGTAGCGCCCAGCACTATCACCATGCCGCCGGTCATGTATTCGCAGCAATGGTCGCCCACGCCCTCGACCACGGCACTGGCGCCGGAATTGCGCACGGCAAAACGCTCCCCGGCAACGCCCGCTGCATACAGGGTACCGCCGGTGGCGCCGTAGAGGCAGGTGTTGCCAATAATCACATTGTGCTGGCTCTCGAAGCCGCTGACTGCGGGCGGATAGATGACCAGGCGCCCGCCGGCCATACCTTTGCCGACATAGTCGTTGGCGTCGCCCTCCAGGGTCATGTGCAGGCCACCGGCATTCCACACGCCAAAGCTCTGGCCGGCGGTACCGGTAAGTTTGACCTCGATGGGTGTCGCGGCCATGCCGTTGTTACCCCAGTGTCGCGCGATTTCGCCGGCGATGCGGGCGCCCACAGAACGGTTGAAATTGGCCAGCGTATAGTGATGTCGCGAGCGCCTGCGCGCCAGTATAGACGGCCGCATATCCGCCAGCATCTGCTCCGCCAGTTCGCCCCTGTCGAAGGAGGGGTTGCGCTCGAGCAGGCGGCGATGGGGCCTGTCGTCATCGACCCCGGCGTTTGACAACAGGGGCGCCAGGTCGAGGCGACGTTGCTGGGGTGTGGTTCCCGGCAGCAATTGCAGGAGTTCGGTGCGACCGATGATTTCGTCCAGGCTACGCGCGCCGAGATCGGCCAGCAGTTGTCGCACTTCCTCTGCTATCGCGGTCAACACCGCCATCACCATTTCTGGGCGGCCGCCAAAATGACCCTGGCGCAGGCGCTCGTCCTGGGTTGCGATACCGGTGACGCAATTATTGAGATGACAGATGCGCAGGTACTTGCAGCCAAGGGCAAGCAGGGCCAGGGTGCCAAAGCCAAAGCTCTCCGCGCCGAGGATGGCGGCCTTGACCACGTCGAGGCCGGTCTTCAGACCGCCGTCGACCTGCAGGCCGATCCGCTCGCGCAGCTTGTTGCCGCGCAGTGCCTGATGGGTTTCGCGCAGCCCCAGTTCCCAGGGTGTGCCCGCGTATTTTACGGAACTCAGGGGGCTGGCGCCGGTACCGCCGTCGTGTCCGGAAATAGTAATCAGGTCGGCATACGCCTTCGCTACTCCTACCGCAATCGTGCCGACGCCGGCTTCAGACACCAGCTTCACGGATACCAGCGCATCGGGATTGACCTGCTTGAGGTCGAAGATCAACTGGGCGAGATCCTCGATGGAGTAGATATCGTGGTGGGGCGGTGGCGAGATCAGGGTGGTGCCGGGGATCGCATAACGCAGCGTGGCGATCATGCCGTTGACTTTCTGTCCCGCCAGTTGCCCGCCTTCACCGGGTTTGGCGCCCTGGGCTATCTTGATCTGCAGCACCCGGGCGTTGACCAGGTAATGCGGGGTGACGCCGAAGCGGCCGGAGGCAACCTGCTTGATGTGGGATTCGGTTTCGGTGCCGAAGCGCTTGGGGTCCTCGCCACCCTCACCGGAGTTGGAGAGGCCCCCAAGCCGGTTCATGGCCACGGCAAGGGACTCGTGAGCCTCGGGGGAGAGGGCGCCGAGTGACATGGCGCCGCTTTCAAACCGCTTCACAATGGCAGCCGCCGGTTCCACCTGGTCCAGTGCAATGCCCTTGCCGCCGGGTCTCAGTGCCATCAGGTCCCGGGGGGTCATGGCGGGGCGACCGTTGACCAGGTCCGCATAGTCCCTGTAGTGAGCCGGGTTATGACTGCGGCTAAATCTGCCCAGTGCTTGCACTACTGCGGGGTTAAAGGCGTGATATTCACCCTGGTGCGCATATTTGTTGTAGCCACCCTGCTCAATCGCTAACCGTGGGTTGAAAGCCCGGGCGGCCAGTTCGCGCTGGGCCGCCTCCAGTTCGGCAAAACCGGTGCCCTCGAGCCGGCATTGGATTCCCTGGAAACACAATTCTGCAACTTCGCTGGCCAGCCCCAGCGCCTCGAACAGTTGTGCGCCGCGGTAACTGCTGATGGTAGAGATGCCCATTTTCGACAGAATTTTATAAAGACCCTTATCGATGCCGCGGCGATAGCGCGCCAGCGCGCCCTGCGCTCCCTCGGGGTTTGCCGGGGAACCCGCCAATTGCAGGGTGCATTGGTAGGCGAGATACGGGAATATCGCTGTTGCGCCGAAGCCGATCAGGACCGCGAATTCGTGGGGGTTGCGGGTGGTCGCTGTTTCCACCACCAGGTTGGCGCGACAGCGCAGCCCGATATTGACCAGGTGATGATGCACTGCCCCGGTTGCCAGTGCGGCATGCAGGGGAAGCTTGTCCGGCGCCAGGGCCCGGTCAGACAATACCAGGATAGTGGCCCCCGACCAGACCGCTTTCTCCGCCTGGTAGCAAATATTTCGAATGGCGGTTTCCAGGTCCATGGAGTCGGCGTAGTTGAGGTCAATCCGTTGGTGGGGATACTGCGCCTGCGTCAACAACTGGCTGTATTCATCGCTACTCAATACCGGGCTGGGGGTGACCACCCGCGCAGCGTGGTCTTCGTCGGCAATGAAAATATTCTGCTGTGGCCCGAAGCAGGTTTGCAGGGACATGACCGACTGCTCGCGCAGTGAATCGATGGGCGGATTGGTGACCTGGGCAAACTGCTGGCGAAAATAATCGTAGAGTGAGCGAATCCGGCTGGAAAATACCGGCAGGGGAGTATCGTCGCCCATCGAGGCGCTGGCCTCCTGGCCGCTTTCCACCATTACCCGGATCACCTCGTCCAGTTCTTCGCTGCTTAGCTGGAACATTTTCTGGTAGTGCTTATGTTGGGCGGCGGGCAAGGTCATGAGCTCACCCCCGACGCTGTCGCCGGGTGCCAGGTAGATGGCGCGCCGTCGCAACCACTCGCGATAGGGGTGTTCGCGCTTCAACCTATCCTCTATTGTCAGTGGCGTCAGCAACTCTCCATTACGGGTATCGACCGCCAGCATATCGCCCGGTGACAGCCTTCCTTTGCGCAACACCTGTTGTGGATCGATATCGGTGACACCGATTTCTGAGGCCAGAATCAGCAGCCGATCTCGTGTTATGACATAACGGGCCGGCCTGAGCCCGTTGCGATCCATGGTGCACGCTGCGTAGCGACCATCGGTGAGTACGATTCCCGCCGGGCCGTCCCATGCCTCGGCATGCATGGCATGGTATTCATAAAAGGCCCGCAGATCGGGATCCATATTGGCATCGTTCTGCCAGGCGCGGGGAATCAACAGGCGCATCGCCTTGATCAGGTCCATGCCGCCGGCCACCAGGATTTCCAGCATGTTATCGAGGCTGTAGGAGTCTGAGCCTGCCAGCGACAACCACGGCCTGATATCCTTCATGCCGGGGATCAGTGGGGATTCAAATGCGCGGCTGCGAGCCTGGGCCCAATTGCGATTGCCCTGGATGGTATTGATTTCGCCGTTGTGCGCCAGATAGCGAAACGGTTGCGCCAATCGCCACTCGGGCCAGGTGTTAGTTGAAAAGCGTTGGTGAAAAATGCACAGCGCCGAGTGCAGGCGCGGGTCATCCAGGTCGGGATAGAGCAGGGGCAGCTTGTGGGGCATGACCAGGCCCTTGTAACAGGTCACGCGGGTCGAGAGGCTGACGATATGAAAAGCCGCATCCCAGGTCTTGATAAATTTTCTGGCCTTGCGCTTGGCCAGAAACAGTTTGCGCTCGCCAAGCTCGATGTCGTCGTTAAACGGAATGTTGACAAAAATCTGTTCGACGCGGGGCAGCGTCTCGATGGCGCTGTCGCCCAGCGCTTCGATATTTAGCGGTACCACCCGCCAACCGGCGACAGCAAGACCCTGTTTTTCCAGTTCGGCCTGGAGTCGCTGGCGTTCCATGTGGGCGCTCTCGGCAGCGCGACTGAGAAATACCATGCCCACGGCAAATAGCGGTGCCAGCGAGAGCTGCTGTTCGGCAGCGACGGCGCGGAAAAAATCGGTGGGCATTTTCATCAGTAAGCCGCAGCCATCACCGCTCTTGCCGTCGGCCGCTACCGCGCCGCGGTGGCTGAGTCTCGACAGGGCCTTGATAGCGCCCTGCAGCAGTTCGTGACTGGCCTCGCCATCCATTTGGCAGATCATGCCGAAGCCGCAACTGTCGTGCTCGAATGCCCGGCGATACAACCCGGAGTTATCATTGGCGTGTATCATTGCCTGGTTACCTCCCCGCGAACAAGTCGCTGTTACCTGCAGGTACCGCCAGCCAGGGTATTCCGAGCGCAGCAACTTTGCACCCGTCGCGCCCTGATGCGCGATTGCTCACTGCAGTTGCGTAACAAACCAATTATGTGAGGCAAATTTTATGCCAGATTTCGGGCTGGGCAGGGGCCGGGTTGGCTGGGATCTGCTGTGGATTCTGCCTCATATTGGGGCGGGGCGCCCCATATTGGGTGGGTCGCCGGTTATTGGCAATATCCGGGTTAGCTGGCCGGAGCTGTTGTACTATTGTGCGCTGGAAGCAGGCTGGGGAAGAGCGAATGCAACGCAAGCGATTGGGAAGAAGTGGCATTGTGGTGTCAGATATCTGCATGGGCACCATGACCTTTGGCAGTCAATGCGATGAGAAAGATTCGTTTCGCATCATGGACATGGCTTTCGATGCAGGGATCGATTTTTACGATACCGCCGAGATGTACCCGGTGCCGCCGGATGAAAAATACGTGGGCGTGACCGAAGAAATCGTCGGGCGCTGGCTAAAAACCAAGCCCCGTGATGCCGTCATCCTGGCCAGTAAAGTAGCCGGTCCGGGTCATGGCTGGATTACGCCTCCATTGCGCGGAGGCAAAACCAGCCTCGACCGGCATCATATAATGCGCGCGGTGGAGGCCAGCCTTGCGCGCCTTGGCACCGATTACATCGATTTGTACCAGACGCATTGGCCCGATCATGATTTTCCCTACGACGAAACCCTGCGGGCGCTCGACGACCTGGTCCGGGCCGGTAAGGTGCGCATTAACGGTTGCAGCAACGAGACCAGTTGGGGCTTGACCAAGAGCCTGTGGGCCGCTGATCTGCACGGTCTGGTGCGCTATGAGACCATCCAGAATAACTTCAGCCTCAATAATCGCCGCTTTGAAGATGAGTTGGCCCAGGCCTGTCGCCGGGAGCAGGTGAGCCTGATCCCGTACTCGCCCCTGGCCGGTGGGGTGTTGTCAGGCAAGTACAACGACGGGGCGTTACCCGCAGGCGCCCGGTTTAGCGGATATCTGCAGGGGGGAAGGCGGCAGCAGCGCATGGCAAAGCGCTTCGTCAATGATAAAAGCCTGGCCGCCACGGCGCGCTTCCAGGCGATTGCATCGGCGGCGGGCATGTCGCTGGTGACCATGGCGATCGCCTGGAGTAAGCAACACGACTTTGTCGCCTCGACGATCGTGGGTGCCACCAGCCCGGGGCAAATGCCGGAGATACTCGCTGCCGCCGACCTGGATCTCGACCCAAAGGTGCTTGCCGAGATCGACGGTGTTTCCCGGGACATCCCCTATCCTATGGGCTAGACATATCTCACCGGTATGGCGGCTAGTCCCGGTCTGCAATCTCCTCGGGTAATGCTGTTTTGGCAATGCGTTTGGCCAGGGTGTAGACGCGCCTGATCTGGTCCGCGGCGGTCATTTCAAGGCGCAGGCGCAGGAGGTAATCCGGCGACTCACTGGCCAGGCGCTGGGCCTTGAACTCGAGGAACCCGTCCGAGATGCGTCGCACCTCGCTTTTAGCCGCCATCACCCGCTGGGCGGCCTCCTCGTCGTTATCGCGCACGGCTTGTATCGCATCCGCAAGTGCCCTGCTCACGATCGCCTGCAGCTCGTCGAACATGTCTTTCGACTGCTGGCTGACATGCATATCCTTGTCAATAAACTGTTGCGCCACTTGCCCCAGCTCAGTCTCTACCGTGTCGGCGATGCTCTCGAGGTTATCAAGGGCACTGAGTAACTGCGCGAACTCTCGATTCTGATCATTGTTGAGCTCTTCACTGCGCAGGGTCTGCATGTATTGCATGATGGTGTCATGGAGGATATCAACCTTGTCGTCACGCAGGATAATCTCCTTGAGCATTGCAGCGTCCCGCTGCTTCAGCGACGGGGTGAGGTCGTCGAACATGGACTGGGTTATCTCCCCCATGTGGCCGAACTCCAGCCGCACCTGCTCCAGCGCCAGCGCCGGGACGGAGGTGGCTGAAGGATCGAGAAACTTGGGCTCGATGATGATACCCGTCTTGGGCGGCTTGGTGGGCACCAACCACTCGACCAGCCTCGCCAACTGGGTAGTGAAACCGATGAAAAGCAGTGTGTTGATGACATTGAAGGAGGTATGCGCGTTGGCGATTTGGCGCGGCACCTCCTTGGCAGACCTGGCCGTGCCCTCCAGTTCCGGATACGTCGGCGACATCCAGGTCACCAGGTCGGCCAGGTAATGGATAAGGCCAACCCACAGCAGTACCCCGGCTACATTGAACACCACGTGTGCCACGGCGGCACGCACCGCCTCGGTGGGCTTGCCTATGGACGCCAGCAAGGCGGTGGCGCAGGTGCCCACATTGGAACCCAGTGCCAGTGCAATCCCGGCGGGCAGGCTTAAAAGGCCCTCGCTGGCCATAACGATTGCTATGCCGGTGGTTGCCGCCGAGGATTGCACCAGCGCGGTGAACACCGCTCCCACCAGTATGCCGAGCAGTGGGTTCTCCATGCGCTGCATCAGGTCCAGGAATGGCTGGTAACTGCGCAGAGGGTTCATGGCCTCGCTCATAACGCCCATGCCGAAGAAGACCAGGCCGAGGCCCATGACCATCATGCCGTAGTAGCGAATTTTCTCCTGCTTGGCAGTGAACAACATGAGAAAGCCAATCGCCACCGGGAGCAGGGCGTACTGGGTAATATTGAAGGCGACGATCTGGGCGGTGAAGGTGCTGCCGATATTGGCGCCCATGATCACGCCAATGGATTGCGCCAGATTCATGATGCCGGCGGTGATAAACCCTACCACCAGCACCGTGGTGACCGAGGAGGAGTTGAGTATCGCCGTGACAAATGCGCCGGTCAAGGCGCCGCTGAAGCGGTTGCTGGTGAGCTTCGCCAGCACATTCTTGAGGCTGTCGCCGGCCGCGGCCTTGAGTCCGTCGGACATCTGGTCCATCCCGAACAGGAACAGCGCCAGGCCCCCGAACAGCCCCATGCCCAGTTGCAGCCAGTCGATATCATTGCCACCCTCGGTTGCCGCCAGCGCTGGCATGGCCAGCAGCCAGCCTATGCAGCCAGCCAGCAACAGCCAGCCGAGCAGGGCGCGTCGGGGTGTATATTCCATTACTTTTGCCAGCATGATTGGTCCCCTGTGCGGTGCTGAAAGCGAGAAAGAGGCGCGGTATTGCGGCACGCGGTGAGTTAAAAGCGAGTGAATAAGTGCTGAAGTTCCATGCCTTAGTTACATTGAGCAACGAAAATCGCCCACTGCAACGGCTAGTTATTATCGGTTATCCGTGGCCAGCTTTCTTGCTGGCGGTTACCGGGACACCTTTGTCCCGGCAACCGCTGTTGGTACTTACACGATCGAAGCGCTGTTACTCTGCAACGATGACCTTGTCCTCAGTCAGGGCATGGTGCAGCAGATCGCGATAAGTCTCCTCGATCATATTGCGCTTCAGCTTCATCGTCGGCGTGAGCAGGGAGTTTTCAATGGTCCATTCCGGCACCACGAAAACCCTGCCAACTTTCTCGTAGGAAGGTACTTCTTTATTGACTTCGTCCAGCAGGGCACCAAGCTCTTCCTTGAGCGCTTTCTCGTCCATTTTATGGCCGGCCTCGCTCAGGGTTGCCAGCAGCAAAGGCTGGTCGAAGCCATGGCCGACCACGCAGTACTGGGCCAGCTTGTCGGAGCGGCCGAACAGGTCTTCCAGCTTCGTCGGCACGATAAATTTACCCTTGGAAGTTTTGAACACCTCGCTGATGCGCCCGGTGATCCAGAGATTGCCGTCCTCGTCGAACTTGCCGGCATCGCCGGTGCAGTACCAGCCATCGACAATGACTTCCTCGGTTTTTTCGGGGTTCAGGTAGTAGCCCTTCATCAGGCCCTTGCTCTTGAACTGGATTTCACCGGCATCGGAGATGCGCAACTGCACGCTGTCATCCATGGGCTGGCCAACGCAGCCTGGCAGGGGTTGATCGTCTTTAATCCATCCCGTGCCATGGACAAAGTTCTCGGTCATGCCATAGGCGTCGCGCAGGGGGATGCCCATCTTCATGAACCAGTCCTGTACGTCGCGGGGGCAAGGGGCAGAGCCGGTCAAGATTGTCTTCGCCTGGCTCAGACCGAGCTTTTGGGCGATACCCTTCTTCTGCTCTGCACTCAGGTCAGTTTGTGCCGCGGGCGGTATGGCGGCGTCGATACCTTCCTTGAATTTGACCCACAGGCGAGGCACCGCAAAGAAGAACGTCGGTTGTACCGAGCCGATTTCAGCGGCAAACGTCGCCAAACCTTCGGAAAACGATATCGGTATGTTGCCGTAAATGCCGACCATTTCGACAATGATTCTTTCGGCCGCATGCGACATGGGCAGGAACGAAAACAGGCGATCATCCTCGTCGACAAGGCGAAAAGCCTTGATCAGGCCCGGAACCACATGGCCTGGGGTCTGGTGCATGTGCATGACACCCTTGGGGTTGCCGGTGGTGCCCGAGGTGTAGATCAGGGTGAAAACATCCTCGGGATTGGGGACGGGAGATTCGGTGTAGGGCTCGTAGTCGCGGAGAATATCCTCAAGTTTGTAGTCCGTGTCTATTGTGCAACCGGTGATGGCGACGGTTTCCATGCCGTCGGTTAGCGCATCTTTAACGTGGGCGGCCTGGTCAAAGGAGCCGGTGAACACCAGCTTAACCTCTGAGTGATTGAAGATGTAGTTGGCGGAGCTGGTATCCTGGCCCGGGTAAATCGGCACCGAGATGTGGCCCGCCAACATGATGGCGAGGTCGCAGATGGGCCAGTCCTTGCTATTGGACGACCAGATCGCGATGCGACTGCCGGGCTCGTAGTTCTTGCTTTTGAGGAAGCTGGCGATGCGGCGTATCTGGTCCCCCACTTCGGCCCAGGTATACTCGGTCCACTGCAACTGTTTGGGTTGGCGGAGAAATACTTTTTCGGGCGTTTCCTTCTCCCAGCGGTAGAACATTTCCAGTGGTGATTTAGCTGCTTCGGTCATAGCTTGGCTCCTTGGTGAATAATTATTGGTGTTTCATGGTTCGCCAACGGTTGGCGAGGTGCACGCTTGTTGCTTACGAGATCCTCGCTTTCATGGATTGATTCGCCGTCGGGAACACGTATTACCCCATTTTATCTGTATTATCATTCACCCGTATCGTGCGCGCGGGCGTTAATGGGCTGGGGAGAGATATTGATCGGGTATTGCCCCGCTGTCAATGGTGGCGAATAATTCGTGGCGCAGACAACAGCTGCCAGTCGCTTCACCGTCGGCGTATCCCGGCCAGGGAAGTGCAGGCCGACAATAAAAAATGAGGCGGGAAGGTCATGTTCGATGGGTAGTGTACTATTGATTACCGGTGCCTCCAGCGGCATCGGTGCCGAGACCGCCAGGCAGGCAAGCGCAGCGGGATACCGTGTCGCCCTGGCTGCGCGCTCGCTGCCGGCGCTGGAATCGCTCAGCGCGGAATTGGGTGAGTCCAATTGCCTTGCAATTGGCTGCGATGTCCAGAGCAGTGAGCAGCAGCGCGACATGGTGGCCGCGGTGATCAGGCGCTTTGGTCGCATCGATGCGGTATTCGCCAATGCCGGTCGCGGTGGTACCGCAGGGGGCTTCAGTGGGGCTGATGCCGCGCAGTGGAAGGATATGATCCTCACCAATATCTACGGCGTGGGCTTGACCCTGCAGCACTGCATCCCCCATCTCAGGCAAAGCAGGGGGCACCTGTTGCTGACCGGTTCGGTCGCCGGCCGTGTCACCATCGCCGGCTCCATGTACAGTGCCACCAAATGGGCAGTGACGGCAATGGGTTACGGCGTGCGGGAGGAATTGCGGGGCAGCGGTGTTCGCGTCACGTTGATTGAGCCCGGTGTGGTCGACACGCCCTTTTTTGACCAGCGCCCCGTGGCGGCTTTGAAGGCAACAGACGTCGCCGGGGCGGTCATGTATGCGCTGTCACAACCGCCCCACGTCGATGTCAATGAAATCCTGCTGCGCCCCACGCCGCCTGCTTCCTAGCGGCCATATCGCACCGTTGCGCCGATTGTGCCGACCTGTATGTCCACTGGCTTGCGTTATTTTGCCGGCGCTTCATACAGGGAGTTCAGAATAGCGTCAATTTCGATGTTGAAGCTCTTCTGCCGGGGAGGGTAGGCCCTGCGGGTCTGCACTGTGCCATCGCCCTAATAGCAATCGAACGCGCTGCCCAATCGCATTTCTGGCGGGCAGGCCGAGTATTTTCGAGCGGGACCCTGCGCCGGTTGGACCCGGTAGCCCGGCGGCCCGGCGGCCCGGCGCCCGAGCCTACATGGACGTATTCATCGGGGGGACGCCCAGTCCGCGTCCCGGGCAGAAATATCCGGACCCACCACTGCAGCAAAAGAATGAACATACCTCTTGTTGAGCTATTGCCTCTAGAGTAAGTACCATTCGCCCTTAAGCGTCTTTACGCTGTTTAAAATAAATGGCAATGTAAGGTTTCAGAGGTTGGCATGGAGTCGATGCGTCACCATCTGCTTGGTGGTGTTGGGGGTGACGCGATGCCGGAGACGATTGGGGGAAAGTAACCATGGATAAAATAATCGCGGCGACCCTGGCCGCGTCGCTCCTGCTTGCGCTGCCGGTGAGAGCTGGTGAATCGAAGGTGGCAGAGGAAGACCTCACGCCGATAACGGGTAAGTCGGTCAATTATTCACCCTGGGCTAAAGGTGGCGCGCGTAGCAAGGAAGAAATCGTCGGCCGCGAGGCCTATCTCGGTAGCGAAAGCGCCAGCACCAAGCACGCTTATTTTGGGGATACCCATGTCCATACCAGTTATTCGGCGGATGCAGCGTTTGTAGGTAATGTCCTGGGGCCGGATGTAGCTTACCGTTTTGCCAAAGGCGAAGAAGTGATGTCGTCCAATGGCACCCCCGCGAAGCTGAGCAGTCCATTGGACTTTATCGTGGTGGCCGACCACTCGGATAACCTTGGGCTGGGCCCGATGGCGATTGCCGGCGATGAGGCCTTGAAGCAGAGCGAGTTTGGTCGCTTCGCCATTGAAAACATGCAGTCGGGCAATGGCGCTGCCGTGTTCGATGCCTGGCGTAAGTCCCGGGCCACGGTCGGCGACCCGTTGAAAGGGGATACGGAGTCTTTAGCGGCGGCCTGGAAGCACATAGTGGACACCGCTGAAAAACACAACGACCCGGGCACCTTTACCGCCTTTATCGGTTACGAGTGGACGTCAGTGCCCAGGGGCAACAACCTGCATCGCAATGTTGTGTATCGCGGGGGCGCCGAGGGTGCAATCCAGGTTCTACCCTATACCAGCTATGAATCCGAGGACTCCGAGAAATTGTGGCAGTGGATGGCCGACTACGAGACAAAAACCGGCGACCGGGTACTGGCGATTCCCCATAACGGTAACCTGTCCAACGGCTTGATGTTTGATGACGTTACTTTTACGACTCGCAAACCGATCGACAAAAGTTACGCTGAACGTCGCCAGCGGTGGGAGCCACTCTACGAAGCGACTCAAATGAAAGGCGATGCCGAGGCGCACCCGCTATTGTCGCCCAACGATGAGTTCGCCGATTTCGAGACCTGGGATAAGAGCGGAATCAACTCTATCGAACCCAAAACTCCGGATATGCTGCCCCGGGAGTATGCCCGCAGCGCCCTCAAGCGGGGCCTGGCCTACGAAGCGGCACTGGGGGTAAATCCTTTCAAGTTTGGCATGGTGGGTTCCACCGATACCCACACCTCTATCATCGGCACGGAGGAGGATAACTATTTCGGCAAGGTGACGCCGCTTGAGCCGGCCAATTCCCTGGAGCGCTTCTGGGAGCCCGTGGCGGGCCGCAGACCGGCGAAAGATGGGTCCGACCTGAAGATCTATTCCTGGCAGGTAAGTTCCTCTGGCCTGGTTGGGGTTTGGGCCGAAGACAACACCCGCGAATCGTTGTGGGATGCGATGCAGCGCAAGGAAGTATTTGCCACCACCGGTACCCGCATCCAGGTGCGTGTCTACGCCGGTTACGGGCTCGACGCTGCGGCCATGGAGCGCAGTGACTTTCCCGGTGCGGTGTTAAGCAAAGTGGTGCCGATGGGTGGGGACCTTGGAACTGCAAAAGCGGATAAGGCGCCCGGCTTTTACGTGCAGGCGATGCGCGATCCCATGGCGGCCAACCTTGACCGGATACAGATGATCAAGGGTTGGCAGGATGACAAGGGCGAGTTGCAGGAGCGCATCTATGACATCGCTCTGGCCGACGGTCGCAAGATCGACGCCAATGGCCGTGCCATAAAGGCCGTGGGCAACACCGTCGATGTGGCGCAAGCCAGTTACACCAACACCATTGGCGATGCCACCCTGGCCGCCTACTGGGAGGACCCGGATTTCAGCCCTCAACAGCGCGCATTTTACTATGTGCGGGTACTGGAAATACCCACGCCGCGCTGGACCACTGTCGATGCGAAACTGTTCAAGCGCGAGATTCCTGAAGGAGCCCCAGCGAGCATCCAGGAGCGCGCCTACACGTCGCCAATCTGGTACAGTCCGCCGGCAACAGCCGGAGGAGCGTCACCTAATTAATCAGAGGTGCCTTAAATGACACCACGCGCAATTCCATTACCGCCGGCGTACTGGCGCTCAACCAGAACCCGGCACAATGCGACAAATTGCGCGCGGATCAGGCCTTGATCCCGGGCATGGTCGCGGAAATTATTCGCTGGCAGACGCCCCTGGCTCACATGCGTCGCACCGCCTCCCGGGGCACAATGTTGAACGGCAAGCAGATTCGCAAGGGCGACAAGGTGGTGA
Organism: uncultured Gammaproteobacteria bacterium; assembly: GCA_963808975.1. Taxonomy (GTDB): domain Bacteria; phylum Pseudomonadota; class Gammaproteobacteria; order Pseudomonadales; family JAHEGP01; genus JAHEGP01. The sequence goes on from CAWEHR010000006.1 coordinate 264,914, forward strand.
TGTGGTACATCTCCGGCAATCGCGACGAATCTGTCATCGACAGGGCCGACGAGTTTATCATTGACCGTTCCAATCCCAGGCACCATATCGCCTTTGGTTTTGGCGTTCACCGTTGCATGGGATACAGGCTGGCTGAAATGCAGCTGCGGGTGTTGTGGGAGGAGATCATGCAGCGCTTCAGCATGGTCGAGGTGGTGGGCGAGCCGGAGCGAGTGCAATCCAACTTCTTTCGCGGATTCAAATCGCTGCCGGTGAGGGTCCACAGTGTTTAGCCGGGGGCCGGGTGCGGTTGCACCGCCCATTAGCCGGTTTTTCGCAATATCAGCCGATAAGCGGGGGGGAACAGGGTGACCGGTAGCAGCCCCGAGAAGAATCGCTGCTGCAGTTTGAAAGCCTGCTGCAACTGCGCAAAGCCCTCTCGCTGCAGCGTGGATGGATCGAGGTAAGGCGCGGGAAATATCCTGATATCGCCGCCGGGTTTGAGTACCCGCTCGAACTCCCCGAAGATTGCCTCCAGCGCGGCCTCGTCATCTATCCAGATAAAAAGCAGATAACAGGACAGTATCATGTCGACGGAGGCATCCTCGAAGGGCAACTCGTGGGCCATCGTGCCGATGGCGCGCTCCATGCCGGGTGGTTGGGGGTTCATTTTCCCGCCACCGGTGGCGCGGATTTTCACCCGGTCGAACAAGCCCAGCTTGAACCCCTCAGCCAGTTTCGGGTCGATGCCGTAAAATTCGATGCCCGCCCGGTGGCAGGCCTGGAACATCGAGTTCTCGACGTAGGGAGTCAAACCACAACCAACATCAAGGATGCGTTTGCCCTGGAGCTGGCGCAGCACCGAGGCTTCCGTGCGGCCATCGAAAAACAGTTTGCGGTAATAGGCAAATGATCGACCGGTGCTGATAACGGGTAACGACAGGCGGTGATACGCTGTCGTAACCCCTTTGGCGGCCCCGAAAGTGGCGGCCGCGAGGGCCTTCTCTTTTCTGCTGGTTTTCATGATACTCGCGGTCCTGTGGTTGATAGGTCTGGCCGGAGCCCGGCTTTGCGGCTAGTCCATAAAACGCGTTGCCCCGCCCGGGCGCCACCTGTCAGAAGCCCTCATTTGCGGGTAAGCCTCAGCGTCTATTGCGTGGCTGGAAGCAGGATAACACGGCAGATGCGCCGCACGGTGAGATTGCGGTATGCCAGCAGCTGCGCCGGCATCGGGATCCCATCAACGCCCGCCGCCATGTCCGCTGGCAATATGGCCCAGCTACCTCGGTGCCGGCTTTATGCTGGGTCGCTACGAAGAGGAGTACGAGTGTCAGGGCGGCGTGTGGATGTGGCGTAAGATCGTCGCATTGTTCGATGTGCAAAACGAATTTGCCACCAACGGGAGCCGCGTGAAACAGCGCTTCAAAAAATCGTTAGGGGATCAGGCTTGTGGCCCGTTGTGCCCCGCTTCGTCATCGGCGAAATCCCGCCTCGCAACGGCATCGTCGGGTTCGTTGCTGTACAAACTGCTGCTCAGGTAAAACTCGTGGGCATGGCGCAGCAGCACGGTAATGACCGCGGCCACGGGCAGGGCGATGAGCACGCCCACCAGGCCAAACAACTGCCCGCCGGCCATCACGGCAAAGATTACCGCCACCGGGTGCAGGCCAATGCGGTCACCCACCAACAGCGGCGTAAGCACCATCGACTCCAGAGCCTGGCCGATGCCAAACACCACCAGCACCCATACCACGGGCATCAATTCCTGATATTGCATCAACGCTGCCAGCACCCCCGACCCGATACCGATGATCGCACCGAGATAGGGGACGAAACTGACGGCGCCCGCCGTTATGCCTATCAGTAGCGCCAGGTCGAGCCCGACGAGAGAGAGCGCCAGGCTGAAGTACACCATCTGGGCCAGCATGACCAGTAGCTGACCGCGCAGGAACTGCGACAGCACCTCGTCGACCTCGTGGGCAAGCGCCGCAATTTTGGGTTCGAACTGGCGCGGTATCAGTTGATTGATTTTGGCCAGCAACAGGTCCCAGTCGCGCAGCAGGTAGAACGTAACTACCGGTACAATAGTCGCAAAGGCAATCCAGCTCAGCATCACCTGGGTGGAACTGCCGAGCCAGCCCGCCAGTACCCCTACCACGCCTCCCAACTGGTTCCAGTGTTTGGCAGCGGCGGCGGTGAGGGTGCTGACATTGACGGTCGGTACAGTCAGTCCCGACACCGACTCAAGGAACGGGACCATCTCGGTGTTGATCCAGTCGCCGAGCTGGGGAATGGAGCGGATCACTATGCGGATCTGGCTTTCGATCAGCGGCGCTGCCACCAGCAGGCAGAGCAGGCCCAGCGAGGTCATGGTCAGGAACACGATGATCACGCCGAGGGTGCGGCTCATGCCCCGGCGGTGCAGTCGGTCCACCAGCGGGTCGCCCAGGTAGGACAGGAACGCGGCAATCAGGAATGGCGCCAGAATCGGTGACAGCAGATACACCAGCGCGGCGAAGCCGATAATGATCGCCAGGTAGATTCGGTTGTTGCGTTTACTGAGCGGCATTTTTGGTATCCATTATCCAGCGCATTCCAGATCCGCAGCGGTCTCGGCGAGGGAACGGTAGTGCAGGGGAACCCCACCCATGGGCTTGACTCCAGATTGATGTCTGGCAATCTTGCTTGCTCCCGGGTCAAGGGTAACAGAAGCGCTGGAGGGGTAATAGACTGCTGTAGAACTGCCAGCGGCAACCGCTGCCGGCTCGAACGGGCCCCGCTGTAATGCCACTGGAGAAAGCCTGCCGGCGCAGAAATAATCTCTCCGTTCCCATTATGGGGCAGGGTACAATAACGTCATGAAAAAACTGGCCTCCCGATTCTACAAGCACGTGATCAACCCGCCCTCCGACGAGGAGTTGAAGCGCGCCTGGCAGCAATCCAACGTCGGGCTGCCGGTCATCTGGCTGTTGGGAAAGACCGGTGCCGGTAAATCGTCGATCGTTCAGCAACTGACGGGCCAGACCCAGGCCGAGGTCGGCAATGGTTTTATGCCCTGCACCCAAAACTCCAGCTATTTCGACTACCCACCGCAGTATCCGATTTTGCGCTTTCTGGACACCCGGGGACTGGGCGAGGCAGATTACAACGCCGATGAGGATCTCGACAGCCTCAGTCATCGCAGTCATGCCCTGCTGGTAGTGATGCGCTTGCGCGACGCGGAGCAGAGCGCGGTGCACAGCGCCTTGAAAAAGATCCGCAAGTCCTCCCGTCATATCGGCAGCAGTGCCATAGTGGTGGTCCATACCGGTGCCGATGAATTCAGCGACCAACACGATCGCCTGCGCGCCCTGCAGGCCCAGCAGACAGCACTGGAGCAAGTCTGGGGCGATCCGGTGGATTCCTGTATGGTCGACTTCGGTGAGCGCGACGATGGTTACGGATTGCGCGATGAGGGCGCCGGGCAATTGCGGGAGCTGATTGGCAGCAAGGTGCCTGAGCTGAGCCTGTGGTTGCAGAAGAGCGTCCACCACGATGCCGAACAGAGCAATTTCGAACGCCTCAAGACCGAGGTGTTATGGTACGCCGGTAGCGCAGCGGCGAGTGACGCCATCCCCGTGGTCGGTCTGCTGAGCGTGCCGGCTATCCAGGGCAAGATGCTGCATAGCCTGGCGCAAAAATATGATATCGAGTGGAGCCGCCGCAATTTCTCCGAGTTCACCGCGGCCATGGGCACCAGCTTCGCGCTGCGCTATGCCACCAGCCTCGGGGCTCGCCAATTGGCGAAGCTGGTGCCGGGGTTCGGCCAGGTGGTGGGCGGTGCTTTTGCAGTAACGGTGAGTTATGCCAGTACCTACGCCCTGGGCCGCGCCGCCTGCAGTTACCTGTATCACAAGAAAACTGACATACCACTTGGAGAGGACACACTGCAGGCGGTTTACCGCGAGGCCATGGAGCAGGGTCGCGAGGCGGGCAAGGATGTGCTCAACGCAAGAGAGCAGGGCGGTGGCGACCACCCGGCCCCCGGTGGAAAGGCATGATCGGCTCGCTGCGGCAGATGTTGGACAAGCTGTTGCGGGAACGCTCCGCCGAGTTTTACCTGGCCGGCGTGCTGCTGTGGCTATTGCCCGGCCTGGCCTTGATGTTGATCGGGCTCGCCTATTTGTGGCAGGCGGGTTGGTTCTGGTGGTTCAGCGGCGCTATGTTGTTGCTGGCGCTGTTGTCATGGGGTGTGCGTCGAACGATGGCACAGCCCGCTGCGCGGCCCGTGGAGCCCATGCAGCACCTGCAGCCACCGCCCGAGTGGTCGGAGCACGACAAGGGCGTGTGGCGCACCTGCCTCGAGCAGATCGGCGAGGCGCAGCTGGCGACATTACCCTGGGATGAAATCCCGCGGGCCATGCTCGACCACCTCACCTACGTGGCCCGGGTCTACCATGGCGGGGAGAAGGATGCCGAATACGCCTTCAGCATCCCCGAGCTGCTGTTGATGCTCGAAACCTGGAGCCGGGAATACCGGGCCGATGTCATCGAACATATGCCGCTGGCGCACAATCTCAAGATTTCCACCCTGCGCAGTTTGTCCCGCAATACCGGCACGGCGGTGAAGCTGTATGGCCACGTCTCGCCCCTGATCCGCGCGATAAAGATCGGTGTGAATCCGGTTACCGGTGTTGCCAGCGAGATCAGTTCGATGCTCGGCAATCGCTATATTAGCGAGCTCGGCCAGCATATGCAGGCCAATATGAAAGTGGTGTTGTTCGAGCAGGTTACCCAGGTCGGCATCGACCTCTACAGCGGCCGGCTGAAGTTTTCCGAGGAGGAGCTGGCGGCGCGGCGCAGGGCCGAGCAGGAGCCGCGGGCGGAAGAGATCAAGCCGCTCTCCATCATGGTGCTGGGCCAGGTCAATGCGGGCAAGTCATCGTTGGTGAACGCCCTCAAGCAGCAGTGTGTCGCCGGGGTCGACCCACTGCCCGCCACTTCCGGGTTTCACTATTATGCGATGACCCTGGCCAATGAGCTGGATGTGCACCTGATCGACTCCCCCGGCTTGGACGGTGACGAGGCCACGTCGAAACTGCTATTGCGGGAGGCGGTCAAGGCCGATCTGTTGCTCTGGGCCAGCCAGGCAAACCAACCCGCCAAAGCGCTCGACCAACAGTTTCTCGGGCTATGGAACGACTACTTTGCCGGCCATCTCGCACGCAAGAAACCGCCAATCGTACTGGTGACTACCCACAACGATCGGCTGCCGCCGACGGGCAGCTGGAATCCGCCCTACGATCTGGAGGACAGCAGTAACAAAAAGGCCTGTTCGATAATGGCCGCCCTGCGCTACAGTCATCAGTCGATTGGCTTGTCGGCGCAGAGCATGGCCGTTCCGGTAGCGCTGCCACCGGAGTCCGTGCCCTGGAACCTGGATGTCCTGGAGCAACTGATGCAGCGCGCCAGTAGCGAGGCCCGCTCCGCTCAGCTAAACCGTCAGCGGCTGGACAGTGACAGCAGCGCCGCGATCATGAAAAAGGCCCTGCAGCAAACCGCGGGGTTGGTAAAGGTAGGGGTCAGGCTGGCGACCAGGAAATCCAGGGTCGGCAGTGCCGATGGAGACGACTGATGGCGCGGTCAATATCGGCGTCGCGTGGAAGGTGATGGACATGGCCGACGTGAAAATCTATCCTGCTCAGGCGGGAGCCTGCGGCGGCGCCATGCTTCCCACACTATCGGCTGGCCTCGATCAGGCCGTGCAGGTTGCAATGCCGACGACAACATATAATACGGCATACAGATGAAGCAGACGGCAGCAAATGTCTTACCTTGGAGTCTGGTGGCGACAATTTGCGCCACCCTGGGTGTGGCAGTGCTATCCAGCCTTTGGCTGTTTGGGCCAGGGGTGGTGCCCGGCGCTGTTGCCGGGGTCATCATTGGCTTCATGGGCTCCATGATGGGTAACCGCTTGCTCGCTGCCGGCGCCGTTATCGCAGTGGGATTGGCGAGCTACCTGGATTTCGTCACATCACCTTGGGTCCACCTGGTCCTGACCCTACCGGTCATGTCGGCCCTGGTCGGTTGGGAAGCCGGCAAGGTCGGCTCGCGCTGTTTCGTATTTGCCCTGTTTGCCTGGATTATGCTGGACGCACGCGCCCAGCCCGTGGGTGACGGCTCCCTGGCGCTGGTTTTTTTACTCGCCTCGATGCTGGGTATCGGTGTCGTCCTGCTGGCGGGTAAGGAATCAATCAGGCCCCAGACGCCGGGGGGAAGTTTTTATGGGTTCGCTGTGTTCGTGTCGCTTTGGTTCGGGCTGGCCGTCATCGCGTCTATCAGCTCACTGTTTGACGGCCCCTACACCTACTGGATGTCGTTGATGTTTGCCATGCGTTTTTTCGCGGCACCGGGCACCCACGTTGATGGCGCCCTGCGTTTTGCCGTGGGCACGGTGCTGGGCGCCACGGTGGCCGGCGCGCTCCTCGGCCTGCCGTTGCCCGGGCTGGTGTTTCAGGTGACGGGGGTTGCCTCCATGCTCATGGGCCTGCGGCTGTTACCCGCGGAGAGTCCCCTGGCCGCAATGTTGATATCAGCGGGAGTTATCTTTGTGCTTACCCCAACTGTCGATTCGGCCGTGTTCCGGCTCGAAGCCGCTGTGATTGCCACCGCACTGGCGGTGGCGCTCAGCTGGGTGATGGACCGGCTGGAGGAGGCACTGAGCGGGAGTCCTGTCAGTTGAGGTGAGAGACGCTTCTATCCGTGTTTCGATTTAAGTACTTCCACTGTATCGATGTAGGCCTGCATCGCGTCCTCGGCTGACATCCCCTTGACCTCTTTCCAGGCTGAGTACTTGGCGCGGCCAGTGATGTTGGTGAAGCCGGGTTTGCTACCGGAGACATCGCCCTGGGTGGCCTGCTTGTACAGCCCGTACATCTGCAACTGCAGATCATTGGAGGGCTTGAAGTCACCTTCGGCGGTTTGCACATAGTTGACGGCAGCGTCGAATTTGTCGCTGAGCTCGCTCATAAAATCTCCCTTTGGTTATATTATTGGGTTGACGCGGTTTGATTGTGGCCGCTTTTATAGGGTCGCACAAATTATTTTTAATTCCCCGCCCGCTGCGGAGCGCGACCGTTGCCAGGTCGTTACGATTCATCGAAGCAGAGCGTTCGATAGCGCGCAAAACGCAGTTCGTTGGACCAGTACTCTTTTGGTAGCCCGGCCTTTGCCAGCAAGTGCTCGAGAAAAAGCTCCGGCGTAGGTAGTTGCTGCCAGACTTTGGGTAAAAAGGTCGCGCGGTTGCCATCGTCATGCTCCAGCAACAGGCCGTCCAGTCCCGGGCGCAATTCTTGCAGCAACTCATCGCGGCTCGCAGCCACCAGTGGCTTCAATGGGGATAGAACCGAAATCTCAATCGCAATGTACTCGAGTTCATCGGCTTGCAGGGGGGAAAACCGGGGGTCGCGAAAAGCGGCGCCCACCGCTGCCTCAGCCACGGCATTGGCCAGGGCATCTGCGGCCTGCAGGGAGCCGATGCAGCCGCGCAACTGCTTGTTCCTGGTCAGGGTGACGAACACCGCCGCTCTCGTTCGCAGGCTTGCTGGCAGGTGCTCCAGTGCCGGTAAACCCCGGCGCTCGCCCCGCAGGCGGTACTCGATTGCCTGGCGAGCAATCGCCAGCAGCCTGGTGCGCACGTCCCGGCCCTGCTCAATGGAGGATAAAGGCGCCATAACCCACCACGCTCTCGCGGTCGCCCGCGGTATCTCCTGAGTTGCAGCGCTCGAGTAATTCCACTCGCAGGCCACTGGCTGTGTCGCTCGCCATCAGGCCATTGAGGGCGTTGGCGCCGCAAGCCTCTTCACCCACCAGTGAATCGCCCTTGGCAAGCAAGCGATCACAGGTGTGCCCATCGATTGTGTTTGCCTGCTCGTAGCGATGGAAGTGGGACAGGTCGCTGCTGACCACCAGCAGAGTTTTGGGGTCCTCGCAAAGCGTATCCATCGCCCGGGCAACGTGTCGTCGCTCACAGTTGCCCACTACCACGGGCACCAGGGTGAAGGCGTCGAGGGCAGATTGTAAAAACGGCAGCTGCACTTCCAGGCTGTGTTCCTCGCGGTGTGCCTCATCTGAAACCACCACAGCGGGCAATTGCGCGAGCCCTGTGATGGCCGCCCGATCGAGCTCTACCCTGCCCAGCGGCGTCTCGAAGGCATCCACCGCGGGCACTGCCATGCCCTGCAGGTAAACCCGATGAGCGGGGCCGAACAGCGCGACGCGACTGAATTGGTGACGAAAAGCCAGCAGGCAGTGGTAGGCCTGGGCTGCGGTGTGGCCCGAGTACACATAGCCGGCATGGGGCACGATCAGTGCCCGGGGCGGGACCAGGCTGCGCGTGCTGGCGGCGCTCATCAATGCCTCAATGTGGTGTTGTAAGCGCCGGGCGTCGGCTTCATAAAACAGGCCGGCGACGGCGGCTTGTCGTATCTTCATTGAACTCATACCCTCCCTGCAGGTCTATTTGCTTAACCATACTTGATATATGGGTAAGAGAGCTCCAAATTACAATACATGAATGAATCAATAGTATCGACCCGTTACTGGCACCGCATGGCCAATGGCCAGCTGCAGTGCGACCTGTGCCCCCGGCACTGCCACCTCCGCGATGGCCAGCGGGGCTTGTGCTATGTGCGTCAACGGCTGGATGATGAAATAAAGCTGGTGAGCTACGGCCGGTCCAGCGGCTTTTGTGTCGACCCCATCGAGAAAAAGCCCCTCAATCATTTTTTTCCCGGCAGTCGGGTGCTGTCCTTCGGTACCGCCGGCTGCAACCTCGCCTGCAAGTTTTGCCAGAACTGGGACATGAGCAAATCCAGGGAGATGGATGTGCTCGCGGATGCCGCCAGCCCCGGGCAACTGGCTGAGGCTGCGGCGGCGGCGGGCTGCCGCAGTATTGCCTTCACCTACAATGACCCGGTCATTTTTCTCGAGTATGCGGTGGATGTCGCCGCCGCCTGCCGTGCGCGGGACATCAAAACAGTGGCTGTGACCGCCGGCTATATAGACCCCGAGCCCCGGGCCGAGTTCTTTGCCGCGATGGACGCCGCCAACGTCGATCTCAAGGCGTTTACCGATCGATTTTACCATAAAGTCTGTGGCGGTCATCTGGCGCCGGTGCTGGATACACTGCAGTACATCGTGCACCAGACCGACACCTGGCTGGAGCTGACCACCCTGTTGATACCGGGGGAAAACGACTCCGATGCCGAACTGGAGCAGATGACCCGCTGGGTAGTGGATCATCTCGGACGCGACGTGCCGATGCACTTCACCGCGTTCCATCCGGACTGGAAAATGCGCGAGCATTCATCCACGCCCGGCGCCACCCTTACCCGGGCCCGCACCATCGCCCGGGCCAACGGTGTGCGCCATGCCTATGTGGGTAATGTGCACGACGCGCGGGGTTCAAGCACCTGGTGCCACCATTGTGATGCGCTGCTGGTGGAGCGCGACTGGTATCAACTGGGCCGTTGGGGCCTCGACGCAGACGGCAACTGTGCATCCTGTGGAACCGCGTTGGCGGGGTATTTTGACGGGCCCCCTGCGCGCTCTGTCATCCAGCCCTCCCGGGTTCGAATTGCGCCGTTTCCCTGATTATTACCGGGGTTTGCCAGCGGCGGGATCAGGCAATAGAATTTTGTGACACTGACTGCGGCGGATGACGGCTGATCGCAATGCTATCAGGAGGCGCTCATGATCAAGGGTGTACTACTCGATATTGCCGGGGTGCTGGAACAGGACGGTGCCGCGGTGGAGGGTTCCCTCGACGCCGTGGTCGAACTCAAGGCACGGGGTTACGCACTGCGATTTATCACCAACACCTCGCGCCGCAGTCGCCGGGTGCTATGCCGGGATCTTCAGCGCCTCGGGTTTGCTGCCCGCGAGCCCGATGTATATACCGCGCCGCTGGCGATTCGCCAGCGGCTGGAGCAAGCGCAACTTGAACCCCTGCTATTGATCGACCCCGCTCTTGCAGAGGATTTTGCCGGGCTGAGTGGTGGTGAGGGCGTGGCCGTTGTGGTTTGCGATGCGGCCGACGGTTTTACCTACGCGGCGATGAACCGTGCGTTCCAGGCCCTGCTCGAAGGCGCCGGCTTGTTCGCCGTCGGGGACAATCGCTACTACCGTGCCAACGAGCAGTTCATGCTGGATGCCGGTCCCTTTGTGCGAGCCCTGGAATACGCCGCCGATTGCAGTGCCGAGATTCTCGGCAAGCCCGCGGCCGGCTTTTTTCATGCGGCGGTGGCTGACATGGGTTGCCAGCCGGAGCAAAGCCTGATGGTGGGCGACGATGTGACGGCCGATGTGCTCGGTGCCCTGGATGCAGGGCTGCAGGCCTGCCTGGTGCGAACCGGCAAATACCGGCCTGAGGACGAGCGGGCGCTGGCCGGCTCATCGGCGTTGATTTACGACAATCTGGCACAGCTGGTGGCGAACCTGCCTTAAGCATTTCTGGCTGGTCGGGTATTTTCGAGCGGGACCGTGCGCCGGTTGGACCCGGCGGCCGGCGACCCGGCGGCCGGCGTCCCGGCGGCCGGCGCCCCGGCGCTCGAGCCTACATGGACGTATTCATCGGGGGACGCCCAATTCCGCGTCCCGGGTGGAAAAATCCGGGCCTACCGCTGCGGCATAAGAATGAACATCCCTTATGGTGTAGCACCGACCTATTCCTCCGCCGGGTTTGAGCTCCCGCCTCTTGTGCTCCCGTTGCCACCGAAACGGGGTCAAAGTTCGATTGGATCAAGGCAACAACCCCCTGCGCGCCTTACATTGGTAAATGCAACGGCTGGCAGCGAGGAGATAGAACACGATGGCAACTACAACGATAGCAACTACAACGATGGCAACTACAACGATGGCAACTACAGAGGAATCCGTGAGCAATACCCGCATCGGCGGTGAGGTACTGGCCGCCATGTTGGCCGCAGAGGGCGTCACCACGGTCTTTGGCATTGTTGATGGCACTTATCTGGGTTTTTATACCGCATTCGCCAAATACGGTATCAACCTGGTATCGCCCCGCCACGAGACCAGTGCTGCCCATATGGCCGGCGCCTATGCCCGCTCCACTGGCAAGCTCGGGGTGTGCATGGCGAGTAACGGGCCAGGAGTTGCTAATATCCTTCCCGGTGTCGCGGTGGAGAGCGGGGAGGGTAATCGGGTATTGCTGATTACCAGTTGCCGGCGCACCGGTATTGCCTATCCCGACCGGGGCGGTACCTTTCAGTATTTCGACCAGGTGGGTGTCACCGCGCCGATGACAAAATGGAGTGCCACCGTCGGCAGTCACGAGCGTCTCCCCGGCCTGGCTCGCCAGGCCTTGCAACAGTGCTGGAGTGGTCGCCCGGCGGTGGTGCACCTGGATGTCCCGGAAAATATACTCAACGGCGCCTTTGCCTTGCCCGCAGGCCCCGAGGCTGCGCCATCCAGCTACCGCCCCACGGCTCCGATGGCGGTCGATCCGGCCCAGGTTGCTGCTGCGGCAAAACTGCTGCGCGAGGCCGACTTGCCGGTAATCCATGCCGGCAGTGGCATCGTGCATGCCCAGGCCGCGGAAGAACTGCACGCCGTGGCCACCGCCCTGGCGGCGCCCATTACCTGTAGTTGGGGAGCCAGGGGTGTACTCGATGAGGACAACCCGCTAAGCATTCCCAACAGTACCCTGAGCACCGCCGAGAGCGCCCGCAGTCGTAGCGACCTGTTCCTGGTGCTTGGCTCCCGCCTGGGTGAAACCGACTGGTGGGGACGGGGACACCACTGGGGCGGCTCCGATCCGGCGATCGCCAAGCGCACCATCCAGGTCGATATCGATGCCGCAGTTATCGGCCACAATCGCCCGGTGGATCTCGCGATTCAGGGTGATGTGAAAGTCTTTCTTGCGCTGCTGCTGGAACTATTACAGCGCGAGCCAATGGACGCTTCCATCCTGGCGTCACGCAACCATGTTGTCGCCCGGCTGGTGGAGGAAAAGGCGAAAACCCGGGCCGAGCTGGATGCTGCCCTGGCGGTGGAGACCACGCCGATGCATCCCGCCCATGTGCCGAGCGTCGCCAGGGAAGTATTCGGCGATGACGCCATGCTGGTCATCGATGGAGGTAATACGGCGGTCTGGTGCGCCCATTACTACCGCAATGCGCGCCCCGATGCCATTTACTCCACTTTCAAATTCGGCATGCTCGGGGCCGGCGTCGGCCAGGCGCTGGGGCTCAAGGTCGCGCATCCCGGGCGCCCGGTGCTTTGCATCATCGGTGATGGCGCCATGGGCATGCATCTGCAGGAGGTGGAGACTGCGGTCCGGGAGAAGCTGCCGGTGGTCTATCTTGTCCTCTGCGACCGCCAGTGGGGCATGGTCAAGCTTACCCAGCAGTTTGGCATCGGCGAGCTGCGCGCCAGTATGGGCATTGAGGCAGAGGGCACCATCAATACCGACTTCGAGGAGATCCGTTTCGATCAGGTGGCCCGGGCGATGGGCGCCCACGGCGCCCGGGTTGACGACCCGGGGCAGCTGCGCGCGGTGCTGGAGCAGGCCATTGCCAGCGGCCAGCCGGCGGTGGTGCACGTCGATGTCGACCCTGCCGCGCACCTGTGGGCGCCAAACCTGCTGCAGTTCAAGGAGATGCATGGCGAACCGGTAGGCTGAACGGCGAGGCGACCGCTGATGGAATACGCCATCGACGCGATCCAGCTAAACTTCCAGCCCGGCAAGCTGCTGGCCCTCAACGGTATTCTCGCATTGCTGATGTTTGCCGTTGCCCTGGATTTGCGGCCGGCGGATTTTCGCGCCGTGGTGCGTAAACCGAAAGGGCCGCTGGTGGGAATCGCCACCCAGTTGCTATTGTTGCCCGCCGCTACTTTTTTACTGGTACAGGTGGTCGACCCGATCCCCAGCGTCAAACTGGGCATGATGCTGGTGGCAGCCTGCCCGGGCGGCAACGTCTCCAATTTCCTCGTATGGCTCGCCCATGGCAATACCGCCCTGTCGGTGGGCATGACCGCCGTCACCAGTTCCGCCGCGGTGGTCATGACGCCGTTCAACCTGGCCTTCTGGGCATCCCTGGATCCGGATACCCGTGCTCTATTGTCTGCCATCGCGATCGACCCCTGGCAGATGTTCACCACCATCTTCCTGATCCTGGCTTTGCCGCTGGCTGCCGGCATGTGGGTGCGGTCGCACTTCGAGACTTTCAGTGCGCGCATACAGCGACCGATTCGGGTGGCGGGGGGCACTGTTTTCCTGGGCTTTATCCTGATCGCCTTTTACCAGGCACGGGCCTTCCTGACCCTCGATATACTGCCGGTGCTGGGTATTGTTATCGTTCACAATGCCATGGCCCTTGGGCTGGGTTACACGGCGGCCCGATTGCTGCGGTTACCTTGCCGGGATCGGCGGGCGGTGACCATCGAGGTGGGGGTGCAAAACAGTGGGCTTGGTCTCGCCCTGGTGTTCAATTTTTTTGCCGGGCTGGGAGGCGTTGCCATAGTCGCCGCATGGTGGGGCACCTGGCATCTGGTGGGGGGCTTCGTGGCGGCGATGGTATGGTCCCGGGTGCCCGTTGGGCCCGACCCAGGGCAGTGCCAATCCGAGCCGCAACAGAAGAGGAGGTGACCATGGCGAGGAATATCCTGGTGACCGGCGCTGCCGGCTATATCGGCAGCCTTGCCGTTACCGCCCTTGCCGGGGACGCCCGGGTGGGCACCGTGGTGGCTTACGACCTGCACGAGTCGCGGGCCCCGGCGCCGGTCGTGGTGGTCAAGGGCGATATCACCCGCGATGATCTGGGCGCCCTGCTGGGGCACTATGCGATCGATACCGTGGTCCACCTCGCCAGTATTCTCAAGCCCCCGGTCGGCGCACCGGCAGATCTGGCCCGGCAGGTGGATGTCGAGGGCACACGGCGCCTGCTCGAGGCCTGTGTCGCGACCGGTGTCCGGCATCTGGTGGTCACCACCAGCGGCGCGGCCTATGGCTACCACGCTGACAACCCCATGTGGCTGAGCGAAGACGCACCGATTCGCGGTCATGACGCCTTCGAGTACAGCCGCAATAAACGCCAGGTGGAGGAGCTGCTGGCCGCTTACCGCCAAAGCCATCCGCAGCTGGGCCAGTTGGTGCTGCGCCCGGGTACGGTAATCGGTAAGGGAGCGCACAGTCCGGTTACCGAGATTTTTGAGGGGCCGCTGGTTGTCGGCGTGGCGGGCAGTGATGCGCCGTTCGTCTTTATCTGGGACCGCGACCTTGCCGAGATCGTGCGTCGGGGAGCACTGGAGCAGCGCCGGGGCATCTACAACCTCGCGGGTGATGGAGCCCTCACCGCACGGGAAATCGCGCGGCGAATGGGCAAGGTGTACCTGCCACTGCCGGCGAGTGTACTGGGTACCGCACTGGGGCTGCTGAAACGCCTCGGTAAAAGCGCCCATGGCCCGGAAACCGTTGATTTTTTGCGCTACCGGCCGGTGCTGTCGAACCACAGGCTCAAAACAGAATTCGGCTACCAACCGCTATCGTCGGCGGCGGCGTTCCATACCTGGCTTGACGATGCCGATACCCCGGCTGACCCTGCGGCTGCGGGGAATGTGGATTATCGCCAGGTGGTCGTTATCACCGGTGGCGCAGGCGCTATCGGCAGAGCCCTGGCGCGGCGCTGGATCATTGCCGGCGCCTACGTGGCGTTGCTTGATTTCGAGCCTGAATCCCTGGCCAGGGCCGAGGCTGAACTGGCGGGGCTCGGCGGTGAGCTGATCGCTGTAGACGCCGACGTGACCGATTATGACGCCTGCCAGCGCGCCATGAAGACAGTGGTAGATCGATTCGGCCGCATCGATATCGTGGTCAACAATGCGGGCACGGTGCATCGCAGCGCCTTCAAAGACACCGATCTCAGGGTGTTCCGGCGGGTGATGGAGGTCAATTTCACCGGTAGCTTGAATGTTACCCGGGCCGCATTGCCCCAGTTGCTGCAAACCCGGGGAATGATCGTGGTTATCAGCAGCATAGCCGGCGTCGCGCCGCTGTACGGACGCAGCGGTTATGCCGCCAGTAAGCATGCCCTGCACGGCCTGTTCGAATCGGCGCGCTGTGAGCTGGCCGAGGACGGTGTCGATGTGTTGATGGTATGCCCCAGTTTTACCCGCAGTTCCTTCGAGCAGCGGGCGATGGGCGCAGATGGCAACGCGGCCGGCACGCCACGATCCATGACCGGAACGCTGGCAGAGCCGGAAGAGGTTGCCGATGCTATTGTGGCCGCCGCTGACAGCGGCAGGGAACTGCTGGTTCTGACCAGACTGGGTGTGCTTTCCTACTACCTGTCTCGACTGGCGCCGGGCTGGTACCGGCGAGCCATGGTGCGCCGGCTCAAGGGCGACGGCGCGGTGCGCTAACCGCCATCTCTCACCGATATTTGGAATTTTCGTTGAGAGATTGTGCACTGTGCGGGATTTTCCGACCAAGGGCATAGCCGCAGCTATGGCCGCGGGAGAAAAATTTCGCACAGGGTGCAAGATCCGGCGATAAACCAAATAGGCTATTGAGCTGCAGCAGAAGGTAGCGATGAATACAGACCGCCGAATCGCTGAGATATGGCGGTTAATCACAGGCAGTTGCTGCCCGCATTGCCTACCTACTTTACAGTTTGGCGGTCACGGGCTGAGGAGGAAACATGGAAAAGTCGTATCGGGTCATTAACCCTTACAATGGTGATCTGCTGGGCGAATACCAGTATACCCCCGGTGCTGAAGTCGCCAGAATTGTAGAGCGCCTGAAGGCCGGCAGGGCGGTCCAGCGCGCAACCCCCGCCTTTGCGCGCGCCGAGGTGTTGCGTCGACTGGCGCAACTGCTGCAGCAAAATAGTGAGCGCCTGGCCCGGTTGATTACCGCTGAAACCGGCAAGACCATAGCCGACAGCCGGGTTGAACTGGAGCGGGCAGTCAACACCGCCGTAGCCAGCAGCGAGGAAGCGCGCCAGCTTGTTGGTGAGGCGCTGGATTCCGACGCCTATCCCCCGGCCCGCTCCCGCATCGGCGTGGTGTGCCTGCGCCCGCTGGGCACGGTGCTGTGTATCACCCCGTTCAATTTTCCGCTGAATATCGCGATGCACAAGATTGGCCCCGCCTATGCGGCGGGCAACTGCATATTGTTCAAGCCCAACCCGCAAAATGCAGCCTCGGCCATAGAGCTGACCAAGCTGTGCCGGCTGGCAGGCATCAGCGACGAGGTGCTGCAAATGTGTGTGCCCGAGGTCTCCGATATGGAGGCCCTGGTGAGCCACCCCGCCATCAACTGCATCAATTTTACCGGAGGCAATAGTGCGGCGGATCGCATCGCTGCGGCTAGTGGCTACAAAAAACTACTGTTGGAACTCGGCGGTAACGATCCTTTGATCGTGCTGCCCGACGCAGACCTCGACGCCGCGGTCAGTGTTGCGATCAACCAGCGCTTCGCCACGGCAGGCCAGCGCTGTACCGCCTGTAAACGCCTGTATGTGCACGCCGCCGTATACCAGGCATTCAGCGACAAACTGGTGACCCAGAGCAGGGAGTTGGTAGTGGGCGACCCCACCGACGAAGCCACGTTTGTCGGGCCGCTGATCAGCACCGCTGCAGCCGATGAGGTAGAGTCGCGCATCGCGGCTGCGGTGCGCTCCGGGGCACGGGTGCTGCTGGGAAACCGGCGTGAGGGCAATATTATCTACCCCTGCATCCTCGAGAATGTGCCCGCCGGCGCCAGCCTGACCAACAATGAAACTTTCGGCCCGGTATTGCCCCTGCAGCGCTTCAGCCAGTTGCAGGAGGCCATCGAGGGGATCAACCGGTCGGGCTATGGCTTGCAGGCAGGAGTTTTTACCCGTGATATAGCGACCATTCGTACCCTGTTTGAGGAGCTCGAGGTGGGCACCCTGGTCAGTAACGACGGCCCTGGCTTTCGTGCCGAGCATTTTCCCTTTGGCGGCGTCAAGGAGAGTGGCATCGGCAGGGAGGGCGTGAAGTATGCAATTCGCGAAATGTCCATGCAAAAAACCCTGGTGATCTAGCCGCCATATCTCACCGATATTTGGAATTCTCGTTGAGAGATTGTGCACTGTGCGGGATTTTACGACCAAGGGCATAGCCGTAGCTATGGCCGCGGAAGCAAAATTTCGCACAGGGTGCAAGATCCGGCGAGAAACCAAATAGGCTTTTGAGTTTGCAGTAGAAGGTATCGATTGATACCGACCGCCGAATCGGTGAGATATGGCGGTTAGTTACCGCCGCCCGCAACAGTGCCAGTGCGGCACGACTGACCGCTACCGGGGCAATCACGTTGGTTTCGTATTGGCGGCGCAAGTCTTCGCGGCTCAGGTCAAGCACGGCCCCGCCCTGGGAGAACCCGGCGTTGTTGATCAACAAATCGAGCTGGCCGACATCTGCCCGCACGGTAGCCATGGCCGGCGCAATGCTGTCCTCGTCGTTGGCATCCAAGCCCGAGGGTCTGGCAGCCGGCCTGCGCCAGCCCCGCCAGGGTATCCGGGCGTCGGACAGTGGCGTAGACCCGGTGCCCCCGCTGGTTAAGCTCGGTGGCCAGTGCCTCGCCGATACCGCTGGAACAGCCGGTGATCAGAATCGTCTGCTGCATGGTGCCTCCGGGTTATTCGCTCCAGTGCCATCATTCACGCTATAAGACACACCGTTAACCATGGGCACTCGGGGTACCTCTTGTCTGTGCGGCCCATTCGGTTATGATCATCCGAAACCAGCGATTCATGGAGGTGAGCTATGGCGGATACCTATCAAGGTGCAAAAATCAGCGTCTCGTTTGACGGCGGCAAGTGCATCCATTCACGTCACTGTGTACTGAATCTTCCCGAGGTCTTTATTGCCAATGCCGAAGGGCCCTGGATACAGCCGGATAATACCGAGGTCGAGGAACTGAAACGGGTGATTCGCAACTGTCCCTCGGGGGCCTTAACGTACCAGCTTGCAGGCGAGGCCGGTGAGCCGGCACCGGCGGTGAACACGGTCAGGATATTCGAAAACGGCCCCTATGCCGTTAACGCGCCGCTGGACTTTGGCGTTGGTGATGGCCAGCTCAGGGCGACGCTTTGCCGCTGTGGTGCCTCGGCCAACAAGCCTTTCTGCGATGGCAGCCACAGCGCCGCCGGGTTTATCGCCAGCGGTGAGCCCGCGACGCTGGAATTTGAAGCCCTGGAGCAGCGCGACGGCACGGTAACGGTAGATCTGCGTCCCAATGGCCCCCTCCGCCTGACCGGCAATATGGAGATTATCGCCGCCAGTGGGCGCACCGTGGACAAAAAGACAGACGCCTTTTTGTGTCGCTGCGGCGCCTCGGCCAACAAGCCCTACTGCGATGGCAGCCATACCAAGATTGGTTTCAAGGCGTAATGGCTTGCATCCGGTCAGCGAAGCAGCGCTGCCCGGGTCAATCGCAAGCCGCCAAGCCATTGATCCAGTCGTTGATGATATCGACCGCGGCGGTATCCACCTGCTTGCTGGCGATAGGCGGCATGCGCCTGCTGTCAAGCGCCTGCATGCGCAACGATAGCACCGAGCGTGTGGCATCACCGGGCGCCACCAGCCTCGCTCCGCTTTGTCCGAGATTGCCGTAGAGAGGCACTGTATTGCACAGCCCGGTGTCGGCAAAGGGGGTTTGAAAACGCAGGTCGATACCGGCTATTGGCCCGCCCGGACGGTGGCAGTTGGAGCAATTGCTGTGCAGGTAGCTGCGCGCCCGCTGCTCCAGGCTGGCGTTATCATCCTTTAGCCCGAACAGCCTCACTTGCATCAGCGCTGCGGGCACCGGTTGGTCCAGGTAGCTGCGCTGGTACAGTTGCTCCAGGGCATTTTCGCTGTCCCCCGTGTTGAGCTGCAGCGTCTCCGCTCCAAGGGAGAAGCCCGCAACTGCCGTGTGGCACTGCATGCATTCCCCGGGGCTGGGGAAAATGTGGGTGTAGTTGGCATCGAGCACCGTCTCTGCGTGCCTGTCGAGCAGTTCGGCGTCGGTTTTGTCGCGGTTCCACTGGTAGCTGTATCCGGCCCAGCCATCGAGGTGCTTCATAAACAGCCGGGTCTCGACGATTTGCCCCCGGTGCGAAAAGTTTTTTATCAGCACGCTGCGGTCGGGAAAGATAAATTCCCCCGCGGCATTGAAGCTGATCCGGCTGTCGTCGGGAATGCCGAAATAGCGCTGCTTGCTCGCCCCGTCGCTCCATAGTGGGCTGTTCACGGTGTAGCCCACCACGCCGGACGCTACGGTCTGGGTAGCGGTATCGCTGAAGCAACCGGTGTCTGACAGCTTCGCGGCCACGGTGCCGCTACTGCCGCTATCGTCGGCCTCGATTCGATAGATGTTGCTGCCCGCATCGCCGGTGAGGCTGATCGCGTAGAGTTCGCCATTTTGGTCCTCGGCGAAAGCGCTGAGCGCCAGCGAGGTGTCGAGCAGTGGCTTCACCGTCGACGGGGCGGCCGGATCGAGGCCGTAAATGATGCCGTTGCAGAAATCGCCAAACAGGTAGTGGCCATTGAGCGCACCGGCGCTGCCGGAGCGATAGACGTAGCCCCCGGTGACTGAGCAGCCGCCGGTGGTGCTGTGGCTGTAGTCCGCCACCGGCAGGCGTAGCCCGGTGCTATCACAGGCATTGCCGTCGAGGCAGCTAGTACCCTCCATGATGGGCCAACCGTAGTTGCCCCCGGCGACGATCCGGTCGATTTCCTCGCGCTCGTTCTGGCCCACATCCCCCAGCCACAGTTCACCCGTAGCCCGATCAAAGCTCCAGCGCCAGGGATTGCGCAGCCCGTAGGCAAAGACCTCGGGCCGCCCGCCCCCGTCCACAAACGGGTTGTCCGACGGAATCTCATAGGGGGCACTGTCGCCGGCCACATCGACATCCAGCCGCAACAGGGCACCGAGCAGGGTATTGGGGTTTTGGCCATTGGCGAAGGGATCGTTGGCGCCCCCGCCATCGCCCAGGGCCAGGTAAAGGTAGCCGTCGGGCCCGAAGCCAAGCCCCCCACCGTTGTGGTTGAGGGCGGGCTGGTCGAGCTCTAGTACAATCTTTTCGCTGCTCTTGTCGACGCGGTCGGTGGTGCCATCGACCCGGAAGCGAGACAGGCGCGCCGTATCCGCCGACGGCATATAGTAGAGATAAACCCAACCGTTGGTGGCGTACTGCGGATGAAAAGCCAAACCCAGCAGGCCCGCCTCATTGCTTGCTGAAAAGGTTTCCCGCTCAAGGTTGAGAAACGTGCGGTAGCCATTGGCAACCCGCCGATTGTCGAATTGAAAAACCGATCCGTTCTGGCTCAGCGCATACCAGGTGTCATTATCGCCCGGCGCCTGGTACAACCCCACCATCCGCTCGATGGCCGGCAGTGCGGGAAACGCCGTTACCAGGGTAATCGGGCCGCCACCACTCATCGACAGTGCGGGTGCTATGCAACTGGTATTGGCCGGGCGCAACGGCGCCTCAGGGCTGGAACCGCCACCACCCCCGCCACAGGCGGCGAGCAACAGGGCAAGGCCGTTCAGTGCCAGTAGATGGGGGAAGACTTTCATTGAGAGCCTCGGGGAGGGTCGTTAGAGCCGTGCTTGACAGGGCGCGATTATTTGCCAGCCGGGCGCAAAAGTAAATGCCGGGGGCAGCTGCGAGACGATTGCAGATGACACCCGCCAGTCGGGGCAGCAGGGTGTGGACGCTCGCGATCAGTGGCAGAATGTCCTCCAACGGTCGGCGGAGGATGAAAACATGGCATCTACCTTAGCTCACAACGTCAATGCGATGGAAAGTCCGCCGCTTATCATCGGGTTCCAATGCCTGTGACTCGCAGCGATGCCAGCAGCAAAAACCACGGTGAGATGGTATGTGCCAGCGCCGAGTCGGAGCAGCAATACATAGCGGATTGCTATCGTCAAGAGCTGGCCGCGCCTCATTGGCTGATCTGGCGTTACAGCGCGCCCGCTATCGTACTGGGCAGGTCGCAGCAGCCCGACCCGGGGCAACTGGCACGGGCTGCCGGTAAAAAGCTGCCCCTGATTCGGCGGCGCTCCGGCGGGGGAGCGGTCATGGCCGGCCCAGAAATGCTCAGCCTGAGTGTTTTCCTGCCTGCGCAGCATGCAATTGCCCGGGGCGGCCCCGTCGCTGCTTACCATTGGCTGGGACAACTATGGCGGGATGTACTGGGCCAGGTCGGTGTCAACAGTCGACTCTGTGAGCTCGATGAGGCTCGGCGCTCCCAGCAACAGGCCCGGGAAGTGGGCGCCGACTGGGCGTGCTACAGCTCGATATCCCATGGTGAACTGGTCACCCCGGATGGGCGCAAACTGCTGGGTATCGCGCAGATACGCAGCCGCTTCTGCACAGTGTTGACGTCGGGGGTCTATCTGCGTGCACCCGCCTGGGCTACCCTGGCAGAGGTTGTTGCCGGGGGTCGGGGGCAGGTTGAATACCTCGCTGACTTCAACGCCAGCATAGGATGCATAACGGGAACCGGCGCAAAGGAACTGGCTGGCGTGATCCCCGCCGGTATCGATGCCGCGCTTCACCGGCACCTGGCTGATTGACCGCTGGAGCGGGCATAACACGCGGCATGTTGACGTGCACTCATGTGATTGCTTAGCATCGACGGGGCCAAGTGGCGATTGGTCGGCTAACTTTGCCGTTGCAAAAACCTGTGTGGAAAAGCAATATGAAAAGCCTTTACCGTCTCTCGCTGTCATTCTCTGTGGTTTTTGTCCTCGTCGGCTGCGGTGAATCCCTGGAGTCCTCCCTGCCCGCGCCGGGCCCCTATGCCGGTGAAGAGCTTTGGGCCTGTAAACCCGGCGCCGTGTCCAACCGCTGCCTCGAGCTTGATCAGACCACGACTTACGTGTATTCCGACACCAGTTTTGCCGTGTTCGAACACAATGTCGCCGTCGACCCGGAGTTCGACTGTTTTTACGTCTACCCGACGGTTGACTATGGCCAGCAACCCGGCAACACCACCGACCTCAGCGACGACAGCCTGGTATTGCGTCCACTCTACAACCAGGCGGCACGCTTTATCGAGCTGTGCTCTATGTATGCGCCCCTCTATCGCCAGATGACCATCGCCACTTATCGGGTCGAGGGGGGCTACCGCAACAGCGAGTATTTCGACATCGCTTTCGGGGACGTCGATGCGGCGTTCAGCCAGTACTTGCTTGAAAGCGGCGATCGTCCCTTTGTATTGATCGGGCACTCCCAGGGGTCGCACATGCTGCTCGAGTTACTCAAGCAGCGCTTCGACAACGACCCCGCACTGCGCGAGCGCCTTGTTTCGGCCCTGTTGATCGGCCCGGTGGGCGAGTTGAAGGTACCTGCAGGCGCAGTCGTGGGCGGCAGCTTTGCCAATATTCCCCTCTGTACCCGCGCTACCGATACGGCTTGCATCATTGCCTACGATAGCGTCGCCGCCGGTGACAGCGAACGCGAACCGGTAGACAACCCGATTCCCTGCGTCGACCCGACCCGGCTTGGCGGCAATCCGGGAATCCTGGAAAACACCATCTGGGGGGCTGACAATGGTCTGCCCTTCCCGGATTCCATAGACACCCCCTGGATTGCCTACCCGGCGATGCACACCGCCGAATGCGCCGCCGACGGTTTCCTGGTGCTGGATACCGTGCAGGAGGGTCGCAAGCCTCCCCTGAGCCCCCAGGCGCTGCAAGCATTCCTCGCCAGCAGCACCCTGCACATCGCCGATGTCAATTTCGCCCTGGGCGATCTGCTGCGGATAGTGGCGAGCCAGGCTGAGAGCATGCCCGGGCGCTGATATTTGGAATTCTCGTCGAGAAACTGCGCGCTGTG
This sequence comes from uncultured Gammaproteobacteria bacterium, assembly GCA_963808975.1. GTDB lineage: Bacteria > Pseudomonadota > Gammaproteobacteria > Pseudomonadales > JAHEGP01 > JAHEGP01. The sequence goes on from CAWEHR010000006.1 coordinate 287,746, forward strand.
CACGGGTTTGCCCGATTATCACGGGAGAAAACGAATAAACCAGACCGCCGAATCGGCAGGGTATGACGGCCCGGCCTTCACTGTCACCTGCCAGATTACTCTCATCGAGAGCAACTTTGTTTGATCCACAGCATGGCGCGCAACTGCCGGAACTGGGATGCTGTTAATAATTCGCGGATGCTTTGGTGAGGACATGGCCAGTACTTCCAGGGTGGTTATACAAAGCGATCACCTGCAGTTACTGTTCGACGCCCTGCTTGAGCGCGGTTACCAGCCAGTGGGGCCAAGGCGGCGCGACGGCGCTGTTGTTTACGACTGTTTGCACGGGGTGACGGATCTTCCCGTGGGCTGGACGGAACAGCAGGATGCTGCCAGCTATCGCCTGAAACCGCGGGCTGATGCGGCATTGTTCGGCTTCAACAACGGGCCACATTCCTGGAAAAAGTACCTCTTCCCGCCGCGGACAAAACTGTGGCAGGGGGACAAGGCCCCGGACGGCAGCTTCAGCGTGCACGGGGTGGAGGACAGGGAAAAGCCCTACGCCTTTATCGGGGTGCGTCCCTGTGACCTGCACGCGATTCAGGTTCAGGACCGGGTTTTCACCAATCCCCAACATCCCGACCCGCTGTATACCGACCGTCGCAACAAGGCCCTGATTATCGTGGTCAACTGTTCCCAGGCGGCGAAAACCTGTTTTTGCACCTCCATGAATACTGGCCCGGTTGCCAGTGGCGGCTTCGATCTTGCCCTCACCGAGGTGCTGGGCGACGATGCGCATTATTTCGTCGCTGAATCGGGGAGTCTGCGGGGTGAGTCCCTGTTGGCGGCAATACCCCATGCAGAGGCCGATTGCGCGGCGATCGGCGCCGCCGAGGAGGTAAGCCGGCGCGCCCGGGAAAGTGTAGGGCGCAAGCTTGATACTGCCGATATCCAGGCGCTGCTCTACCGGAATTACGACAACCCGCGCTGGAGCGAGTTGGAGGAGCGCTGCCTGGCCTGTGGTAACTGCACCATGGCGTGCCCGACCTGCTTCTGTTCGAAAGTCGAGGATGTCACCGACCTCAGCGGCGACCACGCCGAGCGCTGGCGGGAGTGGGACTCCTGTTACACCATGGACTTTTCCTACATCCACGGCGGCAGTGTGCGCCCAACCATCCGCTCCCGCTACCGGCAGTGGTTGGTGCACAAACTTGCCACCTGGCTGGACCAGTTCGGCACCTCGGGATGTGTCGGTTGCGGGCGCTGCATCACCTGGTGCCCGGTGGGCATCGACCTTACTGAAGAAGTTCGCCTGCTACGCGCCAGTGATGGGCAGGGGGGAGGTAACTGATGGTTGACATAAAACGTATACGCCAACTGCTGGGCGAGAGTCCGTTTTTTAATGGTATGCCTGCCGATCACCTGGACACCCTGGCGGGGTGTGGCAAACTTGTGCGCTTCAAGGCCGGCGATTTCCTTCTGCGCGGTGGTGAAAAGGCCGACAACTTCTACCTGGTGCGGGATGGCCTTGTCTCCATCGAAAGCCATGTTCCGGCGGCCGGTTCGGTGCCTGTAGCGCGAGTGGAGGCTGGCGGTGTAACAGGTTTCTCCTGGCTGTTCGCCCCTCACCGCAACAATTTCGATTCCCTCGCATTGACTAACGTAGCGGCTATTGCGCTCAATGGCGAGTGCCTGCGTGGCAAGGCCGAGGCCGACCATGAATTGGGATACCAGCTGATGAAGCGCTTCGCGCAGCTTATGCTGGAGCGTCTGCAGGCGACCCGGGTTCAGGCGCTCGATATCTATGCCAACGATGGGGGCGCGGATGCAGGTGCAAACTGAACCGGTGTCGCCGATGGTTCCCGCTCCCTTCCGCATTGTCGATACCCGCGAGGAAATGCCCGGTTGCACAACAATGCGCGTTGAGCCCGCGGGTAATGCGGGTAGCAGCGACTTCTCCCCGGGGCAGTTCTATATGATCTATGTCTTCGGCCATGGCGAGATTCCTATCTCAGTTAGCGGCGGCGATCCTGCGGCACCGGGACAATTGATGTTCACGGTGATGGCAGTCGGTTCTGTAACCCAGGCCCTGTGTGCAGCGAAAGCGGGTGACACGATCGGCCTGCGCGGGCCCTTCGGCAGCGCCTGGCCGGTCGATGACCTGGGGGGCCGGGACGTGCTCGTAATGGCGGGCGGGCTCGGGCTTGCCCCCCTGCGCCCCGCCATTTACCGGTTGTTGAGCCAGCGGGAGGCCTATGGCGATCTTGCGATTCTATACGGCGCCCGCCAGCCGCAGAGCATTCTCTTTCGCCGGGAACTACAAGCCTGGCAAGAGCACCCCTCGCTGGAGGTTGCGATTACCGTCGACAATGCCGGCCGCGACTGGCTGGGCAAGGTGGGCGTGGTCACCGCGTTGCTACCGGGCCGCAAGCTCAACCCGGCGACTACCTCGGCCTTGATCTGTGGGCCCGAGCTCATGATGCGCTTCAGCGCCTACGCCTTGTTGGATCTCGGGTTTGCGGCTGAGGATATCTACGTGTCGATGGAGCGTAATATGCAATGTGCGGTGAAAACCTGCGGACGCTGTCAGTATGGACCGTTTTTTGTTTGCGCCGACGGGCCGGTATTTTCCTTCGACCGCGTTGAGCGGCTGTTTATGATAAGGGAGGTGTGATGGCGGACAATCCCAAGCTGGCGGTATGGAAGTTTGCGTCCTGTGACGGCTGCCAGCTCAGCCTGCTGGATTGCGAGGATGAATTGCTGGCGCTGGCGGGCCATGTGACTATCGCCAATTTTCCCGAGGCCAGTCGCGCTGTGCTTGATGGCCCCTACGATATATCGTTAGTCGAGGGCTCGGTAACTACACGCCACGACCTCGAGCGCCTGCAGTTAGTACGGCGCGAGTCAAAATACCTGGTGACGATCGGTGCCTGCGCCACCTCAGGAGGCATCCAGGCGCTGCGCAACTTTGCCGATGTCCAGCAATACACGGGTCTCGTTTATCCATCGCCGGATTACATCAGCACGCTGGCCACGTCGACCCCGATAGCGGCACACGTGCCGGTGGATTACCAACTGCAGGGTTGCCCCATCAACAAGCACCAGTTGCTGGAGGTTCTCAACGCATTTCTGAATCGTCGCAAACCTAACATTGCCTCCCACAGCGTGTGTATCGAATGCAAGCAGCGCGGCACGCCCTGTATCAGCGTCATTTACGGTACACCCTGCATGGGGCCGCTGACCCATGCCGGCTGCGGCGCCATCTGCCCGGCATACAACCGGGGCTGTTATGGCTGTTATGGCCCCATGGAGTCGGTCAATGCCGCCTCGCTGACGGCAGCGATGCAGGAGATGGGCGCCAGTGAAGCTGAGTTGGCGCGCATGTTCAGAACCTACAACGCGGCGGCGCCGGGCTTCTGTGACGAGGGGGATCGACATGGTTGACCAACCCGGTGGCGAACCTCGCATCATCAAGGCGGACTATCTCGCCCGGGTAGAGGGCGAGGGGGCGATGTACCTGAAGATTCGCGGCGGTAAACTCGAGGACGTGAAGCTGAGGATCTTCGAGCCTCCGCGTTTCTTCGAGGGTTTACTGCGCCGGCGCGACTTCAGGGAAGCGTCTGATATCACGGCGCGCATCTGTGGCATCTGCCCGGTTGCCTATCAGATGAGCGCCGTGCACGCGATGGAAGACGCCTGTGGTGTTACGGTGGGGGGGCATTTGCGCGACCTGCGCCGATTGCTCTACTGCGGCGAGTGGATTGCCAGCCACACACTGCATATCTACCTGCTGCACGGGCCCGATTACCTGGGATATGCCAACGCCATCGATATGGCGAAGGATTACCCGGCGCTGGTCGAGGGCGGGCTGCAACTGAAGAAGGCGGGCAACGCGATTATGCAACTGATCGGGGGGCGCGAAATCCACCCGGTCAATGTCTGCGTGGGTGGTTTCTACCGCCTGCCGGCGCCGGGCGATGTGCTGGCCCTGCGTGAAACCCTGTTGCGGGCCCGCGAACTCGCGCTGGATACTGTGCGCTGGACCGGTACCCTCGACTTTCCTGTATTCGAACGGGACTATACCTTTGTCGCGCTGCGCCACCCCGACGAATACCCGATGAACGAGGGGCGGCTGGTCTCCAATCGTGGCCTTGATATCCCGGTCTCGCACTATAACGACCACTTCGAGGAGCGGCATGTCGACTACAGCAATGCGCTGCACTGTGTGACCAAGCCGGGTGGCGACTGTTACCATGTCGGACCGATGGCGCGTTATGCGCTGAACTTTGACCGCTTTCCCTCCGACATCCAGGACGCAGCCCGCGCCATAGGGCTTGGTCCGGTCTGCAATAACCCGTTCCAGAGTATTGCGGTGCGGGCTGTCGAGGTGCTGTATGCTGTCGATGAAGCGCTGCGCATCATCGAGACCTACGATCCCGCGCAGGCACCGTCAGTCACCGTCGACCCAAGGGCCGCTACCGGCCACGCCGCGACCGAGGCGCCGCGTGGGCTGCTCTACCATTGTTACACGATCAGTGACGAAGGCAGCATAGAACACGCGAATATCGTGCCTCCCACGTCCCAGAACCAGAAGATGATCGAGGACGACCTGCGCCAATTTGCACCCACCTGCCTCGACAAAGCGGACGCTGAAATCCAGTACCTGTGTGAGCAGGCGATCCGCAACTACGATCCCTGTATTTCCTGCGCGACCCATTTCCTGAAACTCGAGATCGATCGTGCATGAATCCCGCGCCAGCGCTGGTCATAGGTGTCGGTAATCGCTATCGTGGCGACGACGCCTTCGGTTGCCTGGTGGCCTCGGAGTTGGCGCGAATGGCAATACCGGCGCTGCAATGTATCGAACATGACGGCGAACCCGCGGCGTTGATCGACTGCTGGCAGGGGGCCGGCAAGGTGCTGCTTGTGGACGCGGTATCCTCGGGTGGGGAGCCGGGTGAAATCTTTCACTTCGATCTGTCCAGGCAGCCCTTGCCCCAGGGATACAGGCTCTATTCCAGCCACGCCTTTGGTGTGCCCGAGGCTGTCGAGTTGGCCCGCGCCCTCGGCAAACTGCCGGCGCAGATAGCGTTTATCGGCGCCGAGGGTATCTGCTTCGATGCCGGGGAAAGCCTGTCGGCCCCGCTGGCAGCGGCAAAGCAGTCCGTGATTGCGAAAAGCCTGGATTGGCTTGGCGACGCGACGCCTGGCTGACTCCCAGCATCCGCCGGCATTTCTCCGGCGAATGCTGTTGCATGGATGGCCGGCCTGCGCGGCATTCAGCGCTCAGGCGAGCCGGTCAGTCAGCCAGCAAGATCTCCTGCAGTTTGGCTGCCAACGGTGTGCGGTAGGTCTGCTGCCCCAGTAAATTGGGGTGCGCCGAGCCGGAAACATTGGTGCCTTCAGGGCCGCCGGTTCCGACGAGGTAGGCATACGCGGCAACCGCATCGTTAGTGCCATCGGGCTGGGGCGTGCAGAGCCCATGCCCGGAGGCCAGGTCGTGGGTGCCAATGACAGAGTTCCAGCCATAAACGGCATTGGCCAGAGCTGTCATCTCGTTCAGCGCCGGCGCGTCATTGCCCAGGTTGACAAAGCCCACGGGTTCACGACCACCGATAAGTGTATAGTCGTTGAAACCAGGGCCAGTCTTGACCCGCCAGAGGGCTGTCAGGTCCAGCATCAGCGCTTTGAGTTCAGGCAGCAGCGGCTTGTTCAGTACGGCTTCAGAGGCCCACTGGAACTCGTTCTGAGCCAGGCCGAACTCGCTGACGTTGTTATTGACAAACTCAATGAGTACGTCGACCAGGTCTGGGTTGTCAACGACCTGCTGAACGGCTTTCAGCAGCAACAGAATCTGGTTTTTGGTAAATGAGATGCTGCAAAATTCCAACGACGTATCGTCCGGGTAGTCCACGAACGTGGTCGTGAGGTCCGGGTACTCGGTATAAAAAATCCTGTCCGTGGGAACACCCAGCCCGGGCCAGCTTGGCGGTACACCGACAATGTCGCCATCGGGGTGAATCCAGTCACCTTCTTTGGGATTAGCGTTGAAATCGGAGTAGATAAAATAGCTGCGCGCAAATTCGCAGTCGTTGGCTCCGTTGCCGCTAAAACAGGCCTGGACCTGGGCAAGCCCGAACTCTGTTGTGCCAATGGATTCCCGACAGCTGTCGTCTGGCCCGATGCCACCGGCGCCAAAAGCGGCCTTCTTGAACTGGGCTTCACAGGCGTGCAGGGCGTTGGGGTCCAGCACCTTCAGCGGACCCGCGGGTTGGCGGATGTCAACATAGTCTCCATCCGGTGCAAGCAATAGATCTGCCAGCTCGCCCTCGGCAACCGCCGGCGTTTCCGAGACTAGCGGTAGCTTGGGATCCACGGGAACCAGCGGCGACAACTGGGTAGAGAGGAATGCATCGGGTTGAAAAACGGCCTCACTTACAATGGGCACAAAACCGACATCGTTGCCCGCGATACCCAGCGTGATCGCATCGATATCACGCCCGTTCAAGATCGCCAGCTCGTAGGCCTGATAGGTTTGGGGCTTTTCGGGCGCTCCCCCCAGGTAACCGTCCTTGATCCCGAGGATACCGCTTTCTATCTGGGCGCCGGAGCACGCTACGTAGAGTGTGGTGACGGAGGTGTGTGGATCCGCATCTTCCAGGTCTATCGCCGCATTGGCTTGCCCCGAGCGGGTGCTGCGGTGGCAATTCGCGTAGTCCCAAAAGGCATTCTCACTCCAGCCTTTGCCGTTGTTGGCGGTGGCGTCAGCCACGCTGGTGTCTTCTATGCCCCCCTCGAACTCGTACATCCTGAGGCCATTGCCCTCGCCGGAAGAGTAGGAGTCGCCCATGATGACGATGAGCAGATCTTTTGGGCTGACCTCCTGGGTGGTCGAACTCTTGCGACCACCACCGTTGACCACGAGTTCGACAGTGTAAGTCCCTTCCTGCAGGCGCGTTTTCAACCTACAGTCTTTGGACTTGGCGACGCGTTTACCGTCAACACGCCATTCGTATTGCTGGATGTTGCCCTTCGATGCGCAACCGTTGAATACCACCTCGTAGCCCTCGGGGGGATTGATCTGGTCGAGGGGGACGCTTGACACGCCGCCGTACAGGCCCGGTTCACCGTCGGGCCCCTCGATCATCCTGTGACGTTCGCCGTTATCGAGCTCGGGCTTGAATTCAGTGTTGTAAATGCTTTTGGTTCGCTTCTCCATGTTCCATTCGAAAATGGCTTCCGGCATAGGCTTTGGTGGAATAAAGTTGGGTTTGTCGGCCAGGGCCGCAGGAGCAGATAGCCCTACCGCCAGGATTGTGCCCAGCAGGAAGGCTGGGATTGGTGAGCGTTTCATTGGCATTACCTCGCAACTTTTTAATTATTCTTTCGCAGTGTTGGCACCTGCGTTTTTGCAACGACATTTTGGTGGCTTCGTTACGGCAAAACCGGCTTGGCTAATACAATAACAAGTGAACACACAGGGCAACCTATTTTTTGGTTCTGTTGGCCAGCAAGCGGTTTAGCGAATGAAAATACTACTTCAAGCTTTGAAAATGCAAAGTGGTTTTTAGACCATTTGGGAATAACCAGAAGCGTCGCCCTGGCACATCAGGTACTTTGCTGTAGAGCCAGTCCATGGCTTCAGAAAAAGGGGATTTGTGGGATGCAGCGCGAGGTTGCCCCCGCGCATACCAATCAGGATCTTCCCAGTTGATGCTATTTACTGAACTTTTCCAGTGTCCCGGCAAGCCCTTTCAGCGCCTTTGCATTGGCGGTGTAATCCGCCTCGATCGGTACGATCGTGATGTAGCCGTCGGCGAACAGCTGGCTGTCAGAATCCTTGACATCCTTGCCGGTTGCCGGAACGATCGCGGCTATGCCGCCTGCTGAACTGGAGCCAACGGGGATGTCCAGACATTCGTAGCAGGCGACCTCGATCGATGCCGCTCCCCCCAACAGGTCCACGTAGGGTGATTGGCCCTGGTTCGCTATCTTGACACCGAGGGGCGCGCCGGGTGGATAGTTGACATTCAGTGCGACACCGTCGGGAAGTATGCTCGACTTCCCCTTTTTGTATTGGGGTCGCATTTCCAGTTCGTCGACCAGTTTAACGACGAAATCCGCCACTTCCTTGCAGTCGGCGGGTATGGCGGCCGGGCTCGGCACGACCTGGTCATCGGCGCTGCTGCCCTCCTCACAGCGCTCGTCGGTACTCACGGCGATGGCGGGAACCGGAGCGCCGATCAGTTTACCTATGGAAACGACCGCAGCGCCAACGGTGCCGGAAATCTGGGTTGTCGGCCCGACATTGGCGCCATCGTTGATACCGGAAACCAGCAGGTCAGGCTGCGTGCCGTAGGCCTGGAGGGCGATATTGGCGGCAATGGCGCCGGCGGTGGCGGGCTCGGCACTAGCTGTGCCGGCGCCTACTGAATAAATGTTATCCGCCTGCTTGGTAATGACCAGTGCTCTGGCGAAAACAGCGTTCACATCCACCGCGGCGCTGCTGCCGCTCTGGCCGCCAAGCGGACCCGCCAGTGATACATTGTGCCCCGCAGCAGTTAGCGCATTGTAAAGGGCATGGATGCCATAGGTGGACCAGCCATCGTCGTTGGTCAAGGCGATATTCAATGCCGAGGCTTGCTGGCCGAGGGCGCAAACGGTGGTCGTAACCGTCACTGTCAAGAGCTTGCGTAGCGATCGTCGCATTAGAGGTTTCCTTTGTTGTAAAAAGCGTTTTAATTATTGTAAGAACGGCTTGCCGCTCCGGGCCTAGATTAAGCGCAGATCCAACGAAATCAAGCACGCAAAATCCGGGCCAGAAACGACAGTCTCCCGGACCACATTCCATGTCGTTTACCGGGTCAAGGCATTCTGTTGACTCGTGGATCAAGCTGGTTTAATAGTGCTGTAACCCAAGGGATAGCGTGGTGATGTTCGGACAAATCAGCGACCGCGGCAGAGGCCGCGGTGATGGAGGGGTGTAATGGTTAACAGCGAGGGGCTGAGCGATAGCGCCAGGGAATTGGAACAGCTCGATAAAAAGGGCGATTACCTCGGCGTTATCGCCGCTTTGAAAATGCTGGTCGCCGAAGATAAACGCGTCTTCACCAACGCCTATGTCAAAGAGTGGTGCGGTCGCCGCTGGCGTAACCTGTTCGTGCAGGAGGGGGTTAAAGACGAAGCGGCACTCAAGGAGGCAAAAAAATTGCTACCCGGGGATAAGCGGCCAGACGGCCAGAAGATCTCCGAGCGCTTTCTCAAAATCGACAACCGCAGCGAGTGGCAAGCCGACATGCCTCAGGCGCAGATCGGCAAACTGGAAAACACGACCCTGGTCTTCTGCCCGGGTTTAATCAACGGCTTATTGCCCGACCGTGCCTTCTGCACCGAGTTTCCTGACATTGAGCAGGAATACGGTGCACAGGGCTGGCATATCATGCGCGCGGATGCGCATCCGATGCGTGGCTGTGAGGCCAATAATGCGGATCTGTTGAGCGCCATCAACGAGGGCGTGGGCTTTGAAGCAGACGCCGGGCGAGGCTCCAGGGAAAACAAGCGCAACGGTCCGCCGCCCAGGGATGTTTTCCTGATGGGCTATAGCAAGGGCGCCCCGGATATTCTGTCCTTGCTGGTGAATCACCCCGAGTTGCAGGACCGCATTCGCTGTGTTTTCACCTGGGCGGGAGCGATTGGAGGGTCGTACACTGCCGATAACCTGTATCAATTGATCAAGGACCTGCCCACCGAAGCGGTTACCGCCCGCCTGAACGATTTCCTCGCCTTGATCTCCGCCGGCGCCCTGCAGAGAGGCCCCCTGCGCCGCATGGATGAATATGACATAAAAGGCGCGCTACTCGACCTGAGCACCTATGTGCGCGAAGCATTCAACGAGCAGCACAAAGAGACACTGGATGCGATGAACATCCCGATCTTTAACATCACAGCCGCGACAACGTTGCTGGAAGTGCCGACTTTCCAGATGGCCGACAACCTGAACCTGAGCAAATACGATGGTAACAATGACATGCAGCTGACGCAGGCCCAGGCTAAACTCGACCTGCCTATGGCTACCCATTTGGCTATGCTGCATGGACACCACTGGGACATTTCTTATCCACCGTTTCCTCGCGCGGTGCGCATGACATCACCCAACCTGGACCACCCCTTCCCGCGCAAGGCGGCAGCGGTGGCTATTTTCAAGTTTGCCGCAGAGTTGGGTTTGATTGACTAGGCGGTGATGCAGCCGCGGGCGCCGTTGTGTCCGCGGCTGCTTGTTCGCCGCTCCCGATACTACTTAGGCTCCGGTAACGGCACCATAATATGGGCGTAGGGGGTATCCTTCCACATCACGTAGGGCCCACCGTTGTAGGGGTCGTCGGGCACGCCTTTCAGCATTTCCCTGGGCACTACCACCATGATGTGAGGGCCCTCCTGTACCCAGACGTCGCCGTTGTTCGGGTCGGTCGCTGCCGGGTTGGAATTGCTGACATTCATGTCGCCCTGCAGCATATAGGAAATGCCGATACGGTCGGTGCTGAAGTCCTTGCCGGCACCGGCGGATTGCATCAGTTTGGTCCAGACGGCATCGTTGCACATCGGGTGGTTATCGCCGGGACGAACGCCGGGCATACAAACCCATCCGTTGGAACCTTCCTTCAGTACGGTGCCGTCAAGATCGACCACCGTGGCATCCTTACCGACCGCGACGGGCGCTGCACTTTGCGCGCGGGCTATCTTGTCGGCATCGGATTCCGCTGCCTGGCCATTTGCAGCCGCCACCAACAGGGCCATTGTCATTAGTATTTTGCGCATGGGACTAGTCCTCCGTCTGACCCTGGGTCGGGTCTGTGTACAAATCCGCCGCCGGGTAACACCTCAACTTCACGACGACAACTGTACTGTAACGAAATTCCCACCCATTGCCTGTACCAATGCGCTCTTAAAGCACATCGTGCAATAACCAGAAGTAATTAGTCCAGGCCACGTGTTGACGGACCGGGGAGTGGTTGCCGGCCGGTTCGGGGCGTCGCTCACAATTCCTGGATAAGCCCCTTACGCTGACAGGCAAAGGGGAGTTGCGGCCTCTACACTTGTGTTCGAAACGCTCAGAACTTGCTGAGCCAACAGTGATCCAGCATATCGGAGTCTACGATGAATTTTAATGGTCTTTACCGCAGCTTGGTCTTGCCGCCACTGGCACTGGGTTTGGTTGCCTGTGGCAGTGGTGGTAGCAGTGATGACGGGGGGGCTGGAACCGGCACGGTAAATGTCAGCATTACAGATGCGGCGGTGGATAATGCCGAGAAAGTACTTGTCCAGTTTACCGGTGTCACCGTCAAGCCCGCTGAAGGAGAGGCCCTAAGCCTGGCGCTCAGCGGTGACAGCCAGACTTGTGCCCAATATCTCGAAGGGGAAACCAGCCCAACGGCGGACGGCGAGCCCACTATTCGCTGCATCGAGCTAAAGGAGCTACAGGGTACTGATACCGCCAATCTACTGGCAGGTGTGACCCTTGCCGCCGGTAACTACAATTGGATGCGCCTGGATGTCGACGCTGAAAGAGGCGCGATGGACTCCATCATCGAAATCAATACCGGCGAGATGTATTCGCTGTATGTTCCCAGCGGGAGCCAGTCCGGACTCAAGCTCAACAGCGGATTTACTGTCCTGGCCGGTGGCAGCCATGAATTCGTCATCGATTTTGACCTCAGGAAGTCGGTCAATAACCCTAAGGGTTTCGAAGACTATCGCCTCATTCCCTCGCTGCGCTTAATAGACCTGGCCGAAAGCGGCAATATTGTTGGTACCGTTGACGATGCGCTCCTGACCGCCGAGGGGTGCTCCGGTGATGTGAATACCGGCGACGGGTTTGCAGTCTACGTTTATGAGGGTGGTGCTGGTACCAACATCGGAGAAGAGGGCTCAAGCAGCGCGCCGCTGACGAGTGCCAGTGTGAACTGGGAGGCAGATGCCAATCGCTGGCGTTACACGGTGGGGTTTCTCGCGCCGGGTGAATATACCGTGGCGTTTACCTGCCAGGCCGCTGATGACAGCGCAGAAGAGGCTGAAAACGGAATTGCGTTCACGCCCAGCACTGGCATCCCGGTTAGCGTGGCGGCAAATCAGGATAGCGTGGTCAATTTCCCCTGATCCCCATGCCTGATCAATGTGCTTGAACCGGGCTGAGTTTGCTAACGGGCATGATCTTTCTCGCCAGTTCGCGTCGGCACTACCAATACCGGAGTCGTTGCCCTGCGCAGTACATTTTCGCTGACGCTCCCTACCAGCATCTTGTGCACAGCGCCGTGGCCGTGGGAGCCAACCACAATCATATTGACCTGCAACTTACTGGCTTGCTGCAAAATCGTCGCTGCCGTCGCTCCCTGAATCAACAGCGCTGTGGTCTCTATCCCCTGGTCGCGCAGTCGACCTGCGATTGCCTGCAACTCGACATGCTCGCGATGGAAATCGATCGCTTGGGAGTCACGCACTGACTGGGGGCCAACGCCATAGCCAACGAAATCCGGTTCAGGCTCCGCGACATGTAGCAGCCACACTTTAGCCCTGGAAGACCTGGCGATGCCGCGAGCGACATCGAGGATCGCATTCGACGATGAGGAAAGGTCTGTAGCGATGAGAAGTTTCATAACGCGTTCCCTGTTCAGGTGGTTAGCCCGGATATTGCACCAGCTGCCTGAGATAGCGCGCAGCTATCGCGTTGCTTTTGCGTGCTCGCGAGCGTAAACGTAGCCCGAGCGTAAACGTAGCCCGAGCGTAAACGTAGCCATAGCTACGTCGCAGTGAGCATGTGCGCAAAATCGACGCGAGATCAAGTGGTATCCAGGCAAACAGCAGTGGTGGCATGTTGTACCCGGGTGAAAACTTCGCGATATCCTTTTCTACAAGGGCCAGATAAATCATTTGGCGTGTGCTGGTGCATTATTCGGGTTGGCAGCTTAAAACGTGCCAGTCCAACTGTCGACCGCCTCCACCGTTGCTGCTGCGGGAGCGATCGGGATTCGGTGGCGCAGGCATTCCGGGGTCGACCGGGATTGCGGATACACCGGGTATTACGGTTGTCCAGGGGCAAACCACAGTTCAAAATGCAACGGTTTGATGACCGATGAGTTTTCATATCCGCCTATATACATGAGCTTTGCCTCGATTTGCTGCGCATTCAGCTTTTCCACAATTGCTTTGGCGGTTGCTTCCTCATCCTTCCTGAAGTACCTGAGCTGGTTGCTCGACGGGCCCTGGTCAACCAATTGCTCGATCCCGGGTACAAAGTAACCCGCATCACCGAGTGCAGAGGCGACACTCTGTGCATTTGCCCGATTGCTGTTATCGCGAATATGGATATAGATTCTGGGAACCGCACTGGCGCGAGCGGCGGCGTTTTGTGCGACCGCTGTGGCCACTGACCTGACGGCGGAAGGTTCTTGTTCGGTCGCGGAGACTGCCGTCGCCAGTCGCTCCGCAAGGTCGTCATCCACTGCCTCCAGTAATCGCAGGGCAAATATTCGCTCGCCTTCATCGTTGCTGGTTATGTTGTCGGCGAATATTTCCAGGATTTTTATTTGCCGATCCTCCACTGCTTTCAGCTCTGCGCTCCTCTGCTGTTGAGCGGTGATAAAATAGGTGCCCACAGTCCCGACCAATGCCACTGCCAATGGCATGAGGACAATTTCCACCCAGCTCCGTCTTTCCGTCATGCTCAATACCTGCGCTGTCGCGGCTTCAGAGATTATTCTTCAGAGTTGTTTTTCGGGGGCGATTTTCAGAAACCATGCGCTGAACCGACGCCAGGCTGATGTTTGCGGTTCTTTCGTTTCGACCACCGCAGTGCCGTCGATGGTCGCATGCCAGCTGATCTTGTTGTTGTCATCCAGGCGTAGCCGGTAGGCCATCCTCGGAACCCTCCTGGCGGCGTTGCCTGTCAACAGCGCCGCCAGCTCCGGTGAATCGACGAGCAAACCCATCTCCGTGTTGATGTCGATGGAGCGCGGGTCCAGGTTCAGCGAACCCGCAAAAACGTGCTTGCGGTCAATGAGTATACCTTTGGTATGCAGCGTGAGCTGATCGAGTTCGGTGGTGCCGTCAGGCGCAGTGATTTTCGCAGCATCGGCACGTGCCTCCCACAATTCCACACCGGCCTTTAGCAGGTCTTTGCGGTACGAAGCATAGGCTGAATGCACAGGGATGTGGTTGTTGGTTGCGAGCGAATTGGTCAGCAGCACTATCCGGATTCCCCGGCCACGCAATTCGCGGATAAGCTCCATGCCACCTTTGCCGGGAATAAAATAGGGAGTGAAAATAAAAATCTCGTCGTCGGCCGAACTCAGCGCAGCGCGCACATCCCCGGCTACAATTTTCTGGTCGTCGGAAACTTTTTCCAGTAACTTCTGAGGGTCATCAACAGTGAGCACCGCATCGGCGATGTAAGGCTCGATGGTCTGGTCAAAAAACTGCTGCATCAACGGTGTATTGATAGCATCGGCATAAATCGTGTCACCCGCGGCGGCCATTTCCTGTCGGACCTGGGTGCGGGCACTGGCCAGTTTCTCCTTGTCGTCCTCGTCGAAAACGACGCTCATGGGAACCGCCAGTTGATGATTCCAATAGACGTCGAAGGCCGCGGAAACCTGGCGGACGATAGGGCCGACAGCGAGCATATCGAAATCGATAAACTCGCCTGTGGTCTCCAGTTGATAGTACTCAACCGCTATGTTGCGGCCACCCACAACCGACACCGCATTGTCGATGGTGAAGGACTTGTTGTGCATCCGCCGGTTAGCAAGACTGAAATTGCCCAGGTAGTTAAACGTATAGAGACCCCGGCGTGAAATAGGATTAAACAGCCGCAGTTCGATGTTGGGATGCTCGTCCAGCATGGCGAGGTCAATATCGTCGACCGTAGTAAAAATATCATCCAGCAAGAAACGCACCCGTACACCCCGGTCGGCCGCCTCGAGCAACTTGCTCGCAAACACCAGGCCCGCGTTATCCGGCTTCATCAAAAAGTACTGTACATCAATGCTGACCTGGGCCGCGTCGATCAGAGCCAGGCGGGCGCCGAAAGCATCGAGGCCTTGAGTGAGCGGGTAGAAGCCATTGGCGTCAGTGCGGCCGTCGACCCACTTGAGCGCACCGCGGGCTGTGTCACTCGGCGTTGTTACGGCTATGGCTGTGCTCGCCTGCTTGGGCGTATCGAGCGGTATGCTGGCACAGCCCGCAACCAGGAACACCGCCACAAGTGAGCAAGCAAGGGCAAACGAGTGCCTGAACAAGTAATTCTCCTTGAAATTCGTTCGGTGGTTGGCCGCCGCCCGGTCAGGGAGCGGAGGGAAAACGAGCCAGCCGCCAGGCTCCTAAAGTGATGTGGGAATCAGTACCTCTGGTCCTTTTTTGATGCCGCCGTCGGTCCAGTCGCATTGCCATCCGGGGAAGGCAATTTGGGGGTAGGGGTCGGGCTCGATCCACTCTTCTGTCTCGTAGAGGATGTCGAATTGGCCATCACCCCTGATTCTTCCCATCAGAAAAGGCTTATAGGTATGGCGGCTCTTGGGATCAACCTTGATTTTGCCTCCGGGTGCCTCGTACTCGATACCACTGTCGAAGGCTTTCAACACCTGGTCGACCTCGAAGCTGCCGGCTCTTTCGACCGCCAGTTTCCAGAGATAGACCTGGGAGTAGGCCGCCTCCATCGGGTCACTCACCACCCTGTCTTCACCGTGTTCGGCCTGAAAGCGATTCACAAACGCACGGTTGATGGGCGTATCCACACTTTGGAAGTAACTCCACGCGGCGAGATGTCCCTGCACGGTTGCCGGAATGAGCCCGCGAAGCTCGTCCTCGCCAACACTTGTGGCAAACACCGGCAGTTGCTGGGCTGTTATCCCGCGATCGGCTAACGCCTTGTAGAAATAGACATTGGTGTCACCGTTCAAGGTACTGAAAATTACGTCCGGCTGCCGGCGCTCTATTTCATCGATAATCGCAGTGTAATCCCTGTGACCCAGCGGGGTGTACATCTCTCCAACAATGGCCCCGCCGCGATTGTTAACATATTTATTGACAATGTAATTGGCGGTGCGCGGGTAGACATAATCAGAACCAAGCAGGAAAAAGCGGCGCTTGCTTCCGCCTATGGCCCCCATCAACCAATTGATCGCCGGAACAATCTGCTGGTTCGGTGAAGACCCGGTATAGATTATATTTCTGGAGCATTCATTACCCTCATACTGCAAGGGGTAGAACAGCAGGCCGTTGTACTTCTCCAGCACGGGCTTTACGGCTATCCGGCTTGCCGAGGTCCAGCAACCGAATATCGCTGCAACCTTGTCCTTGGCAAGCAACTTGGTCGCTTTCTTTGGGAAGATGTCTTCAAACCTTGACTTACCGTCTTCGACGACGGGAAGAATCTGCCTGCCAAGCACGCCGCCGGCGGCGTTGATTTCCTCGATCGCCATGAGTTCCATGTCATGCAGCGAGATTTCGCTGATCGCCATGGTGCCGGTCTGCGAGTGCAGGATGCCCACCTTGATCGGGTTCGCCTGTGCCGCAGGGCGGTCACAACCGGATAGCAGCATGGTACCCACGGTTGGCATCGCCGCCAGGCCAAGAGCACCGGCCCCCCGGTTGAGAAGCTCACGCCGAGACAGCGTGTGGCTTGGTCCCTTCTTTACATTTTTCATAGTTTCCACGGTGCAAGTTTTTAGCCGGATCAGCCAAACGCATCTACTGATGGCAGGGTATAAAGATTTGTCATCTCCGGAACGGGCTGGCAATGATCATAAAGCGCATTCTCCTCGAAGTCGACACTGGCTGCGTGGTTGGAGCAGCGGGTGTAAAGGTGGTGGCAACGGAAACTACCGGCGTTTACCCCATGCCACTACTTTTCAATGGCGGTCATGGCTGGTGCGCCGCATGTATTTGATGGCTCCAATGGTGGCGACCATCAAGGCTCACATGGCCACATACAAAGAGTTTCCGCCCCGTAGGGAGTCCGGCAGCTTTATGAAATAACAATAGCGGACACCGCAGTAGAGAGCGGCTTGCCCCGCCAATGTAGCCCGGCGCTGTGAGCATGAATGTGACAACGCGCCGAACAGCGGGTGTCGAACAGCGGGTTGGCCCGCTGGGTCTTCAATGCTACGGGCAGGGCAAGCCGGTCATTCACCGGCAGCACCGGCGCGGCTTCGATATTCACTTGGGGTCATGCGGCAGCGAGCGTGAAACGCGCGGCGAAAGTTGGCGGCGTCCTGGTAGCCCAGGGCTGCGGCAATCGACTCGATACTGGCATCTGTTTCCAGCAGGTGCTGGCACGCGAGGTCGTTCAGCACCTGGTTACGGATTTCCCTGAAGCCTGATCCCTCCTGTCCCAGGCGCCGGTTCAGTGTCCGTTCCGACATATGCAGCTTTGCCGCGATGCTTGCCAATGCCGGGAGCGGAGGCTCGGAACTGCGCAACAGCGCGCGGACATGCCGGGAGTAGGCCGCATTGTCGCTGGCGCCGAGCTCGCTGAGGTTTTGCGCCAGTTGGCGCAGCGACTGGTTCCATAACTCGGCGTGATAAAAGGGTGAGCGCAGATCCAGCCAGCGCCGGGGCAATTCCAGGCTGATTACGTCCTGCTCAAACAGGCAGCGGCCATGGAAGTGCTCCCGGTAGGCTGCAGCATGTTCAGGCGTGCTATAGGAAAAGCGGTACCGGGCATCTTCAAGGCGCTCTCCCGACAGGTATTCGATATAGTTCTGCAGCAGCATCATGGTCGCTTCGGCATGATGTTGCAGCGAGTCCCCCAGGGCATCGAGGAAGTGCAGGCGCACCGACATGCCGCCCGGTCGGGTAGCTGGCTCCACCGCGACGTAACTGGCCTGCAGGCGCGAGTAGCTTTCCAGCCGACGCAGCCCCTCGCGGATATTGGGAGCACAAGCCATGGCCACCCCCAGTCTACCCAGTGTCATGGTGGTGTGTTGCCTTCCGATCAAGAAGCCGATCGGCGTCAGTGGCTTCATTCGTTCTGCATTTGCCAGCAAGCGCAGGAAACCCTGCAGCGGTATCTCCGGCTCCTGCCAGATAGCGTTCGCATCCAGGTTCGTGTCGACAAACAGCGCCGACTCCACGGCACCGGTTGCCAGTAGCTCCCGGGCGACCAGGCGAGCAAAGACCGCGCTGATACTCGACATGACATAAATCCCAATGTATGGCGGATTATGACACCTTGTTGGCGGCAATTACACTGATAATGACCGGGGCATCCCGGCACTATAGCCGCAGTTCCAATCACTACCAATGCATGCAAGCGGCGGGAGAGCGGCAACAATGGCTCAACACCAACATCTGGAACGACAGGCGCGGGCAACTGCAAAAACCTATGCCGGGGAAGTTTAATCAGACGCTAATACTGCCCTCGGGATTTTAGTAAATGGAGCGACTATGCCAACTATTACGATTGTTGAATTCAACGGTGAAACACACACCATCGACGCGAAAAGCGGTATCTCCCTGATGGAGAATGTCGTTGAGCACAGCGTGCCGGGAATCGATGCCGACTGCGGAGGCGCCTGCGCCTGCGGCACCTGCCACTGCTTTATTGCCCAGGAGTGGCAACCCGCCAGCGGCGAGATTACTGTGATGGAGGCGGCCATGCTTGGCATGCGCCCCGATAGATCAGACGAATCGCGTCTCAGCTGCCAGGTCGACGTGTCTGACGACATGGACGGCATGGTTATTCATTTACCCGAATACCAGATGTAGACCCGGAGTATTGCGATGACGCAGACAGTTGAACTTCCCGATGCCACTACCGTGCCGCTGGCGCAGATTGATGTCAGCGATTCCCGTCTTTACTCACAGGATGCGTGGCGGCCCTATTTTGCCCGCCTTCGCCGGGAGGACCCGGTCCACTACCGGGCCAGCAGCCCCTTTGGCCCGTTCTGGTCGATTACCCGTTTCGAGGATATCGTCGCGGTCGATACCAATCACGAGGTTTTCTCGTCCGAGCCCACGATTATTATTGGTGATCTGGGCGAAAACCTGCCGGTAGAGCAGTTCATCTCTATGGATCCTCCCCGGCACGATGTTCAGCGCCGGGCCGTGCAGCCTGTTGTTGCGCCGCAGAATCTTGCGGCCATGGAGGCATTGATTCGTTCCCGTGTTGTCGAAATCCTGGACGACTTGCCGTCCGGTGAAACCTTCAACTGGGTCGACCGGGTGTCTATCAACCTGACCACGCAAATGCTCGCGACCCTGTTCAATTTTCCCTTCGAGCAGCGTGAGAAGCTGACATTCTGGTCGGATATGGCCGGCGCCACACCGGAGCTTACCGGCGGTACTGTCGTCGAGGAGGATCGCCTGGAGGCCATGCAGGACTGCCTGCAGACATTTACCGCATTGTGGCACCAGCGCAAGGCCGAGGGCGGTTCTTCCATGGACCTCATCAGCTTGCTGCAGCGCGACCCCAATACCGCAGACATGGTGGAGCGGCCGATGGAATACCTGGGCAATATCCTGCTGCTCATCATCGGCGGCAACGATACCACTCGTAACTCCGCCAGCGGTGGTGTCCTCGCCCTGAATGAAAACCCCGCTGAATACGACAAGTTGCGCGCCGATCTGTCGCTGATACCCGGCATGGTTTCGGAAGTGATTCGCTGGCAGACTCCGCTGATGCACATGCGTCGAACCGCCAAGGTCGATATTGAATTCCGTGGCAAGCAGATCAGGAAGGGTGACAAGGTGGTGATGTGGTATCTCTCGGGCAATCGCGACGAATCCGCCATTGATCAGGCTGACGATTTCATTATCGATCGCAAAAACCCGCGCCACCATGTTTCCTTCGGCTTCGGCGTGCATCGTTGTATGGGTAACCGCCTGGCCGAAATGCAACTGCGCATCCTCTGGGAAGAAATCATGAAGCGCTTCAGGATGGTCGAAGTTGTCGGTGAGCCCGTGCGGGTACAGTCGAACTTTGTTCGCGGCTACAGCCACCTGCCAGTGAGGCTACACCCTTACTAGACATAATGGCCAGCGCTGCTGGGAGGCGAGCCCTCTAAATCGGGACACCCATAAATCCTCCCATTTCAACCCAATGACTTTACTTTGCTGACACAATTTACGAGCGGGTAAATCGGGACATCCATGAATTTGCCCGGGTCAGGTAAATCGGGACACCCATAACTCCTCCCATTTCAACCCAATGACTTTACTTTGCTGACACAATTTACGAGAACCTCGAAAGGCTGCTCGCAAGCAGCCTCCTTCAAGCAGGCTTGCAGAGGGAATTTGCGCAGGATATCGGGCCGCGGGTTTTACATGGGCGCAATCAGTGGCCCAGGGCCGATCAGCGGAGCTTGAGGCGTATGGTCAGTAAGCGCTAAAAGCCGCCGTAAACCCGCCCGAGCCGATTCTGGCCGGACAGCCACTGTTTGCCAAGATTTCGGTTGTAGCGACGCACGGCATCTACCCCGCCGATCGCCTGCAAGGATGCCTGCTGGATTTCCAGTGACAAACTCAGCCACTGCGTATCGCTTAGCCCGAGACTTGCGATCGCTGTTTTGGCGGACGTGGGAAGAGCTCCCCGCTGGTCGTTTCTTACTACGCGGCCCGTCCAGTCGACCAGGTCGATATAGGCTTTGAGGGTAAGCGGCAGGACTGGCCTGATTTGCTGGCTGTGTTCGCTCTCGGCGAAGGGTAGTAGCATGTTTTGCTGGGGCGTCATGGTTTTATGCTGCTGTGCTGCGGTAAGCCGAAACAGCCTTTCCTGTACAGAAGTAAAGTCAGCTTTATCCAGACCTTTGGCGCTACCAGCCCTGACCGGGTTCAGGTCCACATAAGCCATACAGGACAACAGTGCCGCTTCGTCCAGTAAAGCTTGAGACTTGAAGCGACCCTCCCAGAATCGCCCTTTGCAGTTATCTTCGGCGTTTGCTTTACGGGCTATATGTTCATTGAGGCAAGCCATGTAGTAACTGATAGAAGCCAGTCGCTCCCGATAGACTTCGGCGATTTCGTTTACGGTGTCCTGTTGAGCATTCAGGAGGTTCTCGCCCCCAAGGTATTGCCTGACCAGGATGGGGCCCTTGTAGATACTGCACCAACGTTGCAGGACCTCGACCTGACTCCAGGTGGCGACTTGCTCGGCATTAACACGGACCACCAAATGGTAATGATTATGCATGATGGCGTAAGCACAAACATCAATACCAAATGCCTGTGCTAGTTGCCGCAACCGGTCTAAAACCCACTGCCGCCGGTGTTCGTAGTTTTGCCCGGAATATCGGTCTTGACCACAGAGAAACGCGCGTCTTACGCAGCGCGTAACACAATGATAGTAAGGGGTGTCTTGCAGAGACACGAGGGTGCGTCGAGCGCGGGTCATCCTTAACCTCTCGAATATAGTGGGCAAATCCTTTGCCACCAAAGGAAAAAGTATACTAAAGGCGTTTGTGGGTCAACAAAATGATGGGTGTCCCAGCTTGCCCCAGCTTGCCCGGCCCGAGCGTGGCCGCCAAATGATGGGCCTCCCAACATGGCCGCCAACTTGGCCAGGTTGATCCATCCCAGATTGGCCGGTCTCCCAGTTTGGTCCCCGGCCTGATGCGCAGGTGGGGCTATCAAGCTGAAGGTTGACTATAAACGTGATCAGCTAAACATAGCCACCACTGCATGCCGGTTCAGCTTCCCCGCGCCAGTTAGTGGAAGTGCTGGCACCGCTTTTATTTGCCTGGGCACCTTGTAATCCGCCAGTTGTTCACGGCACAGTGCTTTCAGGTTTTCCTCATCGGGGTTTTGGCCAGCGTGAAAAACCACAAGCGCCACCGGCGCCTGTCCCCATTTCGGGTCCGGAATACCTGCGCAAACCGCACCCGCGACAGCCGGATGTTGCATTAACGCCTGTTCGATCTCTTCTGGCGATACGTTTTCGCCGCCGGAAATAAACATGTTGTCTGCCCGCCCTACTATGTAAAGCAAGCCGTCTTCACCCTGAATAGCCAGGTCCCCCGTATGGACCCAGCCGTCCTTATCGAGGACTTTATCCGTGCGTACCGGATCATCGAGATAGCCGTCGAAATTGTGTGGGCTACGCATACAGAGAATACCGGTTTCACCGCTTCTGACATCAATTCCCGTTTCTTGGTCGACGATTTTGGCATCGCAATGAAACATGGATGTGCCGATGCTCGAGGCATGTGCGAGCAACTCCTCGAGGGAATCGGTGCGGGCGATATAGGCGAAATTGGATGGGCCGGCCTCCGTCATGCCATAGGTCTGGCTGACAGGAACGCCTTTGTCGAGGAAGGCCTGCATCACGGACCGTGAGCAGGGAGCAGCGGCGGTGATGATCGACTTCAAGCCGGAAAAATCGGTTGTGGAAAATTTCGGATGAGCAATAAGAAATTGCAGCATGGCTTCAACCGCACCGAAATGCTCGACCCGCCCCTCATCAATCAGCCCAAGTACCAATGCAGGGTCGAATTCGCGCAACAGTACGCTGGTCGTACCACCATGAAAAAGCGGCGTAAAAGTATTCCATCCGCCGATATGAAAGAATGGAAAAGTGATGAGCACAGTTCCGAAAGCTCCCGCAATGCCGGTAGCCAGTAGGTCCACTGAATTCCATACCATCTGACGATAGGGCACGATGCAGATCTTTGGTACCGCGGTGGTCCCCCCTGTATGGATGTAGAGACACACATCGTTCATCGCCAGGGGAATATTTACCTCTGCGGGATCGGTTGCCAGGACCACCTCTTCGAAAAGCATCTGATCGTCGTCGAGATTGATCACTGTTTTGACCGAGTCTGGAATAGATAGGGTGGAGACGAGCCCGGCAAACTGGTTTTCATGGATGATTGCCCTGGGCTGGAGGCGGCCTATGAGGTCATCCAGTTCCCGCTTTTTCAGACGCTGGCTTAATGGCGCTAGAATCACGCCCAGCTTGCCGCAGGCGAGATACATATCAATCGCCTCCATTCGGTTGCTGCAGATCATTGCAATAACGTCGCCCTTGCTCATTCCCAAAAAGTGATCAAGCCAGGTTGCCACCCGGCGAGCACGATCATTCGTTTCCTGGAACGTGTAGGAAGTCCTGGTGAAGGCGTCATAGATGGCAGTCCGATTCGGTGTAAGGGCGGCGCGGCGCCCGGCCCAATCGCCAACCCAGTTCATCGGTAAGTCGTCATAGTTCCGGGTAGTCCCCATTGCAATTTCCCTCTATCAGGGTCAAAAAACGGCGCACCATCTACTTGGTCGCGTGCCATTGCGGTATAACCAGTGCTCTGACCTTACCCTAACGCTGCGTAAACGTGTACCCCGCAGACCGGCTTCGCCAGGCCCTTGGCGAATGATGGGTGTCCTGGATTGCTAGCGCTGGATTGCTCGCTGGATCGCTCCATCCGGAATGCTCGATGTCCCAGATTGATCCTGCCAGATTGATCCTGCTCTGCTGCCTGAATCATGGGTGTCCCGGATTGATCTCCCAGATTGATCTCTCCCAGATTAATCTTGAATCATGGGTGTCCCGGATTGATCTGCCGGATTGATCTGAATCATGGGTGTCCCGGATTGATCCCGGATTGATCGGTGGTGCTGGTTTTTGGTGAACAGATTTTTATGAGCAGAAGATGCTGGCGGCGGCATGGTCACGCTCGCTATCCTGCTGTAAGGTGAAGTGGCGGAAGTTACATGCCCGGCTAGTTTTGGACTGACGCGATGGTTAAAAATTATAGGGTACAGTGGTGCTCATTCCCCCTTGGGTTCGAGGGGCCCTGGGGGCTCTCACCGATCTCCAAGCCGGGTGGTTCGTCCCCACAATCACACAGGGAGTAAATCGATGCTAGTGTTCCTGCATATCCTGATACAGATCGCCCTGATCGTTCGCGTTTTGCTGCGCCCCCATCGGGACCCGGCCTCGCGCGTGGCGTGGATACTGGTCATTGTCATGTTGCCGGTTATCGGCATAATCGCCTACCTGCTGCTGGGAGAAACGAACGTCGGTCGCGAGCGCGTCGCCCGTATGCGCGCCATCAATGCCGGTTTGCCGGCTATCAGCGACATTCCTGGCTGGGATCCCGCAGCGCTTGCGCCAGAATTGCATGAGCGTCATAACGCGCTGTTCAGGGTCGGCAAGTCAATCAGCGGTTTCGACCCGGTGGCTGGGAACCAGGCGTCACTGATGGCGGATTCCAACATCGCTATCGATACCATGGTCGCCGATATCGACACGGCTACCGACCACGTGCATTTGCTGTTTTATATCTGGATGCCCGACAACAATGGCACCAAGATGGCTGCGGCACTCAAGCGCGCCGTGGCGCGCGGCGTCACCTGCCGCGCCATGGTTGATGATGTGGGCTCGCACCTGCTGATCAAGTCCGACTTGTGGGGTGACATGCAGACAGCGGGCGTCAAGCTCTGCCGCGTGCTGCAGGTGGGCAACCCCCTGCGGCGGATATTCCACGGTCGCATCGACCTGCGCAACCACCGCAAGATACTCGTCATCGACAACCGGGTTACCTACTGTGGCAGCCAGAATTGTGCTGACCCGGAATTCCTGACCAAGGCCAAGTACGCGCCATGGGTCGATGCCGTTATGCGCTTCACCGGGCCGGTGGTACGCCAGAACCAGTTGCTGTTTGCCAGTGACTGGATGGCCTATAACGATGAAGACATTCGCGACATGCTGCTGCAACCGCTGGCGCCGCACGAGCCCGGTTTCCCTGCGCAGGTCATTGCCAGTGGACCAACAGCCCGCTACTCGGCCGTGCCCGAGACCTTCGAGACAGTGATATACAGTGCACAGCACCAACTGTTTATCACCACGCCCTATTATGTTCCCGTAGGCTCGTTGCAGGCCGCCATTTGCGCCGCAGCCAATCGCGGCGTCGATACATCCATTATCTTCCCGGCTCGCAACGATGATTTCGCGGTCGGAGGCGCAAGTAGGAGTTACTACGAGGATTTGCTGGCTGCCGGTGTCAAAGTCTATGAGTACCAGAAAGGCATACTGCATGCCAAGACGATGACCGTGGATGGTGAAATCACCCTGATAGGTTCTGCCAATATGGATCGGCGCAGTTTCGACCTGAACTATGAAAACAATATTCTCTTGTGCGACCAAACCGTGACAGCGGCCATGCGCCAGCGGCAGCAGGAATACCTGGCGGATTGCGTCCAGGTGACCGCCGCGCAGGTTGCGCAATGGCACTGGACCAGGCGGCTTTGGAACAACACGCTTGCCATCGTGGGTCCGGTTATTTAGCGCTATATGTGGCGTGCACCGTTGCCGCATTCTAAACCTCGGCGTTGATAGGCGACAGCGGCTTGCAACTAAAGTCCTTGACCCCCGCCTAACCGCAACAGTAGCGGCAGTGATTGATATATTGCTATCGTG
Source organism: uncultured Gammaproteobacteria bacterium (assembly GCA_963808975.1). Classification (GTDB taxonomy): domain Bacteria; phylum Pseudomonadota; class Gammaproteobacteria; order Pseudomonadales; family JAHEGP01; genus JAHEGP01. Next base: position 313,121 of record CAWEHR010000006.1, read on the forward strand.
TGCTCAATGCTCGTTTCGGCGAGTCCGGCGTCGACCTTCGCGGGCTATAGCGCCAGCCCGGCGCTCAGTGATAGGGTGTTGGAAAAGAAGGGGGGACTAATCGTACCCCTGATCCCATGGCCAGGGCACTCGACCCAAGCCTGAACCAATCGACACGGTCCGAAGCATGAAACGTTCCATTTACACCCTCGCTGTCGCCTTCTTATTTGCCGCGCCCCTCGCCGGGCCGGTGGTTGCGCAATCGAAATCCACGGTGCATTTCGCGCCGGGCAATTTTGGCACCATGGTCAACGGCACCATCGTCGGCGACGAATATGTCGATTACCTGCTGGGCGCCAAAGCCGGGCAGTCGATGTTTGTGGAGCTGACCGTGGAGGAAACCAACGGCACCGGCACGGTCTATTTCAATATCCTGCCGCCGGGCTCGTCGGGGGAGGCGATCTATAACAGCTCGATCAACGGCAACAGCACCACCGTTAAGCTGCCCTCGGACGGCGACTACGCCATCCGCGTCTACCAGATGGGCAACGACGCCGACGCTGGAAAGACGTCCGGTTTTCGTATCGACCTGTCGGTCCAGTGACGTGAGAGCCTTTCCTCGCTATTTATTGCCGCGTCGACAGCATCGCCTGCTTGGCACGTTCGTGGCTTAAGGTATGGTTCCGTCAGCTTCGCTGTCGGCCGGGCTCGAGAAAAACTGCCTCCCCGGCTCGAAGCTGACGATTGTCGCGGCTGTTGACGTCGTCCCCTTGAACCCCTCAACCGCGCCCTGACCAATACCGCACTCCATTAGCCGGCCACGAAATACGCCAACGCTCACCGTTTTGGTGCAGTGGGGCCCAAAACGGACCCTGCGGGGGCTGAAGCGGGTCGGGTTCAGGCTACTGCCGGGGTAGGTTAAAACTCGCGGTATCCTTTTCTACAAGGGCCTGATAAATAATTTGGCGTGTGCTGGTGCATTATTCGGGTTAAGGCACCTCTGATTAATTAGGTGACGCTCCAGGCTTTGCGTCGCGTTTGTCTATAAGGCGCAGTCGTGCAGGAAGGCTGGTTGCCTTTCAAACGGCTGTAACGCAGTAGACGAAGGCGACGCAAAGCCCGTAGGGCGGGCCTCTGGCGCCCATTGGACTGCGTTGCGCCACTCGTCAAGGACAACCAGCCTTGACCTTCGCGGCGCGCCTTGCCAATGAACGCCAGAGGCTCCGCTGAAGCATTACCGAATTGATCAGAGTTGCCTTAAGTAACTTTGCGCGATTCGGCGAGAACAAAGCCAGACCCCGTGATCGGATGAGATTATCCCGTGGCCCCATGATGTTTGGTATAAATTCAGGGAGTCCCGGGTGAATTGAAAAATGGCGTTTCACATGCCTTAGTCACGGCACCAGCTGACCCGTAGCTGGCTGTTGGCATAGTTTATGCATCCTATTTGTTTTTCTTGCGCCTGGAATTACCCATGCCGGTCGATCTCAAAGGCTACCCTGCCGATCAATTCTTTGATGAAACCCTGACGCGAGGTAGGCGGGCGAGGTCCCATACCAAGGCGCTGGTGCAACTACTGCGCAACATCGATGAGACAGAGCTGGCTGCACGCCAGGCGGCGGCGGAACTCGCGATCAAGGAGATGGGCATTACGTTTACCGTCTATGCGGAAGGCGAGGGCACTATCGATCGCGCCTGGCCCTTTGATATTTTGCCTCGCATTATTCCCCGGCAGGAGTGGGACCGGGTGCAAGCCGGTTTAATTCAGCGCGTTCGCGCGTTGAATATGTTCATTGATGATATCTACCATGATCAGCGAGTGATCAACGAAGGCGTTCTCCCGCCGGAGGTATTAGCCGAGTCGAAAAACTATCGCCCGCAGTGTAGCGGCGTGTCCCCTGCTTTCGGCGTGTGGGCGCATGTTTGTGGTTCAGACCTGGTGCGCGATGAAAATGGCACCATCTTTGTACTGGAAGATAATTTGCGTGTGCCCTCCGGAGTCTCCTACATGCTGGAGAATCGCCTGGTCACCAAACAGGTTTTTCCTGAGTTGTTCGAGCGCTATTGCCCCTTGCCTGTCGATGGCTACGCCGCCCAATTACAGGAAACGCTCGCCGGGCTCTCGCCGCGCCGTACCTCCAGGCCCGAAATAGTGGTACTGACGCCGGGCATCTATAACTCAGCCTACTTTGAGCACGCCTATCTGGCACAGGAGATGGGGTGTGAGTTGGTCGAGGGGCGAGACCTGTATGTTGATGACAAGGATCGTGTCTACCTGCGAACAGTCAATGGTTCCCAGCGAGTCGATGTTATTTACCGTCGTATTGATGATGAGTTCCTCGATCCCGAAGTATTCCGGCCCGACTCCACGCTGGGTATTCCGGGAATAATGCGGGCGTGGAAGGCCGGGAACGTCGGTCTGGCAAACGCACCGGGCGCTGGCGTCGCCGACGATAAAGTGGTCTACGCTTTCGTGCCCGACTTTATTCGCTTTTACCTCAACGAAGAGCCACTGCTGCCGAACGTGCCGACCTACCGTTGCCTGTTCGAGGATGAACGGGATTACGTGCTGGCCAACCTGGATAAGCTGGTGGTCAAGCCCGCCAATGAGTCCGGTGGCTACGGCATGCTCATGGGTAAAACCGCCAGCGCGGCTGAGCGAGCGATCTTTGCTGATCTGATCCGCGCGAATCCACGCAACTACATAGCCCAACCAACGCTGCGCCTGTCCACGGTGCCCACTGTGGTCGGGCAGGAGGTGTGCCCGCGCCACGTGGATCTACGCCCTTTTATACTCAGTGGGCGCGAAACCCATGTCACTACCGGTGGTCTCACCCGGGTTGCACTGCGCAAAAACTCACTGGTGGTGAATTCATCCCAGGGCGGCGGCAGCAAAGATACCTGGATTGTGGATATGGAGAGAACCTGAGATGCTTTCCCGAGTGGCGGAGAACATTTACTGGATGTGTCGCTACATTGAGCGAGCTGAGAATATCGCTCGCGTGCTTAGCGTCAATGGCAACCTGCGACTGGATTTGCCGCGGGGTGTCGCGCCCGACTGGCGCCCGCTTATCCAGGTTACCGGCGCCAGCGAAATATTCGAACAACGCCATAGAGATTACAGCGAGCGCCAGGTAGTCCGTTTTTTGATCGGTGACCGTGATTGCCCGAGCTCGATACGCAATGCTTTGCAAAACGCTCGCGAAAACTCTCGTACTGTGCGCGATATCCTGCCGCGTGAGGCCTGGCAATATTTGACCGAGCTGCAAATGTTCGTTGATGAAAACCTGGCAACCGGCTTGACGCAGCGCGGTCGCCACGCATTTTTACAGCGCGTTATTCGCACCTGCCAGATGATCATGGGTCTGCTCGGATCGACCATGACGAGGGACCTCGCGTACCAGTTTTTGCGTCTGGGGCGCAACCTGGAGCGGGCAGACATGACGACGCGCTTTGTCAATATGCGGCTCGCTGTGGAACAAACAGAAAAACTGCCGGAAACAACATCACTAACCAAGGCGAAATGGGTCAACGTGCTTGGCAGTTTATCGGCGTATCATATGTACCGGCGCAAAATGCTTACCCAGGTGTGCCAGCAGCACGTTTTATGGTTTTTGCTCAAAGATGATGAATTTCCGCGCTCTTTGTCGCACTGCCTGAATGCCATTGAAGAGAGTCTTGGTTCAATAGAAAACAGCCGACCGTGTCTCCTGGCATTGCGAAAAATCGTAAAAACCGTTGATGACAGTAAGTCCGCTGCGCTGGAGTCTGCTGCCCTGGACGAGCTTGTGGGCGAGCTGCAGCTCGGTCTGATAGAGTTGCATGATTCCATTGCGCGTATGTATTTCTTGCCGGCAGAGGTGCCCGCCACCTAAGAGCAAGCAGCAGTGGTGGCACTTTGTTCCCTGCGATATCCTTTTCTACACGGGCCAGATAAATAAGTTGGCGTGTGCTGGTGCATTATTCGGGTCAACCGCCTGTTCACTGCACCGGGAATTCGCGGCAGCGCACTCCAGCGCGTGCTGCCTCCAATACATTGTCAGCAGCCTTCCAATGAACGCATATTACCTGGCGTGCCCTAGGAGCCTGTCGGGCTTAGGATTATTCTACTGCGCCGATGGGATAACGGTCCAAATGTTCGCGATATTTCGTTGCATAGCCCCACTATGCGCCTCAATCTCGCAAAAATTTGACCTCGATCTCCCACTCGGCTCGCTACGAACACCTAAGTCCGACAGCCTCTAGGCTATTTGATAAACAGCATTTCCTGATACTTGGGTAACGGCCAGAGTTCATCCGCCACGTAGCCTTCCAGGGCATCGGCGGCAGCGCGAACCGCATTCATCCGCGGCAGAATTTCATGGGCACAGAACTGCATATGCTCCTCGGTTGAGGCAAAGTCCTCGCTGCCCAGCGCTTCTGCCAGGCTCGCTATCGCGGTGCTCATGGTATTGACTTGCTCTGCAACGGCCCGCGCGACCGAGCTGTCCAGCTCAACACCCATCGCAGACAGGCTCTGTGTGGTGCCAGCAAGATCCGCGAGATAGGTGGTGGCTGCGGGATAGATCAGGGTCCTGGCCATGTCGATGACCAGCTTCGCCTCCACCTCGATTGAGAGTATGTACTGCTCTGCGTACACCTCGAACCTGCTTTCCAGCTCCATCGGGCTGAGCACCCCGGTACTGCTGAACAGCTCTACCACAGAGGCTTCGCGCAGCGCAGGCAGTGCGTCAGCGGTGGTGGGAATGTTCTGCAGGCCGCGCTCTTCCACCGCCGCCTTGTGCCACTCCTCGGAATAGCCGTCGCCGCCGAACACGACGTTGCCGTGCTCGGTCATTAGTTCCTTGAGAACACTTATCACGGCATCGCCCTGGCTGGCTCCGCTACCCAGTTGGGCCTCGAGCTCGCCGGCAATCCAGGTAAGGGAGTCGGCTAGTATGGTATTCATTGCCACCAGCGGGCCGGATACCGATTGCGATGAGCCCACCGCCCGGAACTCAAATCGGTTGCCGGTAAACGCGAACGGTGAAGTGCGGTTGCGGTCGCCAGGATCGCGCTCGAAGTTGAGTATCTGTGACAGGCCCAGATCCATCTCGCCGCCCACCTCGCTGGTGTGGATATTGCCCTCCTTGATATCCATAAATACCTTCTCGAGCTGGTCTCCGAGATAGACAGACAGTATGGCCGGCGGCGCTTCGTTCGCCCCCAGGCGATGGTCATTGGACGCGGTTGCGATCACCGCCCGCAGCAACGGCCCATGCAAGTGCACGCCGCGAATCACGGCGCCACAGAATAACAGGAACAACAGGTTTTCATGGGGGGTGGAGCCCGGGTCGAGCAGGTTGCCCTGGGTAGAGTTGCCCACAGACCAATTGACATGCTTGCCCGAGCCGTTCACGCCGGCGAAGGGTTTCTCGTGCAGCAGGCACATGAAACCATGCTTCTTCGCTGTGGATTTCATCAGGGTCATCATCAATTGCTGGTGATCGGCCGCGACATTGGCTGCCTCGAAGTATGGAGCGATTTCGAACTGGCCTGGGGCAACTTCGTTATGGTGCGTTTTGGCGGGAATGCCCAGCTTGTAGAGCTGATCCTCGAAATCCTGCATAAAGACCTGTACGCGCGCGGGTATGGCGCCAAAATAGTGATCGTCGAATTCCTGGCCCTTGGCGGGCGCCGCCCCAAACAGCGTGCGCCCTGCCAGCAGCAAATCGGGTCGGCTGTTGGCAAAGTGGGTATCCACGAGGAAGTACTCCTGTTCGGCGCCACAACTGGAATTGAGAGCAGCGATTTCCGTTTCGCCCATTAACTCCAGTATTTTTTGCCCCGCCTTGTTCATCGCGGCGTTGGAGCGTAACAGTGGGATTTTTTTGTCCAGCGCCTCACCGGTCCACGACATGAACACGCTGGGAATCATCAGCGTGGCGCCGTTGTCGGTGTGCATGATGTAGGCCGGGCTGGTGGGGTCCCAGGCGGTGTAACCGCGTGCGGCATTGGTCATGCGCAGGCTGCCATTGGGGAAGGAGGAGCCGTCAGGTTCGCCCTTGATCAGCAGGCTGCCGGTAAACTCGGTTATCGCCCCACCGTCAGAATCGGTGATGATGAAACCGTCGTGTTTCTCGGCGGTGATATTGGTCATCGGGTAGAAGATATGTGAGAAGAACTTGGCTCCCCTGGAAACTGCCCACTCCTTCATGGCGGCGGCCACGACATCGGCAGTCGCCGGATCCAGCGGCGCGCCGGTCTGGACGGTGTTCTTGATAGCCTTGAAAGCCGTTTTCGAGAGTGCCCACTCCATCCTGTCGAGGTTGAAGACATCTTCGGCCCAAATTTGGCCGAGAAAATCGGTTGGGCCCACGTTAACAGGGCTGCGATTGGTGATGTTCTGAATAGCTTCCTGGCGACCGGGGTTGGCACTCATCTGAAATTCCTTGGGTTCGTTTTGGTACCCGAAAAACATGCGCTGTTATGGGGAGAACAGGCTGTAAAACGGACTCTGGTGCAAATGGAACGCAATATTCGGGCCAATCTATCGGGTTTAGGCTAAGCAGATGTTTTATATGGAGTTAACGGTAGAGTTTGGCGTGGCGCTGCGATTCGCTAAGGGAAAATACCGGAAAGATGCATCATGCAGGTGCGTCGATGCGCGCTCGTGACTGGTGCTTGTAGACGCCCAATGTTTCGCCGTTTGTAATAGACATTGACCACTAATGCTCTTTACCTGAGTGCTCGGTCAGGGGGTGAGTTACTGAGGGTCGGCAGGGGGCTGGGGTCAACAGCCAGAGGCTCCGCTGAGGCATTACCGAATTGACCAGAGATGCCCTAATTCCCTGTCGCTTCTTCAACCTAGAAACCGTGCAGTGACTCGCAGCTCACCCAAAGAGTGCGTCAGAGATTTACCTTTTTTCATCTGCATATTAAAGACATATTGATCATCGAAGCGTTCGACTGCGGTTGTTAGGTTCAAGCACCGCCTCTGACAATAACGCCCCATGTGCGAACAGGGCCACCCGCAAGCTGCAGCCGCCCTCAGTCGAGCGTCTTGCGGAAGCGCCGCGCCGCGATCAACAGGGTGATCAGCAGAAACGCCGCCAGCGACAGCAGCGGCCGGGGCATATCCAGCAGGGTAGCACCGCGCAGGATGATGCCGCGGGCAATCTGTACAAAGTGGGTCAGCGGCAGTACCTGGGCGATCCACTGCGCCGCCTCGGGCATGCCGTCGAAGGGAAACATGAACCCGGACAGCAGGATCGACGGCAGCAGGATGAACACAAACATCTGCATCGCCTGCAACTGGGTCTGGGCCACCGTCGATATCACCAGGCCAAGCGTGAGATTGGCCGCGATGAACAGCAGCGCACCCAGGTAGAGCTGCAGCAGGCTGCCGTTGACCGGTACCCGGAACACCCAATGTCCCAGCAGTAGAATCAATGTGACCTGAACCAGGCCGATCAGCACGTAGGGAAAGATCTTGCCGATCATCAGCTCCAGGGTTTTCACCGGCGTGGTGATCAGCAACTCCATGTTGCCCCGTTCCCGCTCCCTGACGATGGCCAGCGCGGTGAACAGCACCATGGTCATGGTGAGAATCACGCCGATCAGCCCCGGCACGATGTTGACCGCGGAGCGACGCTCGGGGTTGTAGAAAGGTCGCACCTCGAAGGTACTGCTGCCCGCGCTCGGCGTGTGCAAGAGGCGCTGCTGCACGGGCATATCGCGCAGCGGCTGCACTGCCCCGGCCAGTACCGGGTCGCTGCCGTCGACCAGTAGCTGGCCGACGCTGCGATCCCGCTGCGCGAGTCGCCGCTGGGTGTCGCGGGGGAGGTAGACGCCCACCCTCACCACCCCGCGCCGGATCAGGTCCTCCAACTCCTGCACCGTTGCCACCTGGTGGGTGAAGCGCAGCACCTGGCTGGCTTGCAGATCCTGCACCAACTGGCGCGATAGCTGCGTCTGGCTCTCATCCGCGTAGGCGGCGGCGATGTTGCGCACATCGGTGTTGATCGCAAAACCGAACAGCAGCAGCTGGATGAGAGGAATCATGATCACCATGCCAAAGGTTATGCGGTCGCGCGAAAGCTGCATGAATTCTTTACGGGCGATGGCGCCGCTGCGCCCAAGTGCGCTCATCGCGCATCTCCCAGCCGCGTGGCGACGACGAAGACGTCCTCGAGATTGGCGTGGCCCAGCGAGCATACCGCCGTTAGCTGCTGTGCTGCCAGCTGCCCCTGCACCAGCTGCAGCGGATCGGCGACGGCGCGATCGACCATTACCCGCAGGATCACACCGATCTGGGCGATGCTGAGGACCCCGGCCACCCCGTTGAGGCAGTGGTTGGCGGCACGAGGGTCGTCTGCCGTCACCAGTACCACCGCCGCCGGCACGTCGGCCATGAGTTGCTGGGGCGCACCGTCCACCATCTTGTGGCCGCGATGGAGTACCGCCAGCCGGTGGCAGCGCTCGGCCTCGTCCATGAAGTGGGTGGTGACCAATACGGTGGTCCCGCTATCGATGAGCTCGAACAGGCTCGCCCAGAAATCCCGCCGGCTCTGGGGGTCCACTTCGCTGGTGGGCTCGTCCAGAAATAGCAGCTCGGGCCGGTGCAGGGTCGCGGCGGCCAGGGCGACCCGCTGCTTCTCACCGCCGCTTAGACGTCCCACCAGCGAGCGCCGGTAGCGCTCCAGGTCATAGCGCTGGAGGAGTTCATCAATGCGCGCCGTGCGGTCGCGGCGTCCCATCGAATAGATGCTGGCCATGAAGCGCAAGTTCTCCTGCACGCTCATGTCGGCATAGAGCGCGTTCTTCTGGGGCATATAGCCGATGTGCCTGCGCAGGCTCTCTGCGTCGCCCGGCATACTGTAGCCGAGCACTTCGATACTGCCGGCGGAGGGCGTGAGCAGGCCGCACAGCATGCGCATCGCGGTGGTCTTGCCGCTACCATTGGGGCCGAGAAAACCGTAGATCGTCGCCCGCTCGATGGAAAGGTCCAGATTATCGACCGCTACCAGAGCGCCAAAGCGGCGGCTAACACCCCGCGCCTCGACCGCCAGCTCACTCAATGCCGACGCTACTGTCGAGGTCGACCTGCACCGGAATGCCTGCTGGCAGATCCAGCGCGGCCTCGCCCTGCAGCCACAACTCGGCCACGTAGCTGAGTCTGGCTCGATCACGCTCCGAGAGCGCGAAATAGGGCGTGAATGCGGCGTCACTGCTGACCTTGCGCACTCGCCCGGTGAAGGGCTCGGGCCAGCCATCGACCGTCACGGTGAACTCCTGGCCGGGCGCGACATGCACCCGTGCGGGCCCGGGCACGTAGACCCGGGCATAGGGAGCGGGACCGGCCAGCAATACCGCGACCGCAGCGCCCACTGGCGGCCGCTCGCCCAGCTTGTAGGGCAGGCTGTCGATGCGGCCAGCGCGACTGGCGCGCACTGCGAGCTCATCCACCAGCATTCGCTGGCGCGCCAGCGCGGCCTGGTTCTGCGCCACCCGCGCCTGCGCCTGGTCGAGTTGCTCCCGGGTGGTGCCATTTAGCAGCTGCTCCAGCGCTTCGCGGGCCGCATCGCGATCGGAGCGGGCCGTTTTCAACTGGGTGTTGGCCCTGTCGAGCTCCGCCTGGCTGGCCAGCTTGCGCCCGACCAGGCTCTGTGTGCGCTGCCGGGAGACCTGCGCCTCCCACAGCACGCTCTCACCGCCCGCCAGCACCGCGCGCGCCTGATCGATTTCTTCCTGGCGCGGGCCGCGTACCAGCTCCGCCAGGCGCGCCTCGGATTCGCCCAGGGTGCCCTGCAGCCGCTCCAACTCGGCCAGGGCCTTGCGATTGTCGATCTGCAACACCAGCGTACCCTGCTCGACGCGCTGGCCTTCGTCTACTGCAACGGCGACGATGGGTTCGGCCACCGTCGCGACCAGTTCGATGCGATCCCACTCGAGAACGCCCAGCGCCTGGGTAGGTAGCTCGCGGTGACACCCAGTGACCAACAGTGCTACGAGTAGTATCGCGCCCCATGGCGTCATCGCATTACCCCGTTCGTTGGATTCGGCAGCAGGCCGCGGTGTACACGCGGAACTCACGTTCTTTGCTGGCTACTCTAATCGATACACTTGGAATACGGCAACCACCTGGCGTAGTTGCGGTGGTCGCTCAATGTGAAAATCAGCATTCGTGTCTTTTCCCATTCGCTGAGACAACTTCAGCATGGGATAAAAATCTCGATCAGGTTGAGACTGTCAATCTCATGCCACCGTTTCATGCAGGCAGGCAATCTGTGCTTATTATGTCGTAACAATTATTCTTATGACACGCGCTGAAGCACCATCCAGATGCCCGATGATATCAACAGGGTCATGACCACATTGAGTATCAGCCCCGCTTTCATCATTTCCCGTTGCGGCACCAGCCCTGAACCGAAAACTATTGCATTTGGAGGCGTCGCCACCGGAAGCATAAATGCACAGGATGCGGCAATGGCGATCAATACGGAAACCAGTTGCGGTGGCATTGCAAAATTTTGAGCTACCACGATAAAGAGGGGAATCAATAACGCACTGCTTGCGGTATTGCTCGCCACTTCGGTCAGCATTACCACGAAGCCGGTCAATGCCACGATGAAAACCAGCACCGGCGCATGTTGCAGTCCCTGGATCATTACATCCGCCAGGTATTCGCTGGCCCCACTACTGCCCAGAATTGCAGACAGGGTGAGGCCGCCACCGAACAATATCAACACACCCCAGTCGGTGGTCTGTTGCAGATCCTTCCAACTGACCAGTCGCAACACCGCGAGTTGGATGATCGCGAACAATGCCACCAGGGAGTCGAAATCCTTTGCCACACCAAACAGACCCGCCAGCGGCTTGCTGAACAACCAGCCGCACAGGGTTACCAAAAATACCAACAGGGTAAGCCATTGTTTAAGTGTCAGTGGCGCCGGTTTGGTATGGCTTTCAATCGCAACGTCAAGCTGTGGTTTGAAGAGCCACATCAGTATTGCCAGCGCGGCCGGAAACATCACCAGCACGGCGGGAATACCGTACTGTAGCCACTTCACAAAGCTGATGCCGCTATTGGCGGCAGCGATCGCATTCGGCGGACTGCCGACCAGGGTGCCTATACCGCCTATGTTGGCGGAATAAGCGATACCGAGTAACACAAACCAGTAAGTGGACTTATGTTGCTGGTAATCCAGGTTTGCCAGTAACCCCAATGCCAGCGGCAACATCATCGCCGCGGTTGCGGTATTGGATATCCACATGGAAATGAATGCGGTAGCAACGAAGATCAGTAACACCGCCTGCTTCATGCTGCCCCGTGCCAACAGTATTATGCTGCCGGCGATACGCTGGTCAAGCTGCTGTTTGTGTAACGCGGTAGCCAGGGCAAAACCACCGAGAAACAGCATGATGACCGGATGCGCAAACTGGCCCAGTGCCTGCTTAACATCAAAGATGCCGCTGACTACCGCGAGCAACGGCACCAGCAGTGCCGTCATCGAGATATCAAAGGTTTCGGTCATCCATAAGATCGCAATCAGGGTCAGAATCGCCAGCCCGGAGCGCAGCTCACGACCCTGGTCTATCAACAGGTATACCAGCAGCGAACATACTACCGCCAGTAGCAGGGTAAGGATTTTTTTGTCCGAGAGATTGATCTGCATTGTCATTATTCGCTTGGCACTTTGGCGTGTAACGCTTTTTATCGGCGACCGCAGGCGCCGTATAGGGACGGAAGTTACGCTGGTTCCCTGATCACTCTAATCCATGCGCTTGGAATACGGCAAGCTCTTAATGGAGGTCGGGGCGCGTCGGGGCTTGCGGCATAACGCCAGGCACGACGGACTTTTGGTAATCGCTGGCCAGCGCTGTGGCGCTTGGCAATGAGAGCAACCATTGTCCTGCTCACCGCTCCAGCCATCACCAACGGCTCCGCTGAGATAGTACCGTGTGGTCAGAGCCTCAACATCTTTCCCGCATTGCCTGCTATCCGGTGTGCGATGGCGATGTGCGATGGCGATTGATCGCATTCCCACCAATAATGTACGCTTAGGCTCCCTTACCAGCAGAATAATCTGGTGATCAGCAAACCAGCGCAGCAATGGCCCGTCCACCCGAGCGCTGATCATGGTGTATTTGTCTGCGGTTGACGGCGAGATTCGATTGATAGCGGATTAGCGCGGGCCGTCCGGGATGGCAGCCCTGGACTTATGCCATTATCGCGCTGACTTTTTTTTCCACTAACCAGGGTGACTACACAGCGTATGAGAAATCCTTCGCTTCACGAGATCCAGCAGGACCAGGAGCACTACGAGTATCTGGTTCAGCGCGTGGGCAAGTCCCACCTGCGGCAGCGCCTGGGTGTTGAAATCGGGCATGAGGCCGACCGATTTGGCCAGGGGCGAACTTTCTTTAATATCGAGAACTGGAAACTCATCGCCACACTGCTCACCGCCGGTTTGAAGTTGACAGGCCTGACGGCCCGGGGCCGCGCAAACGTTACCAACTTCCAGGTGCGTCACAACGTTTTTAAGCTGCCTCACCTTCCTGAGGCCTTCGAAGGCTTTACCCTGTTGCACCTGAGCGACCTGCATTTCGATTCCTTGCCGGAGTTTCCCGATCGCCTGGCGGAGAAGGTGAGGGACCTCGACTATGATGTCTGCGTGCTCACGGGTGACTTCCGATTCCTCACCCACGGGCCTCACGCGGAGTGCATCCGGGGCCTGCAGCGCCTGTGTCGCGATATCGAAAAGGATGTGTATGCCGTGCTCGGTAATCACGACAGCATCGCCATGGCACGCGAAATCGAGAGCGTCCGGCGTCAGGCTGTTGATTAACGAACATAGGCAACTCAAGCGGCAAGGCGCTTCCATCTACCTTGCGGGCATCGACGACCCCCACTATTTCGCCGCCGATAATCTGGCACAGACCTACGAGGGCATTCCAGACGATGCCGTGTCCGTGTTGCTATCACACTCTCCGGAGATCTATCGACATGCGGCCTATATTGGCTTTGACGCAATGCTGTGCGGCCACACCCACGCCGGCCAGATCCGACTGCCTGGCCCCGTCACCCTGACTTACAACTCTTCGGCGCCCCGGTACACCGGGGTCGGGAGTTGGTCCTTTGACCTGATGCAGGGCTATACCTCGGCGGGAACCGGCAGTTCCGTGGTGCCCGCGCGCTTTAACTGCCCGCCGGAAATCACCCTGCATCGCTTGAGCAGTCAATAGGGACGTTTGCGGATGTGGAGAAGAAACAGGGGCAGGGAGATCAGGATTTCCACCAGCATGAACGCTACTGCCCATAGCAGCGCCCACCACCAGGCAATTTCAAGGTGAAACGTGGCATAGAGAGTTGGCAGGAACGATTCCGGTAGTTGGTCAAGCCCCCGACTCGGGTCGCTGGATGCCAGCCCCCTGCGACGTTTGATAAAGCTGGAGGCGAGGTCGCCAGCCATTACCAGGGCACCGAAAATCAGGCCAAATTGCAAGCCGTAACCCAGCAGCAGGGCTAGTACACAGGAGGCGCACAACGCGATAATGAAACCCCGCCAGGTTTTCGAATGGCCAAGCAGTGGACGACCGTCTGCCAGCCGCCAGCCGCCGTCGACAGGTCGACTTGCCCTGGCGCCCAGGAAGTAAGTTGCCAGCACTGGTGCCCCGTTGACAGCAACCAGCAGCGCCAGGATTTCGATGAAGGTCCTGATCATAGCGCCCCGAAAAAAAGTCCAAAAAAATCCTTTCCTGCACAGGGTAAAGCGCATCAGCCCGGAAGTCGATATTTGGGCCCAGGGTAAAACTCCCGGCTTGGGTTCAAAAAAGAATCCGGGAAAAGAATCCGAAGAATGCGGGACACCCATTTATTTCTCTTGCGGGCTTCAGCCTCCGTTTCCATTCGGCATAGCGATTATGGGAAAGCCAGGCTGAATATTGGCTGTCCCCGATTGCTCCCGATTGCTTTTCAGTGGTTCCGGATTGGTGGTGGATAACCGCGCCTTTGGTGCAGCCTACAACCTTTCCTATGGCCAGTTTATAGTTGATAATTGCGCTCGTGTTTATCTCCCGCTTACTGCGCGCCCCATCAGCCCGAACAGTCTTGCTCGGCTTGCTGGTGTGTCTCTGTGCTGCCTGTGACAGTAGTCAGCCCTTCAGCACGACTGCGAATACGGCGCCAAAGGATTCCGGGGCACTGGCGATAGGGGCAGTGGGCGATGCAAGGATCTCCCTGGAGAATGTCAAAGAGCCAATCAGGCTGCAGCTTTACGACCTGGACCTGCGTCGCTATCGTATGCTGCGCCAGGGACTGGAGAGTATCGTGCTTAGACGCATGGATGCCGACGGCGAAGCCCCGCGCAGCGCCGAGGTTTGGCTGCAGCCACCGCTGCCGCCGCGCCTTGAGGTCAGCGATGACGGCGAGCGAATCCGTCCGGGGGGCAGTAGTCCGGTCGCCATTGTCGCCTTCTGCAACATGGAATCGCCGCACTGTGCCCGCCTGCAGTTGCACCTAAGCCGCATCCTGCCGCTATTCGGCACCCTCGTGCACTATGCCAGCCGCGACATGATCTTGCCTTTCCACCGTTACGCTGAATCGGCCGCTGAGGCGGGCCACTGCGCTCTGGAGCAGGATAAGTACTGGACATTCCACGATTTTATGTATGCTGCCTCGCCGCCGCCTGACCGGCAAAGTATTCAGCGGGCTGCCAGGGCGGCGCAGCTGGATCTGGGGCTTTTTGACAGTTGCCTCGCCAGCGCGCGTCAGCGGCCGGGTGTCGCTGCTGATGCTGCGCTCGCCCGGGCGTTGGGTGTCGACACGGTGCCGGCAGTCTTTGTGAATGGCCTCTACGCGGGTGTCAACCCGGGGGCGGAACAGCTGATCTGGCTGATCGAAACTGAGCTGAAGCGCCTCGATGTCGCGTCTCCACGCCAGGTCGAGGCGCAACGTGAGTCCCGTGAAGCACTGCAATTGGTGGCCCTGATACATTCACGTCAACCGGGTCAGGGCCTGGCGATGATGGCCCCGGTTACCGCGCCGGATCAGGTGCGCAGTTATCGGGAGGGGGACGCTGTCGGAACCAATCTTACAGTACGCCGCGTTACCAGCGACACCGTGGAATTCCAGAATGGCGATGACACCGAATGGCTGGGCTTCGGCAGTCGGCCGGTGGCGGAGCCGGCTTCTTCGGGGCGGGAGGCAGCCCCCGAGAGTGCAAGCGATGAGAGTGCTGCAGTCACTGCTGCGCATCCGCACCGAGGCATACCGGTCACCCTCGATCGGACCGAGGTATTGGTTCGGCTAGCGGATGTTGGGGCACTGGAAGACTCACTGGTGGCGGTTCCCATGACCGCCGGTGGCTATCACCTGTTGCGCATCACTGAGATTGAGGACGGCAGTTTGTACGAATTGCTTGGGCTGGAGCAGGGCGACGTGATGTTACTGGTCAACGAACAGCCCATCCACGAGGGGGGAAATCCACTGTGGAACGCACTGCAGTCCGAAGATGAGGTCCGCCTTCGCGTTATGCGCAAAGGCGGACTTGCCAGTCACTTTACCTACCGCTTTGTGGATTAGTTCTACTTAAACGGGTTGTTATTCCACAGGATCTCGGCCAGCTTGTTCTGCCCGGAAATGCTCGGATGGAAGCAGTCGCCGCCATTGATCTCGTCGGGGCTGAAGGAGTAGTTGCCCACAGCCAGCGTCGCCCCGCTGTCGATCACCGCCTGGTATTCCGCCACTACCTCCACACCGGTTTGTGCCGCCATCGCATTGAACGCCGCCGCTTGCTCGGCCAGAATCCGGTTGTAGGCCTGTTGTTTCGACTCTAATGCTGAAGTGTAGGCGTCGGTGGATGTTGCGATGGTACACACGTCGAAGCTCTGCCAGAACGATTCGCAATTGACACCGCCATCGCCCGCCTGTTTTGCCAGACCGACGCTGCGCAGGTCCTGCACTCTGGGGACACTGGACAGATAAACGGTGGAGCCATCGGGCAATCCATCGGTCAAGGTCTGCAACCCGGCATTGACCGCTTCGCGCCATTGTTGGTCGGTGTACAGATCGGCATCTGAGGTGCGGTTACACAGGTCATTACCTCCCAGCTCGACCATGACAACCAGTGGTTGGGTTGCTGCGGCAACGATAGTGGCTGCTTGTGTGGCAAAATTGTTCTTACCCGCATCGGTCATTTCCGACCCCGATGCCGATGCAGACTTGCCACCGCTAAAAGCCGGGTTCTGTGCAACGTAGCGATCCAGCAGGCTGGTGACACCGGAACTGGAGCCATCGTGAAACGAATTCTGATCCTGGTCGCCGCCACTGTAGCAGAACAGGTCGAAGAACCCGGTATTTCCGGTGCAGGATGCATTGTAGCCACGCATGATGCTGTCACCGGCCCCCTCCAGGCGGCTGGCGGTTACCGACGTGGCCTGACAATTCACGCCGACGTTGGTGACATCGCCACCACTGATGGTGCCCGAGCCATTGGCAACGGCACAGCTTTGCCCGGCTGGTTCGGCCGCAACGGTTACGTTGAAATCCGTGCCCTCGGATAATTCGGTCGGGAAGGTAAACGCATCGTTCGAGCCCAGCACAAGATCGTCGGCGCCGTTGTTCTGCAAAGTGACGCTGCCACCCGCCAGGCCGGATACCGTACCACCTACGCTGTAGGTTACTGCGGGCGCGGAGCTGCAGGTGACCTCTACGTTGGTGACGTCGGACCTGTTGATCTGGCCAGCGCCATTGACTACTGCGCAACTGACGCCTCCCGGATTGCCTGTGGCGGTGATATCGTAGGCTTCCCCTTTGCTCAGGTCGCTGAATTCAAAAGTTCCGTTGGCGTTCAGTGTCTGGCTGTCAGTGCCATTATTTCTCAGCTCGACACTTTCGCCGCTAAGCAGCCCGGCTACCGTGCCCGTGATACTGTAGCTGGCAGCCGGCTTGCCGCCCCCACCCTTGGCGGCGAGCGCTGGTAGCGGGCCGCTCATGGCGAGCGCGAGCAGCGCAATAGGTGACCAAAGACGAAGTGTGTTGTGGCGAGTGGATATCGGAGTCATTGCCCGGCCCTCCTGAGCGTGAACTAGGTTTATGTTAGAACTGGCCCGGGCTGTCAAGCGAAAAGGCCTTTGGCCGTTCAGTCCCGGTTGCATGAATCGTTAGTAAACTATTCGCACTCTGCAGAACATTCCCCTGCGCATTGAGCAGGGCGGTCGCAACAGCGCACCCTGTTTTGCTTGCCGGTTAACTGGCCGGGGCACCGTTATCACCCTGGCCAGCAAAGCAAAATCCCCGGCACCCGCTAGCGGCCAACGCGTTCAACCCGAACCTTGATTACCGAGCGCTCATCCGACTCAAGTACCGTAACCCGATAGCCCTCTTCCTCAATCGAGTCACCCTCCCTTGCAATACGCCGCAGCCGGCTGACGACAAATCCGCCGATCGTGTGTGCCTCGGTTACCGGGAATTCCGTATGGAGGTTGTCGTTAACCTCCGAGATCGGCATGCGTCCGCTCATCAGGTGTGAGTTTTGGTTTTCATGCTCGATATAGAGACGACGCTTGGGCTGGTATTCATCGAAATCGTAACCGACATCGATTTCTCCAACGACCTCTTCGAACACGTCTTCCATAGTCAATATGCCGATGGCGGAACCAAACTCATCCACCACCACGGCGAGGTGGTCCTCCCGCGCCTGCAGTTGGGGCAAGGCACGATCTATCGTCTGCTTCGGTGACAGGTAAAGGGCGGGTTTAATATAATTTTCCAGTGGCTGGTCTTCCAGGTCCGGTATCATCAGATCCCAGGTGCTCAGGGTCAGGACACCTTTCACGTTGGTTATATTGCCCTGGTAAACCGGCAGCCGATTATAGCCGTAGCGCATGACAATATGGATCGCCTCTTTCATATCGCGCAACTGATTGAATCCGATGACATCAGCCAGCGGGATCATTGCCTCACCTACGGTGGTATCGCCAAAACGGATAATTCTGCGGATTCTCTTTTTATCGATTTTCGAAGTATTCGTTGTCGACTCCGAGATATCCAGCAGTACTCGCAATTCTTCCCGGGTGATGAACATATTCTGGGGAATCGAGCCGCCCCCGACTATACGCGCGAAAAAGCGCGCTATCCGGCTGAATATGAAGATAACGGGATAGAACAGATAGGAGAAAAATCGCAGGCCGTAGATGAGGCGGGTCACCAGGGTATCGGCATTCTGCTGAAAAATACTCTTTGGGACGACTTCTCCCAAAATGAGCAGGACCGGCGTCAATACCAGAACTGAAATTAGATCGCCGCTCTTGCCAAATAAATCGATAAACAGGAGGGCACCCAGCGTGGATATGGTAACCGTAGCGATATTGGTTCCCACCAATGTCGTTCCCAGAATCACGTCGGGTTTCTTGAACATTTTAAGTACCAGGGCAGCCCCCCGGTTGCCTTTCTTCGCCTGGTGCCTCAGCTTGAGCTTATCAGAGTTCACCATGGCTATTTCCGAGCCGGAGAAGAACCCCTTAAGCAGGAGGAATACCAGGATCACCAGTAGCTCGAGAATCAGTGCCGTATCCATATCCATTACTCAGTCCCCCGATCTTGGGACCGCGTCCGGGCTGTCTTTTCTAGTGTCGATGCGCTGGTCTCGTGGAGCGTTGGCTCCGTTTCATTGGCTGCTGCCGATGGCTGCTGCGCCGGGCAATCGACCAGCCCCCCCGCTGCTGCTTCTCGGTGCGGTGATGTTTCTTGTTCTGACTCTAACTCTAACTCAGGAGTGGGCAGAGCTGGATCCTCGTGCTTCGGGTTATCGCCTGCTGTTATTTTTCCAACCTGAAGCTTACTGATGCGCAGACCCTGCACTTCCCGGGCAATAAACTCATATTCCGCGTAAGTCACCCTGTCACCAACCTTCGGCAGGCTGTCGAAAAGCCGGAATGCGACACCGCCAATGGTTGTCATGACCGGATCCTCGATATCGAAGTTGGTCAGATTGTAGAAATCGGTGAGCCGCATTTCCCCGGGAACGATGTAGCTGTTATCGTCCTGTGACTTGTAATAGTCCTGCTCCATCATGCGTCCGGATATTTCGCCAAAGATAAACTTGACCACATCCTTCATGGTCACAATTCCAAGGACTTCACCAAATTCGCCCAAAATGATCGCTACCCTCGTGTTGTAGCGTTGGAAATAGTCGAACATCTCATCGACTTTCTTGGTGGGTGGGACAAAATGTGCAGGCTTGATGATGGAGTCCAGGGTCGCAGTCGCAATATCCTTACCGCCCCGGGTTAGCCTCAGCATATCTTCGGAATGCAGAAACCCGATAACGTTATCCCAGTGACCCTGGAAAACCGGAATTCGAGGATGCCGGTATTGACGAAACAGATTCAGCAACTCGGTCACCGGCAGGCTTGCATCGAGAAAATTGATGCGCGGGCTGGGTGTCATGATGCGGGAGATATCGGTCTCCGACGCCTCCAGCACATTGTCAATGAGAACCCGCTCGGTTGCATCGATAACGCCCGTCTCCTCGCTCTCCTCGAGCAGCGTCTTCAACTCGTCCGGATGCAGTATGTTCTGCCTGTTGACCGCGTCGCCGACGATGAACGTGGTTATACGGTCGGCCACTACCCGCACCGCTTCGCGCAGCGGGGTGATAATCGTAATCCAGCGCGGCAGGACGCGGGCGCTGAGCCCGGTGGTAAATTTAACCGGGAAATTCACCGCAATGGTTTTGGGCGTCACCTCGCCTATCAGCAACAGCAGGGGAACCATAATGGCAATATTGATCCAGGTTATATCCCTTTCCCCAAACAACAGGAGCAGAATACCGGCCATATTGACCGCAGAGGCGATATTCACCAGTTCATTGCCGCAGAGAATCGAGATGATCAGCCGACGGGGCTCGTCCAGCATCGCGTGGATAGTGTCCGATTGTTTATTTCCGGACTGCCGCAATTTTTGCAGGTCGATGCGGCTGAGGGAAAAGAGGGCGGTTTCCGAGCCGGAAAAAACGGCAGATGCGGCGAGCAACAGCACCTGTATGACTATGCGAAGCGTAAGCTCCCAGTCTATGGTCTCGAATGCAAAACTATCATAGAGCGACGTCAGGTACTCCATCACTCCCCCTTATAGCGGTTCTTATTGAACGGGCAATTATTGAACGGGCAATCGACTGCAGTACTGCCAAGATCTGTACTGGTATAACTCTAACAGTTACCCCTGTACGAGTATAGGCAGCGGCATGCATTACTGCAGCTTGACCGAAAGCCGGTGCAGTTGCCCTGTTGGCTTGAGGGGGCAGGGCTTGGCCTGCAATCAGCGCCATTACCACAGGGTGGCACAGTACTGACATGGGATTTCGTGGGGGTCCTTGAATAGCTCTTAATTAGCTGATTCGAGTCTGTGTTAGGGCGAATTGGGCAAGCCACAACACCTGTGATATCGTACAGAAAAAAGAGGGGTGGAAAACATGGCATTGGACAACGAAAGCGACTCTGACTTTGTCAAGTTCTGGAACTCGGTTCTAGAGCCGAAGTTCACCCAGTACCGGCACATCCTCCAGGGCGGGCTATCCCGCCATTCTGCGGCAGTGATACCAAGCCTGCCCGTGGAAAAAGGAATGTCGGTGCTCGACGTCGGTTGCGGATGGGGAGATATGTCGTTGCAATTGGCTGAGATTGTCGGTCCCGATGGGCGCGTGGTCGGCATCGATTGCGTCGACGCGTTCTTGGACGAAGCCAGAAAGGACGCAGCCGAAAAAGGACTGTCCCACGTCGAGTTCTCCCGCGGCGATGCCGAAGTCGCACTGCCTGAAAATGAGTTCGACTATGTAGTCGCACGTTTTGGCACGATGTTCTTTACTAACCCGGTGGCGGCACTTCGTCGCATGCGTCTGGCGCTCAAGCCGGGTGGGCAGATGACGCATATCGTCTGGCGTCGACGTGAAGACAATCCGGCATGGCAGAAAGCAAAGGATATTACTCTTAGACACCTCCCTCCACCCGGCGATGACGCCGAAACTTGTGGGCCTGGCCCATTCTCGATGGGTAATCGGGATACGGCCGCTAATATGATGAAGAGCGCGGGCTACGAGGACGTAACTTTCACCCGCGTGGACGAAAAAATCATGATCGGGACTACCCCGGAAGAATGCATTGCATTCGCATTAGCAATCGGCCCAGGCGGCGAGGTCTTTCGCGAGGCAGGAAAGGAACTCGCCGAGGCCAAGCGCCCGATGATCGAAAGCGAGATGCGCGCTTACTTCGAGAGCCAGGAGCGGGACGACATGGGAATCTGGGCGCCAACATCGTCGTGGGTGATATCGGCTCGCAATCCAGCTTGATTGCAGATTCGTTTCGTCGCTGCGACTACTGTCTAGTTTCGGTAGCCTGTGATGTCCGGCCGCTTGGCGACCCTAACACCGCGGCGCGCGCCTTCCCTAACAATTCGGCACCCGGAAATACGGCGGAAATACGGGACATCCATGAATTTGCAGCCGATTTGCACATGACTGCAATGAGCGCCATTGCCACAGGGTGGCACTGTACTGACATGTGATTTCGTGGGCGTCCTAAATTAACGCCAAATTGAAGACACTGCACGCGACGTCAAGATTCCTCCCCACGCGCATCTCCGCAATATGCTGGTCACACAAACCAGTGCCACAAACCGAGCCGAACTATGGGTCGGTCATTTCGACTCTAGTCTGTTTTGACTCCCGTACTATTGACCTTCAGGTCAGCCACCAGGTCAGCAGCCACGTCTTCGAAGATCTCTTTCCAGGCGCCTATCGTGTAGCCACCACCGGCATCCACCGAACGATTTGCCTGTGCCGTGGCATCAACATTTCCCTCGGCATCCAGCAGCGTTGCTTCAACAACCAGGACCGTGGAGCCATAACCCGGCAACAGCCAGCGCTTGAATGCATCGCCCTTTCGGTACTCAATGATATTTACATTCTTGGTAACCAGGTCGGGGGCCCCTTGCTGCCCAAGCAACTTCTTTTTTGCAAGCTCGTCAACCATGGCATCCCTTTGCATAGCCTCGATAGCGAAGGATTCTCCGGTCTTATTGGCCACTTCTCCTACCAATACCTTCGTGTCAACCCCGAAGGCTAGTGGGTCTTCCACTCGGACACTGTGTTCTGCAGTGCCGCAAGCGGCCAGTAACAGAAGCGGGAATAGATCGTAGCGATTTCACGCATATCTCCTTTGCATTATGGTGATAAGCAAGCACATAGACCCCCACTTTTCAGTTCACCGTAAAAGACCACTCATAAGCGTCGATCATCGTGTTTCCGCTTATGTCTGCGACACCTGATAGCCGCGCAGTGTAAGCGGCACCGCGGCTTAAAGCCTGTGCGGGCTGCCATATCAAGGTGAGATAACGGGCGTCGTACACGGGCAGTCCAGAAACTGGCTGCCCATTGCTATCAGCCACTTGCAGGGCGTTGGTAGTACTGTCAAGGTCCAGTTGCTCGGTAAAATAAACGACCACACGAAAGCCATAGATTCCGTCAGGTTCAGGGTCAACGCTATGTACGGAGGGTGGTGTTACGTCAGTTACACGGGTAACGGTGATCTCGCTGGCTCCACTATTGTTCGAATCGCTTACAGATACCCGGATAGTGTTGGCCCCTAATTCGAGCGGAATGCCAGCAAGGTATGATTCATTGCGAGTGCTCCAGCCGGCGGAATCAGACCTCGCAAAAAAAGTGGTCCAGATTGGGTCCAGAAATACTATTCTCTGATAGCCGCTTGAACCTGATCCACTTACACCATTCCTCAGGTTTTCCCACTGCACGTTACTGCCGGGAAACAGCGGTATGCAAGGCGGGCCGCCCAATGTAAGTTCCGGGTTGGAACAGTTATCTGACTCTGGTGGAAACGAAGTGCCGGATAAATGGATAACGCTTTGGTCGGTCTCGAAACTGCCGCCCAAAATTCCTGTTACGCCACAATTGGCAGGAATTTCGATCCAACCAATTCCTCCTTCCATACTAACGGAACACCCCAACGCATAAGTGATATCGACTGCCCCGGATGGTTGCTCGTCACCGCCGCCACCGCCACCGCCACCGCATCCCCAGGCTAAGAGAACAAAGAGCCCTAAAACGAATCCAGTAATTTTCATAAAGGCCTACCTCCCTGATATTCTTATATTTTCTTTTGTATTGCAGACGAAATTGGGTGGCTCATGGGCCATCAACCTGCCTGCGCTACTCTGACCCCAACAAGATGACGCTCCCAACCCGACTGCCATCTTCGGCTTCCAGCTTTACCCTTCGCTTGCCTTCAAAGTCATACAGAAACTTCCCATATGCCGGAATAGTGGGGTTGTACACGTCAATAACTGCAAATTTCTGATTCGCATCAAACGGTCGACATTGGTAGGGGTCAGTGAAAATCACCTCCAGTAACTTGCTGTTGGTGACAACCCACTGTGCATCCAGCTCTCCCAGGTCAATGCCCTCGCAGCTCTTCCACAATACCTCCGATGCAGATCGCCAAATTCGCCAATAGCTGCGCGCTGCTCCATCGAACTCGCCTATCAGCACGCTGCGCTGGGTGACCGGGTCGGTCAGCATCAATACGCGCTTGTCGCCGTTTATCCCGATGTACTCCAGCAGGTTCTCACCGGAAACCCAGGAGAACGCTATCCCTACATAACGCTCTGATGCTATTCGAGGAGCGATCCGTTGGGTTTGGGATGCCTGAAAATCGTGGACATACAATTCATAATAATAATCGAACTGCACTTCACGGGCGGCCGCGGTGGCTACGACAGGGAAATCCTGCACACCATTAGTGGCGTCCACACTATCAATAACCAATTTGGCATCCGGGGTTGCCCCCGCAGGCTCGTCGGGGCGAGGGCCTTGCCAATAAGCAATATAGCGACCATCCGGGGAAGCTGTGAGCCCAGCTATCGCCGTACCCGGTTTCGGGTTATCCGGCAAGGGCGTAATCTCACCCTGACGATCCACCTTGTATAATAGGGAGGTTTGATCGTTATAGTCGTCGCCATCACAGCATCGCGCCTGAAAGACGGCCACGTACGGGTTTTCGGGCTGGGGTGCAGCAATGTTGGATGTGAGGTGGGAGTCACCACAAGAAGCCAGGGTGCAAATTCCGGCGAGAAGGACGGGCATAACCCGATTGGGCAACACCATAGTAGCAGCACTCTCAAGGCGACAGCCGAACCGCCGCGCTAGGAAAACATTAGCACGATTTTCGTGGGCGCAATATCCAATTTAAAAGTATTTACAAGGCAGCGAACTGTCGTACTAATGAGGCTTTTCGATTAACATTTCCCGTCTACATTGCGAGCCTGGCGGAACACCGTTCGAGGGTCAGCCGCCCATCCTTTTCAGTTCAAGCCAAAGCTGGTGAAAATCAGCTCGACCTTCATTCGGAGCAACTGCAAAAGGACAAGAATGGGGTCGAAAGCCAGGTGTTCATAGCAGCATCTCCTGTAATTGAAAATAGCTCCTGGATCATAACGCCTTAAGCTTGTTGCCCTTGACGGACTCTAGCCTCTGGTGCAGATTAGGGCGGGGCGTCTATACCTTCTATACCCCCAGAGATGTACCCGCCCTGGGGGCTCGCGATGTCCCGTCGGTACTCATATTGATCGAAAGCCGGGGACTTGAACATGGAGAGGTTGCATGAACCTTTTTGCTGAAGAAGATATGTCCTGCCCGACGGAGAAAGCAGTAGGCGGCAATGGCGTCTGTCTTGCCGAGGAACCACCCGAGTTCCGTCGCTTTATGTCAGGCTCTGCGCCCATTATGCTGGATGATATTAACTGGGACGCTGTTGCCGACCACCCGATTTCAGAGGAAGTTCTGGGTATACTGACCTATATGCAGGATGTAGAGAGTCATACTGTGGTTTTTCCACGTACGATATTTTCGCAAAGGGCGGTAAATGACGACATCGTAGGTACTTTTCTGGTGTGTTGGCTGTATGAGGAAGGCATGCATGGCCGGGCGTTGGCCAAGTTTCTTGAGAGCGCAGGTCACCGGGTGCCCGAGCGTACCCGCAAACGAACAACCTTCATGGACCATATTGATCGCACCACCACCACGATAATGGCGGCTGTCTGGAAGGACTTTCTGGCTTTGCACATGGCCTGGGGCGCGGTGCATGAGTGTACGACCATTCACGCCTATCGCCGCCTGGCGAGCATGACTGATCATCCCGAACTTGGTATCCTGCTGCGCCGAATCATTTATGACGAGGCGCGTCACTTTTCTTTTTATATGTGGCAAGCCGAAAGTCGACTGGCGCGCCCCGGTGTTGCGCGAATCGCCAGAGCCATTATGGACAGGCTGTATACTCCTGTGGGTGCAGCACACCAACCGGACGAATTGGCTCGTTGGGTGTCTCGCTGCCTTTTCGACGGTAAAGAAGGGCGGGTTGCTGCGCGCCGCGTCGACAGCACGATCGCGAAACTACCAGGCTTTTCAGATGCTGCATTGCTGGGCAACTGGTTGGCGGCCAAGGTTTACAACTGATCGGGGGTGCGCCGTCGGTCTACCAATACCCTGATAGCATCCGGGATTGCCCGAAACGTAGCGGGTAGGTGTCCCATTATTTCCCCATCAGCCTGGATAAGTCCGTCACCTTCAACAGTTACCGACCTCGCCTGGGTTGTGCGCACCTTGCCACTGCTGGCCAAATTCCCGAACAGGAGCATCGGGATGTGCATAAGGATTTCCAGCGGTCGCAGGTTATCGATAACCGTCATCTCGAACAGCCCATCATGATAATTTGCCTGCGGGGCAATTCGCATTCCGCCGGCAAGAAAGCGTCCGATACAGACAAAGGCCCCCAGTGTCCGACCGCAATGCTGCCACCCATCGGCGTAAACCTGCAGCTGTGGCGCCTGAAAGGATCGACAGGCTTTGAGCAAACCAATCCAGTATTGCATGCGCCCAGGAGACTGGTCTTGTAAAAGGCGAACGATGTGAGCATCAATGCCAACGCCAGCGATGTTGACGAAGTAAGCCGTGGCCACCTGACCATCTTTAATACAAGCCACTTCCCCCAAATCACAGGCCACAGGCAGCCCGGTTTTCAATAACTCGCACGCCGCCTCAAGACGCAGAGGCACGCCGAGAGTCCGTGCCCAGTCGTTGCCTGTTCCAAGGGGAAGAATACCAATAGTAATGTCCGCAGACAGCGAAGCCCCTGCCGCCATCAAGCCATTAACCACTTCGTGTAGCGTCCCGTCGCCACCCGCAATCAGGATATGCCGAACACCACTGAGAGCCGCCTTCTCAGCCAATTCCTCCGCATCACCTGTTTTTGCCGTCTGGTGCAGTTCATAGTCGATGTCCTTTGCGGTCAGTACGCGATCTATCTTGCAACGGTTAATGGCGCACTTGGCGCCACCGCTTGCGGGGTTAACAATCACGTACCAGCTTGCCTGAGTCGACTTACTATCCAACTGGATTCCACAATGCGTATAAAAGCTAAGAAATGGCCGCGACAGCCACCATTGCACGGCGACTGTCACACCCGTAAGCGAGCGCCACGAGTTGGCCTCTAAATCAGGGCGACAATACACTGGCACTGGCAATTGTGAAAGGCCTCCGGGCTGCCATATCCGCGAGGTGGTACGGTGCGAATTTTCCTACACTACAACTATTTCAAAGCCCACCCCTGGTCTGGTGGTTGTTGGGTTCTGCGTTCGCACACTGTGCTGAAGCTCACAGACTCTGACAAACAGGATGCTGTTTGATTGCTTCTTCTACCGCTTGTGGTTACGTTAAATTTAGTCATTGATGAAATATACCCTGGGCGGTACAGGAGAGAGACCTTTGGAAGCCACTGCCTTGACAGTACTTGCGGGCGCTGTGTTCGCTGCGTCGGCCGTTTTCCTTAAACTGCGTGCCAATAAAGTAAGTGGCAAGAATCGCGGTCGCTCAGGCAAGTCTATTTCTGATAGCAAGCGCGATGGAAAAATTAACTCACGCAACGTATACGCAGCTCTATCTATCGAACCAGGAAATAATTCATGTGAGGCCGCGCAACGCGTCGCCGGGGAAAAGTATCTTGTTAACGAGGCGCCAAAACTGCCTTTGCCAGGGTGTGACCCAGCTCAATGTGAGTGTCGATTCAAGGACCATGATGACCGAAGGGAGTCTCATGAGGATAGAAGGAACCCTTATGGGTCCGCGCTGACTACGCAACTGTTCGAGGCATCAGGTGAATCGAACAGGCGGATGCGGCGGAGAGGTCGCAGGAAAACAGATTGGGCTTGAGTTTCGAGCACAGCGTCAAACGAAATTGCCCCACTTGGAATCTAGCGGCCAACTTCAAGAAGAAACGCTGATATTGACTCCCGGGCAGGGGTCAGCATCGGTAGCACCAGGGGCGCATACCGCGCTGATAGTTTGGGAAAGATACGTTCCATCACGCAGGGTGCCGATGATGCCAAACCTGGCATAGCCTGGCCCATACTCCAGCACCTTCAGCTCCAGATCGCCATAAAAGCTCAATGCGTTACCATGCCCCAGGTCAACCAAAATACTGAATGCCGCATTGAACTGTCCCCCGCTGACCGTCATGTTGCTGTTACTATCAATTGCTATCGTGCCATCGAAATGACCGCCAGTGACGTTCACTGTGCAGCCATCCAATTCCATGGGGCCAATCGTCCCGCCAGAAATAGTCATGCCACAAAAATCGTGTGTATCGATTCTGCCAACTACCCCGCCATTGATGACTCCTGAACCTCTCAGGACATGGATACTGCCTAGCTCACCCCCATCGATTTCGAAATTCAATCCAAAAGCAGTATCAGACACAATCAATTCATCCAGCTTGCCACCATTCATTCCCAGCGCGCCCAATAGCAGTGAAACCCGGGATAAATCGGATCCGTCAACGAGCTTGAGAGTAGAGAAACCCGCCACCTCTACCTGCGGCCAAATGGTGTAATCAATAGTATGCAATTCACCGTCATTGAAGATCAGGGGCGACTCGGGCGGTGGCTCCAGCGTCCAGTAGGCATAGTGCTCGGTGTAATTGCCGCTGCTGTTGAAAAGCGTCGCGTAAAGCTCTCGCCGTGACGCACCTGCGTCGGGTAGCGCGCCGGTATCGACCCGCAGTACAAAGGGTGCTGTATCGTCTGTCACCGAGGGCATATGTGGCTCGTCGCCGTCGGGCACCTCGCAGCACCAGAAAGTGGTTTTGCTGTACTCCCCGGTAAAGCTGAAATATACAGACCTGCGTTGCAGGTGTGCACCTTCGAGTACTTGGGGATTTAACAGACCACCGACCGCATCCAGAGCGTAGCTATACACGGCGATGGGTTCGGGTGGTGGCGGCGCGGTTTTGGTAAACACGGCGACCAGTGGCGGTACCGTTTGTAACCAGAAGCTTTTCACCCAATCGGCGGGTATATCGAACCCGCACTCATTGCCAGTCTCGGCACAGTGACTGTAGTTCGACCATTCTTCAAATTTCCAGCCTTCTCTCGGAACGGCGTAGTAGGTCTCAATATACTCATGCACCACAAAGTTTTTGCTGCAGTTTTCTGCACCAGCAAGGAATTCTTCGTAGAGGCAATTGCGCGTGCCGGTAGCCGAGTACACGTCGCCTTCGCCGACGATTTCAATGGGGTGACTGCAGCCATAGAGCAGGCCGACAAGTATCGTGAGTAAGGCCGTTTCTAGCGCGTTCATGCGGTTCCCTCGCTTGCTCAGTCTGCGCCACCAGGTTTCGCACTGGCCCGCGGAAGAATCATACGGGCGGCAAAACTATGACCCTGGGATCACTCCCACCCGATATTTTGCACCTTATATGACAGATTACTGCTGTCCCATAATACTGACGCAAAAAAGGCCTGGATCTCACCAAGTTGATACGATGGATGCGCTAGCAAACATTACAAAAAACAGGGATACTCAGACCTTGGAGCATCATATTACGGTATTTGCTCAATTGCTAAAATTTATACCGCGACATGAGTTCGAGGCCCTCGCTAATCGGCACCACCAAGGCCAGAAATTGCGCAAAATGTCGCGCTGGTCGCAGTTCGTGGCCCTAACCCTGGCCCAGTTCGCTGGTCGCTCCAGCCTTCGCGATATCGTCTGCAATCTATTGGCCCAAACTGCCAAGCTCTACCTCCTCGGTAGCGCTCGGGTAACGCGCACCTCACTGGCTCGGGTGAACGAGAACCAGCCCTATACGCTCTACGAGGCACTGTTTCATAAACTCTTATCTCGCTGCCAGGGAGTCGCCCCGAGACATGGCTTTCGCTTCAAAAATAAGCTCTACTTCCTTGATGCCTCGACGATCGACCTGTGCCTATCGGTATTTCCCTGGGCGAAATTCCGCAGCACCAAAGGTGCCGTTAAACTTCACGTCGGCCTCGATCACGACGGCCTGCTACCCAGTTTTGTGACTGTCACCGACGGTAAGTCTCACGATGTCACCATTGGGCGCACCCTAAAATTACCGAAAGACAGCATCGTCGTCATGGATCGCGCCTATACGGACTACACGTGGTTTAACGCGCTGAATGACAAGGGTATTTTCTTTGTCATTCGGCAAAAGCGCAACGCCACTTAGCGCGTTATTGAACGGCGCGATGTCCACAAAGCCAAGGAATTGACCTGTGACCAGACCATTCTCATCACCGGTGCCAGGGCCGGTGCCTGCCCGATTCCGTTGCGTCGCATTGGTTACCGCGATCCTGAAACGGGAAAGCACTACGTGTTTGTTACTAACAACTTTCTCTTAGCAGCGAAGACCATTGCCGACATCTACAAATCTCGCTGGCAGATCGAGTTGTTTTTCAAATGCATCAAGCAAAACCTGAAGATCAAGTCCTTTGTCGGTACTTCCAAAAATGCGGTGCTGACCCAAATATGGTTTGCGATGTGTGCCTATCTGCTGCTGGCTTGGATTAAATTCAGCAGTCGTATTGACCGAAGTCTTCAGCAAATGATTCGCCTGCTTCAGCTCAATTTGTTTGAGCGTCGGGATCTGCTGCCGCTGCTGAGAGGCGATCCAACGGAACTACCGGAAGAACCTCGACAAGTTCAACTTCGGCTCGTATGAGAATTTATGTGACAGCAGCAGCTAACTGGGGCTCTGTGCCAACCACGGACAGACGTATCGGGTTTTTGCGCGACTTTAAATAACTAAATGTTTTCACCGCTGGCCTCATTAGCATTTTTAGTTCCTGCAGCCCGCTCTAATAGCGGTATAAAGTGTAGAGGTAAAAAACAGCATGCGGAGAAGCATCATGACGATAACAAACCGTGGTTCCGGCACCAACGTTGAAGAAATTTCCGATCGAATTTATCGCATTAACACACCGGTTATGTTCGAAAATGGCCTTGGTTTCTCATTCAACCAATTCATCATCCGCGACGAGGAATCATTGCTATTCCATACTGGCCCCAGAAAAATGTTTGCACTGGTTCACGAAGCGGTCAAGACTGTGCTCCCGGTGGAAGATATACGCTACATCGCCTTCTCCCATGTGGAGGCGGACGAGTGCGGATCGCTCAACCAATGGTTGGCCGCAGCACCACAGGCGGTTCCTGTCTGCGGTTCCATCGCCGCAATGGTATCGATAGAGGACCTGGCAGACCGGAAGCCCCGTACTCTATGCGATGGCGAAGAAATGTCCTTAGGCGATCACCTGGTACGCTGGATCGATGCACCACATATGCCCCATGCATGGGACTGTGGCTTTTTGACTGAGGACAAGACAAAAACCTTGCTATGCGGGGATTTGTTTACCCAAGGCGGCGCCAATAATCCAGCCATTACCGAATCAGATATTCTTGGGCCAAGCGAAGAATTTCGCCACCGAATGGATTACTTCTCCCATACCAGTAATGCGGGTGTCCTGCTAGAGAGCCTGGCCGCCACCTCGCCAAAAACACTGGCCTGTATGCATGGAAGTGCCTGGCATGGAGATGGAGCGAAACTTCTGAGAGCGCTGGCACAAACACTGTCGTCTTAAGTTCGACACTCAATAACGGCGGAATATGGCTCTATCTAACAAGTACCTGGTATAACTTGAGGTCGTCGATAGGGGCGCGAGCGTCCGTGAAGCGTATACAGTAAACGATGATCTGTATTGACTGCCGGTGTAATGAATCTATCGGGCGCAACTTTTCCGGGAATATCCACGGAGGGCAATGTCAGTTTTAGTAGGAAAGGGGCTCATCGACGGCAGTTCAGTGGGTGTAGACCGTAGCGACTGTGTGCTTTATCCTGCTTATACCGGCTGTGGTGCAAAACCGGCTGGTGCCGCAACCAGAACAACAGCAGCCCAGGCTGCTGAAATCAAACGGCAAGGCTAATGCTTTTCGGCGCTCCAGAAGCAGGCCCTTATAGCGAAGCCCGTAGGGATGGGTGCTGGCGAAGGGACTGCGCCGCTGCGCCCGTAAATAGCAACCGCGCTTAAGCGCACTGACCCGGATCACGGTAATACGGTGCCCCGACCAGCTGCCTGCCAAGATTGAACAATATCCACGTATCGGCTTTCAACCCAACGCTCTTCATCAAGCCCATAGCAGATTCGGTGGTACGACACCCGCTCTTCAAGGCAGCGGCTCGACGTCTAGACGATCATCATGACCAGCCCCGGGCAACGCTCTCAGGTCTCGCTTGGGCCGTAACTGCATCGACCCAGATGTTGCCCAATTTCAATACCCGCTTCAGGCGAAAACTTTGCACCCTTGCAGACTCGACACACCCTGCGTGCCCGATATGCAATCACTCGCTTATCGGTTTTCCAGCCTGTTGTAATCGAGTAGCCCGTTGTCTATCGGGTTTGCCCTGCGGTGGGCGGCCATCACCTTGTCACTATGTTGCCAAAACTCAGGCGACGTGCGGCGAATACCGTAGCGCTCCACAAAGCCGGCATAGGATGCCTCATCGGTCAGGGTCGACAACTTCGCCACCATCGCGGGCAAATCCTTTTCCTTTACCTGCCAGTAAGCGCTGGGATAGGAGCCAATAAAACCATTCACTACGCTAAGAGTATCCTCTTCCGGCACCAGAGCGCTCGATTCCTTGAACAGGCTGGTCACGTTGCTATGCGCTACATTGCGCAACACCGTATAGTAGTTATCCGTGCCCACACCAGACCGCACATTGAGAAACACCACCTCAGGCAACACCTGCAGGGGCCGACCTTGCAGTGCCTGCAGCTCTTGTAGTGACTCACGCTGGAATGCAGGCACCCCCGGCTGATTCAGTTCATAGGAGTGATTCAGCACCGGGGCAAGCTTTTCCTTGATCATGCCGAACAGTTCATGCTTCGGGTCATCAGTCTGGTAGTTAATGCCGGTCGGCTTGTTGAAATCTGCGCGTTCGCCGTAGACATAAGACTGTTGCTTCTTGCTTGCACCCTCGTACCATTTGCGGCTTTCCTCACGGCGGATATCCGGAGGCAATAAGGCGAGAAAATTGAACTCCCCCTCCATGCGCAGAAAATCCATATACAGGCGGGTGGTAAGCTGATGCCCGACGTTGCCAAAGACATCAAAGCCGGCGACCAGCAGGTAGTGGATGCGCTCTAAAACTGGATAACTGATCAACCAGGCGGTCTTGGGCTCAGGGCCTACCAGGCCCTTGACCACCGACGCACTGTCAAAATGCCTGAACACAGTCAACGCTGCGTTCTGGTTATAACCCTCGCCGTCCCAGATTATATCCAGGGTTAAATCCCTGCCGTCGGGAAAGCCCTCGCTCATCAAATCTGACTTGGCCTTCAAGTAGGCGCCCTGCAACTTCGAGTACTTGCTCCAGGTAGCCACCGGTGCGGCCTTGCTACCCGCCTCCGATGGGATACTTAAATTTTGCTGCTGCTGACTCAGAAACTCTGTTATCTCCTCGGAATAAACCTCGGTTAATTCCGGATTCTCAAAGATGACCCAAAAGTTGTCGCGAATCACACTCAAGGCTGTCTGCCCTCGACAAACAGGCCCCTTAATATAATTCATTATTGTAAATTGAGCCTCCTCCAGCAAAAACTGCCAGCGACTTGCCACCGGTATAGGCTTGAAGATGATAAATGCATTGGACGCCACTTCCGGGGCATAGGAAGGCAGCGTGTCAACCTTGTAACCCGGCTGCAGGAATAGCGTATTTAGCCAATCCAGGCGCCTATCATCGAGCGCGTAGGGCATGTGGGTTTTGTCGAGCACAGTGCTGTGATCACGCCAGAAACGGTAGTAGACCCGGTCCACATCGGGATCGTCGTAGGGCCGCCGGGTAGCGATGACTTCAATCGGCTCGCCGGGTGGAGTTGCGGAAC
Organism: uncultured Gammaproteobacteria bacterium; assembly: GCA_963808975.1. Classification (GTDB taxonomy): domain Bacteria; phylum Pseudomonadota; class Gammaproteobacteria; order Pseudomonadales; family JAHEGP01; genus JAHEGP01. The sequence continues at coordinate 346,383 of CAWEHR010000006.1, forward strand.
GTACCAGCCGGAAGAACTCACCATCGCCAAGGGCCGAAAAATACAGGTGAGCCAGAAACCAGTGTTCGTAGATGTAGCGGCTCATCAATTGTTGCTTCAAGCTGTCGCCATTAAGAAATGCCTCCCAGCGATCTACCTCGGCCCGCGTGGCCGCTGAGTACATCGGCGGCAAGGCCATGCGAGCACCCTGCTCCAGCCACTGCTCCAGGGTTTTGAAATCGGAATCGGACAAGCCAGGTAAACCATAGGGCATACCCCACAGCGGATACTTTGCTACAAACCGGTTGATCTCTTTTGGCTTGGGGCACTGCTGTTCGCGATTCAAATCAAAATCGAATGAATCACCTAGTACGGCGTCTCCAGGCAAGGGGTTATCGCGTTTGAGCTGCAGCATATGATGCATTAAGCTGGCCTGAAGATTGGCCTTTTCGCTTTGCTTGTGTTCATTCAGCACCGGATAAAAGCCCCGGTTTCGCCATTCAGTGGTGGCTTGGGTATCTTCGAATAATCGTGACAACGGCGCCTTGGATAAACGACCGCCACTGTATACCTTGGCTTTGCTGGCGCCACGGTCGATACCCTCGGGTGAAGCTAGATTGAGCTGGCAGGGCGAGTCAAAGCAGCCATGACAGACGACACAGCGCTGCTCAATAATCGGTTGCACCTGCTCCAGGTAAACCTTGCCAGCATCAGTATCCGCGGTCTCCATGCGTTCCCGAGGTTCACCAGTGCCGAATAGCTCATCCCAATTTTCACTCGCGTAGGAAGCACAGCCAACGGCAAGCATCACTGAAGCAAGCAGTATCAGGCGGCGAGGTTTTTTATCTACGGTTGATCGCTTGCGCAAGATATTGGCCATGTTCCGATTCGCCCCAGACGTCTTTTTTGGATATTGCTTTACACAAGCATACCGGCTCTACTTGCCGCTTTACAATTCCCAGCCTTGTCCAATACGAGATGATACTGAAATAGCCTGAGCCCCGTTCATGATGGAAGGATGAATACCATCATTAATGATAACGACATCAAAACACTGTCGCAGGTACGAGCCTTTCTCGAAGGCACCCGGTCGGTCGAAATCTCCCTGAATACCAAGTCGGAGCGGTGCGATTTTATTCGTCGCACCCTCACCCGGTTCGCTTACCACACGCTGCCGAAACCCGACAAAGGTGTCATGCTCAGCTTTCTGGTGCATGTGAGTGGTTACTCGCGGATACAGGTGAAACGGTTGACCAAAATTGGTTAAAGCACGGGCAACTGCGAGTCGGTTCCAGCGCGGGAAATGGCTTTTCCCGCAAGTACACTGACGCCGACCGGCGCCTGCTAGCCGAGCTGGATGAACTGCATGAAACACTTTTCGGGCAGGCAGCCAAGAAACTGTGTGAGCGTGCCTGGCAGCTGTTTGACCTTCCTGGCTACGAACGCCTGGCAGGCATCTCGGTATCGCATCTGTAAAACCTGAGGCGATCCAGCACCTACCAGCGAGCGCGGTCTGGTGCTGGAAATCAACGAGTAACTCCATATCGGGATCAGGGATGACATCGCCGTTGTGGAGCCCGCTGTGGAGGTAGTTGTGTTCGATAGCGATTCTCGCCGTATCATTCGTGCGAGAAAGGATGTCCAAATGTAAATCCATATAGCCATCAGCGACCAGTTTGGAGTGGTTCTTAACCGTTCTGAGATTCGGGATGACGATGAGCAGTTTGCGATACAGCGTCGTTGAATTGGCCATAATGATTTCCCGTTGAAAGACAAATAACTATCGGGGATCCAATCATGGAGTAGCACTGCCGTACCGAATGATAAATACCAACAAGGAGGAATATCGCAATGAATCAATGGAATCAATTAGTGGCAGTGCTGGATAACTTGTTTGGGCTTGAGGATAAGGAGAAATCCAATGTGAGGAAAATAGGGCAGCAGTTTGACGAGAGCACGAATGAGCACGTGTATTATCTGGAGTATAGGGTGAGGCGACAGGGCGAAGTGAAATCGCACCCGCGAGCTACGCCGAATAAACTTCGGCTACACAAGGCGATTCAGCAGCGAGCACAGATTATTGCTGCGGCAAATAACAAGACGTAAATCGGTTGATTGGCTTCAGTTGGCAGCCTGAATCGAGTAGCTCAAGGACCGGGACCCAAATTGCCAGTGATTGAACTCTTCGATCTCTTTGAGCACCGCAGTTTATACGCGGTAGCCGAAGATCAATCCATCGAGTCAGATTTTTAAAGCGGACCCCTTATTCAAGTGAGTGGGATCTGTGGGTAACGTGTTGTTGTCGATGGCGCATCGGTACGTGCTAAAGGGCTTGCTCCGCTGCAAGTGTTTTGCGTCGAAGAAAATGATACCTATGATTTGCTGCCAGAATAGAAGTGGACATAGAACGGGAGGCGTTGGGGCCTGGCTATTTCCCCCGTGGAAGTGGCGGCGAAAATACTAGGCCAACGACCGTTATAGCTGGTATAGCGGCCGATAAAATTGACTCTCCTGGCGGTGCCTGATCGGCGCCTCTGTGCCAGTAGGAGTCGTTGACGTTTGGCTTAACCGGACGTGTGCTGCGGCACGATGAAGCCGGACACTTACCGCCGAACCTGCGCCGCAGTAAACGGTCCGCGTTTAAGCCCTGGTTAGCGTTCAACTTACCAGCATGCATTGAATTGCCTCGAAGGAACGATTAACTTTTGCATCGTTGCTCAATATTCCATCAAAATATGATGCGGCAACCACATAGTCTTGGTCCATAAATTCATTAGTTGCCTTCTTGTCAGAAAGCGTTTCAATTCCTCCCCGAGCTACCCAGTCAAGTGATAGCCAATACTTCAGCAATATAACCCTAAACGTCAATGGCTTCCGCTTGAGAAAACTGGGAACTCGATGGGTTGGAAAGTCAACCCTCCTATAAAACGATGACATCAGGTTTGGAGCACTCATTAATGCTAGGTCGGCTATTTCCTGAGCTGACAGTTCGCCTTTCCTTAAGAGATTGAGCACCTTCGTTCCAAGACAGCCACGAGTGATCTCAACTAGACCAGAAAGGGTACCAAGGTTTAGATCGTGTTGCAGCTGCTCCTCTGCTAAATCAGTTCTAATACTTTCCACTTCTGAACGAAATCGCTCAAAAGCACTTCCGTCTTGGCCCGTCTTGATTTCCCTCAGTAGTGATCTAACCACTCGTGTGAATTCGCGATAAATCATGAACCCATCAGCTGATTTTCTTGTTCGGATCTCGAACTGCATCATTTCGGGAACCGATTTGCTAGCATAACAGCGATTTGGGTATTGAGACAAAAACTCGAGCGATTGACGAATTGTGCTTTCCCAAGAGTTTGACTTTGTCATCTCAATGAACGCCACATCCGGAATGACAAATCGTGCATCTTTATCGTTTTTCAACTTTGACGCCAGGCGATCATCCCGGTAATAGTTTTGGTCCACAACGTAAAATCTTTTAGGCATGGCCGTGATCCTGAGCGCTAACAGCTGATTATATGGACATGGCTACATATGTAAGTCGCCATATAGGTTGTAGGTACTTCTACCTTCATTCCGAAATTGTCCTATAATATCAAAGTGCTACAGCTTGTTACATATTCTCGACCAAAGCAAAACCGAGCCATGGCTCTAGGTCTAAATACTAGCTTGTTAAATATCAGCCTTTTATAAACCACGAATTTCTTGCGGCATGGAAAAGGGTAAAATAACCCGTCCTATCCATTTAGGCAGGAAATCGAATTGACGAGCAATTTAATCAATGGCAGAAAAGGGTCGCCTACCGCCTGAGAGGCCAGGCCAGGGCGAACGACAGCTTTCGAGAGGTTGCAGTCACTCGACTCCCGGTGATTATGGCCGCCAGGATTTTCAGCTAATGTTTGCGCTGGGAGGTGGAAACGCTGTTTGGCTTCCGGAGAAGGGACGCGGATTTCGCTTCGAGGATACCCGCATCACCGATCCGCCACAATTTCAAAAATTGGTTGCTGTTATCGCCATTGGGTTCGCCTGGGCTCATCGAGTTAGTGAGTGGCGCCATTAACACCGATGCCCCATTAAGGTAAAAACACGGGCGCCTGGTCATGAGTTGGTTTCGCTATGGGCTGATTGCATTCGGAAAATTTTATTTACAGGAAAACTTTGCGGCATCCAGAATCGTCAATGCCTGCGTCAGCTCCGACGAACCAGGCCGCCAGCCGGCCCGGTAATGGTCATTTACAATCGAAAAATTGTCGTGTGAAAAGCTGCATGATATTGCCTTTTCGGGTAGCTCATCGCGAACTTAACCCATCTTTCGATTTCACTGACAACAATATGATAAAAAACAAATAGATAGCTTTCGGATCAAGTCCGTTATGGCATTACATATTTGTTTTTTTGTGGCTTGGCATCAGATGATGGTTTTTTCGACATTCCCCGGTCTGGCAGAAATGCCCAGGGCATCGTATATCGCTTTCTGGTGGGGTTCCGCGCGGGTCGTTTTGCGGACGTGAACGGTTTTACCATCCTCTCGCTTGAGGCTTACCGTGATCCGCTGCTGGTTTTCCAGCTTGCGGCGTATCGTCTCCCAGCTATCGTGAATGCCTTGAGACTTCAGTTGGGTGCGGATCGTATGCACCAGGTGATAGGCCAGCAAGGTAATGAACAGATGGGTAGGCAAATCTCGCAGTTACGCGACGACCGCA
>CAWEHR010000007.1:0-24744 GCA_963808975.1 uncultured Gammaproteobacteria bacterium
CAATACCATGCTGGAGCTGTACAACATAGGCCAGTCGCTGGGTCGTAATGGCTACAACTGGCTCAAAGCGCCGCCTGGCACAGAACCGGTGGAGCCTGCCTCGTCTGCCGGCTTCCGCTAAGGCTATAAATGTATACAGCAACTGTTTTTACTTTTCTATCGCACATCACGCTGACCGCAGGGGTTCCAAATCCGCCAGGTGCTACTTTACATCTGTAACGCCAACCCGAGCCTAACAGGGTCACAGTAGACCGGTTCTAAATCAAGATCAGCAGTCAAAACGTTATTTGCCAGCCCCGGATGGGAAAGATTGCAACAAGGTATATCCACCGCTGGTTGCAACGGGTGTAAGCACGTTGCTGGCTTTGCTTGTCACTGCCTCAAGCTTATCGCTTTCAATTGCGACAAACACCGATGCCGCCGAAACGCGCGTTTCCAATTCAATGCGCTCATCGATTTTCTCCGCCTTGCCCCGACTGTAGAAGTCAACCGAAAAACGCCTCTCACCAACATACAGCAGCGGCTCATCACCGACTTTCTGCTGCTCATAAAGCTCTACCAGAGATTTAGCCGAATTTACCTCACTTTGACCGCCTGCCAGCAGTATGGTGACAGCAGCCAGAGTCAAGGCCAATGTCGCGATGGTTCCACCGACTAACAGTTTAACTTTGGCAGATTCACTTACCCCGCTTTGTCGATTTAGCCAGTGCGAAGCCCATAGCGCCAACGCCGGAAAACCAGGCAATAAGTACGTCCATAAAATATTGCCGGCAAAGGTAAAGAAAACCGCTGGCATCAGTCCCCACAAAGCCAGGTAGCTGCGCCACTCCTTCGACCCGGGTCCGGGTTTGACCAGTTCCCCTTTGCGCCAAAGATAGTAAAATAGCGCTGGCAGGAGCAGCGACCAGGGCAAGCCGTCCAGCAGCAGCATCAGCCATATTGACCCTGTCGGCCGATCATGGGCGGTCCCATAGAGATCGCCCCGCCAACCCGGTACAACAAAACGCTTGACGTGCTCTCCAATGACAAAATATTCAGCAAAACCGGGGGTTTTGATTTCAGCCAGACTATACCAGGGCAGACACAGCGCCACTGTAAGCAAGCTGCCACGCACCCAGGGCAGCGATTGCCAGCTGGCGCGGTATTTGCCGTTGACAATAATCCACCCCGCGACCGGCATACCTGTCAGCACAAGTGCAATAGGCCCTTTGCTCAGCAAGCCAATGGCCAGGCCGACAAAAAACAACCATTTTTGATAGCCGTTCCCGGTCTGGATATTTTGGACCGACGACCAGAAACCGAACATGGAAAGCGTGGTACCCAGCAACAACCACATGTCGGTCATTACCAGGCCGGAGGAAAGGAAGTAAAGCAGCGAGCCGGCTAAAAGAATACTCGTAAAACCAGCCTGCCGGCGAGAGACATGGCCCGAGGTCCAGCGCCAGACGATCCAGGTGACCAGGGCACCACACAAATAGTGGGGAAACCGAGCCGCAAATTCGTTAATACCCAATAATTTGAAGCTTAACGCCGTCACCCAAAAACACAATGGGGGCTTGCCCCAGAAGGGCACATCGTAATCGAACCAGGGCGTTATCCAGTCATTGAGTTCTAACATTTTTCGCGCAATCTCGGCGTATCGCGCTTCGGTCGTATCCATCAGCGGATAAGCACCCAGCAACAACAGCCTTAAGCCGAATGCGGCAAGTAGTACCGCGAGCAACAGGCGGGAAGAATCATGCTCTTTACTCATCAATTAACGGCACTTTGCGAATCGATATCAGAAAAGCCCAAATTTCCCCGCCCGGGTGGCAGGTACTTTTCGACCAGGTACAATGGCCGATTCTTGCTTTCTACAAACATTCGTCCCAGGTATTCACCAATAACCCCGGAGGCCATTAATTGCAGCCCTCCCAGAAATAGAATTGTAATAATAAGGGTTGGAAAGCCTGTCACTGTCTCACCGAAGAGCAGGGTCTTAATCAAAAAATAGGTGGCATATACAAACGCCGAGAGTGCACTGATAAATCCAGCGTAACTAGCGATTTTAAGCGGCGCTGTTGAAAACCCTGTTATTCCCTCAAGCGCAAAATTCCACAATTTCCAATAATTCCATTTGGTTTCTCCTGCCGCCCTTGGATCGCGATCATACTCCAGCGTAATTTGCTGAAACCCCACCCAGGCAAATAATCCTTTCATAAAGCGATTACTTTCTGGCAGATGATTGAGTACGTTGACTACGCGACGACTCAAGAGTCGGTAGTCACCTACATCCTGCTGGACAGCCACGTCGCTGACCATATTCATGATGCGGTAAAAGGTGTGTGCTGTTACCCGCTTCACCAAAGACTCGCCATGACGCTTTCTACGCTGCATATTGACCACCTCAGCCCCCTCTTGCCAGGCGTCGATCATGGCGGGAATCAATTCCGGTGGATCCTGCAAATCGGCATCGATAATGATCACTGCTTCACCATTGCTCTCCCGCAAACCTGCGCTCATCGCATTTTCTTTGCCGAAGTTGCGACTGAAGCTCAGCACACCTATCTGCGGAGTTACTGAATGCAGCTGACGCAATATCTTGTTGCTTGCATCCCTGCTGCCATCGTCTACATAAATCACTTCCCACGTTCGCTGTAGAGTCGACAAACAACGTAACAACCTTTGATGAAAAATCAGTAACACCTCCTCTTCATTAAAGACAGGAACAATAATTGAGATCGAGCACGCTGCAATCAGATCGAGTGAACCGTCTGCGGGTTTTAGATAGCTAGGTTGTTTCATCACAGAGATGTCCATTTTTGAAATACCGGGGCCAGGGCACACACACATACCAGCAAAGAGCCTGCCGCGGGCGTGATGGGTTTTTGATAGCAAACGGTGTGGACCATCAGCAAACGGCAACTGGAACGGCATCTATATCAGCGTCTGTCAGACGGCCCGTGGGATGCAAACCATTTCACCATTTGGCCGATCGCAGGATTTTACGAGGATAGACCGCCAACTATTAGCTCGCGGTTAAATCAATGTTAAGAAACCGTCAAGTTCGCCTGTATTTTGACGTTTGTGTATCGGGGAATAGATATTTACCCATAGTATAGGGGAGCAATCAAGGCAGGCATCTGGCAGCTCTGTTATATTCGGGTTAAGCCAGTGTCTCATCAGGATAGAAGCTGATAGAAAATTCAGAGCCAGCTGCAGGCCGGGCCTGATATTGAAGCTTCCACCCAACGTGCTCACACACCCGCTTTACTATACTCAGACCGAGGCCGGAACCAGACAACCGGTCATCAGAGCCTCGCACAAAACGCTCGAATAAATGCTGTTGAATATCGCTTGGCACACCGCAACCGCTGTCACGGATAAGAAACCCGGTGTTCGACAGCTGGATGATAACCTCGCCCCGGTCGGTGTATTGAAAGGCATTCCTGATCAGGTTGCTGAATGCAATTCCAGCCAACTCTACCCGCACAAATGCCGTTACACCCGTATCGAGAACGGGCTGGCATATGACGGCCTTATTTTTTAGCAGATGGAGCGGCACTGAGCATAGGCATGCGCCAGAATATCTTCGCGGTATATTTTGTCGTACAGGGCATAGAAGCGAAAATCAGCTTCATTCTTCGCTTTCGCGTGTAATGCCCTCCGCAGCTTCCGAACACTCTTTGGAGTTACTAGGTTGCCCAATCTCCTGGTCCTTTACTACTTCCTGCATCTGTCTTGAACTGAGGCCCCTTCCCTCCACCGGCATTACCCGGCTTCCCCGGTACTACGAGCCTCTCCGCCACCCCAGGGCGCCCGAACCCTCCCTCACGGGCGTTAGGTTGGTCTTCCCAGACCACGCCAAGGGGCTTCCCGTGTTGCGTGCGCATTCCTTGTGTACATGCTGTCGCCACTACCCCGGCACAGCGATCAGCATCATATTCGCTCAATCTCCTGATCGTATCAGCCTTCCCCGAAAGGGTAACCGGGTCGGCCTGTGCAACGTCTTTTTCGAGCGGCCGGCGCTCCGGGCTTGCTCGGCGTTCACTCACGTTACGGCCTGCACACTCGCGTTGTCGCCAATTCGCGACACACTTCACCGGAGGCTTCAACCATTTCGTTGCCTCCACAGTTGCTCCGGTTGCTTCCGGCTGGAGCGGTTGCCGGGTGGGACTTTCACCCACTGGAAAGCGCCGCCTTTGCACGGCGCACACCCATGCCCGCCCTTGGTTTCGCGGAATATTCAGCTACCCACCCCCCTTTAGGTCATTGCCGCTTTCAAGTCGCAGAGGTCTTACTGTCACGGGGGTGCCTCGCGTCCCACATGATTTTAGGTAACGTTTGCAGTGGGTTGCCGTGCCCGGCTCATTGCTGACACCCCTCAGGGTGCAGCAGTCAGCGCTACCTGCCACAGCCTGGTGGAAACTGCATGGGCAAACAGTCGTGCACCCTACGCGTGTCTCCGGCATCTGCTGACATACATCGCCGACGCCGCTACGGTGGAGAAATTAGAGGCACTACTGCCCTGGAATATCAATGTCGGCACTCAAGCGTGAACGGCAAAAAGGATCAAACATTGCCCAGGCTGACGCAAAGTCAAAAGCGTCGACTTAAAGTCGCTTAGCCCCGCTTCCAGGGGGGACCTGATGCGCCGCCTGACTCACCATTTTCGCAGGAGCGCGTTAACGCTTGCCGGCGACCCAGCCAGGGCATACTGGATAATTCTATTAGCCGGCGCTTTTCAACCGGGCAGGCCCATTCAAAGTGGCTGAGATTGATGGCTTCGGCAAATAAGCGTTAAAAACAGCTTGCAATTCTCTTTATTGGGATTATATTCCCAATATGAACAATAAAAACACCATGCTGTTACGTGCGCCTATTTACGCCATAGCCCGAGCTCTGGTGAGGATTCTGCTCCGCAATGGTGTCGCTTACGGTACCTTTGCTGAGTGGGTGCGCAAGGCCTACGTAGATATTGCCTTCGAACGACAACCGGGGGCTAAAAAGCCGACCATTTCCAGTGTTTCCACGGTTACCGGCCTCACCCGCAAAGAAGTCAAGCGACTGCGCGAGAGAGGGGAAATCGGTGAAAGCGACAAGGCCAGCAGTTATAACCGGGCGGTGCGTGTGTTGGGAGGATGGCTCAGCGATGCCGAATTCCAGAGCGAGCCAGGGCGGCCGGCTGAACTGGTGTTCGAGGGTGAACAGGGTTCGTTCCAGGCCCTGGTGAAGCGTTATAGTGGTGATATCCCTGCCTCTACCCTGTTCTCGGTTCTTGCGGGGGCTGATTGCATTATTCTGGAGCAGGGTAAGGTTCGCCTGCTCAAAAAAGCATACATCCCTGGCAATGACCCGGCGGAGAAATTGAAAATCCTCGGTGCCGATGTAGCGGAGTTGATCGCAACAATCGACCACAACCTGACGTCAGCGGAGGCTGGCCTGCGTTTCCAGCGCAAGGTTTCCAATTCTTGTGTTGACCCCGCGGCGTTGCACGCTTTTCGCCAGTTATCTGCGGAAAAGTCCCAGCAATTGCTGGAAATTCTTGACCAGTGGTTATCCGAACATGAAATCAAACAAAGTGCCGATGGGGGTCGACATGGGCAGTACCTGTCGGTGGGAATCTATTACTACGAGGGCACCGATGTGCCGGGAGACTGTGATGAATAATAAACTGGTTCAATCAATGGCGTTAAGCCTGTTTACAGGACTGCTAGTGTCGCTCACTGGCTGCGGTGGTGGTGGTGGTGGCGATGATGCTGATGTCGGTGATGTCGCCGGCATTGGCGGCACCGGCTTTGTCTTGGCGGGTCCGATTGATGGCTTTGGCAGTATTTTTGTCAACGGCATCGAAATTGAAACCGACTCCAGCGAAATCGACCTGGATGGCGAGAGTGGTTCTGAGGACGATTTGCGTCTCGGTATGTATGTGGTTGTCACGGGTACCGTGGATGACTCGGGTCAACGCAGCACGGCTTCGCTGGTCAGTTATGATGATGACCTGCAGGGACCGATCAGTGCCATTAGTGAGAACACCGCTGGCGTCGAGAAAACCCTGACAGTTCTGGGCGTGCAGGTGACCGTCGATAAACTGGTTACCGTGTTTGACGATGTCACGTACGACAGCCTGGCGGTGGACGATTTGGTGGAAGTCAGTGGTTATGTCCAAAGCACCGCCGCCATCAGGGCAACGCGTATTGAGAAGAAAGAGGATTTCGTCGCCGGTGTCAGCGAAATCGAGGTGAAAGGGAGCGTGACGGGCCTGACGGGCACTAGCTTCACCCTCAATAGCTTCAGCGTCGATGCCAGTTCAGCGGATCTCTCTGACTTGCCTGGCGCGACATTGAGCAGTGGCCAGTTTGTTGAGGTCAAGGGCACCCTGAGCGGCAACACGATTGTTGCTACGCGCATCGAACTGGAAGACGATGATTTCGGAGATACCGATAACTTCAGCATCGAAGGCATCGTCAGTGACGTCAGCAGCAATGCCAGCTTTAAAGTGGCTGGCACCCAGGTCGACGCGAGCAATGCAGTGTTCACCCCGGCTGGGCTAAACATCGCCAATGGCATGGAAGTTCAGGCCGAAGGCTCCATCGTTAATGGTGTGTTGGTGGCGGACCGGGTCGAGAGTCGTGACAGCGAAGTGAGGATCAGTGCCCGGGTTACCAGTGTCAGTATGACGAGCAGTAGCATTACCCTGGACCTGGTCAACGGTGCAGTCACGGTGAAGGTCGATAATAGTACCCGCATGAAAGACAGCACTGATGCAGTGGACGTGTTGACGCTTGGTGATATCAGTGCCGGTGATTACCTCGAGGTGGCCGCTGAGCCACAGACACTGGTGGCTTCTGAGATCGAGCGTGACGAGGCGGATGATATTGAACTGAGGGGGCCAGTAGACAGTTTCGTCGTCGATAGTTCGATTACCATTCTGGGCGTTAGCTACAGTGTGGTCGGTGCAGATTTCGAAGGCATCAACGACAATCCGCTCAGTTCCGCGCAGTTTTTCAGCCAATTGGCAGTGGGCAATATTGTCGAGATCAAGGATGAGGACCCGGCTGATGGTCTGGCGGATGAAGTGGAACTTGAAGACTGATAACTGATTTTGGTACCGAAAGCCGAGAAAGGCCCCTGGAAGCAGGGGCCTTTTTGCTTGCCGCACGAGCTTGAACGCAGGTGTTTATGGCGTCCATATTCAGGTATAGATTTCCGAATGGCTGAAAGTGGCACCTGGCCCCAATTAGCTGCTGCGATTTCCGAGCTGATCTCACTGACTTGCCACCTCGCCAACGGTCATTCGAGGCTGCAGGGCTTCAACCTCTCAGTTCGACCCATTGCAGCCCCTTCAGCTGGCCAAGGTCGTTGTGAATGCAGGTTTTTCTGACGTAGTATGGAGGCGACGCTCTGGCGCCTTTGCGCAGCCATGAGAATACGGGACTAAGTGATACGAGAGTGAGGGACATACCAATAATGAACGAATCCACACCTCCGATAAAACGAGCACTCATTCTATCCGGCGGCGGTGGTCGCGGCGCATACCAGGTCGGTGTTTGGCGCCGGCTTCAGGAAATCGGCTGGCAGCCAGATTTGGTCTGCGGCACATCTATCGGCTCCCTCAATGGCGCTCTGATTGGCTCAGGCTGTGATGCCGATCAGCTTGAGGCATTCTGGAAATCATTGGATCGAAAACAGGCTTTTCGCGTCTCCCTGTGGCAGCGGATCAAGTATCGGATCGACCGACTGTTGGGGCGAAACCCGGACTTTACTGCGTTGTTGGATAATGAGCCCCTGCGGCAAACCCTTCTCGCAGCGGTTGATGTACAGCGGTTGCGGGACAACCAACCCAGAGTCACATTGGCGGCAACCAATGTTTGCCGGGCGCGACTTGAGTATTTCTCCGGCGAGCAACTCAGTGTTGAGCACATCTTGGCCTCGTGTGCCATTCCGGTGGTATTTCCCTGGAGTGAAATCGATGGAGAGCTCTACTGGGACGGCGGCGTTATGGCCAATACGCCGGTTTTTCCGGCACTGGAGGCTGGTGCCACGGAGATTCTGGTGGTTTTGCTGGCGCCCTTGACGGGGGCGCTGGTGGCGCCGCCGAAAACAACCAGGGCCGCATTTTCCTGGGCGTTCGACATGATTACTATCGGTTCCGCCGGATCCCTGCTTAGGGAGCTCGCCAACAACCTCGGCCTGGACCTTGCTTCCAGTCGCGAGAAATTGACCAGCCAGCAGTTTATGGATCTTGGCGCCGTCCGAGTCGGGGTCGTGGCGCCGCAGACTGCCTGGGGTATTGAATCGGTTCTGGACCTCAACCCGCAACGTATCGAGGAGCGGATTCGAGCGGGTTACGACGATGCTGCGAAGCAGCTGGTGGGGTTTTTGCAACAGCCCCGGGAGTGAATGTTTGGGGTCAAATGTTTGGGGTCAGAGTAGTCTTGCAGTAGGAACGCCGGTTACCCGGTGCCCCCTGCACAGTCCCGGACCTGCGGTTTTCCCGCATCCGGTTCCTCGGTCGCACTCGCTTTCGCGCAAGGTAAGTCCATTAAGCAAACATCCTCCTGGACGAACCAGCCATAATACGGGGCAGCCTGAATAAACGCACGGTTCGCCACTCGCCAGAAGGTCTCTCGTGAGACGCTCATCCGTTTACCGCCACGTCGGTTGAGCCATTTAAACGTACATTACATGGCCCATTGATAGAAGCGATTTAACGAGTAGCCGTTGCCTATGATACCGAAGTAGTTATAGTGACCCGACAACCGCCGGTTGAGGCCGCGGACAGAGTCACGTTTCGACAAGTGTCTTTCCCTTTTAATCCATAACTTGATACGACGCCTCGCAGCCTGCACCTTCTTGGGTGCGGTACGCCGTTTCACCCGAGCTTGACCCTTGTGATCCTTATCCCAGTAATATTCAAATCCCACAAAGATAAATCGCTGGCCTTGCCACAGCACACGGCGGCTGAACGGGAGCTGGTTGGTCTTCTCCTGCGCTATCTCAAGGCCAAATTTCTTAAACCTCTTCGGCAGCAAACGGAAGAAGCGCTCCGCATCGTCTTCGTGCTGAACCGCACAGACCCAGTCATCGGCACAGCGCGTTAATATCGCCTTGCCGCGACAGGCCTTCCTCACCACGCGATCAAACCACAGGTCGAGGGCAAAATGAAGATAGACGTTGGCCAGTACCGGAGACACTATGCCCCCTTGCGGGTTCCCGGTTTCGGGATTGATGACTCTCCCGTCCGTCGCCAGTACACCGGCCTTCAACCATTTGCGGATCAAGCCTAGAAACGCCCGATCATCGATACGCTGCTCAAGCATCGCCAGCAGCCAATCGTGGTCCATGTGATAGAAGAAGCCGCGTATATCGGCCTCGACAACCGTATGGTAGGGATCAAACTGAAGCTCCCGGGTCAGCTCAGCGACCGCATCATGGGCGCTGCGCCCTGCCCTGTACCCAAAACTGCAATCCAGAAAGTCTTGCTCAAAGATCGCCGTCAGCACCTTGTTCGCAGCTGATTGAACCAGCCGGTCTTCCAGTGCCGGGATACCCAGCGGGCGTTGCTTTCCATTCTCCTTGGGTATGTAGACACGCCGTACCAGCCTGGTGCGGTATCGTTTCGTTTTCAGTCGCTCTACCAGTCGCTGAATGTTGGCGTGCAAGTCCTCTGCATACGCCTCGGCAGTGACCGCATCTACGCCGCTGGCAGCCCCCTTGTTCAGGGTTGTCCAGGCATGATAGGTCAACTCCTCATTCAGACATCGATACAGGTCGCGAAAACGGTGTCGCTTATGGCTCTTTACCTTGTTGGCTATTCCACGCAGGAAGGTTGGCTCGCCGTACCCCATTCCGACACTGTCTGGTGCGAATTGCCTTTGCGGGCTACGTGCTTCCGTCAGGCCCTTCCCCATGTTCATGGCTTTCCCATGATCCGAGTACTATGCCTGATAAGACACCCCGATGGCATACGGCAGTTTTCCGCCTGCCCGACAACAGTACTCGACCATTCGTGCATAGACCGACGCAGAAAACCGTGTCCGAGTTTCCTCTTCTGTGCCTTACTGTCTGTCAGTCTAACACTCATGCTTCCTCCCGCCGGGAGCCAAACGGGGCTTCCCGAGTTCTTCGTCTCATCTCTTCCGGCATGGCACGGCCTGACGTAACCGTTCATTTCAGGCAGTGATTGACCGTCAATACGCCCGGGCTACTTTTTCTTTTTCAGAGCGATAACATTTGTTTTATTGCCCGCTTCTTCGATGACCGGCGATAGCACCTGGGGCGATACCTTCCAGCGGCGGCGGCCGTCGTCAGTGAGCACAGTGACGGTCTTCTGGTTGAACTTGATCAGGGTGCCAAACTGCGTGCCATGCTTGCCGGGGTCAAAGCACACTTTGGAACCCAGAGTGAGCTTCATCATGGCGTTGAGCGTGTCCGCCGCATCACGGTGTTTCAGGCGCGCGATGATGCGGTCATTCAGATCCAGCAACTCATCGTAAGACAGCTCATCAATATCAATGCTCATGGCATAAAACCGATCGCAATGGGTTTTGGGCAAATAGATCCTTCCAGCGCCGTGGCGTCAGTTCCTCGACCTTGCTTGGCGGATGGATAGCGACACGTTGCCGCACGTCCACCAGGTAAATGGCCGGGTCAATGCCCTGCATCTTGCAGGTCACAATCAGGCTCTGGATGATACCCACATGCTCCGCTCCCAGTTCCGTCCACCAGAAAATCCAGCTTTTTCGACCCATGGGAATAACCCGCAGGGCACGTTCCGTGTGGTTGTTGTCCATCGGTACCGCGGGATCATCCAGGAATACTCGCAGCGCATGCTCACGTGCCTGCATGTAGGCAACAGCCTTGGAGAAGGGGTTGCTGGGAAGCAGATCAGGTCGCTGCCGCTGCTGGTCAAACCAGGCAAACAACTGATCCACGACCGGTTGACTGTGGGTCAGTCGGAAGTTGCGCTTTTGCTCACCGGTGAACAGCTCAACGGAGCGAAGGTAGTTCCTTTGTGTGCTCGGCTTAAACTTGCGCATGGTCATATCTTGCAGCATACGCTGGCGCCATGGGCTGATCGGTTTGTTAGACTGGGTCATGGGTCTTACTCCTGTTTTGTTGTTTGCTTGTGTCGCTACAACAACCTCAACACAGGTAAGACCCAGCTTCAGGAATTTATCTCAGGTACAATTTGGCACGAGCTTGCTACCGCCTACCGCGCGAGCGGTTTAGTGCAACCGACCCATTTCTACCTTACGTCCTTTCGCATATTCGTCTCTCCTTTTCTTTTTCAGGAGCCAGACTATAGTCGGATTGCCTGGGCAGGGCACCTGAGACACCCAAAGCCACCAAACTTGAGCGCCCCTGCGGTACCTCACTACAATTTGCCCTATACTCACGAAACCTTCCGGGGCGTGATCGCAATCAAGCCTTTCACCCGAGCGCACCCCCCGGTTACCAACCTATAATTGGAATCAGACGATGAGTGAAGAGTTTCATGTCAACAAATGGGCCTTCGAACCCCTGCGAAACTGGGGGAAGCGAGTCGTACCCCCGGGTTTGCACCAGTACCTGAAACCCTTTGTACTGGCTGCGCTCAAGCTCTACAACCGGGTGCCGAATTTTTCCTTTGTTCTGCTCCCACCCGAGTTGCCCCGGCTCAGTTATCTGCAGCGGGTAAAACTGGCCTACCGGCTCGACAGGGTCTCGGCCCATGTCCCCTGCAGCCACAATGACGAACAAATGATGAAGGTATTTCGTGAGGTACTGGCTCTACCGCAGGAGGCACCGGGCTGCATTCTTGAAGCCGGTTGTTTCAAGGGAGGCAGCGGCGCAAAGTTTAGCATTCTGGCAAAATTGACGGGCCGCAAATTGGTGCTGTTCGATTCTTTTGAAGGCATCCCGAGCAATGAAGAAATTCATGATGTCACCATTTTCGGCGAAGAAATCGCCGATGATGCGTTCTCTGCCGGCGAATACAGCGGCGCGCTTGCGGAGGTCAAGGGAAACATAGAGCGATACGGGCACATCGAAGTCTGCACATTCCACAAAGGCTGGTTCGAAGACACCATGCCATCATTCGCCGAACAGGTTTGCGTTGCCTATATCGATGTTGACCTTGCCTCTTCCACCAAAACCTGCCTGCAATATATCTATCCCTTGCTGATTCCAGGTGGCAGCCTGCTGTCACAGGATGGACACCTGCCCCTGGTGCTGGATGTCTTCGAGGACAAAACATTCTGGCAAGAGGAAATAGGTATTGAAAAGCCCGTGGTAGAAGGTGCCGGCACCGATCAGATGTTGCTGGTGCGCAAACCCGCCAGCTAAGGCACCCTGACGCACGGGCTGCTGATCCTCTGGCAAACCGGTGCTGTCGGCGCCATTGAAAAGCTCAGGATGCGTAGCGCATGGCAAGCGCAACCAGCCGGTCGGCTATTGATTCTGGGAACGTAGAAATTTCTATTAATGGTAAAGATTGGAAATTACATGATTTTGGAATTGGTCGTGAGTTATAAAGCTCTATTTTTATTAGCTCTTGAGGATATCGGATATTTTTGCTTGCAACTCAACTAGAGGCGAGCCCTTTCTGACTCGGATACATTGCCCACCAAATCCAACTTATTTCGCCGCCAATCTGCGCCAATCATCTACCCCGAGGCATCGGCTTTAAACCCAATTCTCGACATTAAGCCAATAGCCAGCCCGCCGCTACCCAGAAGGCGCAACAGTAGAGACGATCAAGGTGTCAGGGAGTCAGTCGAAAAGCCGACTCTGCGATGACGCAAAAAATGCACTGGTGAATGACCGAAGATGGCACAAGCCGAAATCACCAGCACCATACTCTGGCTGTGCCTGACTGACTCCTATTCTCGATAACGGTCAGTCTTGGCTGATTGCATGCACTGGGCGAGAACGACCCTTTTCGGCCGGTGGGGCAAGGCGAACCTGAGGGTTTAGGTGCTCACATGCCCGCCACACCACTCACAGTAGTGAGCCAGTGCCAAGCTAAAGCCTCCGCAGACCCTGCACTTAATCATGGTAGCCTGTCCGCCCGCAAACGGCCTGATTTGCTTGCACTGCTTGCAAATGTAGTCATTAAAGCTTTCTTGGCATTTCCAACCGCAAAAAATGCAGTGCCAATTTTTCGGCCTGCCAAAAAGATAACCATCGAACTTAAGGTCTTGGCTGGGCGCCGATTCACAAATTTGATTTTTAGAGGATGGAATACTCCAAGCATAGAGCAATTGAATTTTTGCGTCGGCAGATGACGATGTCCAATCAACGCTTTGAACTAAACGTAAGCGAAGGTGTATTTCGCCAGCGTCCGCGCCACCGATTAACAGTGGTACAACCCGCGTCGACAGGTTCTCTAGGGCCCAGTCCACCTCGCTTCGAACCCATTCAGACGTTATCGCTTGTGGAGATACAACGACAAGAAACCAATCCGAACCCTGAAGGCCCGTCCGAATGGTTTTCTCCCATTGCGCTCCTGTGCTAATAGTTTCTTTGCAGTACCACGCCCGGATGCCGTGCGAGTTCAAGAAAGGTATAAGCTCTCTCTCAATGAATGGGCGATCAGCAGTGGCATGGCTGACGAAGACAGTTGTCATTGGCGTATCATACACTTATCGGAAGCATGTGCCGCTCCGTGTTTTATGGGATTATCGACCATGGCGGACTCGATTTTCGCTTGGAGCCCCACAACTGCCGGTCATTGACTACGCAATATTATCCCGCTAAAAGCAGACAATAACCCACTGTACTGACCACCCTTTACGCCAGATCAATAGCAGCCCGCGATCTACTAGGACCGCTCCCGGCACCCTCGCGCCTGATTCGCCAGGCAAACTGCGCTGAGCCATAACGGCAGCTTTTCTCGATAGCTGTCGCTAGCCCCAGGCTGGGCTATGAGGCTCTACCCGACCCTAAAGAGACCATCGCTACAAATTGAAAACGAGCATTTTAGTTGCAACGCCTACTACCGCTGCGAACATTAGATCCCACTATATCGTCAAGATAGGCGGGGACCACGGCGATATAATCCTCAGAAAAATTCACTTAACACTAGCGTGGGACTTCTAGCTGTTGCAGAATTTTGTCAGGAGCAAGTCAATATCCTCTGCAACCCGGCCCCTGGTAGTCAGCTAAGGACAGTCTATGAGAACAAAAGGCAAACTGCGTACGTGGAATGACGAGAAAGGCTTTGGTTTTATCGAGTCGGGTGGGGGTGGTAAGGATGTATTCCTCCACATCTCGGCCTTTAGAAACTGTGGACGTAGACCAGAAGCCGGTCAATACGTTACTTACACCCTATCCACGGATGACCGGGGGCGTTTGCGAGCCGATGAAGCCACGCTACCCGATTATCGAAAGCCCCGCCCCAGAATGAGTGGAGCGGCAGGGGCGGTTTTAATCTCTGGCGGCTTTCTGGCGCTATTGGCCTTGTCGGCGTTTATGCACAAGGTGCCCGCTTTGGTGCTGTGGGTGTATCTGGCTATAAGCCTGATCACATTTATGCTGTATGCCTTTGATAAAACGGCAGCAAAAGACGGAGCCCGGCGAACCCCCGAGAGCACCTTGCACTGGTTCTCCGTTGCCGGTGGCTGGCCGGGCGCTTTGATTGCTCAGCAAGTGCTGCGCCACAAGTCAAAAAAGCAATCATTCAGGACCGTGTTTTGGGTCACGGTGATTATTAATTGCGGGATATTGGGCTGGATGTACACGCCGGGTGGCGTTGAATCTGTCCAGGCCTTCTTTACGTAGCTGAGCATTCACTTTAACCTCGGGCAGCTGACTACTATTGAATGGGCTAATTAGGGGGGGCAGCCCCGTTTTTCGGTTTCCCCTAATCAAATGACCGCCAGCTTGTCCGGAGCGGCGGCCCTGCACGTCATCTCATGTGTCATTGAAAATACAATTGACCAGATAGCATTTCGAACCTTATCGAACTGGCTTAACTTCAGCGGCACCTTACCCAGCCGATAACCCTCCCGAATAGCGGGCTTTAGGTAAAGCCGGCGATTGATCTCCAGCATAATTGCGGGCACCCGCATATCGCCAAGGAATCGCTGCGCACCACACAGCCCGCGCATTGGAAATCAACACTTACCGTGTAAACCCGGTTGATGAATTGCTGCATGCAACTTTCCAGCAGCCACCGGGGCTTATTGTGTTTGTAGGTGCCCAGGCAGATATCCGGCCGTGGCACGCCATCATCATCCTCATGGCCAAAAGGCTGGCCCGGAAAACTGTGATAATCCGTGTATGGTAAGCACAACGTCGCCGCCTCGGTGAATGATGTTTTGCCACTCAGCTGGGGCAGAACCCTCTCGAAAGCTGTCGTTCGGCCAGGGCCGGCGCCTCAGACGGCAGACGACCCTAAGGAGACATTTCCGCGAATTCTAATAAGCTAAAAAACCGACGGAGTCACAAATGCCGCCTATCGCCGGGCGTCAACCTCTTTCAAGTAAAAACCCTATATTCTATACAGCATTTTTCGTCTGCTTGACTTGAGTCAACTCTCGGAGGCTGTTACTGATGATACTCTGGGGATGTAAGTTGTATTCAAATTTGGGGTTTAACTTGGGAAGCGAGCTTCTTGGCTGACGCCAGTGCGTTAGAAGCTTTCGGGGAGCTAGTTTGTCAGCGGTTTGCGCGTTTGCTTGAAGGATGTAAAAAAAATACTCAGCGCAAACAACGGGTACTGACAATTGTATGTCCATGGATGAACCGACTTTTTAAAGGAGCATCATGAAAATCACATCAGTAAAACGCTTATCACATGGGCTAATCGGTGCGCTCATCATGGCCTTGGTTTCAACGGCGTGGGCATTGACGCCTATTGAAGTGGCGAAGCTTATCGCAAGTGATGGTGGACCTTATGACGATTTCGGGTACTCGGTTGCCGTGGACGGCGATACGGCGCTGATAGGCGCCCGTGTTAGTGGCGATGGCGGCTTCGCCGTTCGCACTGGTTTGGCCTACGTCTTTACACGTACCGCAGGGGTCTGGACGGAGCAGGCGAAGCTCACTGCGAGTAACGTTGTAAGTGATTTCTTTTTCGGGCTTTCGGTTGCCGTGGAAGGTGATACAGCCCTGATCGGCGCCTGTGGTCGCGACACTTGTTCGGCCTACGTTTTTACCCGCAGCGCAGGGGTTTGGAAGGAGCAGGCGAAGCTTACTGCAAGTGACGGTTCAAGAGATGATGATTTCGGGCTTTCGGTTGCCATAGACGGTGATATCGCTCTGATCGGCGCCCATTATGACGACGACAATGGCGATGACAGTGGTTCGGTTTATGTCTTTACCCGCAGTGCTGGGATTTGGACAGAGCAGGCGAAGCTCACCGCGAGTGACGCTGCACCTTTTGACAATTTTGGTGAGGGAGTTGCCCTTGATGGTGAAACCGCTCTGATCGGAGCCACTGGTGACGACGACAACGGCAGTCGCAGTGGTTCGGTCTATGTTTTTACTCACAGCGCAGGAGTTTGGAAAGAGCAGGCGAAGCTTACTACAAGTGACGGTTCAAGAGATGACGTTCTCGGGGGCTCGGTTGCCCTTGACGGTGATACGGCCCTGCTTGGTGTCCAGTTTGATGACGACAACGGCATTTCCAGCGGTTCGGCCTACGTCTTTACCCGAAGGGCAGGGGTTTGGGCGCAGCAGGCAAAGATCACTCAAAATGACGCAGTAAGGCTTGCCGGATTCGGGAAGTCGGTTGCCTTGGATGGCGATACGGCTCTGATCGGCGCTAGTGACGGGAACATCTTTACCGGCAATAATGATTCGGCGTACATTTTTACCCGCAACGCAGGAGCATGGACGCAGCAGGCGAAGCTCAATGCAAGCGACTCAATAGGTGATAAATTATTTGGCGGTTCGGTTGCCCTGGACGGTGATACAGCCTTGGTCGGATCAAGGTACGGGTATGATGTGGACAATGACATTGTAAGTGGTGGGGCGGTCTACGTCTTCTCAGTAATCACTGAGACGATAGTCACCATCGACATCAAACCGGGATCAGAGACCAATAATATCAACCACAACTCCAATGGCCTGGTAGCCGTCGCCATTCTCACCGCCGATGCGTTCGACGCCCTGCAGGTCGACCAAGATACAGCAAAGTTTGGACCGAGTGGGGCAATAGCAGAGCGTTATAGCGTCGTGGATGTGGATCGTGATGGCGATGAGGATTTGCTGCTGCATTTCAGGACTCAGCAAACCGGTATTGGGTGCACTGATACGCAAGCCACGCTGGTGGCTGAGCTTTATGATGGAACAGACATCACAGGCACGGACTCCATTACCACGGTGGGTTGTATACCCAAGGCTGTGATAGAGGCCGAATCCATGGCGCTCAGCGGCGGTTACGCGGTGGAGGACAATGCCGCCGCCAGCGGTGGACAGCTTATTCGGCGTCGGAATGCCGGTGGGCAGCCGGCGACGGCAAGTGCCAGGTTCGCAGGCTCCGCAGGAGTCTACGATATCGAAGTGGGGTATTTCGATGAGAGCGATGGCATGAGCAGCCTGGCATTCCTGTTGAACGGTGAACTGCTGGACCAGTGGGTTGCCGATGAAGATCCCGGGTGCCGGGATTGCGCCAGCCCCAATGAAAGAACCCTGAGGAGCCGTGTGGTCGCCAGGGATATTCGTTTATCACCCGGTGATGAGCTTACCTTGCAGGGGACCGGTGAGCACTACGAGTACGCGCGCTTCGACAACATCACCCTGTCACCCGTGGGTTTCAGTGCACTCGAAGCAGAACTAATGACCCTCAGCGGTGGTTATGCGGTGGAGGACAATGCCGCCGCGAGCGGTGGCCAGCTTATTCGGCGACTGGGTGCCGGCGGCTATCCGGCCCTGGCACATACCGGGTATGCAGGCCGCGCAGGGGTCTACGATATCGAGGTGGGGTATTTCGATGAGAGCGATGGCAGGAGCAGCCTGGCATTCCTGCTGAACGGTGAACTGCTGGACCAGTGGATTGCCGACGAAGATCCCGCGTGCCGGGATTGCGCCAGCCCCAATGAACGAACCTTTAGAACGCGGGTTGTTGCCAGGGGTATTCGTTTAGTACCGGGTGATGAACTCGCCCTGCAGGGGACGGGGGATTACTATGAATATGCGCGCTTCGACAACATCGCCCTATCACCGGCGGGCTTCAATACACTCGAAGCGGAGGATATGACCCGCGACGATGGCTTTGTGGTGGAAGCCAATACAGCTGCCAGCGGTGGCCTGATTATCCGCGGCAACAGCGCCGCGGACGCCACCCCCGGGCAGGCAAGCGCTGCATTCATGGGCAGCGAGGGCCAGTACGATATTACAGTGACTTACTTTGATGAATACGATGGCATCAGTAGCATGGCGGTCTTCCTGAACGATCAGTTGCTAGCGCAGTGGCTGGCAGATGAGAACCCTGCCTGTCGGGACTGTGCCAGCCCGAATGAAAGTACACGGCGAAGCCGCGTGGTAGCCACCGGCATCGAGATCTCACCCGGTGACGAGATTCGTCTGGAGAGCACTGTCAACCACTATGAATATGGTCGCTTCGACAAAATCGACTTTACGCGTGTTTTGTCACCTTAAGGGGGGGGGCAAGGGTGCTAGGGGCGCGGAGGGTAACTGAACAGCTGTCCCTCCTGAATATTCAATCGTGTTGAATTTCTTGACTATTTTCCATTCGGGATAGAGGATGGGAGGCATGTCATTTTTTCTCTTCATAGCTGCATTTGTTCATTCCTTATTCAAGTCACGCAGACAATTGACACTGAAAAACTTGGCCCTCCGCCAGCAGCTCGCAATGCTCAAGCAATCGGTGAAGCGCCCGCGGGTATCGCCTGTCGACCGCCTGTTTTGGGTTCTGTTCTCGAAATATGTCGACAGATGGCGGGCTATGCTGCACGCACTGCACCCCGATACCGTTGTACGCTGGCATCGGCAGGGCTTCCGCTTTTATTGGCGCTGGAAGAGTCGAGGCCCTAAGCCGGGACGTCCAGCCATTGATGCAGGCCTACTCAAACTCATCCGAGAAATGCAGGCTACCAACATGGGCTGGGATGCACCTGCTACCGCGCGCCTCGAATACTATGGGGAACTGCTAAAGCTGGTTATAGTTGTCTGTCAAGCCACAGTTTCGAAGTATATGTTGCGTCAGCAAAAACCACCTTCGCAGACTTGGCGGACGTTTCTCGAAAATCATGCTGACTGTGTGGCCGGGATTGATTTCTTTACCGACCCGACAGCCACATTTCGCATTCTCTATGTCTTCATCGTTCTCAGCCATGATCGCCGGCAGGTTGTACATTTCAATGTGACCGAACATCCGACTGGCCAATGGACAGCACAACAACTGGTGGAAGCATTTCCGTTCGATTTCGCTCCACGCTATTTACTGGGTGATCGGGATGCCATCTATGGTGAGGCTGTTCGACGAAGGATTAAGAGCCTGAGTATCGAGGAGGTCGTCTCGGCGCCGCGCTCGCCATGGCAAAACCCCTTCGTTGAAAGAATTATTGGATCCATACGCCGGGATTGTTTGGATCACGTCATTGTTCTCAATGAGCGACATCTACGCAAAACGCTTCGTGAATATTTCAGCTATTACCATACCTGTAGAACGCATTTGTCGCTGAATAAAGATCCGCCTGAAACTCGACCTGTTGAGCCGTCAGAGATGGGAAATATTGTGGCGTTTCCCCATGCTGGTGGCCTGCACCATAGATACGGCAGAATCGCAGCCTGATGCAGATAGCAATGAATGACCAGAAAAACGGCACGATTACATTTACAGGAGGGACAGGCATCGGCGTGAGTCTATCCACGAACGCGTCGCGGCTTGACGCAGGACGGGCGCAAGAGCTTCTGGATACTGGCCTCGATATGGTGGATGTTAACTTCGGTGCGCTAGGTGCCGAGTATGAGGCCATCTATGGGCTGTCTTACCAAGAGACCCGCCGTAATCTAGACCGGTTCGTCGCGCTGGCCGCAGGCCGTTGTCAGGTTCGCGTCGCGGTGGTCGATTACCACGACACTCCAGAAACCGCTAAGCGTCTTTCCCTGGCGTGGCGCGATCGGGGGGTGGCCTCCTATGTCTTCGCGCTGATCAATCGATCCGGGTCCCTGGTTGCAGACTCACGCCTCGAAGTGTTGGATCGTCGTCACTACGCCCGCGCCCGGCTCACCGAACTCATCGCTGACCAACCCGCCTGCGAGGTGCCTTTCAAGTTCCACTTCGTCGGGTGGGACGGGCGTTACTATCTGTGCTCGTCCGATTGGGAGAAGCGGTCAGCCCATGGATCGGTTTTCGATCAATCATTGGCCGAAGCGGCTGTGTCAAAATTGGCTGCCGCTCGTTCCCGGTCGCCGATCTGTGCCTCCTGTACCCATGACCCGATAAACCGTCTGGCCACAGCCTTCGACTCGGGTGTCGAGCAACCTGAACTCGCCGCACTCGAACGGCAACTGGTCACGGCCAATGCGAACGACACTACAGTCCGGCAGCTTTGTAAATCGCAAAAAGGCAATATCGATGTTGCGGTCACTCGGTGAGCAGGAGAAAAACCGAGGCACGCTCGATTGCAAAATCAGACATCCCCAATAAATACCGTGTCCCTGGCGGATTGTTAATTCAAGACCCCATTGGAAGCCGAAGTAGACCGCGACAGTAATCTTTCCAGGGGTGGTGGGGTAGATCAGCGATTCTAATTCATCAGAATATGAATCACGCCCTCAGCTTCTCTACGCGACCACAAAGCCTGCTCCAGAGCATCCAGTGCAAGATCCGTGCGCATCGACCTGACCACACGACACGCCAGCCAATACTTCGCCGGGCGAAAACGTCGGACAAAAGCCACATAGGCAAAGCCGCTCCAAGTCGCAACGTAGCTAATGTCAGCCACCCAGAGTTGATTGGTGCGACCGGCAACAAACTGGCGCTGCAACAGATCGGGTATAGAAGATATAGACGCCACATCCTGATCTGCAGCAGAGGCGAGTTGATCAAAGACCACAACCTCACGGTGTATGATCAGCAGACCACTTCTCATCGTGGCATTCGGGTCAGACCTGAGTTATTGCGTTTTGTTTGCCGTTAATGCAGTTGCGCAAGCCTGACCCTATGCGCTTTACGTGACTATCTTTCAGAGTATTCGGATCGGATTCGCAAAGATAAAGACTCCCTGCTTTCCCATTACTCGTATTGGTCGACCAGGTACTGGCGGGCAATATGGGCTATGTAGTCCAAGAGATTGCGGTCCGTGGCGCCGATCGACCAAGCGCCGCCGAGTGGATCAGTATCCTGAGTGTAGCGGGGCTGGGCGATGATTTTACCGGTCTCCTTCTCGATAAGTTTCATGTTTATGTCGATTTCGGATTTACCCGCGAATGCGCCGACCCAGAAGCGGGCACCCCCGCTGACTACCCGGAGTTGTTGCACATGGGGCTTGATCTCGAGAGTGCGGCCGCCGTTCCCTGCGGATTTGGTATTCCATTCGGCGACCAGTGGGCCAATCTGAGTCTGAAAGCGTTTATTGAGCTCGATCACTTGTTCCACCTTTTCCGGCTTGTCTGCAATAGCCTCGCTATAGCTCAGCTCTTCCAGAACAAACCTATCGAAGTTGGAGAGGGCCTCCGTTGCCGACTGCATAAACATAGATTCCTTTTTTGCGATGGTATCCAGTTTTTCCGGCGAGGCCGCACAGCCGGCAAGCAAGAGAGTAATGAGAAGGGCGTGAAATATCTTCATGTTGAAAAACCTGTAACAATATGGAAATGAGATGATCGTAGTCCAGTGCCGTGATCGAATCCAGACACTGAATCCACGACTGCAATAAAAAGTCATGATTGATCGATGATGAAAATGTTCGGGTGCGTTACACCTCCTTGGGTCGATTGATCTGAGAACGTGTTATTCAGCACTCATGGCGTTGCGTCATGGCTGGACAGGATATTGGCTTGACGCAGGTTTTCCCTCATCTGTACCAGGGTGTTGTCGACCCAGAGCGGCCCGTTACTGCTACTAATACTATTAACGCTGTGCTTGACATTCATCAGAAAGGTGAACCCAATATATTTCTCAAAACCCTGGAATAGCTGGCTTGATAGGTCCCAGCGCGCCAACATTTGGCTGAGAAGATGACCAATACTATGATCCTTCGCCAGTGCGCAGGATCATAGTGACAGATAATGCAATGCCTTAGGTGTCAGAAATTGTATTGAACGCCCAGCTTGGCCATAGACAGCTGCTGATCGTAAGTATCGAAGTCGTCTTCAGACTCGAAACCGTAAACGTCGTAGGACAGTTGCACGGTCAACTGCTGAAGTCGAGGCGGTGTATAGCGAACTCCGGCTCCAATGGACCAGGTACCAGCTGAATCATCAAAACTCTCGCTTGAGCCACCCGGAAAGCGACCCTTTGCTTCATAAAACACTGTACCCAGGCCAGCCTGCCCGAATATATCGAACCCGCTCTGGCCAAAGGGGTAGATGCCTATGGCGTGTGCAGTTAACGTAGAGTAATTTGACTCGACTTCAGCACCAAAGCCAAAATTATCTTCCGAGGTGTAACCACCGAAGTCAGTATATCGACCTTCCACAGCGAAGTATTTTAAAAAGCGGTAGCCACCATAAAGCTGCCATGCTTGGCCACTGTCGTCGAGGTCAAACAGGCCAAAATCATCTTCAAAGGCACC
This sequence comes from uncultured Gammaproteobacteria bacterium, assembly GCA_963808975.1. Lineage (GTDB taxonomy): Bacteria > Pseudomonadota > Gammaproteobacteria > Pseudomonadales > JAHEGP01 > JAHEGP01. The sequence goes on from CAWEHR010000007.1 coordinate 22,674, forward strand.
GTCATCCTCATATTTGGTAACCCCGAAAGCAGCACCGATATAGAATCCGCGCTCCTTGATGGGTTCAGCATAGCTTGCGGTAGAGAGTATCAGGGCTGTGGCGAGAATGGGTAGGTGTTTGTTCATGGGGAGCCTCCAGTAATGGCAGAATAGTTCGAGCGGCAAATTCTACTCCCTTAGGCCTAACTACATTCTACATTGGTTGAGCGCAGTAACCATGCTAAATGTGCGTTAAAAATGAATTTGCTTCTGCGCCATTGATTCAAATCAATTGATTAAGAGGATCGTGTCGGCGCGGGCATATAGTCACTATCGGTAAGGGGTGACCGACCGGACGTTCCCAAGATTTGCCGTTGGACTCGCTCCGAGTGAAACTACCGTTTTGACCCTGAAGAGACTTAGCGCGAATTCCAGTAGTCTGCAAAACTGGCGGAGCCACAATGCCCCCTATCGCCTATTTTGAGACATCCCCTATTAAGTTACAGCCCTAGCAGCACAGGCCCAGTAAACCATAATTTAAATAGGGTTTATATTTCTTTTCGTGACGTAAATCAAAGAAGAAATTGACTGCCCTATGGGACCATCGGCGGGCAGAATCTACTAATTGGGGGTGCGTGTTATGCGAATTCTATCTCTTTTGATCCTCAGTATTCTTGGCTTTGCGTCGATTCAAGGATGCAGCGATGGCATTGACTCTCGTCCCGTAAATGATCTCATAACTCCCAGCACCGACTGTTTCTGGCTCGAATATGACAAAGAGAAATATAACTATGGATTAAACGACTCTGGAGCAACTGTTTGGTTAGCAGCATATTCTTTGCCAGAGGACGGATCTCATATCACAATTGAGGGCGCATTTCCTTACGCTCGTTTTATGTCGCTAATTACCTATCCCGTTGAGGGCGGCACTATAGATGCATTGGCAGACAGAGATTTCATTGCGGATAATGGCTCGACCAATCCGTTTATCGAAGGTAATCCCAGGCATGATCCGTCACGCCGTTACCTCGTTACCATTTCGGCAGGAGCGCCACCAGAAAAACCTGATTCAAGCAGCGCCAATGTGCTTTATGGCGGCCCCGATGGAGCCGGTAGCTTTGCCCTAATGATATATCGCGTCTATGTAGCCAACTCTGGGAAAGATGGCTCTGGAGGGGTTGGTCTACCCCGCGTGACGCTGCATATGGCCGATGGAACCACAGTGCAAGGCGAGGACGCCTGTGAGATTCTGTCTCTTGGGGTAGAAGAGCCGCCTTTTAACCTACCACCTGCCGATTACTACGCAGAGGTGCGGGGCTCTAACGATCCCTCAAGAAACCCACCTATATTCAGAGCAACGTATGGCTCAGAATACAGAGTACAGTGCGATTTCTACGGGGATTGTGGTGGTACTCCAGAGAAATCGGCAGGCGGCTACAACAATATCGGCACCGACTACATGTATAGCTTTTTCAATCGTCAACATGGTGAGATCGTGGTGCTTCGAGGGAAGCTTCCAGAAACCCCTCAGACTCTAAACGGAACAGATAATGTATTTATGGAGAAGCAACTTCGTTACTGGTCAGCTTGCCCATACGAATTTTATTCAACGGCAACAACAGCTTGCCTATTCGATGAAGAGATCATTACCAATGAAGATGGATTTTACACTCTTGTGTATAGCCGGGAGGAAGATCGGCCAAATAACGCTACGAGTGAATGTGGTGTAGGACATCTCCCGTGGTCTGAAGAGGGCGATGGCTTTGGAGTTGTAGAGGGTCGAGAAAGTAATCGAGATGACGGGTACATTTTAGTCAGAAATATGTTGCCGGCGCCCGACTTCAATCAGACGATACTTAATACTAAAGTGCCGGGAGATGAAGCCGAGGTGCTTGGGGAGTATTTGCCCAAAGGAAAGTACTTTACGAAGGCCGACTTTGAAGGTCTGGGATGCAATCCTTGGCTCGCGATACCATATGACCAGATGTGAAAACTGCTGCGGACATAATGGTGTCTCCTCAGAGGTGACAAGAGCCACTGACATTTTCGTTGTTCGGGCCAGAAACCTGATTACGCTTATGACCGAACTTGG
>CAWEHR010000008.1:0-252296 GCA_963808975.1 uncultured Gammaproteobacteria bacterium
ATCATCAAAAAGCCCTGAGCCGGCTTTTATGTTTATCGATTACCAGGTAGGGTGATCAACCGGTCTGCGTGCGCCGAGTCCGCCTTTATTGAGCAAATGAGTGTATATTTCTGTGGTTGCTATATCGCTATGGTCGAGCAATTCCTGAATGGTGTGTAAGTTATATCCTGACTCAAGTAAGCGCGGCAAAGCTGTGGTGGAAGGTATGGCAGTTGGCGAGTCTGTGAATACTGGCCTGATCAATGGTGCCGATCACCGCCATCGCCCATCATTGCATTGGTGAGCATGCAGACACCTTGCCGCAGAGGCTGTATATAAATACAGTTCTGAATAGTTGCAGCCCGTATTCAGTGATCACCTTACAATCAAGCGATTGATATTGAGCACAATTGTAGTCACAGTAGCCGAATAATCACTACGCCCCTGGTCACATTTGTCGTTCGCAGGATTCGGGAAAAGATTACCAAGTAATTGAATGCAAAGTGGTTTTTTTGCTTACGTTGGGCTGCAGTAATGTATTCCTGTGGCTTGGGCAACAGTGAGCGCATTCGGATAATTAGCTTTACGTGGCGAAAAGGGCAAATTCAGAAGGGGTACACTGATCGAAATCGTCCAGTATAACGAGGCCGAGAGTTGTGAACTGGGTTCAGTGGTTTGAAGCGTTGAGTTACGTAGTAACCGTAGTCGGCTTTCCGCTAGCCATAGGCGTGTTTTTCCTTGAGAAGCAGAAAGAAAGAAAAGCAGAAGCAGATGCTCTCAACCAGCGACTTAGCGATGCATATACCAGCTTTCTTGCATTAGTCCTTGAAAATGCTGATCTGAAGTTATTTCAAGCCCATGTCGATAGGGAAGTTTTAACAGACGAGCAGAAAGAGAGAAAAAGTGTTTTATTTTCGATGATGATTTCCGTTTTCGAACAAGCGTACCTCACACTGTACGAACGAGAAATGGGGCGACACGCCACACGCCGGTGGCTATCCTGGGAAGACGATATGCGCGCCTGGTGCCGTAGACCGGATTTCAGGGAGGAGCTACCGAGATTGCTTGAGGGAGAGGATGACGATTTCAGCGCGCATATCCGCGATATCGCTAATCAGGAATCGGGGCGTAAAGATCCGCCCGTACCGCCACGCCCATAGAATTATAAGAGCATCAAATTTTGTGGGTTCTTCTCCGGTCTTGTGAGTGAATATTAGGCTGCGATATAGAACATCGAGTCCTTGTCCGGTAACGATGACTGCCTGATTTTGAGTTTGAAATACTCGGTATCCCTGATGCCCCTGGCGCGCTTGCGGATCATGCCGATACTGATGTTAACGGCCTCAATCCGGGCACTGGTGAGTTTGTGTTTCGCGTAATTACAAATGCCCACGCAGTGGCGTCTCAACGATTTTGCAAACCGCTTCAGGTAGAGCAAGGTCGATTGATAGGCTATCCGGCACCAGGCTTCCAGGCGCTCCTGCATCCGTTCGACAGTCTCTGATTCCCACAAGGCCTGAAGCTGTTCCTTCAGAATATACAGCGTATTGAGATTGGCATTCTCATCCAACAAACGGTGTAATTTCTCAGTCTGGGTTTCGTCCAGTTTATCGGCGTTTTTCAGCACCAGGTAGTGTGCTCCTGTTAACAATTGTTTACCCGCTTTGTCGGCTTTTCTAAACTCTATTCGCCGCTGGTTACTCAGGGCCTTACTGTAGTTCTGCATGACGTGAAAACGGTCAAACACGATGTCAGCATTGGGTAAGCAATCACGTACTGATTTCTGATAGGATGGGCTCATGTCCATGGCGACGGCCTCTATTTTTGCAGCGGTTTCTGACGGAAACTGCTTTAGAAAAGGCCTGCACATTCGCCTGCACTCCCAGATCGCCGTTCGCGGGGTCCCGGGCGACGATAGAAAACGTTGCGATCAGCGTATCCTGTGGGGCCGCCAGCAGAGCACCAGACACCAGGCTTAGCTGCGCCAGCAGCATCAGCCAGCTGAAATTTCTGCAAGTTTTCCTGGCAGGCTGCCGACCATCCCCGCTTCGGGTTAGCGGCTTAAGTAGTATGAAGGTTGCGCCGGTAGCGACGTTCGCCGGTTTTTTGAATTTGGCAGCCATGCAAGAATCAAGTTGTTTGCTTATCGTGTTTTGAGCGCGCAGGAAGCCATTTTCGACAAGCTGCTGGAGAAAGGCATCGGCAAGTCTCCCGTGATGGGCGCCAGCGGCGCGGCCCAGGCACCCTAACATAACGGGAATTGCTTTGACAAAGTAGGCCTGGTGGTTGCCACCCGACCGCCCCGCCAGCCTAAAAAATGTCCCATTGGTCTTAAGATTTCATATCTTGCGCTTGCAACAGGGCTTTTAACTGCGCCACTTCAGCTTCAAGTGCATCCACCCGCTGGCCCAATTCCTCCACGCTGGTGTGCTCTAAGTGCTCTGCCATAGCGGCCCGTTTCGGCTCTTTATTGGTTTCAGCAACTGCGGCAATATCCACCTCGCCACTAAACAGATGCATGTATTGAGAATCCTTGCGCCCGGGAATTCGCGGCAATTTCACCACCAGTGCCTGGCCGTCGTAATCTAGCAAGCTAAGCAAGGTTGTAACCACGGCCTCGTTATCGGCGAAGCTGTGCAGCCTGCCGCTATGGGCGCGCAGTTCCCCGGGTGTTTGCGGACCTCGCAGCAGCAGCAGGCAGACGATGGCAAACTGGGCCGGGTCGAATTGATAGCTGCTGAAGGTGCTGTTACAGAATCTCTGCCTGTATTTTTCCACACCGTTCTTGAAGTTTTGCTCCACCTGCAGGTAGTGCTTCTCGGCTAATTCGCGAGCCGCCTGTTGCACTGCGCGAGATTCCAGAGACAGCACCGGGTTGCGGGCAGATTTTTGATTGCAGGCATTGGTAAGGGCGTTGGTTGTCAACGGGTACTGATCCGGGGTAACTACCGATTTTTCCATTAAGCACCCGACTATCCGGGCTTCTTTTTCGCTGAGATTATGCTGCATGAGTGGACCTCTAAAAGTTTGTCTACGCTGGTAATTGCCTGCTCGAAGGAATCCAGGGCACCCATAAGGATAACCCAGGATACCAATGGAATCGTGAATCGTGAATCGATGAATCGAGGATGAATCGAGGATGAATCGAGGACACCCAGGAGTCCCGGAATCGAGGACACCCATTATTTCGCGATCAATATGCGCACGACTGCAACGGGTTACCATTGCCGCTGGTCGGCACTTAACCCAAAGGTGACGTGTGGGTGTCCTGTATTATTGGCACTGTATTACGGGTGTCCTGTATCATTGGCCGAATGAACATCTCACTTCGAAAATTCAGCGCAGACGATGCTGCCAGGGTTGCTGAGCTGGTCGGGGATGAGGCCGTTTCAAACTGGACGTCTAAAATCCCGTACCCTTACTCAAAGCAGGACGCTTTGGACTGGATCGGTCAAACTGACCTGGACGCATCCAGGCGTGTGTTTGCGGTTGAACTCAACGGCCAGCTCGTAGCATGTGTGTCGTATTGGCCGCTAATAAAAGGAGGGTTTGAGGTCGGGTATTGGGTAGGTAAAGACTATTGGGGAAAAGGGATATGCTCAAAAGCTTTGGAGTTGCTGTTGAGCACCGAATCGTTTCCATCCACATTCGATGTCTATGCCAGAATTATGGAAGGGAACATCCGCTCACAACGTGTACTGGAGAAGTGTGGTTTCTCGTTTTTGGAAAGTGGAGCCATCTGCAAAGGCAGCCAGGAATCAAAAGCAAAAATCTATATTCGGCGTGCAACAGCCTGACCGGTGCGGTAAGTTCGCTGTCGCTCACATAGTCGAGCTGAGTGCGGCGTTACGTTTATGGAGAGATACCAACTCAGATGGACGATACAAAACAGAAAATCGCATTATTTATCGATGCAGATAACGCGCCGGCTGGAAAGTTTGAAGATGTCCTCAGCGAAGTCGCCAAATATGGTGTCGTCACGATAAGAAAGGCCTACGGGAACTGGAAAAAGGCATCGATAAAGGGGTGGGAAGATCTTTTGCATGAATACGCTATTCAACCGGTGCAGCAATATGATCTTTCCAAAGGGAAAAATGCATCGGATATAGCACTTGTCATCGATGCTATGGATATCATGTATACAAAGGACATTGATGTGATGTGCTTTGTGTCCTCCGATTGTGACTTCACTCCGATGGTCACCCGCGCATTGGCGGAGGGTAAAGTGGTGCTGGGCTTTGGTGAACGAAAAACACCGTCGCCATTCGTCAACGCCTGTTCCAAGTTTTTGTTTCTGGACCAGGAGTCCAACGATGGCGATGCAAGGCAAACGAAATCAAAAAGCATCAAGTCCGATACCAAGTTGATAAGTCTACTGCGGCAAGCAATTGAAGCGACCGAAGACGATAATGGCTGGGCGGCGCTGGGGCCTGTGGGGGCACACATTTCCAACAAGACCTCGTTTGATTCCAGAAACTATGGCTATAAAAATCTAAGTAGCCTCATCAATGCAATAGATTTGTTTGAGTTGAAGCGGGGTCCGGGTAATTCCTATCTAGTAAAAGATTTACGCAGGAAGAAGACAGCATAACAAGTGCAGGCGCGGGAGCATCCAGCCCACCACTGCTCAGGCGTTAGTTTTCTGCGCTCCTTGCTGCGGGCGTTAGACAATAAAGAGCCAGCGTTTTCCCATGATTGAAACCACGGAAAAGCAATCACAAGCCGGCACCCCGATAGAGGTCTTGCTGGCGTTTTTGAAGCTCGGGCTTACATCATTCGGCGGACCCATCGCGCACCTGGGTTACTTCCGGGCTGAACTTGTCGAGCGTCGTCGCTGGGTCAGCGAAGAGCAATTCGGCCAACTGCTTGCGATCTGCCAGTTTTTGCCGGGCCCCGCCAGCAGCCAACTGGGGTTCAGTCTCGGGTTGATTCGCGCGGGGTGGGTTGGCGCACTTGCCGCATTCGCGGCCTTTACCCTGCCATCGGCACTGTTACTAGTGGCTTTCGCGGCGGCGTTGCCGCTGCTCTCCGGCCCAATTGGCCAGGCTGCGGTGCATGGCTTGAAGCTCGTCGCCTGCGCGGTGGTCGCCGATGCCGTTCTCGGAATGTCCAGAAAGTTGTGCCCGGACGCGCCGAGGCAAACGATTGCTGTGCTGTCAGCGGCGGCGTTACTTGTCGCGCCATCGGCCACGGCCCAGGTTATTGTTGTCGTGTTGGCGGCTGTAGTTGGTGGCTATTTTCTTCGTGGCATATCCGCTCCCGACGACACCAGCGGGCTTCGGATTGCCTATGGCCCGGGAATCGGTAGTGTCCTGCTTATCATTTTCGCAGGCCTGCTGCTTGGCCTGCCAATGTTGACAACTGCAAATCCCGATTTTGCCTCCATTGCAGAAGCGTTCTACAGGGCAGGGGCCCTGGTATTCGGTGGCGGGCATGTCGTGCTTCCACTGCTCCAGGATTCCGTCGTTTCTACCGGCTGGGTAACACCCGAGCAGTTCCTTGCTGGCTACGGTGCGTCACAAGCGATTCCCGGGCCTATGTTCGCGTTCTCAGCCTATCTCGGAGCGGTTCTGGCGCCGGGTGAAAACTCTTACTTCATGGCGGCGGTGGCGCTGTTCTTCATGTTTCTGCCCGGTTTCCTGTTGGTCGCTGGTGTGCTCCCGTTGTGGGGCGCTGTTGCTCACAATGCAGTCGCGCGTCGGGCCATTGCCGGTGTCAATGCCGCTGTGGTTGGATTATTGGGGGCTGCGCTTTACGACCCCATCATTACAACTGGTATCAAGGGTTCTGTTGATCTGGCCATTGCCCTGGTCGCGTTCGGCCTGCTTGTTGTATGGCGGGTCTCTCCACTCGTGGTGGTGCTGTGGTGCGTATTGGCCAGCGTTTCGAAATTATGGTTTTGAAGCTCCGTTGATTATTGCTGTGTTACCTTGAGCTTTGCGGGCATCTGACCTTCGCGGCGCGCCTTGCCAATGAACGCCAGAGGCTCCGCTGAAGCATTACCGAATTGATCAGACTTGCCCTAAAGATTATGTTTTAACCTGGCGTTTGCTGGGTGTATTATCATCAATTGGAGGTAGTGATGTTCAGCATTGCGAGTCGTTCTGAGGCGGGCCGGGTGCTAAGCGGTTTGACCCTCGGCTTTGCGGCCGATCCCTTTATGCGCTGGCTTTATCCTCAACCGGGCGCTTTCCTTGAGCATTTTCCTCGCGTGATGGACCTGTTCGGTGGGCGCGCCTTCGAGGCCGAGTCCGCGCATCGCAATGAAGACTGCACCGCCGCCGCCCTCTGGCTTCCTCCCACCGTGCATCCCGACGAGGAGCGGCTTGTCGCGTGCTTCGAGAATACGGTTGCCCCGGAAAAGCTTGAAACCTTGTTCGCGACCTTCGAGCAAATGGACGAATTTCACCCCGACTATCCCTGCTGGCACCTGGCCTTTATCGCAGTCGATCCGGCGCAGCAGGGGAGGGGCCTGGGGGCGGCCCTGTTGGAAGCGTCACTCGAGCAATGCGACAGGGACGGGAGACCCGCCTATCTCGAATCCACCAACCCGGCGAACCTGTCGCTCTATCGTCGTTTTGGTTTCGAACGGATCGGGATCATCGAAACCGACGATGCGCCGCCGCTGTTTCCGATGCTCCGCCCGCCCGCGTAATGCTTGGGTGCAGAGACTCGGGTGGGGCGCAGGCAGCCCTCTTTAATAGCGCTGCTCGCGTCGGCTGCCACCGCTGAAAGTAAGTGTTAGTCTGGCGTATACCAGATTGGTGAGCTGTAGGCGCGGTCCTGCAACGTCGCGGGAACATCAGCAGGCAGCTTGACGCCAAACACCTTCGCGTCGTAGGTGGTCCAGCGCGGTGTAGGGATCTCGAGTACCCGCACGTAGTAAAAGGCCCGCTGACTGGCATCGAATGCCGGATCCTTCCAATATGCCGACAGATAGGGCGCGCCGATCGCGTTGGTATAGGTGGCCTCCTCGACGTTTACGGTATTGCCCACCGGCGGCAACTTGCCGTTGCCGAGCAGCTTGCGGTCACCCGACCAGGCCACATCGTAGACCTTCTCGTGCAGCTTGCCGGTTGCGTCGGTCCAACCTTTGACGACCTGCACGCGGTCGAGGTTTGCGCCGTCCGGATCGCGCATGGCGCGGATCAGCAGGATTGGTGCCTTGCCTGCGGGCGCGGCGTTCAGGTCGCCACCCATTGGCACGCCGCGTTCGTAGCCGTACCTCGCAAAGTCAGAGCGCTCGAGGTCGGACTGCTGGTAGTCGAAACCGGCGAACACGCGCAGGCGCAGCCGAGTGCCGGTAGTGGCAAAGACCTCCTTGCGCATCATCGCGTCCCACAGTGCCTCGCGCGTATTTTCACGCGCCCACACCCCGGCCAGGCCTGCGGCGCCGGTTTCCCGCGCCAGTCGCTGGTCCTTGCGTGCGCGGCCCTCGGGCACTCGGCCGACGATAACTTCGTCGAAACGGATCGGGTCGGCCGTTGGCTCGAGCATGGCTACCTTGCCAAAGAAATTGTCCTCGGACGTCGTTGCCAGGCCGGTATGCGCGTCGGTCGAGCCGATCATACCGAACTTGAAGGGGTTGGCGCCGAGCTTGGCCTCAAAGGCCAGGCCGCGCTTGAGTGCCTCGCGGGAATACTCGCGGGGCAGCATATCGGGCGTGTGCAAAGCCGGCCCAAAGCTGCCCACATCCCAGGTCTCGAAGTCGGCGAATTCATCGTTGGGCGACAATAGTGGGTGCGCCTCACCGTCGCCCTTTGGCTGCGTGGTCTCGTAGATGGGTTCCCAGCGCATGCGCCGCTCGGCGTAATCGCGGTCCAGCGGCTGCTTCGAGGTCAGCGTGATGTCGTCAAACATCAGGCCGTTCGACAGGTTGCCGTTATGCGCGATGGCCAGCATCTTGCCGCCGGTCTTCTGCTCGTAGTCTTCCATCCACTGCCACAGGTCCTCCGGGTCGCCCGTGTCGTAGTACGACAGCGGAATGATCTGGTCGGCCTTGTCCTTGCCATCGCGGAACAGTACGTTGCGGTGCAGGTTGTTGCCGTTGGGGCCAGAGGTCCACTCAAAACCGATGATCGCGCTGAAGCGACCCGGCTCGTTATAATTTTCGGCCGCGGTGGTCATGTATTGCCACGCGGTCGTGGCCATCGCGTCGTCGCCCTTGAAGGGGTCATCCAGGGCCTGCATCGCGGCGATCCAGGCATTGAACGCGTCAGTCTCCTTGCCGGCCTTGATCATGTCGTAGACCTTCTTGCCCCAGGGGTTGGCGAGCACCGCGGAGTCGGACTGCGCGATGAGCGGCGCCAGCCCGAGATTCTCGGCGTGGTCGGCTATGACCAGAAAATCCAGTGGCCTCTTCAGCTTGGCCCGCAGCCCGTGATTGGACTCGACTTCCTCACCACGCGCAAAGCGATAGGCCTCGTCGGGCCCAACGATGGCACCGACCAGGCCCGCATCGGTGGAGAAGGCGGTATGCAGGTGGGTGTCGCCGAAGAACACCTGGTTGGGGAAATTTTGATCGGGGTACGGCGAATAACTCACAGCCCGGTCAGTCGGCCGAGGCATTTCCTGGGCGACCGCGGACAGGGCGAGTAACGAACAAGCGATAAAAGGCAGGTGTCGGTGCGTCATTCAGCATCTCCGATGCGCATTGATGAACTCTGTATGTCTCGGGAAAGACTGCCATAACCAAAGCCTGATGTCACTCGTCAGCAGGTTAGGCAAATTGGCGGTTGCAGTGGCAGGCTAACCGGTAAGCGGGGGCTGCACATCCCTTGCCCTGCGCCGCCAGTTTCCCGGCGTTAGCCCTGTCCAGCGTCGAAATGCCCGGGTAAAAGCACTGGCATCCGCATAGCCCAGGGTGAACGCGATCTGGCCAATCTCCCTATCTGTATCCTCCAGTAATTGGCGGGCCATTTCGCAGCTGACTTCGTTGCGCAGTTGCTTGAAGCTGGTGTTGTGGGCGGCGAGACGGCGCTGCAGTGAGCGTGGATGCACAGAGATGATGCGCGCTATATCGGTAGCCGAGGCGCGCTTCGACAGCAGCGAATAATGCAGTGCCTGGCGGATCTTCCCAACGAAGTCATCTCGATGCTGTTGCTCGAGTACGGCGACTTGCTTGGCCAGAAAGGCCCGCAGTTCGGTGTCGGTACCGGTTAGCCGCTGCCGAAGGTAGGCGCTGGGGAATAGCACGCCGCTCTGCTCTGCATCGAAGCTCAGTGGCGCCCTGAAAAAACGTTGGTGAGGTTTTGCGTCTGGTGGCTTTTTGTGTGCAAATGCAACGCTGGCAGGCGTCCACTGCGGGCCGCACAACTGCTTCATGATATTGAAGCAGATGGCAGCAGCGCCATCTTCAAATTGTTCGCGGCCTTCAATGCCGGTGTTGTAAATACTGTAGCCAAAAAATGCAGTTGTTTGGTCGTGCTCGATGGTAATCGATGCGCCGCGTACATGCAGGTGAGTGAAGCGGGTGATTATGGTCAGAGCAGCCAAAACATCCTCGGATTGGCGCGCCAGGTAGCCTATCAATCCCAGCGAAGACAGGTTGCCATGCTGGCCCAGCAGCAAGCCAAAATGCGCGCAGCCGGTTCTGGCCACACAGAGGTGGAGCAATCTCCCGCGGACCTTGAATGGAATAACGTTATCAGAGTCTGCGAAAAGTGACAGATCCAGGTCCAACTCTGCCAGCAGCTCTGCCGGATCCAGGCCAAAGCTGCGCAGTATTTCAGGAATCGCCTTGAATGGACCGATGCGAGCGCTGCCCTGCAGGGGCTGGGAGGTGTCGGTAATGCTCGTCATGGAATCTAGGGTCCGCCTCTTGATCTGGATCAAGCATTCTAACTGGGGGAGTCCGAGTATGACCAGTTGCTGTCTGTTTTTGTCTAGTTGCCCCGGTGTCAAAGGGTGTATTCTTTCAGGTGTGAAATGGTATTTTTGATTTGGACGCGTAGCTGGCCGATAGGGATTGCAATGATTATACCGAGCGCATGTCCACACAACGCTATCAAGCTGGCGGTCGCCTGGGCCTCGGCGACCGCGGCGGTATCGGGTTCGGCGGCGCCTCCCGCTGGTGCACCGACTGCCAACTTCGATACCGTTCAGTGTCACTCCTCCAGGGGTGTGCGCGAGCATTGCGCAGCGAACACCACTGGCGGTGTGGTGCTGGTGAATGCCGTGGATCCGGCGGTGTGCCTGCTGGGCAATACCTGGGGGTACGACGCCCAGGGGGTGTGGGTGACGAACGGCTGCAGTGGTGAGTTCCTGGTCGCAAAACCGCACGGGGCGGAAGCGACTGCATCGGGCACAGGGGCAAAAGATACTGCGGCGGGAGCTGCCGCCGGTGTTGCCGCTGCAAGCGCGGTCAGTGCCACGGCCGGGGAGCATACCGTTGAAACCGATGAGGCACTGACCGACGCGAAGGAAAGGCAACCAACCCTGCCAGATTTTGAAACCTGGGGAGTTATTGATCCGGGGAAGGGTTTTCTGGTGGGTCGCACTGAGTTCGGTGAACTGGCCATCAGTGCCTATGCACTGGTGCGCTTCATCGACCAGACCGGCGACGACACGTTTACCGATCACCTGGGTAACGAACGCCCTGTGGACCTGCGACTGGATATCTATTCCCATCGTGTGATCGTATTCTTGAAAGGCTGGGTGGGTGATCCAAGGCTGCTCTACCAGATTGGTTTCTGGACGGTCAATACCACTGACCAGGATGCGCTGTTTGGTAACATCGGCTACCAGTTCAGCCGAAAATTCAACCTCTATGCCGGCATCAACGGCAACCCGGGTTCGCGCTCCATGCAGGGCTCACATCCCTACTGGCTGGGCAATGACCGGGTGATGGCGGACGAATTCTTCCGGCCTTTCTTTACTATGGGTATCTGGGCCAACGGCGAGATACTGCCGGGCTGGTGGTATAGCGCAATGGCGGGCAATACCAGCAGCACCCTGGGGGTAACGGCCGGTGCACTGGATCGCAAGTTTACCTACGGTGCCTCGATGTGGTGGATGCCCACCACCCATGAATTTGGTCCACGCGGTGCCTACGGTGATTGGGAATACCATGAAAATCTCGCCACCCGCTTTGGGTTTTCCTATACGCAAAGCCCGGAACAGCGCTATACAGAGGTGGGTACGTCACCCGGCAATACGGTGCTGAAGCTGGCTGACAGCGTCAATATTTTCGAGACCGGAGCCCTGGCAGATGGCGTCACCATTACTGACGTAAAGTATCGGGTAGCGTCGTTGGATGCGGGCTTCAAGTATAAAGGCTTTTTCTTCCAGACCGAACTTTACAGCCGCTGGCTGAATGACTTCAAAGCCGACGGCGGCCTGCCATCCGACGAGATCAATGACTGGGGTTTCTACGTGCAGACCGCCTTTTACCCGATACCCAAAAAACTTGAACTGTACGCGGCGACCTCGCAGATATACGGCGATGAGAGCGCCGGCTTCAGCGATAGTTCTGAATATATTCTGGGTGCAAATTACTATCCGTTCAATACCCGTAACCACCGCCTCAACGTGCAGTTGATCGACGTGAATCGATCACCGGTCGATAGCACATTTGGTTATTATACGGGAGGCCAGGATGGACTGACTCTGGCCGTGGCGTTCTCGATATTTTTCTAGGTAATACACGGTTGCAGGAGAGGGCAATGTCAGCACCGCACCGACGACAGCGAAGTTCAAGGATGGCCAAGGGGTTCGCCTGTCTTGCACTGATAAACCTGGGAGGCTGGCTCGGCAGTGGGGCGCTGGCCGCTTCGCCGGTGTTTCATGATTCTCACTTTCACCTGACCAACTATGTGCAGGAGGGTACCGATATCCACGACTATGTGGCGATGATGGGTGACACCATCGGTCGCTCTACCGTGTTTGGCATACCCCTGCAGCAGCAATGGTCCCACGGCAATACCGGCAACTGGGCGCCCACTTACTACCTGCAGACCGACGCGCCCCTGTATTATTATTCCTTTACCGACGCCCATATCGCCATGGCCTATCGTTCGCTGCCGGCCGAGCAGCAGGCGCGCCTCGACCCAATGATTACGGGATTCAACCCCGCTGATATGTACGCGGCAGATCATATCCGTCGCGTGTTAACGACGTTTCCGGGAGTATTCAGCGGCGTTGGGGAATTCACGATTCACAAGGAATTCGTGTCCAGCAAGATTGCCGGCGAAATAGCGAGTTTGACCAATCCGGCGCTGGATAAAGTGCTGGCCTTTGCCGGCGAAGTTGGCTTGCTGGTAATCATCCATAACGATATTGATATGCCGTTTCCCAGGCCTGGCCAGGAACCCTATATGCTCAGGCAAATGAAGGCGCTGTTCAGCCGCCACCCCGAGACCACTATTATATGGGCTCACATCGGGCTGGGCCGGGTGGTGCGCTCCCATAAGTACCAGGTGGAAATTGTAGAGAAGATTTGTACCGACCCTGAATTGCAGCATGTTTACCTGGACCTGTCCTGGGATGAGGTCGCCAAGTACGCCACCGAGACACCCGAGGCAACCCAGCGAACCGCCGAATTGATCAATCGCTATCCGGATCGATTCCTGTTCGGCACGGATGTTGTGGCCCCGACGTCTGCCAATGCTATGATGGCGGTGTACGAGGCTTATGCGCCCGTGTGGGAAGCCCTCACGCCGGCGGCGCGAGAAAAGGTTTTAAAGGGCAATTACGAAACGCTTTTCGATGCTGCGCGCCTCAAAGTTCGTCGCTGGGAGCAGGGTAATCTTGATTCCGTTGAAAAATGATAATTCCAGGGAGTACACACATGAATAAAATTACCGTTCCATTGGCCCTGCTGATCGCAGGGGCCTGTAACCCCGCCTTACTGAATGCCCAGCCGGTTGGTGAGGGCCCTACTGAAACTGACGAAGGGCAGATTGCAGAGCCCGCAGGCATGCAGGATAGTGAGCGAATTCGTGGTGAGTTGTACGGCTTTGCCATGCTCGATATGGGTTATAACGCCGGCACCATCAATGAAGACTGGTTCGACACCATGCGGCCCACCCAGTTGCCCAGTAGCGATGATCAAAAGGATGGCATTGGTCCCGGTGGCGACGCATTCCCCACCGAGGGCAATACCTACGCCAGTGTCAGGCAGTCCCGCCTGGGGGTGAAGGGCTGGTTCCCGACGGATATCGGTGAGATCTTTACCATTTTTGAAATAGAGATGTTCGGTGTTGGGGTCGATGCGGGCCAGACCACCATCCGTTTGCGCCATGCCTATGGTGAAGTTGGCGCTTTCGGTGCCGGCCAGTACTGGAGCCCCTTCATGGATATCGATGTGTTCCCCAATTCGCAGGAGTACTGGGGTCCCAGTGGCATGCCTTTCTTCCGCAACGTACAGGTGCGCTGGATGCCGATCCGCGGCACCAATAACCTGACGTTTGCGCTGGAGCGGCCCGGTGGCGGCCGGGACCCGGGCACCGACGATATTGAAGACCTGTTGTCGGACCGCAATATCAGGGAGCGATTCCCGTACCCGGATCTGTCAGCCTCCTATAAATACGATGCCGATTGGGGCTACCTGCGAGCCAGCGGCATACTGCGGCAAATTGAGTGGGAGGACGATACCCCTAACGTGGCGGACGACCTGAGTGGCGATGCAACCGGCTGGGGCATCAACCTGAGCGCCAATTTCAAGTTCGGTCCCAACGACAGCGTTTTAAAAGTGCTGGTGGTGCACGGTGAGGGCATTGAAAACTACATGAATGATGCCGGTGGCGATATTGGCATCACCAACAACGGCAATTCCATCGAGGGCGAGGCGATTCCGGTAACCGGCACCGTGCTGTTCTACGACCTCTACTGGAGCAAGCGCTGGTCCAGCACCATTGGCTTCTCCACCGTGGATAAGGATCTTCCCGATGGCACCGCCCCCAACGCCCTTGAAAAAGGTCGCTATGCGCTGACCAACCTGCAATATCATCCTACCCCCGCATTGATGGTGGGTGCCGAGGTGCAGTACGGACGACGCGAGAATTTCGATGATGGCTACGACTACGACGCGGTGAAAGTCCAGTTTTCCGCCCGCTACAATTTTTCCTTTGGACTGGGTGGCTAGGCAGTGCGGGACTGAACCCGCCGGGCGCCGCGCCAGGGCTTTTGTTTACCTGGGGCGGCGTGCGGAGCGGATGGGCAGGTATTGATCCACTGTGGATCGGTTATTACATGGGAGAGAATGACGATGGATAGGCGACGCAGGCAAGACGGCAAGCTCCATAGCGCCACAAGGCTCTGGTCAATCGGTGTATTGATGTGCTTCAGCCTGGCGGTTAACGGGGCCCACGCGCTGGCAAAAAATGAAATCCAGACCGTGCTGGATGCCACCTACGCCAAGTATAAAAACCTGGATGAAGGGGAAAACGCGGATTACATACCGGCCCTGGCCGCGGTTGATTCCAAAATATACGGTATTGCGCTGGTCACCGCAGACGGCAAGGTTTATACCGCGGGTGACATAAAATCCGAAGTGTCGATCCAGTCCATTTCCAAGGTATTCACCATGGCCAAGGTGATTCAGGAAAGTGGGCCGGAAAAGATAGTCGATACCATTGGGGTCGACGCGACCGGTATGCGTTTTAACTCCATCGTGTCGATTGAAATGTCGAAGCAGATGTTCGGTGGTCCAGAGATGAACCCCCTGGTTAACCCGGGAGCCATTGCCGCCACCAGCATGGTAAAAGGCAAGAGCCGTGATGAAATCTGGAACAGTATCCTTTCCTATTATTCCGATTTTGCCGGGCGGCCGCTGTCGGTCAACCAGGAAGTCTTCAAGTCTGAGTCCGATACCAACCAGCGCAACCAGGCGATCGCCTACCTGATGTACGCCTACGGTTACATCGAATCCGAACCCATGCGGGCGACCGACATCTACACCGAACAATGCTCGGTGAACGTCAATGCCCGGGACCTGGCAACCATGGCTGCGACCCTGGCCAATGCTGGCCGCAATCCACTCACCGGCAAGCAGTTATTGCAGCCTGAAAACGTACCCGGTGTGTTGGCAGTCATGGCGACTGCCGGGCTTTACGATGATTCCGGCAAGTGGTTCTTTCGCACCGGCCTGCCTGGTAAAAGCGGCGTAGGTGGCGGCATCATTGCGGTGTCACCCGGCAAGTTTGGCATAGCGGTAATCTCGCCGCGGCTCGATGCCGCGGGCAATAGCATCCGTGCCCAAAAAGCCATTGCCGATATCTCCAATGCTTTGGGCGGCAACCCGCTGGGCGGGAACACCATGGCAGCAGCATCGCGTTAATACCCGCGGGAATATAGCACCCCAAAAAAGTGAGCCCGCATTTGCGGGCTCACTTTTTTTCGCGGACTCGTCCAGCCGCATTGCACTTCAACCGGATCTCAGTCGCTGACTTTTTCTACTGAAAGCGCCATCGCTGTCGTGAGGCGAATCACCACGATTTGTCCAAGCTGGGATTGGTCCAGTTCAATGTCGGGGCGCACGGCCACGGTATCCTTGGAGCCGTCCTCGAAGCCGAGGGTCACGGTGCGCGCTGTGGTATCAATTGCCAGCACTTGCGCCCTGGTTGTTATCGTTTCGCCCATGATACCCGCGGGTTTTTGACCTTTGTCCGCCAACACCGCGAAACCGGCATCACCGCCGGCGTCGATGTCGCCATCTTCTTCCATGTAAATCGCCAGTTGCTCGACCATTTCGACGGTAACCAGGTCGCCTTTTTCCACCTGGTCAAAATTGACTGCCTCGGGTCCGACATCAAGAGTTTTCTGGTTGCCGTACTGGTCGACCAGGGTCACTGTGCGGTCGCTGTAGTCGATGGCCTTTACAGTCGCCGTCAGTACCGACGTTTCCTGCACCACGCCGCCCGGCACACCCTCGACCACCGCGCCCTCCACATAGGTATCCATCTCCAGGTCAGATTCTTCCTCTGGCGTGGTGGTGCAGGATGAAATGGCGGCAATAACCGCTGCGGTAATCAGGCCGGTACCGATAATTTTTTTAATAGACACTTGCTTATCCTCGAAGATTGACATGTATTTGCTTGGGCACCTGGCAGTTGCGCTTTGGTGCGCAAACACCGGCGGCCAAGTGTACCAAGCGACAGTGTATACGGGAATGGCCTGGGGAACTTGTCCTAATGCGACAGATTCATGGCAATGGCGGCACCGGTGGGTAGGTGGTGGTCAAGAGAGTCGAGCAGGCCGGCGCGACGCGGCCGATAATCGGTGGTCCGTTCGGGCATTGCTTGCAAGGGAGCGGAAGGTTATCTATTGTCCCTCAACCGCGCCGGGCCCTGGTGCTGGAACGCGGCAATACTTTCGCCAAAGTCTTCAGTGCAACTCTTTGCCTGGCAGTCTGTCGGACTTAGGTGTTCGTAGCGAGCCGAGTGGGGGAGCGAGGTCAAATTTTTGCGAGATTGAGGCGCATAGTGGGGCTATGCAAAGAAATATCGCGGACATTTGGACCGCTATCCCATCGGCGCAGTAGAATAATCCTAAGCCCGACAGACTGCTAGCGAAAGATGCCTCGTTCGAGAATGGTACCATGGCCGATTGGCCGGCCCACGGCGATCCACACGCTCCATGTGTCGGTGCTGGTAGTGCCGAGTCCCAAGGTGAGTGGCCCCACCGGCGTGCGCCCCGTCAGGTACACCGATCCACCGAAAACCACGTCGTCATCTACCAGGTCCAGGCGGTCGTAGAACTCCGCCGCCTGCAGCCTCAGGCCTGCGTACAATGCCTGGCCGCGAATCGCCAGGATCTCCTTGACCTGCCAGAGGTAGCTGCCGGAAGCCGACCAGTACTGATCGGCTCGCACCTCGCCAATTTCGTAGCCGGGGAAACTGCCGGGGCCACCAATCATAAAGGTGCGATCTTCGGGTAGTTTGCTGCCCAGATTCGATCCGCCCGCCATGGTAAGCCACACGACATCTTTGCTGATTGGCAATGCCCACCCCAGGCCGGCTTCAATACGCTTCCAATCACGGCTGGCGCCCAATGACTCGTCACTCTGCAGATATTCCAGCGCCACGGCCATACCGCTGGTGGCATTGAATGCGGTATCGCGGCTGTCGTAGGTTGCCGAAGCCACCAGCCCCGCGTCATCATTCAGCCCGGCGGGGAGCAGGGCTGAACCGGTTGTAAGGTCGACCCTGCGACGGGTAAACAGGTAACCAATGCGCAGCTGTGCCTGGTTGCCGATATTCATGCCGGCATCGAGGCCGCCGCCCCAGTTGTCGAACTGGTAAGTCGCCAGGCGCTCACCGTCATCGAAAATGTCCTCATAGGTGCGCCACCAACCCAGGCGCGGTTCGACGAAATACCGTTGGGCGACATCCAGCGGCTGGTAAAAACTGCTGGTGAGGAGGCTCTCGTAGCCCAGTTGCAGCTCGTTGCGCCACTCGCCGCCAAAACGGTTGAGCCAGGTACGCGAATGCTTGGCATAGATGACGAAAGCGAGGTCACCGTCATCCGATGCATACATACCCAGATCGAAATTGAGGTAGTGGGGGCCCCAGCTCTTCTCCTTGGGCAGCCACACCAGGGTGGGTTGTTCGAGATCACCCTCGAGCCGGTACCCCACCGATTCAAATTCCTGGAGGGCGGATATTTGCCGGGCTTCAGCACTGATCCTGGCGTTGTCGACGGTCTCGCCGGCTTGCACGCTGGAACGCTGCTCGAGATAGTCGGGGTTGACGCGTTCGAGTCCCTCGTAGCGCACCGCGGCGAGCTGGCCTTCCAGATCCTGCCTGGCAGTGACTCTGCTGCGCCAGGCCACGTATTCGGGGGCAGTCAGGGCGAGCCTGCTCAATTGCGCGGTCTTTTCCCGGGCCGCGGTCTCGCCGAGCGGAATGGTTTCGGGTATGCGCTCGAAATCGGCGGTGCCGATATCACCGACGAACACATCGATGCGAATGTCTCGGTCAGTCAGGCTTTGCAGTTGCAGTTCTTCATTGGCCTGGATCATGACGTCCATGCTGCGACCCAGCAATTGTGACGCTGAGCGCAGCTTGTCCGGATCCGGTGGTGATTCCACCAGGTTGACGACAATGACGGTATCACCGCACAGTTCCCGCGCGATATCTACCGGGATATTGCGGACCATGCCGCCGTCGGAGAGTATGTAGTCGTCGACGACAACGGGCGCAAAAGCACCGGGAATGGCCATGCTGGCGCGCATCGCAGTGGCGAGGTCGCCCTGTTTCAACACCACCATGTTGCCGCTGACCATATCGGTTGCTATGGCGCGGAAGGGAATGGGCAGCCTGTCGAAATCGGACTCCATGCGCGATCGGGCGACGTAACTGCGCAGTAAATCCTCGATGCCACTGGTATTGACGATGCCCCCGGGCAGCAATACAGACTTGTCCTTGATGCCAAATTCCAGCTGATTGCTATAGGTCACCCCGGCGCGCTTCTGCTCTATGGGCTCCAACTGACGCTGACCGAGACCGCCCACCACCGACTGCCAATCGATGTCGGTGACAAATCCCTCCAGTGCTTGAGCAGGAATCCCCGACGCATAGCCGGCTCCTACCAGGGCGCCTATGCTGGTGCCGGCAATGCAATCAATCGGTACCTTGAGTTCTTCAAGCACCTTTAACACGCCCACGTGCGCGCCGCCCTTGGCGCCGCCCCCTGCCAGCACCAGGCCAATACGTGGTCGCACAGCACCGGCGTCAGGGTCCGGCGCGGCTTGTGTGCCGTTGGCTGTGGTCACAAACAGAAACGCTAGAACACTGGTTAGTAACAGGCGCAAGGAAGCTTGTCTCAGTGGGAGTATCATGCAGTTTGAAGGTTGTCTGAGCCAGTCAGCAGGCCCGACAGAACCGAGATTATACGGCATGCTGTGACGCAGTAACAGCGTCGCCACTTTGAGCAAGAAAAAACCGGTAACACTGATCGGATAGGATTTGGCCTGGTGATTACCCTGCGGCCGTAGCTATATCCCCGGCCACACAACCCCTCACAGGGTGCAAGATCCGGCGGCTAGGCGCTGGTCTTTGCGATACCCGTGTCGCGTGAGAGCTTGCCAATACATTGTTCGAAGGCGCGACAGATGCGGGTCAGGTCGCGAATATAGGCGATCTGAGGCCAGGTGGCGCGCTTGCCCATGAGAATATAATTATCCAGGGCCGCGAGGTCGGGGTTGCTGAGAATGTTCCTGTAAATCGTCGGGCTGGGTGACAGGTGGATATTGATGTCGCCGTGATAGTCCTGGGCGGTGACGGCGTGGGCCTTGTCGAGCACCGAGCGCGCGGGACCAAAGGAAATATTATCCCGCGCAAAATCCAGCGCTATGGCCGACTGGGCTTTCAGCGAGCGAAAGATGGCTTTGCGGGTGTAGGCGGGCAGGCTGGCCTGCTTCTGCATTGCCGTGAAGGGGATGATGTGGGGGTTCGACTGGCTGACGATGGTCTTGTTGATATTGTGCAGGCGGGTCATGCGCATTAGCGGGATGTCGCCATAGACCGAGCCATCGGCCCACAGCTCGCTTTTCATGTAGGGCACGATAGCGCCACTCTCGTCAACGCATTTGAGGGTAACCGGTGGAAACATGCCGGGAATGGCGCATGATGCGAGGGATGCCTGGGCGAGCAGCACGTTGGGGCTGGTCAGGTGGTTGAGCAGGCGCGGTTTTTGCCGGGAGCGGGTGGGGGATACCGAAATATTGATGGCCAGCCCGGACTTTTCGTAGGCCTCCTTGAAGGTGATGGTGCCGACGTTGGCCTGGATGGACTCGAACAATTGGTCGGAATCCAGAATGACCCTGTCTTTTATCATGCGCAGGGGGCTGACCATTTGCAATGCGGTGGTGTGCACACTGTCGAGGTTGTCGAACAGTTCGATCAGCTCCTGGCGACTGCGACTGCCGATTACGACCCCGACGAACGACCCCATGCTGGAGCCGGAGATAACCCGCGGCAATATGTCCTCTTCGAGCAGGGCCTTGATAACCCCGAGATTGTAAATGCCAAAGGCGCCGCCGCCGCTCATGAAAAGAGCAGTGCGACCGTATACCTTGGCCGCATGCTCAAAATTTGCCAGTTTATCGGCCGCGCTCATGCCGGGAAAATCGTTGTCACAGATGTAGTGCATCGAGGCCTCGACCTCGTCGAGAAATTCTACGATGAGACGCTTGGTGCCGGCATGGGCGCGCTGGTAGAGTTCCGGCGCGCTGATTTCCGCCAGGTGGCGGTAGGTACTCTCCTCCAGGGTTTTGAGCAACTCCGTCATGTTGCCCGCGGCGCGATAGCTGCGCAGGTTGTTGCAATGCGCGCGCACCAGTTTGTAGTGGTACAGAGGCGACTCTTCCTGGTCGCGCCAGTGATTGTGGCCTTCCAGCAGATCGAGTTCTTCGGCCAGCTCCAGCCACTGCGGGTAGGAAGTAGCGTTCTTCATCGAGCGCTTGATGTGTTTTGCCTGGCGAGTGCGCGTCCGCATAAAGTGTGTCACCACGGTTTAGGGTAGGGGCCACGATTATAGTGCACCGGCAATCCCCAATGTAAGCGGCCTTTCAGCCAGCCTGTTGACCGCCTGCGCTGACTGCGGTGTCAGCCCGCGGCGTTATGTCGATCAACTTTCCCGTTCGGGCAGAACCCAGTGCGGGCGGATGAAATGGCAGGTATAGCCGTGGGGAATGCGCTCCAGGTAATCCTGGTGCTCGGGCTCCGCCTCCCAGAAATCCCCCACCGGTTCGACTTCGGTCACCACCTTGCCGGGCCAGAGCCCAGAGGCGTCGACGTCTGCAATGGTGTTCAGCGCTTCTTCTTTCTGGGTTTCGTCACCATAGTAAATGGCCGAGCGGTAGGACGGGCCGCGATCGTTGCCCTGGCGCAGGGGCGTGGTCGGGTCATGGATCTGGAAGAAAAACTCCAGTAACTGGCGATAACTGATCAGGTCGGGGTCAAACACGATCTCGATACCCTCGGCATGGGTGCCATGATTGCGATAGGTGGCGTTGGGCACGTCACCCCCGGTATAGCCCACCCGGGTACTCTCGATGCCCGGCAGTTTGCGGATCAGATCCTGCATGCCCCAAAAACACCCCCCGGCCAATACTGCGCGTTGTAATGCCATTCGCTGTTCTCCTTTTGGTGTCGCTAGCCAACAGGCTATCGCTCGAAACTACCACACCCTGGCTGGCGAAAAAACCAGCCGGCCGAAAGGGCAAAAGCTGCCGCACCCTGACCGCCAAGTACGGGCGGCCCTGCCGGGGCCGCTCCTCTACAATGCGCCCTACGCTGCTATCAAGACAAGTGCTATCATTCCGCATCGCATCAATCGGCAGGGTAACGACCAGCGAAAAGTACGGAGACGATGCCCTCACGGACCAATGAGGGTGACCCGCCAACCACTGCAATAAACTCACCATAGCGACACAGAGGCCAGGGCATGAAAACTCGCATCACAGAATTGTTTGGAATTGAACACCCCATCATCCAGGGTGGCATGCACTACGTCGGCTTCGCGGAGCTGGCCGCGGCGGTATCCAATGCCGGCGGCCTGGGTATCATCACCGGCCTCACCCAGGGCACTCCGGAAAAGCTCGCCGCCGAAATCGCACGCTGCAACGCCATGACCGACAAGCCCTTTGGCGTCAACCTGACATTCCTGCCGACGCTGACGCCGCCGGACTATCCCGGCCTGATCCAGGCGGTCATCGACGGTGGCGTGAAAGTGGTCGAAACAGCGGGCAACAATCCCGCGCAGTGGATGCCCATGCTCAATGAAGCCGGAATCAAGGTGATTCACAAGTGCACCTCCGTGCGCCACGCGCTCAAGGCGCAGGCTATCGGCTGCCACGCGGTCTCGGTCGATGGCTTCGAGTGTGGCGGCCACCCCGGTGAAGACGACGTACCCAACTTCATCCTCTTGCCCCGGGCGGCGGAAGAACTGACCATTCCCTTCGTTTCCTCCGGTGGCATGGCCGATGGCCGCAGCCTGGTCGCGTCACTGGCGATGGGCGCCGACGGCATGAACATGGGCACGCGCTTCATAGCGACCCAGGAGGCGCCGGTGCATGAAAACGTCAAGCAGGCCATCGTTGCCGCCAGCGAACTGGACACCCGGCTGGTGATGAGACCCCTGCGCAACACCGAGCGGGTTATGAACAACCCGGCGGTCGAGCGTCTGCTGGAAAAAGAGGCCGCCCTCGGCGCCGAGCTCAAGTTTGAGGATATCATCGAAGAGGTTGCCGGGGTCTATCCGAAAATCATGATGAACGGCGATATGGACGCCGGAGCCTGGTCCTGCGGCATGGTGGCCGGCTTGATCAACGACATCCCCACGGTCAAGGAGTTGATCGACAGGATCATGGCCGAGGCGGATGGCATTATCCACCAGCGTCTGCTTGGCTTTTATTGAAGGTCATTGCACCTGCCCGGTGACAGCCCGGTAAAACCCGTAAGAGGTGAAAGGCGTAAGCACGGGCCGGGTCGACAGGGCTTTTTGCACGTACTATGCAATTAGTTTACATTCCCGTTTAATTGGTCCCGGCCTGGCAAGGTAGCTGGCCGCTGCGTAGCCCATACGCCTTGCGCGCCGGTGCAAAAACAGGGCGTTGACGATAAAAACTGAAGGAGCGAAATCATGACACCCCGATGGTCGTGCAATCTTTGCCTTAAACGCAGCCTGTTATTGTTGGCCGTATCTACCTTTGCCGGTGCCGCAGTTGCCGAACCCAATCCCCTGCGCAACGCTTACTTCGGCGATACCCACGTGCATACGGCGCTTTCCCTCGACGCCTACATCGGCGGCACCCGACTGATGCCCTCGGATAGCTATCGCTTTGCCAAGGGTGAAGCGGTGCTGGTGAATGGTCGCCACAAACAGCTGGACCGGCCACTGGACTTTGCTGCGGTAAGCGACCATGCCGAGTACCTCGGGGAGATGGTCTCCACCATTGATCCCGACGCACCCGGTCACCGCGAGGAAATCCTTGAATCGCTGCGCAACCTGCAGAGTCTCAAGGACAAGCAGCAGTGGTTCTACAAGTACGTGGTGTCGAATACCCGGGGCGCCAATCCCCAGCATCCGCCTTTCTACCAGGGGCCGAACACCACCGAGTCGGGCTGGCAGATCATTGTCGATGCTGCAGAGGAGCACAATGACCCGGGCAACTTTACCGCGTTGATCGCCTTTGAATGGTCGGCGGCGCCCGGTGGCGGCAATATGCACCGCAACGTCATTTTCCGCGACAACGTGGTGCCGAAACTCCCACTGGACAGCTTCAAGACCAACAAGGTCGAAGAGCTCTGGGCCTGGCTTGAGAAAACCGCTGCTGCCGGCTCGACCCTGCTTGCCATTCCCCACAATTCCAATGCCTCGAAAGGCCGGATGTTTCCGCAGCTCACCAGTTTTGGCAAACCACTGGACAGCGACTATGCGAAAACCCGCGCCCGTTGGGAACCGCTCATCGAGATGATGCAGATAAAAGGCAACTCGGAGGTCCATCGCGCCTTCTGGGGCGCCGACGAATTTGCCGACTTCGAGAACGCCAATTCCATCCAGAAGAACTCCAACCGCTATTTCAGCAAGCGCGATTTCGTTCGCGAGGGCCTGAAGCTCGGTCTTGCCGAGCAACAGAAGCTGGGCACGAACCCCTACCAGCTCGGGTTTATCGGCGGCACAGACAGCCACAATGGCTTGACCGCGGATGTCGCGGAAGACGACTTCATTGGCGGTCACGGGCCTGAGGACGGATCCGTCGAGCGCCGCCGCACGGGCGGAGTCGGTGGCTGGATAGATGGGCCTGATCTGTCGATCGGCTCACTCGCCGGCGTGTGGGCTGAAGAGAACACCCGCGCCAGTATCTGGGATGCGATGAAGCGGCGCGAGACCTTCGCTACCTCCGGCCCCCGTATCAAGGTGCGGATGTTTGCCGGGGCGGGGCTGCCTGCGCCGGCGGAACCGGTTGCTATGGTCGAGCAGGGCTATGCATCGGGTGTTCCAATGGGGGGCGAGTTGCCCGCTGGCGACGTAGCACCCACCCTCACTGTCTATGCCGAAAAAGATCCCGAGGGCGCCAACCTCGACCGTATCCAGATTATCAAGGGCTGGGTCGATAGTGAGGGTGTCACCCACGAGAAGATTTACAATGTGGTGGCGTCGGGCAAGCGCAAGGTCGACGCCGATGGCAAGCTGGCGCCGGTCGGCAACACGGTGGACCTGAAGACCGCGACCTACCGCAATAATATCGGCGCAGCGACATTGCTGGGTAGCTGGACCGACCCCGAGTTCGATCCGACGCAGCCGGCGTTTTACTATTCCCGTGTACTGGAAATTCCCACGCCGCGCTGGACCACCTACGATACCGTGCGCAACGATCTGCCACTGCTGCCGGAAGTGGCGGCGGTTATTCAGGAGCGGGCCTGGGGCTCACCTGTCTGGTACAGCCCGAGTACGCAGTAGTGCACTGCTTGAAAACGGCGGGGTAGCCAGCGTCAAAAAAATAACATGACTGACTATTAGTCTGGGTTTTGTTAGCCGTCTGGCGACGGGTTGGCATTGTTCACCGGGTTTGCGCGTTCAGCCAGAATAAGGCGCTCCACGGCGTCAACGCGGTCCTGGCCGAAAAACCGCTTGCCGGCATACACCATGCTCGGCACACCCCACAGGTCTTCGGCGTACAAATCGGTGAGGTTTTGCTGGGCCCACAGGCGCCAGGCGTCGTTCTGCAGATGCTCCCGAGCCTGGTCCCAATCCAATCCCGCTCGTTCTACCAGTTGCCGCAGGCCGGCATCGGTATCCGAGCGAATGCCCTCCGCCCAGACTCCCCGGGCGTAACTTTCCAGGTAATCGAGCTCCCTGTGCTGGCGCTGGGCGAAGGCGAGCAGGGCGTAGCAGCGCTCGACCCCGGCGCCGAGTGGATCGGCGACAAGGCCGAAGTCGATACCGTATTTGTCGGCCTCGCGTTTGGCATCTCGCAGAATATACAGTCCCTTGGTGCGGGGCACCTGCATGCGGCGCATGACCATCGGCAGCACCGGCTTGACCTGCAACTGCACCCCATAGTGCGCTGCCAGTTGGCGGGCCCTGACCAGGCCAATATAGGAATAGGGGCTCCTGATCGACCAGTACATCTGCAGGATTTTCATTCCGGGCCCACCCCCAACTGCGCCGGGCTCGCTGGCCACCGGTTGCTTGCAGAAATTCTGATACCCGCGATTGAACCGGACGTGGGTGGCGGCGGACCGATTGAGCCCCAGGCTGTTGAGCCGATGCTCCAGATGTTCCAGCCGGTCCAAGCCCCAGTACCACTCGCCGCCGTAGTGGAGCATGGCGCTGAGATAGTGGCCGCTCTGCTGCAATAGCGCTTCGTTTGCCTGCAAGTGATGGCGGTAGCATTCGGCGTGATCGGCAATTACGGGATCCACCAGTTCGCTCAGGGCCGAAGTGTCATCCTGCCAGTACGCATCGAACAATCGACGTGCGTTTTGCAGATAGCCTGGTTGTAATTCCCAGTGCAGCAACTGTGCGGTGAGCGAGAGGTCACGAAGAGGTGCACTGTCTGGAGCCTTCCGGGGGAAACGGAGATGATAAAGCCCGGCGAGGTAAATACCGTCGACCCGCGCGTTTTTCTCCCACAGCGACGGGGCGGGGTACATGTCCTCCTGCAGGTTTAGCACCGTGCGAAACTCGTATTGCAACGGATAGCGATCTGCCAGTTCATCGAGCACCTGTACTAACAGGTAACTGTAGGGGTCGTTGAGCCGGAGATAGACCGTCACCCGATGCGCTTGCTTGCGACGCACACGCCGGGCCTCGGCAATTTTCCGCCGGGTAGTTTGCAGCCCGGGGCCGGTGAGGAAACGAATCAGTCTTGGCGGCGGCGCCTTGGGCATTGCAATACCTGTACGTGGTGAGTCGGGTTGAAAGCTGGCGGCTGCAGGGCCGGGACTTTACAGTTCAGATTGCACTTCGACGATAGCTGTGCTGTCCGTTGGCAGCGAAAAAACCATACCGTCCTGCGCCAGGCTCACCTTGCCGCTGTAGATGTCGGCGACACCCTCCAGGAATACCCGATCCATGCCCGGCAGCACCAGCGGCGGCACTATATGATAGAGCACCAGCTGGCCTGCGTCCGCAACGCTGGCGCTGGCCGCAGCCTCCGTGGGGCTGGCATGGTAGTCCTGGATATCCAGGGTTATTTTCTCGAGGATGGTGTCCCCCGCCTTGCTGGCGGCACCGTGCAGGGCACCGATCAGCTCGGGGCTCAGCGCGTCGTGAAGCAGCAGATCGGTATCCTGGGCAAACAGCTCGAGGTTTTCGGAGCGCGCGGTGTCGCCGCTCACCACCACACTGCGTCCGCCATAGTCGAAGCGGTAGCCCACTGCGGGTTTGGCGGGGTCGTGATTGACCTTGAAGGCGACGACCAGAAGTCCGTCCTGGTCCCACACTATGGTTGAGGTCCCGCTATCGGGTACATCAAAGGGGCGGGCGGACAGACCCTTTCCCGAGAGCGGCGCGACGCTGACTCCATGGTGGGCGGCGCGATATTTAGCATCCCTGGCGTAGGCAAGGTTAAAGCCATCGACGACGGGCTCTACGCCCCGTGGTGCAATCACCGGCAGCGGCTGCGTGTTGGCCGTGCTGAGCCAGCGCAGGGTGCCCGCTTCGCCCAGGCCGTCGATATGGTCGGAGTGAAAGTGCGTGAGCAACACCGCGTCTACCTCGCCAACAGGTACCCGCATACGAGTCAGGTTGCGCGCGCCCTGGGTGCCGGCATCGACCATCAGCAGGTTGTCGCCGGCGATGATCACCAGGCAGGGGCCGGAACTTCGCGGGTCGGGCATCGGCCCACCGGCACCGCAAATACCAACCGCCAGCCCCGGCGCGAGCTCATCGCGGATATCCGCACCGATGACTTGGGCGGCGGCGCGTTCCAGCACGGGTGTCACCAGCATGCCCCGCAGGGCAAACAGCAAGGCGAAGGGCAGCAACAGTGCGACCAGTGCAATCGTGATTTTTTTCGACATTCAGGGCCCCTGGCTTTCTTTTATCTGTGAGGTACATGTTGCCGTCTCGGCGTTCCCCAACCGCAGGAAAAACAGCGTAAAACGGGGTAGGTTGAACAGGCCGGACAGAAGCGTGACATTACCGAAGCACTGGCGCTGCCGCAAGGCTTGTGCAGCACTGTTTCCGCAGCACTTCTCAATGCCTTAATATTCGGTCGATGAGCGCGGCAGGTTAGCCACAGGCGGCAATGCGGGCACCCAGTAGTCACAGTGGTCATTGAACCCGGTATCTGGCTATTTCAATGTATCCGCGAATCATGTATTTTCCCCTCAACAAGCGTACTTCAACTACACTCGAGGCGAATAATTATGAAAACCCTACCAAGGATCTCTGCGGTGTGTGCGGCTGTTCTACTGGTTGGCAGCGTCTGGGCCGAAAATTCCGCTGACCCGGTCGTCGGTACCGTGCTCACCGGCGTCAATGCTGAAACGGTGGCAACAACCGGCTACCGCGCAACCAAGTTGTTAGGCTCGAGTATCTTCAATGACAAAGGTGAAGATATCGGTAAGCTGGAAGATTTTATCGTCGGCTCCGATGACTCCGTGTCGGTGGCTATCATCGGTGTAGGCGGCTTTCTGGGTGTCGATGAGCGAATGGTTGCGGTGCCGGTGGAGGTGCTCGAGATGAATGAAAAGGGGCAGTTGCAGCTGTCCGGCGCCAGTAAGAAGCAGTTGGAAGCGCTGCCTGCCTTCGTCTATGCCGAGTAAAACCACGCCGGTGTCGGTGCGTCTTCGCAGCGCTGTTATCGGACATAACAGGTGTGAGTGTTACGGCGCTGTAGCGCATAGTGCGCCGGGACATGCAAAGCCGGCCCGCTAAAGGTGCTGGGTAGGGGCGTACCAGGAATCAGGCAAATATCTAAATATGCGCATCCAGCCAGTGACGCAGCTCGGCAAATAACTCCAGGCGTTCAGGTTCATTGAAGATTTCGTGATGCAGGCCGGGGTAGATACGCAGGGTTTTATCGGCGGAGCTGGCTCGTTCATGCAGCAGCCGCGATCCTTCAACCGGCGTCATGGTGTCTGCCTCGCCATGCATAATCAGCATTGGCAAGGTGATCTCGCTGGCCCGGTCCTGAATGACTTCCATCGCAGCGAACAACTCAGCTACACCGCGGGCGCTGATTTTGCCGCCGTAATTCAGCGGGTCGTCGATGTAGTCGGCAACGACGTTCGGGTCGCGGCTGACGCCCTGGGCGTCGAGTTGCATAACGCCGACAGCGGGCGCTACCCGCGCCAGCAGGCGCACGAGCACCAGTTGGATCCAGGGCGGCTTGCCACCCGGCGCCTGTATCGCCGGTCCGGAAAAGATCGCCCCACGAAAATCCCGCTGGTGCTCCAGCAGAAAGTTGGCGCCAATCAGGCCACCCATACTGTGGCCGAGCAGGAATAGAGGCTTGCCGGGTTGTGCTTGCTGCAACTGCTCGAGGCATTGCTCCAGGGTATCGAGGAAGTCTTCGAAGGAATCGATATGGCCCGGCCGGCCCTCGGACTTACCGTGACCCGGCAAATCGAGGGTGCACAGCGCATAACCTGCTGCGGTCAGGAATTCTGCCATCGGCTGATAACGGCTGCTGTGCTCGGCCAGGCCGTGTACAACCAGCACCCACGCCTTGGCGTCGCCGTCCACCGACCAGCGTTGCTGGTATATCTGCAGACCCGCCCTGTTGGTGAAATAGCCCTTTTGCTGTTTCATCATCGCTGTGTCATCCCGGTTCCGACTCGGCGCCCGCGCTCACCCGAAGCAAGCCGCGAAAGGCATTGCTGGCGGATTGTGAGCCGCTGATGACGCGGCAGACATCGGTGGCGATTGGCATCTCTACGCCATATTCCTCGGCCAGCGCCATCACCGCCGGCGCGCTTTTGACGCCCTCAGCCACCATCACCATGTCGGCGATAATGTCCTCCATTTTTCGGCCCTTGCCCAGTTCAACCCCCACATGGCGATTGCGGCTTTGCGGGCTGATACAGGTGGCGATCATATCGCCCATGCCGGCGAGGCCGGCAAAGGTTTCCGCCTTGCCGCCCATCGCAACACCCAGCCGGGTGGCCTCGGCAAGGCCACGGGTGATGAGTGCCGAGCGCGTGTTGTCGCCGGCTCCCTGGCCGTCTCCCATGCCCACGGCGATGGCGACGATGTTCTTGAGCACGCCGCCGAGCTCGCAACCGATCACGTCGTTGTTGGTATACACCCGGAACAGGCCGCTGCGAAAATCAGACTGCAACTCGCGCACGATAATGTCGTCCTCCATGGCGAGGACGCCGGCTGCTGCCTGGCCAGCCATGATCTCACGCGCCAGGTTAGGCCCGGTCAGCACCCCCACGGGATGGCCGGGCAGCACTTGCTTGATGATCTCGGTCATGCGCATGCGGGTATCCAGCTCCAGCCCCTTGGTGAGACTGATTACCGGCACCCATGGCCTGAGGTGCGGCGCGAGCTGTTCCAGTACAGCGCGAAAGCCCTGTGAGGGAACCCCCATGACCAGCAGGTCGACATTGCTGACCGCCTCCTCGATGTTGGCGGTGGCCCTCAGTCGATCACACAGTTTCGCGCCCGGCAGATACTTTTCGTTAGTGTGGTGTTGGTTGATTTCATCAACAGTGGCCTCGTCCCTGGCCCACAGGGTTGTGGGTGCATTGCGAGCCAATAACGAAGCTACTGTGGTGCCCCAGGATCCTCCCCCTAACAGCCCGACCCTGATTTTGGATTTCATAGCTTGAGCGCCTCTTGTTCCTGTTTTTCCGTTTGCAGTTGGGTCGCTCGCTGCGCGGTAGCAATCCCCCGTATTTGTCCCAGTCGCAGTGCCAGTTCCCGCATATGCCGCGCTGCGGCGCTGCGCTGTTGTGCAATGTCATCACCACCGGCCTCGGTAAGTCCCCGGTTCTTGAACACCTTGTAGCCATTCTGGAACAGTAGTTTGCCGATAGATGCCTCGCTGCTGATGCGGCGTTGCAGCCAGGCCTGGCGCCCGTACTTCAGGGCCTGGTTGATACAGTCCTTTTCCTCCAGCCCCTGGTCAGGGCCCAGCCTCGCCAGCAGGTCGGCGACGATGCGGTAGGCTTCCGTGTAAATAAGCAGTGCGTTGTGGGCAACCAGGGGCGACAGGCCTTCAAGCAACTGCACCAAGGCCGCCGGGCCCGCGCCCAGCAAGGACTCCCAATGGGGCACGCTGCGATCCAGCTCGGCCCTGATCTCGGTATGGAAAACCTCGGTGGGGGAATAAAAAAACTCAAACTTGAACAGGTCCCGCAGTCGATCGACTTCAGCCCAGAACTGGGTCTTTGGGTCGTCGCCGGGGTTCTCGTTGACCTTGACCACTGCCAGCTCGATGATCGCCTTGTTGACGAAGAAATGTATGACGGTGTTGCGGTAATAGCTCGCCAGGGGCTGCTGGTCCGGGGCGATCCCGTAAACCACGTCGGGGCCCTCATCGTAGCGGGTTATAAAGCCCTCACCGATCATGATGTCGAGCAGGCCCTGCATATGTTCGGCATGGGACGGATCGAAATCATCGGAAATGCGGATCTCCCGCTGTCGCGCCCACAGCAGCAGGGCATTCACTTCCACCGACAGTTCCTCCGCGGTGAGGGCCTGGGGCGAGGCTCCCAGCAAGCCCATGGTGACCAGCGATGGCAGGGTGATCGGGGTGACGCGGTTGGCTTCCACGGCTACCTGGAAAGCGATTTTGGACAGCGCCAGGCGATCGTCCGGGGCCGGCGCCTGTTTCAGTATCACCGGCTCGCCAATGTCGACGTAGACTCTTCCCATGGGGCGGCGCAGGCTGCGGATATAGCCTATGAACCATTTAAGCGACTCCGGCTGTTTTATCTTGCCGGTCTGTTCGCTGGCATATTCCTCGGCGTCTCGCAGCACGTCGTAGCTGATGGAGACGGGTATGATATGGATATTCTCGTTGCCGGTGGCGTAGCAGGCCTCGAGTACGTACTTGAGCAAGCCATAGCGCGGGGGCATCAGCTTGCCGATGCGCGAGCGGGTACCCTCGAATGCCCAGTGCATGGGGAAGCGCTTCTCCATCAGGTAGCCGATATAGTGCTTCAAAGTCAATTTATAGAGCTCGTTATCCTGGAAGCTACGGCGTATGAAAATGCCGCCGGATCGGCGCAGTAAAAAACCAAGCCCGGCAAAACTCATGTTGGCGCCGCCAAAAATGTGCGGCATGGGGAAGTCCTTGTCGTAGAGCAGCTTGGGTACCACCATGCCGTCGAGGTAGGTCTTGTGGGTCCAGAGCAGCATCGAGGGATAGTGGCGCACCCAGTCGCGCATTCGCTCGACATCGGCCTCATTGTAAACAAACTTGCTCTCGTAGCCCTGCCCCAGAACGAATCCGTTAAAGCGGGCATTGAGATCGAGGTAGAAGCGCCGCGGAATGGAGATCATTTCCTTCATGTAGCCGTGGGCTTCATCCCAGATTTCCGCGACCGGTTTATGTTGCTGCTTTGCCAGCTCAGCAACGGCGGCTTTGTAGCTGGGGTCGGCGCTGATATTCTGGGCCACGAAATGTGGCACCTTGTAGCGGCCACCCTGCAAGCGGCGCTCCGCGATCTCAAGCGCCAGTCCGGCCTGGCGGGCCACGAAGTCGGTGAACTCTCCGGTATCGTTGGCATCGTGCTCGAATTGACGCCGGTAGCGCTGCTGGAGCTCGCCGATGCTGGCCGACTCGGCTGCGATACAGCGCACCCGCTGCGGGTGTTCATCCAGAATGCGCTGGCCTTGCTTGGCATTGGGGCGTCGCGGGTCGCCCAGCAGCAGGTCACGCAAATGGGGCCCGGAGTCGAGGAACTCTGCCGAGGGCAGCCAGGCGACCCGCAGGGGAGTGACACGGGTTTCACCCGCGGCCCCAAGCCCGGTTTGCAGTGGCCGGGTATCAGGCAGGCTCTTCCCCCGCAGCGGCAGGCTGACGACCTGCTTGACATCAGTGCCATCGGCGCCGCGGTGCTGCTGCAGCCAATCACGCAGCAGCTTCTCCTCCAGCGAATTGCGAGCATCGAGAATGAACAAAACCGGCTGCCCCGGCGGTTGCGGCCAGGGGTTATCCGCGAAGGGTGTGGCTGTCACCGAGACGCATCCTCGCGCTTACGTGTCGGTGTCGCCCTGGTGGCCGCCTTTTTAGGGCGAGCATTCCCGGCTCTCGGTTTCGCTTTGGTCGCAGTCTTCGCTTTAACCGCAGTCTTCGCTTTAACCGCGGTCTTTGCTTTGGCCCGGGATTTGGCTGGGGTGCCCGCCCTCCCGGCAACCCCTGTGACTTTCGCCCCGGGAGCTTGGCCCAGTGCCTGCTGAAACATGCCCCGCACCTGGGCAACGTGCTCACCCATAGTCTTGCTGGACCAGCCGGAGGTATCTACCGGTGGCAGCACTTCTACATGCACAGTCGCCGGCCGGAACACGAAGTCACCCTTGGGAGCGACATCCAGTGAGTTATGGATAACGATCGGGACGATGGGAACGCCGGCCTGCATCGCCAGGTGAAATGCGCCTTTCTTGAAGGGCGCCAGACGCGGCGATACAGTGCGCGTCCCCTCGGGGGCTATGGCTACCGATTTGCCTTCTTCCGTTATGGCCTTTACCAGCGGCTTCATGGCCTCGATGGCGCTGCCGGTATTCGCGCGATCGATGAACACCACGCCGCCATATTGCATGACCCTGCCGAGCACGGGTATTTTCTTGATCTCCTGTTTGCCGATACCGGCGAAATCCCGGCGCAACAGTTTGGCAATGACAATGACGTCTGCCTTGCTCTGGTGATTGAAAATAAATACCGCCGGTCGATGCGACCAAAGATGCTCCTCGCCCTGTACCTTGAGTTTCATGCCGATGAGGGCGCTGGCGGTGTCGGCGAATACCGAAAAGGAAAAATTCTGCGCGTCACGGCGGTTGCCGGTAAGCGCCCAGATCGGCAGGCCTGCGCTGAAACTGCCCACCAGGCTTGCGGTAGCGGCTACCGAGCGCACGAACTGGTTGACCGAGGGGCGCCCCCGGCTGCCAAAGCTGGCGCTGCTCCAGTCGTTGCGTTGTGCTATGCGCAGCAATTTGCGGCTGGGATTGAGTACGCACGGGTGGCCCACGCGTTCGAGCAGTTGCAGGTCATCGGTGCTGTCCGAGTAGAAAAAGCTCTGCTCGAGGTCGGCGCCGGTTGCGTCGGCGAGCGCCTCGGCTGCCGTCACCTTGCCCTCGCCGAAACAGGTAGGATGTATCACACCGCCGGTGAACTTGCCGTCCCTGACCTCGAGGTGGCTGCACAACAGGTGCTCGATGCCCAGGTCTCGCCCCGCCGGTTCGATCTGGTAGGGAGTAGCGGAGGAAATGATAGCCACGGTGTGCCCCCGCGCCTGGTGGGCCTCGACCAGGGCTCTTGACTCCGGGTAGACAAGCCGCGCGGTCTTCTCCCGGTAGAGCTTTTCGCCCATTTCGATGTAAGACTGCTCAGTTTTGCCGCGCATGAACTGGGCATTGACCAGCATCATGGCGGAGAAACCCAGCTTGCCGAGGCCGAAGTTGGCCATCGCATTCATCAACTCAAGAAATTGACGGGGTTTGAGGTCGCCGCTGCGCAGTTGCTCGCGAATGAATACCGGTGCCGAGAAGCCTGAAATCAGCGTGCCGTCATAATCGAAAATAGCGGCAATGCCGGGACCGGGCGGGCTTTCCTCGATGGCTTGGAGTAATTTTTTTAATCGTGCCATTGCGCGTACCAGGCTTTGGTGAAGGGATCATTATACTGTGCCAAATTCGAGTCAAATGCAAAACCTTCAGGATGTGGAAAGGCCTTTCCCACGCATTCCATCAAGGCGGCAAATCGTATAAGGTGAGTGCGGACGACAATGGAGTCTCGCCCCGATGACAATCCGCAATCTAGACGCTTTATTCAATCCCGATTCGATCGCCCTGTTCGGGGCCAGCGATGAACAGGGTACCGTGGCTGGGACCATCGCACGGAACCTGGTCGAGGGAGACTTCAAGGGGCGGGTCATGCTGGTTCACCCCAAGCGGCGCGGTATTTTTGGTGCCGAAAGCTACTCCGACCTCGACAAGCTGCCGGAAGTGCCGAGCATGGCGGTGATCGTTACCCGCGCTGCCAGCGTCCCCAAGCTTGTTGCCCGGCTGGGTCGGGCTGGCACTCGAGGTGTCGTGATTGTCAACTCCGGTCCGGAGGAGTCCGCCGCGTGGCGCAGTAAAAAGTTACAACAGCAATTACTGGATGCCGCCAAACCCCATTTGGTGCGGATACTTGGGCCCGGAACGGTGGGTGTGATGCTGCCGCGGCTGGGAGTGAACGCAAGCTTTTCCCATATTGCGCCGCGGCCGGGCAAGCTGGCGTTGCTGACCCAGTCCGGCGCAATCGTCAGCTCGGTGTTGGACTGGGCGCAGTCCAAGGAGATGGGTTTCTCCAACGTTGTCACGCTGGGCTCGATATGCGATGTCGATTTTGGCGATATGCTCAATTACCTGGCGATGGATTTCAATACCGACGCGATCCTGATTTACATGGAGGGTGTCCTCAACAGCCGTAAGTTTATGTCTGCGGCGAGGGCGGCTGCGCGGGCCAAACCGGTGATCGTGGTCAAGTCCGGACGCTTCGAGGCCGGCGCCAGGGCGGCTGCCTCGCACACCGGGGCGCTGGTGGGATCAGACGCTGTTTACGATGCCGTGTTCAGGCGCACGGGAATGTTGCGTGTGTACAGTGTGGAGGAGGTATTTGATGCGGCCCAGACCCTTGCCAAGCTGGGGCGGCCCAAGGGTGAGCGGCTCGCGGTGCTGACCAACGGTGGCGCGCTGGGGGTGCTGGCGGCAGATGCGCTGGCGGAGCGGGGCGGTAATCTTGCTGAGTTATCGCAGGAGACCATCGACGCCCTCGACAGCTTTTTGCCCAGCATCTGGTCAGGTGGCAACCCGGTTGACCTGGTGGGCGATGCCGATGGCCAACGCTACGCGGCGGCGCTGGAAACGGTGGTGAAGGATGAGGGGGTAGACGCCCTTCTTTTGATCAACTATCCCACCGCGGTAACCTCCGCCAACGAGGCTGCCTGTGCAGTGATCGATTGCGTGGCGACCCTGCCCAAAATGCCTGTATTCACCAGTTGGGTCGGCAGTGCCTCGGCCAAGGAAGCACGCGGGCACTTCAGCGCCAATAAGATTCCGACTTACGCCACTCCCGAACATGCAGTGCGGGCGTTTATGCACGTGGTGAGCTATTACCGCGGGTTGGAACTGCTGATGCAAACACCGCCGTCGATACCCCAGCAATTTACTCCCGATACCCAGGCGGCCCGGGCGCTGATCAACGAAGCGCTCGAGCAACAGCGCAACTGGCTGAGCGAACCCGAATCGAAAAGCCTGCTGGAGGCCTATGGTATTCCGGTGGTCACAACCCGGGCCGCGTTGACTGCCGAAGAGGCGGGCGCTTTCGCCGACGAACTCGGTAGCCATGTTGTGCTGAAGATCATTTCCCCCGATGTCTCCCACAAGGCGGACGTCAGTGGCGTCGTCCTCGACCTGTTTGGCAGCGACATGGTTGCCGATGCGGCCAAGACCATAACCGACCGGCTGCTGGCTGCAATTCCCGATGCAACCGTATTGGGCTACAGCGTGCAGCCGATGGTCCGGCGGCCGCAGGCCTACGAACTGATTGTCGGCATGATGACTGATCCGCAGTTTGGTCCCGTCATCCTGTTCGGACAGGGGGGCAGCGCGGTGGAAGTGGTGAATGACAAGGCGCTGGGCCTGCCACCACTGAATATGCGCCTGGCACGGGAGCTCATCTCCAACACGCGGATTTACAAATTGCTGGCCGGGTTTCGCGATCGGCCAGCGGTTGATATCGATGCCATTGCGCTGACCCTGATCAAGGTCGGCCAGTTGATTACCGATCACCCTGAGATAGTCGAGCTGGATATCAATCCCCTGATCTGCGACGGCAACGGGGTGATGGCTCTCGATGCCCGCGTCATTCTGGAGCCCACGGATATGGCGGCTTCGGAGCGACTGGCGATCAAGCCTTACCCAAAGGAACTGGAGGAGCCCATCGTTCTGCCCGACGGCACCGAGTTACTGACCCGGCCGATAGTGCCCGAGGATGAGCCCTCGCTGCACGAGTCGTTTAACCAACTCACGCCCAAGGAAATCTACCAGCGCTTCTTTACTCCACTGAAAAGCCTGAGCCATGCCATGGCTGCGCGCTTCACCCAGCTCGACTACGACCGGGATATGGCTCTGGTGCTGACCGAACCCGGGATCGCCGGCAAAACGCCGATTTACGGAGTCGTCAGGCTGGCTATCGACCCGGATCGTGAACGTGCTGAGTTTGCGATTATCGTCGGCAATATCATGACCGGCAAAGGTCTCGGCAAGACCATGATGTTGCGCATCATCGACTATGCGCGCCAGTGCGGAATCAAGCTCATTACCGGCGATGTGCTGAGTGACAACCAGGCGATGCTGGGACTGTGCAAAAGCCTGGGCTTCACCCAGCAGCCCAGCCCCCATGATCGCTCGATCGTCAATGTCAGCCTGACCTTGTAGCACCTGAAGCCAGGTCTTGCGTTTCCGCGCCGCCATTGTTGCGGCTTGCGCCAATAACGAATTCGCCGAGTCGCACTATGGCTTCATCGGCGCTCTTCACCAGCGGAGAAAATACCTGGAACACGTGGAATTGCCCGGGGTAGATATCCAGGGTAAGTTCCACCCCGGCTTGTTTCGCGCGCCCGGCGAATTCC
Source organism: uncultured Gammaproteobacteria bacterium (assembly GCA_963808975.1). GTDB lineage: Bacteria > Pseudomonadota > Gammaproteobacteria > Pseudomonadales > JAHEGP01 > JAHEGP01. The sequence continues at coordinate 36,723 of CAWEHR010000008.1, forward strand.
TGGATCTGGTCGAGTAGCACTTCAGCGCCGGCGGCCTGTATGTAGGTGGGCGGTAGCATCGACAGGTCCTGGCGAGTAAAGCAGATGCGGCTGTCCGTCGGGCTTGCAGCGGCGAGGTATTGCGCACGCCATTGTGTAAGCAACTCGAAATCGACTATATCGCTGTGGGCGCTGGACAGGATGCTGCCCTCACTGGCACCAGGGTCGACCCAGGGCGAGATCAGTGCCAGGCCGCAGGGTAGTGGGCTGGCGCCTTCCGCTGCCAGTGCCAGATAGCTGGCAATCGCGAGGGCGCCGCCCGCGGAGTCGCCGGCGAGAACAACCCGCGTTTCAGGATGCGCTTGTAACAGGTGTCGACTCACGGCGAGGCAGTCGTCCTGGGCGGCCGGAAAGAGGTGCTCGGGCCCGAGGCGATAATCGACGCCGATCACCGGGCAATCGCTCGCTACCGTGAGGGCCGCAAGGGTGTTGCGATAGTTGTTGACCGAACCCACCACATAGCCCCCGCCATGAAAATAGATAACCATCGTATCCCGCTCCGAAGCTGCCCTGGGCCGGCACCATTGCACCGGCACAGCAGCGAGCGTGGTCGCCTCGAACTGCACCCGGGAGAAAGCAGGGGAGTAGATTTTCGGCAACCGCTGCCGAAGCCAGCTTGCCGGCTTATCCTTGGATCTATTGAACAGGTTTTTGACGAAGCGAAATACCAGCTCTGTTAACCAACTGCGCTGGGGTAGCCTGTGGGGCTGGCGCAGGGTACTGAGCAAGGCGCTGAAAAAGATCTGAAGGATATCGAACATCGGGGCTGGGATCATTTTGTTGTAGTTACTTGACTGATACAAGCGCCATGGATCTTAAGCTCTGACAGTCGGCTCGCCAAATTCACCCCGGTCACACGATACCCTGGCGGCGACTCATGCGCCGGTAGGCCAGCGGCGTCAGTCCCGTCCACTGTTTGAACGCCCGGGTAAACGCGCCGGGCTCGGAAAAGTCGAGCTGTGCGGCGATCGTCTCGATACTGAGGGCAGGGTTTTGCACCATGTTGATGGCAAGATCGCGCCGTGTTTCGGTTTTGATAACCAGGTAGCTGCTGCCCTCTCGCTTGAGCTGTCGGCGCAGGGCCTGTGGGTGCATGCCAAAGGTGCGTGCAGCCTGGTCGATACCGGGCACCAGGTGGTGGGTAGCCAACTGTTTTTCCAGCCAGCCGCGCAGCCGGAAGGACAGATTGTCGGCGGTCATGGTCTGCGACAGCAGGGTGAGCGGCGCCTGCTTGAGAAATTCCTTTAACTGCACGATGTCCCGGACATTTTGCAGGTCGAGGGAGCGCCGCGCAAAGCTGATGGCGCACTCGGGCTGGTCGAAGGCGATCGAGGCACCCATAAAGATATAGCGATACTCGCTGGCGTAACTTGGCGCGGGATAGTCAAGGCTCGCCGCTATGATCGGAATGCGAATATTGGCCATCCAGCACAGGGTGCGATGGATGGTGACCAGCATGTGTTCGATCGCATAGCTATTGCGGATATGGCTCTTGGGTCGTCGCCGCAAGCGATAGCTGACGCTGTTTTGATGGTAGGCCAGCTCATTGACGAGGCTACCTTCCATCACGTTCATGAACTCCACGAACAGACCGAGTGCTTCGCCGACAGTAGTGGCGTTGATGGCGGCATAACAGGCCAGCTTGTAGGTGTTCTGGCGCTGGGGCCGGTCTGCCAGCCCCAGGTTTTCGTCCCCCAGTAATGTCATCAGGGAACGACTGAGGCGTGACAGTTGCTCAAAGGTGATGCGGGCGCGGGGCTGCAAGAGGATATCGGGTGAAATGCCGGCGTCGAGCAGGATCTGCGCGATGTTAAAACCCCGCGCCCGGGCACCTTCCAGCATATTGGACACCATGGGTGAGGCGATGGTAGAGGATTTCATGGGTGGAAGTTCGCTGGTGTCGACAGGCTTGAGTGTAACCAAATGTCAATTATTTTGAAAGTAGATGTCATGGTCAGCTAACTGCTACCGGCGCAGAATCCAGCCCTGGTTCAAGTTGCAAGCAAACGAGGTATTTGATGACCAACCACGCCTATATATACGACGCCATTCGGACGCCCCGCAGCAAGGGGAAGAAAGACGGGAGCCTGTACGAGGTGAAACCTATCGACCTGGGTGCCGGCCTGCTGCGGGAGTTGCAGTCGCGTCACCAACTCGACACCGCTTACGTCGACGATGTGGTGTTGGGTTGTGTCACGCCGATCGGCGAGCAGGGCAGCGACGTTGCCAAGATGATTGTGCAGAACGCCGATTGGGATGAGTCGGTGGCCGGGGTCCAGCTCGACCGGTTTTGTGCTTCGGGGCTGGAGGCAGTCAATATTGCGGCCCAGAAAATCGCCTCCGGCTGGGAGCAACTGGTGGTTGCCGGCGGGATCGAGTGCATGTCCCGGGTGCCAATGGCCTCCAACGGGGGCGCCATGGGGGGCGATGTTGCGTTTTCCATCAAGAGCGGCTTCGTGCCCCAGGGTATCGGCGCCGACACCATTGCCACCATCGAAGGCTACAGTCGAGACGATGTCGATACCTATGCCGCAGAATCCCAGCGCCGGGCCGCGTATGCCCGGGACAAAGGCTATTTCGACAAGTCGGTGGTGCCGGTGCGGGACAAGAACGGCCTGGTGATTTTACAGCGGGATGACTTTATAAAGCCGGATACTACGGTTGAGAAACTGGCAGGCCTGAGAGCGTCATTCGAGATGATGGGCCAATTCGGTTTCGACGATATTATCCTGCGCAAGTACAACACCCTGGAAAAGATCAACCACGTGCATACCCCCGGCAACTCCTCGGGTATTGTCGACGGCGCCAGCGCGGTGCTTGTGGGTAGCGAAAAAGCCGGCAAGGACCTGGGCCTGGCGCCGCGGGCGCGTATCGTCGCCACTGCCATTCTGGCGACCGATCCCATCATCATGTTGATCGGACCCGGTCCGGCGGCGAAAAAGTGTCTCAGAATTGCCGGCCTCACCCCTGCGGATATCGATCTCTGGGAAATCAACGAAGCCTTTGCCTCGGTGGCAATGCGGTATATGAAAGACCTGGATATCGACCACTCCATCACCAACGTCAATGGTGGCGCCATTGCGATGGGTCACCCCCTCGGTGCCACCGGTGCGATGCTGGTCAGTACCATGCTGGACGAATTGGAGCGACGCGACCTGAAGCGCGGCATGTTGTCGCTGTGTGTCGGCGGCGGTATGGGTATTTCGACCATCATCGAGCGGGTGTAGACCCAGGGTCAACCCACGGTTGCATTGCCCGGCGGCAGTGCATGACGAGCGGATCAAATTCAGGGATACAGAACATGAGTGGATTTACTTACGAAAAAGACGCCGATGGCATCGTGACCATCACCATGGATATGACCGGGCCGGTCAACGCCATGAACCAGGAGTACCAGGACGCCATGGCGGCGGCCGTGGAGCGGCTGAAAAGCGAGGAGGGCCTGGCGGGTGTCATCCTCGCCTCGGCCAAAAAGGTATTCTTTGCCGGTGGTGACCTGACCATGATGGTCAAGGCCCAGCCCGGCGACGAAGCTGAAATCATGGCGATGCTGGACGGTATCAAGGGTCAACTGCGGGACCTGGAAAAACTGCCGGTACCGGTGGTCGCCGCCATTAACGGTGCAGCCCTGGGCGGCGGCTTCGAAATCTGCCTCGCCTGTAACCACCGCATAGCCTACAACCACAAATCGGTGCAGCTCGGTTTGCCCGAGGTGAGCCTGGGTCTGCTCCCTGGTGGTGGTGGCGTCGTGCGGATGGTGAACCTGCTGGGCCTCGAAGCGGCGTTGCCGTACCTGGTCGAGGGCCGCAAGGTCACGCCACAAAAGGCGCTGGAGCAGGGGATGATCCATGAGACCGTCGACAGTCTGGATGAACTGATTCCCCGCGCCAGGGCTTTTATCCTCGAAAACAGGGAAAACCCCGACGCCGCAACCCAGCCCTGGGACAGGAAGGACTTCAAGCTGCCCGGGGGCAGGGCAGGCACACCCAGGCTTGCCCAGTTGATTGTGATGGCGCCCACCATGCTGCTGCAGAGGACCCGTGGCCTGTTGCCGGCCCCGGAGGAGATCCTCGACTGTGCCGTTGAAGCGGCGCGGCTGGACTTCGATACCGCATTGCGCATCGAAAGCCGGGGACTGGCAAAGCTTGTGGTGACACCCCAAGCCAAGAACATGATCACCACTTTTTTCTTCCAGCTCAACCAGGTCAATGGCGGCGCCAGCCGCCCGCGGGACGTGCCTGCAAGCCAGGTAAGCAAGCTCGGTGTGCTGGGAGCCGGGATGATGGGGCAGGGCATCGCCTACGTGTCTGCGATGGCGGGTATCGAAGTTATCCTCAAGGACATTTCGCTGGAAGCGGCGGAAAAAGGCAAGGCCTATTCCGCAGGCTTGCTGGCCAAGCGGGTAGAAAAGGGAAAAATGGACGAGGCCCAGAGGGCGGCGGTACTGGACCTGATCAAGCCCACCGCCAGCGACCAGGACCTGCAGGGCTGCGACTTGATTATCGAAGCGGTGTTCGAGAATATCGAGCTCAAGAACAAGATCACCAGCTCGACCGAGCAATACCTTGCCAAAGGCGGCGTTTGGGGTTCTAACACATCGACACTGCCGATCACCCAGCTGGCGGGCGCCAGCTCCCGACCGGAAAACTTTATCGGGATTCACTTTTTCTCGCCGGTGGACAAGATGCCGCTGGTGGAAATCATCTGCGGTGAAAAGACCAGCGACGAGACCCTGGCAAAGGCCTTCGACTACTCCCGGCAAATCAAGAAGACACCGATTGTGGTCAACGACTCCCTCGGTTTCTTCACCTCGCGCACCTTCGGCACCTACCTCGATGAAGGCGTCAGGCTGCTCAAAGAGGGGGTGCATCCGGTGAAGATCGACAACCTCGGCAAGGCGGTTGGTATGCCGGTGGGACCGTTGGCGGTGCACGACGAGGTCAGCCTGGAACTCACCCGCAAGGTGGGGGAGACCTTCGCCGCCATGGGCGTCGCCGACAAGTGGGGTGAGCAGGAGGCCATGCGTTCGGTGATCGCCACCATGATTGGTGAGCACCAGCGCGGTGGGCGCTATCACGGCGGTGGTTTCTATGAGTACCACGACGACGGCTCCAAGCAGATCTGGCCCGGGTTGTTTGACCTTTACTACCGGCCCGAGGCCGAGGTTGCTGACCAGGATATCAAGGACCGGCTGCTGTTTCGCCAGGTGATCGAGGCCCTGAAGTGCCTTGAAACCAACGTGCTGCGCACTGTCGCCGACGGCAACATCGGCTCGATCATGGGCATTGGCGCACCGGTTCACACCGGCGGCCTGCTGCAGTTCGTCAATACCTACGGCCTGCAGAGGTTTGCCGACCGCTGCGCCGAGTTGGCAGACAAGTATGGTGAGCGCTTTATGGCGCCGGCCATCGTCAGCGAGAAAATCAAGGCGAACGAGCTGTTCGTTTAACCGATTGGAGTGTGGATTATGCGCCAGTTTACTGAAGAGCAGATAATGTTCCGGGACGCCTACAGGCGCTTCCTGGAGCAGGAGCTAGCACCGAGTGTACCGCAGTGGGAGGAGCAGGGTATCGTCGACCGCGAGGCCTACAAGAAGGCCGGTGATCATGGCTTCCTCATGATCTGGCCGGATGAGCAATACGGTGGCCTCGGTGATCGCGACTTTCGCTACGAACAGATCATCATGGAAGAAACCTGTCGGGCCAATTGCGGGGCGTTTTTCAATACCCTGCACAGTCGCCTGGTGGGGCCCTATATCGACAATTATGGCACCGAGGAGCAGAAGCAGCGCTTACTACCGGGCTGTGTCAGTGGTGAAAAAATCCTTGCGGTGGCGATGACCGAGCCGGATGCCGGCAGTGACCTGTCGGGAATGCGTTCCACCCTGAAAGAGGCAGGGGATCACTACATCCTCAATGGTTCCAAGACCTATATCTCCAACGGCATCAATGCCGACCTGGTGATCGTGGCCGCCAAAACCGACCCGGATAACAACCCCCACGCGATGGCGCTGTGCATCGTCGAACGCGGTATGGACGGGTTCGAGCGGGGGCGCAATCTCGAGAAGATGGGAATGAAAGCCCAGGACACCGCCGAGCTGTTTTTCAACAACGTCAAAATACCGAAAGAAAATCTGTTGGGCGAGCCGGGCAAGGGCTTCATCTACCTGATGGAGGGCCTGGCCGAGGAACGCTTGATCGCGGCGGTGCAGATGATCGCCAATGCCCGCAAGGCCTTCGATATCACCCGCCAGTTCGTGATGGAGCGCAAGGTGTTCGGCAAGCCGCTGGCGCATATGCAGAACACCCAGTTCAAGATGGCCGAGATGGATGCGGAAATTGAAATCCTGCAGTGCTTTGTCGATGTCTGCGTGCAGCAGCACAACGCGGGGCAGTTGACGGTCAACCGCGCGGCCAAGGCCAAGCTCCAGGCCAGTGAGATCGAATGGCGGATGCTCGACCTGGGCGTGCAGCTGCATGGCGGCGCCGGGTATATGAAGGAGTACCCCATCTGCACCATGTTCACTGACGCCAGGATCAATCGCATTTTGGCCGGCAGCAGCGAGATCATGAAGCTGATTATCGGTCGCGATGCATTTTCTGATAAATACACCAGTTTGTTTACGTAAACGCGAGGAGGGTAGCAATGGAGATTCAAGGTAAGGTAGCAGTTGTCACAGGGGGAGCATCGGGGCTGGGTGAGGCCACGGTGCGTCGTTATGTGGCCCATGGGGCACAGGTTGCGATCTTCGATATGAACGACGCCCGCGGCCAGGCCCTGGCCGGGGAACTGGGTGAGGCGGTCATCTACCAGAACGTAAACGTGGCCGACGAGACTGCGGTACAGGCAGCCATCGATGCAACCGTGGCAGCGTTTGGCGCTATTCATATTTGCAACAACTTTGCCGGTATTGCGAATGCCATCAAAACCGTCAGCAAGGGCCAGGCCTTTCCACTGGATGACTTCAAGCGAGTCATCGACATCAACCTGGTGGGTAGTTTCAATGTGCTGCGGTTGGTTGCCCTGCAAATGTCCAGGCAGGACCCGATCAACGACGATGGTGGCCGCGGCGTCATCATCAATACCGCGTCTGTCGCCGCCTACGAGGGGCAGATAGGGCAGGCAGCCTACAGTGCCTCCAAGGGCGGAATCGTCGGTATGACCCTGCCCATCGCCCGCGACCTTGCCAGCCTCGGAATTCGGGTCAATACCATCGTGCCGGGCCTGATCCACACCCCGCTGTTCGATGCCTTGCCGCCGGATGCGATCAAGAGCCTGTCGACGAGCGTGCTTTATCCCCAGCGCCTGGGTCGCCCCCAGGAGATCGCACATCTGTCCCAGTACATTGTCGAGAACGACTACACCAACGGCGAGTGTATTCGCATGGACGGTGGCATCCGCATGCAGCCGCGCTAACCTACCATTTGTGTCAGGAGTAGACTATGGGGCCCTTGGCCGGTGTCAAAGTGATTGAAATGAGGGGCATAGGGCCTGGGCCCTATGCGGGTATGCTATTGGCTGACCTGGGGGCTGAGGTGATCGTGGTGGACCGCTCCTCCACGGCCCAGGGGATAGCGATGCCCTCGCGGTATGACATCAATGCCCGGGGTAAGCAGTCCATAGCGCTCGATCTGAAAAAGCCCGAGGGCCTCGAGGCGCTGCTGAAGCTGGTTGATCAGGCTGACGTGCTGTTCGAGGGGTATCGCCCCGGCGTAGCCGAAAAGCTGGGTTTTGGTCCCGATGTCTGCCAGCAGCGCAATCCTGGTCTGGTCTACGGTCGCATGACCGGCTGGGGGCAAACCGGGCCGCTGGCCGGGGCGGCGGGGCACGACATCAACTATATATCGCTGACCGGGTCGCTGGCGGCGATCGGTGGCCCCGACAAGCCGGTGCCACCGCTCAACCTGGTCGGGGACTATGCCGGCGGCAGCCTGTTTCTGGTGATGGGTATTTTGGCGGCGCTGTTTGAGCGGCAACAGTCGGGCAGGGGCCAGGTTATCGATGCGGCGATTGTCGATGGCTCGGCCAGCCTGATGAGCATTTTTTATACCCTCAACAATCTTGGGCTCTGGTCTACCCGGCGTGGCGCCAATATGCTCGACGGCGCTGCGCACTTCTATGACACCTACGAGACCAGCGACGGCAAATTTATTTCCATCGGCTCGATCGAACCCCAGTTTTACGCGCTGTTGCTGGAGAAAGCCTGCCTCGACCCCGAGGTGTTCAGGGAGCAGGGCGATGCATCGTGCTGGCCGCAATTGAAACGACGCCTGGTCGAGATATTCAAGACCCGCAGCCGTGACGAATGGTGCGAATTGATGGAGGGCACCGACGTCTGCTTCGCGCCGGTACTGGACTTCAAGGAAGCACCGCGACATCCCCACAATGTTGCGCGCTCCACCTATATCGAGATCGAGGGGCTTGAGCAGCCAGCCCCCGCGCCCCGTTTCAGCCGCAGTACCTGCGATACGCCAACGCCGCCGGTTGCGGAGGGGGCCGATACCGGGCAGGTGCTGGAAACCTGGGGATTCAGCGACGACGCTATCAGCCGCCTGCGCGCAGCCGGCGCCCTCAGCTAATGGCGTCAAGCCCGTCAAAGGATGCAGCTATGAGTACATTTGAAACCGTTATCTACAGTGTCGAAAACCGGGTAGCCACTATCCGCATGAACCGCCCCGGGGTGATGAATGCGGTTAACGAGCAGATGCGCAGGGATCTGCTGGCAGCGGTGGATATGGCTAACGCTGATGATCAGGTGCGCGTGATAGTGCTTGGCGGGAAGGGTCGGGGATTTTGCGCCGGCGCTGATCTCACCGAGGATTACCGGCCCAGCTACAACAGCGTCGACCAGCAGATCAAGGAGTCTTACAAGCCGGTAATGATGGCGCTGTATGACACCGACAAGATCACCCTGTCATCGGTTCGCGGTGCGGCAGCCGGGGCGGGTAGCGCCCTTGCCATGGTTTGCGACCTCACCATCATGGCGGACGATGCCTACATCTACCAGGCCTTTGCCGCGATCGCCCTGGTGCCCGACTGCGGAGCGAGCTGGCACCTGGTGCGGCAGTTGGGGCGCAAGCGCGCTTTCCAGGTAATGCTCGAGGCCGAGAAGTTAGGCGCCACTGAATGTGTTGAACTGGGGCTCGCCAACCGTATCGTCGCTGTTGACGATCTCGATGGAGCCACCCAGGCCTGGGCCGAAAAGCTGGCCGCCTGCGCGCCACTGGCCCAGCATCATCTCAAGCAATTGGTGAAGCAGGCACCTTTCAATACGCTGGAGCAAAGCATCGACGAGGAAGCCGAGCTGCAGAATGATTGCATTGCCAGCGCCGATTTTGCCGAGGGCACAGCGGCCTTTTTTGAGAAGCGCAAGGCGGTATTCACTGGCAAGTAGGGCAGTAGCGCAATGCCAACCGGATAGCCTGATCCGGTGCCGGGGGATCGCCGCCCGGCAACCCTGAGTTGTTGCCAAGCTATTGTTTTGTGACCGGGGCTTTGCCAGAATCGGTTCGCAAAACAGACTGCATCCGGGAGATGATCTCGATGTCGGCACTCTTCTCCGCCATTTTTCTTCGCTGCCAGGGCCTGTTCGGCGCAGTGCTGTGGTTGGCTGTGTGCAATCCAGCTGTGGCCGCCGTGGCGTTCGCCCAAGCACCTGCTGACGGTGTCGAGGCGGCAACTGCAGTGGATTCCCGCCAGATTCTGGATGCCGAGGTCCTGTGGGGTTTGCTGCAGGCGCCGGGAGATGCGCTCTACGCGGTGTTGCTTCGCCATGCACTGGCGCCGGGGGTTGGTGATCCGGCGAACTTTACCCTGGGGGACTGCAGCACCCAGCGCAATCTATCCGCCGAAGGTCGAGCCCAGGCCCGGCAAATCGGTGAGGGGTTTCGCCAGCGTAATGTCGTGGTCGGGGAGCTTTTGTCCAGCCAGTGGTGTCGCTGCCGGGAAACCGCTGAGCTGATGTCAATCGGGGAGGTGAAACCATTCCCGTTGCTCAATTCCTTTTTTCGCGAGCGCAGCAAGGCCGGGTCGCAAACGGCGGGGGTCAAACAATACCTGTTGTCCCGGTACGATGACCCGGGCGTGGTCGTTATGGTGACTCACCAGGTGAATATCACCGCCCTGACCGGCATCGTGCCACGCTCAGGTGAGGCCGTGGTGCTCAAGCTCGATTCATCGGGCATGGTTAAGGTGGGCGAGTTGAGTTTCGCTCCCTGAGGAGGCAGGTGGTGCCTGGATCACTGGACTTAGGGGTTGGTATCAGCTCGGTGTAATGAGGAATTCCTGGCCTACATAGAGACGTCTTATGCATACAGATGAGCGGCAGATACTACTGGAGTCAGTCCCCGGCATGGGCGTGACCCTGGCAAAGGCGGCCACTACGCGCAAGAAAAAGCAGCGCGAACCGAGGACCCTGCCGCTGGTAATTGGCGTCAACGGGGTGCGCGCCGACTCCGGCAAGCTGGCCAGATACCGGGCCGTCTGTGATTTCCCCCAGACCGAGAGCCTGCCGCTTAGCTATCCGCATATCATCGCCTTTCCGCTGCACCTGTTAATGATGATGCAGCCCGAATTTCCTTTTTCTCCTGTCGGCGCGGTGCACATTAGAAATCGCATCTGCCAACGGCGGGACATTGGCGTCGACGAGGCCATGGACTTCAGCGTGCGGCTGGGGGAGGCAACCCGTGTTGAAAAGGGTTATGAGGTCAGCTTTTTGACCGAGGTAAGCATTGACGGGGAACGGGTATGGGATGAACTTAGCGTCGTGCTCGTGCGTAGCGGGGGTACGGGTGTCAAACAGGATAAACGAGCAGCGGAGGCTTCTACCTATAGCGAATCAGTGACCTGGCGGCTGGCCGGGAGCAAAGGGCGGGAATACGCCCTCGCATCCGGTGACTTTAACCCCATTCACCTGTATCCCTTAACCGCCAGGGCAATGGGCTTCAAGCGCCAGATTATGCATGGCATGTGGAGCAAAGGCCGCGCGCTTGCCCACCTGCTGCCGGAGCGATGCCCCTGGCCTGTCAGCGTCGAGGTGGCGTTCAAGCTGCCCATATTCCTGCCGGCAACGGTCACGCTGATGAGTCAGACTGAGCAGTGTGGTGGCCGATTCGAAATGCGCGATGGCCGGGGCGAAAAGCCGCATCTGGTGGGGGAGCTGTGTATGGGTAAGGCAAGCATCGACTGCTGACCAGGAGCGTTTCGCGGGCCCGTTTTCCCTGGTGGCCGCATCCGGGTACGCATCGTGTGGGGCACCCCCAGGACGGTGCGGTCTGACTGCCAGAGCGAAAAAAGTCGACTTCAGTGCAGATGCGCTTTATGCTTTGGCAACGCTGGGGCCTTCGAATAATCATAAGCACTGTGGCTGGCAGGCGTCGCTATCGGTGGTCCCTGTCAATCTGCGCCCATTTTACCAGTGGTCTTGTGCTCGCATACATAAAAATAAAGGTTTTCAAAATGCCATCACACTCGACGTACGACCTGTATTCGTTCACAACATCGGCGGCGCTGCGCACCGGTGTTGGCATGTTTTTGCTCGCCATCGGTTTCACTGTCGTCGCTGCGACCAGCGAACCGCTGCCCCAATCCCCCGATTGGTTACAACTCGGGCTGGGCCTCTTCGGCGGCCTGGCTCTGTTCCTCGCCGGACTACAGCAACTCTCGGAGGGTATGACCAAGGCTGCCGGTCAGGCCTTGAAGCAAGTGCTGGGCAAGCTCACCAAAAATCGTTTCACTGGGGCACTGACCGGTGCGTTGGTTACCGGCATACTCAATTCATCGACGGTTACCACACTGCTGGTTGTGGGGTTTGTCAGCGGCGGTATGATGACCCTGGCACAATCCGTCGGCGTGATCATGGGCGCCAATGTCGGTAGTACGGTAACGGCGCAGCTGCTGGCATTTGACCTCTCAGCCTATTCGCTGGGGCCAGTGGCGATAGGCTTCTTCATGCTGTTCACCGCCAAGCGGGAGCAAGTCAAGTATTACGGCATGATGATCATGGGTCTCGGACTGGTGTTCTACGGCATGGGCCTGATCAGTGAAGCGATGAATCCGCTGCGTGAATTCGAGCCATTCCTGGAAATTCTCAAGGGCCTTGAGCGGCCTGTTGCCGGAATACTTGCCGGCGCCGTGTTTACCGCCGTGGTGCAATCCTCCGCCGCCACGGTGGGAATTGCCATCGCCATGGCCAGCGAAGGATTGCTCAGTCTGCCCGCCGGCATAGCCCTGGCGTTGGGCGCGAACATCGGTTCTGCCCTGACCACCGGGCTAATGGGAATTCTCAGCGCCAAGTCTACCGAGGCGGTGCGAACCGCCATGGTGCACGTGACCTTCAATGTGTTGGGGGTGTTGCTGTGGTTACCATTGATCTGGTTACTGGTCGATATCACCGTGGGCATGTCACCAGCCAGCCCGGAGCTGACGGGGCAGGCACGTGCGGCTGCCGAGGTGCCACGCCAGATTGCCAATGCCAATACGATTTTCAACGTCATCAATACCGTGCTCTTCATTGGATTTGCGGGCTGGTTTGCGCGTTTTGCCGAATGGTTGGTCAAGGAGCGGGGTACACCGGAGGGCGTGATCATCGAACCGAAGTATCTCGACGAAGCCGCCCTGGTGGCGCCCTCCCTGGCGCTGCAGCAGGTGCGGATGGAGCTGGGGCGTGTCGGTAAAATCGTGATCGAGATGCTGGAGATGTTGATACCAGCGCTTGACGGCCGTAGCCTTGACGCGCTGGATAACATTGAGCGGCGCGACGACGAGGTGGATATCCTGGAGGCGGCGATTATCGCTTACCTCGCCAAGCTGCGCGCGGGCACCTTGACCTCGCAGGAAAGCGAGGAGTTCCAGTTCCTGATGAGCGCCGCCGACAATTTTGAGAGCCTGGCGGACGTGATCGAGACCGACCTGGTCGGTCTCGCCCGCAAGGCAGTGGCGCTGGGTCCCACGTCGGGTGATGAAACCCGGGCAATGTTGCGCCAGCTCTACGCCACCGTTGTCGAGGCAGTGGAGCAAACGGTGCAAGCCGTTGCTAACAACGACCAGAACGCTGCGGAGTCGGTGATGTTGCTGAAAGACGATGTCAGGAATCAATCCGAAAGCCTGCTGGCACGCAAGGCCGAGCGGCTAACGGTAGATGACGATGACTATGTGGAGCTGGTAAGGCTGCAGATGTCCTTCGTCGACCAGATGCGGCGGATCTATACCCTGGCGAAACGCGTGTGCCGGGATATCCTGCCCCCCGCGCTGGCCTCGCGCGACTAACCGCCATATCTTGCCGATTCGGCGGTTCCGCCCCGGGCACCCCTTGATGCTGCAGTGCGTATCGACAGCGGGTGTTCGATCCCGATAAACTGCCTGGACGAAAGCGAATTTTTGGCCTGGGTATTGCACCAGCTGCCTGAGATAGCGCGAAGGTATCGCGTAGCTTTTGCGTGCTCGCGAGCGTAAACGTAGCCATAGCTACGTCGCAGTCAGCGTGTAAGCAAAATCGCCGCGATATCAAGTGGTATACAGGCAAATAGCAGTGGTGACATTTTTTACCCGGGTGAAAACCCGCGATATCCTTTTCTACAAGGGCCAGATAAATCATTTGGCGTGTGCTGGTGCATTATTCGGGTTAACGGAGACCGGGAAGCCATGTTCCAATCTTCAATTGCACGGCGTCTTGCCGGCTTTACCTTGCTGTTGGTCGTCACCACTGCACTGCAGGCCGACGGTGAAAAAGACTATGACGCCCTTTTTGAGCTGCAACTGGAGGCTGGCAACGACACCGCCACTGGCAGTCTGACTATCGACCAGTCGAGCCTCGTTTTGCCGGAAATGGCCCTGCGCATGAAGGAGGGCCAATACCGTTTGCTCGGTGCGGATGGCGACACCAATCACCGGGATGGGCGACTTTACTGGGAACCGACCAAGGGTCGCTCACAGTTGCGCTACGAGGTGGTTCTAACCCAGCCCCGGGGCAAGGCTTTTGATGGCCTGGTGACATCGGACTGGGCGATATTTCGTGGTGACGACCTGTTTCCCACAACCCTGGTTGATGACGCTATCACCGCAAAATCGCGCAGCCGCCTGCGGCTGATACTACCCGAGGGCTGGAGCGCGATCACACCCTATCGTCGCGATCGCAAAGGTAAGGGCAAGGGCGACTGGCTGGTGGACAAACCGGACTTTCGTTTTGATCGGCCCACCGGCTGGATACTGGCGGGGCGAATTGGCGTGCGGCGCGAAACGATAGCCGATGTTGATGTCGCGGTCGCAGCGCCGGTGGGCGCGCGCGCCCAGCGGGTATCTATGTTGGCGCTGCTGCGCTGGAACCTGCCCTGGTTCGTCGAGGAGGCTCCCGCTGTGCCCTCGCGCCTGCTCATCGTAGCAGGTCCCGATCCCCTGTGGCGCGGGGGGCTGTCGGCGCCGAACTCACTGTTCATCCATGCCGATCTGGCGCTGATCAGTGAGGATGGCAGCAGTCCGCTGATGCACGAAGTGGCCCACGTGCTCTTTCCGGTCGACGCCGCGGATGAGGAGGACTGGATCGATGAGGGGCTGGCCGAGTACCTGTCGCTGCGGGTACTGCGTGAGACCGGCACGCTGTCGGAAAGTCGCTACCAGCGCTCGATACGCCATTTTCGCAAGCGCGGCAAACAGGCCAAGAGCCTGTACAGCGATGATTCGAAGGGCGAAATTACGGCACGGGCGGTGGCCATGCTACATGACCTCGATGAGGAGTTGCTTGCCGCCACCGATGGCAAGGACGATATGATGGAACTGACCCGCTTGATGATGGCGGCTGAGGCGCCGCTGACCATGGCGCGAATTCGGGAGCTGGCAAGGCAGTTGATGGGGCGCGAGCCGCGCAGTCTCCCCCCGGTTCCTTGACCGCGCCCGCGACGCGTTACCCGCTGGGTGTCCCGGTTGCCCGCTGGGCCTGGGTTTGTATTCCAGTCCCTCCACCTCGAAGTATTTGACAATGCTCTTGGCGGTGGTGGGAATCACAAAAACTTCGGTGGCAGGAGCGTAATAGGCCCCTACACGTTCAGCAACAAATGCTCCCTCTCCCAGGGACTGATTTCACGCCGGTAGAGCCTGGCCTCCTCGCGCTTGACCGCAGCGTAGACGCGACAGAATTCCTTGCCCAGCACCTGTTGCAGGTCTCGGGCGCTGTCGAACAGGGTAAGCGCCTGTTCTAGTGTGGTGGGAATTGTGTAGCGGTCATCATCGGTTTCGCCAGCCGCTGGCTCCCCCGGTTTCAGTTTCTTCATCATGCCGAGGTAGCCGCACGCCAGGCCCGCAGCGATCGACAGGTACGGGTTGGCGTCGACCCCGACCACCCGGTTCTCCAGCCGTCTGTCGGTGGGTTCGGCCTTGGGTGCCCGCAAGCCGGTGGCGCGATTGTCGTAGCCCCAGGAGAAATTGGTGGGTGCGCTGGAGTTGCTGGCGAGTTCGAACCTGCGGTAACTGTTCACGTAGGGCGACAGCAGGGGCATGGCTTGCGGCAGGTATTTCTGGCAGCCGCCGATGAAGTGCATGAAGTGTTTGCTGGCACCGCCTTTTTTGTCACTGAAGATATTTCTCCCGCTTTCGATATCGACCACGCTGTGGTGAACGTGCATGGCGGAGCCGGGCTGGTCCCGCATCGGCTTGGCCATGAAAGTGGCGAAAACCTGATGCTTGAGCGCGGCCTCGCGGATCAGGCGCTTGAAGTAAAAAACCTGGTCCGCCAGGAATACCGGGTCGCCATGGCTAAGGTTGATTTCGACCTGGCCGGCACCATCCTCCTGGATCAGGGTGTCGATCGCCAGGCCGGCGTCGCGGGCAAAGTCGTAAATGGTTTCGATAACCGGGCCGTAGTCATCTACCGCCGTCATCGAGTAGGATTGGTTGGCGGTTCCCTGGCGGCCGGTGCGGCTCACCGGCGGCTGGATGGGCTCGTTGGGGTCGAGGTTGGGCTGCACCAGGTAAAATTCCAGCTCTGGCGCCACCACCGGGCGCCACCCCTGCCTGGCATAGAGCTTCAGCATGTGCCGCAGGACATTGCGCGGCGCTACGCGAATGGGTTTACCCCGGTGGTCGAACATGTCGTGGATGACCTGCAGGCGGGGTTCCTGAGCCCACGGTGCCGCCTTGGCGGTGGACATATCCGGTTTCAGTACGACATCACTTTCGGCCCATTGATTGGTGATGTCCATCGCCACGTCCTGGCCGGTAATGGTCTGGTAGAAAATGGAGATGGGTAGATAGATCTCCTGGGTCGGGCTGAACTTCTGCAGCGGCATGGCCTTGCCGCGGGACATGCCGGCCAGGTCGGGCACGATGCACTCGACCTCTTCCAGCTCACGCCCGTCACAGTAGTTCCTGAAGGCTTCCGGCAGTTGATCAAGCCACGAGGGCGCGTGCTGTGTCAAATTGCTGTGGCTCCGTTTTCGTTGGCCTGTCAACGCTACCGCAGGGTCAGTCAGCAGCGCCCTGCGCTGGGGCGTCCATCGCCGCCTTGTACAGCGACTTCCTGGGTGCGCTGAGCACACGCTCCACCATGGGTAGGAAAAATTCCAGGGGCTCGCTCTCGTATTCGGCATCGAAGCTGTTCTGGTCGTAGAGGTGGCAGAACTCGGCGCAGGCTTCGAAATAGGGATGATCCTTGTAGTTGTCACGCAGGTTGCGGTCGAGCCCGACATGATGGAAAAAGTAGTAACCCTGGAATATGCCATGGTGCTTGATGATCCAGTGGTTTTCCTCCGAGATGTAGGGTTCGAGAATAGTGGCTGCTATATCGGCGTGATTGCTCGGCCCAAGGGTGTCGCCAATATCGTGGAGCAGGGCGCAGACCACGTATTCCTCATCGCGGCCGTCGCGATGTGCCCGACTGGCGGTTTGCAGGCAGTGCTCCAGCCGGTCAACCGGATAGCCGCCATAATCACCGCGCAGCAATTCGAGGTGGGCGATAACCCGGGCCGGCAGATCGCGGCTGAACTCGCGCATATGATCGGCGATGATGCCCCAGTCTTCGGGCTTGGCTTCGGTCATTGCCCTGAACGTCGCTTGTGGTTGGTTCATGTTCTGTCTCCCATGGATTCCTGTCGCTAGATTCAACTGGAAATGTACCGCCTTTCCTGGCCCACAGTCTGTCGCCTAGCCGACACTATATCAACATTTTGCAGCGCAGCGATGAGTTTCAGGTCGGTTCGTTGCAGCCGGGTCCGCTGGCCGGAAAATTCCTGTGAGACTTCAGTGGGGGCGTAGCTGCGCACTGCGGGTTTTCGCCGGTTCTGGTGGGTTGCTGTTGTCCGGCGAGAGGGTGAGGCAAAACGCAGTGTGGCGGGGCGCCACAGGCTGATCAAGCAGTGGTCACCAAAACGACGGCAGACCGGCTGCACCAGCGCTAGGCGCTATAGCGCAGCGCGTTGAATTTCGCCTGGTGGTAATCGCCGTTGCCGAAGGTAGCGTTGATCATCATCAGTCGCTTGGCATAGTGGGTTACATCCAACTCGTCGGTCAGGCCCATGCCGCCATGCAACTGGGTGGCCTCGCCGCCGATCAGCTTGCCGGCCCGGGCGACCATTACAGCCAGGGCATGCACCTCGGCTTCCGCGTCCTCCTTCTGGTCGGTGACGGCACAGACCGCCCGATACAGCAGCGAGCGGGTTTGCTCACAGGCCATGAAGGTATCGACCATGCGGTGCTGCAATGCCTGGAAGCTGCCAATAGGCACGCCAAACTGCTTGCGGGTTTTGGTGTATTCGAGGGTTCTGGCATTGAGGGTTTCCATGATCCCGACGGCCTCGGCCGACAGCGCCAGCTTGGCATCCAACAGGGCAGATTTCAGCAGCTCATAGCCGCCATGCAGATCGCCCAGCAACTGCGAGGCAGGTACGCTGACGTTATTGAAGACGATGTTGGCCACTAATTGGCCGTCCATCATTCGATAGCCCAGGCGTTCCACCCCGGCGCTGTCGGCCGCCAGCAGAAACAGACTGATGCCGTGGGTTTCACTTTGCTCGCCAGCGGTGCGAGCTGCCACAATCAGTTGGTCCGCGTTGTAGCCGTTGAGCACCACAACCTTTTCGCCATTCAGTACAAAAGCATCCCCATCTGCGGTTGCCGTGGTCGCGATATCGGTGAACTCATAGCGACTCTGGCGCTCGGTTACGGCGAGGGTGCCCTGGCAACTGCCGTCAATGATTGCCGGTATCCATTGCTCCTGCAACACCGCATTGCCGCATTTTTGCAGCAGCCCACCGAACAGGACGACGGTGGGAAGATAAGGCTCCAGCACCAGGCCTTTGCCGAATTCCTCCATCACCAGCATGATATCCACCGCGTTACCGCCAAAGCCGCCGAAGCTCTCTGCAAACGGCACTGACAACCAACCGAGCTCGGCAAACTGCTGCCAGTAATTGCTGTTCATGGCATTGGCGGATTCGGCAATCACCCGTCGTGTGTCGAAGTCGTAGTTGTCCTGGATAAACCGCGCCACGCTGTCGCGCAGCATGCCTTGTTCCTCACTAAACTCAAAATTCATCGCTGTTCGTTCCTCGATTACGGATTCACTGGAGGCCAAGCACGGCCTTGGCGATAATGTTTTTCTGGATCTCGTTGGACCCGCCATAGATCGTGGCGGCGCGACCATACATATAGTCAACACGTGCGTTGCTGGCGAAACTGTGTCCTATTTGTTCCGCGCTGAGTTCACTGGGCAACAAGCCCTGGTAGTGGGCGGCGATATCCATGCGCAGTTCCTGTACGGCCTGCTGTAATTCGGTACCCTTGATCTTGAGCAATGACGACTCTGCGCCTGGTGCGCCGCCGGCAGCGACCGAAGCCAGCACCCGCAGTTCGGTGAACTCGAGGGCCATCAGTTCAATTTCGATATCCGAGAGGCGCTTCTGGAATATCGGGTCGTCGATCAAGCGCGTGCCAGCGTTCACTTCCAGGGTGGCGAATTGCCTGACCTCGCGCAGCTTGCGCTGGGTGTCGGCGACCGCGGCTATCGCGGTGCGCTCATGGGCGAGCAGGGCCTTGGCATAGGTCCAGCCCTGGTCCTGCTCGCCGATGCGATTGGCGACCGGAACCCGTACGTCATTGAATTCTACTTCGTTGAGACTGTGTTTACCGTCGATCGATACGATCGGGTTGACTTTGATGCCGGGTGACTTCATGTCGATGAGCAGGAAGGTGATGCCGTGCTGTTTCTTGCCTTCGTTGGAGGTGCGCACCAGGCAGAAAATCCAATCGGCGTACTGGGCATAAGTCGTCCAGATCTTCGCGCCGGTGACGATGTAGTGATCGCCTTCGAGCACTGCCCTGGTTTTGAGGGAGGCGAGGTCTGAGCCTGAATCCGGCTCGGAATAGCCCTGGCACCACCAGTCCTCGGTGGCGAGGATACGCGGCAAAAAGCGCTGCTTTTGTTCTTCGGTACCAAAGGTGTAAATGACCGGTCCCACCATTTGCAGGCCAAATGGCAGTACATCCTGAACCCCCGCGGCGGAGCGTTCTGACTCGTAGATAAACTTTTGCGTGGCGTTCCAGCCCGTGCCCCCATGCTTCTCGGGCCAACCGGGGGCTATCCAGCCCTTCTTGTAGAGTCGCTTGTGCCATTCGACCAGGGCTTCCTTGAAAGTCTCCGGAGCCGCCAGGCGAGCCCGAAGCTCATCGTCATAGGCTTCGGCGAAGAAACGCCTGACTTCGTCACGAAAGGCAATATCCTCGGCGGAAAACGATGTGTCCAATGTCGTACTCCTCTTATTGTCGTCGGGTGTCGGTTTATTTTGCTTGGCGCGGCCCGGTGAACGGCAGGACCTGCGGTTACCGGCCGCGCCTCGCAGTGCCAGACGGCAATAATAGCAGGGCTGGGCGCGCTGCACATTGACCAGATCGGTGGTTTTTACTGTTGCTGCAGGCTCTACTGCGCACGGCGCGGGATAGCTTCTTGCTACCGGTATGGAACCGGCCCTGAATCACCCGGGATCAGGAGGAGACACGTCCGGGGGGTGCTTCCGTGGCCCGGTCGTCAGCGAGATAGCTGCCGGGCTGTGCATGCTGGTAGCGGATCGTCACCACCTGGGGCTCGCCGTTGTCATCGCTGATGTTACTCAAGCCCTGGAACTCGAGCAACTGCCGGCTGTTGGCATCGTACTGCAGGTCGATCGGGTCCACCAGCATGGCAAAAAACCAATGGTCAGGTTGCACCCGAAAACAGACGGTTGCTGTCGGCGTTGAGGTGTTCTCACAGGCGCGACGCTGCGCCACCAGGGTGAGGGTATCCAGGCGCGAGGGTACCGCGAACGAGAAGCTTTTCTTGCCTTCTCCGAGTAGCCCATTCCAGTGTGCCCGAATGAAATTATCAAAACCGGCATCCGCCACCAGGGCACGCTCGGGCACCTGCTCCTGGCGGATTTGGCCCTGATGGTTTTCCCGGTAGCCAAGTGTCAGGGAGGAACCCTGCCAGCGGGCGAATAGCATTTCTCCGGTACGCAGGTCGATCTGCTGAAAGGCCGGCGCCCAGGGTGCACCCTGGAAGTCGAGGGATTTGGTGCCAAGTAAGCGCCGATCCGGTCCGCGGTACTCGACGGAGCCCAGGGTCGAGCCCGGTTGGCGAAAATGGTATTCCCGGTACAGCAACTGCCCGGTGTTCCTGTCAAAGGCCTCGCCGATCGCGGTGAGCTTGCCGCCGGATGCAGGTACCTCTAGGGCCGCGGGAGCGGGCGTCGCAAAGGTGGCCCTGGCCAGCGCAAAAGATAGCAAGCACAGTGCAGCCCCCAGGGAGATCGCTGTTGCCGGGCTGCGGTATGTACCACGTCTTGCGTTGTTTATGTCCACAGTCAGATCCTCGCATCAGGTCGCAGATTCGCGCAGTTTCGGTTGCACGGGGTCGATGAGCCAGCGCTGGGCAACGGCCAGCGCCGCGGGAATGATAATCGCCCACTGGATGGCCCAGAAGGTCAGGGCCAGCGGCAGGTTATCGGTTTGCGCGAGGCCCAGGCGGACGCCGGCGTAGTAGCTCAGGCAGCCGCCGACTGCGCCGAAGGCCGTGGCCAGCAGTGGCCGTCCGCTCAGCCAGCTCAGACCGTGGGGGATGAAGGTGCCGAACAGCACCCAAAGGCAAGCCAGCCAGAGCGGGAAGGGCAGGCTGCCGGGAATCGAGAAAATACCCGCCGCCATTGCCAGGCTGTCCACGGTGATGCCCAGGGCCGCTAAGCCGGCGACAAACAGCCACTCCCCGCGCAGCCGGCTTATATAGACGAAGTGGGCCACCAGGTAGGGCACTGTCCAGAGCACGGCGAGCAGGTTGCCGCCGAGCACACAGGCAAACCAACCCAGTTGGAACAGTATTGCATTGGCGAGGTTAGGATTCATGGGGGAACTCGGTTTTTGCCTGTTGACTGCGCTTATTGATGTGATTTACGCGGGTGCGTGGCAATCGGATCGCCCTGTGCCTTGAGAGACGCAACGGTATTTGCCCGACCGCCGTATGCCCTGTCCGGGAGAAGGTGGGCGTCGCCGCGCGGTACTTCGGCCATGCTGGCAGCATGCCACGGCGGTTCCGCAGCCCCGCCGCTTTGTACCGGGTCTCAGAGGAACGGCACCAAGGGACTCGGAGAAGAGTTGCAGTCAGTGGTAGGTTGTTGGGTCTAGCGACCTACCGCCGGCAGCTCGCGGCAGCCGGGTTTGGCCATGAGGATTTGTGACGTGCCGATGACCCGTTCCATAAAGCCGCCCTCGCAGTAGGCCAGGTAAAATTCCCACATGCGAACGAATACGTCGTCGAAGCCAAGCGCTTTCACCGCGTCGATGCGATGCAGGAAGCGGTCGCGCCAGGCCTCGAGGGTTCGGGCGTAGTGAAAAGTGATATCTTCCAGGCCGATAATCTGCATATCGGTATCCTCGGCGACATGCCGGGCAATCACGGCAACGGAGGGCAGGGCGCCCCCGGGGAAAATATATTTCTGGATGAAGTCCATGGTTTCGCTGGCAGCTTGGTAGCGCTGATCGGCGATGGTGATCGCCTGGATCAACATTTTGCCGTCGGGCTTGAGCAGTGCGCTGCATTGCCGGAAGTAAGTCTGGTAGTAGCGATGGCCGACTGCCTCGATCATTTCCACCGACACCAGCTTGTCGTATTGGCCACAAAGCTCGCGGTAATCCTGTTTCAGCAGCGTTATGCGGTCCTGCAGGCCGGCAGCCGCCACCCGTTCACTGGCGATTTTGTACTGGGCGTCGGATATGGTGGTGGTGGTTACCCTGCAGCCAAAATGGGCGGCGGCGTAGATGGCCAGTCCACCCCACCCTGTGCCAATTTCCAGCAGGTGATCATCGGGTGTGAGTTGCAGCCGTTCACAGATATGGTGCAACTTGAACTGCGACGCCTGGTCCAGGGTCGCACTCGTGCTGGGAAAAATAGCGGCGCTGTACATCATTGAGGGATCGAGGAACAGGGCGAAAAAGTCGTTGCTGAGGTCGTAGTGCTCGCGAATATTTTCCTTCGCACCGGAGCGGCTGTTGC
Organism: uncultured Gammaproteobacteria bacterium; assembly: GCA_963808975.1. Lineage (GTDB taxonomy): Bacteria > Pseudomonadota > Gammaproteobacteria > Pseudomonadales > JAHEGP01 > JAHEGP01. Next base: position 59,263 of record CAWEHR010000008.1, read on the forward strand.
GGCGCAGGAGATTCTGGGTAATGCGGCTGGCCTGGCGGCGGAGCCAGGAGGCCTGCTTTTCCATGTCATCGAGGGTTTGCATGTTGAGCACAAAAATACGGATCACCTGGAGTAGGTCAGGGGAATCCCACGCCCCGGCCATGTAGGCTTCGGCTCCACCGATGGAGCCACTGGCAAGTACCTGGCGGTACATTACCGGGTGCTTGACATGGATGTTCGCGGTGACGGTGGCCTGCTCCTTGGGCTCACCAAATTCCAGCACCTCTCCGTCTTCCTGGATGATGAGCCTGCCTATGGTGATGCCAGCCAACAACCTGAGCACAACCTTTTTCGCCATCCTGTCTGCGATGCTGATTTGCTGCGGTAGTGCAATTTGGTTGTTGGCAAGGCTACTGCTGCTCATGGGTCATGTCCTCTGTTCAGTTTCTTGCTGGCCTGGTCACTGATCAAGCTTGACTGGCTGTGAGTGGGGTGGATGATCGTAAAACGGCACCCGCTTCAGGAAAAACAAGCGAGCCGCCTGCCAATAAATCGCCGCCTGTACCTTCAGGGTCATCCATGGGAATCGTAGCAATATCCTGCGCAGTGACGCCGGGTTTATCTCCCTTCGATGCAGGGTTACTGATGCGTCGAACACGCGCTCGGTTCCCCGATAGTTTTCGAGATGTATCAACAACCTGTTACCCGGCGTGTTGCTGAACCACTGGTAGTGGAGGTCCATCGGTAAGAAGGGCGATACATGCAGCGTTTTGTCGAACACAATACGCTGCTTTTTCTTGTGGGGATCACAGGGCAGCACGTAGCTGGTGCTCTCACCCCAGGGGGTGTTGGTAACCTCGGCGACGATGGCTTCCACGGCGCTGCCGTCGCGGTTGAAGCAGTAGTAACAACTGATGGGGTTGATCAGGTGGCCAAAGTAACGCAAATTGGCCAGGAGCCTGACAGGCCCGGCAGGCCGACGTCCCGTTTCCTCCTCGACCCGGTCGCGCACAGTTTCGTCGAGGCTGGGTTTGCCGGGTAAAAAATCCTGGCGTCGGAATCTTGCCAGCGCAGGCCGCCGGGCAGACCATAACAGGCTGCCCGCGAAGACGCGCTCCAACTCCGCCAGGTCCAAGTACATCATGAAGACCTGGTAGCTGAAGATGTTGCTGGCGTCGCAATGCCTGCGATGTCTGACCCAGCCGGTGTAGATAGCGCTTTCCATTGTTCTTCCTGTAGCAGGCTAGAGGCCCATGCCCAGTTTCTCGGTTACCGCCAGTGCGCTGGTCACGCCATCTTCGTGGAAGCCGTTGGCACACCATGCCCCGCAGAACCAGACCCCGCCCGATCCATTGATTTCCTGCAATCGCTGCTGCGCGGCAAAACTTTGGGTGCTGAAAACCGGGTGACTGTATTGATAGCGACCAAGTATTTTATCGTCCGCGATGGCCTCGGTTTTGTTGAGTGTCACGCAAAAGGTAACCGGAGCCTCGATATGCTGCAAGATATTCATGTTGTAGCTGAGGACCGCGCGGTCCTGCTGGTAGGAGTCCAGCAGGTAGTTCCAGCTTGACCAGGTCTTCTTCAGCCGCGGCAGCAAGCGCTCGTCGGTGTGCAGTACCACATCGTTCACCTGGTAGGGCACAGCCTGGAGCACTTCGCGCTCGGCCGGGGCAGCATCCTGCAGCAGTGCTAGGGCCTGATCACTATGGGTTGCAAATACCACCTGGTCAAAAAGCTCTTCGCCGAACCCTTTGCTGGCAACCCGCACGCCCGTGTCGCTGCGGCACACCGACTGCACCGGGCAGCCGGTTCGGATGCGGTCACTGAAGGTTCTGGTCAGCGGCCCCAGGTATTCCCGGGAGCCACCGATGATGGTGCGCCATTGAGGTCGGTCGTTGACGGAGAGCAGCCCGTGATTCTTGAAGAAGCGGACAAAAAACACCAGCGGAAAGCCCATCACCACTGCAGTCGACGCCGACCAGATAGCGGCGGTCATTGGTATCAGGTAGTGGCGCTTGAAGCCTGCACTGTATCCGTTGCGCTGCAAGTACTCTCCCAGGGTCATATCCACCGCCAGCAAACCGCTGTCGAGATCCCGCTGCGCTTCTTTGTTGAAGCGCAAAATGTCTTTGACCAACCGCAGGAAGTAGGGCGACAGGATGTTCTTGCGCTGGGCGAACAGGGTATCCAGATTGCTGCCGCTGTACTCGAGCCCGGTTTGCGCGCAGCTGACGCTGAAGCTCATCTCGGTGGGCTGCGAGGGCACGTCGACCTGCTCCATCAGCTTGATGAAGTTGGGATAGCTGCGATCGTTGAAGACGATAAATCCGGTGTCCACCGCGTAGTGCTGCCCCTGGAGTTCGAGGTCGATGGTAGCGGTGTGGCCGCCAATGCGCTGCTCAGCCTCGAACACGGTGACGTCGTGTTGACGGCTGAGCACGTAGGCCGCAGTCAGGCCGGATATGCCGCTACCTATTATTGCGATTTTCATACTCGAGAGTCATTGTCCTGGTGAAGGTGCCGGTCTGCAGCGAGCCGCCGGGGCGCGCATGGGGCTGGGGCGGGTTGTGAGAACGAGGCGATCACGTTATCACGTCGCCATGCGTCGCTTGAGTGCAGCTATCGCGACCCCCAGCAAGGGCAGGTGCTCGTAGAGCATGGCCCCCAAGTCGTAATAATCCTGTTGGAACATGACCTTTTCCCGATGCTGCAGCAGGCTGGTCCCCTCCAGCAGGAGGGTCGCGCCACGTTTCAATCCAGGGTGCGAGTAGTGCATGTTCCAGCGCATCCAGCTCGAGTCGCCAGTGGAGCTGACATCGAGAAATTCGAAGCGACAACTGTTCAGACCCCGGGAGGACTGATTGAGATATTCGCACAGGGCCGGAATGCCGGTAAGCTGGTGTATCGGGTCACGAAACACCACCCTGGAATCGTAGACCCGGGCGAGTTGATCCTCGGTGACGACCCCAAGCTCGGAGTACAGTGCAATTATGCCGCTGGTGATGGCGTCTCGGGCGGCGTTCATCGCCATGCCCCTTGGCGGCGCCCATATCGTTTGCGACGACGGCCATGGTGATGTTCGCCGGGCATTGTAGCAGGGCGCTGCGCACGTGGCGTCATTGTATTTCCCCATCTAAAAATCTGGCCTTTGGTACGGGCTTTGCAGTCCACCGGATCAGCCGACCCGTGCGTTGTCGGGCAATCCGCACCGGGTTCGCACAAGGTGATCCACCTCCACTGCCTTGCGCGTATTGCCTCCACTTGATCATCAGGCCGGTTACCGAAGGGCCGAAGGGGAGTAAGCCGTGTGGGAGCCAGTCGTAGTCTCCTAGCGGTCTGACAATTTTGCAAGGGCTGCCCGAGCCTGATCCGATTCAAATTCAATTTATCCGGAGGACTTTTAATGGTATCGCATCATCCCGACGCAGGCCTGCTGGCAGACTTCAGCGCTGGCAACCTTGAATTGGGGCCGGCCTGTTGCGTGGCGGTCCACCTCGAATTTTGCCGGGATTGCCGGGCTCGCGTAGCTCGTTTCGATACGTTGGGAGGCGCTTTTCTGGAAGACTTGCCGGCCTCGCAGGTGGACGCAAGTGCCCTGCCGAGCCTGCTGCGGCGTCTCGGCTCGGTCCCACCGGGTGCACCCGCTGCCGGCGCTGGGGAGGGGAGCGATGCTGTGCCCCGGCCCCTGGCGAAATTGTTGCCCGCCGGCCTGGTAGGAGTGGACTGGAAGAAGGATACCAGTAGCTTGAAGAGCGCCGTGCTTCCCACCGGAGACGACACCCACCAGTTGGCCCTATTGAGAATGCGAGCGGGACGCTCTCCCGGGCGCCACGATCACGGCGGGAACGAGTGGACGGTGGTGCTGCAGGGAGGATTTTCCGATCACAATGGGGTATACGGGCGGGGGGATTTCGTTGCGCTGGCGGCCGGTGACGTGCACCAGCCGGTGGCCCATCAGAATGAAGATTGCATTTGCCTGGCGGCCCAGGATGCTCCAATCAGGCTCAAGGGGTGGTTGGGTTACCTGGTCAATCCCGGGCTGAGTATCTCACCGGGCTGAAGCAAGCGCAGTTTACCGCGCTGTTGCACTGAGGCAGCGTTACCGCATCACAGGGACCGTGCAACAAGCACAGGGCCCCATCCGGCAGGCAGCGTGTCCGCTTCCTTCGCAACTTTAACGCAATAACGGTACCATGGCGTCCCTCCGCCGAAGGCGCTTGTGGCGGCGTGACTGCTAAGGGGATACGGGTGACAGTGCTTAAAGGCAAGGTGGCAGTGGTAACCGGCGCGGGTTCGGGTATCGGCCGGGCTCTCGCCCGGGAACTCGCCGGTCGCGGTTGCCTGCTGGCGATCTCTGATATCAATAAAGCCGCACTGGACGAGACCGTCACCCAACTCTCCCCGGCGCCCGCGGCAATCGACGCCAGGGTGCTCGACGTCGCCGACAGGGACGCCTTGCAAGCCTATGCCGCGGCAGTGACGGAGCGATTCGGTCATGTCGACATAGTGATCAACAACGCCGGCGTGGCCGTTGCAGGCAATGCTCTGGATGTCAGTGATGAAGATTTTGATTGGCTGATGGGTGTCAACTTCTGGGGCGTCGTCAACGGAAGCCGCGCCTTTCTGCCGCAACTGGAAACTCGACCCCGCGGCTGGCTGGTGAACATCTCCAGCATCTTCGGCATTATCGGTGTTCCCGGGCAGGCAGCGTACAACGCCTCCAAGTTCGGGGTGCGGGGCTACACCGAGGCGCTTTGGCACGAGTATCAGGATTCCACTGTAACAATCTGCCTGGTGCACCCGGGGGGCATAAAAACCGCAATCGCCCGCAACAGCCGGGTTTCGTCTGCGGTCAACGCCGCCGAGCACGTGCAGGGCATCAAGCGCTTTGAGCAGTTGGCACGTACCAGCCCTCAGCGAGCGGCTTCGGTGATAGTGCAAGGCATGGAAAAGGGGCGACGGCGCATATATATCGGCAATGATGCCCGGGTGGTCGCTGCACTGGCGCGGCTGTTCCCCGACAACTACATGCGCGTTCTTGGGCGTCTGTTTACATCCATGGGTGAATAGCCAGAGCATACGCCAGCCCAATGTCGCGCCCGGCCCGCGCTGTCTGGCTGTCAATTGTACTCCAGGGCAGCGGGCTGCTGTGATCCCAGCTCTGCGTCCCACCGTAAGCAAGGGTGTACTTATAGCAGAGGCGGAGCCGAGAATTGAACGAGCGCGTAAACAACAGATTTTGCCGGGGGCGATCCCCCGGCTGGAAGACCGCGTTGCTGGCGGTCATCATGGCTACCCTGGTGGGCTGTTCGCCGGTCACGGTGACTGATTATGCCGGCCTTGAACCCAAGCTGGACCCGGTCAGTTTTTTTGATGGCCCTCTCACGGCCCACGGGGTGGTAAAAGATCGATCGGGTCGGGTGATTCGAAGTTTTAATGCTGTGATCGAGGCCAGTTGGGAGCAGGGCGTCGGCACTCTGGTCGAGGACTTCGTGTTCGACGATGGTGAGCAACAGCAGCGCATCTGGACTTTGACGCCGGATCCCGAAGGGGGTTATGTTGGCACTGCCGGCGATGTCGTCGGTCCCGGTCAGATGCAGTTTGCGGGTAACAGCATATTCCTTGAGTATGTCCTGCGTGTTCCGTATTCTGGCAGTACCGTGGACGTGGCGGTGGATGACCGCATGTATCTGGTGGCGCCGGATGTGCTGGTCAACGAATCGGTGATGACCAAATTTGGCTTCAGGGTGGGTACGATTCTGCTGGTGATCGTGCGCGGTGACAGGGGTCTGGCAGTGCCAATGTGACCCATCAGCAGCGTCTCGTGGAAGGGCAACCGGGGAGCATGGCCGCGCTGGAACCAAGACGATTCGCCGGCGCCAGCGCGAGGATGAAAACCGGGCTTTGGAGAAAAGCATGGCCGCTCGACTCAACGGAGCGTGGTCACGACAGCAGGTCGATGCATTCCTCGCCGACGCGGTGATGCCGTTGCGCCTTGCTTGTGTCGGCCGTGATGGATTCCCGCGGGTCGTATCGCTCTGGTTTTTTTACCGGGCCGGGGTGCTGTACTGCGTAACCCATCGAAAAGCCAAAGTGGTCGCGATACTTCGCAGGGAGCCTAAAGTGGCCTTTGAGGTGGCTCCCAACGAGCCGCCGTATTACGGAGTCAGGGGGCAGGGATTGGCTGTGCTTCGGCCCCTGGGTGATTCCGATGCGCTCAGGGTGGTGCTTGAGCGCTACCTCGGTGGCGTCGATTCCGACCTTGCGCGCTGGTTACTATCGCGCAGTGACGAGGAAGTTGTCATCAGCATCGAGCCGCTGCGGATGTATAGCTGGGACTATCGACGCAGGATGAAGAATGTTTGCTAATACTATTAATAACAGCAAGTTATATCGTTAAATTAAAGTAAAAAGATATGTTGTGTGCCAAGGGTTAATACGAGAGCATTAACAGCGTCTGGCGTCCACCTCCTGTGGTCTGGTCGAGGGCGCCGCTCGGGCTCTATTGGTCGGTGAGTTGGGCCCCAAACCCTGGCTGTAACGAACCAGGCCTTGTGGCGGGCCTGTTTGAGAACAGGTGCTGCTTGCAGTTGCCCACGGGGTAATACATGCAGAATAAGAATCAGGTGGCCACTGGTATTGTTGACTCCAGGGCGCGCCTGGCGCAGGGCTTGAGCTGGTGCGCGCGGGGCGCAGGCGCCTGGTGCCTGGCCATTGTATTGGCAGGGTGCGCTGGTCAGACAGTGCTCACGCCGTGGGCTGTCCTGACGCCGGAGCAACTGGACAACGTTCAGACCAAAGCCCTGGGCGACATCCAGGTGTCCGTGGCAATCCTCAACAACGATGAGGCCGAGCAGCATTACGGTGTCGATATTGGGGCTGCCGGTCTCCAGGCACTCTGGGTGAGGGTGAGGAACGCCTCTGAGCAGAGATTATGGTTTATCCAGAACACGGTTGACCGGGACATCTATTCGCCGGACGAGGCGGCACTGCTGCTGCGCCCCGATATTGCCAGCGAAGACTATCCGCTTCTCCGGCAGATGTTGCGAGATCAGGCGATGCGGGTGATGTTACCAGCAAAAACGGTTACCGAAGGTTTTATCATGATGCCCAGGGTCGAGGGTGGCCGTTACATAGATATCCGATTGGTACACGACAGCCCGAATGCCAATGAAATCATGGGCGAGGACAGCACTCATGGGGCGGAGGCTGTGGCCCGGGAACCGGTGCGACTCGGGTTTGCATTGCGCCTGCCCGACGGTATCTTCGATTACGAGCGTTTGAACACGCATATTACCTATGCGGGGAGGAAACTGCCGGCCCTGGAGGGCGAGCAATTCCGGCAAGCCCTGGAAGCGTTGCCCTGCTGCGCTACCAATGCCGATGGCAGCGAAAACGGCGACCCGATCAATGTGGTGATCGTGGCGGATTCGGGGGAGCTGTTGAATTCCCTATCGCGCAGCGGCTGGTCGTTTACCCACCGCATTACCTTCAAGAGCATTCAGCGCATGTTCGGGGCGGCAATCCAGGAGCAGGCTTACCCGTTCGCCCCCGTCAGCGATTTGTTTCTGTTCGATCGCAAGCAGGATTTCGCCATGCAACGGGCGCGACAATCCATTACCCAGCGCAATCATATGCGTTTCTGGCTGGCGCCTTTCACCTACGGCGGGACACAGGTCTGGGTCGGGCAGGTCAGTCGCGACGTCGGAGTCAAGCTGACCACCAAGGTACCGGTTCTGACCACCCACGTGATCGATCCGGAGGTGGACCTGGCGCGTGAATACCTGTTCCATAGTCTGTTGGCAGAAGGTTTCGTCGATAAATTTGGATTTGTCGCGGGTAGCACGATTGCTACCCCGGATAACCCGGCCGCCAATTTGACGGATGACCCCTACTTTTCAGATGGGATGCGCCTGGTGGTGGTGCTGGCCCTGTTCCCCCAGCCCCTGGTCAAGGTAAGAAACCTGGGCTGGGAGCATACTATGCCGCCGGTGGCAGAAGGGCAGAGCCCCGCCGGCGAGAGATTCCAGCGGCCGATTACAGAACCCGGCTCGATGGAGTGATAAGCAAGGCTTTACTGTGCCGTGCCCCCGCGTTCGCGAAAATAGCGTGGTTCCGCCTCGATACCCTGCACCGTTCTGCGCACCAGATCGAGGGCGATTGCGGCGACCAGGGTCTGGAAAAACTTGCGGTCGCCGGGTATCTGGAAAAACCTTGCCTCGATGGCTTGGGCATAACCCCACGCAACCCACACGCTGCCGACCGGTTTTTCGGGGCTGCCACCCTCGGGGCCGGCGATGCCTGAAACCGCAATGGCCAGCTCGGCACCACTGCGGGCGCAGGCTCCCAGGGCCATTTCGCGAACCACTGCTTCGCTCACTGCTCCGTGTTCCAGCAGGGTGTCAGGCTTCACTCCCAGAGCCGATTGCTTGATGGTATTGGAGTAGGTCACAAAGCCCGCTTCGAACACCTGCGAAGCGCCGGCTATCGCCACCAGCTGTGACGCAATCAAGCCGCCGGTGCAGGATTCCGCGGTGCAGATTTTCAGACTCCGTCGCGACAGTTCCCCAACCAGGCATTGTGCGAGGTTGGTATCGTCGGCACCGATGATGTAATCGCCAACCAGCCCCCTCAAGCGGTCCAGGCATTGCCGTTTGAGCGCTTCGTATTGGCGTGAGCGGGTAGCAAGCTTGATTTCCAGCAGCGGTAAGCTGGCGCGAAACCCCAGCTCCACGCCAGCTGGCCAATCCGCTAGCTGGTCGCTGATCATTTGCTGCAGGCTCGATTCACCGATGCCGAAAAGTCTGACCCGGGTGATAGCAACGGGTTCGATAGCGGGAAATTGGCGCTGTAGTCGGGGAATAATCTCCCGCTCGAGCATGGTACGCATTTCGCTGGGCACCCCTGGTGTGCAATAGACCTCGCAATCATTGTGGCGAACATGGAAGCCCACGGCGCTGCCGTTGGCATTGGCGATCACATTCGCGCCACCCGGCAGCACCGCCTGCTTGCGATTGGCGTCGTTGATGGGGTATTTGCGCCTCGCACACCAGGCCTCCAGATGGGCCATGGCCTCGGGGTGCTCGACCAGCTCGCGGTTGATTACCCTCCCCAGGGCCAGTGCCGTGAGGTCGTCCACGGTAGGGCCCAGCCCGCCATTGATAATCAGCACATCGCTGGCAGCGCTCATGGTTTCGATCTGATAGCAAAGGAGGTCAATGGCATCGCCGATAGTCACCTTGCGGTGAATTGCCATGCCGCAGCGGCCAAGTAACTGGGCCAGGGTGGCGGAATTACTGTCGACGGTGTCGCCGGACATCAATTCGTTGCCGGTAAGCAGAAGCTCGATACGCATGCGCTGGGTTGCTCATCTGGACTGGATTGTGGAACGTCGATCCGAGCCTCGCCCGATCAACGCCAGTATACCGAATTGGTAGCGGGGCTTGCACGTTAAGCGCGGGCCGTAACCGGTGGCGCGGGAAGTGTTCTCCGAAAGCTGTTCTCCGAAAGCTACAAAACCCCGTTACATCCTGCTATAGTGCGCGAATTTTTTGGAGTGGCTCCGCCACAGGGAATTTCATGGCAACAGAAAATCAGGTTTCGCTGTGCTCGGACGAGCAAAAAGTCAGCTACGGATTGGGCCGGCAATTCGGCGATCACCTGCAGCAAACCCGCATCAAGGGTATAGACCTCGAAGCCGTTATCGCGGGTCTTGAACAGGCCTACCTCGGGCAGGACAGCGTTATCTCCGCTGAGGCCATGGAGGCAGCTTACCAGTCTATCGAGATCAAGCTCAAGGCAGCAGCCAAGGACCGCGCCGCGCGGGCGCTGGAAGAGGGGGAGGAGTTTTTTGCCCGCAATAGCCGCAGGAATAATGTCGTCACCCTTGCCTCGGGGCTTCAGTATGAAATTCTTGAGAAGGGCACGGGTCCGATTCCGGGGCCGAGGGCCCGGGTGCGCACCCACTATCAGGGTGCCTTGCTCGATGGCACGGTTTTCGATAGTTCGCTTGCCCGGGGTAAGCCCGCGGAATTTGCGGTTAACCAGCTGATCCCGGGATGGTCTGAAGCCCTGCAGTTAATGCCCCAGGACTCGCGCTGGAAGCTCTGGATTCCCTCGAACCTGGCTTATGGTGAACCGGGTGCCGGGGCCGAGATCCCACCGCATTCAGCCCTGGTGTTCGAGGTGACCCTGCTGGAAGTCCTGGATAGCTGACAGCGGTCGGGGCTTTCTCAAAAGCCAGCGCAGAGGCGGCGCTCCAGCGATGGTTCACGGCTGGGCGCTATAGGCGCGGCGAATCCTGCCCTCGTCATCGTAGAGGTTGCCTTCCATTCGTGTTACCAGCTCAATCTCCCTGTCGAGGTAGGCCTGGTCTTCGTCTTCTTCCGCTGCCAGCGGCGAATGCGGATCCGCAGATGCGTATGGGTCGCCGGCATCCTGGCGCTCACCCTGTTTCGCCTCTGCAAGCGCCTGCAATACATCGCGACTATCGTCCGCCGAGTATTTCGAATCCGCGTCAGGGTCCAGGCTCACCGGCCCCTTGGCAGCATAGGTAAAGCCCTCCTCAATGGCCTTGAAGAAAGCGGGTACAAATTGGGCCTTGCGCGACACGTAGCCAGTGGGTAGCTGCATCGCGGTGGCGCCGGCCTCGATGGTTGAACCTGGCGGCTCGATTCCGGGGCAGGCCTCGCGCAAAAAGGCCGCGCCGGAACCCGCGTCGTCGGCGGACATGAAAGCAGCCCTGGCCAGGGCCAGCTCCCTGCCACCGCAGATCAGCAGTACACTGAAGTGCTCGACGACATTCACCACAAACATGAAGGCAAAATCCAGCTCCTTGCTGCGCTGCAACTCCAGTAGTGGCGATGCCTGTTCCTCGGCGGAGGAAGCCCCGGTTTCCCCATCCTCGTCGGCCTCCTCCTGTTGTTCCGCCAATACCAGTCCCTTCTCTTTTTTCAGTAAGCGCAGTTCCAGCAGAATCTGGCTGGCCTTCTCCAGCACCGGGGTGAGGTCGGTTACCTCGAGCACTGAAATGCCGAATTTCCACGGCCCACAGGAGAAGTCCTTCTGGTCGCCGCGAACCATTTCGTAGGCGCCCATGGACACGATCCAGTCAGTCTTTGCCTGAAACTGGCTTTTCGCCAGAAAGTCGATCTCGGTCTCCTGGTAGGCGGGATTCAGCTTGCCGTTGCCGGAGCTGGCGACGGTCTTGAGGTTGCTGATACCCGCGTAGCGGGACAGCAGCGCGACCATGCCGCGATCGGCTTCGGTGGTGGTTACCGATCGGAGGTTCAGGGTGTCGCTCAATATTGCTTGTAGCAGCAAACACGCCAGGCGCTTCGGCAGGAAGCGCTTATGACGAATGAACAACACGGCAATAATCGTGCTGACGGAGCCCCAGGGACGAAGGTCCATCATGACGGGCTTGCTGGTAAAGAAGGTTTTTGCCAGTGCATGGTGGTCCAGCACCCCGATAATCCGCGCTGCCCTGGTGGGAGAGTCCTTGATGCTCGGTACCATTTGCTTTTCTTCGGTGTGGTCCACCAGCACCACATCGGCGGTTCCGGCGTTGGCGATGGTATCAAAGTGCGGCGGGGTCTCTATCCCGCAATAATCGAGGGCGAACCTGATCTCCCCGTTGAGGGTATCGCTTGGCTGGCTGATCGCTGGCTTTCCGCCAAATAGCGCCGCTGCGCCAATGGCACCGGCGACGGAATCGAGATCGGTATTGATATGCCCCACAAAAATGGCGCTTTCCAGGCGCTGGCGCGTTTGTCGGTTGTAGGGTTCAAGGCTCTCCTCGTGCTTCTGTTGCCTGTCTGCACGTGCAATCAGCTTTTCGAGTTCATACTCGTGGCCGGGCTTGCGGCTGAAGCGTTTAACCGCTTGCACCAGCTCTGTATCGTGGGTAATCGAGTTGGCCTTCTTGTGCTTGGATTTCATTGCGTCTGGGGCCTCGCTGCGGATGACCGGCTTTGTTATTTTTTATGCGGCCGATGGCAAGGAGCCGGCCCTGGTTCCCGGATATTACCACATCAGGCATTGATCAAGCTTCGCTGGAAAACGTCAGCTAACCCGAATAATGCACCAGCACACGCCACATGATTTATCCGGCCCTTGTAGAAAAGGATATCGCGAGTGCTTCACCCGGGTAAAAAATGTCACCACTGCTGTTTGCCTGGATACCACTTGATCTCGCGGCGATTTTGCGTTTGTGCTCACTCCGACGCAGCTATGGCTACGTTTACGCTCGCGCGCACGCGAAAGCTGCGCGCTCTCTCAGGCAGCTGGTGCAATATCCGCGCTAAACCAGCGCTGCGCCGCAGTATCAGAGCTGTTGTACATCGACCGCGTTCTGTTCAACCCAACCTGCCAATGCCTGGGTCGACGAGGGCGCGGTGATAATCGCACTGTTGGCGGCCTCGGCCCTCAGCCAGGTATGGGCGACCCGCTGCAGGTCGTCTGCTGTCACCTCCAGCACCCGTTGGCGAAATTCGGTGCGCAGTTCATCGCTGCGGCCCAGCAGTTGGGCGTGGAAATGATGCTTCGCCTCGCCGGCGGGGGAGGCCGGCTTGTCGAGGCTGCCGATGATGCCCAGTATTGCCTCCTCTACCGTTTCCCGCTTGTGATCCTGGAGCAGCAGCCACTGGATCGATGCGTCGAAATCTTCCAGTGTATCCAGCAGCCGCGGGTCCCGGTAGGAGTACATCACGAAGACGCCGATATTTGAATCCTGGCTGGCCCCTGCGCCGTAGGCGCCACCTTTCTCGCGCACTGCGCTGTGCAGGTAGCCATTGCGCAGCAATCCGCCGAGTACGCTCAGCACCGGTGCGTCCGGGTGGGCCATGGGCACCGTGGGCCATGCCCTGGCGCAAAAGTTGACCTGGGTATTGGTAAGCCAGAGCTGGTGTCGTTTGGCCGCAGGTGTCTGCAGCGAGACGGCGTGGGAACCGCCTGCAGCTGCCGACGGTAGCGCCCCGGCCAGTAGTTTGCTGAATTCAGCGCGATGGCTGGATTCGCACACATTCAATAATTGCAGAGGCGCGTTCGCCAGGCGTTGGTGAAGTGACTCGAATTGATTCGCCAGAATGGCGATTTCCCCGGGCTGGTCCAGGCGTTGATCGAGCTGTTTCAGTGCCTTGATGCCGGCTATGCCCCGGTTGAAGTGATTATATGCGGCCAGCGGACTGCTAATTGCAGCCGCCGCCATGATCGCCAACTGGTGGCCGCTGCCGGTGACGGAATGCTCCCGATGGGCACGGTGCTGGCCAATCAGTTCGCGAATACGACTGTGCTCGTCAAAGCGAACCTGTCCCAGGGTGTCGAGCATCAGGCTGTTCATGGCATCGTAATGGCGGTTCAGCGCCTTGGCGGAGAGCGCGATGAAACCGCAGGTGAGCTGGCTGTCGTGGGGTTCACCGCGCAGGCTGGTGAAGGCGCTGATGCTGCCGCAGGTGGCCGCTTGCCGTTGCTGTACTTGCAGGTAGTCGCTGTCTCCGAGTCCGAGCTCGGTCCAAAGGCTGCCGTACTGGGATAACAGCGTGCTCTCAGCGGCGGTGAGGTCCGGCAACTGCAGAACGTACTGTTGATAGACCAGGCCATTGGTGCCGGTCTCGTACCAACTCGCATCGATAGCGCCTATGCGCTCAACAATGCGCTCGGGGTGGGGCATCTGGGCCGGCACATCGGCCAGGGTCAGGCGCGGCAATACCGAGTCGTCATCCACCTGCGCCTGGCGCCTGGCCAGAGCGGCGGTGCGCTCGACGATCGACTCGATTTGCGTGTCATCCAGGTTGGCCTTGATCGTCGCCAGGCGCTTGGCCTCGTCCTGCTGTCGGCGGGCCGCAAGGTCCGGGTCGGGTCGCAGGGTGAGCGTAACCCGGTGCATGTTGTCCACCAGCAGCCGGCGGGCGAGGCCCTTGATGTACTGTGGGTCGCGGATGGATTGCTGCAGCTTTTCCAGAACCGGGTCCAGGTCGAGCAGGTCCACCGGGTCACCCTGGTGGATCGCCGTACCCAGTCCCTGCATCAACAGTTGCAGGCCATAGGGGTAACTGTCGCCGCCCACTTCGCGCTGATGGATTTCCAATTGATGCAGGATCGCCTCGAGCTCAGACTGGTCTACGCCATTATCGGCGATGTCCCCGATAACAGCCATGACCTGCTGTTCGAGCTGCTCGGTCCGGGCTTCCTCCGAGCCCTCCAGGCCGCAAACGAAGACCAGCTCAAGGCTGGAATCGTCCATGCCGCAGAGGGGAGACGGTGCATTGCCCAGGTCTGTGGTTTCGAGCATGCGGCGCAGGGGTGAGGCGCTGTTGTCGAGCAGCACCCCTGACAGCAGATGGCCCTCGAGAATATCCATCAGGCAGGTGTTCTTGCCCCACAACCAGCCCATCACGATATGGGTCTTGCCGCTGCAGTCGGTTTCACCCTCCAGGGCATAGGCCTCACTTACCCGCAAGGGCGCGAGATAGCGCTTTTCCTCCTTTACCTCAGGGCAATCCGGTTGCGCCGCGAAGCGCTGCAGGCACAGTTGCTGGAACTGCGCATGATGCTCGCTGGCGGGAATGTTGCCAAAGGTCATGAAGACAGCATTGGATGGGTGATAGTGGCGCCGGTAAAACTGCAGTAATTGCTCGTAACTGAGGTCCGGTATGACCGCCGGGTCACCGCCGCTGTTGTAGTGGTAGGTACTGGTGGGAAACAAATAAGTGCAGAGCGTATGCCACAGGGTCGATGTGACCGAACTCATGGCGCCTTTCATCTCGTTGAACACAACACCCTTGTAGACCAGGGGACTGCCACTGTTGTCGGGCTGTTCGAACTCCAGCCGGTGGCCTTCCTGGGCGACGTCCAGGGGATCGAGGCGGGCAAAGAATACCGCGTCCAGGTAAACTTTCAGCAGATTGTCATAGTCCTGGCGAATCTGGCTGGCGAATGGGTAGGCTGTCCAGTCGCTGGACGTCATGGCATTCATGAAGGTATTGAGCGAGCGTCGCAACATCATGAAAAACGGGTCGCGCACCGGGTACTGCTCGCTGCCGCACAGGGCGGTATGCTCGAGGATATGGGCGACGCCGCTGGAATCGGTGGGTATCGTCTTCAGGGCGACGAGGAATACGTTCTCGGCGCTGTCACTGCGCAAGTGAAAATGGCGAGCCCCGGTGACTTTGTGGCGGTACTCCTCGATCACGATATTGAGGGATTCGATCGGTACCACGCGCAACAGTTCAAAGGCATCGTGTATCTGTTCAGGGGGCTTGCTGAGTGCTTGGTTCATAAGCTCGTCATGGCTGCAGGACAGGGAGCGATATTCTACTGTCGCGGTCCGGCCTTATCCAGTGATTGCGTCGCTATCGGCTTGACGATTGGCCCCGAAATCCCCGCAGTTCGACCTCATACAGCACCGGCCAGCCCTTGCCGGTGAGCCAGAAACGGCCACTTGCAGGATCGTAGGCGACGCCGTTGGCCACTCCATCCCTGCCATATTTGCGCTGCTTGGGCTGCAATGCACTGATGTCCCATTCGGCAACCACCCTGCCAGTGGTGGGCGCGATGGCTACCAGTGTGTCAGACATCCAGATATTGGCGAACAGCAGTCCCTCGGCCCACTCCAGTTCATTGATTCGGCGCACGGCTCCGTAGTCGTCGTGTACTCGGATCTCCCCGAGCAACTGCATGGATTCGGGCTCATAGCGACGGATACGGTCCGAGCCGTCGCTTAGCCAGAGTTGGGTGCCATCGTAGGCAAGTCCCCAGCCCTCGCCGGCGTAAGACAGTTTGCGCCGCAGCCCCAGCCGCTCCTTGTCGAGTACGAACAGCTCTCCGGCGTGCCAGGTGAGCACGAAGACCTCGTCGCCGACAATGGTCAGTCCCTCGGCGAAATAGCGCGGCGCAAAAGCATAGCGAGCAGCGGCGCGGGTGGCACCAGGCTTGCCCACGACCACGGCACTTTGCCCACGCAGGCCACCGCTCTGGTAGAGTTGTTGCTCATCCAGCGCAAGGCCCTGGGTGAAGATTTCGGGGTCGCGGGGCAGGGTACTAATAATCTCCAGTCGCGGAGGAGCCAAAGGCTGTGCAGCCAGCCCCGGGTGCCAGAGCAGGGCAAGCGATAACAAAACCGTTGGCCACGCCGCCGATAACATCCGGGCCCGGGGACTCACCGGCTTTTACCCCTGATGAGAGCCCTGATGGCGAAGCGGGATGGTGAGATTGCCCGCATCTGCCTCCAGTGCAGGGGGCGTGGGCTCCGGTTGGCCAGCGCAGCGATGCAGGCGGCGGCAATTGGTGTGGTGGCAAGGCCCCTGGATCCATGACCGGTGTTGACGTATAACCCGGGCAGGTATTCCCCCGCCTGGTTGATACTGGCTTTGGCGTTGGTCGCCAGCGGACGGAATCTTTCGAGCAGGGAATCCATGTTTGGCACTGGCCCGACGATCGGCAGGCGATCGGGAGTAGTGCATCGTACTCCCGCCCGGCCCCGCAAGCCCTGTAGCACCGATTCCCGGCCACTGGCGCCCGCCAGCAGCGACGGAATATTCTCTCGCAATTGCTGCAGGTTGTGCTGATGGTCACTGTTGCGCAGTTGTGAGCCGGCATCGTTGATGCGGAACGTCGCGCCGAAACAGAGTCCTCCGGCGTCGGTAGGCGCCACGTAACCGCTGTGACAAAGCGCCAGCCTGGGCCGTGTCGCGGCCCGGGGCAAGAAGCTGATTTGCCCGCCGACACCGCTGGTGGGCAGGGTCTCCAGCTCCCGGAACTGCTTGCTATCGATACCCGCGGCAACGACACATGCGGCGGCTACCAGGGCGCTTCCGTCGCCGCATTGTACCTCCCAGCCCTGCGCTGCAGGCTGCAGCGCCAGCACCCGGCGGCTGTGGGCAAACTCGATTGCCGGGTGCGCGAGCAGCCGGCTACATATTTTCCGGGGGGCAAGCCAGCCGCTGTCAGGGAAGAACAGCGCTGGATGTTCAAGGGGGATCCCAGCGAGCTCCGATGCCTGGGCAGCATCGAGGTACTGCACCAGATCGCCGACGTCCTTGTAGCGATCGGCTATTCGTTCCATAAGGCGACGCTCGGATGGATTGAAGCCAAGTTGCAACATGCCGTTGAGCAAGCCATCTCTACCTGCGTGCAACAGGGCCCCGGCAAAGCCCGCGCGGTAGTGGCGAGCCGCATACAAATAGGCTTCCAGCGAAAAGGCGGCGGCCTCCGAATCGCCCGTCGCGAGACGGGTGTAGAGAATGCCGGCGGGGTTACCGGAGGCGCCGCGGGCACAGCCCCCGTCCTGCTCCAGTACCGTTACCCGCCAGCCGCTGTCGGCCAGGGCGCGGGCAGTGTGACAGCCGGCCAACCCGGCGCCTATGACAACAGCGGTCTTGCTATCAAAGCGCGGGCCGGGGGCGCAATGCCAGGCGGGGCTGGCCCGGCGCGTTGCTGCCAGGCGGGGTGCCACGCCGACAAATTCACCGACCAGCATATCCCGCTTGCGGCCGTGGCCCGCTACTTTGTCGACCCTGAATCCGGCTGCTGCCAATTGGCGCCTGACCTGGCCGGCGGCGGTGAAGGTGGCGAAGCTGGTGCCGGGGCTGCTGAGGGAGGCCAGGCGCTCGCATACCGCGTGCGACCACATGTCAGGGTTTTTGGCCGGGGCAAACCCGTCCAGCATCAGGGCGTCGGCCCTGATACCCAGGGAGTCCCTCAAGCCAGGGTGGTCACAGTCGTGAATGCCATCGAGCATGTCGACAATTTCACCAAAACCGAGGGTCAGGGAAACTGCCGGTTCCGGCTGCAGCTGGTGAATGCCGGGCAATGCCGGGGGATAGTGCTGCACCAAAACGGTTGCCAGCGCTTGCAGCTCTGGCCAGTGCGCCGATGCAATGCGCAGCTCCTCCCCTGACAGCGGGTGCTTCTCGATACTGACGTAATGCAGTCGCGCGCCGGACGGTGCCACCTGCTTCCAGAGCTGCCAGGCCCCAAGAAAGTTAAGTCCGGTACCAAATCCACACTCAATGATGATAAAGTGCGCGTCTTTTGGCAGCTGCGCCCAGCGTTCGGCCAGGCGGTTGCCCTGCAGGAATACGTGGCGGCTTTCGGCAAGGCCATCTTCACTGGAAAAATAGACATCGCCATAGCGTTGGGAAAAAGGGGTGCCGTCGGCTTGCCAACTGAGGTGGGCGGGCTGCAACGAGTGGGTTCTATCCGGGTGTTCAGTCATATCACGATTCTATCAACAGCGCCGTATCGCGTCAGCGCGGGCGCAACAAATAATAGTCACCATGGTGTCGTGAGGTACCTGCTCGCCTTCGCGCTGGGTGTGTTGCTGTGCCTGCCGCAACGCGGCCTGCATGCGAGGGCGGTCGATGCCACCACTCGAACTATCTCGCTGGCGATGGCTACCGAGCCGCCCAGCCTCAATAGCTTGCAGGCCACTGATTCAGAGAGTTTTTTCGTGTTGACCCACGTGATGGAGGGCCTCACCCAGTACAACCTGCACAATGAACTGGTGCCAGGGGTCGCCCAGCGCTGGCAGATCGACCAAAGTGGGGCGACCTTCTGGCTGCGCAAAAATGCCCGCTGGAGCGACGGCAAGGCGGTGACGGCTGAGCAATTTGTTTATGCCTGGCGTGAAGCGCTGGATCCGCGCAACGGCGCGCCCTATGCGTCGATACTGTTCCCGGTCAAGAACGCCCGGGCGATCAATAACGGCAAGCTGGCCAAGACCGAATTGGGCGTCGTCGCCCTCGACGACCATACCTTGCAGGTGGTTTTCGAGCAGCCCTGCCCGTATTTTCTCGGCCTTACCGCCTTTGCCACCTACTACCCGCTGCGCCAGGATATCGTTGAAAAGCATGGCGCGCGCTACGCCGCCGAGTCCACTACCATGGTTTACAATGGACCCTACGCGCTGGAGCGCTGGGTGCACGGGGCAAGCCTGAGGCTGGTAAAGAATACCAGCTATTGGGATGTCGGGCGGCTGGCTATCGACACCATCGAAATTCCCTACATGACCTCATCCGCCGCTGCCACGCTCAACCTGTTCAAGGACGACGCTATCGCCTTTGCGAGCCTCGATGCAGAATCGCTCAAGGAGGCAGTGGTTCAGGGCTATCCGGTGCGCCGCTTTCGCAACGGCATCATCTACTTCATCCAATTCAACTTTCGCGCTGGCAGGGCTAGCCTTAACCACGACCTGCGCCGCGCTATGCAGCTGGTTTTCGACTCCGCGACCCTGGTGAATAAGGTGATAGCCATGCCGGGCAACAAAGCCCTCGACGGCCTGTTCCCCTCCACGGTAAACGGCGTGAACGGACCGTTCCAGCGCGAGTTTCCGCCGCCACCACCGCAACAGAACCTTGTCTTGGCGCGGGAGACGATCGCCGCTGCCAGGGCTGCATTTGGCGGCGAGTTGCCTCCGCTGACACTGCTGGTGAGTGAGACGCCGGTGTCTGTCATCATTGGCGAGTATTTGCAGAACATGTTCAAGCAGGCGCTGGGGCTGGATATACGGCTGGACAAGCAGACCTTCAAGCAACGCATTGCGAAAATGCAGTCGGGAGATTTCGATATGGTGTTGTCGGGCTGGGGCCCGGATTTCGATGACCCGATCACCTACGGCGATTTGTTTGCCTCGTGGAATGAAAACAACCGCGGCCGTTATAGCAGCGAACGCTATGATCACTGGGTTGGGGTCGCCCAGCAGGGCAGTGATCCCCGTGTTCGGATGCAGGCGATGGAGCAGTTACAGCGGATCCTGCACGCCGACGTGGCTATCCTGCCATTGTTTGAGGGGGCGTCGGTGTACCTGCAGAAACCGGCGCTGCGGGGAGTGGGTCGAGCCATTTTCGGTGGCGACCCGAGCTACAAGTTCGCCTGGATCGAAGGCGCAAGCACCGATGCAATCACTTCTCGCTAGGGCGCGCCAGGCCAGGCCACTGGCCCGCTATATAGGTGGCCGCTTGCTGTCGGGCCTGTTTACCATCTGGTTTATCGCCACCGCCACCTTCTTCGTCATGCATTGGGTACCGGGTGATCCGTTGAGCGATGAAAAGGCGGTGTCGCCGGAGATACGCCAGAATCTCGAGGCGCGCTACGGTCTCGACAAGCCGCTTCCCCAACAGTACTGGATCTACATCACAGCGATGCTCCGGGGCGACTTCGGTATCTCTTATACGCAGAAGAACCGCAGCGTCAACGATATCATTGCCGAGCACTTCCCGGTTTCGGCCATGCTGGGAGCTCTGGCGATCGTGTTCGCCACCCTCGGCGGTATCGTATGGGGCGCGATTGCGGCGCGCTTTCGCAATCGCTGGCCGGACGCGGTCATTATGTTCGCCGTTATCCTCACGGTGTCGGTGCCGAGCTTCGTGTTCGCGGCTCTCAGCCAGCACTTGATCATCAGCCTGAATCGGGCTGCCGGCATGTCGATACTGCCAGTTGCAGGGTGGGGAGGGTTCCGTTACATGCTGGTGCCGGCGCTGGTGCTGGGACTGGGTACCATGGCCTACCTGACTCGACTGATGCGGGCGTCGACCCTCGAGGTGGGTAGTTCCGACTATATTAAAACTGCCCGCTCCAAGGGCCTGTCTTCGTTTCAGGTGTTCCTGCACCACGAGTTGCGCAATGCTGTACTGCCACTGATCACCGTGTTGGGACCGGCTATCGCAGCTATCACTACCGGTGGCTTCGTGGTCGAATTGATTTTTACCATTCCGGGCCTGGGGCGCTATTTCGTTACCGCGGTGCAACAGCTCGACTACACCGTCATTATGGGTACCACGGTGTTTTACGGTGCTTTCCTGGTGCTGATGGTGCTGCTGGTCGATATCATCTATGGCCTGGTCGATCCGCGCATACGCCTGCAGGGACGAACCGATGCTTAGTCCCGCTATTCCGGCAGAATATTTCGAGCCGCTGGGCGAGCGGCAGGAAGAGGAATTGATAGCCCGGCCGAGCCTGAGTTACTGGCAGCATGTCTGGCTGCGGTTCAGCAAGAACCGTATGGCGCTGGCGGCACTGTTGGTCGCAACGGCCCTGGTGCTGTTTGCGGTGGTTGGACCCTGGCTATGGCGCGTCGATGCCGCCGCGCAAACTATCGGCAGTCGCTCGCTCGGCCCCACCTGGTCACGTGCTGCCGAAGTGGTTGCCTGGCAGTCGTGGCGCCCGGACTCCGCTGCCTGGCAGGCCGCGCTGTTTGAACCCGATGTCGATATCGCCGTGGTGGAGGCCAACACCGAATACGTCCGCCTGCTGTGGCGCCCGGTGGCCGGCGCGGCCCGCTATGCGGTGTATCGAAATGATCAGCCGGAGCTTGCCCGGGAGTCGCTTGGGCTGCCCTTGGAGGATGTCGCGGCGGCAGCGACGCCGCTGCTGGAGGACCGGCTGGACCTGCGGCAGAATGATTATCGTTACAGCATTGTTGCCTACAACGGCCGTGGCGACGAGCTTCGGCGCTACCAGGTTGCAGTGCGTCCAACGTTGGCGATATCCCTCATCGACGCGCAGTTACAGGGTTTGGTGCCACTGGAGCTGGCGCCCGGCGAGGCCCGGGGGCTGGCAGTAACTCTGCCAGCGCACCCCCTTGGCACCGATCACCTGGGTCGGGATATCCTGGCGCGTCTCATGTACGGGGGACGGATTTCGCTTTTCATAGGTGTCGCCGCACCGCTTTTCTATGTGATGTTCGGCGCGCTCTACGGGGGTATTGCGGCCTATTTTGGCGGCAGGGTCGATGACCTGATGATGCGGGTGGCGGATTTTGTCGTGGCGCTGCCGTTTCTGCTGTTCATGATCCTGTTTCGGGTGTTATTCGATATTCAGCCGGGGGAGAGCGGTATCACCGCAATGCTGGTGGCGATGATTGTGCTCGGCTGGCCCTCTACCGCCAGGCTGGTGCGCGGCCAGGTTCTGCAATTGAAAGAGCAGGCCTTTGTCAACGCCGCGCGAATCCTCGGCGGCAGACCTTTTTATATCATCATGACTCACATGTTACCCAACGTGATGGGTGTATTGCTGGTGTCGCTGACGTTCGCGATTCCCTCGGCTATATTCACCGAGGCCTTCCTGTCCTTTATTGGCCTGGGTGTGGCGCCGCCGGCTCCGTCCTGGGGCAGCATGTGCAACGACGGGATTCGCACCATGGTCTCGCACCCCCACGAGCTCCTTTTCCCCGCCATCGCCATCAGTTTGACGGTGCTTGCTTTCAACCTGCTCGGGGATGCCCTGCGCGATGCCTTCGATATTCGCTTGCGCGAGGGGGTGGGCAATGCCTGAGGGCAATTTGCTCGAAGTGAGCGGGCTGGGTGTCGATATCCCCACCCATGGCGGCTACGTGCAGGCGGTGCGCGGCATCGATTTCACTTTGCAGTCCGGGAATACCATGGCACTGGTGGGAGAGTCCGGCTGTGGCAAGTCAGTATCGGTACAAGCCATGGTAGGCCTGCTTGCGATTCCGGGCTTGCGCCTGTCGGGGTCGGTATTGTTTCAGCAACAAAACCTGTTGCAGCTGGAGCAGGCGCAACTGAACCGGATTCGCGGGGCCCGCATCGGCATGGTGTTCCAGGATCCGCTATCGGCCTTCAACCCGACACGCACGATCGGCTCCCAGATAGCGGAAACCCTGCGCATCCACAACGGAATAAGCCAGGGTGCCGGATTGACAGAGGCTAGACGGCTGCTCGATGAGTGCCGCTTGTCTGAGCCTGCCAAGCGTGTCAGCCAGTACCCGTTTGAGCTGTCCGGGGGTATGCTGCAGCGTGCCATGATCGCAATGGCGCTGGCCTGTGGCCCGGAGCTGCTGATTGCCGATGAGCCGACGACCGCACTCGATGTGACGACCCAGGACCAGATTCTCTGGTTGCTGCAACAGCTGCAACAAGCCCGCGGCATGGCGATTCTGTTGATAACCCACGACCTGGCCGTGGTGGCGCGCATGGCCAATCAGGTCGCGGTCATGTATGCGGGCCAGTTGGTGGAGCAGGCGGACGTAAAGCAGCTATTCGCCAGGCCGGCGCACCCCTACACCCGCGCGTTGCTGCGCGCCACTCCCCACGGCGAAATGATTGCCAATGAGCCACTGGAGACGATACCCGGAAGCCCGCCGGACTTGTTTGCGCCACCCCGGGGCTGCGGTTTTTATCCACGCTGCGGCGAGGCCATGAGAATCTGCCAGCAGCGCATGCCCGACATCCTGCCCGCAGGCGACGGGTCGGTATCGCGCTGCTGGATGCAGCATCCCGATTACCTGGCTGCCAGAGGTTTAGTCAGTGACTGAGCCATTACTGCAGTTGGAGCATGTCAGTTGTTATTTTCCCATCGGCGGCGGGCAGGTTTTGCGGGCGGTGGACGATGTCAGCCTGGATCTGCACGCGGGCGAAATCGTGGGGCTGGTCGGGGAGAGTGGCTCCGGCAAGAGCACCCTGGGTAAACTGCTCATCGGCCTGAACCACAAATCGGGCGGTACTGTTCGGCTCGCCGGGCGGGTGTTGCCGCGGCACTACCGCAGCCGGGATTTCCGTGCCCAGAGCTCCATCGTGCAGATGATTTTCCAGGAAGTCTACAGCGCCCTGAGCCCGCGGATGACCGCCGCTGAAATCGTTATGGAGGGGCTACGCCTGGCGGGAGACGGGCGCCGCAAGACTGCCGACCTGCAGGCGGAGGCTTTGTCGTGGCTTGAGCGCGTGGGTCTATCCTCGGCCCATATGAACCGTTATCCCCACGAGTTTTCCGGGGGACAGCGACAACGGCTTGGCATTGCGCGGGCGCTGGCGCTGCAGCCGAAGCTGTTGATTTGCGACGAGCCGGTGTCGGCACTGGACGTCTCGGTGCAATCGCAGATAGTCAATCTGCTGGAGAGTATCCGGCGGGAGATGGCAATCAGTATTCTGTTCATCGCCCATGACCTGTCCATGGTCCGCTACATATCGGATCGCATTGCCGTGATGTATCTGGGCAGGCTGGTAGAGGTGGGGCCTGCCCAGCAGGTTTTTGACAGTCCAGCCCATCCCTACACCCAGGCACTGTTGGCCTCCAATCCGGTACCGGATCCGGTGCTGGAGCGCCAGCGCAAACACCAACCTATTCAGGGGGAAGTGTTGGCACCGATCGGGAGGGCGACGGGTTGTCGCTTCGCGCCGCGCTGTCCCCACGCCGATAGCCTGTGCCGCGGTCAGCAACCGGAGCAGGAACCACACCAGCGCGGGGACTGGCTGGTGGCCTGCCATAAGGTTGCAAAGAGCGTTGAGAAGCCCTGACATGCTGCAGTCTGCTGCGGGATCGTGGGGCTGGAGGCGGGACTTGTGGTGATGGTCGCCCCCGGAGTCTACACGGCCCGGGGTTGGAACCGTTTGCCGCGGTCGTGGGGCTTACCCGCCGGGTTGGCAGGGGATTTATGGCGCCACCAGGGTGACACGAGGAGTGCTCCCGGAGCCGGTCAACAAGGCGTTACTTGAGATCGGCGACGCGGAATATCTTCAACTCGGTATTGGATTTATCGCGGGTGTCCAGCGCGAAGCGGTACAGGGCATTATCGTCAGTCTTGGGTATCGTCCAGCGCCACTGCTTGCTGCCAACCACCAATGTGGTCATGCCCGCCCTGACCGGAATCTTGCCCAAGTAAACGCCATTACCCCTGTGTTTTAGGGTATGGGATGTCCTGCGTATCACGCGGTCATCCGCCAAGGTGTTCATCTGCATGATTTTGCTCGAACGCGACCGGGAGCCGTCTTGCTTGGTCGTTTCAAGCAGGGCCAGATACTGGGCCTTGTCGCCCAGCAGGGAAGGAAGCCCGTCGCTGGTCGAAGTGGCTATCTCGCTGCGGGGAGCCGTTGCTGAAGCTGGTGCCACGGTCTCCCTTGCGGGGGTAGAAATGGGTAGACTCGATTGCCTGCTGGCGACGGTAACTCCGGCTAGAGGCAACACGCTCTTTGTTCGAGCTCGCTTTTGTAATGCCAGCCTGGCTTTCATTTCTTCCAGTTCGGCCAGAGCCGCGGCGCGCTCGGCACGGGCTCGTTCCAGTTCCTCGCGACTACTGCGCAACGCGCTTTCCTTTTTGATTCGCAATTCTCTTTCCTTTCTTGCCTGTGCGGCGGCTTGTTGGCGGGCCTGTTGCTCCTTCAGCAGAATCGATTCCTGCTGTAGACCAAGCTGATTGCCGGTGGCCGCGATCTGCCGCTGATTGTTCTCAAGTTGTTTGCGAAGCTGAGCCTGCTGCCTGGCCAATTTGCTCACGCTTTGGGTCGATCGCAGGTATTTGCGCTCGGCCAGCAGGAAAGCGAATCGTGCAGCTTCAGCGCGTTCCTTGTTGGTTGCGCTGGGGACACGCTCAGAGGTTCGCAATGCCTGTTGGTATTCGAACTCCGCTTCCTTGAGCGCTCTCGCTGCAGGAGTGTTGGTGTCAGAGTGCGCGGCAATCTCTTGCTCGAGCTTGTGCAATTGCTGTTCGATGCTGTTGTTTGACTGCTCCAGCACCGCCATTTGCTGCTGATATTCCTCCACCTTCCGGCGTTCCAGTTCAAGGCCCTGGGCACAGGTATAGCTGGAAATAAGGGCGATCAGGGCCAATAGCAAGCGAGAAATTATGCTGGGGATCATGAAATAGTCGATCTATGGGTTGTTTAACGGATATTTCCCGGGTGGCACCTGGCGCCGAATGCCCTGCCTGCCCGGTCTTTTGACGCTGCCATAAATCTAGCACACAACGTGAGTTTCTTCCGGCGAGGGCTTCTGTTGTGCTCAGGGGGCGGTTTGCGGTCTGCAGGAACGGTGTGGCACCTATCTGGAGCAGGCGGCATAATAGCTCCTCAGGCGACCCGCTGGCGCCAGCAGTGGAGCGATATGTTGCAGCTACATTTTACCCTCGAGCAAGCGCTTCCCTACCTCAATTGGGCTGCGGTGGCGCTTGGCGTTGTCGCGTCGATCGCGGGTGCCGCCCATGCGCTTTTCAATAAGCGCGATCCTCGCAGTGCCGCCGCCTGGGTAGCTATATGCCTGATGTGGCCGCTGGTAGGCGCTGTTATATACCTGCTGATGGGCAAGAACCGGATCAAGACCCGGGCGAGGCAGTTGCACGGCACGGCGGTAGGGCCGCAGCCCGCGGTGAACTTTGTTCCTGCGGGCAACGATTGCAGCGGTCAGCTCCGGGATGGTTTCCGGAGCCTTGCCAGCCTGTCTGCGGCTACCAGTCTGTTGCCACTGGTGGGTGGCAATCGGCTGCAGATTCTGGTTAACGGCGAGCAGGCTTTTCCAGCGATGATCGATGCCATCGATTCAGCCCACCACAGCGTTTACCTGGCCAGTTATATTTTCGACGGCGGCGGTATCGGGCGCCGGTTTATAGACAGCCTGGCTGCCGCGAGAGCGCGGGGCGTCGAGGTGCGGGTGTTGATCGACGGCTTTGGCCGGCTTTACTCCTGGCCCCGGGCGCACCGGCGCCTGCGCAAAATGGGTGTGCCAACAGCGCTGTACCTGCCGACCAGTTTGTTCCCGCCTCGCGTCACCGTCAACCTGCGCAATCACCGAAAAATACTGGTGGTCGATGGCGACATTGCTTTTACCGGCGGCATGAATATCCGCCAACACCACCTGGTGGAGACAGCCAAGCAGCGCAATCGCACTGAAGATGTTCACTTTCGCCTTCAGGGGCCCGTCGCAAAGCAGTTGCAGGATATCTTTGTTTCCGACTGGCGCTTCAGCAGCGACCTGTTTATCAACCCGCCGGAATCTAAAACCTTTTGCCAGGACGGTGCATGTTGCCGTGCAATCAATGATGGTCCCAACGATGATTGCGATAAACTCCTGCGTATTTTGATTGGTGCGATCGATACGGCGCGGGAATACGTCGCCATAATGACGCCCTATTTCCTGCCTGAGCGAGAGTTGCAGGTTGCGCTTGAAATGGCGGCGTTGCGTGGGGTAGAGGTGCGCATAATCCTGCCGGGCAAAAATAACATGCCCTTTGTAAACCTGGCCGCATTTCATCAGCTCGATGAACTGCTGAAAAATGGTGTTCAGGTGTTTTTGTACAGCGGTGTTTTCGTCCACAGCAAACTGTTCGTGGCCGACGACTACTACGCCCAGATCGGCTCGTATAATCTCGACCCGCGCAGTTTGAAGCTCAACTTCGAAGTGGCGGTCGAATCCTACAGCGAAGCCGCGGCGGCGCCGTTGGCGGCCTATTTTCGCAGCCGCCTGGAAAACTGTCGCCCCCTCAGTCGCGAGTGGTTGGCGTCACGGTCGCCCGGGCAGCGTTTCGGCAGCGCTGTTTTCTGGCTGTTATCACCGTATTTGTAAGACCTGCGCTGTCGCGCTTGCTGCGACCCGCTTGATCGCCTTTCATTCCAGCCTTATGGCTGGCAGCTCTGCTGCGGGCAACACGATCTTCTCGCCTGGAACCCGCGCCATTGCCTCGCCGACCAGGACCCGGTCGCCGTGCTGGTTGGTGACGAGGGTGGCAAAGGTGACGAAGTTCTTGCCCGCACGCTTTTTAATTACCTCAATGCGAATGCAGAGAGTGTCGCCCACTTTCACCGGGTGCTTGAATTTCATGGTTTGGGTCAGGTAGACGCTGCCAGGTCCCGGCAGGCCCATGGCCATGGCCGCCGAAACCAGGGCCGATGTGTACATACCGTGCGCAATGCGCCCGCCAAATTGGGTGGATTTTGCGTAGTTCTCATCCACATGTACCGGGTTGTTGTCCCCCGATGCGATGGCGAACAACAGAATATCTTCTTCCGAGACGGTTTTCAGTTTTTCGCAGGTCTGGCCTACGAAGATGTCATCAAAAGGCACGTTTTCTATGGTTTTCACTGGCTGCATCCTGGCTGGGGTTTAGGGGGGGGCGACGCCGGATCATTGTACCGAAAAACACTGCGAGCAAGCGCCTTAACGATCGGGCCGTGGGGTGATCATTTCCGAGCCTGCATTTGACAGGCTACGGTGTCACCGATAACTTGCCGCTTATCTCGAGCCGGCGGTGGGCAGGTGCCATCGTCGCAGCAATTTGTCCGCTTGTTCGGGCTTAACATTACCGCTCTCCCAGGAGTACCCTTGGAACCGCGATTTCTCCAGGCGCAACTGAAATGGCAGGTGATGGCCGCTGACCGGGAGCGCCTGCTGCGATTGCAGCGTGATATCAGGCAGGCGGGGTCCCGCCAGCGGCCAGTTGCAAGTCTGCAGCAGCAACTGGCCGAGCTGGTCGTTGAATCCAGCGCCCAGGTAGAGCGTCGTCGGCAATCCATTCCGGTGCTGCGATACCCGGATGGATTACCGGTGTCTATGCAGCGCCAGCCGTTACTCGAGGCGATCGGCAGTAACCAGGTTCTCATCGTTGCCGGAGCAACCGGGTCGGGAAAAACAACCCAACTGCCCAAGCTGTGTCTCGAACTGGGCTATGGCACCCGGGGTCGCATTGGTCACACCCAGCCCAGACGCATCGCAGCGCGGGCTGTGGCAGCGCGTATCGCCAGCGAGCTCGATACCACTGTCGGTCAGCTGGTGGGCTACCAGGTTCGCTTTGGCGACAACTGCTCTGAAAGCACACTGGTCAAACTGATGACAGACGGTGTGTTGCTGGCGGAAATCCAACATGACCGCAGCCTGGATCAATACGACACATTGATTATCGATGAGGCCCATGAGCGCAGCCTCAATATCGACTTCATTCTCGGTTACCTGAAAAAGCTCCTGCCACGGCGGCCGGACCTGAAGGTCATCATCACCTCGGCGACCATCGATGTGAACAGCTTCGCCGACTATTTTAACGGCGCTCCTGTCATCGATGTGTCCGGTCGGGCGTGGCCGGTCGACCTTCACTATATTGAACCAGGCCCGGAAATGGAGTCGAGTTTGTCCGACCAGGTGCTCATGGCCTGCGATTTTATCGAGGAGCTCGAGCGTACGGGGAGGGGGCATCGACAGGGAGATGTGCTGGTTTTTTTACCCGGAGAGCGGGATATCCGCAACTGTGCCCTCAAGCTGCGTCGGGCCGCGCTGCCGTCCTGGGATATCCTGCCACTGTATGCGCGTCTGGGCCGCGCCGAGCAGGACCGGGTGTTTGATCCTGGCAAACGTCGGGGCCGCCGTGTGGTGCTGGCCACCAATGTCGCGGAAACCTCTTTGACGGTTCCGGGAATTCGCTACGTCATCGACACGGGCCTGGCGCGCATCTCGCGCTACAGCCATCGCAGCCGTGTCCAGCGCCTGCCGATAGAGCCGATATCCCGGGCCAGCGCGGAACAGCGCAGCGGGCGTTGTGGCCGAGAGGCGCCTGGAACCTGCATCAGGCTTTATAGTGAAGAGGATTTTGCCTCGCGGCCCGAATTCACGGAGTCAGAGATTCACCGAACCAACCTTGCTGCGGTGGTTTTGCAGTTGACGCGCCTGCAATTTGGTGATGTTGAGCGTTTCCCGTTTATCGAAACACCGGATCCCCGGCTGGTGCGTGATGGCTATCGCCTGCTGGAGGAACTCGGCGCTATGGGCGCTGACGGCAAACTCACCGCGACCGGCGACCAACTGGCGCGCATACCCGCAGATCCCCGGGTCGGGAGAATGTTACTGGCCGGGGCTCAGTATGGTTGTCTTGCGGAGCTACTGGTGGTGGCAGCGGCACTCAGCATCCAGGATCCAAGAGAGAGGCCCCTGGATAATCAGCAGGCAGCGGATCAGGCACATGGCCGTTTTCGGGTAGATCATTCGGACTTCCTGGCCTTGCTTGAGCTGTGGAAGTATTTCGAACAATGCCGCCAGGACCTCAGCAGAAGCCAGCTGCGCAAGCTTTGTCGCGAAGAGTTTTTGTCGGTGTCGCGTCTGTTCGAATGGCGGGATCTGCACTTTCAGCTGGGCAGGATCTGTAAGCAGCTTGGATTGCGTCTGAATCACGAGCCGGCGGCGCCGGAGTCGGTGCACCGTGCCCTGCTCGCGGGTTTGTTGAGTCACGTGGGCAAGCGCGAAGAAAAGCGTGAATACCAGGGAACGCGCAATCGCAAATTCAGCCTCTTCCCCGGCTCTCACCTGGCGCGAAACCCGCCGCCCTGGGTGATGGCGACCGAACTGATCGACACCGGCAGGGTCTATGCCCGCATCAATGGGGCGATCGAGCCGGAGTGGGTTATAGCTGAGGCTGGACCGCTGCTCCAACACAGTTACCACGAGCCCCACTTCAGCCGACGTCACCAGGCGGTGATGGCGAAGCAAAAAACCACTCTCTACGGGCTGGTACTATCGGAAAACAAGCTGGTCAGCTTTGGGCGAATCAATCCTGAGCTGGCGCGGGAGCTCTACATTCGCGGTGCACTGGTTGAGGGCCGTTACCGGGGCAGGGCCGGCTTCTGGCGGCACAACCAGGCGCTGCTGCGGGAAATCGGTGAACTCGAGACCCGCCTGCGGCGCCACGATCTTATGGCTGACGATGAAAACTTGTACCATTTCTACGATGGGCTGTTGCCCGCGCACATCTGTAACACGGCGGCCCTGGACAAGTGGCGCAAGGGCATCGAGCGGCAAACGCCCCGCCTGCTCTATATGTCTCGCAATCTGGTTTTACGTCGCGATCCCGACGCCGACCTGCAGCAGCAGTTTCCCGATAGCATGGAGGTTGCAGGCATCGAGTTGCCTCTGCACTATACTTTCGCGCCCGGCAAAACCACTGACGGTGTGACCGCCGTGGTGCCCCTGGCAGCGCTCAATCGCTTGCCTGCAGCCCGATTCGAGTGGCTGGTTCCGGGATTATTGAGGGAAAAATGTATCGAACTGGTGAAGGGCTTGCCCCGCCAGTGGCGCAAGCAGCTGGTACCGGTTCCGGATACTATCGATACGTTGCTTCCCCTCCTGCAACCCGGGGAAGCGCCACTGGTAGAATGCCTGGCGAGTGCGATACAGCGGCAGTTCGGGATTAAGATCCCCGCCGATGCGTGGTCTGCGGCGCGGCTGGATCCATACTACCGGATGAACTTTTCGGTGGTAGACACCAGGGCCAGGGTGATCGCCAGTGGCCGGGACCTGGTCGAACTTGCTGAGCGCCTGCGGCCGCAGTTGCAGGAGGAGATTGTGCGGGCAGAGCCCGGGGTGAGCGGCGCTTACCAGGCGTGGGAGTTTGGTGAGCTGCCGCCGTCCCGGGTTCTGGACCACGGCACGCAGTCGGTGCTGGTCTACCCGGCGCTGGTAGACGCTGGAGACAGTGTGGTTCTGGAGCATTGTGATCGCGCCGCTGAGGCGAGCGAGAAAACTCGTCTCGGTCTGGCGAGGCTATACATGCTGGCGCTTGCCCGGCAAGTCAAATACCTGAAGAAGGAATTTCTACGCGATAACCAGGTGCGCTTGCAACTGGGGCGGCTGATGCCGCAGGAGCAGTTACTCGATGACTATTTGCTGGCAGTCTTTAGAAATTGTTTTGTGGACGGAAGAGACTACCCGCGGGATGCAGCGCAGTTTACCGCAGTTCTCAGGTCGCGCCAGGGTAGCTTGTTGACCCTGGCTGACGAGCACCACCAACTGCTGATGGAGATTATCTCCCTGAATCATGCCGTCAGTGTCGCCCTTGGCCAGCTTGAGAAAAATGCCTGGGAATATGCGATTGCGGACATACACCAACAACTCAAGGCATTAACGGGGGAGCATTTTCTGCTGCGGGTGCCCGACCGGCAAATACGCGAATACCCGCGCTTCTTGCGCGCCTTGGTCTACCGGATCGAGCAACTTGAGGGTCACCGACAGAAGGACCAGCGTGGCACCCTGGCGATCGCACCCCATGTCGAGCGGCTGCAGCGACAGGCGGGAGATTTCTTTGAAAACCTGGATGCAGCCAACGGGCCGCTTGATTATCGCTGGATGCTGGAGGAATATCGGGTCTCGCTGTTTGCCCAGGGAGTGGGAACGCGCATCCCGGTTTCAGCCAAGCGCCTGGATCGGGCATGGCAGCAATGGCAAGAGGGGCGAAGGGCGGTGAAGCCCGTTTGAGCGGGGTTCCTATTACGTCACGACTGACAATGGTCGGTAGGTAAAAACTCGTATAAGATGCGAAACTGTTGAGAAAAGTCCATGTCATAGTCCTCACAGCTTCGTGATAGGGTTACACCACGATAAATGCTGAAACCGGATGGCCTGCAGTGGCGTCCAGAAACTATTAAAAGGAGATACATTATGTCGAAGTCATCACTGAAGCCCGTTGTGAGCGCTCTTGGCGCGGCATTTCTTGCGAGCTCTGTGGCCCCCGTGGTCAGCGCCGAGGTCAGCAACAACCCATTCGCGGCCAATCCGCTGGATGCGGGTTACGATCTGGCTAACTACGACAAGCACAAGGAAGGCAAGTGCGGCGAAGGCAAGTGCGGTGAGGGCAAGTGCGGCGGCGACAAGGCCGCGAAGGAAGGTAGCTGCGGCGAAAAAGCCGGCAAGGAGGGCAGTTGCGGTGCTGCCAAGTCAGGGAAGGAGGGCAAATGTGGTGAGGGCAAGTGTGGTGAAGGTAAGTGCGGGGGCGCTAATTGATAGCTGGACCTCGTGTACCTGGCGCCGCCCTGGAGGGCGCGGGGCTGGGGTTGCGTCGCAGCCTGCTCGAGCTGCTGTTGAGCGAAAGACCCAACGAGATTGGCTTCCTCGAATTGGCTCCCGAGAACTGGATCGGGGTGGGTGGGCGACTGGGTAAGCAACTGCGGGCAGTCGGGCAGATCTACCCGATTGCCCTGCACGGTTTGTCACTGGATATCGGCGGACCTCGAGAGCTCGATTGGGACCTGTTAGGGAATATTCGCCAGTTAATGCACGAATTTTCCTGCCCGGTGTATTCGGAGCACTTGAGCTGGTGCGGCGACTCCGGGCATTTGTACGACTTGTTACCGCTACCGTTCACTGAAGAGGCGGTGGCATACGTGGCAGAGAGAGTCTCCCGGGTTCAGGATTTCCTGGGGCGGCGCATTGCCTTGGAAAATGCCTCCTATTACGCGGCGCCGGTGCAGGATCTGAGTGAGCTGGATTTTATCAACGCCATCCTCGATCGGGCGGATTGTGAACTGCTGCTGGATGTCAACAACATCTATGTGAACAGCATCAACCACGGCTACGACGCCCGCGGGTTTCTGGATGGGTTGCCGGTGAATCGGGCGCGCTACATCCATATTGCGGGGCACTACGTGGAAGCGGAGGACCTGCGGGTCGATACCCACGGTGCCGACGTCATTGATCCTGTGTGGGAACTGTTGTCTGCTGCGTACCAGCGTTTCGGGGCTCTGCCCACCTTGCTCGAGCGGGACTTCAATATCCCCCCCTTGTCCGAGCTGTTAGGTGAGGTGCTTACGATTCGGCACATGCAGCAGCTATATGATCAAAGCCCTGTGAAAAACCATGTCGTGCGAGCCTGAGCGAGGCGCCCTGGCGCATTTGCAGCAGGTTTTTGCCGCTCATATTCGCGATCCGCTCCATTACCCCGCTCCCGCGGGCATCGAGGATCGGCGGATGAACATCTACCGCGGCCTGCTTTACCGCAATATCGAAGGCTTTATAGCATCCGGCTTCCCGGTATTGCGTGCAATACTCCCGGAGTCGCGCTGGCACGCCATGGTGCGGGGTTTCATGGCCGACTATCGATGTCAAACTCCCTATTTCCTGGAAATTGCCCAGGAGTTCATCAATTATCTTCAACAATCCCAACCCGAGCACCCGGATCCGCCGTTCCTGATCGAACTGGCACATTACGAATGGGTGGAATTGGCCCTGGATATCTCTGACGCCGAGCCTGACTGGAGCAGTATTGATGTGAACGGTGATCTCCTGGAGGGCGTCCCGGTGATTTCGCCGACTGCGTGGTCGCTAGCCTACCATTACCCCGTCCATGAAATAGGTCCCGGCTGGGAGCAGTCCGGCTGGGAGCAGTCCGGCTGGGAGCAGTCCGGCTGGGAGCAGAATCAGCCCGGATCCGCAGTGCCGGATGTCTTCCTGATTGTCTACCGTAACCGGGAAGACGTCGTCAGGTTCATGGAAATCAACGCCGTTACCTCGCGCCTGGTGGAACTCGCTTCAAATAACGAGACAGCAAGCGGTGGCGAGCTCATTGCACAGTTGGCGCTGGAGATGGGGCGGGCATGCGACGCCGCGCTGATGCTAGCAGGAGCCGAAATTCTGTCTAAACTTCATGCCAGTGGCATTGCACTGGGGGTGAGAGCCGGCGCTTCAGCTTGATCCCGGAGCTTGCTTCGTCTATAACGGTGCATTTTTCTCAGGCGGCAGCAATGGCGAGAGTTAATCGGGCGGTCGATGATTGGTCTTAGGGCGCGAATCGTAGCGATTTGCCTCGTATGGTGGGTGCTCGCCCCGTTCGCGGTTGCGCAAAACGTCGACATCCGCGATCTTGAAAACAGCCAGGATCCCTGGGAAGGTTTCAACCGCAAGGTTTATGCGTTCAACGATGGGTTCGATCGCTACCTGCTGCTGCCCGTGGCAAAGGGATACCGCTATATAACCCCGGACCCGGTTGATCGTGGCGTTACCAATTTCTTTAAGAACATCCTCATGCCGGTGACGATTGTGAACGATGTGTTGCAGTTGAAATTGCGTGCGGCCGGCTCAGGTGTGGGCCGATTTTTCCTCAACTCCACGGTTGGTGTGTTTGGCGTTATCGATGTGGCGACCCTGGTGGGGCTGGAAGAGAAGCGGGAGGACTTCGGTCAAACGCTGGGTTATTGGGGCGTCAAGCCGGGCCCGTACGTGGTACTGCCCTTTCTGGGTGGGTACACGGTGCGCGACGGTCTTGGTTTGCTGCCGGACTACGCCCTGTCGGTGGCCAGCAGTATCGAGGATGTCGCGTTGCGAAACGCCCTGATAGCGTTGGATGTCATCGATATTCGTGCCGATGTGATACCCGCCGAGCAATTGATCTCGGGGGATCGCTACGTGTTCCTGCGCGATGCCTACCTGCAACAGCGGCGCTACCTGATTGCCGACGGCGAAGTCGTTGATGATTTTGGTGATGAGTTGCTGGAAGACTTCGACGGCCTCGATGGCTTTGGCGAAGACCTGGATTCTGATGTGCCCCCCGGCGATGCGCCTGAAGCTGGCTCCGAGGACTTTTTCGAGTAGTATTGGCGTTGCCGCTTTCCGGAATCCAGGGGTAAAAATCAATCTGAAACCTGTACCAAAGTCGTACAAACACCTATGCAAAATTGATGTAAAGTAGCTCAAACTAAACTAATAAGTTTGTTTAGGGTGGCGAAAATGTTTCGCTGCGAGGTGGTGATGACCAGTCCTGAGATAGCGCAGCAAGCCGGCGCAACGGCCTCCCGCAAGGGCCGTATATTGGTGATGGACGATGACTCCGCCGTTCGCGACAGCCTCGAAATGTACCTGGCTCAAGGGGGATACGAGGTGTTGACTGCTGCCGATGGCGCCTACGGCCTGGAGGTGATGCAGCAACATCAACCCGATGTCGTATTGTGCGACCTGAGAATGCCCCACGTCGACGGTATGTCGGTGTTGAAAGAACTCTCCCGCCGGTCGGAAGACACTCCGGTCATCGTCATTTCCAGCGCGGGCGAGATGGCCGATGTGGTGGAAGCACTGCGCCTAGGTGCCAGGGATTACTTCATTAAGCCCCTGGCCGATATGGGGGTGCTGGAGCACGCAATTGAGCGCAGCCTCGAAGAGGTGCGCCTGCGGCGGGAGAATACGCGCTACAGGGAAGAACTCGAGCTGGCAAACCAGAAACTGGCGACCAACCTGAGAATGCTGGAGCATGACCAGCAGGCCGGGCGGCAAATGCAGAAGCGGTTGCTGCCAAATTCCCCAGTAAGTTTTGGTCCATATACCTTTCGGCATCGTATATACCCCTCACTTTACCTGAGTGGCGATTTCGTTGAATACACTCTGGTGGGTGAAGACAAGGTAACGTTCTTTATCGCTGACATTGCCGGTCACGGAGTGTCATCAGCCTTCGTGACGGCATTACTGAAGAACTTTACCGCACATTTGCGTAGCGATTACAGAAACCACGGGCGAGACAATATTCTGCGGCCCAGAAAATTCCTGGAAAAGATGAGCCACGACATGCTCAGGACGGGAATAGGAAAGCATTTGACGATGGTGATCGGTGTGTTAGACATGGTGTCCAATAGCCTCCGTTACAGTGTCGCCGGCCATTTGCCACTGCCGGTGTTGGTATCCCCCGGCAATGCGCCGAAATTCTTGCGGGGCAAGGGGATGGCGGCCGGCATGTTCGAGACCCCCGATTTCGAAGAACACGAAATCGAGCTGCCCGACCAATTCAGCCTCGCGCTTTTCAGTGATGGCATGCTTGAACTCCTGCCACCCGAAAATCTGGCTGACAAAGAGAGCATGTTGCTCGACATGATGCGTAGTGAACCGAAAACGATAGCCGATATGGTGGACGGCTTCGGGCTCGACCTCGACGAGGACACCGAGACCCCGGACGACATCGCAATACTGATGGTGACCAAAACATGATTGGCTCCATGGGGAAGATTCTGGTCGCAGACAGCGATGGCACTTTTGTTATCAAGCTGGTAGGTGACGTCAGGGTGACCATGTGTGTTGCCTTCGATGAGTATCTGGGAAAGATGCTGGTGCCGGGCAAATTCCACAGCGTGATTATCGATCTCAGTGACGCTCACGGTATCGACAGTACGACACTCGGATTACTCGCAAAAGTCGCCATACAATCAGCGCAGCATTTTAATTACCGGCCACTGATTATTTCGACCAATGAAAGCATTACGCGACTGATAGAGAGCATGGGTTTTGGTTCAGTGTTCGATATCAGCATCGAACCCCTGCCCAAAGAGCAAGGTCTGCGTGCCCTCAAGATCGTCAATGGCTCGGAAGCAACGGTGCGCGACAAAGTTTTAGAGGCGCATCGCCAGCTGATGGCACTCAACGACGAAAATCGTTCAAAATTCAGTGAACTGGTGACCAGCCTTGAAGGCGCGAATGTCTAGCCGACGCTCACTTCACGGCTGTAAGGCGTCCTGCACCTCCAGCTTGGTCTGAATGAAAACCGAGTGGGGAACATAGAGCAAATCAACCAGTTTCCTCAGGTAGTGTTCTTCGTAGCGATCAACATGGCCGTCGGCGAAGGCTATCATCCACAATGCCTTGACCAGTTCGCGTTTCTGCTCGAGCGTGTAGTTATCATTGATCAGCCTCGTGAACTGGTATAGGGAGGTCGCGGCCTCTGCCTCTTCCTGGGCCAGTTGAATCAGGGTATCGGCGGTGCCGTCATCGATCTTGATGACGGTTTGCACGGCCTCGCGCATGGCTTGCATTTCGCTGGCACTGACCTCGAAGTCGGCCTTGACCATTTCGAATAACAATGCACAGGCGGCAAGCCGCAGAGCCTGTTCCGGGTCCTGGTCGGACTCGGGCGTCAGCCTGGAATCAAAGAAGAGCCTGATCTTCGCCAGCATCAGAATGTCGCCAGCAAGTCTTCAAGTGCCTTTTGGTCCCTGGCGAAGGTGCGAATTCCCTCGGCCAGCTTCTCTGTTGCCATGGCGTCCTCGTTCATTGCCCAGCGAAACTCACTTTCAGTGGGCCTTATGCGATCGGTTTCGGCTTGCGCGGTGGATGGATCAAGTTTTCGCTCAAGCTCTCCGTGATCCTCCTGCAATTCCTTTAACAGTTGTGGACTGATGGTCAGGCGATCACAACCGGCGAGTTGCTCGATTTCACCGGCATTGCGAAAACTCGCACCCATGACAATAGTGTCGTAGCCACGGCTTTTGTAATAATTGAATATTTCGGTGACAGATATAACACCCGGGTCCTCTTGGGGGGAGTAATCAGTCTTGCCGCTGTTCTGCTTGTGCCAGTCAAGAATGCGGCCTACGAAAGGTGAGATCAGCGTGACGCCGGCCTCAGCGCAGGCGACTGCCTGCATGAAGCTGAACAGCAAAGTCAGGTTGCAGTGAATGTCTTCTTTTTCCAGCACTTCTGCTGCGCGAATACCTTCCCAGGTCGACGCGATCTTGATAAGGATACGGTCATTGCCGATGCCCTGTTCGTTGTAGGCACGAATCAGGCTGCGCGCTTTTTCAATGGTGGCGCGGGTATCGAATGATAGCCTGGCGTCTACCTCAGTAGATACGCGGCCTGGAATGATGTCGAGGATCTCCTTGCCGATCCTGACCGCCAGCCTATCGGCGGCCAGGGACAGTTGCCGGGATTCGTCGCCCGGTTGTTGCCGGGCCCAGGCAACTGCATCCTGCATCAAGGTCTGGTAGTGGGGCAGGGCGGCCGCTTTCAGCAGCAAAGACGGGTTGGTGGTTGCATCCAGCGGCTGGTAGAGCCGCATTGCATCGATATCACCGGTGTCTGCAACCACGTCGGTCATGGTCTTGAGTTGTTCGAGTTTGTTACGCATTGCGTTACTCCAAGGCAGGGATGAGCCCGCATCAATTGGTCTAATACGCCGCTGCCGCCGGTTCGGTTGGTGACGGCGCCAGCTGTGCCACCGCCCCCTTTAGCACCTCGACACCCGCTCCCGGCAGACAGGCATGTTCACTCAGATAGCGGCGGTACTTGCGTGCACCGGGAGTACCCTGGAACAAGCCGCTCATATGCCGTGTGATATGGTTGAGGCGACAACCGTTGCCAAGCTGTGCGTCGATATAGGGTAGCATTCGTTCCACGACCTCAAGCTGGCTGGTGGAGGGGGCTTCAGTGCCGAACAACAGGGCATCTGCCTGTTCCAGGCAGCCGGGGTTTTGGTAGGCTGCCCGACCCAGCATCACACCGTCTACCCGTTGCACAAGTTGCAGGCTCTGGTGTACGGACTCGATCCCGCCATTGATGACAAATTCCAGCTCCGGGAATTCCTGCTTGAGCAGGAACACCGTGTCGTATTGCAGCGGCGGTATGTCACGATTCTGTTTCGGGCTGAGCCCGCGCAGCCAGGCCTTGCGGGCATGTACGATAAACGTGCGACAACCCGAGTCAGCCACGGTAGCGACGAAGTGGCGCAGGTGTTCCCATGAATCGAGGTCGTCGATACCGGTGCGGTGCTTGATGGTCACTGGGATGTCGACAGCATCCATCATGGCTGCCAGGCAGTCGCGAACCCGCGCAGGTTCGGCCATCAGGGCGGCGCCAAAGCGACCGGCCTGGACCCGATCGGAGGGGCAGCCCGCATTGAGATTGATTTCGTCATATCCCCACTCCTCGGCCAGGCGGGCGCAGCGGGCCAACTGGTCCGGGTCGGAGCCGCCTACCTGCAACGCCAGGGGGTGCTCGGCCGGGTCAAATCGCAAAAATCGCGCGGCGTCGCCGTGCAGCAGTGCGCCACAGGTCACCATTTCTGTATAGAGCAGAGCATGGCTGGAAAACTGGCGCCAGAAATAGCGACAGTGGCGGTCACTGAGGTCCATCATTGGCGCAAGGCAGAATCGGTGTGAGAGTGTTTTCATTGCCAGAGCGGGCGGTCAAAAACCAGCGTTGAATCATACGCAAGGGGCCGCCTGTTTTCCAGCGAGAAATGTGGCGTGAAAGCCGCTAGATCCGGTCGGGGTGGGCCATCAGGTGCCGCAGAAAGTCTGCTTCACACGTTGTTCCTCGCGCGGAGGCACTGCGTAATACTGCTTTTCCTCGCGGTAGTCGTAAGGGGTGGCAAGCACATCCACCAACTGCTGGAAAGGCTCAAGGTTGCCGTCGTCACGGGCGGCCTCGATAACCTCCTCGATCAGGTGGTTGCGCGGGATGTAAACCGGGTTGTGTGCCAACATCAGTTCTCTGCGTTGGGCAGGGGGCATCGCGTCGTCGCTCAGTCGCTGCCACCATCGTTGCAGCCACGACTCGAATGCCGGCCCGAGCCCAAAGAAACGACTGATGCCATCGTCATCCGCGGGCTGTGGACTGGCGAGCTCCGTCAGCCGGCGAAAGGCCAGGGTGAAGTCTGTACCCTGGCTCGCCATGGTCGACAGCAGTTCGTCTATCAGAGGCCCGTCTTCATCGCGGTACTCCCCAAGGCCGATTTTTCTGGCCATGCCCTCGCGGTAGGCCTGTTGGTACTGGGGAACAAATGTGTCCACGGCATGCTGGGCCATCGCGACCGCCTGTTCCGGGTCGTCGCTCAACAGGGGCAGCAATGCCTGGGCCAGCGCGCCCAGGTTCCAGTAGGCGATTCCCGGCTGGTTGCTGAAGGCGTAGCGACCGCCGTGGTCGATAGAGCTGAACACCATGTCAGGGTGGTAGTCATCGAGGAATGCGCAGGGACCATAATCAATCGTCTCGCCCGAAAGCAGCATGTTGTCGGTGTTCATAACGCCGTGGATGAAGCCCAGGTGTTGCCACTTTGCTAGCAGTGAAGCCTGGCGGCTTACCACATTCTGGAGCATGGCGAGGGGGGGGATGGCAGCGTCGGCAGCCGCCGGATAATGCCGCCAAATCACGTGGTCGATTAAAGCTCGCAAGCCCTCGAGGTCGTTTCTCGATGCAAAAAACTGGCACGTGCCAATGCGGATGTGGCTGCTGGCAACCCGGGCGAGGATTGCGCCGGGCTCTACCCGATTGCGCATCACCCGCTCGCCGGTAGTGACCGCTGCCAGCGCGCGGGTTGTCGGCACACCCAGCACCGCCATTGACTCGCTGACGATGTATTCGCGCAATACCGGGCCGATGGGGGCGCGGCCATCGCCGCCCCGGGAGTAACGGGTTCGACCGCTACCCTTAAGTTGCAGATCGTAGCGTCGGCCGTCCCGGGCAATCAACTCTCCCAGCAGAATCGCGCGTCCATCTCCCAGTTGCGGATTCCAGTGTCCGAACTGATGCCCGGCGTAGGCCGTCGCGATGGGCTCGGCGCCCGGCGGGATCCGGTTGCCCGCCATCGACTCGATGCCCTCGGGGGACGCAAGCCAGTTGGGATCCACACCCATCGCATCGGCGAGCCCGGAGTTGACCCTTATCAGTCCGGGTGCCGACACCGCGGTGGGAGGCCGTCGCTCATAAAAGCGCTCTGGCAGCCGAATGTAACTGTTATCAAAGGTCAGGGGAGATAGTGGGTTCATTGTACCTGTCGCATCCTCGCTCGCGCTGCAATGAGGCCAGTAAAGTCCCTCAGCCAGTAGTCGTTATAGAATGTCCACACCATTACTTACGCACCAGCATCCCCATGAGTCTGATACTGCAGAAACTATTACCTGCGCTAACAGCCGTTGAAAACCGGAGGCCGCTTTTCGCTGATCGCCCGCAACCCCTCCTGCAGGTCAGACGACTGCTCGCAGGTCGATACCAGGGCGGCTGCATTCGCTTGGTCGAGCTGACCGCTTGCCGCCTGGTCGCAGATTTGCTTCATCGCCCGCAGCGCCAGAGGGGCGAGTGACGCGAGCTGGTTTGCCAACTCCAGGGTCGTCGCTTCTAGCTCGCCGGGTGCTACCAGTTGGGTGAGGTAGCCGATTCGAAGCAATTCCTTTGCGTCGAACTCGCGGGTTGTCAATAGAAAGTGCTTGGCCGTATTGACCCCAAGGCGCTGGACATAGCGGCTGATACCGCTGGCCGGATAGCAAATTCCCAGGCGAGCTGCTGGCACCATCAACCGCATTCCATGCACTCCTACCCTGAAATCGCAACACAACGCCAACTCGGCGCCACCACCGTAGGCGCTGCCGTTGAGCGCGCAGATCGTGGGGATGGGGCAGGCCGCCAGTTTGTCGGTCAGCCGGGTGAAAAAGCTACCGTCCATATCGCCACTGGAAAGCTCGGCCAGCGACGCACCGGCACAGAAAGTCTTGTCACCACTGCCGGTCAGTATGAGGGCTCGTATCGCCGTGTTGGACTCGATTGCCTCGAGGTGTTCAATAAAAGCGTCCATATCGGCGCGCTCCAGAGAATTGTGCCGGGAGAAATTGTCAAGCTTGATAGTCGCTATGCTGTCGACGGTACTACAGTGTACAAAGGAGCTGGTCCTGTTCATCGATGGTCGCCTGAGTGATTAACAAAAAGGGCGTATTGTACGCGCTGCACCCGGGATTAAACACGACCGCTGGCGGCGCCCTTCTAATACCGTGCCGGAAAGTCGGTAAAGTAACAAGACAAGCAAATAATTTGGTTTTTTTGGCTCAGGGAGGCTCGGTAGGCTTGCAGAACGCTGTACAATAGCGTCCGGTTGAGGCTTTTGATTTTCACTATATTGGGCAGCCTGCTGGCGAAAAATGGATACGTCGGCACAGTCAGTGACTGCTAAGCGTTTGATATTTGTAGAAAAGCAACATCCACATTATTTGCTTTACGTGTGTTGAAAAAGGCATGACGTCTTTTGCAACTATCAGGTAGGACACAATCTGGCACAGCTCTGAAGAGGCAAACCCATGGGTTTACGCGTTTCCAGCGAATTAAGACGGCTGCAGAAGCAAATGGATAATGCCGACAACTACCCGGAGTGGCGGGTAGCAGCGATCATGCATGACGAAGCCTCTGGAATGGCGAAATGGCGAGAAACTGACCAAACACGGTTTTACGATCACGCTTCAATTCGTCATCGTCTTTACGAGCTGCGCAAGCTGCGTCAACAGCGTGATGACCACGCGCTTTTGTTTGCCTTGAACGAGGGCATTCACGGCAACATAGGTGGCATGGGTAAACCGGTGATGTATCATCGTGCAAAATACTCCACCAAGCGATTGATTACCGAGTATATCGACGAAATTGTCAGCTCGCTGGACTACCTGGCAGGATTGCGGGGTGACGTCATCAGTTTCGAGGAGCGGATGGAGTTTTTTCGCCGCGCCAGCCATTGCTGCGGTCGCTCGGCACTCATGCTCAGTGGTGGCGCGATGCTGGGTTTCTTCCACATGGGAGTGGTGAAGACCCTTGTCGACGAGAATCTGCTTCCCCAAATTATCTCGGGTGCCAGCGCAGGTTCGCTGGTCGCCGCAGTTCTTGGCACGCACACTGACGAGGAGTTGCACCAGTTTTTTGACCCTAAAAACCTGGTAGTTGAGGCCCGCAAAGAGGCGACCTGGTTTAACCGCATCCTGGGCTCTCAGCCAACTATTGATGTGCACGATCTGGAAGAGACCGTCGCGCGCATGGTTCCTGACCTGACCTTTCTCGAGGCCTACAAACTCACGGGGCGCCACATCAATATACCGATAGCGCCGGCAGAACTGCATCAAACGTCGCGCCTGCTCAATGCAACCACGTCTCCCAACGTCTATGTGCGTTCGGCGGTAATGGCATCCAGCGCTATTCCCGGGGTATTTCCCGCGGTTAAGCTGCAAGCCAAGAATGTAGAAGGAGAGCGCCAGGATTACCTCCCCAAGCAGCGATGGACCGATGGCTCGCTGGTGGACGATTTGCCGGCCAAGCGCCTGTCTCGCCTGTACGGGGTCAATCATTACATTGCCAGTCAGACCAACCCGGCGGTCTTGCTATTTATCAGCGACCCACACAACGAAAAAGGCCTGTACGGCATGTTTCATCAGATTGGCGCACGCACTACAAAAGAATCGGTGCGCATCTTTCACCATATGACGAAGCGCTATACCAAGCGGCTGCCCCGCTTCAACCTGATGTCGAACATGCTGGTGTCCGTCATCACCCAGGAATACACGGCCGATGTGAACATAATCCCCCGCTACCGGTTTTTTGACCCAAGAAAGTTGTTGTCCCAGTTAAGTGAAAAACAGTTGATGACCCTTATTCGCGAGGGAGAACGAGCAACCTGGCCGCGGGTCGAAATGATTCGCAATTGTTCGCGTATTGGTGAAAAACTTGACCAGATAGTCAAAGCCTA
Organism: uncultured Gammaproteobacteria bacterium; assembly: GCA_963808975.1. Taxonomy (GTDB): domain Bacteria; phylum Pseudomonadota; class Gammaproteobacteria; order Pseudomonadales; family JAHEGP01; genus JAHEGP01. The sequence goes on from CAWEHR010000008.1 coordinate 102,959, forward strand.
TGAGGATGAAGCTCTCAAGCGCCTGAGTGAGGCGCTCTCCGGGGCCGGCTTGAGCGGGTTGCCAGGTCGCAAGCAAAGTGTCGCCTAGCGAAAATCCTGTCGGTGCATCAGTAGCGCTGGCAGGCCTCAAGTGACCGCCAGCCGGTAGCAACCGAAGGTATCCGCAGGTTGGGCCAACGGATTCGGCAGGTGTGCTTTGACCTGGCCACGTGCGATTAATTAATCAAGGAAGCAGGCAGCGCGGGCTGGTTCCGTTGGGTTGCCGTTTTTTCAGTATCTACCCGGAAAACAGTTTTTTATGACAGTTAGAACTCGCATCGCACCATCGCCCACCGGCGACCCACACGTGGGGACTGCTTACATCGCATTGTTCAACCTCTGCTTCGCCCGCAGCCAGGGTGGCCAGTTCGTGCTGCGGATAGAGGATACTGACCAGGCGCGAAGCACGCCGGAGTCAGAGCAGGCTATTGTTGACGCCCTTGGGTGGTTGGGCCTCGAGTGGGATGAGGGGCCTGACATTGGTGGACCTCATGGGCCGTATCGCCAGAGCGAGCGCGGTGATATATATCGGCAGCATGCCGGGCAATTGGTAGACAAGGGGCACGCGTTTCGTTGCTTCTGCAGTGCTGAGCGCCTCGACGAACTGCGCAGTGTACAACTGAAAAACCAGCAGAAGATCGGCTATGACGGTCACTGCCTCGGGCTGAACCAGGCAGAGATCAGTCGTCGGCTGGAAAATGCTGAACCCCATGTCATTCGCATGAAGGTGCCCGACACAGGTGTTTGCACGGTTCGGGATATGCTGCGTGGCGATATAGAAATCGATTGGTCACAGGTCGACATGCAGGTGTTGCTGAAGGCAGATGGCATGCCCACCTATCACCTGGCCAACGTGGTAGATGATCACATGATGGCCATTTCCCATGTGATTCGCGGTGAGGAGTGGATCAACTCCGCACCCAAACACCAGTTGCTGTACCACTATTTCGAATGGGACGTACCGGTGCTGTGCCACCTGCCGTTGCTGCGCAACCCCGACAAGTCCAAGCTTTCCAAGCGCAAAAATCCCACCAGCATTTTGTACTACCAGCGCATGGGCTTTCTCCCCGAGGCCTTGCTCAACTACCTTGGGCGCATGGGCTGGTCGATGCCCGATGAGCGTGAGAAGTTTTCCTACCAGGAAATGCTCCAGCATTTCGATATTGAGCGGGTTTCCCTTGGCGGACCAATTTTCGATACAGAAAAGCTCAGTTGGCTCAACGGGCTCTGGATTCGCGAGGAACTCTCGGACGAGGATCTGGCGGATCGAATGGTCAATTGGGCGTTTAATCGCGAGAATCTATTGGCCACGCTGCCCCATGCGAAACAGCGGATGGAGCTGCTCAGTGACTATACGCCCCTGATGGCATACCTGGCCTCGGGCAAATTGAACCTGAATGTCGCAGACTTTAGCTCAAATAGTGGCGACCTGGAGGGGCAGGTCACAATCCTGCAGTTTGCGTTGTGGCGCCTGGAAGCGCTGCGGCACTGGGAGCGTGAACTCATTTTCGATACGCTCAAGCAACTTGCGGATTTCATGGGTCTTAAGATCAGGGTGTTGCTGGCGCCGCTATTTGTCGCGATTGCCGGCTCCGCGGCTTCCATTTCGGTGATCGACTCAATGGTTTTACTCGGGCCTGATATGAGCCGTGCGCGCCTGCGCCAGGCCATCGATACGCTTGGGGGTGTCAGCAAGAAAAAGCTGAAAAAGCTGGAGAAGGAATACGCCAGTTTGGGCAGGCCAGTGGCGCCAGGTTCCGACGACGGCAATGCTTGACTTGCCCCATGCCCGTCCCTAAAATACCGGCTCTTTTGGGGCTATAGCTCAGCTGGGAGAGCGCAACACTGGCAGTGTTGAGGTCGCGCTGCGGTCGCACACGACTTCGATCCCGCATCGGGTGATAGCTTCATTAAAGCGCAAGTTAGAAGGCGGGCGACGGGAATAGTAAAGTATTGTCATTACAGGTTTATTTGGGGCTATAGCTCAGCTGGGAGAGCGCAACACTGGCAGTGTTGAGGTCCGCGGTTCGATCCCGCGTAGCTCCACCAAATAAAAAAGCCCATACCGAAAAGTATGGGTTTTTTATTTGGGTTACAAGGAAGGCACCGCGGAGCGGTTTGATCCCGCCGGGCCGCGCAGGCGTAGCTCCACCAAATAAAAAAGCCCATACCGAAAAGTATGGGTTTTTTATTTGGGTTACAAGGAAGGCACTGCGGAGCGGTTTGATCCCGCCGGGCCGCGCAGGCGTAGCTCCACCAAATAAAAAAGCCCATACCGAAAAGTATGGGTTTTTTATTTGGGTTACAGGGAAGGCACCGCGGAGCGGTTTGATCCCGCCGGGCCGCGCAGGCGTAGCTCCACCAAATAAAAAAGCCCATACCGAAAAGTATGGGTTTTTTTAATTGGGTTACAGGGAAGGCACTGCGGAGCAGTTTGATCCCGCCGGGCCGCGCTGATTTCGTTGTACCGCAAGCTATGATCTTGAGCCCCTGCGGTTCCATGTCCAGTTTACACGGTTGCGCTGGCACGGAATGCACTAAGGCTATGCACAGCAAAAATTTTATGGCAAGCTACGGCCTACTCAAAAAAATAGCCAATCAGGCAATAAAAAATAGAGGTCATGGGTCAGTTCTGCAGCGTCCCCAGCTTTTCTGGCACCGTGGGGTAACTCGGTCCACCGCGTCAGATCAATCGGCAGCAAAGCAGTTCCCCAGGTTGACTATCCAATTCAATCGCCTCTATTGCTCGACTACTGTTTCTCGATTGTAGAGAGGGGATATGACTAGTCACGGGTCGATGCGATTTGGACGAAAGCTTGTCGTGCTGGCGTTAGTGTTTTTGCCGAGCGCGGTAGTTGCAGGGGTTTTCCGAACAGAAAACCTTTTCGATAGTGAGTATAACCTCCAGGGAATCTACAATTTTGACGTGGCGTACGGTGCTCGCTATCGCCTCGAAGAACGGGATCCGGCTCTGATTGCACAAATCAGTGGTGGCAGCAACACGCAGAACTCCCTGCTCGACGACGGCAACCTCAACTATGATAACCACCAGTTCGTATCCAACATGGTGCGTGCCACCGGTGAGCTGACGTTGCGACTCGGCCCTTTCGGCGCATTTGTGCGCGGCTATGCGTTCTACGACTACGAAAATGCCCATAACGAACGGGCTCGGACGCCACTCACCAGTTTTGCCGATGACCAGGTCTCCCGTGATGCCCGGTTTCTTGATGCTTACCTCAGTGCGCATTTTACAGTCGCCGGCCTTCCCGTTCAGTTGCGGGTAGGGGATCAGATCGTCGCCTGGGGACAGTCCACTTTTTTCAGCACCACTGGGGTCAATGTGATTAACCCCCTGAATGTTCCGCTGGCGCAACAACCGACATCCACACCTCAAGATCTGCGGCTGCCCGTGGGCATGGTCTGGGGTGCGATACACCTCACACCGCTGGTTTCCCTGGAAGCGTTCTACCAGTACGAATGGGAGAGCACCGTTATTCCGGCAAAAGGTACCTACCTGTCAGGCAATGATATCGTTCCCGGCATTGACTCCGCCCAGTTTACCGGTACTGCCTCTGATCTGGGTACTGATGTGTGCGCCAGGTTCGGGCTGGATCCCAACGCTGACAATTTTCAGGACTCAAGCGGCCAGGATCCCACCAAGATCAAAGCGCTGGAACCGCCTCCCGGTCTCGATGAGGGTGGTGACGGCTGCTACGATTTCCTGTATCTGAAGGCGCGCGCCTTGGGTAACCTGGAGCCGAAAAATGGGGGCCAATATGGCTTTACCCTGCAAAGCATCATACCCAAGTGGAACGACTCCAAGATCGCATTTCATTTCGCCAATTATCACAGTCGACTGCCCTATCTATCCGGCTATACGGTCAGCCAGGAAGCATTGGATGCTAGTCGCGAAAATACACTCTTTAACGTGCGCAATGGGCTGTTGAGCCCGGCGGATGCCGCCGATTTGGGGTTTGCCAATGTCACCAAGGAGATCGAACTCTTATTCGAATACCCTGAAGACATTCAAATGTATGGCTTGAGTTTCAACACCACTACGATCCGCACCGGCACCGCTTTCTCCGCTGAGCTCGCCCATCACCGCAATCACCCGTTCCAGCTTCACGTCGGCCAGGTTGCTCCGGGCCTCTTGAATCTCACGCCGCCTGACCATCCGGGCTTTCCCGACGGTAAATACTCGCCACCCTACCAATCAGACGCCTTTATCCGCAGCTGGATCGAGCTGGACAAAACCCAGCTTGCGCTTGGCGTAACGCAACTTCTGGGTCCGCAATTGGGCGCTTCCCAGGTGGCCCTGAGCCTTGAAGCGGCCTACTTGTACATCCACGATATGCCCGACAAAGACAATGTGCGCCTGCAAACACCCGGTGTTGCGCTGCTGCAATTTGAGCCCCAGGATCTGTTAGCAGACGCAAATTCGTGGGGCTACCGCCTGGCGGGTGTGGCGACCTATAGCAATGTCTTTGGTGCGCTTGAGGTATCTCCCCGGGTTGTATTCAGCCATGATGTGCAGGGCAATAGCCCCATTGGCCAGCCTTTTCAGGAAGATAGGAAGGCGCTTACCTTGGGGGTAAATACCACCTATATCGATCGCTTCTCGGCGGCCCTGAGCTACACGTCCTTTTTTGGTGCAGGCGATTACAATGTGCTGAACGATCGCGATTTCCTCAATTTCAACATGCGTTATTCCTTCTAGGAGCGTGAAGCTGACCATGTCTACCGTATTCACCACATCGTGTATCACTGTCCTGTTGGGGTTCGCATCCGTCGCCTTCGCCGCTGTTGATGAAAATCAAGCAAAACAGTTAGGGGGCGATGTGCTGACGCCCCTCGGCGCTGAGCGTGACGGTAACAGTGAAGGTACCATCCCGCCCTGGACTGGGGGCTTGGACAGTTCCAAGTTGCCAATCACGCCGGGAAAATTTCTTGCTGATCCTTATCCGGATGATAAAGTGTTGTTCACTATCACCGCTAAAAATCTCGATCAGTACGCCGATCAACTCAGCGAAGGGCAGAAGGCCCTGATCAGGAACAACCCCGACAGTTGGCGCATGAACGTGTATCCCTCGCGGCGATCGTCGTCGTACCCTGAGGACATTTACCAGGCGGTCCAACACAATGCCACCCGGTCTACGGTGGATACGACTAATCTTGGTGGCGTCGCGAATGCCGATATCAGCTCGCCGTTTCCAATACCCTCGCAGGGTGTTGAGGTGATATGGAATCACAATCTGCGCTGGCGTGGGGTGGCCGTTGATCGCTACCAGGGGCTGGCGGCAACCACCCGGGGTAGAAGCAATTTCAGCCTGATTGTCTTTGAAGAACATATCGCCTTTCCCTATGGGGCGTCGCCTGGCAGCTTCGCCGAAAAGAGGAAGTACCCGCAGATCTCCCTGGCCTATAAAAGCAAGGTGATTGCCCCCGGTTTTTCAACCGGCAGTGCGCAATTGGTGCTGGAGTCGAATGACTACAACCGCGATGCTCGTAAAACCTGGGTTTATAGTCAGGAATTGCGGCGCATCTTTCGTACGCCTTTTTCCGGCTTTGATAATCCCGCGCCGTTATCGGATGGTTTGCGATTTAACGATGAAACCGATATGTACAATGGCTCACCGGCGCTGTTCGACTGGAAACTCCTTGGGAAGCGGGAAATGTATATTCCCTACAACGCCTACCGCCTGCACAGCGGTGATTTGACGGCCCGGGATATTGTTAAGGAAGGGCATATTGCCCCCGACCTCGCGCGCTATGAATTGCATCGTGTCTGGGTGGTGGAGGGGACCGTGAAAGAGGCAAAGCGCCGCCCGTTGCGTGGCGTGGCTAGTCGCGGCCACTCTTATTCGAAACGGGTTGTATACGTAGATGAAGACAGTTGGTCGATCGTATTAGCGGATAACTACGATTCCGCGGGCAATCTGTGGCGTTTTTCCGAGGGACACTTGATCAACTATTATAGTGTACCAGTGCCTTGGTATACCCTGCAGACGTCTTACGATTTCAGAGAGAAGCGTTATCTGGTAACGGGGTTGGACAATCAGCTTGAACCCTACAGGTTTAAGTCAACTATCAATGCCAATGAATTTAGCCCAAATGCACTCGACTATTACGTGCGTTGAACCGCAAGGGCAAAGCGATTATCCATATCGTTGCCACCTTGTTTCTGGCAGGGCGCAGTTCGTTACCAGCTTTCAGGTGACCAGTCTTGCTGCGTGACCATGCCTTGCAGGCGATTCCGACGCACCAACATTCAGCGCCTGAGGCGACACCGAATTAATCAGATGGAATGGGCACCGCCTCCCACCGACAGCAAGTTACTGAAGCGATGCTACAACCCTACTGCGCTAAAAGCGGTAAATGACGCCGACCAGCGCAAGTATCCCCAGGGTTGCCATCAAAAATGCTATAAGCTTCTTACCTGACCGGGGAATGCTGGGGTATGCCATAGCGTTTTACTGAAGAGATAGAGGCCCCAAGCGATGGCCGAGATACCCTCTGAGCTCAAGCCTGTCCCGCCCCCCCAGCCGCTGCCACCGGCGCGCCTCTACACGCCTTGCAATACGACCGAACTCGGTTTTGAAACTACCGATGAGCTGGAGCCACTGCAGGGGCACCTGGGCCAGGACCGGGCTCTGGAAGCGCTTCGATTCGGGCTGGCCATGCCCCACGAGGGCTATAACATCTACCTGCTCGGCAACACCGGCACGGGCAAGCGGGAAATGCTCCGTACCGTGCTCGAAGCAGGTCCCGGCAAAAGGCCCGAGGGCGTCTCTGACTGGTGCTATGTGAATAACTTCGAGGCGCCGGACCAGCCGCTGGTGCTGCACTTGCCACCCGGCATTGGTAACCGCCTGCGCAGCGACATGGCCAACGCGGTGGAAGAACTACTGGGGCTCATGCCGGCCACGTTTCAGAGTGATGACTACCAGGCTCGGCTGCAGGAGTTGGGGGAGTACTACCAAACACGCGAGCAGGACGCCTTTCAGGCGCTGGCCGAGAGTGCCCGGGAACAGGGTGTGGCAATGATCCAAACGCCCAACGGCTATACCCTGGCGCCCCTCGAGAACGGAGAAATCATCAAGCCCGAAGACTTCGAGGCTTTGCCCGCCGAGAAAAAAGAGAAAACCCTGGCGACTATTGAAAAGCTAAAGGAAAAACTGAAGCAGATCGTACGCCAACTCCCGGGGTGGAAAAAGGAAAGCCGTGAGCATTTCAAGCAACTCAACAGGGAGTTCAGCCAACTGGCTATCGATCCGGTGTTTGACCAGCTTCGCAACAGCTACCGCGACTACCCGAGCGTCATCGACTATCTCCGAGCCGTGCACACCGACGTCAGCGAACAGGCTGAATCTTTCGCGCAGGTGCGGGAGGAGTCGGCAATTCCGGAGAACATGAAGGCGCGGGTCAGGGAGTTCCCCGAGTACAGCGTCAATGTTCTGGTCGACAACGACGATCAGGACGGGGCACCCGTGGTCTACGAGGATAATCCGGGATTTTCCAACCTGCTTGGGCGCGTGGACCACATGGCCCAGATGGGTATGTTGGTCACTGACTTCACCCTGATCAAGCCCGGCGCGCTGCATCGTGCCAACGGTGGCTATCTCGTGCTGGAAGCGGAGAAGATACTAAGCAGTCCCTATGCCTGGACAGCACTGAAGCGAGCGCTCAAGAGCCGGGAAATTCGTGTTCAGTCGCTCGAGCAGATACTCAGCTTGGCCAGCACCGTGCAGTTGCAGCCACAGCCCATTCCCCTTCAGCTCAAAGTGGTGATCAGCGGTGACCGCCACCTGTACTATTTGCTGCAGCGCTATGATCCTGAATTTTCCACCTTGTTCAAGGTTGCCGCTGACATGGCGGAAGAGGTGGAACGCAGCAGTCAATCAACTGTGCTGTACGCGCGCATGATCCGTGCGCTGCAGGAAGAAAAAAAACTACTGCCGCTTGATCGCAGTGGCGTGGCCAGGGTCATTGAATTTTCCGCTCGCAGCCTAGAGGACAGCCAGAGACTGAATGTCCATCGCGGTAAACTCAGTAACCTGCTGGCGGAAAGTGACCACCTTGCCCGACAGGATGATGCGGCAAGGATCACCGCCGAACATGTCAAGGCCGCGATCACGGCAGCTGTCCGCAGACTGGATCAGTTTCGTGAAAAGTCCCACGAGCACATTCTGCGGGACCTGCAACTGGTCGCCACCAGCGGCACCGCTGTCGGTCAGGTGAATGGACTGGCAGTCTACCTGCTCGGCGACTATTCCTTTGGTAAACCCACGCGCATCACGGCGACGGCCAGGTTGGGCAGTGGCAAAGTGCTGGATATCGAGCGGGAGGTAGACCTCGGTGGCAACATCCATTCGAAAGCGGTGATGATCATCAGCTCCCTGCTGGCCAACCGATACGCCAGGGAGCGCCCCCTGCGCCTGGCCGCCACCCTGGTGTTCGAGCAGTCCTACGGCGGGATCGAGGGTGATAGTGCCTCGGTGGCAGAATTTACCGCGCTGGTGTCGGCCATTGCCGATATACCGGTGAAGCAGGGCCTCGCGGTGACTGGTTCGCTCAACCAGCATGGCCAGGTGCAGGCCATCGGTGGTGTCAACGAGAAGATTGAGGGATATTACGACGTCTGCAAAGCCCGCGGCCTGGACCGTGATCAGGGCGTGGTTATTCCCCGCTCCAATGAGATACACCTGATGCTGCGAGAAGATGTCATCGCCTCGGTGGCCAGCGGTGATTTCCGCATTTACAGCGTCGACACCATCGACCAGGCGCTGGAGGTGCTGACCGGTTTCGCCATTGCTTCAATCGACAGCTGCGTGGAGGCGCGCATCGACGCACTGCAGTCGCTGGCGAAAAAATTCTCAGGCAAAGGCCAGAATGACGATGACTGAGTCGGCCCCGCGCCCTGCTATCCTCTTGCCGATCGATCTGCGCGGTGTCGACCCACGTGCGCTGGAGTCCATTGTTGACATAGCCCGCCGGCTCGATCGCAACTTGCTCGGCCTGTTTCTGGAGGACCCGCGTCTGCAGCAAATCGCCGACCTGCCGTTCACTACAGAAATCGTTCTCAGCAGCGGCCGGGAACGTGGGCTTGAGCGTCGCGCATTGAGCCAGCGCCAGAGTAAAATCAGCACCGATATCCGTCACCGTCTCGATGACCTCGCACGCCGTTACCGAGTCGGCTTGAATTACGAACACGGGGCTGGAACACGTGGGCACAGTGTGCTCCAGCGACCGGGGCCGGTGGACATTTTCTTTCCGCCCAGACGCTCCTGGCGGTCGCATTTTCGATCGGGACTGGCGCCAGCCATTCCGCGGCTCGGCCTGCTGCTGCAAGGCGATCAGTCCGACCGATACACGACGGCAGTGGCGGCGGGACTGTTAAAAGGCGGCCTGGCCAGGGACGTTTACCTCATGTGTGCGGCCGTCAGTGAAGCACAATTGCGCGAGCTGGACCTGGCAGGTTCGCGTATTTGCGTGCAGTCCGGTTTGCAGTTGCAACCGCAAACCGTTCTGGCGCTAATCCGTCAGTCATCCTGCCAATTGCTATTGGTGCCGCGCAACCTGCTGCAGGGTATAGACGCCGGGCTGCTCGATGCGGCGCTGGATGCATCGTCATCCGAGGTGCTGGTGATCAACGAAGCTGCTGCCGGTTGACCCGATGCGTGGGCAGGGCGGTCACGGGGAAAAGGCGCGGCCCGGCGATCGGCGCCGGCCCCCGCTGCAGCGAAAGGTGGCAAAAAATAAAAAGCGTCGACTAGGGCGGTTGGTCCAAGCGTGTGCCTCCCCGCCAAGAAACCAAAACCCAGCCTTGCTGGACTGCACTCCACCCCCCAGATCGTATTTGCAGGGTACCTCGGGTCTACCCGCAAATACCCGAGAAGGCTCCCGCCAGTGACTGTGTGGGCGCCAATCGGCATTACAAAGTTGAGTAGTGGACTGCTGTCATCCAGAGCTCTTTCAACCACGATAGCATCGCTAACGACAAATAAATCGTCATGGATCAGCGGGGTTTTATTTATGGCTCCGGCGGCAGCAAAGCGCTCTCGCATCCAGTGGGCATAGACCAAGGTTGGATACGGTAATCGTGGGCTTCACACCTGATTCGCTTTATACTGGTGCGTGACTCGATAGCGCGACCGCAGTTCGGCTGACGAAACAGGTGGTACGGTCGGTGACTGCAGGCTTTAGCGCCACTGCCGTGGAAGCCGTCTCAACGGTGCGCGGTAGAGGGTTTGTTTGCGCAGCATTCCGACGCATCCAGGAAAGATCGCGACGCTGTTGGTTTGGCAAGTCAGCAAGCAAAAATCGCACGGTCGGCCTAGGTCAGTCCCCCCACGGCGCGCTGGCCTCTATTTAAAAAGAGGCACCCTGATCAAAACATAAAACCCAGGAGGATTTGCAATATGACACATAGAGCATTAGTGACCGGTGGTACACGCGGTATTGGCGAGGCCATCTCTATTGCCCTCAAGGAAGCCGGCTGCAATGTGGCTGCCAACTACGCGGGCAACGACGAGCGAGCAAAGGCATTTACCGAGCGCACCGGCATCCCCGCGTTTAAGTTCGACGTCTCCGACTATGAGGCGACTGCCGCCGGTGTCGACAAGGTGCGCGAGGCTCTTGGCGGGCCGATCGATATTCTGGTGAACAACGCTGGCATCACCCGTGATGGCACGCTGCAGCGAATGGAACCGGACGCCTGGAAAGCGGTAATTGATACCAACCTCGGCGGCTGCTACAACACGGCGCACCTGCTTTACAACGACATGCGCGACCAGAAGTTTGGCCGAATCGTGAATATCGGCTCGCTCAATGGCCAGGCGGGTCAGTACGGTCAGGTCAACTACGCGGCGGCGAAGTCAGGGATACATGGTTTTACCAAGGCTCTCGCGTTGGAGGGTGCCCGCCACGGCATCACGGTTAACGCCATCGCGCCGGGCTATGTCGAAACCGATATGGTCAGCGCAGTGCCGGAAAAGGTTTTGCAAAAAATCATTGCGCAAATACCGGTTGGGCGCCTGGGTAAAGCGGAAGATATCGCCCGGGCGGTGGTGTTCCTGGTATCGGAAAACGCCGATTTCATCACCGGATCGACGCTGTCGATCAACGGCGGTCACCACATGTATTGATGCGCTCCCGGGCGCTCGTTAAAAAACATGTGATAGCAGGTAGTGTTATGCAGGGCCAGGGTCGGCCTTAATGGAGTTCGATTCGCCCTGGTAGTAAAACGTTCAGGCAGCGCGTTGGGCTGGCCAAGGGGCCGGAAGCGGGGCGCCGCAAAAACATCTGGAGGAAAAAGGAATGACTGACAAGCGTGAAGTAGTAATACTGAGTGGTGTGCGAACTGCTATAGGGGATTATGGCGGCAGCCTCAAGGATATACCGCCCTGCGACCTGGCATCCCAGGTGGTAGCGGAGGCTGTAAAGCGAGCTGCTGTGAAGCCGGAGGATATCGGCCATTCCGTTTTTGGCAATGTCATCCATACCGAGAGACGCGATATGTACTTGTCACGGGTCGCGGCCGTCAACGCGGGCCTGCCCCACGATACCCCGGCACTGACGGTCAACCGCTTGTGCGGAAGTGGTATGCAGGCCATTGTATCGGCGATGCAATTGATTCAACTGGGCGATTGTGACGCTGCCGTTGCCGGAGGCGCCGAATCCATGAGCCGTAGTCAGTACTGGCTACCCACCCAGCGTTTCGGCCAGCGCATGGGCAACGCCACGGCCATCGATGCCATGGTTGGCGCTCTGTCAGACCCCTTCGAAGGCACTCATATGGGCGTTACCGCAGAAAATATTGCCAAGAAGTGGGGCATCAGTCGGGAAGACCAGGACGCACTGGCAGTAGAAAGCCACCAACGGGCCGCCAGGGCTGCCAAGGCGGGGTACTTCAAGGACCAGATACTGCCCGTGGAGATCATGGTGCGACGCCAGCCGGTTCAGTTCGATACTGATGAGCACGTGCGTGGCGATGCCAACCTGGAAGGGATGGCCAAGTTACGTCCTGCGTTCGACAAGGAGGGTAGTGTCACCGCGGGTAATGCCTCCGGCCTGAACGACGCCGCTGCCGCCGTAATTTTAATGGGGCGCGATGCCGCCGAGAGCCGAGGACTGAAACCCATGGCCCGGATGGTGGATTACGCCTTCGCCGGGGTTGACCCCAAGTACATGGGCATCGGGCCGGTTCCCGCCATACGCAACGTACTGGAAAGAACCGGGTTGAGTATTGCTGACTTCGATGTGATCGAGCTCAATGAAGCGTTTGCCGCACAGGCGCTGGCGGTGGTTCGCGATCTCGATCTGCCGGCAGACAAGGTAAACCCCAATGGCAGCGGTATTTCGCTGGGTCACCCCATCGGGGCAACGGGTGCCATCATCACCGTCAAAGCCCTGTACGAATTGCAGCGGACAGGGGGCCGTTACGCGCTGGTCAGCATGTGTATCGGTGGAGGCCAGGGCATCGCCGCTGTGTTTGAGCGACTGTAATACCTAGGGTCGCCGGGTCCGAGCGCGCACCAATTGCGGTGCGCGCTCGGGTGCCTTTCAACACTGGCCGGGTGTTGAAAAAGTCGTCGAGACTTTTTCAGGCCACGCGAAGGACGAATCGCCAATGTCCTTTGCTCGCAAAATCAACAAACCAAGCTTGTCGGTTTTGCCGACCCACCCAGCCGCAGAATCAGGCCGCAGATGCATAGAATTGCAGCAGGCTGCGAGGGCACAACAGGAGTGAAAATGGACGCAACCGTTAAAGAAGAAAACAATGCCAAGCTGGGGGACTCCATCAATCAGTTCCTGGCTGATTTTGAAGTATTGGGTGAACATCGCGCAGACACCATGAATCACGAGTTCATGGCTTTTCTCGCTCGCGCTACCAAGGGCATGTCACCACTGGAACTGGTCAATGCCTATATCGACTGGCTCGGGCACCTTGCTGTTTCACCGGGCAAGCTTGCAATGCTGGCGCAAAGCCTGGTGCGCAAACTGATGCAACTGGGGCTGTATAACGTTCGTTCAATGGTAAACCCCGACGCTTCGAAGCCGTCCAGGCTGGTGGAACGGCAACTGCAGACCGATGCCTGGAGGCGCTGGCCCTTCAATGTATTTGCGCAGAGCTACCTGGTCAGCAAGGAGTGGTGGAAAGAGGCGACCACCGGCATCGAGGGGTTGAACAAGGAGCACGAGCGGCTGGTAAGCTTTATGGCCGAGCAAATCCTCGAGACCATGTCGCCGGCGAACTTCCCGCTGTCCAATCCCGAAATAATATCCACCACCGTCAAGGAACGCGGCTCCAACCTCAAACGCGGCTTGACCAACTACCTTGATGACAAGGTACGCCAGGCTACCGGTAAGCCGATTGCGGGAAGGGAAAACTTCAAGGTCGGGGAAACGGTGGCGATCACACCGGGCAAGGTGATATTTGAGAACAGCCTCATGGAGCTTATCCAGTACGAGCCAAGCACCGAAACCGTCTGCGCCGAACCGGTATTCATCGTGCCGGCATGGATCATGAAATACTATATTCTCGACCTGTCGCCAAAGAACTCCATGGTCAAGTACCTGGTGGACCAGGGCAAGACGGTGTTCATTATTTCCTGGAAAAATCCCTCGGCGGAGGACCGGGAAATCACCCTGGAAGACTACCTCAAACTTGGCCTGATGCAGGCGCTGGACGTCATCGGTACTGTTGTCCCCGGGCAGAAGGTGAATTCGGTGGGGTATTGTATCGGGGGCACTTTGCTGTATATCGCCGCCGCACTGATGGCGCGGGACAATGACGACAGACTCAGCAGTATCTCGATATTTGCGGCCCAGGCTGACTTCAGCGAGGCCGGTGAGATCCGCACCTTCCTCAGCGAGAGCATCTACGCGTTCCTGAAAAACCTGATGCGCAAACAGGGCTACCTGGGGCTGGAAAATATGGGTGGGGCGTTTGCAGCGCTGCGCGCAACCGACCTTATTCACACGCCCAAGGTGGATCGCTACTGGTTGGGCAAGGAAAGCACCATGAATGACCTGATGGCCTGGAATGCCGACGGTACTCGCATGCCCTATTGCATGCATAGCGAGTATCTGCGAACGCTCTATATGGATAACGACCTGGCGGAAAATCGCTTTATTGTCGACGCTATGCCGATAGCGGTGAGTGACATCGAAGTGCCGTTTTTCGTTGTGGGAACCAATACCGATCACGTGGCGCCGTGGCAGTCAGTGTACAAGGTTCATCGCCTGAACCCGGGGGAGATTACCTTTATGCTGACCAGCGGCGGGCACAATGCCGGTATCATCAGCGGTCCCAGCCATCCGCGCAGAACCTACCAGATGGCAACGCGCAAGGCAGGCGAAAAGTACGTCGACCCGCAAAGCTGGATCGACAACACGCCGGTGGAAAAAGGCTCCTGGTGGCCGGTATGGAACGACTGGCTGGATGCGCACAGCTCCAAGCAGGTCAAGCCACCAGCCATGGGAGCACCGAGAAAGGGCATCAAGGTGCTGCGCGATGCCCCCGGGGAGTACGTTTTGGGCTGAGTTCGGTAATGGCCCGAATGGCCGGCTGCCCCCAGCGGCGGCCGGAAGCAGCCGCCGGGCGGTGATCGCCGGATAGGCCGAAACCGGCGCATAAAAAAACCCGCATCAGCAGTGTTGCGGGTTTTTTTTTGCAGGGGCGATGGCCGGCCGCCTGCGCGCGTTGTTGATCCGTCAGCCGTGGCTCTCTTCGCCAACGTTGGCCTGTGCCGCCGCGATGCGTGCGATAGGCACCCGGAATGGGCTGCAGGAGACATAGTCCAGGCCGAGATCGTGGCAGAACTTGATCGATTTTGGGTCGCCACCATGCTCGCCGCAGATACCGTACTTGATCCCTTTCTTCACGGCGCGACTTTCATCGACAGCCATTTCCATGAGTCTGCCCACGGCGCGCACATCGAGGGTGACAAAGGGATCAGCGTCGATGAGCTTCTTCTCGAGGTAGCGGGGAATGAATTTCCCAGCATCGTCGCGGGAGAACCCGTAGGTCATTTGGGTCAGGTCATTGGTACCGAAGCTCATGAATTCCACCTCGGGAGCCAGCCGGTGCGCGCCCAGTGTCGCACGGGGTGTTTCCATCATGGTGCCGATTTTATAGGGTATGGAAAGCGCCTTTTTACCGAGTACCTCGCGAATGCCCTTGTCGATGATATGGGTGATCAGGCGTATCTCGCGGACGTTGATGACCAGGGGAATCATGATTTCGGGTAGTGGCTTCAAACCCTGCTCGGTGGCATCGGCAGCCGCGCTGATAATGGCCTTGACCTGCATTTCGGTGATTTCGGGGTGCACCACAGACAGGCGGCAACCGCGGAAACCCAGCATCGGGTTGACCTCAGCCAGGCGATCAGTAATGTCACGAATCGTCTCTTCCGGTTTGCCAATCCGCTCTGCCAATGCCTTGATGTCGGCGTCACTCTGGGGCAGGAATTCGTGCAACGGTGGATCGAGCAAACGAATGGTGACCGGCAGGCCGTCCATTACCTTGAACAGTTCCAGCATGTCGTCATGCTGGAAGCGCAACAGCTCGTCCAGGTGGGCCTGGCGCTCTTCCTTGGTTTCAGAGAGGATCATGGCACGCATCACATCGATGCGGTCGGCGGCAAAAAACATGTGCTCGGTGCGGCACAGGCCAATGCCCTCGGCGCCAAGCTCCCGTGCCTTGGCGGCGTCTTCCGGGGTCTCCGCGTTGGCGCGCACGCGCAGCTTGCGGTACTTGTCAGCCCATAACAGCAGGGTCTGGAAATCGTCGCTAGAACTGGCTTCGGTTTTGGGGATATCACCGAGCATGACCTCCCCGGATGTGCCGTCCAGGGTAATGATATCGCCGCGCTTGATCACCTGGCCGTCGAGGGTGGTGGCCACGCCGTGCTCGATATCGACACTGAGCGAGTCACAGCCCGTTATAGCGCAAACACCGATACCCCTCGCCACGACTGCAGCGTGGGATGTCATGCCGCCCAATTCGGTAAGAATGCCTGCCGCAACGCGCATACCATGGATATCCTCGGGTGTGGTCTCCCGCCGCACCAGAATCACGCTCTTGCCAGTGGCCGCCACTACTTCAGCCTCGTCGGCAGAAAAAACCACTTCGCCGGTTGCGCCACCAGGACTCGCCGGCAGGCCCTTGGCGATAATGTCTTTTTTCTTGTCAGGGTCGACCATCGGGTGCAAAAAAGCTTCGACGTGATCGGTTGAAACCCGCATCAGCGCCTCGCTCTCGGTGATCATGCCTTCCTTCACCATATCGACGGCAATTTTTACCGATGCGCGCCCAGTGCGTTTGCCGCTGCGGGTTTGCAACATGTAAAACTTGCCTTCCTGCACCGTGAATTCGATGTCCTGCATATCCCGATAGTGCTTTTCCAGCATCGCCTGGGTTTTGAACAACTGGTCGTAAATCTCGGGCATACGCTCCTGCAGGGCTGACACCGGCAAGGGTGTACGAATTCCGGCAACCACGTCTTCGCCGGCGGCATTGAAAAGATACTCCCCAAAAAACTGGTGCTCGCCGGTGGCTGGGTTGCGGGTAAAAGCAACGCCAGAGCCCGAGTCGTCTCCGTAGTTGCCGAAAACCATCGCTTGCACGCAAACCGCTGTGCCAAGGCTGTCCGGAATATTGCTCATTTCGCGGTAAACGATCGCGCGGGGCGTATGCCAGGACATGAACACGGCCTCTACCGAGCGCTTGAGCTGCTCGAAGGGATCCTCGGGGAAGTCCACCAGGGTTTTGTAAATGGCGATAATTGCCTGCCAGTCCTCGGCGGTCATCTCGGTGTCGTCTTTTTTATTGTGCTCTGCCTTGTACTTGCTGATTTCGTGCTCGAACTTCTCACCGTCGACATGCATCACCACATCGGCAAACATCTGGATAAAACGACGATAGGAGTCGTAGGCAAAGCGGGGATTGCCGGTTTTTTTCGCGAGGCCCTCGGTAATCTCATCATTGAGGCCAAGATTGAGGATGGTGTTCATCATGCCCGGCATCGACACCGGGGCACCGGAACGTACCGAGAACAGCAGCGGGTTCTCCGGGTCACCAAAACGCGCGCCCATTTTCTTTTCGACCAGGTCGAGGGCAACCCGGTATTCCTGCTCCAGCAGGGAAGGTAACCGGTTGCCAGACTGGAAAAATTCCCGACAGGTGCTGGTGGTGATGATAAACCCGTATGGAACCGGAAGCCCCAGCGACGTCATCTCGCAGAGATTTGCGCCCTTGCCCCCGAGCAGGTCGCGGTCGTCCTTACTGCCCTCGTGAAACAAATATACCCGCTTAGCCATATCAGATCCTCACGTTATTCCGCGTTATTATGATGGCGCCAGTCTACACACCCGATCGTAAACTACCATGAAGCAATACTCCCTTATTGACCTCGATCAAACAACCGTTTGATTATAAAACCTGACCTTCAGCTCCAAAAATTGTGGCTTGCCGCCTTATTTCACCGATACCGGCAAATCCTGTCGGGAATATGTGCGCCGTTGGGAGTTCGATGATCGGCATCAACAATACGCAGGGCGCCGAAGTACCAAGATCGAAGCGCTGGCGGCTGCACCGGGCGTTGCCCGTGCTTTGGACTGGCAGGTTCCTACCGACAGCGGTAGCTGGCCGGTTTGATGAAGTTGGCAATTGCAGTGCGAGCCAGTGTCGGTATATCGGCAGCCGATCGGCAGGTTTTTTTCTGCGACCTACAATCTAGTACAACTGTCTGTATTACTGTGGGTTTTAATACTATGAAAACACTGTCTTTATCTCTGGCTGTTTTTCTTATTGTGACCAGCCAATCAGCTCTCGCTAGAGGGCCGAAAAGTGTTTCGAGCGAGGAATCGGTCGACTGCAGTATTGAACACAATAACTGGCGCAAAAATTATTGTGCCCAGATTGCCGAAGAGGAAGCGGCACGGTTAGCCGAGGAAGAAGCGGCACGATTAGCCGAGGCAGAAGCGGCACGGTTAGCCGAGGAAGAAGCGGCACGATTAGCCGAGGCAGAAGCGGCACGATTAGCCGAGGAAGAAGCGGCACGATTAGCCGAGGCAGAGGCGGCACGATTAGCCGAGGCAGAAGCGGCACGTCTGGCGGAGGAAGAAGCAGCACGATTAGCTGAGGCGGAGGCGGCACGATTAGCCGAAGAGGAAGCAGCGCGCCTGGCTGCGGAAGAGGCGGCCAGCCTGGGCACAATAACACTGCGTTGGACCATACCATCAACACGGCAAGACGGCACTCTGCTGAGCGCCTCTGAGCTGGCAAAATACGAGTTGTATATCACAACGGAATCCGATGGCGCCAGTCAGTCTGTAGTTATTGACGATCCTATGCAAACCACGCAAACGCTGACGGGTTTGCAGCCCGATGTTTACCACCTGGCGATGTCTGCTGTCGACGTCAACGGCCTGTACAGCGATCTCACCAATGTCGTAAGCATCGACTTGAATCCTTAGTAGACCAGAGCACTGAATCGACCTGTAATTCCCTTGCACTCATAGGATCGTAGCGAATGATGAAAATGAAGCTGTTGTTAGTCATGCTTTTCCCCCTGATTGCGTGTCCGGGTATTGCCGACGACCTGACCATCGACGCCGCAGTGGGTGGGGGCGTTGGCGGTGCTCTGGGTGGTGCGCTGGGAGCGGAGATTGGAGGGCGGGAAGGTGCTATCGTCGGGAGTGGTATCGGCGCTGCAATAGGCACCGTTGTCGCAACGAGTGATCACCGCGAGACAGAAAAAACGACTGAACCCAAGCCAGGGGTCAGGGTAGAGTATCGCACTGAAAAGCGCCATCCTGTTCCATACCACTGTCCGCCGGGCCAGGCAAAAAAGGGCAGATGCTGACCGGGTGTGCTCGACAGACCCCGGCTCCGCGGGCTGGCAATCGCGGGCTTGATACAGATTGAAGCGCATTGCACGCCTCGTTGTAACTCGCATCGCCCCGACAGCCCTGCTTCCAGCGACCCAAATTTCCTTATATAAGCTGCCCGCGTGTTGCTGGTTACTTCGCGCAGTAATGCCATGGCATCACCCGTTCCATCTCATAGGCGATTTCCAGTAATCGACGTTCGTGCCCCATTGGGGCTGCGAACTGCACCCCGATCGGCAAGCCGTGTTCGCTGTGCCCCAGCGGCAGTGATATGGCGGGCGTCCCGCTGATATTGTTGTTGGGGGTAAACGGCGTGTATTGCCGCAGCCGCTCGATTGCCGTGCTCTTGTCGAGGTCCAGTGCGAGATAGCCCAACTCGCAGGGGGGTGATGCCAGTACCGGTGTCAGCAGCAGGTCATAGCGCTGAAACAGGGTCTGGTACTGTTTGCCGTAGGCCCGCAGGCGATGGATCGCCGCCGGCGAGCGCCAGCAATTACTGACGTAGTGCCTGCTCAGATGGTGGGTTAGCGGTTCCAGCTTGTGGCGATCGTAGCCAGTGCCCGCCAGTGCGAAGCCCAGGTATTTGAGCATGGCGGCCATTCGAGCCCAGTAGAGCAGAAAATCATCCATCATCTGCGCCGTTTCTGTAAACAGTGCGAAGGTCTCCACTTGATGGCCCTGGCCGGCACAACATTCAGCCACCTTTGCTACCGCAGCCGTGACGTCCGGGTGGCACTCGCCCCCCGCCGGGTGGGCACAGCTAACACCGATGCGCCAGCGCTTTTCTTCGCTTCCAACGACGTGGCCGATGGCAGGCAGCGCAGGGTTGAGATAGTAGCTTTCGGCCTCGGCGTAAAAAGCGGCAGTATCCCGTACCGTGCGGCTGACAACACCATCGGCCACGATATTGATGGGCAGGCGATCCATGAACTGCGCATGGCACAGGCGGTTGCGCGAGGGTTTCAAACCGACCACCCCACAGCAGGCTGCCGGGATCCTGATGGAGCCGCCGCCGTCGTTGGCGTGGGCTATCGGCACCACACCCGCAGCCACCAGGGCGGCGGAACCACCCGAAGAGCCGCCACAGGAATACCCGGTATTCCAGGGGTTGCGCGTGGGTGGTGAACGGGAGAACTCCGTGGTCGCGGTCAGCCCGAATTCCGGCAGCGTAGTCTTGGCGATGGGTATGAGCCCGGTCGCGCGAAATTGCGCGGTGATCTCATTGCTACCGGAGCATACCCTATGCGGCAGCGCAGTCGAGCCATGGCGAGTGGGTAAGCCGGCGATATCGACATTATCTTTCAGCAATGACGGCACACCGGCAAGCATCGTGGTCGCGAGCTCGCCGGATGCATCGAACTCGGCGCCCGCAAAGCGCTCACAGACAATTGCATTTAATTCAGGGTTGACGGCCTGCAAGCGCCTGATGGCAGCGGCGACGGCGGCAGTCGCCTCCAGTTCACCCCTGGCCACTGCCGCCCCAATGGCCACGCCATCCATGGTGCCGAGAATATCGTTCGCAGGCGCGGCGACTTGCATTAGCATATGGCTTCCCCTGGCCTCGCGGCGGGCGCGGTTCAGTGAGCGACTGGCGAAAACTGCGGGATCACTATACTGCAAAAAACGGCTGATTGGTTACCTGGTGGTTTACCTGGCTGGTACTCGCGAGCGGTATCGGAGCTGGCCTGAACGCAGGCGAACGGTCAGTCCGTCACTCGGTTTCGACGGTATAGAATAAATCCAGGCTGCTGCTGCGCGCACTCGACCCGACTTCGGCATACATGGTGCGGAGAATCCGGTAGCGGGTAATGAAGGCACTTTCCCCGGTTTTGGTATCGACTCTGACGCCTACGGTCAGGTCCTTGGCAATTTCACGCTCCAGGGACAGTGACGCGCCCTCCCGCGCGGGCTTACCTGCCACCAGGTACGATATCCGGTCGTTCTCGGACATGGACGGTGAGGAAAACGTTTTCACTGTGATGCGACGGGCAGTGCCCAGGGCGTCTACACCCACCTGTACATCGCTGATCTGGCGGGTAGCCCTGATGTTGATACCCGGGTTATCAATCGGGCTGTTGGCATAGGACAGCATGCCCCGCTCAATTTCGAGGCGCTGCCCGTATGCCCTGAAGGTGCCCTCCTTGACCCGCACATCGCCGGTGGCCAGCAGGGGTCTTGACGGTTTGCCCTTAAGCCGCAGCTTGCCCTCGATGTAGCCGTCGAACCCCAGCGCCGAGACACTGACCTCGTCGCTCAAGCTGACTTCGATATCGGTGGCGACCAGCGCAGTGGATTCGACTTCGCGGACCGTGCCGCCGTCGCGTATTACCACCACGTCGCTGGACGGGGTGATGGCGCCGGCCGGGAGGTCGCGAATGGTGATGTCCGCCCTGGGCACCGCAATCATTCCCGTCAGCGAAAAGCCATCGGAACCGTGCTGGATCTTCAGGTCCGGGCTGATATAGACCTGCAGATTCGGTAGGTCGGTCAGTGCAAAGTCGTCGCCGGCCAGCGTCAAATCGAGCGGCCAGGATTGTTGGGCACTGAGGCCGAGCTTGCCATCGATGCCAACGCGTCCGCCAGAGACGATATTGCCGTCAAACAGCAAGCGGGTGCCGTCAGCCCTGATGTTGACGACTGCCTCGCCGATATCCCAGCCGATTTGTTCAACTTGCAGCCGGCTCACGTCGACTGTGGACTTGCCCCGAAGCAGCGGCTCACCGACTCGCCCGGCAACCTCGAAATCGACATCGGCCGTGCCCTTGATTGCAGTCACCGCCGGCACCAGCGACGCGATCAGTTCCAGGTCAGGTGCGCTGAGTTGCAGCTTGCCCTCCAGCCGGGCCTGGTTCTTGTCAGCGACAGCAAGCAGGTCGGGCAGCCGGGCACTCGCATCCAGCCTCATGTTGCCCACCTGTGAACGTATCCAGCCCTGCACGCCCTTGTCCTTTGTCGACACGTCGAGCTCCGCTCCCTGGTGGTCCAGACGCAGGACTTTGCCGGCCGTGTCCTGCACCACCAATTCGCCGGCAGATACGCGGGCCTTTATCCGGGCATCGATATTGCCCTGTTGTTCCAGCTTGCCCTCAGCCGACAGCTTGCCGCCGACCTGGCTGATGGTATCCGGTAGATACTCGGCAAATTGCGCCAGTGAAAGATTGCTCAGCTCAAACTTGCCACTGGTTTTACCCTGTGCGCGCCACTCGCCTGCGGCACACAGTGATGCCCCCTCGCGCTGGCGCAGACAAAACGGCTTGGCCCCTGCGGATGTAGCCGAGGCGGTCAGGGCAAACGGTTTTTGCAGGCGCCAGTCACCCACAGGACTGGCTACCAGGGACAGCTGTTGCAGCGCACCGCTCCACAGCGCATCGGCGTAGCCACCCTGTGCTTCCAGCATCAACTCAGCCGCCGCCGGGGCATCGTCGGGCTGGCTCACCGCCAGGCGGATACCGTGCTCGCGAACATAGCCGGTGAGCTTAAGTTGCAAGGCTTCGATGGGCTGGTTGGCTATGACCAGCTCGGAGCCATCGAGAGTAACGGATGAGGGATTTTTATCCTGCAGGTCAAGGTTGATATCCGCCGCCAGCCGCGATATGTCCAGTCCATCGTAGTTGACCTCATCCGCTGTCAGTGTGGCACGGATAGTCGGTGCGTTGAGCGGGCCGGTGAGCTCGCCCTGGGAGGCCAGCCTGCCCCCCGCTTCGGGCAATAGGTCCTGCACCTTCGGTACCTGCAGCGACCACTGCAGGTTCGAGTTTGTGCCGAGTATGCCGCTGGCTTTCGCGCTGGCACTGCCCACGGCGATTTGTACACGGCGAACGTCGGTTTGGGCGCCGTCGTGATTGATTTCACCGCTGCCCGTTACCGTCTGGTCATTGAGGGTGCCGGCTATGTTTTCCAACACCAGCTGCAGGCTTGACCCGCTGTCATCGATGAGTCCCTCGCTGGTGGCGGTGAATGCAAGCGAGGTGTCGAGCTCGGGTACCAGGCTATTGGCCTGCAGGCCTGCGCCCCTCGCGCTCAGCGACCAGCGGGTAGCGGGCGCCCATGCGAAAGTTCCTTCGGCCTCCACCGTACCCTGGAGCAATTGCCCCTTGAGCGCCTGCAACTCGACGCCCTGCTGGTCGCCGGTGCCGGCCAGTTGCCATTGGCCATCGGGAATGCCGGGCATGGCCACTTGCACACCGGCAGTAAAGCGGTAGTCATCCAGGCTGCCTTCAACCGCCAGCTTGCCTTCGCTGCTGCTGAACGCCGCCTGGCCAAGCAGCGGCCACTGCAGGTCGCTCCAGTCACCGGTCACATTCAGGGTTTCGTCAGCGGCCATTTCACCCTGCAGCGACAGGCGCATAGGCGACTCGTGGCGCAGCAGGTCCAGCTTCTCCACGCGGGCAGAAAGCTCCTGCAGATCCGCCTCGCCCTCGATGAGCATCTGGATCTGGTGGTATTGTGCGATTTCGCTCCTGGTTTCCAGTTGGCTGCTGAGCTGGGTCCTGGGCCAGTCTCCGGAGCTGACCAGGCTGCCCTCGATAGTGACCGGTGCTGACATGCCAAGCAGGGAGGAAGGTAGCTCGACAAGGCGTATCTGGCCCGTCCACGCCGGCTCCACCAGCGGTCTGCGCAGGTTCAGGCTGAGCCCGGCGCTGGCAGCACCGCTGAGGATCTGCTCGAGTTGCAGGCTGTGGCGATTGCCGACAATGCTGCCCTTGAGGTCAAACTGCTTGTCGCCTGCCAGCATCATTCGCAGTTGGTTGTTGATATTCACCACGTAATCGCCGGTCGGGTTGACCTGGCCGCTGATGGCGGCTTCATAGTGGGTGCCGCTTGCCTCCAGGCTTTCGATGGTAATGCCCGTGCTGTCCCAGCGGGCGACCAGCGCAGCAGAGTCGATCTGGATCGGCTCGGCATCCGGCGCGGTTAACAGGGATACGTCGTCGATCACCAGTTTGCGAATAACGATGTCGAGTGGCAGTTTAAGGTTGGGCAGTTCGATGGGCCATTGCAGCGGCTCGGCGGGGGCTTGCTCCACCTCCACGTCCACCTCCCTGCCACTATAGTCCAGGCCACTGGCCGACAACTCATCCAGCAGCAGTTCGCGCTCAAGCAGCCTCATCGGGGACCAGTTCAGCAACAGGCGCTCAATTTCTATCTGCCCCGACTCCCACTCGAGTTTGAGTTGTTTGAGCTCGAGACGGCCCAGCAGGTCACCCTCGCTGCTACCAATCGTCAGCCCCGGGGCCATGGCGTCAAGCTGCCGCAGCAGGGTTCGGGTGCCGCTATCGCTCCCCAGCAGCCAGCCCGCCGCTACCAGCAGTAGCAGTACCATCAGCAAAACTGTGCCCAGGGTCCAGGCTATTGCGCGCTTCACAGTGCTGCTCCAAAACCGAGGTGCAACATGGCGTCCGAAAATTGCAGGTCCTCGTCACTGACCGGCCAGGCAAAATCCACCCGCACGCTGCCAAATTCCATCAGCCAGCGAAAACCGACCCCGGCGCCGACATTGATATCGTCCATTGATTCGTTGAAAGCGTTACCGGCGTCAACGAACCCCGCGAGTACCCAGTGTCGTTTGATCCGATGGTCATATTCGCCGCTCACCACCAACAGATTTCTGCCACCGGTCACATTCCCGTTGTCATCAAGCGGACCCAGCGACTTGTACTCGAATCCGCGAATAGAACTGTCGCCGCCCGCGAAGTATCGCAATGAAGTGGGGTATTTTTCGAAGTTCTCAACCCACGCAGCCCCAATCTCGCTGGCCAGCCTGAAGCGCCCCTGCTTGCCCATGGGCAACAGGTATTTGCCGGCAACCCTGAGGCGTGCGTAGCTGGTATCCGACAGGATCGCACTGCTGGCCCCGCGCAACTCGTATTCGAGGCTGCGCCCGGTTTGCGGGAACAGCTTGAACTTGAGCTCGGTGAAACGGCGGGAGAAGCCAAGGGATAGCAGTCGGGTTTTCTCGGTCGGGTCATCACCGACTTCGTAGCGCTCGTCCCGGTATTCCAGGAATGCCTTGTAAAAATTCCTGTCGTCGATGCTGCGTCGTATGAAGGCGAATTCACCGCTCAGGGTGCGGCGGTTGGTATCGTTTGTCACCTCGCGCTCGAGTTCCGCGCTGGTGGAGAAACGATCGGTAACCGGATTGTTGACGGGAATATAGTAGGCCCCCCGCAATGTACTCAACACCGGTGACAATCTCAGGAAGGCATCTGCCTGGTGGCCTGCGGAGTTGATGAGACGCTGATTCCAGCGCGCGGATATGCGCGGCCCGACGTCGGTCTCGTAGCCAATGCCGATGGAGTAGCGGTTGGGTTTAACCGGTTCCATGATCACCGAGATCGGTACCTGGCCGTTCTCGGCGTTATCGAAGTCCGGTGCAACGGTGACCACCGATGCCCAACTGGTCAGCTGCAGACCCTGCTGGAAAGTGATTACGTCGCGCAGGTCGTAAGGTTCGCCCGGTTGCAAGCTGACGGTTCGCTCCAGTAGCTCCGGGTCAAGAAAATCCTGCTCGAAGCTGACATCACCGTAGAAATAGCGGGGCCCGGTGTCTATGGTCAGCCTGATTGCTGCAGTGTTCGCATCCGGGTCTACCAGAACCTCGTGATCGACCGCCTGTGCCCTCACATAACCCATGTTTTCCGCACTGCGAATCAGGCGGGCCTTGGCGCTTTCATAGCGCTCGTGATCGAGCCGGTCCCCCACCTTAAGGCGGAACTTTTCGAGTTTCGCTACCAGTTTCGGCATATCAGCGCCGTCACCTGTATATTTCAACTCGAGGCTACTCACCCGTACCGGTTCGCCCCGCTGGATCTTGTAGTTGGCGAACCAGCGGCCGTCGCGTTGTTCCAGCTCGCTGCTGACCTCCACGTTGTAATAACCGAAGGGCTCCAGGGCGGTGCGAATCTCCCCGGAAGCATCCTCGTGCAGTAGCTGCACCCAGCGGTCGCTGAGTTCCTCGTCCTGCTGGCGCTGGAGCAGGCTGATGTGCGCGCGCACGTTATCCATCTGCGCCCCTTTGACGCCGGTGATGGTCACATCGACGGTCTCCGCAGCGCCAACGCGTGCACCGCCGAACAGGATCAGGAGCAGGAGAAGGGCAGTCCAGCGTCCGCGCGCGTTCAAGTAAGCCCTGGGTCGGGATTGGGGGGGTGAGTGGCTGCGCATGGGTTTTATTATCGATTGGCTTCCGGGCAGAGGGCTGGCGCTAGTCTACCGTTGATTGGAACAAGTTACAGCCCACCCGCCTAAACACAGGCGACGCTTGGCTCCCTGGCTACTATGGTAGCATTGCGGCGGCGGTAGCATTGCTTGACGCCGGCGGTTTTCCCCACGCGTGCGCTCATCACTGCGACGTGACCAGCAACGACCGATTGCAGAAGCGCTGCGACATTTTTCCGCCCATGCCGGGGGGCGAATGGACCTGCTGGTCAACAATGCGGGGGTATTGTCGTCCGGAAAATTCGAGGAGCTGGACCCGCAGCAGTACGAGCGCATAGTGGCGGTCAATATCAAGGGGCTGACCAACGTCCTCCACGGGGCATTCCCCCAACTCAGACAAACACCCGGGGCAACCGTTGTAAACCTTTGCTCTGCATCGAGCATCCATGGGGTGCCGCTGTTGGCGGTCTACCGCGCGTCCAAATTTTACGTCAACGGTTTGACCGAGGCCCTGAATATCGAATGGGCCGAGTACGACATCCGGGTTACCTCGATCAAGCCACCGGTCGTCGACACCTCCATGGGCCATCAGTTGAACTCCCAATTGGCCGAAAAGACCGGCTCACATCTGAGTCCGGAATTTGTTGCAGCAGCGGTGCAGCGCGCGGCCGAGGGTGGGCGCAGCGGCTATTTTGTTGGTGCGCTGACCACCATCTGGTCTTTGCTGGATCGGGTATTGCCGGATGTTGCCCGCCGCAGACTGACGCGTTACCTGACCGGCTACTGAAGGGTGATGGCGTGTTCACGTCGACTCGTTTATCCCGGCTTGATGCGCACCGCGATGCTTGAGCCGGGGCTGGCCAGCCTGCCGCTACGGCGCGCTACGCTTTTTTCTCGTGTTCATCGGGTGGTACCAGCGCCAGTACCGTCCAGCCCGCGCTGATCGTCGGTTCCGAGGAGTCGGTGAAGGGCCTCAGGTTACCATCATGGTCGACTCCGAACAGCAATATCGTCTGCTTCTGCTTTTCCGCCTGATAGGCGTCGAAGGTAAACTCTCGCGTGATTGGGGTGGCTTTTACTTCCGCGCCCTGGGCGATCAGGCTCGAGAGCTTTTGCAGGCTGACATTGTTTCCGAACAGGCGCGGAACACGATATTTTTGCTCGACCCGCTGCTTGTCAGTGGCGTCTTTTTCCCGGGCGTTGAGCAGGGTAAAAACGCGCCTGTGCCCGAACTCGATCCGGTATTTCATGCAGGCCAGGGTATTGAGCTCGGGGCGCCTCGACATCGCCAGCAGTCGCCCGATACCGGCCAGTTCCAGATGCTGGTCGGCATGGGCCGAAACCGGGTTGCCATAGTATGTTTCCAGGCCCTCCATGCGCGCCGCCTGCAGTTCAGACCAGGTAGTGTCGGTGAGCTTGACCCTGAAACCCTGTTCGAGCAGTGCCTTGCCGATACTCCTGGCGACGGAGTTGGCACCGATGATAAGGACGCCTTTGGGCTCTGCTTCCATCAGGCCGAGCAACCGTGCCACGGGTCGTGCGGTAAAGCTCTGCATAACCACGGTGACCAGGATGACGAGGAAGGCCAGGGGCACGAGCAAATAAGCATCCGCGTAGCCTGCAGCCAGCAGCCTTTCCGCAAACACCGAGGATACCGATGCCGCGACGATACCCCGGGGGCCGACCCAGGATACCAGTGCCTTTTGCTGCCAGCTGTAGCCGCCACGTGCCATGGCCGCCCACACCACCAGGGGGCGGGCCAACAGCACCACCATTAGAACGGTGACTCCCTGCCAGCCTGTGGCAACGATATCAGCGGGATTCAAACGGGCCCCAAGCACGATAAACAGGGCAGAGATGATCAGAATCGACAGGCTTTCCTTGAAACTGAGGATTTCGCTCACATCCAGGTTGCGGGCGTTCGCCATCCAGATGCCCATCACCGTGACAGCCAGCAGTCCTGACTCATGGGCGATGTACTCGCTGATCGCAAATGCCATCACCACGGCCGACAGGGTGACCACATTGCGCAGGTACTCGGGTATCCAGTGTCGGCGGATGGCAAAGGCCAGGGCCGCACCTGCGGCAATGCCGGCGCAGAATCCAGCAACCACACTGCGCACGATGATCAGGTAAGACGCATCGGCGATGATAACCTGATAGACCAACACTGCCAGCAGTGCGCCGACAGGATCGATAAGGATACCTTCCCAGCGCAGGATCTGGCTGACCTCATCCTTGGCCCGCATGGTGCGCAGCAACGGATTAATGACCGTGGGGCCGGTTACCACCATCAATGCGGCGAACAACAGGGCGAGGCTGGCTGATAATTCGGCCAGCAGCCAGCAACCGGCGGCGATGAGCAACCAGTTGAGCAGTGCCCCCCAACTCACCAGGTTCCTGACAGCGGCACCGTGGCCGCGCAGGTCTGTAAACTTGAGTGTCAGTCCGCCCTCGAACAACACCACGGCCACTCCCAGCGATATCATCGGGAACAGCAAATCACCAAACACTTCATCGGGGTTCAGCAAGCCGGACACCGGTCCTACTGCAATGCCGATAGCGAGCAGGGCGAGTATGGATGGCAGGTTGAGGCGCCATGAAAGCCACTGGGCGGCGCTGCCCAGCACAATGATTCCGGCGAGGATAAACAGCAAGTTTTCGGTCATGATAGTGTCGGTGTTGCTCGTTGGCGTTTGGTTTATGGAAAACCCGTGGGTTACCGGGCTCCTGCCGCACTGCTTGGCCCCATGGGCCAGACCCGGCAACGTGTCGATCCTGCTTCGCGGATCTCGTTTCCAGGGCCCAGTGTCCACCTTAACCACCTGCTGACACAAGGGCAATGCCGGCGTGCTTGCGGTCAGGATCGGGCACCGACTGTTGCGATTCGAAACTCTTCCCGTTTGGGTTACAATACCGCTCCCACGTGTACCGCAGACCTGAACATTCACCTGAAATTTGCCTGCAGGGATTGCCTGTACTACTGTTTATGTGTACAGTATACATTGCGACCCGACCTGCTCCGTCTCTAAGCCGGGCTGTCGTTAAACTGGGAAAGCCGAGTGATGTGTTCGCCGAGTGATGCGCTCATAGTCGGTCGCCATGGATGGCGAATGGGAAGCGCCGTTTCAGAGAAACTGCCTAACCTGAAGCGTACGCCCCCGTTCATCAGAGCAATCAAACAACAGAGCAACCAAAACAGGCATTGTGCCGACCCGGGTGACTCACACGCAAAATCCACGGTGTGAGACACGACTGAAACGATATGACACGCCTTCACGGAGATTGACCAATGGACCAGAACAAGCAAAAAGCACTAGACGCGGCACTTGGCCAGATAGAACGCCAGTTCGGCAAGGGCTCGGTAATGAAATTGGGGCAGGCGGCCAGGGAGGCCATACCCGCAATTTCAACCGGCTCCCTGGGCTTGGATATCGCCCTGGGGGTTGGTGGCTTACCAAAGGGTCGCATTGTAGAAATCTACGGTCCGGAGTCGTCCGGCAAGACCACGCTTACCCTGCAGGCGATCGCGGAATGCCAGAAGCAGGGTGGGAATTGCGCCTTTGTCGACGCAGAGCACGCGCTGGACCCGTCCTACGCTGAAAAACTCGGCGTCGACCTCGACCAGTTGATTGTATCGCAGCCCGATACCGGGGAGCAGGCGCTGGAGATCGCCGATATGCTGGTCCGGTCCGGAGCCATCGATCTCATCGTCGTCGACTCGGTGGCGGCGTTGACACCCAAGGCGGAAATTGAGGGCGAAATCGGGGATAGCCACATGGGCCTGGCCGCTCGCATGATGAGCCAGGCAATGCGCAAAATGACCGGCAATATCAAGAATGCCAACTGCCTGGTGATTTTCATCAACCAGATTCGTATGAAGATCGGCGTTATGTTCGGCAACCCCGAGACTACCACGGGCGGTAATGCCCTCAAGTTTTACGCCTCGGTGAGGCTGGATATTCGGCGCATAGGCGCGGTAAAGGAAGGCGACGAGGTGGTGGGTAACGAAACCCGGGTCAAGGTTGTCAAAAACAAAGTGGCGCCACCGTTCAAGCAGGCGGAGTTCCAGATTCTTTACAACAGGGGAATCAATCGCGCCGGGGAAGTGATCGATCTCGGTGTCAAACTGGGGCTGGTCGATAAATCGGGCGCCTGGTATGGCTATAACGGCGACCGCATTGGTCAGGGAAAATCCAACTCCTGCCGCTACCTCGAGGAAAATCCCGAGGTTTTACGGGAAATTGAAATGGCTATCCGCCAGCAACTTCTTGCCGTGCCGGACCCCAAGGCAGGCTCCAAGGCAGATAAGCAGGCCGATGCCCTCGAGGAGTCAGTCGAGTCCTGAGTACCTGCCAAGACGCCATGCCAGAAGCAAAAGCCAGTGGCCCAGCGGATATTCGCCGGGCCGCCATCGGTCTGTTGGCGCAACGAGAGCACAGCCGACATGAACTCGCCGCCAAACTTGGCCGGCGGTTTGTTGACGGCGAGGCAATTGCCCTGCAACTGGACGCCCTCGCTGCCGCCGGCCTGCAGAGCGACCGGCGCTTCTGCGAGGTGTTTGTGCGCGCCAGGACCCGGCAGGGCCAGGGTCCCCAGCGTATTGGCAGGGAGCTGAACCAGCGGGGGATTGACGAGGCGCTGCTGCGCGAGATGCTTTGGGAGGCCGGTATCGACTGGCTGGCAAGCCTGCGGGAGCTTTACCGGCGCAAGTTTGAGGGTAGGCCGATACGTGACCCGAAAGAGCGCGCGAAGCGAATGCGATTCCTGCAGTACCGGGGCTTTGAATTCGATTTGATTCGACAGGTAATGGCCGCCAGTGAATAACGCCCGGGTGCCTGAAACCGGCGACGCCGCTGCAGCTCTCCAGGCTGCTGGGTATGTCGAGACCGGTTCGGGCGCGCCTTGCGTAACATGCTGGAATATCCTGCAGGATCCACCTTAACCACAGCAAAATCGTGAAATGTGCAAGATTTATGCGAGCCTGCCGCTACAATGTAAACATTCCAATCAAACCCCAAGTGATAGACGGCGGCGATAGCCGTTGCAGGAGAACTGTGTAATGGTCCTGGATATCAACAGACCTCTATGGGTCGCATTGGCTGGCGCTCTGTTGTCACTCGCAGCTTGCGGGGGTGACGGGGCCGGTGATAGCCAAGTTGGAGCCAATTCCCAGCAGGCCGCTGAAGTGGCCGCTGCCGCCGCACAGGGGGGCGCGGCAATTTGGGCAAGCTGTGCAAGTTGCCACGGCGACCAGGGCCAGGGTACGCAAAGCCTGCAAGCACCATCCCTCGTCAACCAGGACAGTTGGTATCTCAAGCGTCAGTTGCTCAATTTCAAAACCGGGATTCGCGGTGCTGCAGACGGTGACGCCGACGGCGCCCAGATGATGGCTGTCGCCCAGGGACTGCCCGATGAGGCTGCCATCGATGCCGTGGTTGAGCATATCGATACCCTGCCCGATGTCCCCCCGCAGACCACTGTCGAGGGTGTGCCGGCCAAGGGTCGCGACCACTACGATATGGTTTGTGGTGCTTGCCATGGGCCGGGCGGGCAGGGCAATGTGTTGTTGAATGCCCCCCGGCTGGCGGGTATCGACGATTGGTACCTGGTAAAGCAGTATGGCAACTTTGGTAAAGGCTACCGGGGCACCCACAGCGATGATAAATACGGTAAACAGATGCAGATGATGTCAGGGGTCCTGCCCGATGACACTGTCATCGATAACGTCATAGCGTACATTCAGTCCCGGGCCGTCGGGGTCAAGTAATGCCCCGGCGCCTGACAGGTTTTATTGGTTTTGCTGTGGCGGGGCTGGCCTGGGCCGGGGCTGTCGCTGGCCTCGACTCGGGTGCCCCGACTGCCCCGCAGTGGAAGCTGGCAGAACATTGCCCCGCAGGGTTCGTCGCGGATCGCGAGCAGCGTTGCAGATTGCGCAGTCTCTACCGCGGGTATCCCTCCATCCAGGATGCAGGAGTCGGTGGCCTGAAGACCGGCTTACCCGCGATCAGGGACGGTTTCACACCGCAGCAGATCGACCTCGGGCGCCTGCTGTTTTTTGACCCGGTTTTGTCTGCTGACGATACGGTAGCCTGTGCCAGTTGCCATAATCCCGATCAGGGCTTTGCCGATGGCAGGGCCCACAGCATTGGTATCGATAACAAGCCGGTACAACGCTCTGCCCCCAGTTTGTGGAACGTAGGCCTGCAGCAGCGCTTCATGTGGGATGGGGGTAAGTCCAGCCTGGAGGAGCAGATGCAGGGTCCGCTATTTGCCGACAACGAAATGGGAACCACACCCGAGGCCTTGCGGAAAACCCTGCGGTCTATACCCGCCTATGTCAGTTTGTTCGAGCAGGCGTTTGGCGTCTCTCCAATTACGCTGGATCAAATCTACACTGCGATAGCCGCTTTCGAGGCGTCCCTGGTTTCGCTCAACAGCCGCTACGATATGTATGCCCACGGTTTTCACGAGGCGCTGACGGAGCCTGAGATCGAGGGTCTCAACGTGTTTCGCTCCTTTGTTGCCCGCTGCGCCGAGTGCCACACCCCGCCGTTATTCTCGAACCAGCAGATTGCGGTCATTGGCACGCCGGAGCCTGATGGCGTGGCGCTGGATATCGGTGCCCAGGGCCCGACCGGTGACCCGAAACTGCGCGGTGGATTCAAGGTGCCCTCGTTGCGCAATGTTGCCCTGACCGCGCCCTACATGCACTCGGGCCGCTTTGCTACCCTGCGGGAGACCGTTGAGTTCTACACCGGTGGCCGCGGTCATGCACTGCCCGAGGGGGAAAACCTCTATCTCCACTGGCATATCTGGGAGCCCCAGCTCAGCGATGCAGAGTTGGATAGCCTCGTCGATTTTTTGCACACGCTCACCGATGAAGGTTACAAACCCAGGATCCCCGAGACCGTGCCCTCTGGCCTTGCACCCGTGACGAAGCCGCTCGAATTGGTACAGGAGAGTCATCCATGAAAACCCTGAAGTATTTATTGTTCGCGGCGCTGCTGGTGCCGGCGTGGTCGTGTCTTGCGGCTGAAATCAAGGTCAAGGACGGCGAGTCCATCCAGGACGCCGTCACCAGGGCCCAGCCCGGAGACACCATTCTGGTGTACCCCGGCAGTTACAAGGAGAGCGTCTACATCGACAAGGACGATATCACCCTGCGCGGTGTGGTCCAGAAGGGCAAGTGGCCGGTGCTTGAGGGCGAGAAGCTGCGTAACGACGCGATACTCTACTCAGGTAACGGTATCACCATCGAGCGACTGAAGATTGTCGAGTACAAGGGCAATGCCATCATGGGGCAGTCCGGCAATAACTATGTGATCCGCAATAACTGGGTCATAGACGCCGGCGTGTACGGGATCTTTCCCCAGTTCGGGGTCAACGGCCTGATCGAATACAACGTGCTCAGCGGCATCGAGGACGCGGCAATTTACGTGGGAATGTGCGACAACGTCGATGTGCGCCACAATGAAGTGTTCGACAGCGTGGCGGGAATCGAGATCGAAAACTCGCGTCATGCCCTGGTAGAGAACAATTACGCCCACAATAACACCGCCGGGATTCTTACCTTCATTACCCCCGGCCTACCCATCAAGACGACCTACGATGTCGTCATTCGCAATAACTTCGTTGTTAACAACAATACGCCAAATTTCGGTGCGCCGGGGTCTATCGTGTCCGGGGTGCCGGTCGGTACCGGCATTCTCATTATGGCGGCTGACGACGTCGTCTTAGAGGGCAATATTATCTCCGGCAACAACAGCTTCGGCCTGGTCATTACTGACCTGTCTTTCATTACCAATGTCTCCAGCGACCCCGAATCCGAGCCCAACCCCGACAACATTCAGGTGCTGGATAACTTCATGATCAACAACGGTAATGACCCGGTGGCCGAGGTTAGGGCGCTGATGGCGACCCGGCTCAGTACAACGGGCCCCGATATCATGGCGCTTGGCAGCGCAGGGGAAGAAGACAATTGCATGCTGAACCAGCAAGCTTACCGCACCTACGGCACCAAGAAATGGGGCGTTTGCGATCGAGCGACCACAGCCGATGTGGTGAGCTACCAATTGCCGGAGCCGGCGCCGGCACGCCTCATCGAGAATGACCAGGATCGCGCCGCACATCTGTACAACGGGATCTGCGCCGGCTGCCATGCTTACAACCTGCGCATGATAGGCCCTGCGGCAATGGTGATTCAGGCGCTGTATCACGACGATCCCGAGGGGTTGGCGGAGTTCATTGCCAGGCCGTCCAAGATCCGGCCTGACTATCCTGAGATGCCACCCCAGGACTATCTCTCCCCCGAACTGCGTCTCAAAGTGGCGGAATATATGCTGCAACTGGAAAAATAGCCGCTATCTCCAGCAACAAACGGCTGTCTGGCTTGCGCTGGGCAGCCTTTTTTTTGCCCGTATCCCGCCCCCTGACGGATTGTCGGCGGCAACAAGGAATCTCCCGCAAGTGGCAACACCCGGGCGGGCTTTGGCGTTACAATACTGGCTCCTGTAACTGGAAACATGACAAGGACATTGCCAGGAGGAACGCCGTGTTTTATCGATGGAAAAAGTGCATGATGCTGGGGCTGCTACTGGGTGGTACTACCCAGGTACTGGCGCAATCCATGGCGCAGGAAGACCTGATAACGCAGGCACAAACCCTCGCCGGCGACTTCCAGAAAAACCTCAAGGGGGCGTTGACCCAGGCGATGACGAGCGGCGGACCGGTGCGCGCGATTGACGTGTGCAAAGTCGATGCCCCGGCGATCGCCGAAGAACTTTCCAGCGAGGGCTGGGTTGTGGCGCGTACGGCGCTGAAGGTTCGCAATCCAGCCAACGCCCCCAGTGACTGGGAGCGCAGCGAGATGGAGCAGATGCAGCGGCAGTTGGGAGCCGGCAAAACGCCGGCGGAGATAGTGGTTGCCACAGTGCGAGATACCGACAATGGCAAGATTTTCTCCTATATGCAGCCGATCATGACCGGCAAGCTGTGCCTCAACTGTCACGGTGAGCAGCTAGCGCCCGAGGTCGCCGAAGCATTGGCAATACATTACCCGGATGACCAGGCGACCGGTTTCAAGGAGGGAGATCTACGCGGTGCGTTTTCCTTCTCCAAAGTCCTGGCAGAAGAATAGCCCGGCGGCCTGAAGAATAGATTGTGTTGTAGCGCGGCTCTTCCCCTGGCAGTGTTCCCTGGCAGCGGTGGGGGGGGAGCGTGATGCTGTTCTGCGAATGCTGCCAGACCCAGTCTAGGGTGCGTTTTTTCCTTGGCTGGGAGGCCGTCAGTGGCTAATGCAATCGAAAATGGACCGGGCAAAGTGCGACAGCTCCTTGTCCTCGCCTGTAAAGGGCTGGCGCGGTGACGCTGTAATACGGTCCAGCGTCGCTTGCCAGTTGCCACTGAAGAAGTTCTCCAGTGAAAGCGGGCAATAGGGTATATGGCGGCCGGTGGCTGCGGCCAGCACCGGCGCCTCACGGTTATCATTGCGGGTGATACCGACCATCCTGCCGGCGTTGACAATAAATTCCGCGCAGGTCCCGTAGCCGGGCTTGACGACGCCGGCATCAGCCACGGCAACCAGGTCCTGAAAACTGATGCCGGCGCCGAGGCTGAAGGGCAGGTTGAGAACGGTGGTATCGGGCGCGCTGATGGGTAAATCGCCCACCACCAGGAATTGGTAATCGCTGCAGCCCTCGATCTCGATGCCCCCGATTGCGGCCGCCTCCCAGCCCCCTACCGCCACCAGAACCAGCGGACGATGGTCGTCGCTGATGCCCAGGCGTGAAAGTACCGCGTCGCGGGGCAGGCGGGAACGACGTCCAATCAGTGGTGCTTCCTGGGCGCGCTCAAACGGATGCTGCTCGGCATGAAGCGGTAGCCTGAAATACATAGCCGCCTGGCGATACTGCTGGCGCATGACCTCGAGATACCTCAGCAGATCCGGCTGGCCCTCGAACAGCGGTTCCAGTATCCAGTCCCAGCTGAAGTTGCCAATCACGGCGGCCGGCAGGCCCAGTTGCGCCGCCGCGGCAACCGGTATCGCCGCCACATCCGAGAGCACCGCGTCGAACCCCCGCGTCGCCAGGAATTGAGCCTCGCTGGCGACGCGCTGCTCAAGCTGCCCGGCCAATTGCCGGTAGCGGGATTGCGTGGCCGCCGCGTCGAGCTCAAAGCAGGTGCGCTGGATCAAGCCGGGCTCGTAGTCCTGTTGGCGCAGCTCGAGGAGCTCGATGGCACCGGTGGCCGCGAAGCGCTGCATCGCGTCGGCGGGGACTGCAGTAGAAAAAGTGATGTCAATTTGGGGGAATTGACGTTGTAGCAGGCCAGCAATCGTGCAGGCCCGGGTTGCGTGGCCAAAGCCGTGGTTGGTGATGGCGTAGAGAACTTTCATGGCGGGGGTATGGGTGCTTTGAGTTGAAAGTTAGCCTGGCAAAACCTGCCAGCGACCCGGGTAATGATACGTAATTGATATAGCGCAAGCTACATCGCAGAAGCTTGCGTTACAATTCACGCTCATTCCTATTCCAATTCGCGTCTCATCGTTATTACCGGTTTGGGGCCGACCCAGCGGTCGAGGGAGCGGTGAGCAAGGACTATCCAGGGGTTTACATGAAAAAAAATGAAAGCATAAACAGCATCCTGACCAGCGACGTGGTGTCGGTGCACACCGGGCAGAAGTTGAGCGATGTCAATCGCCTGTTCAAGCAGCACCCTATCCACCACCTGCCCGTGCTCGACGGCCGCACGCCGGTGGGCATCATATCTACTAACGATATCTTCAAGTTGATCTTCAATGTCGACGGTACCGATGATCGCATGGCCGATGCCATGCTGGATCACCAGTTTTCAATTCGCGATGTGATGAACAGTGATATCAAGACCCTGACAACAAAAGCCACGGTCAAGGACGCCGCATCGGTATTGCAGGACAGCTCCCTGCACTCGGTAATGGTCGTCGACGACAAGGGTAAGCTGGCCGGCATCGTTACCACCACCGATCTTATTCGCTATCTGCTGGATCAGTTCTAGCTGCCATACCCCACCGCTTCCTAGCCATATGGGTGCGAACAGCTCCCCTCCCTGGCGCATGGATTACCATGGGACTCGAGGCAACAAACGTGGCAGGGCGACGTTGTTGAAGAGGGTAGTCACGGAAGAGGGTAGGCACGGAAGAGGGTAGGCACGGTCGAGGGCAGGCACGGTCGAGCCCAAGCGACGAGTTGTAAGCATCGATAGCGTTTGCGCAGGCTGGTTTATCCTTTCAGCGAGTCCTTGATCTTTTCATAGCTGGCCTTGATTTCATTGCCCAGCAAGGTCAGGGCTGCCGCGACGTCCTCCGAGGACTCATCGGCTGCATTCAGCACCCTGCCACCACGCTGGCGAAGCTCCTGCCACTGCTTCTCAAGGTCTGCCATCTCATCGCGGAGCTCTTGCTGGCCAAGGTGCAACTTCAGGTTTATCTCATCGCGTTCCTGCTTCAGATAAGCGAGTATCTTCTCCAATTCCTGTTTGTAGTCCATAACACGAACTCCTGCCTGGTTACTGGTGCTGAGCCCGGGCTCGTTTCCTGCGTGGCGAACGCCGGCTCCTGAGAGACGCGGTGACCCACATCCACCGCGTCGTGTAAACAACAGCGGGTATCAGCTGATCTCAACCCGCTTGGTCACCGGTGGCTTCGACGCGGCCTTGGGCACGGTGATGGTCAAGACACCGTTTTCGAAGTTGCCGGAGATATCCTCCACCGCCACATCGCGGCCCACATTGAAACTGCGCGTATATTTCCCGGTTCGTCGCTCCTTGCGTATCACCTTGCCTTTGTCTTCTTCAGTTTTTTCTTCGTGACGCTCCGCTTCGAGGGTTAGCACCCCGTCCTCCAGTGTGACGTGGATGTCCTCTTTCTTGACTCCCGGCACATCAACGATGATGCTGTATTGGTCGTCGTCCGCCTTGATATCGACCTGGGGTGACAAAAAGGCGTTGCCGTTATCGCCCGACATCCGGCTGACCGGGAAAAAATCATCAAAAAACCGGCTAAAGTCGGTGATGCTGTCTCTGGGTATCAAGTTCATGCTGTCTCTCCTTCATAATGTCTGCTGAATTCACCTGGGACTTCAGGTCCTTATCTCCGAAATAGGGGTGGGCTAATGGCTTTTCAAGTACCCACAAGTAAAATAAGTGAAAAGGCTTGCGCCAGGTCAAAAACCCTGCGGTTTTGTGCCACCCGACAAAAAGACTTATAGTGGGCGTTACTGCGCTGCTGCTATTGTTTTCGGGGCGAAGCAGGTTCTCAACACCCTGTGTTACGCGCGGCTGATGTGATAGATGGCTTATAGCGGAGGGCCAAATGCCAGAGATCAAACGCCCGGTAAAAACTATCGAAGTCAATTACGTTTGCGATGCGTGCGGTCATGGCATGATGGAGAAGAAAGGGGAGCTCAATCCTGAAACCGGCGAGAATCCCCATGCCTGCATCATCTGCGGGCATGAGCAGGTCTTCAAATGGGTCACCTATCCGAGAATCGTCTATGTGGGTGAGGAGGAGTCGCTCTAAGCGCGGACAACATGCCCGCCCCCCATCACTGAGCCCGGCCGGGCGCGCAGATCAGAGGGCAAAAAAGTGCCTGATGACGGCTTCCTGTTCCATGGCGTCCTCGTAGCCATGCTGAATCAGGTCGCGACAGAAGTTCCCTTCGAACAATAAGTAGCTGGCAAGGCTGCCGCCTCCGCCGCGCTTGGTCGCCCCGGTGACCTGCAATATTGCGCGCATGGTTCTGGGCAGGTCCTGCACGTGTCTTTCAGCGATTTTATCGAACTCGATGGACGGCTCGATGCAAAGCAGGTCTATCACCCGCATGTTCGCGGCGTAGTGACGGGTCCTTTCGTTTTCAATAATGCCAACCAGTTCGTTAATCCTCACCAGGTTTTCGAGGTCTGTATCCAGTGTATCGAGAAACGCACTGTTGAAAATATGTCCAACTATTTTCGCCAGCGAGGGGGAGTGAACGGGGGCGTCCGGTTTCTCCGGGGCGGGTGAGTTGCCACTGACGCCAATCACCATGGCGCGTTCTGCGCCCATGCGCAGGGCCGGGCTGATGGGGGAGAGCTGGCGCAGGGCACCGTCGCCAAAATATTCGCGTCCAATCAGCTCGGCCGGGAATATCGTGGGCAGGGCAGAGGATGCCATCAGGTGCTCTATGCTCACCACCGCCGGCACGCCAACCTTGCGCGCAGCGTGCCACTTGCTGATATTGGTGTTGCCCTGGAAAAAAGTCACGCTCTCGCCACTGTGGTAGGACGAAGCGGTAATGCCCACAGCGTCCAGGTAGCCGCGATCGATTCGGGACTGGATGTTGCGAAACTGGATGGAGTGGCGCAACAGGTCCCGCAATGGCGCATTGTCCAGCAGCGACAGCGGCCGGCTGTTACTGATGCCGGCGTTGAACAGCGACATGAACAGCTTCAGCAGTCCCAGGGCAATATGGGCGGCATCGGCATTGTAGACGTTCTCAACCGACAGGTCGGTCCACATCTTTTCGACTTTTTTGATGGACAGCCGGAAGTTGTTGGCCGAGGCGGCAATGGCCACGGCATTGATGGCACCGGCGGAGGTGCCGGTAATAATCGAAAACGGGTTCCGGCTGCGCTTGGGGAACAGGTCGGCCACCGCCTTGAGCACCCCAACCTGGTAGGCACCACGGGCACCGCCGCCGCTGAGCACCAGAGCGGTCTTGCCTTCTGCTTTCCATTCGATTGACATTATCAGTTCCGTGCTGCCGATGGATGAAGTTTAGACCACACTACGAAGCCCTCAAATACAGCTAGGGTGAGCACCCGCGGGTGACGAGTATGCGCGAAGTGGCCGAACGTTTGTTATAATCGCGCGCTTTGTCCAGACAGCTCGCCTGCGGCGCCAGGTGCGCCGGTGCGTTGCCGTGCCTTGCCCGGTCGAACTGTCTGCAGCCGCCACATCCCGCTACC
The DNA here is from genome assembly GCA_963808975.1 of uncultured Gammaproteobacteria bacterium. Classification (GTDB taxonomy): domain Bacteria; phylum Pseudomonadota; class Gammaproteobacteria; order Pseudomonadales; family JAHEGP01; genus JAHEGP01. The sequence continues at coordinate 143,033 of CAWEHR010000008.1, forward strand.
TCGATCCAGGCGCACGCGATGCGACACATGCAAGCTTCATACCCCGAGCCCGCTGACGGTCACGATTGGCGGGTGATCGCCCGGTTGTTGCCTTACCTCTGGCAGTACCGCGCGAGGGTGATGGTGGCGCTGGCTTTCCTGGTGGTGGCCAAGGTCGCCAACGTGCTGGTGCCGGTTAGCCTCAAGTATATCGTTGATGCGCTGGACCCCAGCCTGCAACCGGGCCTCGACCTTATTCTGGTGCCCATGGGCCTGGTGCTGGCCTACGGTGTACTGCGCTTCAGCGCCGTCTTTTTTGGCGAGTTGCGTGACGCTGTGTTCGCCCGGGTCGCGGAGCGTTCGCTGTCACAGATCAGCCTTGCGGTGTTTCGCCACCTGCACGAGCTGGATCTGTCCTTCCACCTTGAACGTCGAACCGGCGGTATCTCCAGGGATATGGAGCGCGGTACCAATGGCATCAGCTTCCTGCTGCGCTCAGTGGTGTTCAGCGTCGTGCCCATCCTCATTGAAGTGATCCTGGTGGCTGTTGTCATTGCATTTACCGCAGACGTCTACTTTGCGCTTATCGTGTTCGCCGGGGTCGCTTCCTACATCGCATTTTCCGTGTGGATGACCAACCGGCGCACGGTTCTGATACGCACTGCCAACCAGCGTGACAGCGATGCCAACCAGCGCGCGGTCGACAGCCTGCTGAACTATGAAACGGTGAAGTACTTCAACAACGAGCGCTATGAGGCACAGCGCTATGAGCAGAACCTGCAGGCGAGGGAAGACGCAAAAGTGGTCAACCTCTACAGCCTCGCGGTGCTTAACAGCGGCCAGGCGCTGATTATTGCAGGCAGTGTCACGCTGGCGATGTGGCTGGCCGCCGTGCGGGTGGCCAACGGCGATATGACCCTGGGTGACCTGGCGATGGTCAATGCGTTTATGTTCCAGGTGTTTGTACCCCTGAATATTCTCGGTTTCGTATACCGTGAGCTGCGCCGCGCGCTTACCGATGTCGAGGCCATGTTTGGCTTGCTGGATATCGAGCCCAGGGTGGTCGATCGGCCGGGAGCGGGCTGCTGTGACGATAGCCTGGATGGCCTGGAGTTCGACCAGGTTTGCTTCGGCTATCATCCCCAACGGCCTATCTTGAAAGGCCTCAGCTTCAGGGTTGAGCCGGGGCAAAAGGTAGCCATCGTCGGCGCCAGTGGCGCCGGTAAATCAACCCTCGGTCGCTTGCTGTTCCGTTTCTACGACGTCGACAGCGGCGCGATTCGGGTCGGCGGTGTCGATATTCGTGACCTCAAGCAGCATAGCTGGCGATCCGCGATCGGTGTGGTGCCGCAGGATACGGTGCTGTTCAATGACACCCTGCGGCAGAATATTGCCTATGGCCGCCCTGGCGCGAGTGAAGACCAACTGGACAGCGTCATCGAACTCGCCCACCTCAAGGGTTTCGTCGACAGCCTGCCGGCGGGGCTGGAGACCCGGGTGGGTGAGCGGGGATTGAAGGTATCAGGGGGAGAAAAACAGCGGGTTGCCATCGCCAGGATGTTGCTCAAGAAGCCGCGCATCCTGCTCTTCGACGAAGCGACCTCGTCCCTGGACTCAGCCTCTGAAAGCGCTATCCTGCGGGCGCTGCGCGAGGTATCGGCGCGCCACACCAGCCTGGTGATTGCACACCGGCTGTCGACAGTGGTCGATGCCGACAATATCATCGTACTGGATGATGGTAGAGTGGTTGAAAGTGGCACCCACGCTCACCTGATGGCGCAGCAGGGGCGTTACTGGACGATGTGGCAGATGCAACAGAAACAGCAGGAAGAGCAACCGGGCCGCGAATGATCGCCGGCCCTGGGCGACAGTACAATTTTGCGACAATCGAAGCATCAGGGGAGTGTGTATGAAATATGTGATCGAGCCAGTGACCCTCTACCAACAGAATTGTACCTTGTTGATCTGCGAGGACACCGGCAAGGCCGCCATCGTCGATCCGGGCGGGGAGGTCGATCGGCTTGTTGCGAGGCTGGAGGGCCTGCAGGTCGAACCTGAAAAAATATTCCTCACCCACGGGCACATGGACCACTGTGGCGGCGCCGACGCCCTGCGCTCCCGGCTCGGCATTCCTATTGAAGGGCCCCATGAAGACGACCGCTTCTGGATCGACCAACTGCCGGCCTGGTGCGAGATGGCTGGTATGCAGCGGGTGGAGGCCTTCGAGCCCGATCGCTGGCTCCAGCATAATGATACCGTTAGATTCGGTGCCCAGGAGCTCAGCGTCAAGCATTGCCCCGGCCATACCCCGGGCCATGTCATTTTTTTCCATGCGGGTGCGCGCTTGGCCCAGGTGGGGGATGTCCTGTTCCAGGGCTCGATCGGCCGCACTGACTTTCCCCGCGGCGACCATGCCACCTTAATCAAATCCATCCGCGAGCAGCTCTGGCCCCTCGGCGACGACGTCACGTTCATACCCGGCCATGGGCCCACCTCGACCTTTGGCCGCGAGCGGCGCTCCAACCCCTTTGTCGCGGACCCGCGTTTTGGCTGACGACCCCGCCACACTGCGACGCCAGCAGGCGACGGTATACCCGCTTCTGCTGCCGATGGCGGTGATCGGGATCGCCGTCTGGCTATTGCAGGAGCCGGGACTCACGTTTCTGGGCTATATCTTTGCGGCCTACAGTGCCGTGTTGCTTGGCGCCCTGCCGAAGGAAATCACAGGCTTCGGGCAGCACCCGGGGCAGTGGCTGGCGGCTTTGGCATTTTTTGCGACGGCGCTGGCGGCAATGGCGATCAAGGTGCCCGCGGGCTGGTTGGTGCTGATATTTCTGCTGGGGTTGCTCTTGAGATTTTGGTACATCCGGCAATATCATCGCCAGCGGGGGCGCAGCCAGGCGGCGGAGTTATTGCGGCGCGCACTGCTGATAGCATTGTGGTCATCAATCAGCGTGGTGGTGGCATTGTACAACCCTTACTGAGTACAATCGGCACCGAACAACGGTAAGCGTCGTCGAAGTGCGCGCATCCCCGATGCAGGCGGGTCCGGTTTGCAATGGCCTCGCCTGGCCATGGAACGAAAACGATGAACCTGTACTCTATTTACAAGTGGCTGATCTACATTCCCGCCCTGGGCCTGGTAACCCTGTTCAATTTCATCGGGGTAATGGTCGTTGCCCCCTTCAGCCCGCGCCTGGCGAGCCGCTGGTTTGCCGGCATGTGGGCCCGGGAGCTGATGTACCTGGTACCCGCCAAGCTGCGGGTTTTTGGTGAAGAGAACCTGCCCCTCAATCCGTCTTACATCGTAGTGGCCAATCACCTGAGCCTGATGGATATACCCATTTTGTACGGCTGGCTGGATCTCGATCTCAAGTGGGTGATGAAAAAGGAGCTGCGCAAGGTACCCCTGATCGGCTCCGGTTGTGCCATGATGGGGCATATTTTCATCGACCGTTCCAATCGTGAGATTGCCCTGCAGCAACTGGAGGCTGTAAAGCGCGACCTGGAGCCGGGCGTCTCCATCCTCTTTTTCCCCGAGGGTAGCCGCAGTCGCGACGGTAAGCTGAAGAAGTTCAAAAGCGGGGCGTTCCTCATGGCGAAGGATCTCGACTTGCCTATCCTGCCCATCACCCTGACCCATGTCGATACGATACTGCCCCCCGATGGCATGGATTTGCGCCCCGGCAAGGCCGAGATGATCATTCACCCGCCGATAGGCCTCGACGAGGTGCGGAGCTCATCCCCCGATCAACTGCGGGATCGGGCGCGGGCGATCATCGCCAGCCGATTGGAGAAATAGCCGCCATGTATACCGGAATCGTCCAGGGCAGCTTTCCCATCGTCGCCATCGAAAAGAAGACCGGCTTACATACCCTCACTATCTCCCTCGATAGTGAGCGTTGCCGGGATATACAGATAGGGGCGAGCGTGGCCGTGGATGGCGTCTGCCTTAGCGTAACGGCTATCCGGGGCGAGCAACTGGTGTTCGATGTCATGCAGCAGACCCTGCAGCAAACCACCCTGGGCGATCTGCAGGCCGGTGACCGGGTGAATATAGAACGCTCCGCCCGCTATGGCGATGAGATCGGTGGCCATGCCATGTCAGGGCACATCGACGCCGCCATTGAAATCATCGGCGTGGAGGCGCCGGAAAACAACCGTGAACTGCTATTTCGCCTGCCGCCGGCGCTGGTGCCGTATGTGTTCCAGCGCGGCTATGTCGGCCTCAACGGCTGTAGTCTCACCGTTGCCCGCTACCAGCCTGAAGACGCGCAATTCACGGTCTGTCTCATTCCTGAAACCCTGCGCGTTACCACCTTTGGCGAGAAGGCCGTTGGCGACCGGGTCAACCTGGAACTGGATCGTCAGACCCAGGCGATCGTCGACTCGGTCAAGCGCTACCTGCATGGCAACCGGCAGCAGTTGCGGCAGTGGTTGCTTGGTTAACCGCACCGCACCGATCCTGATTCCCAGCTTCAGGCTCCGGCGGTCTGGGCCTGCTCGACGCCTACCTCAACGCCTTCGATCTCCTCAAACAGGGCAATAAACTGCTGGGTCAATTTGTGCCCCCCCGCCAGGTAGATCAGGGGCTCCGACGCTTCGTGGGACTCCCGCATTTTGACCGAAGAGCAGAGATAGCTTGCGAACAGTGGCAGGCCTTCCTCGGCCAGGGCGTCGACGATGCGCTGGGGTTGGTTGGCGCGGGGCTGGAACTGGTTGACCACGATGCCCTCCAGCGCCAGGTCTTCGCTGTGGTCTTCCTGGGTTTCCTGGATATTGGCCAGCAGCGCGTAAAGGGCCTTGCGCGAGAAGTCGTCGCAGTCGAAGGGTATCAACACCTTGTCGGCCGCGATCAGTGCCGACAGCGAATAGAAGTTGAAGGCCGGGGGGGTGTCGATATAGATGCGATCGAATGTCTTTTCCAGCTTGTCCAACAGGTCGCGCAGCTTGTATATCTTGTGCTTGCTTTGGAGCTTGGATTCAATGTCCAGCAAATCGTGGTGGCCGGGAATGATGTACAGGTTTTCAAAGCCGGTGTCATGGACGAAATCCATGGGCTCACGGTTGAACAGGCTGAAGCCGAGGGTTTGCTGGAAGTAATCGGCAATATTGTCTTCCGGGCTCTCGGCTTCGGCGCCCAGCACGTACTGGCTGGTATTGCATTGCGAGTCGAGGTCAACCAGCAGGGTACGATAGCCGTAGGCGGCACTGATAGCGGCGAGGTTGGTGGTGATGCTGGATTTGCCAACGCCCCCCTTCTGGTTGAATACAACGCGAATCATTAGCTACTCCAAAGTTTGCCGGCAACCCTATAATTAGCGGCGAGCGCGGCACAGTAATCAGGGATGGAAGAAACCTGCCATGATACCTATTGACGGCACTCCTTGGCAATATACTGTGATCCCTTTGCCGGGATTTGGCATTGCAGAGGCAGACCAATTTGCGCCATGGCAAACGAAGCTAACCGCTGCTGGAACCCACGTCCCACCGATAGCGCATTGCCGGCCGCCGACTTGCGCCGTGGCGGCACCGTCGGCACAATGCGGGCAGTGTGAAGCAGCCTCGCTATTTTCCGGGACCCGGCTCCGATGCAAGCAGAAACGTACCCCGCCCTGCGCTGGCAAACAGACAGTCTCGACCTGCTGGACCAGCGCCTGTTACCGCACAAAATCGAGTATTTGCGGCTGCACAGTGCCGGGCAGGTGGCGCAGGCAATTACCGATATGGCAGTGCGGGGGGCACCTGCCATCGGGATTGCGGCCGCCTACGGCGCTGCCCTGGCGGCACTCGAATTGCAGTCTGCAGCGCCTGCCACCCCGGTATCCTGGGGCGAGGCCATGGCACCGGCACTGGCAACCCTGGCCGCGTCCCGGCCCACTGCGGTGAACTTATTCTGGGCCCTTGAGCAGGTGCGGCGGGAAGTGGCTGCGGGGGGTGCTGACCTGCCGCTGCGCCTGCAACGCCTGGCCCTGGACATTCACCAGTCGGATATCAACGCCAACCGCACGCTGGGCCAGTACGGCGCCGACCTGCTGCCCCGGGGTTGTCGCGTTTATACCCACTGCAACGCCGGGGCCCTGGCAACCGGTGGCTACGGTACCGCACTGGGTGTCATTCGCGCTGCTCACGAGCAGGGTAAGCTCAGCCAGGTCTATGCGGGTGAAACCCGCCCCTGGTTGCAGGGCAGTCGGCTGACCGCCTGGGAGTTGCAGCAGCAGGGCATCCCGGTATCCATAGCCGCGGAGGGAGCAGCGGGTTCCCTGATGCGCGGCGGCCTGGTCGACTGGGTGATTGTCGGGGCCGACCGGGTAGCGCGCAATGGCGACGTCGCCAACAAGGTTGGTACTTACAACCTGGCCGTGCTCGCGCGCCATCACAGGCTGCGTTTCATGGTGGCGCTGCCAAGCTCCACCATCGACCTGGCCGCGGCCGATGGTGATGCCATCCCGTTGGAACATCGCGCTGCCGAGGAGCTTACCCACTTTGCCGGTGCTGCCATCGCGCCTGCCGGTGTCTGCGCCGTGAACCCGGTATTCGATGTCACCCCGGCGCATCTGGTGGATGCACTGGTTACAGAAAAAGGCGTGGTCGAGCGTCCCGACGCCGATGGCATTGCCCGCCTGCTGGCCACCTGAGCGAGGGTTAGTAACCCGGCCCCGGGTCAATCAGCCGGGGCATCAGCGCCACCGCCAATGGGAAAGTTCACCCCGGCGCTGAGCATCATACCCGCGGTACCGAAGATCATCAGCTCCGACGAGAACCAGCGGTACTTGAAACCAAAACTCGGCAGGATGGCGGGGGCGATGCCCGAGCTGTTGAAAGGGATGGCGTCCTGGTGTTCATCCTTGTAGCCGTGCAGCAAGCCGCCGGTGACCTTGAAATAGGTCATTTCGCGGGTTTTGGGGATAACCCAGGAGTAGCCTGCATAGAGGTACTGCGAGGGTTGGTCGAAGGAATTGCGAAATGCCGCAAAGCCGAAAACCCACCGCGACGCCTTGTCCAGCTCGACCGCCAGCAGGCGCTGGTTGTTGGTGTGATCCTCGTCGGGGTCGAAATGCACGGTGTAGAGGCTGGTCTGTACCAGGACGGAGTCGCCTTTTTCGAAAATATCCGCCCAGAGGATACCTGGACAAAGCGCCACTATCGCGAGCAGGAGCGTTTTTCGCATCTGAGTTTAGGACCGCAAGGGGAAAGATTGCGGAGTGTACAGAAAGCGGCTGCTTTTAAACACCCAAAGTATGCAGGGAAAAGCGTGTATCCTGCTCGATCCGCCATGCCCCCATATACCGCCGGCGGCCTGCAAAAACGACCCTGGCGCCGGCTCTTGTGCAGCGCGAGATGCTCCGACCACCCCGCAACAGCGCTACCCATCACCAGGCAGCCGCTACAGCCAGATCATTGCGCCAGTCTCGAAGCGGTGACACAGCAGTGGGTTGTGGGGGTACATTCTTATCTTGTAGTACTGCAGGCCGGACAGTTGCGGCATCAGGTCAAGGCCAAACTGGAGACCATCCCCCTCCTGCTCGCAGGCGACCAGGCGCGCTGTCTGCGCAATGTTGAACGCCGAGTCGTCGGTCGCCTGACCAACCAGGCACTCCACCACCACGTCGTCGGCCGTCAGGCCATTGAGATGCGCTCGCACCCGCAACGGCAACGATTCGCCGTGGGCGGCATGGCTCGGGGGTGGATTTTCGAGGTGCATGGTGACCCCGGGCCAGCAGTCCCGCACTTTCCTTTTCCACTCGGCGAGCTTGCGGGCGTTTTCACAGCCATTCGCCAGCATCCGCCGCCGTTGTTCCTGAGCGGGGTGGTAAAACCGGGTAATGTAATCCCGCAGCATGCGGTGGGAGTTGAAGCGCGGCAGGATGGATATCATCGACGCCTTGGACATTTTCACCCAGCCCTTCGAATAACCCCGTCCGTCGCGGTCATAATACAGGGGGATGACCTGGTGCTCGAGAATCTCCAGCAGATCCTGGGCTTCCTCCCGGTTGCGGTATTCCAGGTCGTGGTCGGTACCCCGCGGCGCAATGGCCCAGCCGTTTTCCTGGTTGTAGCCTTCACCCCACCAGCCGTCCAGCACACTGAGGTTGATGATACCGTTGATGGCTGCCTTCTGGCCCGATGTGCCGCTGGCCTCCAGCGGGTATTCCGGGGTGTTGAGCCAGACATCGACGCCGGATACCAGCCTGCGTGCCAATGCCATGTCGTAGCCCTCGAGAAGGATGATCTTGCCGATAAATTCCGGGCGCAGCGAGAATTCGTGAATCACCCGAATCAGGTGCTGGCCGGGTTCGTCATTGGGGTGCGCCTTGCCGGCGAACACAATGACGGCAGGGCGTTTAGGATCATTGAGCAGCGCTGCCAGGCGCTGCGGGTCGGAGAATAGCAGGGTGGCGCGCTTATACGTTGCGAATCGGCGTGCAAAGCCCAGCACCAGGATATCGGAGTCCGGGTCGGAAATGGCGCCAAGCACCTGCTGGGTGTGGGCATGACTGCTGTGATTGCGCATGCTCTGGTGCCTGATCCGCGCACAGATATTGTCAAGCATCTGCTGCTTGATGGCCTTGTGCACGCTCCAGTACTGATGATCCGGAATATCGTTGATCCGGTTCCAGAAGTCGATGTTGAGAAACTCACTGTGCCAATCGTCAAAGTGCAGGTCGAACAGGCTGCTCCACTCCCGTGACAAGAAGGTTTGTACATGCACGCCGTTGGTGACGTAGCCGATCGGGTTTTCGTCCTCGGGAATCTGCGGCCACAGGGCCGCCTCCATACTCGAGGCAACCGAACCATGGATGCGACTGACGCCATTGCGAAACCGTGAGCCGCGTATTGCCAGCACGGTCATGTTGAAACCTTCGCTGCTGTGGGGAGCCAGCCCCAGCTGGTAGAGGTGCTCGAAATCAATACCCAGTTCATGGGCATAGGCCTCGAGGTAGGTAACCACCAGGTCCTTGGAAAAGATGTCATGACCGGCCGGGACCGGGGTATGGGTGGTGAATACCGTGCCGGCCGCCACCAGCTCGAGGGCGCTTTCAAAATCGAGGCCCCGGTGCACATGATGGCGACAGCGTTCAAGAATCTGAAAGGCGGAGTGCCCTTCATTGATATGCCAGACGCTGGGTGCCTTGCCCATCAAGCGCAGCGCACGGGTGCCGCCAATGCCGAGGATTATCTCCTGCATGATACGGGTTTCGGAGCCTCCACCGTACAGTTGGTGGGTTATGCTGCGGTCGTGTTCGCTATTCTGCGGCAGGTCCGTGTCCAGCAGCACCAGGGAAATATGGCCAGCCCGGGCCTGCCATACCTTGACGGCGACCTGGCGCCCCGGAAACTCTATTGCCAGTTCAACGGGCTTGCCCTCTTCGTTCAGGGCGGGGACGATGGGCAGGTCCTGCACACCGCAATGGGTGTAGCTGGCAAGCTGGTTGCCTTGCTCGTCGATGGTCTGGTTGAAATATCCCTTCTGGTAAAGCAGGCCGACACCGATGAACGGGATGCCAAGATCGCTGGCCGCCTTGCAGTGGTCGCCGGCAAGTATTCCCAGGCCGCCGGAGTAAATGGGAAAGCTCTCGTGCATGCCGAACTCGGCGCAAAAATACGCGACCAGGTCTTTTTCCGGGTCGAACAGTGCCGCCATTTCGGGATTCATGCGCCCGACGTGGTAGGAGTCGTAACTGATGATGACCCGCCGGTATTCCTCCATGTAGGCGCGATCCTGCACCGCCGCGTCCAGCGCCTGTTGCGATATGCGCCGTAAGAACACCTTGGGATTGTGGCTGCAGCTTTCCCACAGCGCGTTGTCGAGGCGGAAGAACAGGCTCCGAACCCGCCGGTCCCAGCTGTATAACAGGTCGTTGGCGAGGACATCGAGCCGCTGCAGGGCTGCGGGCAAACGGGGTCGAACTTCAAGGGTGAAACGGGTACCTTGGCTCATGAGCTCTCTAATTTGCAATCCTGGGGCTGGCGGAATGAAGCTGGGGAAATGGTCGCGAGAAATGCCCCATTGCCCCAACAGCGTTGCGTTATTGTTGCGCCGGCTGGCTTGGCGTGCAACCGGAATTTAGCCCTGTGTTCCCCCGGCCAGCCCGCGGGCTTGCTGGTCGCGGGCTTGCTGGTATAGCTGCTGGTAGGCGAGGGCGCTGCGTCGCCAGGACCAATCCCGGCTCATGCCCTCGCGTTGCAGGCGTTGCCAGGTGGCCGGGTCTCGATAGCACTCAAGCGCGCGGTGGGCGGCGTAGAGGATGCCGCCCACATCGGCATGATCAAAGCTGAAGCCGTTGGCGCTGCCATCCTCCAGGCTGGCAGGGTTGCAGTCGACCACGGTGTCGGCGAGACCGCCGCAGCGATGTACCACAGGCACGGTGCCGTAGCGCAGGCTGTACATCTGGTTGAGGCCGCAGGGCTCGAAGCGGGAGGGCATGACAAAGATATCCGCCCCGGCTTCGATGCGGTGCGACAGTGCTTCATCGTAGCCGGCAACCACCGCGACCTCGCCGGGATAGGTCTGCGCCAATTGGGTCAGGTGGCGTTCCAGGTGTTGCTCGCCGCTGCCCAGGATAATGAAGCGGGCGCCTGCCTCCACCAGCTCGGGGATGGCGGCGAGCAGCAAATCGACGCCTTTTTGCTCCACCAGTCGACCGACAAAGCCCAGCAGCGGGCGGTTGCCAGTGGTATCCAGTCCGTATTGCACAAGCAGTGCGTCCTTGTTGTGTCGTTTGTCCGCGAGGGTCCGCTGATCGTAGTTCTTGACCAGCAGCGGATCAGTGGCGGGATTCCAGACGTCGACATCGATGCCATTGAGAATGCCGGAGAGCGCCGCGCTGCGATGGCGCAGCAGGCCATCGAGGCCGTAACCGAGTGCCGGGGTCTGGATTTCCCGGGCATAGCTCGGGCTGACGGTGTTGATGCGGTCGGCGAGTAACAGCCCGCCCTTGATAAACGACATCTGGCCGTGGAACTCGAGACCCTCGGGGCTGAACAATTGGACGGGTAGTTGCAGGTCAACAAAGCTCTGATGGCTGAAGAGCCCCTGGTAGGCCAGGTTATGCAGGGTAAAAACGCTCGCCGGCGGAGCGTTCTCCAGCTTGAGCAGTGCCGGCACCAGGCCGGTTTGCCAGTCGTTGCAATGGACAATGCCGGGCCGCCATTGCAGCCCCGCGCGGTCCATGGCCAGTTCCACCCCAACCCGGCACAGCAGGGCGAAGCGCCGGTGATTGTCATCCCAGGGCTGGCCGCTGTCATCCAGGTAGGGGTTGCCGGGCCGGTCAAACAGCGCCGGGCAGTCGATCAGCCAGTGACACACCTTGCTGCCGGGCAGCACCGTCTCGATCAGCCGCAGCGGGTAGCCCCCGACCTCCATCTGGCACAGCTCAAACGCCATGCCAGTGCGCGCTTTTTCCAGTGCCGCCGGATAGCCGGGTAGCAGCACCCGCACATCGTAGCCCTGCTCAGCAAGCGCGGCGGGCAAGCTGGCGGCAACATCGCCGAGGCCGCCGGTTTTACAGAACGGAATGGCTTCGCTGGCAATAAACAGTAGGCTTTGCATAACGGCACGAGTCCTTAACAACTTGTTGAGAAAAGGCTTCCTGCCTTGTCCCAAAACGCGAAAAGGAAAAACGTGGTTTTCCCTTTTTTACAAAACCAAAGGCTTAAGGCCCTTGAGTGTGCCGATACATCCAGTAGGTACCAGGCTGTTGAAATCCAGCGAATTTCAACAAGCTGCTAGGCAGTGAGCTTGAGTATGATGCCACCCAGAGGCGGCAGGGTCAGCACGATGGACTGGCTCTGGCCCATCCAGCTACCCGCGATGCTGGTGACCGGCAGGCCGTTGCCGAGGTTACTGCCGCCGTAAAACTGTGAGTCGGAGTTGAACAGCTCGCTGTAGGTACCAGCCACCGGTACGCCAATGCGGTAGTCGAAGCGTGGTTGTGGGGTGAAGTTGAGAACCACGACGGTGGTTTCATCGCCGTCGCGTCGCAGGTAGCTGATCACTGACTGAGTGGAGTCGTGGCAGTCGATCCATTCAAATCCACTGGCATCAAAACAGTGTCGATACAGCGAGCTTTCGCCGCGATACAGCCTGTTGAGGTCGCCCACCATCTGCTGCACGCCCCGGTGCAGGGGCTGCTCCAGCAAGCCCCAGTCGAGCGCTCGATTGCTGGACCACTCCCGCAACTGGGCCAGTTCATTGCCCATGAACAGGAGCTTGGTGCCGGGGTAGGTGAACAGGTAGGTGTAGACCAGGCGCAGATTGGCAAATCGTTGCCACTCGTCCCCCGGCATTTTTTCCAGCATCGACTTTTTGCCGTGGACGACCTCGTCGTGGGAAAAGGGTAGCGCGAAATTCTCGCTGAATGCGTACATCAGGCCGAACGTGAGTTTGTCGTGATGGTACTTGCGAAAGATCGGGTCGAGTTGCATGTAGGCCAGGGTGTCGTTCATCCAGCCCATGTTCCACTTCATCGAAAAGCCCAGCCCCCCCAGCCAGACCGGCCCGGTAACCTGGGGCCAGGCCGTTGATTCCTCGGCAATGGTCAGGGTGCCGGGGTGTTCGCCATGGGTCAGGCTGTTGAGCTCGCGCAGGAATGCGACCGCCTCGAGGTTTTCGCGACCACCGTACTTGTTGGGGGACCACTCGCCCGCTTTGCGTGAGTAGTCGAGATAGATCATCGAGGCCACGGCGTCTACCCGCAAGCCGTCGAGGTGGAACTCCTCGAGCCAGAAATTGGCGCTGGCCAACAGGAAGTTCGAGACTTCGCGGCGACCGTAATCGTAAATGAGCGTACCCCAGTCGGTATGCTCACCGCGCTGGGGATCCGCGTGCTCGTACAGGGTGGTGCCATCGAAGCGGGCCAGTGCATGGTCGTCCCGGGGAAAATGCGCCGGCACCCAGTCCAGCAGCACCCCGATGCCGTGGCGGTGACAGTAGTCCACCAGGTAACGAAAATCATCCGGCGTGCCGAAACGGGAACTGGGGGCGAAGTAACCGGTGGTCTGGTAGCCCCAGGAGTCGTCCAGGGGATGCTCGGTAACGGGCAGCAGCTCTACGTGGGTGAAGCCGAGTTGTTGCACATAGTCGACCAGGCGATGCGCCAGCTCACGGTAATTGAGAAAGCCATCCGCCGGATCGCGTTGCCAGGAACCGAGATGAACCTCGTAAACCGACATCGGGCTGTGCTGCCAGTCGCGTTCGCGTCGCTGTTGCAGCCAGGCGTCGTCCTGCCACTGGAAGGTGTCCGGACCGGTGACGACGGATGCGGTCTGGGGCCGCAGCTCCGCCTGCCGCGCGTAGGGGTCCGCCTTGCTATGCAGGCTGCCATGCTGGCGATTGCGCAACTCAAACTTGTACAGGGCACCGGCGCCAATGCCCGGGATGAACAGCTCCCAGATGCCGCTGCTACCGCGCACCCGCATCGGGTGACAACGGCCGTCCCAGGCGTTGAAATCTCCTATCACGCTCACCCGTTCGGCATTGGGCGCCCAGGTGGCGAAGAGGGTGCCGTCGATGCCGTCGATACGGCTGGCATTTGCGCCCAGAAAGCGGTAGATGTGCCAGTGCTTGCCCTCACCGAACAGGTGAAGGTCGAAATCGCGCAGTTGGGGCGCAAAGCTGTAGGGGTCGCAGGCGAGGTGCTCCTCGCCCGCGCCGTCGAGCCAGCGAACCGAGTAGTGTTGTTCCAGGTTCAGCGCGGTGGCATCGAGGGTGAACAGGCTGTTGGCGCGGCGTTCCAGTTCAACCTGCTCCCCCGGCGCCAGTTCCAGCGCCGCGCGTTTCGCGTGGGGGAGGAAGACACGCAGTTCGGTCTTGCCGTCCTCGCGGTGCAAGCCGAGCACCGAAAATGGGTCGTGCAAACAGCCAGCGAACAGTTGCTGCCAGTGGCGGGGAATGTGTTTTGCCATGGGGGTGTCTCACCGAGTGCCAGGGTACAGCAGACTTGCACTGTGCCGGGCCTCGGGCACCGGCGATGACTGGCAAGGCTGGATCGGCATGGGGCACCAAAAATAAATTGCGGATGCCGTCAAGCCACTTCACGAAATGGTAAAGTATCGCCATGATAATACAAGGCTCACCGCAAAAGGGTGGCAAGCAGTTGGCACCGCGGCAATAATGACCGGGTGGAAAGGGGTGCGGCCGGCAGTGCGGTCAGCCGGGCGAAGCTTCCACGCCCATGGAATCGGGTTAGGAGAAAGAGCTCAATGGTAAATAGCAGTTCCGGACGTTTCGTCAGCCGGTTGACCCGGGATACCCTGGCATTGATCCTGGCGGGGGGCAAAGGCTCCCGCCTGCACGACCTGACAACCTGGCGGGCCAAGCCGGCGGTGCCCTTCGGTGGCAAGTACCGCATTATCGACTTCCCCTTGTCCAACTGCGTAAATTCCGGTATCCGCCGGGTTGGCATCCTGACCCAGTACAAGGCACATTCGCTGATTCGCCACGTGCAGCAGGGCTGGGGCTTCCTGAGTGGTAACTTCGGAGAGTTCGTCGAGTTGATTCCAGCCCAGCAGCGAACCCAGTCGTCATGGTACCAGGGCACCGCCGATGCGATCCTGCAGAATCTCGATATCATTCGCCGGCATCGCCCCGGGTATGTGCTGATTCTTGCGGGTGACCATATCTACAAGATGGACTACGGCACCATGCTTGCCGCCCATGTCGAGAGCGGTGCCGATATCACGGTGGGTTGCATCGATGTCGGGCTGGATGAGGCTTCGGCTTTCGGGGTGATGGCAGTGGATAACGCCATGAATATTATCGAGTTCGAGGAGAAGCCCGAGCACCCCAAGGCGATGCCGGGGCGGTCGGACCGGGCGCTGGCCTCGATGGGTATTTATGTTTTCAGCACTGAGGTGCTGTACGAGGAATTGACCCGGGAAGTGCATGCGACTAATTTCAGTCACGATTTCGGCCGCGATATCATTCCCGCCGCCCTTGGCCTGCGCAAGGTATGCGCCTTTCCGTTTCGCAATAGCCAGGATGATAGCCAGCGTGCCTACTGGCGCGATGTCGGCACCATCGATGCATTCTGGGAAGCCAATATGGAACTCATCGGCATCAGCCCCGAACTCAACCTCTACGACAATGACTGGCCCATATGGACCTACCAGAAGCAGGTTCCGCCGGCGAAGTTCGTATTCGATGATGAGGGTCGCCGGGGCACGGCGGTCGACTCCATGGTGTCCGGTGGTTCGATAGTCTCCGGGTCGATCGTGCGCCATTCGCTGCTGTTCACCAAGGTACGGGTGCACTCGTATTGCGAAATCGAGGACACCGTGGTTTTTCCCGACGTCGATGTCGGCCGGGGCTGTAAAATCCGTCGTGCCGTCGTCGACCGTGGCTGCCAGATTCCGGCCCGGACGGTTATCGGTTACGATCATGACGAGGATCGACGCCGGTTTCATGTCACCGAGAACGGCATCGTTCTGGTGACGGCCGAAATGCTGGGACAGGAGTTTACCCATGTCGTCTGACACGCCCATGCCGGTGGTCTTTTGCTGGCACATGCACCAGCCTGAATATCGCGACCTGCGCAGCGACGAGTTCCAGCTGTCGTGGACCTACCTGCATGCGATGAAAGATTACGTCGATATGGCAGCGCATCTCGAGCAGCAGGACGGTGCGCGAGCGGTGGTGAATTTCGCGCCCGTGTTGCTGGACCAGATCGAGGATTACGCCAGCCAGCTCGACAGCTTTATCAACCACGGCGGTGCCATTCGCGATTCGCTGTTGTCCGCGCTCGCGGAGTCGACGCTGCCAGCGGATAACCAGCAGCGCATGATCCTCATGGAAAAGTGCCTGCGGGTTAACAAGCAGCGTGTAATCGAGCGTTTCCCCGGGTACCGGCGGCTTGCGCCCATGGCCACAGCACTGCAGCGCAACCCGGACGCGGTGATGTATGCCTCCCAGCAGTTTTTTGTCGACCTGGTGGTTTGGTACCACCTGGGGTGGCTGGCGGAAACGACCCGGCGTGACAACGCCTGGGTGCAGCAGTTACAGGACAAACAGTACGGTTACACTCCCCATGACCGGCTTTTGTTAGTGCGCCTTATCCACGATGAATTACGCTCGATCATACCGCGCTACCGCAAGCTCCACGAGCAGGGGCGGGTCGAGCTGGCAATGAGCCCGTATGCCCATCCCATGCTGCCATTGTTGTTGGATATCGAGTCGGCCCGGGAGGCACTGCCGGACAGCCCGCTGCCGCTGGTGACCCATTACCCGGGCGGTGAGGAGCGCGCCCGCTGGCATTTGCAGACCGGGCTGGAAACCTTCGAGCGCCATTTCGGTATTCGTCCGGCGGGTTGCTGGCCCTCCGAGGGGGGACTGAGCCAGGCTACCCTGGGACTGCTTGCCGAGCAGGGCTTCCAGTGGTGCGCCAGTGGTCAGTCGGTTATCCAGAACAGCCTGAAGCGTGACAATCCCGGGGAGAAAGAAAAAGAGAATCATCCTTGCCGGCATCGCGTTTACCGCTTTGGGGGAGAGGCAATAGACTGTTTTTTCCGTGACGACGGGCTGTCTGACCTGATCGGTTTCAATTATGCCGAGTGGCACGCCGATGATGCGGTCAACAACCTTGTGCACCATCTTACCGAGATCGCCCGTGCCTGCCCCGATCGGGGCAACTGTGCAGTCGCCATAATCCTCGATGGCGAAAATGCCTGGGAGTACTATCCCGAGAACGCCTACCATTTCTTGAGAGGCATGTACCGGGCGATTTCAAAACACCCGGAGCTGACCCTGACCACCTTCAGTGATGTTCTGCGCCGACAGCCCCAGCGGGTGGATTTGCCTGCCGTAGTTGCTGGCAGCTGGGTGTATGGCACCTTCTCCACCTGGGTGGGAGACAGCGACAAGAACCGCGGCTGGGATATCCTCGCGGAAGCCAAGCAGCACTACGACGACAAACTCGCCAGTGGCAGCCTCGATCCCGAAACCTTGAAAAAGGCCGAGTGGCAGCTCGCGGCCTGCGAGGGATCGGATTGGTTCTGGTGGTTTGGTGATTACAACCCCACCGAGGCGGTGAACGATTTCGAGCACCTGTACCGCCTGCACTTGTCGAATCTCTACCAGTTACTGGGGCTGGAGGTGCCGCCTTACCTGTCCGACACCATCAGCCATGGCGGTGGTGCCACCGGCCGCAGCGGTACCATGCGGCCGGGACAGGCATCCTGATGGCACGCATCGGGATGCCGGCGACCTGCGGGGCTGCAGCCGCGCACCCGACGCTACGCTGGAGGGCGCTGTGACCAGCCGCCTGGGTCGCCTGTTCGCCGAACGCCGGGCAGGGGTATTGCTGCACCCCAGCAGTTTACCGTCCTGTTTCACTAGCGGTGACATCGGCACGGAGGCCCTGCACTATATCGACTTCCTCGCCAGTTGCGGCTTCCGGGTCTGGCAGATGCTACCCATCGGGCCCACCCACAGCGACGGCTCTCCCTACCAGCTATTGTCGGTACATGCCGGTAATCCTGATTTAATCGATCCGCAATGGTTGCGAGATCGAGGCTGGCTGCAGGGTGACGAGTTGCTCGACTGTTCCAAGCGTGCCGCCCTGCGCCTTGCCGCGGGCCGCTTTGGCGCCGCCTGCATCGCTCAGCCGAAGCAATCGGTCGCGCTCAAGTATCGCAGTTTCTGCCGGGCCAACAGCCACTGGCTGGATGACTATGCCCTCTTCACGGCGCTGCGTGAAGCGTCGGGGTGCCAGGCATGGCAACAATGGCCGCCGGCGCTGCGCCAGCGCCAGGCCGAAGCACTGGCCCAGGCGGTGGAAGAACACGCGGGGACGATAGCGGCAGTTAAATTCGAGCAGTTCGTGTTTTTCGAACAGTGGCAGGAACTGCGCGAACATGCTAAGCGCCAGGGGATCGCGCTGTTCGGTGATATGCCGATATTCGTCCATCTCGACAGTGCGGATGTGTGGGCCAATCAGGAGGTATTCCGACTCGACCAGGACGGCCAGCCGCTGGTGGTAACCGGCGTGCCCCCCGACTATTTTTCTGCCGATGGCCAACGCTGGGGCAATCCGCACTACGATTGGCAGCAGTTGGAGGCCGAGGGTTTTGCCTGGTGGATTCAGCGGGTGGCATCCCAGCAGAAGTTGTTCGACCTGATCAGGGTCGATCATTTTCGAGGTTTCCAGGCCTGCTGGGAGATTCCCGTGCAATCGAGCACGGCCATCGATGGCAAGTGGGTGCTGGCGCCGGGCAAGCGGTTGTTCGAGGCCATCAGTGGGGCCTGCGGTGACGTATCCTTTGTCGCTGAAAACCTGGGCATCATAACGCCCGAGGTGGAGGAGCTGCGCAATGCTTTCGGGCTGCCCGGCATGCTGATATTGCAATTCGCTTTTGATGGCAGCCCTAAAAACCCTTATTTGCCCCATAACCACCGCTCGCTGGAGGTGGTTTACACCGGCACCCACGATAACGATACCACCCTGGGCTGGTACAGTGGTCTCGACCCCGCGACACGGCAGCGTGTGTATCACTACTTCGGCGATCCCGCCGAAGGGATGCCTGGCTTACTGATTCGCGTGGCGCTGGCCTCGGTCGCCGGGTTGGCGATTTTGCCGATGCAGGATTTACTGGTGCTGGGCAGCGAGCATCGCATGAATGTGCCCGGTACCACGTCAGGTAATTGGCGCTGGCGTTTTAACTGGGGTGATATCGAGCCCGGTTTAGCCGGGAAGATGCATGGCTTGCTGGGTCTGTATGATCGCCTGCCCGGTGATTCCGGCGTTAGTTGACGGGCCATTCCCGGGCCGCGTCGGTCAATAGGCACCGTCCGTCGGCAGAGTCGTGACTCGTGCTCTATCCTGACCCTTCATGTAGTGATCGAATCCAGTGCATCAAACCTTGATATAGCGCATGGATTCCTGCCGCTATTTATGGCACAAATAAAATATGGGAAATAAAGGGAGTAATATATGGAACGTCGTCAGTCCAGACGGGTGTCAGCGAAGGTCAAACTGATCGTTTTTCGCGGCGGTGTGCCGGTTGCTATCGGTCGCATCAGCAATGCGAGTCATGCCGGCTTTTTCGTTGAAACCGAGTTCGCCGATACGGCGCCGGGGCAGGAGCTGGAAATTGAATTGCCGCTGCGGGCGGGGAAAGCGCTGCGAAATTTTCGCTTTTTCGCTACGGTGGAGCACCTCGCGGCTTCGGGTTTTGGCATGAGTGTCGATCAAAATGATGAGCAGGCGAGAAAGGCCTTGTTCGTGTTGCTCTCGAATTGCCTGCTGGAGGAGCCAGTCGAGTCAGAGTTGCTGAGCAGCGCCTGATTCCAGTCGTCCTGTCACTGGTTCGGCGCGCAGTGACCTGCACTCAGGCAAAGATTCCATGGACAAACCAGCGCTGCTGTCCAATGTCCAGGTAGATCCAGTAAAAGCCGCCGTCCTGGTGCTGCGCAATAAAGTAGTCGCGTTGCACCGGGTTATCCCACCAGTGTGATTGAATCCGCTCCGGGCCTATGATCAACTGCAACTTGCCACGCCAGTAAAGGCTGTCGCCCTGCTGCCTGATGGGGCTTGGCTGCGCCAACAACCAGGTGGGGCGGTAACCGCTGTGACCGGTATTGCCCGGGCCCTTGTTTGCGCCCGACAGGGCGGTGGTGCGGCGCCAGGCCAGCTCGGGAACATGCTCATTACAGTATTCCAGGCCGTAGATTTGTGTGTTTTTGAGCCGGGTATTCAGGGTATCCAGCAGCAATTCCATCGATTGCTGTTGCTGGGCTCGCCATTCCTCGAATAATGCTTTGGTAGTGGGCGCCGAGCGGCTGAAGCGATCGCTGCGCAGCCCCAGGCCACTAACCGGAGCTTCCAGCTTGAGTTGTTCCAGCCGGGTGCGGGTGAGAGCCATAAAGCGTTGCTTGTCATGGTGTGGGCGCGACAGGCGTATCGGCAGCAGCACGAGATCGTCGTCTTGCTGGGCCAGCTGCCATTCAAAGCCGGGGCACTCGAGTTGACGTGCGTGCAGAAACGCCGCCAGTTCATCGAGCAGTCGCTGCATGGGAAATAGCAGTGCCTCAGTGCGATGGAGCGGCTCCATGAAGTCCAGTTGACGGAAAAAACCCGGTTCCGGCTCAATGGCGTGTTGCGGGTCGGGTGCATGGCCCCGCAACTGGTCGAGATGGAGTAAAAAGTCGCGCCCAAAGCGCCGGCCCAGGGCCTGGCGGGGCAGGGGCAGAATATCGGCAAGTACCCTGAAGCCGGGTTTGTGCAGGCGACTCAATAATGGGTCTGGAAGGTCCAGCCGTTGCAACGGCACCCCTGCGAGCACGGCATTGAGCTGCTCCATATCAAGCTGTTGCCGTTGCCGATCAAACCAGGCCGGCGCCGCCCCGGGCTGGTGACGAGCGACCAGCCAGGCGGCCTTGGGTGTGTGCGCCAGGCCAACGGCATAGCTGAACCCCTGGGCCGGTAAATCGGTGTCTATCCGCTTGGTGATATTCTCCAGTTGCTGGAACAGCTTCAGGCTGGCGCCCACCTCCAGCAGCAGGTCTGCCGGGGGCTTGATACAGCATGCCGGGGTAAGGCTGTAGGCCCACTGGGCCAGTTGGCGCAGTGCCAGGCGTTCTTTATCACTGTTTTTCTCCAGGCATAACAGTGAACTCGCCAGGGCCCCGGCAGTGGTTGCCGACATCCCCGCAACAATCCCCTGTGCCTTGGCGGCATCGTTACAACATGCAACCTGCTGGTTCTGCACCAGTGCCACTGGCCGGCTATTGGCCCCGGGACTGCCCCGGGTAAAAACCTCCAGTGGCAGCAACGGTAGATGGAGGCAAATCCACAACATGCTCAACCGGAAACCTGGCCCTACTGGCCTTTACCGATGTCACTGAACGGGTTCCCGGGTGAACTTTGCGCTCCCGTGAGGGCGCAGCCCCGGCCGCTGTTGATGATCGGCCCGTTGGCGGCAATGGCCGCAGCATCTTCAACCGGGGCCCGGGTGTTGAACTGTAACGGCAGATGCCAGCGTGCCAGTGCCAGCCAGGCTTCACGCCGTGGCAGGGTGACAGACTGCCCCGACCATCCGCCGGGTTGCTTGAGTACCTCCAGCTGTAGTTGTCCCGTCCGGGTACTATCGAGCAGCAGGCGCAGGCCGGCGGGTGATGCCTGTTGCGACAGCTTGTAATGGCGCTGCAGGAACAAGAGGGTATCGCTGTGTTTGGCCGCCAGTAGCAGTTTGCGCAGGTGGGCTGTAGCCAGATTTTGCGCACCGAACCAGGCGATAACACAGCCGGCGGCTCCCGAGCGCAAGGTTTGCTCGGCGCTCCACAGTTGTTGCAGGGTGTTGCTGCTGTCGATCACCAGTAGCCTGTCGACGCTGACCCCGGCAGCGGCCAGTGCTGCCGGGTAGGGTGTGCAGGGCGGTGACAGCAACAGGCAATAGCGCCCGGCACTGGTCAGGCGTGCCAGGGTCGGCAGCAGTAACTGTAATTCACCAATACCCTGCTGTCGGCATAGCATTTCTATCATACTGGAGTGTGGCCAGCCGCCCAGGTGAAGGCAGTCGTCCAGTGCTGCAAAGCCGGTACTGATACCGCTTTGCTGTTGCCTGCGCTGGACCGACTGCCAGATATCGGGGCGTTGCAGCAGTTGTTCGATAGCGGCTTTTTGCTCGCGGGAAGTGTGTGGCATGATCCTTGCTCGCTCATATACTGTAAATATATACAGTATATGATCCCGGGTCCAGTGCCCGATATCACCCTGGCAATACTGCCGGGAATTATCGCAAGGTCCGGGGAGCAAGCATCAGTTAGGGCCAATGGCACTTACTTAGGGCCTCTGGAAACCGCGGGTCAACCCCAGTATGCTTCGCAGGCCCGTATCGATCTTTCGAAAAACCGGGGCGTTCACAGCAGAAGCGAAGCTTCGGCTAAAGTGAAGACGGACGAGATTTCACAGTACAAGAACGCCAGCGCAGTCAACCCGGCCTGCTGTTCTGCCAGCGCTGGCGATGCCAGCAGTCACCAGCCAGGCCCGGACAAGCCACAGGAGTATCGACCATGAAGCAGAAACTCAACCAGGCATCCAGCGACTTCTCCCCCAGCAATGCCTATTGGGCGGAAACCCATGAGGTTCGTAACCAGCCACCAGCGCTGGAAAACTACAACAGCTATCTCCAGGACAGCGCCCTGCGCGAGGCTATCAAAGTCCATGGCGGGGAATGGGCAGAGGCGGATCTGCGGCGCTTTGGCGCAGCCACCGGGTCTGCGGAACTGATTGAGCTGGGCTTCCAGGCGAACGAGAACAAGCCTGTGTTGTACACCCATAACCGCCACGGTGAGCGGGTTGACGAGGTGCGTTTCCACCCGGCCTACCACCAGCTTATGTCACTGTCGCTGCGCGAGGGGCTGCACAGCTCCCACTGGGGCGAAATGCCGGCAGCGCATCTGGTGCGCAGCGCCAAGTACTATCTCATGGCACAGGTTGAAGCCGGCCACGGTTGTCCGGTCACCATGACTTCCGCCGCCATCCCGGCACTGAAAAACCAGGCCGACCTCTACGCCAGCTGGGCGCCCCGAATTGTTGCCACCGATTACGATCCCCGCAATATTCCCGACCAGGCCAAAACCGCTGTCACCATCGGCATGGCCATGACGGAAAAGCAGGGTGGTTCCGACGTGCGGCAAAACAGCACCCGCGCCTATCCGGTGGACGGTGCGTACGGCAGCGGCGCCTATGAACTGGTCGGCCACAAGTACTTTGTCTCGGCACCCATGTGCGATGCCTTCCTGGTGCTGGCGCAGACACGGTCGGGGCTGTCCTGCTTCCTGGTGCCGCGCTGGCGCCCGGATGGCAGCAAAAACCCGATCCAGATCCAGCGTCTCAAAAACAAGATGGGCAATGTCTCGAATGCCTCCAGTGAAACCGAGTTGCGCGGCGCCCTGGGCTGGATGGTCGGTGAGGAGGGCAGGGGTGTTGCCGCGATCATCGAAATGGTGGCGATGACCCGCTTCGATTGCATGATCGGCTCCGCCGCGGGCATGCGCCAGGCCGTTGCCCAGGCCACCCATCACTGTTCGATGCGTCACGCCTTCGGCAAGCTGTTGAGTGAGCAACCGCTGATGCAGAACGTGCTGGCCGACTTGATTCTGGAAAGTGAAGCGGCACTGGCGCTGACCATGCGCATTGCCAGGGCGCTGGACCATGGCGCCGACAGTGAGCAGGAGCGCTTGCTGGTGCGGATGGGCACCGCGGTTGGTAAATACTGGATCTGCAAGCGCACCCCGGCCCATGCCTACGAGGCCATGGAGTGCATTGGCGGCAGCGGCGTGATGGAGGATGGCATTATGGCCCGCCTGTTTCGTGAATCTCCGATCAATGCCATATGGGAGGGCAGTGGCAACGTGCAGTGCCTCGACATGATTCGTGCGATGCACAAAAACAAAGGCTCGCTTGAGGTTTTCATGGCGGAGATTTCCGCCGCCCGGGGGATGAACAAGCACCTCGATCGGCTGATCGACGAACTCGGCCGGGATTTTGTCGACAGCGCCCAACTGGAATACGGCGCCCGCAGCGTGGTTGAGAAGATGGCGCTGGCGATACAGTCCGCTACCCTGTTGACCGCGAGTAAGCCACTGGTGGCCGAGGCGTTCTGTGAGTCCAGGCTCGCACCGTCCAATCGCGGGCGTTTGTACGGAACCTTGCCTGCGGGTGTCGACTGCCGGGCGCTGGTCGAGCGGGCGACGCCGCGACGCGACTGAGGCCGGCAGTTGTCGGCGCCGGCACGGTGATAAAAGTTGCCAATATTTTTTCGAACCTGCCCGCGGAGTTGCCCGAGGAAGCTATCGATACGCTGCTCCAGGCCGGCACATTGCGGCTTGAACGCATCGTCTCGAGGGGGCATAGCACACCGGCGTCCGACTGGTATGACCAGCCCCAGCACGAGTGGGTGATGGTGCTGCGTGGCGCGGCGCGTTTGTTGTTCGATGATGGCTCCGACTGTCACCTGCAGCGCGGCGACTTCCTCAATATCCCCGCCCACACCCGCCACCGGGTAAGCTGGACCGATCCATCGGTTGACACCGTCTGGCTGGCGCTCCACTATCCGGTGTTGCCAATAATAGAAGAGGGGGCCGACAGTGGATGAGCTACCCAACTTCCATCGAGTCAGTGACCGTATCCTGACCTCCGGTCAGCCCACCGCGTCGCAACTGGCCGAGCTTGGCCGCAATGGGGTCAATGCGGTGGTAAATCTGGCAATGCACGACTCCGCCAATGCGGTAGCCGAAGAAGGCCATATTGTCGCCTCCCAGGGGCTGGCTTATGCGCATATACCGGTGCCATTCGACCAACCGGCGCGGCACCAGCTGAGGCAGTTTTTCCAACTGATGGATGCCTTTGAGGGCCAAACGGTACTGGTGCATTGCGCCCTCAATAGGCGCGTCGCCGTGTTTATGCAGCGCTATCTCCACCTGGTAAAGGGCGTGGATGAGGCTACAGCCAGTTCACCGCTATTGCTACAGTGGCTGCCCTCAATGGATCCCTGCTGGCGGGCAATCATGGCATTGCACTTGCGGGACATTTGATAGCCGCCGCTCGTGCTGATGGTGGTGCCAACGGGCGGCGCGTATGCAGGGCTGGGACGCCTAAAAAACTCCGCTCTACCGGGATGCTTGCATGCGGGAGACTTGCTACTATACGGGCACTCAATCGAACCCGTAGAACGCTTTTACAGGGCCGATTGCCAAGTTCGTATTTGCCGTTAACTGCACAAGGATTTATCGATGACCAAATTAGCAGAAATCGAAGGTATCGGGGACGTTTACAGCGCCAAGCTGGAACAGGGTGGCATCAATTCAGTGGAATCACTGCTGTCAACCTGTTGCGACAAGAAGGGCCGCAAGCAGATCGCCGAGCAATTGGAAATCAGCGAGAAGTTATTGCTGGGCTGGGTCAATCGTGCGGATCTTGCCCGCATCAAGGGTATCAACACCCAGTACGCCGATCTGCTTGAGGAGGCTGGCGTGGATACCGTGCCGGAGCTGGCCCAGCGCAATGCCGACAATCTCCATGCGAAAATGGTCGAGGTCAATACCGCAAAAAAACGGGTGCGCCAGGTACCCGCACTGGCCCAGGTGCAGGATTGGGTGAGCCAGGCTGCCAGTCTGCCCAGGGTGATTACTCATTAGAATCGCGTCGATCTTGGCGTCTTCCCGCAAGTGGCGCCTGCCCTGTCTTCCCGTCGAGAGAGTGCACGCCACGCGGGGTTTGTAGACCGCGGTCATAGCCCTGGCTATGGCCCTTTCCACCCGGCCATCAGTGGCCGGGCCCCGGGCAGCCGGACACAACTATTACTTACCCTGCCAATTGGGTTTGCGTTTCTCGGCGAAGGCTGAGGGCCCCTCCATGGCATCGGCGCTCATGAACACCGGCATAACGATTTCGGTCTGGCGCTTGAACTTTTCTTCCTCCGGCCAGCTGTCCAGTTGTGTCAGGACCTGCTTGGTCGCAGCCACCGCGAGCGGGCCGTTATCGACTATGGTGCGGGCCAGTTCATAAGCCTTGTCCAGCACAGTGCCCGCTGGGACCACGCGATTGACCAGGCCCATGTCGTAGGCGCGCTGTGCACTGATGGCATCGCCGGTAAGCGCCAGTTCCATCGCGAGGCGCGATGGGATTTGTTTGGGTAACCGGATCAGGCCGCCACCAGCGGCTACCAGCCCCCGCTTGACTTCGGGAATACCGAACCTGCTGTTGTCGGCGGCAACAATGAGGTCGCAGGTGATAGCCAGTTCGAAGCCTCCCGCAAGGGCAAAGCCCTCAACCGCGGCAATCAGCGGCTTCTTCGGCGGCGCCTCGGTAATGCCCGCAAAGCCGCGGCCCTCGACCACCGGCAACTCACCGCTGATGAAGGCTTTCAGGTCCATCCCGGCGCAAAAACTGCCCCCGGCACCGGTGAGGATCGCCACCCGGATCGAATCATCACTGTCCAGTTTATCAACCGCTGCGGCGATAGCGACGGCTACCGCCCTGTTCACCGCGTTCTTCGCCTCGGGCCGGTTGATGGTAATCGTCATGATTCCGGCGTCGGTCGTTACCGTTACAACATCGCTCATTGCAGTTCTCCGTTTTTCAAGGGCCGGGCAGCGACGAATCCATAATCAGGTTCTCCGCTTGACCCAGGTAAACTAATTTTTTGTAAGCCGAACCCTGAGGATACTGTATTCGTTCATTGCAGTGAATCCGGTGTCCAACGGTCGGACAATAGTGGCAGGCGAACCTCCCCCGGCTGTAACAAAAATGTAATAAATTTGAACTGGCACTGGTTTTCTCCTTCCTAAATGGTGTCTAATATGTCCCCAATACGAATAATAAAAGACAGCAAGCTATGGATACTGTACTGCTGCTCGCAATTTTCAGCGTTCTGGTTATTTTGCTTTTTGATTTAACCAACGGCTTTCACGACGCCTCGAACATGATCGCCACGGTGGTGGCGTCACGGGCCATGACCCCTACCCAGGCGGTCCTGCTGGTGGGTGCTTTCCACTTTATCGGGCCGATACTCGGCGGCACAGCGGTGGCCAATACCATCGGCAAGTTCGTCGATGTCAGCTCCCTGGAATCGGTCACCTCCATGCTTATCATCCTCTGCGGGCTCGGTGGTGCCATCGTCTGGAATCTGCTGACCTGGTGGTTGGGCATTCCGTCGTCTTCCTCCCACGCCCTGGTCGGCGGCCTCGTGGGTGCGGTGGTGGTCGCGGCGGGGCCCCAGTACGTGGTCTGGGGTTTTGCCCAACTCATGCATGGCGAATTGACCGGTGTTACCAAAGTCATCCTGGCCTTGATTCTTTCACCACTGATCGGTTTTTGGGCCGGCTTCGCCATTCAGCGGATAATGGCGTTCCTGCTTCAGGGCGCCCGACCCTCGCTAAACAAACATTTGCGCCGGGTGCAATGGTTCAGCGCCGCTGGACTCTCGTTTTCCCACGGTGCCAACGACGCGCAAAAAAGCATGGGTATCATTACCATGGTGCTGGTACTGGGCGGCTATATCACGGACTTCGTGGTACCCATGTGGGTTGTTTTATCCTGTGCGACCATGATTACCGTCGGCACGATGATGGGCGGCTGGCGTATCGTGCGCACGGTGGGATTCGGTATCTACAAGGTACGGCCGCTGCACGCTGTGGATGCCCAGATAACCTCCGCCGCCGTCATTTTTGGCGCCTCCGTGATCGGTGCGCCGGTATCAACCACCCACGTGGTGAGTTCCTCCATTATGGGGATCGGCGCCTCTGAGCGACCTAAAGCCGTGCGCTGGGGCAAGGCTCGGGAAATCATCAGTACCTGGATCATTACCATTCCCGGCGCAGCCTTTGTGGCCATCGTCTTCTATGGGTTGGTTTATCTGGTACGCGGGATATTCTGATGCCATTGGGTAAAAAAACACTGGAGTTTATGCGATGAGTAACGCCTCTGGATCTTTGATGCACCGGCTGGTGAACAGGGTATTTCCCCGTATGCCGAAATTCTTTGCGTTGCTCAACGAGCAATGCGACCTGGCGCTGGAGTGCATGGAAGTGTTCACCGCTTACCTGAGCACCAACGATCCCGACCTCGCCCAAAAGGTAAGGGATCTCGAGCACGATGCGGACAGGATCAAGGATCGAAACATTCGCATTCTCAACGAATCCTTCTCGACTCCCATCGACAGGGAAGATCTCTACGACGCTATAGCGGGCATCGACCAACTCATCAACTACGCCAAAACCACCGTATACGAATTGCATATGTTCGAGACGCCCGCCGATGACTGCATGCGGGAACTCGGTGAGGAGTATAAAGCCGGGATCGAAGCACTGCGCGCGGGTTACGCATTGCTGGAAAAAGCACCTGGCGGGGCGCAGGAGTATGCCAAGCTTGCCCGCAAGTCCGAACGGCGCATGAAGAAGATTTATCGCAGCGGACTGGTTGAGCTACTCGATAGGGAAAACTTTATCGAGAAGTATAAGCGTACCGCAAGCGATAGTGATGAACTGGCGATGGACTACGTCGTCTATCTGTTGAAGCATCGGGAAATCTATCGCCATATGTCCCACGCCGCCGATGCACTCGGGCGAGACAGTGAACTGCTGCACGACATCATTGTTAAGCTGGTGTGAGCCGGGCGGCTTTTGGGGCAGCTTTTGGGGGGTGGTGCGGCGAGGTATCTGCGGCAGTCTGCGCTTTGCGCAAGGGGGATAGAGCCCTCGTAGTTATAAACGGTAGTTATAAACGGTAGATATTAACGGTAGTTATTAACGGTAGTTATTGACGCAGCATCTCTGCGCAGACCGGAGGCTGGGGTATGCCGATGGCCTCTGCCACAGTACAGGCGCCGACACCGGTTGCCGCGGTTAAGGCAAGGTAGCCGATTTCTTCCTGGGAGTCGGATTCCGCGCGCGCCATCGCAGCGATGGTGAGTGAGCCCGCCATCATTTGCGGCGAGTTGTTGATCGCGATAACGATTGCGTCCTGAAGCGCAACGCCAAGGTTTTGCAGAACATCTATCACGTCCCCGGCCTCGGCACCGCGCGCCAATGCCTCTTTGACGGCAGTGGCGGGATCATTATCGGCGGCCGCCACCGGTTGGAAAACCAGCAACAGCAACAATAAAAGACACGACCCAGGCCCTGAAAAAACCCGTTTCAACATGTATGGTCCGCTTGGTGTACCGATCGTTTGAGACTTAAGTCTAGTTTCTGGGTATTGGATGCGCAAGATGCCCTTTGGCATGAGACATCAGCCCGCAGCGATACGAACTCGAGTGTTCAGATCGGGCCAAAGCAGGCCAAATTGCTCACCGCGCGTATATTCTGGTGGGGCTTCACGATGGTATCCATTGGCGTGGCAAACGTGCCGTCGAGGCCCATCCCGTGCACGGAACGCCCAGGCCAGGGCCCAGCCGCCAGATGACACAGGCGCCCAAAGTTCGCACCGCTCGCCCAGGTCGGGTATAACGTGAGATGAATCAGCTTGCCGAGAGGATGTTATGTGGTTTTTGTTCACTTTTGCCGTGGTGGCCCTGTTGTTCATGTTTCCTCGCCAGATGGTGAGGATACTCGCGGGCAGTGCAGCTGTGGCAGTGGCAATTGGTGGTTACTTCTACTGGGAAAAGCGACAGTTGGACGAGCAAAGGGCGGCAGTATCGGTCGACGTACATTACGATAGTGAGCGTTGTGGTGAAACGGAACCGCTGTTGGTAACCATCGTCAACAATTCAAGGCATGCGGTTACCCGTGTGGACTGGGTTTTCAGCGCCCGTCGCCCTGGCACGAGGGCCGAACTGACCGGCGGTTGGCTGCAACGCCACAGCAGCGACCAGGCGATAGCGCCTGGGCAAGAATATACCGCGTGTTACCCTGCGCCGCGCCCGGGTACCCACGCCACCAGGAATTCCGGCGCTGACCCCTCGCAACTGCAGTTGGGTATCCGATCGCGAACAATCACCTTCGCCGACGACTAGACATAATGCACCAGCACACGCCAACATTGATCTGGCACTTGCAGAAAAAGGACCTCGCGAGTTTTTTCACCCGGGTACAAAATGCCACCACTGCTGTTTGCCTGGATACCACTTGATCTCGCCTCGATTTTGCGCACATGCTCACTGCGACGTAGCTATGGCTACGTTAACGCTCGCGGGCACGCAACAGCAACGCGATAGCTGCGCGCTATCTCAGGCAGCTGGTGCAATATCCGGACTAACCGCCGGTCGATCGTCGAAAAAATTGGGACGGGTGGAAATAATCGCTGTTTGGTGAAACTTTTCCCTGCCGCCGTGGACTAACTAACACCCCTTATATCTGGAACCTATATTTCAGATAACCTGGCCCGGTCATAGACCGGGTTTTTTTTATTTTTGGGGGAGCGACAGCGCCAGCCTGTCACTCCAGGCCCTCGATAAATGCGCGATAGTGCTTACATACCGCTTCCGGTGCCTCGAGCTGTGGCCAGTGGCCGATGGCCGGCAATTCCGCCAGGTAATCCAGACGACATTTCAGCTGCTGGTAGCGCGCCACCATGTGGGCACCGCTCACCGGGTCTGCTGAACCGTTGATCAGCGCTATTGGCACGCGACTTTGCTGCAGCGCCGCTACCCAGCGCTCGCGATGCTCGATGCGGTCGCGCATATAAGTGATAAGCCGGTAGAGCAGTTTGTTGCCGTCGTTGTGGCATACCAATTGCCAGAATTGATCGAGGGTGTGGGCATCGGGCCTGGTTTCGGGGCCAAAGACACGCGCTACGCTTCGATTGAAACTGCCCTGGCCGGAAAGACGGCAAAGCCATTTACCCAGGGGACTCAGCAGCAGCTTTTGCACCGGCAGCGCCCGGTGAGTTTCCGGAAAGAGTCCCCCGTTGAGGAAGCACATGGACAGGCAGGTGCCGGCCCCGTCGCCACTATTCTGGCGCGCCAGCAACTCCTGTGCCACGGTATCCCCGTAGTCGTGGGCCAGAACATGGTATTTCTCCAGGCCCGCGTGGCTGACCAGGGCCTCGATAATATCGGCCTGCTCGCGAATGTTGTATTGGTGATCGACCGGTTTGGCGGAAAAACCGAAGCCCAGCATATCGCAGCTGACCAGGCGAAAAGCGCCGGCAAGTTCAGGCCAGATGTTTTCGAAGTCCCAGCAGGCGGTGGGGTAGCCGTGTATCAACAGCAACGCTGCCTTGCCATTATCGGGCTCTACCCGGGTAAAAATCTCGAACCCCACTAGCACCTGCGTGGTGCCCAGCGCCCGCCACTGCTGAATGTCCATGTCGTAGGCTCCTATCCCGGGTTAGCTGTGCTCACCAATCGTCATGCAGGCTCTTTGTCCAGGCCACCATAACCCATTGATGCGGCGCACGGTACGGTATTGTCGACGCGCTGTGCAGGGGTGTTACACTGTCCCGCCACATCCCGCGATGAGGTCTCAGCATGACGATCACCCTTGCCTTCGACATCTACGGTACCTTGATAGATACCCAGGGAGTAAAAGCCAAGCTGCGGGATTTTCTCGGCGATGAGGCCAGCAGCTTTTCCAGCGCCTGGCGCGACAAGCAGTTGGAGTACGCCTTCCGGCGAGGGTTGATGCAGCAGTACGCGGATTTTTCCGTATGCACCGCCCAGGCTCTGGATTATACCTGCGCCAGCCTAGGCGTGGCGCTGGCGCCCGACCAGAAACGCGAGCTGTTGCAGGCCTACACCGTGCTCCCCGCATTCCCCGATGTCAAGCCGGCCCTGGCGCGACTCAGCCACCTCGGCTACCAGCGGGTGGCTTTCTCCAACGGTACCGCAGAGGCCGTCGAACTGTTGCTGGCCAGCGCAGGGCTGCGCCAGTTCTTCGATGCGGTCGTCAGTGTCGATGAGATCGGGACTTTCAAACCGGCACCTGCCGTATACACCCACCTGCTGAGACGCTGTAATGCCGAGGCCGCCACTACCTGGCTGGTATCCAGTAACCCATTTGACGTGATCGGAGCGGTATCGGCCGGCCTGCAGGCAGCCTGGGTCCGGCGTTCGGTCGATGCGGTGTTCGATCCCTGGGGGATCGAGCCGACCGGTGTTGTCGATGAGCTTGGCGACCTGCACGCGCTGATTGGAGGAGCGCCATAGCCCGGCGGGTAGGTTGCGGTCCCTGTCGATCCATGCCCCGGGCTTGCCGGCAACATCACTGAATACGTTCTCCGTCGCGCTCACCCCAGCGGTATCGCCTGTCTGACGTTACACGTTACCAGGGCCAGACCTCGATCAGGGCCAGCAACAGGCTGCTGAGGATCAGCGGTACGATGTATAACACCGAGAGAAAGCCGAGCACCAATATCAGCGGGCTCATCAGGGAGCCAGCGCGCAGGTAGGAGCCGGCCAGCGCCCGTGCTTCTCCCACCATTGACCCAATATTCAACAGGCTCTTGGCCGTGGTCATCAAACCCATTTTTTTACGCTCGCCCGAGCGGATCTGCATGGCGCGCTCACGAAATTCGGTGTTTGCCCCCTGCATCATTTCCGCGATGGTTTCCGGAAGTTGCCTGAGCTCGTCCAGGCTCCACCAGAAATAGGTCAATACCAGCAAGGGAAGGCTCGCAACAACACAGACCAGGGCAGCCACCGCCAGCGAAAAATCGTTCAGGTAAAACATCCAGGTGAATATCCAGCCGACCAATGCAAAGCCCAGGAGCGCGGTAAAGCGCACACCGAAGAGCAGGCCATCAACGATGGGCAGCATTCGGTCGAACAGGCGTAGCAGGGCGTTCTTTCTGCCTTGCAGTTCAGGCGGGGTAGGCTGGTCTGTCACTGTGGAGGTCCGGTGCCGGGATCAAGGAGCGGATTTCTCGATTTTTTCGATTGATTCTTCCAGTTCGTTCGGAGTTTCGCCGCGGATTCTTGCCGCTTCAGCCTCCAGTGCCGCGGGATCGTCGGCTTCCAAACCACTGTTCAGGCGTTCGTGCTCAGCGCCGACGTTACCGCCCAAAGTATCACAAGTACTGCCGACGGGGCAGGGCTGGCCAGCCGGCGCAGCCGGTGGGCGTGGTTGCGTACCGGGCGCTGCCACAGGCTGTCAAGAGTGTCGCCAGGGTTGCCGTTAGAAGGTAATTGGCGCTGACCAAACGCATAAGATCTATCCAGTTGTCTGCAAACAAGGCGCTACTATAACGGATTCGACAGGGCCGGTCTAAGAGTTCCGCGCTATAAAACGGTTGAATCAACCGCCAGCCGATTGTCGCTGCCTGGTCGACTAGCCGCGAACCGCAGTGGGTGATTTCCCGGCCAATTCCGGTGCCTTTTGCGGTAACTTGAACTGCAGGTAGTACCAGGCGGGGATCAGGGCCAATAGGCCCAGGGTTGCCGCCAGCAGGAAGTGCTGTGAGTAGCCCACCGTGCTGGCAACCCAGCCCGAGGCGGCGCCGATAAATCCCGCTAGCAATACCTGGAAACATGCCTGGATGCTATAGTCGGCACCCTCGTGGTTGGGGCGGCACTGCTCCATCATCAGTGCGAACAGTACCACCGTCGACATGCCGTCGACGACCTGCTCGAACACGGATACGGTGTACAGCGTGAACAGGTCGGTGTGCCCCTGCGCGACCAGGGCAAAGGCACCGATGCCGATGGCTTGCAACAGGCCGAACCCGAGCAGGGTCACCTTCGCGCCCCAGCGGTAGTACAGGTAGCCTCCCAGCACTGCAGCCACCATGCCCGCAATGGAGGCAGCCAGCGTGACGGTGCCAATTGCCGACAGTGAAAAGCCGGCATCGACCAGCATTGGCTTTACCATGCCAGAGCCAAATGCATCACCGGATTTGTAGGTCAGGATTACCAGCAGCCAACTCGTCATCCCGGGCTGCCGGAAGAAATCACGATAGCTGCGCCACAGGGTGTCGAAGCCGACAGCGTTGGCGTTGGCGAGGGATTGCGGATCCCCCGCAGGCCGCTCATTGCTGTGGGGGGACTCGCGCAACAGGATTGTTGGCAGGGTAAGTAGCGCCATGATGATCGCCAGCGCAATGAAGCTTGTCGACCAGCCGTAGTGGTCGATGGAGAGCAATAACAGGCTGCCTCCCACGATCAGGCCCAGTTTGTACCCCGATACCTGAATGCTGTTACCCAGGCCCCGCCAACGGCTGGGCAGCAGCTTCACCGCTAGGCCATCGGTGGCAATATCCTGGGTGGCGGAGCTGAAATTCAGCAGCAACAACATCAGGAAAAAGATCGGCAGGTAGCCGCTGAATATGGTCTGCGGGCTCAACAGGCTCATTGCCAGCAGCATGAAAATCACCAGGGATTGCATCGGTAAAATCCAGCTGCGATGGGGCCCGGTGCGGCGGAAATGATAGCGATCGACATAAGGTGCCCAGACGAACTTGAACATCCAGGGCAGTGCCAGCAATTTCAAATAGCCAATATATTGGAGCGGCACCTGGTGCTCTCGCAGCAGGGCCGGCAGGGCGTGGGCCAGCAGTCCCGACGGCAAGCCCTGGGAAAAGTACAGGCTGCTCAGCAGGACGATTGTAAAGTTGGAGGGCCGCTTGTTGGACATCGCTTGTCAGCTCTTCATGGTAGGTAGGAAAGGTACGGGGCACAGCCGGGCGCGCCGCCCGCTCGCATAGCTGGTGCTGGAATCACCCCAGTGGGCGTTCCCTGCGCGAGCTTCAAAAGCTGAAAGACACCCTGGCCTGAATGATGTTGAAGCGACCTTCAGCGCTGCTGCCTGCCGCATCACCGATCGTGTCGACGTGCCCGGTAACATAGTTGAACATTACCCGGATATTATCCTCCGGGTACCAGGTTGCGCCGAGGGTAATGTCCTCCTGCAGGCCACCTGTATTATCTGCATCCTGGAGGTCGACTGCCGAGAATCGTACCCCCAACTCCAGCGCGCCGCCGGGTTCATCACCCCAGTGATAGGGTCGACCCGGTATCAGCTTGCCAAAGGTGCCGGATGACGGATTGTAGGGGCGGGATTCGCCGGTAACGAAATAACTCAATTGCAGGTACCGCGCGGAGTAGGTTCTCTCGCCATTAGCGGTTCTCACGAAATTGCGGGTGTACTCGCCCTGTAGCAGCCAGGCGCCGTCCTTCCAGGCTCCCTCGATATTGAAGGTGGATGCGCTGTCCGCCTCGAAGTCTCCTGTGTCGACGTATTCAACATCGTACAGGCGGCTTTCGGGGGCGCTGGCAAAGCGCGTGGTCTCGCCGTAGATGCGATTCGCCATACCGATTCCCACGTGCATCAGCTTGTCGCTCGAAAGATAATAAGGGAGTGCGGTTATTCGCAGGGTAGCATCACCACCAGCGGAAGTATCGAATTCCAGGTCGCCCCAGTCAGCTGAGCGATAGAATATCCCACCAGCCCAGGTGACTCGTTGCTCAAACGCCGAATCGTAAGCCATTACCCCGAAGCTGCGACCGGGCGTCAGCGCCGTGAGAAGGGAGCGCTCCATAAAGGTGTTGAATTTGGAACTCGTCAGGTTCTCCATCGAAAAAGGTTGCTTGCCCTTGCCGAAACGAACATTCGAAAACAGGGGCACATCCTGTAACACGACGTAGGCGTCTTTGAACCCGGGGTTGATTGACCCCATCTCCAATTGCACCTTGAAAAACATGTGCGGCCCAAAACTTCCAGCCAGTTGCAAGCGCACGTTGCGGGCGATGGTTTCCCATTCATTGGCGCCGGAAAAGAGGCTATCCAGCTCAGTCTGCTGCCAGCCACCGCCGGTGTCGATGGCGATGTTGCCCCCGAGTTTCATGCGGAGCAGGCCCCATTTACCAACGTAGCGTAATCCATCCGGGCCCCACTCCTCCTGTTCGACAACCCAGTCTTCCTTCCAGGGTTTGATCCAGCGATCCTCCCACCACACGGCGTCTTCAGCGGGCGGCTCGCCGGTTGGCGCTGACACGCTTTTCCCTGCATCGAAGGGCGGAGCAGGGGCGGCAACGGCAGGCTCAGTCCTGCTTGGGGGAGCTCCTGTGGCCGTCGTCTCAGGGGGAGCATCACTGTCTTGTATAACCGCGGGCGCACCGTCGACCTTGCGGGGCTTGGGTGCTGGGGCGGGCTCGGGAGCGACAGTGGCCTTGGGGGTCGGCGCCGGAGCGGCTTTCTCTGCTGCGGGAGGCGGCCTGGTCGTCTTCACAGGAGCACTGGTTGCCGGCGTTGTTACAGGTTCTTCCGCTTCATCAGCGGCCGGTTCGGCGTCGGCCCTGGGCAGCATATCGTCAAAATCGCTGTCGCTTACTTCCGGTTCGACCGGTGCCTGGCTATCTGCAGGAGCAGGTTTCGTGGCACGGGGCGCGCCGACAGGAGCTACGTCGGTGTCGCTTGAGGCGCCCGGGGGTTGGCTGTCCGGGCCAGTCGGAGCCCCAGGTTCGGCGGGCTTGTCCCCGTCACCGGTGGCCGCGGAGCCGGGGATGGTGTCGGTGGTCGGGCGAACATCTTCACTGGGGGTATCTGTGCTTTCTTCAGGTGCTTCGGCGTCGACGCCCATGGCGGAGTCCTCCGGGGCTGCAGTGGGCTCCCCGGGCGATGTCGTCACGCCGCTGTCAGTTGCCGGCCCTCGATCATCTTCGGGGGCCGCGTCCTGTAGCGGGGTTTCCTCTTTGGCTTCAGGCAGCAAATCGTGCATATCGCTGTCGTAGATGTTGGGACTAATCCCATCGCCGTCGAGCTGGACGGGCGTGGGCTCACTGCCAGCCTTCGGGTCGGGTTGATCGCCCAGGGCAGCGGGCTCGGCGTCGGCGTCGGGGGGGGTGCCGCTTGCCCGGCCGCGTCCTGTAGCGGGGTTTCCTCTTTGGCTTCAGGCAGCAAATCGTGCATATCGCTGTCGTAGATGTTGGGACTAATCCCATCGCCGTCGAGCTGGACGGGCGTGGGCTCACTGCCAGCCTTCGGGTCGGGTTGATCGCCCAGGGCAGCGGGCTCGGCGTCGGCGTCGGGGGGGGTTGCCGCTTGCCCGGCCGCGTCCTGTAGCGGGGTTTCCTCTTTGGCTTCAGGCAGCAAATCGTGCATATCGCTGTCGTAGATGTTGGGACTAATCTCATCGCCGTCGAGCTGGATGATCCTGGGAGTGGCGCCAGCTTTCGGGTCGGGTTGATCGCCCTGCGGAGCATGCTCGGCGTCGGGGGTTGCCGCTTGCCCGGCCGCGTCCTCTGCAGGGGGTTGGGCTATGGGGTCGGGCGGCGGGTCGGCGATATTGCTGCCATGGATGTCGGGAGCGATTTCATCGTTAGCCTTTTCTGGGGGCTGTGCAGGCCGGCGCTGTTCGGGGTCCAAATGATCAGCATCAGGGTCCTGGCGCGCGGGCGCCACGCCGGGTTCCGGGTCGAGAACCGCTTCTTCATCCGCCGTCACTGGTGGTGGGGGTTCCAATAGCCCGGGGTCGCTGGTGTTCGGGGTGGAGTCCGGTGGAAGGTCGTTTTGACCTCTATCCGCGGATACAGTCGCCGGGGTTTCCGCCGTTGGTTCAGAAACGGCAGCGGGGGCCCGGCCGACCTCTGCGGCATTGGTCAAATCGGTTATCACAACCGATTCCTGAGCGTGCACTGGCAGGGCGCTGGTTAATGCTGCAATCATGAGCACTAGCAGTCGTCGTGGCCAAAGCGCACCTGCAGTTGCAGCGTCGTACATGGTTGTTGAGCCTGGAATCGTTTGCGCGTTCCTGCCATGGATCTGTCGCCGTGCAATCACGGCCGCTCGAACGCGTTCTTTTATTTTTTGCTATCCGTGAGAATTGTACTGTAATCGGTGGTGCGCTGTGGAGGCTTTTCGGCAATCACGGTGTTCGGTCGAGGTAGTGATGAATAACAACGACGCACTGTGAGGCGAATAACATCCTCGGGCCGAGGCTTAGCTGTTGCGCGTGCAGCCTTTTCAGGCTGTTGCGGCTTTTCTTTGGCATGGGAATATGATCGGTCAGGACGAAGCAGGGGTTTTCGGCAAATCGCTGCTGCTCGATGGGCGTACCTTTCCTGTCCATCACAAACAGCTCGCAGTGAGCGGCCAGTTCCTGTAAGAGTTTTTCGAAGCTGAGGGTGCGAATGCCGACCCCGGGCGCCACCTGCCGCTGGCTCTCCTTGGACATCCCCACGGACGCATCGAGTGCGCGCGCTATCTGCTGCATGAGCGCGCTTTCATGGAACCCACCAACGGAGCCGATCTCCCGGGCGTCAAATGTGATGGTGCGGCTGTAATCTCGGGTCCGCTCCAGTACCAGGTGCACTATCACGTCGTCGCGGTGCGACTGAGCCACGAAAAAGGCGTTCATCAGGGTATGGGCAAGAATTTCGCAATGGGCGCCACGCCCCAATTCCGCTAACAGGCGGCGGCTATCGACGGGGGCGGCGCGGGCGCGTACCACAAATGTTCTCATGATGGGTTCACCACGTTACCGCCGCAGGCTTTGCAGCGATATTGCTGGCGATTGTACAGTAACGGGGAGCCAGGGCGATCGCCGGCAGGGGATTTCATGACCTGCCGACGCATGTGCGGGCTCTCTTGCGCCAACTGAAAAGCGGCGGGGCCTGCCGAGAACCGCTACCGGTTTCAGGCCTTGCTCTGTAGAGCCTGTATTTCTGAGTAGAGCTTCTCGGCTTCAGCGGTGAGTTGTCCGTGAAGCCTGATATCCCCCTTGCGCTGGGCCTGCATTGCTGCTTCGAGCTTGGCGTGGTATTGCTCGTTGAGTTTCTTGCTGGGGTCTGATTTGAAAAGTCCGAACATGTTGTGGGTTCCTGATTGAATTGTGTAGATGGGCCTTTTTACGCAGATCGCATTGCTATGGCTCAATCGGCCAACACTCCAGCGCAGCGGCCAGAGCCGGAACTCAACAAAGCATGTCCGAGGGGCTTTACAGATATCCACTATCGCCAGCCGCCTTGGTCAGCAGCCGGCGAAAAACACTGCGTGGCAGCAGTCGCTTCAGTATCGGTGGTAGGCCGGTACCGGGCCCGGTGAAAATGTTGGGCTTTCCCGACTTCACGCCATTCACGATAGCATTCGCTACCACCGACGGGTGGGCGCCTTTCTCACGGTAATGGCGCTGCAGGCGCTGCACCTGCTCCCGGGGAAGATCGCTGCGCTCGTCGTGTGTGACAATGGCGGTGTTGATGACCCCAGGGTGGACGCAGCTGACGCGGATTGGGGTCTCCGCCAGTTCCATTTGCAATACCTCGCACAGGCCTTCCACCGCGTATTTACTCGCGGCGTAGGCCGCCATATTGGGCATCGGGGTCACCGACGCCGCCGACCCGATATTCACCAGGTGGCCAGCGATGCCCCGCTCCTGCCATAGGCGCACGAACACCCGGCTGCCCCAGGCGACGCCAAGAACGTTGATGTCCAGCGTCCGGCGCCACTGCTCGGGAGTGGTTTGCAAAAAGGGATTCATGTAGCCGATACCGGCGTTGTTCACGACGATATCCGGCAACTGCCCTTCTGCCGCCAGCAGCGCCGCCACGGATTCGAAGGCCTTCTCATCGCAGACGTCGAGCAAGGCATCCCGGAACAGCACGCCCAGTTTCTCCACCTCCGGACGCAGACGGTCGAGCCCCGCCTGGACAACATCGGTGGCGATGATGGCCGCCCCGTCGCGGGCGAAGGCGAGGGCCACCTCAAACCCGATGCCGGATCCGGCGCCCGTGATGAAAACCATCTTGCCCTTGCTAGTTCCGCCTGTCATACAGCTCTCCCGTGTTGAACCTAAAAACCGCAGTCGAACGCTTCGATGATCAATATGTGTTTGGTCTGCAGATGAAAAAAGGTAAATTTCTGACGCACTCTTTGGGTGAACTGCGAGTCGCTGCACGGTTTCTAGGATTAAACTAACCGTAGGAAGCTATCCGTCGAGGTGAAAGTGCAACGGGTTATCTCAGTGACAGCGGGCAAACCTGCGCTGTCTGGACCACCATGGATTTTCCCGAAAATCGTAGGGAGCCTAGTTACACGAGCGCTATCAAGGTCAAGCTGTCAACCGGCACCGACTTTGGTATTGCGAAATGGCGCTGTATCGTCCGGCTATTTAAGAATCACTGAAGCGGAGGGCTTGCTACTGAGCCCGATTTTGTCCACCGCCACGATGCGGAACTCATAGGCTCCTTGTTCCAGATCCTGAATGGTGTAGGTGTTGCTGCCTGTGTCTTTCACGATAAATACCAGTGACTGGCCGCCGCCTATCGGACTTGCGATGATTTCATAGCGATGGAGCTCATTGATCGATAGGGCAACCCCGTTTTCCCGCTTTGCCGGCGGCGTCCAGCGCAGTTTCACCGTGCGCGCCGACTTATCAGTAATAGTCTTGTCCGGTTCTTGAACAGACGTCGGCGCCGGGGCTATTTCGGTGGAGACACTCGGGGATGGTGTGTCCGTGCCCGAAGGCGCCGGCTGCGGTGGCGTGGGCCGCATGGTGGGTTGTGAAGTGGAAGCCGGCTTGGGTGCTGGCTCTGGTTCAGGTGATGGTTCTAGTTTGGCTGCAGGCTCTGGCTTTGGAGCAGGTTCAGGCTTGGGCGCAGGTTCAGGCTTGGGAGCAGGTTCAGGCTTTGGAGCAGGTTCAGGCTTGGGAGCAGGCTCTGGCTTGGGCGCAGGTTCAGGCTTTGGAGCAGGTTCAGGTTTTGGAGCAGGTTCAGGCTTTGGAGCAGGTTCAGGCTTGGGAGCAGGTTCAGGCTTGGGCGCAGGCTCTGGCTTGGGAGCAGGCTCTGGCTTGGGAGCAGGTTCAGGCTTGGGAGCAGGTTCAGGCTTGGGAGCAGGCTCTGGCTTGGGAGCAGGTTCAGGCTTGGGAGCAGGCTCTGGCTTGGGAGCAGGCTCAGGCTTGGGAGCAGGTTCAGGCTTGGGCGCAGGTTCAGGCTTGGGAGCAGGTTCAGGCTTGGGAGCAGGTTCAGGCTTGGGCGCAGGTTCAGGCTTGGGCGCAGGCTCTGGCTTTGGAGCAGGTTCAGGCTTTGGAGCAGGTTCAGGCTTTGGAGCAGGCTCTGGCTCCGGTTTGGGTGCAGGCTCTGGCTTGGGAGCAGGTGCCGGTTTGGGTTCTTCGCTTGCTACCGGTTTACCCTCGCCAATAGCGTCGGGCTCAGTGGGCTCGCTGAATTCTTCCTGCTCGAATCCAGAAGCACGGGAAAATACAGCGACCAACGGTGGCGCCTGCAACCCTGCGGCCTTTTCCACCATATGCGCAGGGATCGTGAAGCTGCATTCGCCAAGTGTGTCTTCGGGGCAATAGTTCAGCCATTTTTCAAATTGCCAGCCGCTGTGGGGCACGGCAAAGTAAGTCTCGTAATACCCACCATACACAAAATTGACAGAGCAATTCTCATCGCCGGCCTGGTATGCCTGCAGTGAGCAATCCCGGGACCCCGTAACTGAAACCACGTCTCCGCGACCGACAATTTCGATGGGATGACTGCATGCAAAAAGCGATAGCGCTAAGCAGGCTGTCACAACCCAGTCCAGGCAACGGGTCTTCACGCCAACTAATCCTTTGCCGTTTAATGGCAATAGTTAAGAAGCCCAATTCCAATTTCCGCTACCGTCGAGCTTATCACCGGATTTGTCTGTAAGACCATCGTCACATATATTCTTTTCGCATATAGAAAAACATATTTATTGCTTTGATCTGCAGGGACCAGCGCCTGTTGCTGCCCCGTGATAGCGGGCGCAGTACCATCCTTTGCAACCCAAACTGTCAGTTACCAGTGCGCTATTCGGGCAGGGGAATCGTGTCCGTGTCCCCCGGCACCAGTGCAAAACGTCCCGCACGCCAGTCAATTTTTGCCTGCTCGATGCGCGACGGGTCATCAGATACGAAATTCCAGAACATGTGGCGGTGGCCAAGCGCTTCTCCACCCAACAGCATCAACCTTGCTCTGTCCTGTCCAAGCAGTTCAACGTGGTTCCGGGGACTCAGCACCAGCATTTCGCCAGCCTTGAGGGCTTTGCCACCAACCTCCGCCGCACCCTCGGCCACGTAAACCGCAAGTTGCTCAGCGGCAAAGGGCAGTTCAAGGCTGGCACCCGTCTCGAGTTGACACTCGGCGTAAAGTGTCGGTGAATAGGTAGTGACCGGGGAAACTTCTCCCAGAGCCTCCCCCATGATCAGTCGCAGGCTAGCGCCCCGGGTTGCAATCAGTGGCAGGGCGTCAGCGGGAAAGTGACGGAAAGCGGGCGCCATTTCCTGTAACTCATGGGGCAGGGCGATCCACGACTGGATACCGTGCAAGCGGGATTGCCGCTGGTGATCCGCGCCGGGCCGCTCCGAGTGGGTAATGCCCGACCCGGCGGTCATCAGATTCACGGCGCCCGGTTGGATCGGCTGCACGACGCCGAGGCTGTCCCGGTGCAGGATCTCGCCCTCAAACAGATAGGTGATGGTGGCGATGCCAATGTGGGGGTGGGGGTGCACATCAATGCCCTTGCCGGGGGGGAAGTCGACCGGGCCCATGTGGTCGAGGAACACGAAAGGCCCCACCATTCTCTGGCTGGATGCAGGCAGGATGCGTCGCACGCTGAATCCGCCCAGGTCGCGGCTACGGGAGGTGATGGTGAGCCCGGCGGCACATTCCCCGCATTGTGGCTCCGCAGATGAAAAATAGCTCATTGACTTATCCTGATGCTTAAAGCTGGGTGTCGTGTTTGCGACACCGTTGTTGTGGCGTTTCGGATCCCCTTGCAAGCTTCGATTATTACTTCACGGCAATGGCAAGTCCATGCCCCTGCGCTTTATCGGCCTGCACAGAGCTTACTCGACAGTACCCTCTGTCTGGAGAAAATCTATCCTGCCGCCGCGTCAGCTTCGCGTCTTTTTGCCTGCAGCTTGCTGTCCAGTAAAATTGGCAGTAACGTGCCGTTAGGTTAGTAACCGGAGTTAGCATTGCTAAAGCAACTAAAGAGCCGCTTTCGCCAGCAGGCCTCTTATATCAAGCGTGACCAGCCCGCGCTGCTGGTCTTTCTCTTTCACTCGATATTCAGAAACAGTGAAGAGATCAGACTGAACCATATTGACCCGCAGCAGCGCATCACCCTGGATGTTTATCGCCAGTTTCTGGAATATTTCCTCCAGGCCGGATACCGTTTTATATCCCCCCAGGACCTCGATCAGGGTCTTGATCCCGGGCAGTGTTGCGTACTCGCGACTTTTGATGACGGCTACTACAACAACCAGCATGTCGTCCCCCTGTTGACGGAATATCAGACCCCGGCACTGTTTTTCATAACGAGCCACAATGTACTTAATAACGAGTGTTTCTGGTGGGATGTGGTGCACCGTGAACTGAGCCAGCGAGGTGCGAACCACAAGCAAATCTCGCAGCAACAGAAGGAATACAAAAAGCTGGATCACCAGCAGATAAGGGATCGCCTGCAAGCAGCGTTCGGTGCCGACACCCTGACGCCGCGTTCAGACATTGACCGGCCGTTTTCCCCCGAAGAATTGCGATCTTTTGCCGGGCAGCGGTGGGTTCATATTGGCAACCACACCAGCCATCATTATATTCTGGATCGCTGCGACGCCGAGATCCAGCGCTCACAGATTGTGGATTGCCAAAACGACCTGGCCGCCATGCTTGATACAAGCCCTGGAATTTTTGCCTATCCCAACGGCAACTACAATGACGACTCGGTGCGCGTGCTGGCCGAGCTGGGCTTCGACTTTGCAATTACCGTCGACAAGCGCAAAAACTACCTGCCCTTGCGTGCGCAAGAGAAACTGCTGCTGGGGCGATTCGTGCTCTGGGGTAACGAACCACTGCGGCGCCAGTGTGACATCTTCCGCTCTGACGTCGCCTTTCTGTCGGGAAGGGCCAAACCTGCGTGGAGCGACCGTTGAGAAAAATTATCGCACTTATCAAACCCGGAGCACCCCTGGTCTACTTCGCCAACCAGGTTCATCGTCGCCACCCGCTGCAACGGGTAATTGTCGAAGACAGGTATATGGGACAGGTGCCCATGTTTCGCCGGCTCAAAACCCGGCTGGCACTCGGTGCCAGTGCGGCGAATCCACGCACGCTGCAGGTGCAGGTCAAGAGCCGCGAGATGGCGAATCTTTATACTCGCCTGTTGGGCAATGACTGGCTCGACCTCGACGGATCCATTGCCGTCACCGTGTGCAGGAACATCAACGATGCAGAGATCCAGGCACTGCTGGAGCGGGAAAAACCCGACCTGCTGCTTGATCACGGCACGTCTATCGTCAAGGATCACATTATTGCAACGGCACCCATGGCCTTGAACCTGCACTGGGGGCTGTCGCCGTATTACCGCGGTACCCGTTGCACAGAATGGGCATTGATAAACTGGGACCCGCGCAACATCGGGGTGACCGTTCACCGCCTGGCAAAGTCCATTGACGGCGGTGATGTGCTGGGCCAGAAGCGCATCGCGGTAGAGCCCGACGATTCGGTGGATGCGCTCAACCTCAAGCTAACCGTGGCCGGCACCGAAATCGTTATCGATGCGCTTGATGACTGGCAGCAGGGAAAGCAGTGGGTATTTCACACCCAGGATCACGCCCAGGGTTACCTCACTTTGAATCGACAGTGGAGCCGATTGCTACGCTCCCAGCTCGATCGATTACAACGTAAGGACGGCATGCGCCAGATGCTGAAAACACCCGCGCGGCGCAGCGAGATGCCGATCGTCACCTACAGTCGACAATCGTAATACAAGCGACCGCGCGGGAGGCGCGACACTGCGAACGCCGGCAGTGGCAGCATCGGGTTAGGGCTCCGCTGAGGCATTACCGAATTGATCAGAGTTGCCTTAGATGTTGTCATCGCGTACCAGCAGCACGGGGCAGTTTGCGTGGCGAGCTACCCGAGCGGCGTTGGGCCCCAGTGCCTCGTTAAATGCCAGCACCACTGCATCGGTAATAGGTGCCGCTTTCTCGACGTAGCTCGAAGGCCCTGCAGTGCCCATCGCACTTTCAGGCGGCGGGCCGGGACCTACAACAGTCGCCTGCATCGCCAGGGTGCTGACGGCGTCTTGCTGGCTGGGCGGAGGTTCCCGCAGTAAG
Source organism: uncultured Gammaproteobacteria bacterium (assembly GCA_963808975.1). GTDB lineage: Bacteria > Pseudomonadota > Gammaproteobacteria > Pseudomonadales > JAHEGP01 > JAHEGP01. Next base: position 187,465 of record CAWEHR010000008.1, read on the forward strand.
GGATGCCGCGCGCAGGAAGGGGTGGCCCAGTTTTGTGGAACCCCGCCACCAGCCGTCTGCCTTGATCAAGCGTACCCCGTCGGTCCGCAGCAGGGCGGCCTCGATATCGCCAAGCCCGGGCGGGGCGATGACGACGGCAGCGTCGGCTTGGTCCGATTGCAGGGCGGCAATGGCCGCCTCGGCATCGGCACCCGCGAGGGTACGGATCTCAGCACCTTCTGAGCGGGCAACAATGCGCCCGAGCTTCTCGGAGGGAGTCCCCGGCGGCCCGGTTGCGATAGTCGCTGCGTCTTGCAGTCGATCAGGGCCATCGGTTCGCGCAAATGCGTGCAGATAATAAGAACCAACGGCCGCTATGGTCTCGATGTCCTCCCTGAGCGTCGCGCCGCGGCTGGTGATCTCGAACTGGGCGATGCTGGGAGCGAGGGCGGCGCGGGAGCTCCCCTCGATCACCCGGGAGACGGGGCGTGGATTGCCTTCGAGCACCACGTTGCGCCCGGGTGCAGCATCGCGTGCAGCCTGCAATACCGTGTTGGCCATAGCGCCGCCAATCTCCGACTGGTTGACAGCGATCGATAATGGCGGAGCGCCCTCGATAATACCGGGATCAATCAGGCCGAGCTCAGCAAGCTCCGCGATGGCAACTTTTCGGGGGTCTCGATAGCCGATCTCTACCTCGGCGTTGAGGCGGGCCATTCGAGGGGCGTCGATTTTTCCCGCCAGCTGGGCGAGGGCTTTGGTCACTCCCGCGGGTGCGGATGCAGCCACCAGGGGCATTGCAGCATAGGTGGGGAAAAAGCCGGCGTCGTCGTCCAGCACCCGCAGGCCGAAGTCGCTGATTTGCGAGTCGCTAGCGAAGCCCACGACCACATCAGCCGCACCGTCGAGCAAGCGTTTATACAGCAGGGAATGGTCTGAGCCGGGAATGAGGTCCACCGAGGCGAATGCCAGGCCGTAACGGTCCATCGCTTCCCGCGCTGCAGCTGCCGTTCCCCCGGTCATACCCGGTGGTGACGAGAAGTGGGTAACCGGTTCGGCAACGCCCCAGAACAGTAGGCCCGCACCCATGCCACCGGCAAACAGCATGGCAATCCAGGAAGGCGTTGAGAATTCGGGTTCTTCATCGGCGGCTCCGAGTTTGACCTTGCCATAAGGTCCCAGAGCGAGGTATGCGGAGAGAATGACAAAGCCGGTGCATAGCAGTAACCAGTACCAACTCGCGCCGGTAATGGAAAACTGGGTGAAGCCGACCGCGGCTGAGGTCATCTGTTCCGGAGACAGCACGCCCCAGATTCCCATGGGTACGCAGACGGCAAGCTATAGTAGAAAGACAGGATTCATTTTCATTGGTTATTCGCTCTCTTTGTCATCGAACGCTGACTGGAGCATTGCCGCCGCCGCGCCCCTCACCGAGATGGCCGCAAGCCGCGCGAAACACTGTATTTTTATTTGTTTTTCCGCGAGTCTAACACAGGGGGAAGGTATCCGAAGCCGCGGAGAGGATGGGTCGAGTGGATAATGGTACAGCAGCCATGGATCGACAAGAGCGAGTAAAACATAGCTAAAAAGTTAGATAATGGCTCGGTTGGCGTGATAACCAGAGTGTCTGGAAAGGCCAGTCAATTTTGCAGTAGGACTCTGGTGCCGGGATAAAAATTGGCGCGCGGCTGCGTGACGATATGTAATACAATGCGGCCTCGTGCCGGCAAACCTGGCAGCAGCCAGTTGGATGGCGCGCAATAAACCTGGGCTGCAATGACACGACAACCAAGGGTTAAAAAATGACGATCTCTTTTTATGACGCCACTGTCGCCAGCTACTTACAGATACTGGGGGGCGTTGCCAATGTGCTGGCCAAGGGCGAGCAGCACGCCAACGATGTCGGGCTCGATCTCAATGACATCGTGCGCTATAAATTGCGCGATGATATGGCACCGTTCAGTTTTCAGGTGATCTCCGTCTGGCACCACTCATCGGGCGCGATCAAGGGTCTCAAAACCGGGCTGTTTGAACCCCCTCCCAAAATGCGCGGCCTCGACTACAGCCAGCTGCGGGCGCTGGTCGCGGAAGCGACTGAGGACCTGAAGGGCGAGACGCCCGAAGATATCGAAGCGCTGGCGGACAAGCCCATGGTTTTCAGGATGGGTAGCACCGAGATACCCTTCACCACTACCAACTTTGCGCTTTCGTTTTCGCTGCCCAACTTTTATTTCCATGCGACCACTACCTACGCCATACTTCGCACCAACGGCGTACCGCTGGGGAAAGCGGATTTTCTCGGAGCGCTTCGGCTGGGTGCCTAGTCGCCATATCCCACCCATTCGGCGGCTAGCCGCTTGGCCGACCATAGTCCGCAAGAGGGCTGCACGACTGCGCCTTTGAGACGAACGCGACGCACCATCCCATTGCTTCAGGCGGGGCCTGAAGCGTCACAGAATTAATCAGAGGTGCCTTAAGTGAACGAGTCGATTATTCTTCATCACTACCGGGGTTCGCCGTACTCGGAGAAAATCCGGCTGATGTTTGGCTACACCAACACCGGCTGGCTTTCCCTCCTCTCGCCAACCCAGCCTCCGCGACCGAATCTCGATCCGTTGACGGGTGGCTATCGCCGCATTCCGGTGGCCCAGATAGGTGCCGACATTTTCTGTGATACCGACCTTATCGCGCGGGAACTGGCGCGGATAACCCAGCACCCCGAACTGGACCCGGGAGCGCTTCGGGGCCGCAATGCCACTTCGCTGGAGCAAACCGAAACTGATGCCCTGTTTGCAGCGCTCAATTCGATTCCACCCTATCGTCTGGTGGGTAGCCTGCTCAAGTCTCTGGGCCCGGTGGGCGCGTATCGCCTTATCAAAGACCGACAAACCGCTTTCAGCGGCGGCAACCTGCGGCGACCGAAGCCGAAGAACGCTAAACAGTTGTTTCATGCCTATCTGGACGGCCTGGAAACCAGGCTGCGAGAGCGCAATTGGGTCAACGGAGACAAGCCCTCATCAGCCGACTTCGCGAGCTACCATCCGATCTGGTGCCACAGGTTTTACGGTGGTCGATCCAGGACCGGCACCAACGTCAGCCGGTGGCTGCAAACGATGGCAGATTTCGGCCACGGCGTCAGCAGGGAGATTTCCCGGGCTGAGGCCTTTGACGCGGCCCGCAATTCCCAGCCACGCGCAGTGCCGGAAACCGTTGCCGATACACCGCTAGCCATCGGCAGCCCGGTGGCCGTGGCACCGGATGACTACTGCGTAATCCCGGTCGAAGGAACGATTGCAGCGGTAACCGAGAGCCGGATCATCGTGGCCCGGGAAACACCCGAATTCGGCAGCTTGCATGTTCATTTTCCGCGGGCCGGCTATACGATTACCGCAACCTAGCGGCCAGTGCCCGGAGCAAATCGCCAGAGGCCTTGCGCTGCACGCTTTGAAAGGCCCTGGTATTCGAAGTTAACGCCAGTTGAGAAAACAGAGACTTATGATAAACAGATTACAACTCATGAAACTCCATGCATTGCTGGCGGCGTTTATCCTCCCGGTGGCAATAATGTTTATCGTCACCGGTTCCCTTTATACCTGGGGGATCAAGGGCAGCTACAACGACGAGGTTTACCAGATCCCACTGGATAAGGCCATTGGCGCTGATGCGGGAGAGCTTGCCGGCCTCGCCAGGTCAGAACTGGACAAGCGCGGCCTTGGTCATCCCGAGGGAAAACCAAAACTCAAGACCCTGGGTAGCCACTTCCAACTGGAATGGACCGGCTCGTCCAAAGACCTGACTCTGGAGCCGACGGACAATGCGTTGGTCGCAAAGCTGACGATAAAAAACACCAGTTGGTACAGAACCCTGGTGCAACTGCACAAGGCCAAGGGCGGTACGGCATTTAAGGTCTATGCTGTCGTATTCGCGACGTCCATTGGCCTGTTACTCTTGTCCGGTTTTATGATGGCCTGGCAGACGCCAAAGCTCAAGCGGGCCACTTTGATGACATCCCTGGTGGGCCTCGGCTCCTTTCTGGCTATCGTATGGCTGAGTTAAATCCTGGGGCAGCGGGCATTCAGTCAACGAGAATAGCGTATCGCTGTGGGGCAGGGCGGCTGTTCCTGGCGGCGTACTTATACCTTCTCGCTTAGCCAAGACTCTATCAGTGATTCGCAGGACATATCCTGTTTGACGGCCTCGATCTTGATCTTGTCGAGCAGGCTTTCGGGAAGCGTGAGAGCAATGGTCTCGGCAGATGGCTTGAGGTTGGGCAGTGAAACCGGCTGGGCCCGGCTCCAGTCGATATAGGGAGTGGAATCGTGTTTCTCCCAGAATTTGCGTTCCTTGGTTTCGGACTTGAACTTTGGAATACTCTTGATTTTTCTCATAGTCACTCTATCTGCGGCAGATATCGCGGGCCGAAATCACGCGTATCAGCGTGTCGTCTGAGCGCAGGCAAAAGGTGATGTGCAGAAAACGCGTTGAATTCGTTCTCCCCAGGGCATGAAAACGAGCCTCATCCTGATTGTGGGTTACGTCATCCACAACCACCAGGGGCTCGTTAAAGAAAACCTGTTCGGCTTCGAATTGCGTGACATCGTGTTGTTTAACAGGTCTTCTTTTATTTTTAGAGTCCCATTGGAACCCTTCTATTCTTGACCAATCGACCATGACTGTATACTACTCCAGCACGCAAGAATATCAAATGGATACTGCCCGTCGCTAAAAAAGAAAAAGCCCTTCGAGAAAAAGTTTTTAGGATTGTTTGATATTAGTCGCGGTTGACCAGTTTTGATAATCTGCCCCGTACCGGCGCTAGGACGCCATGCAAGAAGGGGGAGGACCAGCGTGTGAACGAGCCGAGTTGGCAATCCCGCATCGATGCTGCCGCGGCTTACGACGCGCTGTTCGTGCCGGCACTGTTCGATCAATGGGTATCGATGGTTGCCGATGCAGCGGCAATTGGCCCGGGCCAACGGGTGCTGGATGTCGCCTGCGGCACTGGCGTGCTTACCCGCGAAATAGCCGCGCGAATCGGGAAAAACGGACATGTGGTCGGCCTTGATCCCAGCCCGGGGATGTTGGCCTTCGCCGCGGCCCGACAATCCGCGGTCGAGTGGACGCGGGGGGTGGCCGAATCGATACCTTTCCCGGACCATTCATTCGATGCAGTGGTCAGCCAGTTTGGTCTGATGTTCTTTGAGGATGCGGGCCAGTCCATTCGCGAGATGCTGCGCGTGCTTCAACCAGGGGGCCGTTATTCCATCGCGGTGTGGGATGCTGTTGACAACATCCCCGGATACTCGGCGGAGCTGGCGCTTATCGGGCGGCTGGCTGGTGAAGCCGCGGCCAGCGCCGTGCGAGCCCCGTTTTGTCTCGGCGACCGGGGGCAACTTTCCGCCCTGTTCGAGGCCGCCGGGGCAAGGCGGACAGAGATCGTGACGAAAAAAGGCAGCGCGCGCTTTCCCGATGTCAGCACCATGGTGGAGGCGGAGCTGCGAGGCTGGCTGCCGCTGATGGGCGTCCACCTGGATGACGCTCACATTGATGAAATCCTGCAGCAGGCGGAGCTTGCGCTAAAGCCTTACGTTGCAAGTGACGGCGAGGTGGTATTCGATGTCACTGCACATATCGCCAGTGGACGAGTTGACGGAACGACTGCGTTGACGGAACGCTGAACTCGCAGGCCAAATAGCACCTCGCTGCCACACCCACTCAGTTGGCGCGATACAAATCGGTGCATGCTGTGCCGATACTGGAAATCCAGTCAGCGATAGACGCGGACCTGTCCCAGGTAACGAGCGACGCTTTCTGTATGGCGGGGGTCAACCATGAACTGTTCCCGCTGGTGAGGATGACCTCACCATTGGCGTGGAGGGACAAACCCCTAAAGGAATGGCCCAGCAACAGGCAGGTTTTCAGCAGCGTAATCTTGCTGTTTGGCTTGCTGGCCCAGTTTAGCAGAGCTTAAAATAAAAAATCCCGACGCATAACCCGAAAAATAGGGAGTCTGCCATGGCCTATCGCATTCGCAGGAACAAGTCTGTCCAGAAAAGTGTGCGCCTGATCGCTGGCGAGCAAATCGACAAGGCGATTGCGGAAATCAACGACCCTGAACTCGATCGGCACGAAACCGTTCACCAAGTACGCAAGCGATGCAAGAAACTGCGCGCCCTGGTTCGTATCGTGCGCCCCCGGTTTGCGGGCTACGAACAGGAAAATGCCTTTTTTCGTAATGCCGCGCGGGAACTGTCCTACCTGCGTGATGCACAGACGGTCGTCGAGTGTTTCGACGATCTCATGAAGCACAATGGGAATACGGTCGATGATGCGCAATTCGCGTCGATCCGCGCGGAGCTGGTCGACCGACGCACCAGGGCAGCCGACGATGTTGCCGGTCTCGATGCCCGGCTCGATACGTTTCTGCAACAAATGCATGACGCTCGAGCGAGGGTAGACCAGTGGAAAATTGATGACGACGGATTTTCTGCCGTGCGAGGCGGCTTGAACAAAACCTACAAGCGCGGCCGTAAAGCACTGCGCAAGGCGCTTGCAGACCCGACCACGGACAATCTCCACGAATGGCGCAAGCGGGTGAAATATCACTGGTATCACGAACGCCTGCTGCGGTGTATCTGGCCCGCGATGATGAAAGCCGAGAGAGAGGCGGGGGATGAACTGGCCGACCTGCTCGGGGATGAGCACGACCTGGCGGTATTGCAGCAGACGGTGGACGGCGAGCCTGAGCGCTTTGGCGAGGAGCGCGACAGGCAGGCCCTGGCGGGTTTGATAGAACAGCGTCGGTCGCAGCTGCAAACTGCGGCCTGGCCGCTAGGCAAGCGAATATTCGCGGAGCGGCCTGCAGCGCGCGCCCGCAGATTCAAGCGTTACTGGAGGGTCTGGCGGCAGTAACTGATCCAGGGCCTTAATCAACCCCAGGGTGTTCACGATTGATGAACAGCGTGCGGGTCGGATAGGCAAACTCGATGCCTTGCTTGAGAAATCCACGACAGATACCGAGGTTGATCTGTTGTTGAATATCCATGTAGAGGGTGTAGTCGGATGACAGCACGTAATAGACCACCTCGAAGTCGTAGGAGCTCGCGCCAAAACCTTTGAAATGGGCGCGGTCGAAACGGGTGCTGCTGATGCCCTCGACAATCTGCTTGACCATTGCCGGGATGGCTTCGAGCTGGTCCGGGGTGGTCTGGTAGATTACCCCGAAGGTAAAGGGCACCCGGCGCTCGTACATGCGTTTGAAGTTGCGAATGCGGCTGTTGAGCAGGTCTGAATTGGAAAAGATAAGCTGCTCACCGGAGAGACTCCTGACGCGGGTGGTCTTGATACCGACCTTCTCGACCTCGCCGAGAAGGTCACCCACTATGATAAAGTCACCCACCACGAACGGCTTGTCCATCACGATAGAGAGCGAAGCAAATAGGTCGCCCAGCACGTTCTGCACGGCGAGGGCAATCGCGACGCCCCCGATACCAAGGCCCGCGACCAGAGCGGTGACGTCGTACCCCAGATTGTCGATCACCAGCAGCACGGCGATGGCCCAGATAAACAGCCTCGCCACGAAAGACAAACCCTGAACGGCGGAAACCTTGCCCGGGTCCGATTCGCGCCGGGTAGCGGAATACCAGGCAATGTACTCAGACACGGCGCGGTTAGCCCAGATCGCTATCTGCAGGGTAACGAAGGCCAACACCACCAGGTTGACGAAGCGCTCGGTTGAGCCGAGCTCAAGGAATCGTGTGCCACCCCACAGTGCGACGACAAGCAACGAGAAGCGGCGCGTAGAATCCAGGGTGGAGGCCAACAGGTCGTCGGCGACGGTTGCGCTCTTCTTACTGAAGCGCTGCAGATTGCTTTTTAGCAGTCCAAACAACAGCGACAGCAGAAGATAAAGTAGCGTTGCAACTATCGCCGCCAGCGACCAGGAAAACACGTCGTTGCCGGCAAATTCGAGCGCCCTGAGTGAAGTCAGCAACTCATCCATAGATACATGTCCTCAGGTGTATTGCTCTTTCGGTAGGCGCTTCAGCACCGTACCCCGCCGAGACCAGGTAGAATTTTCGCCGGCCACTATAGCATTGAACCGGCTGTCGGAATGCATTCGTCCCCACCGCCCCTCAAATGATAATATCGGCTCCATGTTGTTTACAAACTCTGCGGCTCAAGCATGCACATTGTAGTTGTCGGCCCGGCCAAGTCGGGCACCACAGCGCTCTACTTCGCCCTACTCGAGTCTCTGCAGGGTAGGGTGCACACGCTGTTCGAGCCACAAACGGCGCCGCAAATGGAGGCCGTTTTTGGCGTCGCCGACCACGACCATACGCTAACAAAAGTACTGTTGGGCGAGGCGGTCAAGAGTCATTTCGATTTCACCGCCTACGACAAAATCGTCTACCTGAGCCGAGACCCGCGGGACAATGTTATCAGCCGACTGCTATACAGAGCGGCGCTGTTCAAGCGCTCGGGGGACCTTGACGCGTTCAGGGAGTACGACGCACTCATTCGTGCCAAGGTCGCCGGCGAGCCGATTGCAGTAAAAGATATCTTCCAGGAGTCGTTGCGCCTCACCGGCGCGGCCCACGAATGGAGCGGGCTGGGACTGAAAAGGGTCTGCGACCATGCGGTGCGGTTCGTCCAGGGTATCGACAATGGTTTCGTGCTGAAATTCGAGGATCTCGTCGATGGCCAGCTCACTGCCTTGAGTGCTTACCATGGCATCGAGGTCAAGCAAAATACGCGGGTGGGAGAGCGTTACAAAAGAGTGGAGCGATCCCGCGCCTACGGGGAGTGGGTACATTGGTTCACCCCGACAGACATCGAATTTTATCGGCCGCTATTTGCCGAGTATATGGAATTTTTCGGTTACGATGACGACTACTCCCTGCAACGCAAGCGGGCAATAAACCCGGAGAATTCAATCAATTACATCCAGCAGTTCAAGCCGGTGTGAGCGCCATGCAATGAAGAAGAGCGACGTCCCGAAGAAGACCTGTCCAGTCTGCGGGCGCGATTTCACATGGCGTCGCAAGTGGAAGGCGAACTGGGCCGAGGTGCGTTACTGCTCGCAGCGGTGTCGCCGGGGTCGAGGGGCCGCATCGAACGCGGATATTCAAGAACCGCGCATTTGACTCAAGGTAGTGGCTGCGCTCTGCAGCACGGCGCCTCGCCAGCCATCACCAGGGGTTCCGCTGAGGTCGTACCCTGTGGCCCGACGCGCCTTATGATATTTATCACTAACCGCTCGATTGAACCCGGCCACCCAATCTGAATGTTGGAATGTTGGATAAGGGCCCGGGGATTTATTGATCCTTAATTGTGTGCGCTCTGGTCCATAGTAATCCTTGTCGAACACGGTACAATCTTTGGCTGACAGCGCTCTCAATTATAAAATTAAAAGGAGAAATAAATAATGGCTGCGAAAGACCCGAAAAACCTGCTTCAAATTGCCAAAGCCCAGCTTGAGACAGCAAAGGCGCAAATTGAAGTGGCGCGTGTCCAGGAAAAAATTGTGATGGCGCAAGCTGAGGCCCAGGCTGAAACGGCGAAGGCCAAAGCGGAGGCAACTCAAGCCAAGTCAGAGGCGGTGAAGATAAAGGCAGAGGCGCAGGAGAAGGCCGCGCAGGCGCAAGAGCGGGCGATGCAGCTTGAGCAGGAAATGGCGGATGCGCAGGAAGAAAAAAAGGCACTAGAAAGCAAAATCCTAGAACTCAATAAGCAAAACAAAGTCGAGCTTGAGAAGGCAAAGAAACTGGCAGCCGCCGAAATGGACAAAATGGACAAACAAGCAAAGGCTGAGATTACGCGGGTAAAAAACCAGGCGAAAGCTGAAATAGCCAAGATTCGCAGGGAAGCGCAGAAAGAGTTGGAGGATGCGCAGGCTGAGCTGCAGGCTGAGGCACGAGCCCAGGCAGAAACCGCCAAGTCGCAGGCGGAAACAGCCATAGCCCAGGCGAAAACCGCTGATGCCCAGGCGAAAACGGCAGATGCCCAGGCCCGGGCCAAGAAAAAAATCTCCGAGGCTGAAGCCAGGCTGAGGAAGAGCGCGAGATAATCACAACGGCGAGCTAGGTCAAGTGCACTGCCTGCGTTGAAGCAGCCGCGGTTATTGACAGACGCTTAGCTTACCTGGGGCATTAGGATCCGCCCGTCGGGGCGGTCCTGCTCCCAGGAGCGGCGCGCCCGCCTCCGCAGTTTGCTATTCGGGCATGATGTGTATAGATTCAATCCCAGATCTGTTTTTTTATCGTCGGTGGGCAACGGTTGTAGTACTTTTTCAGCCGCGTTTCCATCCACCAGCCCATTGCGGGATGTACAAGCGTTATATGAAATTCGGGGGAAGGGAAGGGAAGCCTGCAGCGTTGCCAAAGCAGATCAGGGAAAGAAATCTCAATAACAACACAAGGATCTAATCATGAAGAAAACCATACAGAATACGTTAGTAGCCGTCGCTGTCTCGGCAGTCTGGGTAAGTAGCGCGGCCGCCCAGCGCCCACCACCCAGCTTCGCCGCCGTGGAAGGCTATATGTGTAACTTCGCGGAGGGCAAGGAGCGAAAGGATCTCGACAAGGTGGTGAAGAAGTGGAACCAGTGGATGGACGATGCCGGTGGTGCACCCTACAGTGCATGGATTTTAACACCGGTGCTGCGCTCGACCAATATGCCCGTCGATGTCGTCTGGCTGGGGGTGTGGCAAAATGGCTTCGATATGGGGCAGGGGATGCAAGCCTGGATGACCGGTAACGACGGCCTGGCTGCAGAATTCAATGACGTTCTCGACTGTGCTGAGCACTCCAATGCCGCGGCCATGAATATTCGCCCCCCCGGCGACGAATGGCCAACCCCGTCGGGCGTGGTGACTTTCGCCAACTGCAGCGTTGCCGATGGCAAGACAATGGCCGATGCCATGGACGCTTCCCGGGCCTGGGCCACGCACCTGGGCAACATTGGCTCGAAATCCGGCTTGTGGGCGTTCTTCCCCGGTGATGGCGCAGGCGCGGTGGACTGGGATTACAAGATGGTTACCAGCTATCCGGATTTCGTGGCCTACGGTGCTGCCTGGGAGGCCTATACCAATGGCCAGGGTTGGGAACAGGCTCAGCAAATAATGGGCGGCACCGTCAGTTGCGACAGCGCCCGGCTTTATCACAGCACCAATGTACGTAATGGCGGTGTAAAGCCTACATCAGGCTAACACTGGCCAGTGCTATGCGTCGTCGCTACGGGTTGCGTTGGTGACGGCGCCGCTTGATACACCCAAACTACTGATCGTGAAAACCCTGCGGATATGAGCGCGAGCCGTGGTTGCGCTAACTTTCAGCAAGCTTGATTATGGCGTGCTCGGCGCCTACTTTGCCGTGGTGGTGCTGATAGGCCTGCGGGCAGCCAGGCGCACGCGCACCGGCGAAGACCTGTTCCTTGCCGGGCGCAGGCTGGGCTGGATGCCCGTGGGGTTTTCACTTTTCGCTTCAAACATCTCCAGCACAACCCTGATCGGGCTTTCCGGTGCGGCCTACGCCTGGGGTATCGCCGTTTCCAATTACGAGTGGATGGCAGCCTTTGTGCTGGTCTTCTTTGCCATCTTTATCATTCCCTGCTATCTCGACAGCAAAATCAGCACGGTGCCCGAGTTTCTGGAGCGGCGTTTCGACCGTCGTTCGCGCTGGTATTTTTCGGCGCTGACGATTTGCTCCAATATCCTGGTGGACACGGCGGGTACCCTGTTCGCCGGTGCCCTGGTCATGCGCATGTTCTTCCCGGAGCTTGACATGTTTGCCGCCTGCCTGATGCTGGCCGCCCTGGCAGGTCTCTACACCGCCGCGGGTGGCCTTGCTGCTGTGGTATACACCGATGTGTTGCAGGCTTTGATATTGCTGCTGGGTGCCTGCCTGGTCACCTGGTTCAGTTTTGCCGAGCTGGATTTCTCCTGGGCGGCGGTTCGGGCTGCGACCCCGCCCGAAAAGCTGTCGCTGATGTTACCCCTGGACGATCCCAACCTGCCCTGGCTCGGTACCCTGGTGGGCGTACCGCTGCTGGGGTTTTACTTCTGGTGCACCAACCAGTTTATCGTGCAGCGAGTGCTGGGCGCCCGCAGTATCGCCCATGCTCGCTGGGGAGCCCTGTTTGCCGGCCTGCTCAAGTTGTCGGTGCTTTACATTATGGTATTGCCCGGGGTCATGGCGGTCATCCTGCTGCCTGAACTGGACAATCCCGACCTGGTGTTCCCCACCTTGGTGACTACCCTGTTGCCGGCCGGGGTCTCCGGCCTTGTCTTCGCCGGCTTGCTGGCGGCCTTAATGTCGAGCATCGACTCGACATTAAATTCCGCTTCCGCGCTGATTACCATGGATTTCATGCGGCCCGAACAACGCGGCTGGTCGGCAGCAAAGACGACCTGGGTGGGGCGTGCTTTCATCCTGGCCTTCATGCTGATAGCGGCGATGGTGTCGCCACTTATCGAGCACTTCCCGGGCCTGTTTCACTATCTCCAATCGGCCCTGGCCTATCTGGTGCCTCCCGTGGCGGTGGTCTTCCTGTTCGGCCTGTTCTGGCCTCGGGCCAGCGCCAGCGGTGCCTTCAGCACCCTGCTGGGTGGCCACGCGATCTCGGCACTGTTGTTCATACTGTCTTCGCTGGGCGTTTTGTCACTCCACTTCACTATTATCGCGGGACTGCTGGGATTGATCTCAGCGATTATCATGGCGGTTGCCAGCGTTTCAACCCCCGCCCCGGGTAGACTGCAGGTGGAGGGCTTCACCTATCACAGGTCCAACTCATTGCCCACGGCCGGACTGAACGGGTGGCAGGATTATCGGCTGCACAGCTTACTGCTGATTACCCTGGCCACCGTGCTGGTCATCGCGCACTGGTGACGCTTGCTTTCCAGTCGCTGGTTTTTGTGCCCGGGAGCTATACCAATTCCTGACCCAGTAACTGAGCCATCAGCGGCAGCGCCTTCGAGGATTCAACCCCTTGCCCGTCGTGGCAGAACTCGACCAATTGGAAGGGTGCGTCACTGGTCAGTGCCTGGCTTGCCACGTGGTCGGGGCTGATAGTGTGTTGCCCAAGCTGCTCTTCGGTCTGCCACGATACATCGGGATAGACGTGATACGGCAGTTCAGAGCAGGTGATTTCGTCTAGGGTCTGGACTTCGAAATTGAAGTCGTATTCCTTCCCGACCTGGCGGAAAGCCCGAATCAGCGACGCATGTTTTTGTGCCGGTGTCAGCCCCTGGGGCCGCAGTACGGCTACATCGTCGACATTGAGAAACTCGTCCAGTGTCCTCAGCTGCACCCCGGAACGCAGCGCTTCGAGAACGCAGTGCCCGGCCCGAACATCTGCCTCGCAGGAAGCAAAGCGTGGTTGCTGGAACAGGGGGTCACTGAACAGGTCCAGCGTTGACAGCTCTGCGGCGGTGCCGACCCACAGGGCAACGTGCCCAAAGTGGCCGGGTATGAACTTGTCGGTAAGGCGGAACGGCGTCTTTTCGAGCAACAGGTCCAGGGGTTGCAGGGTGGCTTTGAGATGCTCCTCATACGCGGCATCGTTCCACAGCTTGCCTTTGCGGGTTTCCACCAGGCCAATGCCGTTGCCAAACAATTCACTGATGGTGCCCGCGGTACTCTTGCTTAATTCATCCACTGAATCCATTAACCGTTCTTTCCACAGTCGGGAGGTCGACGGCAATTGCTGCCGCAGCAGTGCATCCCTTGCGTAGCGGTAGGCAACGTTGGATTCCACCGCCATTTGCAGGAAGTCGATGTCGGGATCATGGGCTGCCGCCAGCGTATCCGAGGCCTTGTCGTAGGCAGTCGCCAACTCCCGGAGCCGATTCTGCTTATCGCTTGAGTTCAGTTCCCGCAGCATCTGCATGATGCCGTCCTCGACCAGGTTCTCCTTGCCGACACCTAACAGCAGGCGGCGCAGGCGGCTGTCGTCCAGCACGCTGCGCATTGCCAGGTGATTGTCGTACAGCGTCAGCGCAGCAACGAAGGATATCAGCACGGCTTTTGCTCGCAGGGTTGAATCGATTTGCAAGCTGTGGAGTTCATCCTGGCCGATAGAAATCAGCGGCAAATAGCGCTTGCTCAATTCGATCAGGCGATTCTGCAGGCGCAGGTAGGTCGAGCGGCCGTCGCGCAGGGTTTGCAGCGAGCGCGCAGTTACCGGACTGGATTCGGGTAAGCGCGCATAGCGGGTCAGCAACTCCGTGATGCTTTCCTGGCCCTTGGTGCTGGCTGCAAGGCAGAGCTTGAGCTCTGCCAGGTGGGCATGCGCATCAGCCCGTAGCCACGCATTCCTCTCCCCCGGTTGCTGCTTAAGTAAGGAAATGGGGGCTTTGTTATAGTCACTCATAGCCATAGGCTCCCGATCTGCCATCGGTTCAGGCGATTTTTGCCAGACCACAATCATGGCGCTTTACAATAAATTTTTGAAGCGGTTTAGCATTGGGGACATGCAAGCGGTATGTGCAGGCGGCAATGTCCACAACCAGTGCAAAAGCTGGTTCAACCGGGGCAACCGAACAACAGGGCGGGTTGGTCCTTGAAAAATGCAGCTCGAGAGTCGCTGCATGGTTTCTATCGTGGGCGTCGACCTGGCCACAAGAACCAATAGCCTTTTTATTTAAAGGGTGAAAGAATAAGGCAGTGCTGCAGCAAGTGCGGCGCTTGGTAACCGGGGAGTTTCAACTCCTTGATAAAAACATAAGCCAGGAAAGGGTGAAAGCGATGAGAAATGCAATACGGATAGGTTTTGGGCTGTTGTTGGGTTTATGCCTGGCAGGCGCGAGCTTTGCAGCGGACGAAGCGGCAATAAAAGCCAATGTCGACAGTGTCGCCGAGGGTATCAACGGAGGCAAGGATCCCGCGGGCTACAAGGCGGGGGACTACGATCCCTACATTTTCGTGATGGAAGCCGATGGCGGAGTTATTGTTCATCCTAGCTTACAGGGAGAGAGCCTGAATACGGAGAAGTTCAGCCCGGTATATGATGCGTTGGTGAAGGCCACCCCGGGAGGTGCCTGGGTGGAGTACGAATGGCAAGGCTCGCAGAAAAAATCCTATGTGCGAGAGACCGCCAGCGGCTTGATTGTAGGTAGTGGTTACACTAAAGAGTAGAAACCGTCGCAGCTAGCAGTTCAGCAGCGCCTGCCGGGTGACGCCTGGTCCCGGGAAGCCAAGCGGGGCGGTGGTCGCTGCTGCCCCTTCAGTGTGTTGCAATATACCGCGCAGTCGGGCTATGGCCATCAGCCTTCTTCTGCGTCCCGCAGGCGTTGCTGGCGCTCTTCCTGTTCGGCCAGTGCTGCCTTGATTTCGGCCATCACGCCGTCGACATCGGCGGGTGCGTCGCTGTCGACAAACTCGCCGCGCAGTTCCACGTCGGGATGCAGCAGTCCGTCTTCGAATAAAGACCAGATTTCCTGCGCGTACCGGGTCTCGAGCAATTGCGGCGCGAATAGCGCATAGTAGTTGGTGATGTTGTCGACATCCCGGGTCAGCATCCACTCGGCGTTATTGTTGCCGGCGGCGTTTACCGCCTGGGGCAGGTCAATAATAACCGGGCCGTACCCGTCCACCAGCACATTAAACTCCGAAAGGTCGCCGTGGATGAGCCCGGCGCTGAGCATGCGCACGATGTACTGCATCATGAGCGCGTGATCTTCCAGTGCCTGCTCGGCTGACATGGCGACATCGTTGAGGCGCGGGGCGACATCGCCGTCTTCATCGCTGATCAGCTCCATCAACAGCACACCATCGAAGCAGCCGTAGGGTTTCGGCACCCGCACCCCGGCGTCGGCCAGGCGATACAGGGCATCGACCTCGGCGTTTTGCCACACTGCCTCCTGCTCCTTGCGGCCATATTTGGTACCCCTGTCCATCGCCCGTGCGCGGCGACTGTTGCGTACCTTGCGGCCCTCGCGGTATTTCACTGCTTGTTTGAAGCTGCGTTTGGCGGCGTCTTTATAGACCTTGGCGCAGCGCACATGGGCACCACAGCGCACCACGTACACATCGGCTTCCTTGCCGCTCATTAATGGCCTGAGTACTTCGTCGACGAGGCCATCGTCAACTAATGGCTGTATTCGCTTGGGTATTTTCATCGCGACCTTATACCTCAGCTATGAGTTCGATGAAACCGATGTGGGAAATATTTTATGGCCGGCGCCCCTGCGATGGTGTGCAGGGCACGAGGGTGAGCGCCGCCCTGAATCCATCGTCGCTGGTTGTCGTGGGATAAGGTACCGATGGCTGCGGCAATAGCAGCGGCGTGGCTGGCAACCTTTCGCAGCATTAAAAGCTCTAAAGACATGAAAAATATAGGTGTAAATTGCTCCAAATCAAGGAATATTTTATTGACCGGTATAGTCTTTAAATTAATGAAGGGAAGGCTTTCTCGGGTTTTGACTAACCTATCAGGCGGCCTCTTTAAAGGACTATCATGACAACCACATTCGTAAAATGCATTTCACGTCTTCTCCTTATCAGTGCCGCCCTCCCGGCCCTGGGTCCGGCGGCGTGGGCACTTACACCTATTGAAGTAGCAAAGCTTACTGCGAGTGATGGGGCAGCAGGGGACAAATTTGGTCATGTGGTCGCCGTGGATGGTGATACTGCCCTGATCGGCGCCTACGGTGACGACGATAACGGCAGTTCCAGTGGTTCGGTGTACGTTTTTACCCGCAGTGGGGGCATGTGGACGGAACAGGCGAAGCTCACCGCGAGTGACGGTGCACCATCTGATGTTTTTGGGTACTCGCTTGCGCTGTTCGGCGATACCGCCCTGATCGGTGCACCCGTTGACGACGACAACGGCATCGGCAGTGGTTCAGCCTACGTTTTTACCCGCAGTGGGGAAGTGTGGACGGAGCAGGCGAAGCTTACGGCGAGTGACGGTGCAGCTCAAGACACTTTTGGGTACTCGCTTGCCCTGGGCGTAGATACCGCCCTGATCGGCGCTTGGGGTGATGACCACAACGACCCTGGCAGTAGTGGTTCAGCCTACGTTTTTGTCCGCAGTGCAGGGGTGTGGATGGAGCAGGCGAAACTTACAGCGAGTGACCGTTTAGACGGTGCAAGTAGTGACATGTTCGGGCGGTCGGTTGCCTTGGACGGTGATACTGCCCTGATTGCCGGTGGATGGGATAACTGGATCTACGCCTTTACCCGCGATGCGGGAGTGTGGACGGAGCAGGCGAAGTTCACCGCGAATGACTATGTCAACGCATTTTTTGGGGAGCCTGTTGCCCTGGACGGAGATACCGCCCTGATCGCTGCCCCTCTCGACGATCCTGGCTTGCCCGGAGGGGAGGAGGTAGTCTACGGAGGGTCAGCCTACGTCTTCCAACGCAGCGCGGGGGCGTGGACGCAGCAGGTGATTCTTACGGCGAGTGACGCTGCTTCCGGTGCACAGTTCGGGCAGTCGCTTGCCTTGGACGGAGATACCGCCCTGATTGGCGCTATCTACGGCAGTTCCAGTGGTTCAGCGTACGTTTTTACCCGCAGCGCGGGGTCGTGGACGCAGCGGGCGAAGCTTACCGCGAGTGACGCTGCACCATATGCCGATTTCGGGCATTCGGTTGCCCTAGACGGAGATACCGTGCTGATCGGTGCTCCCGGTGACGACGATAACGGCAGTGCCAGCGGTTCGGCCTATATCTTCTCACTCAACGCTGCGATGGTTGTCACCATCGACATCAAACCGGGTTTAGAGACCAATAATATCAACCCCAATTCTAATGGCTTGATAGCCGTCGCCATTCTCACCGCAGGTGAGTTTGATGCCTTGCAGGTTGACCCCAATACAGCAAAGTTTGGACCCAATGAGGCAACAGCAGAGCGTTATACCGTCGTGGATGTGGATCGTGACGGCGATCAGGACCTGCTGCTGCACTTCAGAGCCCGGGAAGCCGGAATCGCTTGTGCTGATATACAAGCCACCTTGGTAGGCGAGCTCTATAATGGAACAGACGTCACAGGCACGGATTCCATTACAACGGTGGGCTGTCTACCCGGGGCTGTCATTGAGGCAGAATCCATGGCCCTAAGCGACGGCTATGCTGTTGAAGACAATGCCGACGCCAGTGGTGGCCAGCTCATTCGCAGGTTGGATACCGGTGGCCAAGCTGCTCTGGCAAGCACCGCGTTCGCCGGCTCTGCTGGGGTCTACGATATCGAAGTGGTCTATTTCGATGAACGGGATGGCCAGAGCAGCCTGGCGTTTCTCCTCAACGGCCAGGTGCTCGACCAGTGGGTCGCCGACGAAGACCCCACATGCCGGGACTGTGCCAGCCCCAATGAACGCACCCTGAGAACGAGGGTGGTGGCCAGGGGTATTCGTTTGGCACCCGGTGATGAACTCACCCTGCAGGGAACGGGGGACTATTACGAATATGCGCGCTTCGACAACATCAGCCTGTCACCGGCGGGCCTGGATACGCTGGAAGCGGAGGACATGCGCCTCGACGACGGCTTTGTGGTGGAAGCCAATGCCGCGGCCAGCGGTGGCCTGATTATTCGCGGTATTGCCCCGGCGGACTCCGCCCCCGGGAAGGCAAGTGCTGCGTTCCTGGGCAGCAAGGGCCGATACGATATTACAGTGAGCTACTTTGACGAGTACGACGGCATCAGCAGTATGGCAGTGTTCCTGAACGATCAGTTGCTGGAGCAGTGGCTCGCCGACGAAAATCCCGCATGTCGGGACTGTGCCAGCCCCAATGAACGCACCCTGCGAAGCCGGGTGGTGGCCACCGGCATCGAGCTATCGCCCGGTGATGACATTCGCCTGGAGAGCACCGTTAACCAGTACGAGTATGGCCGCTTCGATAAAGTCGACTTCACCCGCGCGTTGTTACCTTGAATCACTGGGTAAACTGCGCTATTTCGGCCACCCGGTGATCAGGCGGGGAGGGCCGCGATGCCAGCTTCAGCAACAGGCTGCATACCACCGATACCCAGCTTATAAATCGGCGCCTCATGCCCGACCATGACCGGGCGAATCTCATCGAACAGCACCGCGTAGCGATAGAACGGAACCCGCGGGAACAGGTGGTGAATCGAGTGGTAATTCTGGAACAACCACAACCAGGTCACGACTTTACCCACTGGACCGCCGACCAGGATGGTGGAGGTATCCACGTAGCGCCCGACTTTTTCATGCGGGGCGTGAACCAGGTAGGCGAACAGGTACATGGTCAGTACTGTGCCGCCGATACCGGCTACCACGAACAAAAGTAGCGTGACCGGTGCGGATGTCAGCATAATGATGCCAATCCGCAACAGCACCGCGGCTGCGATCTCTAGGCAGAAACGCAGGTTTTGCCCCTTCTGCCCACTGGCCCAGCGGTTGCGCAAGTAGTAGACGTACTGCGAACGCAGGGTACGCTCCGCCGCCCGCAGCGCTGCTAGCGGGGATGTGGTCATCGTGGCCACCACAAGGTCGGGGTCCGTCTCGGCATCATTGGTATGGCGATGGTGCGCGAGATGCTCGTGGCGATGACCCGTCATGGGGATGAACAGCACAAAAGCGGCCATGTAGCCAAGTATCTCGTTAAGCCAGCGCAGGGACTGCTTGCTGCCACTGATGGAACCATGGACTGCCTCGTGGAGTACAGTGTAAGACGCATAGGTCAGCAGCATCATCAGGGGCATGGCCAACCAGACAGACAGTAACGAAAATGACACCAGGAATGGCACCGCGACATAGCTTATGGTGACGACAAATCCGAGGATCACAGTGGGCCAGGCAAATTCGCCCATGCGACGCTTGGCCGCTTCAAGGGCAAAAAGGTCGGGGTTTTCGATCGTAGCCATGATTATTCCTCCAGGGGAGCTGCTGAGTGGCGGCCATAATCGCCCAAAGGCCGCTGCACCAGCAGGGCAGAACCCGCCATGAGGGTGTCATCTATCGCCATATATGAAAAATTCGACGAATGATCACTATCAGCCCCATTTTGCATCTATCCACCCGCTCGCTCAATCGGCGCCTGCAGCTGGAGGACACCGGCTACCGCCAGATTCGCAACGAGATGCTGTTCGAGTGGGCCCGCCGGTATCTCATTGAAACCGGCGACAGTATTGAGTCGATCGCCACAAGACTGGGCTACGAAGACGCCAGCAATTTCCGCCGAGCTTTCAAAGCCTGGGAAGGCTGTTCGCCAGGTTCGTTCAGGGAGCGGCAACGCAAGGTTCAATAATGCAGATGCAACCGATACTCATCACAGTAAAAACTGCATGGCCGGTCGCCCTGAGGTGGATTATTTCGAGTCTGACCCTGGTTTTCCTTATATCGCCTCGCTGTCTATCCCCGACTCGGATCGTAACTGGTTTACCGTGGGGCTCGGCTATAATTTTCTATCCAACTCAACGTTGGACTTTGCGCTGGCCTTTATTCGCGGCCAGGAGGTCGATGTTACCGAAGAGGCCACCGGCGGTGAATCGGTGTCGGCCACCACTCTCTCCAACGGGGTCTACTACTCGATGCAGTACAGCTATGCGTTTTAGCCTGGGTTTGCTGGGGCGGTACTGCAACCGAAAACACTCGAAGCCAGAGTTCGATGGTGGGAAACATTTTGACCCGTATTGCTTTGCTCTGTAGATTGTCGGCTATGTATTAACAATAAGGGGAGCAGCTATGGCGAGTGTACTCATCACGGGAACGAACCGGGGAATAGGGCTGGAATTCGTCGAGCAGTTTCTTGCTCGGGGAGACAGTGTCTTTGCCACCTGCAGAAACCCCCCAGCCGAGGGACGCCTGCATGAGCTGGCAGTGCGAAACCCGAGCCTCAAACTTCTGCAGTTAGATGTTAGCCAACCGTCATCAATGGTTGCATTTCCTGAAAAGCTGGGTGCTGTTGCCATCGATGTTTTCGTCAATAACGCGGGGGTGTACGGAGCTAAACAAGGTTTTGGTGAGCTTGATGACGCGGTTTGGGCGGACGTATTTCAAGTGAATACTATCGCCCCGCTGATGTTGACCCAGCTACTGATGGACAACTTCAGTAAGGGCCGCTTGAAAAAGCTTGTCTACTTGACGTCCAAAATGGGCTCGATTGCCGATAACCAGGGTGGCGGATCGTATATCTACAGAAGCTCCAAGGCCGCCTTGAACGCCGCCATCAAGAGCCTGGCGATTGACTTAAACGACCGTGGCTTTTCTGTTGGGCTATTGCATCCTGGCTGGGTACGAACGGATATGGGCGGGCCGAACGGGCTGATTGATACCCACACCAGCGTAGGCGGACTGATAAGCGTCATTGACGAACTTAGCCCGGCGAACACCGGCAGTTTCTTCAACTATGACGGTTCCATTATTCCCTGGTGATTTGCAGTGCAGCGCAATAACGGGATGGCGGACACGCTGATCGTCGATCCACCCACCGATGTTGCCGGGCCTGATACAGCTCCTACAGTGACAAGCCTCCGGCCCCCTGCCAGCTAATCTTTGATTAAGAGTTGCCTGGTAGCGCCGGTCCCTGGCGTTTTTTTCAGGATTCCCGGCAGTGATTTGACCTGCCGGCAGAGCGTTTGCCAGAGTTATTGAAGCGTTGACGCAACCCTGCAGAGTCAGGCCGTATTCAGTTTCAGCCAGCGTCTAAACAACACTTCGCTACCCAGCTGGGCTTCAGGGAGATGCAAGAGAGCCGCAGCACGCAATGCAGCCACCGAGTCTTTACCGAAGCGTTGTTCCATATCATCGACAGTTTGCGGATCCGAGGTCCATTGTTCGACTATGTCGGCTGTGCCTTCAAGATGAAACTGGGTGGAGATAACTCGCGTTCCCGCACACAGTATTTGCACGGCACACGCCTGCGAACGCGCCATAACATCCAGCATTTGGGGAGCCCGGATAACCTCTGCCTCGTGCCACTGTAGCCAGCGATTCGCAGTAGGAAGCTCCGCCAATAAAGGGTGGCTGGCTGCATCGGGCAGGATTTCAATTACCGGAAAACCAATCTCATGGCTTTGCGCAATCGCTACATCCCCACCCAGAGCCGCACAAAGTAATTGGTGACCAAGGCAAACGCCAAAGTAAGGTTTGCGCAACTCGGTCACCCAATGACGAATCAACTCCAGCTCGGTATGTAACCAGGGATGGTCAGCGGTTTCCCAAACTTGCTGCGGACCACCCATAACCAGTAGCAAATCAAACGCCGCACAATTGGGCAAAGGGTCACCGTTGTGCACCGCCCACCAGCTGACTTCAATTTTTTCTGCACGCAGGATATCTGCCAACAAACCACCCGTTTCGATATCCATGTGTTTAACGACCAGTATTTTCATCAGCAAACTGCACTCTCCGGCCCGCCATTCTATTCCAGATCGACATTCGCGGAATATACCTGCCAGCGCATGCCATTCAGCGCCAATCGGCCAGCGCCATTCGGGACCCCCATCGATTGCCTGCAGTGAATTTGCCCCCAAAGGCAGTCATGCCGTTCGATGTCACTGAAGCCTGTGGGCGTCCTGGAAATGCATTTTCATTGAAACGTATGGGTGTCCCTGAAATGTTCTCCTGGAAATGTTCCGGAAATGTGTTGTTACAGTCAGTGAAACACCGACAGCGCTGGCTTCATTCGAGCAGCAATCGTGAGCCACCTATGGCAGGAGTCACCATTGCCATGAGCCGCCATGCCTTCGGCCAGGCGCAATAGGTTTATGCCAGTCTCCGCAGATTCGCCAGATGCATCATGGCAGACGGGCTGCGCAATAATGGCAGTGCCAGCTCGCGTATGCCCTGCCAGTAACGCCCTTGCAATTCAACTACCGAGGAAATTTTGAACGGTGGGTCCAGCCTCCCCATGTTGGCCTGGAAGATCAATTCCTTGGCCGCAGCAAGCGCCGTACCGGCGAAAACCCGTTGGCCGATAACCAGGTAGGTATCGATGTCGCCCAGCGAGATGAGGCTGATCTCAGGCCCTGGCTTAAATCGCCTCAGGGATGCATTGGCCAGCATGCGCTTGACGTTGGTTGCTGCGTGGGCGCCCATATCCAGCGCATGATAAGCCTGCTTGCTCACCGGTATCGGCAGTTCAGCCGCGTCGCCGATAACAAATACATTGTCAAAAAATCGGCTTTGAAGCGATGGTTCAACGGCGGCCCATTGGCTTGCGCTGGCGGAGAGCCCGCTTGCAAACAGTAAGGGCGAAGGAGCTGCCCCACCGGTCCAGAGGGTGAGATCAGTTTTCAACGATTTCCCGGATGTGAGCCTGACCCTGGTTTTAGTGACCGCCTTGACCCGGTCTCCCAAATGAAAGGTGACGGCATAGGGTTGGGTTTTTCGCAGGATTTCGCTGCCCAGTGCAGCAGCACTGCCTGGTAACAAGGACTTATCGCCTTCGATCAGGTGTACCTGCAGGCCGGGAAGATGGCGATATGCACGCAGAATCTCACCCAGGGCTTCAATACCCTCCAGTCCCCCGCCAACGATCACCAGGGACATGTCACTACCAGTTGCCGCCAGCTTATCGAGTTGATTTTTGATGCTCGCGCAGTCGTCGACGGACTTGAAGGGCTGGGTGAACTTATCGACGCCCGGCAGAGCAAAGGTATTGTTGATGCCACCGACAGCAACGACACAGGCATCAAAATCGAAACTCTCTCCCGACGCCAGGCTGACGGATCCGCCACTGGCATCGATACCCGACACGGTATCCTGCACAAACCGATGCCCGATTCTGTTGAGGATGCGAGCGCGGGGGAGACGCAAACGATCAGCACTTTTTACTCCCGACAACAATTCATGGATGTTGGGCAGAAATTCGAAATTTGCTGAACTATCGATAACCGTCACAGCATATTGTGAAGACAACTTCATCGCGCAAGCAATCCCGGCAAAGTTCGCCCCGATAATCACAATTTTTTGCCGGTCCTTCATTTCAATCTCCAGATCATTCAAAACGTACCTGACAGCAGGAATCCGCCGTGGCGGTTTGGTGCATTCTACAATGCCTGCCGGGCGAGCTGACTATTTTGGGTCAGTCGATATGGGCTTCGAGCAGCATATACCCATCAGCGATGTTACCCAAACCCTTACCGGGTTGCCGTTACCCCCTGCAGCTTGTGGGAGCCGAGCGTGCCACCGACTGGTGGGAGATGCCCTGGACTCTCATGTTAATATGCTCGCGCAAACTCCAAATAAGGTCTGTGGCGAGGAGTCTTATGTCGCATGATTTGAAACGGGCTACCGTCCCGCTGCTACTTGTTTCGGCCCTGCTGGTTGGCTGTATCGATGGCCGAAAGCCTGAGAGCACTGTTGCTGCCGTAACCCGGTATTCATTGATTTGGGTGGCAACGGCCGGATTCCCCCTGGGGTCGACAACGGCAGCCGCCCTCAGCGCTGAATCGAAATGCGGAGGGCGGTTGGCAAGCCAATGTGAAGGCCGCCAATGCGCTTGAGATCGTTACCGTTAATAGCTGGAGCTGCTGGCCTGATGCTGCTGGTTGTGGTGGCAGTTTATTTGCTGTTGCCGGGCTCGGCTACTACCCAAGAGCGTGGTCCCGAGTATTGGGAAGACAGCATCCGCGACCTCGAAATCGCAGCTTGGAACACACCGCTGCCGGCGGACGCCGTATTGTTCCTGGGCAGTTCCAGTATTCGCCTGTGGACGTCACTGGCGCAGGATATGGCCCCTGTGCCGGTAATTCAGCGCGGCTTCGGCGGTGCCCAGCTAACCGACGTGACCCATTTTGCGGAGCGTTTGCTCAAGGTTCCACAGCCGGTTGCCATCGTGATATTTGCCGGGGCCAACGACATTATAAGACAAACAGCTACCGAGCCAACGCAACTGCTGCACCGCTACCAGCAGTTGGTAGCAAGGCTCAGGCAAGAGCTTCCCGAGACCCCCATTTATTATATTGCTATTACCCCGGCGCCCCATCGATGGCAGTTGTGGCCGCTTACAAAGGCGGCAAACCAGTTGATTGAACGCTATAGCAGCAGTAACGAGCTATTGCGTTTTATCGATACCAACCAGGCGCTATTGGGCTCTAACGGTATGCCTCAGCGTCAATTCTACCATGAAGATGAAATACACCTGAGCGCGCAGGGATACGCTGTGTGGCGCGAAATCATTCGAGCTCGTCTGTTGGAGGACTTCCCACGTTATCGATTGCAACCCTGACCCGAATAATGCAGCAGCATACGCCAAATTATTTCTCTGGCCCTCGTAGAAAAGGATATCGCGAGTTTTTCACCGGGGTACAATGCTAGCGATGCCAACTAATTGGAGGCTGGGCCTGCTTTTTTCCCTGCTCACCGCGATCCTGTGGGGTGGCCTGCCGATTTCCCTTAAAGTCGTCCTCGGCGATATGGATACTGTCACCGTGACCTGGTATCGATTTTCCGTTTCTGCCGCGCTGGCCGTGGCCTGGTATGGTCGCCGCAGTGTCGATGCGATCAAGCGATTGCTCAGCCCACCCTTGTGGCCGCTGACCCTGCTTGCCGTGGCGGGCCTGTTGGCAAACTATATCTGTTACCTGACTGGCCTCGATCACACGACCGCCGAGGCGGCGCAGATCATGATACAACTCGCTCCACTGCTATTGCTGGTCGGTAGCGTCTGGCTGTTCAAAGAGCCGTTTTCCACCCTGCAGTGGCTGGGCGTAGTCGCCGTTGTTGCCGGGCTTGTACTGTTTTTTCACCACCGCCTGCGCGCGCTGGCGAGCGTCGATGCGAGCTACCTGCTGGGTTTGTTGCTGCTGGTTCTCGCCGCCGCCAGTTGGGCGTGTTACGGGCTTGCACAGAAACAACTGCTGCAACACGTGAAGTCCAATGACCTGCTGCTGCTGATCTATATCGCCGGTGCACTGTGCTTCTGGCCCGTCTCGTCTCCCGGCCAGGTTCAGCAGTTGGATGGCCTGGCGATTGCCATGCTGGTTTTCGCGGCACTCAATACCATTATCGCCTACGGCTGTTTTGGGATGGCGATGACGCACTGGGAGTCCAGCAGGGTCAGTGCAGTCATCACCCTGGCCCCGCTGCTGACCTTGCTTTTCGTGCACCTGAGCAATACCGTCTATCCCGGGTTTGTGCAGACAGAGCAGATGGACTGGTTGAACTGGCTGGGCGCCGCGGCGGTGGTTGGCGGTTCCACCGTGGCGGCGCTTGGCAGGAGGGCATGATCCTAGATTCCGCAGTTGGCCGCTCACTACGTTTTAAAGTATTGATATGACTAAAATTATTAAACTCCACTTTCTCACCTGTTGGGTGAATGGAAAATCGCTGCACGGTTTCTCGAAAAATCCCAGCATGCCAGGTCTTCGTTATCGCTCTTGGCAAGGGTGTCACCGAACGCGGCCCGGACCATTACCTGCGAGCGATGCCTGGCCTGACAAGCTGGGATTTCCCGATAATTCCATGCCCAACTGCGGATTCTAGGATGATCGGGCTGCTCGTTGCTGAACACGGCGAGGCACGCCCACTTAGGGAAAGGTTTGTCAGTTTGAAAGGTACCCAAGGATTTAAAGCTCGTAGATCCATTCCAGCACGGCATCCTGGATGCGATTGCCGTTGAAATAATTGACCTCGTTCGACTCAATCAGCATCACCACAGAATAAACCTTTCCGCTTCCACTGTTGACGTATCCTGCCATACTGCGAACCCCGTTGATGAGGCCGGTCTTGATACGCGCCCGACCTTGCAATGGGCTGTCCTGCAGACGTTTGCGCATGGTGCCATCAAGTGCGACCAGTGGAAGGGAGGAAAGAAACTCCGGCTGGTAGTTGCTGCGCCAGCCATACTGCAGTAATTCAGATAGCCCATAAGCAGTAATCCGGGATGTTCGCGACAACCCGGATCCATTGTCCAACCGGAGCCCGGGAACAGATACTCCGTTCGCCCGCAGCCAGTAGGCAATCCAGCCCTGCGCGCCGTCCAGGGTTGCGGCTCTTCCTTCGTCCTGGGCGTCCAGGGTAAGCAGCAGGTTGCGCGCCATGACATTATTGCTGAACTTGTTGATACTGGTAATGATGTCGGCGAGCGGTCGTGACTGGTAAGTGAGAATCGGAACCGCGTCTTCTGGCGTCTTGTCTACTTGCAGTTCGCCGTAAAACTTCCCCCCGCTAAGTTCCCAATAATTGCGGAAAAGCCGGTAGGTGTATTCTTCGTTGGACACGAGGGCGCGGGAAAAGGAGTGTTCACCACATTGGGCACTGTAAGTGCCATCGAAACGAGCTACCAGTTTGCCGTCTTTTTCGTGAGTTCCGTAACGCCAACCCTGCTTGCGACTGGTGCATTTTCCCCCGGCGGGTTTCATGTTGTTTTCCAGGACCAGGCCTGCCAGCGGCGGATCGGCAAAAACCTGAATTTCCCCGCCGAATGGCTGGATGCCGAAGCGGGTTGCGGAGAAGTTGACCAGGGCGGCATCAGGCCCGACATTGTACAGGCGCCAGGGCTTGCCATCGAAGGAGCTACGGTCATGGCGCGGAATATCGAAAAGGGTGTTATCAATCACGATATTGCCAAAGATGGTGTCGATACCACGCTGCCGCACAGACCACACCTGGTGCCAGAAGTTGTCCGCAGTAATAAAGGGGTCTCCACCACCGCGGACCACCAGGTTTCCGTTGAGCAGGCCGTTTCGTATCTCGCCGTCTGCCAGATAGTTTGTTTCCCAGGTGTAGCTCGGCCCGAGTATATCGAGTGCAGCAAGCGTCGTTAAAAGCTTAATCACCGACGCAGGATTGCGCTGCACCTTCGAATTCACATCAACCAGCCTGCGGTTGCTGGCAATGTCACGGATTTCGAGGCTTACCGTGCTTGTCGAGATCCGGTAACGTTGCAGCAGGTCTGAGACGTTTTTCGGAAGCGGCTGGGCGCTGGTCACCCCGGGAATAACGGTCATTACCGCCAACAGGAATACAGAAACCAGTCGCATACAGAAACCACGGTGGTGCATAGGATGAGTGCGGCCAGGTGTTAGGATAGAGGATTCAAAGCAGGCACTATTCTATACGAGCTGATGAGGAAAAAGAAAACCATCTGCAAGACCCACTTCTGCAGCAAGTGTTCCAACTGCACACGGCGCCGACCCGATGTTGACCTCAAGATCGCTCTACTCTCAGCGGAATAACGGTACCCCCGTCGCGATTGACCCCCACCGGCCAGCGCCGATTTCCTTACGATCATGCCCTGGCAAGCCCGGCGTTGGCACGCCGTATCAAGAGGCTAAACTGCGCTGTAAATGAGAAAAACAGGGTCTACCCGACCGCGTCTGACGCCGTTTTTTCACAGATGGTATTTATGGTTGCTGTTCTAATACTGCAGCAATACTGTCGAGTGCATCCAGCTTTTCGCAGCTCGCCGCAATGGCTTTGGCTCTGGTTTGAAATGACGGATCCGCCAGCACATTATCTACCGCATATGCTATGGATGACGCCGTAGGCGTGCCTGATTTCAAATCTATACCCACGCCGGCCCAGCTGATTCTGGCGGATACTTCTTTTTTATCCTCGGTGTCGCCTGCGGCAACTATAGGTACTCCGTAGCTCAGTGCAAATTGCGAGCCGCCGTAACCGGCGTTGGTGACGAAGACTCGGGTTAACGGCATTAGTTTGTCATAAGGCAAAAATTCAGCGGCTCGTACGTTGTCGGGCAAGTCGCCTAATTCTTGTATCGGCCGGCCGCCGGTGGCGACTACGACCAATACTTCCTTACTGGCTAACGCGTTTACAGTGGGGAGGATCAGTCTCGACAAATCGGTGTTGTCCAGGGTGCCCTGGGTGACATGAACCACGGGGAGCTTTGTGGTCTCCAGTTCATGCCACCAGTCTGGCAGCGCCGTCGATGTATTGGATGGGGGAAGTAGTGGCCCGATGAATTGTATATTGGGTGATAAATCAGAGCGCGGGTATTCAAAATTCGCAGGGCAAAGTTGTAGAAAGTGATCGCTGTCACTCGCTATAACGTCACTAAACAATGATGGCATTCGAGCAAAGCCCAGGTTCACTAATTGCTTGTTGGCATGCTTTTGCGCGTCGGCAAAGATTATGCGTTCGGTAAAGGCAGTCAGTAGCTTGTTTCGCCATTGACCAAGTATACCTTGCATAGGGTGTAAGCCCGGGCCGAAGGGCGCTGCATCCTTACTGTTTTGCATTAATGGCACCACGCCGATAGCGATCAACCGTGGGCGCGTTGCTGCGTCGCGCTGCAGCAGTGGCAAAATGCCTGTAAACAAATTCTCGTAAATGATAGCGCTGGGATCAATCTCCGCAACGGTATCCTGTAGCGCACGGTATTGATCGGATATCGGGTTAGAAAAGAGATGTAAACCCTGCGCTGCCACTCTTGCCAGACCTTTCAAGCGCTGCATTTCGGGTAGCTCATCGAGAAATACGCGGTCATCGAAATCAGCCACCCCGCCGAAAGCTTTGGCTTGCGCGCCGGTTTTTTCTATGTCTTGCTTGAAGCGTGAACCGGTGAGTACGGCTACATCATGGCCCAAATCAACCAGTTGCCCGGCGATGGTTAACAGGGGCGCAACATGCCCGTGAATGGGGGAACTGCAAAGTAGGTAGACTGCCATCTGGAGTAAACCTGTAGGGCAAAAGTATGTAGGGATTTAGGCCTTTCGGTTTCGATGGCGGTCCTGTGCAGCCAGTGGGTATCGATGGATACAAACCGCCGAATCGGTGAGATAGGGCGGCTAAGCTTCGCCAAGGTCTTCCCGGGTGAAATCATACTCTTTGGCCAATGACTGGGCGGACTCATCCTCGATGACCGCCGCGATTTTCTTGCCGATCAACGGGATGTTGACGGCCGATGTCATCACGATATCCTCCACGCATCCCGAGCCATCGGCGCGAAGCTTGAAGTCACCGCGGAGCTTTCCGGGTACGCCACGGGTATCGCAAATATAATCGCCCTGGGCGCTGCCGTCGCTGTTGAGGGTCCAATCCATGGATTCCTCCAGGCTGTTCCATTCTTTCAGGAACTTGCGCGCAAAAGCCGGTGGGTTGGTGGGCACTTCGCGGGTCCACCTGATTCGGACCACGTCGCCTACTTGCCGGCATTCGCTGAAGCTCACATTGCGTGAACCAATACCCTCATATTTTGCGCGCAGAAAATCCTCATCGATAAGCTTGGCATAGATCTCGTCGAAGCTGGCTGTGTAGGCATGTCTGGTTTTATGGCTCATACTTATTCTCCTTTTTTCGAGGGGTAGGCAGAAAGGCCCGTGGCCGACGAACAGCTTGGCACCCTGGGCTGGGGCTCTGTTTGAGTAACCCAATCGCTTAGCGCACAAACCTGCTTGGAAGCACTCGACTTCAGTATCAATATCCTATTTTTATACACTGATTCAGCGTCAGCATAAAGCAACTTATATCTGAAGGCATACCTCTGATTAATTCGTTGCCACCTCAGGCTTAGTTTTAGCCGCCATACCTCCCCGATTCGGCGGGCTGTAATCATCGGTACCTCCTACTGCGGGTTAAAAGCCTATTTGGTTTTTTGCGAAAATCCGTTGGCGGCTATTGTCAACGGTTCGCAAGCGGCGCAAAACATCAATGATGCTTCTTGAGCTGATCAAATTCCGAGGTGAGGTAAGCAGCGAGCTTATTCAATTCCGGAAGCGTCTTGCGACAGGCAACCAGGCCGAAATCCAGTGAATCGACATAACTGGTGACCGTCACCGCCAGTGATTGCATATTGTAAAGCAGGTTTAACGCATAAAAGCCGATCATTTCAGCACCGTTCAAATACAGCTTGCTCCTTGAGCCGGGCACATTAGATACCACCACGTTGTAGGGAAGGGGGGCTTTCTCTGCGATTCTCAGCATCTGAGTACCCATCAACGGGACGCCCATGAGAATAGTCAGCCCGGTAATGGACTCCCTGGACAAACTACTGAGGTGGGCTTTCGATCTTTGCGTCCCCTCGTAGACAAATTTCAGCCGCTCGGTTGGGTCCTCGATATGGGTGCCCATGTCGCACATCATCATCGAAAAGGCGTTGCCGGCATCTTTCCCCTTGGCCCGCACCGAAACCGGAACCCCTGCATTGAGGGTCGTTTCTGGCAGGTTTCCCTGGTCCAACATATAGCGCCGCAGCGCCCCGCCACAAATGGTGATGACGATATCGTTGATGGTCACCCCGCTGGCTTTGCTGACCTGCTTGAACTCCTTGAGCCTGAACGACGCTACAGCAAAGCGCCTTGCCGGGGATACCGGTACATTGATCGGGGAATCCGGTGCCTCGTACCACTGTCTGGCAGCATCGGGGTTCGGAAGGATCCGCTGGCGAGCGTAGCCAAGCAGCTCTCTACCCATTTCGGGAGCCACTGTAGTGGCCAACTTGAAGGTGTTGGCGAGGGCTTTCCCGGATCGGGGCTTTTTACTCTTGTGCTTTTTCGCCTCTTCCTCCCCCAGCGGGCGCACTGTGTTCGCAGCAGGGGATTCGCTGAGCATATTCTGCATTAACCGCATGCCGCCGACGCCGTCAATCAAGGCGTGGTGAATTTTAAAATAAATAGCGAACTCGTTGTTTTCGACGCCCTCGATCAGGTGAAATTCCCACAGGGGTCGGGTGCGGTCGAGGAGCTGGGCATGCAGGCGGCCAACCAGGGTCATCAATTGCTCCCTGGTACCCGGGCGCGGTAAAGAGGAATAGCGCATATGGTATTCGAGGTCGTAGTCATCGTCGGGCAGCCAGCCCGGTGCGCCAAGGCCAAACAGCGTCGCCTGCAGCCTTTGGTTGAATAGTGGGGTGGTTGCCGTCAGCATGCCCATAGTCGCCATGGTGTCAGCGAAAAAAGCTTCCTTGTCGGTCTCCTTGAGCCCCTTCGGCAGTTTAAAGATTTGCAGTGCGGCAACGTGCAGCGGGGTTTCGCGGGTCTCCGCCATTAAAAACCCATTATCCACGATACTGATCTTGTTCATTTTCATCGCTTGTTCATTTTCATCGCTTGCTCCTCGATTCGCCTTTTCCGATAGCTACCCGGGGTTTACTGCGTGGGCGCGCCTTACGCCGTGATTTCATCACTGATTTCCTTCACCAGTGCCTGTAGCGATTCGATCAACAGTTTCACCTTGGCTTGCCTGGAGTCTTCCAGCATGGCGATCAGAAAATGAAATTGCTCCAGCACCGATGACGCCTCGCGATCGGAGCCGGTATGGCGCCAGACCCGCAGGTACATATTTTTCACCCTTTCGCGGTCCTCTGGACCGAGCTTTCCGTCTGCTACAGATTCCAGCAGCGTCAGGTCGGCGGGCATGGTCAGCAGCCAAAAATCCTCGGAATCCGGCCGCAGCAACTGGCGAATCTGATCGAAGTCTTGCGCTGCCCCGCTGGCCTTCTGACTGCTGCGAATGCTCTCAACAATCGTTGCCGTCAACTCCTGGCTCCAGGGGTAGCAGGTATTGTCAAGGCGCGACTGCTGTCCAATTTTTCTGGCCTTGCGGTACCACTGGCCCATTTCCTTGAGTGCCTTGGTGCGTTCAGCGCCCTTGCTCAGCCACGCCAGGCGCTTGTAGCTTGCGCCGACCAGGCTCAGGCGTTCAAGGGTATCTCCACAGGCAGACGCCAGGCTCTTCAGCGCCCTGATCGACTGTTGAATCTCGCTGGCGGCCTCGGGATGGGCGCGATCTGCTGCCTGCCTTACCACCAAATTGAGGTGTTGCTCAATGGCCTTGACCGGCGCGCTGGCATCTTCGTTTACCGCCGCGGCGGCATAGTGGGCAATGGCTGTGTCGAACTGCCCCAGTTGCGCGTAGGCAGTAGCCAGGGCACTGCGAACCCGGGCATCGCCCATCCAGCCGTAGGCGGCAATGGTCTCTTCCATGCGCCCGATCTCAGCGAGATGGGGGGCGGATCTATTGCGCTCATCCGCCACCTCGGCCATGGCCGCAATCCGCTCGATTTGGGATATCGCTTCCCCGATCAGCGCAAACTCAGGGGGCCTGTTGGCCTGTCGCTGCACCTCAGATCCGCCGGGTAAGCGAAAGTCCGGTTCGCCGTAACATTGGTAGGCGCCCCAGGTACTATCGTGGGGGGCATCACGGTAGATTTCTGCGCGGGCATCCCGTACCACCTTGCCAAAGGCCTGTCGATCCAACATGCCCTGGTACACTGATGTCGCGAAACGCAGGGCAATGCTGTCGGTGACCTCCCAGCCGGCGGCGATAACCGCGCGCACGCCCATACGGATCAGTTGTACCGCAACGCTGCTGGCCAGAGCCGGACGATTCGAGCGCAGATACGCCTTTTCTTTATCTGTATCAATCGAACCGAGCAGGCAGCAGTTAACAAAAAACAGTTCCGGCACTACTGGCATTTGCTCCAGTAATTCGGCGTCGATCACCAGGCCGCCGCCGATTACAATACCGGTTTGCGGCCCGCCACAGGCATCGGTGGCAAACGCATGATCGACCACGCCGTGGGCGGCAATGTGAACGATCTGCCAGGCGTTACCCAGCAGCGCCGATATCACATCTTCGGGCAACCAGCCGTCGCCGATCATCGGGGTCACGTCGTAGCCCTGGGCTTCCAGCAGTTTTTGCACAGCTTTTGCTTCTTCCTGGGCCCCCGGCAGTTCGGGTAAGCCGCTGTCTTCACCCCGGGGGTCGCCAATTACCAGCGCCCTCCTGCTGCCGGTAGCGCTGACAATGCTCTCGCGCAACTGCTGACTGATCAGTTGCCGCACGACCCCGGAGCGCACTGCGGGTGGGCCATCTCCCTGCTGGCTGCCGCCTTCGGCGTCTATTTCCCAGGGGCGTTGGTCGTCCATCATCTCCCAGGGCAGCGCGGCCGAGCTATCGTCGAGAATCAGGCGGATATTGCGATCGTCGAGGCTCTGCTCCTTGAGACGGTTGGGCCACAACAGTTCGAAAAGGGTTCTACCCACCGACATCGGCCCTTTTTCCACGCGTCGTTGCGTTACGCGGTCGAGGTAGCGATCCACCTGGCAGCGGCGCGCGGCAACCAGGCTCGCCTCGGCCCGGGCGCGACCGGCGATGACCACATACTTCAGCGCCGCTGAGCCCGAGTCATCGCCGGATGCCTGTTTGTCTGCGGTAATGGTAATGGGCGTCCACCAGGTGGCGTCCCGTTCCGGCCCGATGCGGCGCCAGGCGCCCTTGGCTTGCTTGACCCTGCCGTCGAGTACAAAGCTGTGGCTGAATTCGGCACGTTCGAGGCGGCCCCGCAGCGCATGCCAGGCATTCACCGCCTGCTGTTCCACCAGCTCAACGATTTCTACAGATTCGTAGGCTATCGACTCGTCCAGCAGTCGATTGGCCTGTTGCACAGCCAGCAGTATCGCCGTGACGCAGTCTTCCAGCGCAACAACGCCCTCGCCGGAGCCCACCAGCAGGCAGGAAACACCGCGGTGCAGGGGTTGAAAAGCATCCGGCTTATTCTGGCGGCGGATCTCGTCATACTCGCTGCGACTTGCTGCCAGGTTCAGCAGGCCGTGTTGCAGGGTGCGTTTCAGGTTGCCGCGGGTAAGCTCGCTGGTTTCACCCAGGCCCACCACCAGGCTGCCCTGCGGTTGCAGCTTTTCATCGATGAATACGTCGCAGGTTTCAATGGCACCGGGGTAGATACCCAGCCGGCGGCGCTTGCTCAGGCGCCCATTCTGGCGCCTATCCAGCACTCTCTCGGTGCCGTTGAGCGTATCACCAAGATAGTGTCCCGCCAGTACCGGATAGCTGGCGTAGGCGAGGTGGCCATGTTTCACGCTCACTTTGACGCGCTGTCGGGTTTGCTGCTGCGGTTCTACTCTGCCGCCCATTGCTGCCGACAACACTTCTTCTTCCGAGGGTATCATCGCCACGCGCTCGCGCTCTATCGACTCGGCTTTGCCGCGCCGGCCTCTCAGCGCGGGTGGACGCGAGGGCAGGCGATTGGTGGTGCCCATTTGCAGCAGTTCCAGAATCGCGGGCAGGGCAGGTTCGTGCCGCGCCAGGTCGCCGTGCTCGGCCGCCGCGTACCAGGTTTTAACACCCTTTGGAATACCGCTGTTCCACATGACCCGCCCGTCACCGTGCTGGCTTACTGCAAACCGCAACCGCTGGCCCTCGTCAGCCTCGGGGTTCTCCACCATGCTGCTATAGGTATCCGCTTGGCCTGCGATATAGAACATGCAGCTGGAATCAATCGGGGCCTTATTGAAAACTTCGCGAAAGCGGCGGGCTTCTTCCAGCGCCGCCTCCGTGGGTAGGGGGAACTCCAGGCTGGGGTCAAGTTGCTTCAATCGCTCCCATTCCCCGGGTTTGAGAAACTCGGAGTCCTCGGGCAGCATCTGCAGTACACCGGGCCATTGCGCCACGATTTCAAGATGCTCCTCGGCGTTTGCCGTAATGTCGAGCATCGCCAGGTATTGCATGAGTTTGTCGCGACCAAACAGCATCATCGGAATAGAATAGGAGCCGGCGCTGGGGGTGCCCAGCATCACCAGGCGGTTGCCCTCGCGCTCCTTAAAACGCCGCCACAGTTCAGCATCCAGTGCAAAGGCGGTGCGGGCTACCAGACCGCCCATGGAGTGGGCAACGATGCGCACCGACCGACCGGAGGCACTGGTGTCATCCAGTGCGCTGTGCAGGTCTTTGCCGAAGCGACTGGCGGTTTCCAGAATTGAACGGCGCCAATCGTAGGCCCAGGCTCGCACATCGTGGCTGGCGTCGAGGTATTTGCACAGCCTGCCGTAATACATGGCGATGGGTTCGTCCGCCGCAACCTTCAAATTGTGAATATCGAGTTGCGCCAGCTTACCGCGCGCCAGGTCAAAAATGTCGAGCCAGATGCGGTCGTCGGCTTCTTTCAGGTGGCTGCCGGTGATGCCGGGCAGTACAAACACCACCGACAGTTCACCGGCGCCGCGCCCGCGCAGCGTGGGCATTGGCGCCTGCGCTGCGCGGGATTGCAGAGTGCCGCCGGTCGCGGCGCCTGCGCGTCCGACCAGAATGCCTTGCAGCCAGCCCACTGAGACGGCATTGGCAAAATAATTGAAATGTGAGGCCGTGGCACTGCGGTCGGTGTACACCCGGGGCGGATTGAGCCGGGGTGTGCCCCCGTCCATCGAGGCGGTATCGACCACCAGGTCGTGATCCTGGCCGAAGTACATGTCGGCAAACCAGATCGCGAGGCGCCGCAATACGCCCGATGGCTCGATATCACCCCCAATCACAAACAGATCGTCGGCTTGCTGTGCCAGTTTGCGGTTCAATACTTGCAGCAAGGGCGAGAACTCCGGCGACATGGCCGCCAGCCCCGGCAATGTCTTGGGGTCGGTGCGTTCCTTTACGGTGGCCTGCACCAGGGTGCGCAAGCCATCGAGAATCGTACTGGTAACCGGGTTCAAACGGCCGCCCAGGGCCATGCCGGCAACGTTGAACACCATGTTCAACCAGCGGTCGATACGACCTCCCATCAGGCTGGTACCCCGTGCCGGCGCCGCCACCCTCACAAACCTGCTGACCTTTACCTGGCGCTCACTCAATGCCTTGTTGAGTGCCACTACCTCGGCATGCTGGTGTTCGTAACCGGGCGCTTCAAACAGCCGCAATTCAGCGTCGTCGAAGGCCATGCGGGCCTGGCCATCGGCGCCGGTCAGGCGGCCCCTGCCCAGCAACTCGCCCACCAAGCCACCGCGGCTGTGGCTGATCACGTGCAGCTCGATGCCCTTGGGTAATTGCTGGAGGAGGGCGAGCGCATTGGCGATGGGGCTGACAGTGAGCGTGCGGTGCTCAAAGGCGATAATGCGTTCACCGTAGGTGTTGGAAAGCTCGGCCCACAAGCCTTTTTGCAGATGGGGCAGGTCGCCAAAGCCTGCCTCGGTATTACTGGCGGTGCCATGCAGAAACAGCAACCAGGGCTGCGCCGCGTGTTTGCGTTGCTTAAAGGGATCGAAATTGTCCCCATCCCAGTGGTAGAGCCCTGGCTTGGGCACCACTTTTTCCTCAAAGGCGACGGCTATCTCAGATGCTGCCTTGCCGGCCAGGTCTATGCCCAGCACCCGCAGGGTGTTGATGACCCAGGCTCCAAGACCACGCGAGCTATCGTCCAGTGCCAGGGCGCCGTCGATGGTGAATACGCCCGCGCTTTCCCCGCCACGATGGGAGGAGCGACCCAACTGGCTTTCCAGTTCGTCGGCGCGCACCCAGATCGTTACGCCGCCTTCGAGGGTAAGCTCCACCAGATCAGCGTCGGCCGCCTCGATGGTTTTCGTCTCGCCAGCGCCACGCCCGCCGTCCACCAGCACGGCGTCCTTGACCGAAATCGAAACACCCAGATCATCTTCACTGGCGGCGGCACCAGCAGCTTGTAGGGAACGACCGGGTACGTTGATTTTGACCATTGCTGCAATCCTTGTGCTGTTATATTGCTCAGGGCCGCGGATGATCCCGAATGCACCCCGCGCCTGTTACGGAGCGCGCGTTACCCGGGAGCTGGCTTCAAACCGCAGGGCAGTAGCGAATATGCCATAAACTCATGCGAAATGGTCTTGTTTTATAGAGTGAACGGCAGTTACACGTACTTTACTCTGCTTCTGCCGGTGGCGGCAAATCGAGGAACCGGAAAGCAAGTTGCGTTGCACCGTTGTTACGGGGATGGCTTGAGATCACTGCCGATGTGTTTGCGGGCGCGAATGCCGAGTAGTTCCTGCAGCAGTGAACGGACCCGTGCCATCGGAGTCAGCAGTCTTCATGCGCCTCCCGGCATTTCGACTGAGTCCATGCAACCATCCAGTAGCTGCGCGCTTTCGAGCACAGCCTTGATGAAGTGCCCTAATTTCCCAGCCAGTAAAACCGGTAGGGCGGTATGACCAGTTGGTTCTTGAACAGCGCCGGCGACTCGCCACTGGCCATATCCTGTGGTGTGGTGTGCAGAAACAGGCCGTGGCTATGCAGGATATCCAGATCCAGTACCTGCGGATTGGCGTCAAAGTTGGCGACCACCAATACTGCGTCGTTGCTTCGGGTCGGGTGATTGCGAATAAAAACAAACAGGTGCTCGTTGTCCACGCTGAGCAATTCACGATTGTTGAAATCGGCAAACGCCTCGATGGTTTTCCGAATCGCTATAAGTTTCTTCAGGCCGTCGAATATGCGCTGTTCGACCGAACCATGCTGGTGGCGTAGTTCGGCTTTTTCCCAGTCGATTTGTGGCCGGTGAATCCAGCGGCTGTCAAAAGCTTTGCGCGCATCGTTCAAAAAACTCCCGTCGTTGAGGGTGCCCAGTTCGTCCCCGTAGTAGAGCAACGGTATACCGCCGAAGGACAAGATTGTGCCATGCAGTAACAATATGATTTTGATCGCGTCGTCGACGGCTTTGCTGTCTTGCTTTTCAAGTGCGGCCTCGAGTCCTACCAGCGATGCCAAAGACCCGGAGATGCGCGCGTCGCCGGTTTTAAAATTCCTGCCGAAAGGTTGTCCGCGGGCGGCAGAGTCTTCGTAATTACCAGTGAAATAGTCGAGTAGAAAGCGTCGGTGTGCCTGGGGTTGGTAGTCGGCGCGGAGGATATCGGCGTCATCGAAGCCAAGCCCGATATCGTCGTGGCAGCGCACGTAATTGAGCCAGGTGGCTCGATCCAGCTTGGTTGGCAGGCTGCGGATACCCTGGTTGAGAAGCTTGGCGTTCTTAGTGGCGACGGTGTCCCACAACAACGCCATCAGCGTGGCGTTGTAGGCGATCTCGCATTCCTTGGCAATTACCGCATCCTCGCCGAAATACTTGATGATTTCTGCTGGCGCAACTATCGCCTCAGCTATAAACAGCACGCCAGGCGCGGTGACCTGACAGCAGTCCTTCATCAACTGCAGCAATAAATGCGCCTCTCGTTCATTCTGGCTGCTGGTGCCGATTTTTTTCCACAGGAACGCGACCGCGTCCAGGCGCACGATATCGGCGCCGTGATTCGCCCAGAATAAAATGATGTCGACCATTTCAATAAATACCGCCGGGTTGCTGTAGTTCAGGTCCCACTGGTAGCTAT
Source organism: uncultured Gammaproteobacteria bacterium (assembly GCA_963808975.1). Lineage (GTDB taxonomy): Bacteria > Pseudomonadota > Gammaproteobacteria > Pseudomonadales > JAHEGP01 > JAHEGP01. Next base: position 226,389 of record CAWEHR010000008.1, read on the forward strand.
TGAAGACCGTCATCACCCACTGGCCCATGTCTTCGTCAAACGTGAAATTGCCGGGGGATGTCTCCGGAAAAATCTCCGGCATGACCTCTTCGAACATGTCTGGAATATCGCGGTTGGGAAAAACGTAGTAGTAATCCTGGTACTTGGTTTCGCCGCGGCGAGCGCGCTTTGCCCATTCGTGCTCGTCGGAGGTGTGGTTAACGACAACGTCGAGCGTCAGCAGCATATTGCGCAGGCGCATCGATTTGGAAAGCGTGTCGAGTTGCTCCAGATTGCCGATGCGTGGATCGATCGCACGAAAGTTGCTCACCGCATAGCCGCCGTCGCTGGCGCCTTCCGGGCAGACCATCATCGGCATAATATGCGCCATGTTGATGCCAAGTTCCTGTAAGTATGGCACCCGCTCGATCACACCCTCGAGGTTGCCGGCAAAGCCATCGGCATACAGCGCCATGCCGACCCATTCCTGGCTCAAAAACCAGTTGTGATCGTGTTCACGCTGCTTGTCGAGTTCTTCCAGTGCCGACGATCGCTCTATGTAGCGACTGGCCATGACTTCTACTAGGGCAATAATCTGCTCATCGTAATCGCTTCGCTGTCCGTAGAGGTGACTAAAGAGTGAATGGATGGCATAAAAATTGGCGCCGAGTCGGGTATAGAAATGCCTGAGATCCTGGCGGCGAATCTCTGGCTTTAGCTCGTCGAGTATGCGGTTGAGCAGCGAATGCGATACCTGTTCATACATAGATTTTTTCTGGCTTTTGCTGGGTGGGATGTCAGACTAGCTACTGTTCAATCAGCGGCTGTAAAAGGGCGGGTTCCCCACTGGTACAGTTCGTGAGTCAGTTTACTTATCTTCAATTGCGGGGGCAATTCCGGGGACAGTTTACCTATGTCCACTCACTGCATAGGCGGATTCGCCGCGAGTTACAGGAACAGGCAATCCGGGAGTAGGCCATCGAAAAGTTGGCGCGATTGAGCGCGCCCGGTTACATGGATTATTGTCCTGCGCGGAAATCGGCGTATAAGTTGACCATCGGGCTAAAAAGCCCTTATCGAGGGGTTGTGGGCTCGAGGATTGGATCCGTCGAGAAAAGTGCCCTGTTCGGAAGACTGTTATAAACAGGTACTATGGCGACCGCTGGTAACGATGCAGCAAGTTTCCCGGTAGCAGTGGTTCAAGCTGCCCAAATGGGCTGAAGTGGAGAATCCACGCTTTTCTGTGCTGCGTCGACTTGTTGGGTAAACTGCGGTGAAGCCTTCATGCGGTAGCTCGTGCCGTTGATTCCAAGGATGGTGGGCTGTTGAACCAGCCGATCGGTGGCGGCATAGACGATGGCGTAGCAAAGGTCCAGCCAGTACTGAAGCTCTTAAATGGCCGGGCAGGCGTGGTGGCATTAGCAGAATGGGTCAGTGAGCTTGGAGTCATTCGCCAACACGCAGGTACAGGAACGCGGAAGGAAATGCGTAAGCGGAAGCCTGGAGATTGTGACGGGTAAGTCTTGAATCGGTTTCCGGGGACGAAGCCAGCATTTGAGTAAGCTGCCCCCGGAAGTCCGGTTCTCGGCTTTGTTGACCTCACACTGGAGATCAGCAAAGCCTCGACACATCAAATAACGTCGACCTTAGAAGCTCCAGCGAGCGAACAAGTTGACGTTATCGCCAATGTCTTCCAGACGCGCGTCTGCACCCACCGAGAAGTGTTCGGTGAAGTACCACTGACCACCAACCTGCAGGGTCACTCCGCGGAAATCATCAGCAAATTGCGTAAAGTTGTCGAACCCGTCATCGATTGAAAACTCGGCATCGCCCCAGGTTGAAGTCAGGTAAGCGCTGAGTTCAAAATGATCGCCGATCATGGCACGCGGACCCACACGCAGGAACACGCCGTCGGTTTTGTCGTCGCGATCATTCTCAGACTCGGTGTAACCGATATCGACTACCAGATCGATCTGCTCGGTGATGGCCGGATGAATACCCACATAGAGATCGAACGAATCGATATCGCCAGCCTTGTTGGGGCCGCTGCCACCGCCGTCAACCTGGTACCACTCGCCACCGAAGTGGAACAGGTTCAGTCCAAACGAACCGCGGATCTTGTAGCCGTCACCACCCTCGTCTGCAAGCGCCCCACCACCGGATTGCAGGACATAACCCGCATCAATGTAGGTCCACGGCACATTGTCCGGTCCGGCGACAGCACCGCCGCTTAATGCCAGAGATGCGGCTGCAATCATTACTTTCTTCATGGTATTTCCCCCTATTCCACTATCCGTGGAATGTTTTGATTTACGCGAAACAACGATATTTACCTGAAGTCCGGTGGCCGTATGGTTATTGCATTGGCACCTGACCTTGTAGCGAGAGGCTTTTTACCATCTGTGTGGCGACATCACAAGATTTATACAAAAAAAATTCCATTTTTTCGAGTCGCAAAGGCCCGTGCCATAACCGGGCTCGGCGAGTAATGCGGTCCTCCGCCATTGGACTTCATCCGGTGTTCCCCCGGGGAGATCCTCCGCCTGACAGCAAATAGTTTGTGCGTCTCACGCTGGCAAAAAAGGGTAGGGGGACGCAACTGGCACCAGCTCTCCGGGGGCGCCTGGCTGCACAGGGCGCCGGCCGAGAGCCATGCAGCGATGTCATGGGTGCAATGGGAGTGAGCCCTTGAGGGGACGGCTAGATATCGCGACTGAAGTGATGATGCGCTCTATGCTGTTAATTCGCATCGAGCGAGGACGTCAGTCTCTGGTGCTGCCAACAGGAACCACTTTGAAGTTCTCATTGAGTATACGAACCTCCCTTTGTGGAAACGGAATCTCCATGCCTTCGGCCTGCATGGCGTTCCAGATCATATGGAGTATGTCCGCACCTACCCGGTTTTTCCCGTCGTCGACCCCGTCCATCCAGAACTCGATGAGGATGTCGATGCCAGAGTCGCCAAATCCCGCAATTTCCGCATCCGGTCGTTCCTCGATCGGCACCGAGTCACCTTTGATCACCTGCGGATGGCTCGCCACCACCCGTCGCAGCAGATCGAAGAGTCTGTCCAGATCGGTTGAATAGGCAACTTGAAACTCGATCGAATAGCGCTGCTTTTTGTTGTTGTGTGTCCAGTTGGTGAAGGTAGTCGTGATGAATTGCTCGTTAGGCACCATGATCTCTTTACCGTCGTAGGTTTGGAGTATGCCAAAGCGCATGTTCAGCTCACTCAGCGTACCGGCACGACCGTCTTCAAGCTCGATATAGTCACCGATCGTGATAGAACGATCCAGCAGGATGATGAAGCCGGAAATAAAGTTCGAGGCAATCTGCTGCAAGCCGAATCCGAGGCCGACACCCACCGCACCACCAAACACGGCCAGGGCCGTAAGATTGATTCCTGCGATCTGCAGCAGCAGAAGGAAAATAGCCACGAACAGGCCAATCTCGAATAGCTTGGCAAACACCTCGCGAGTGCTGACATCAAGCGTCTTTTGATTGCGGATGGCCCGTTTGCCAAAGGAATTGGACAGCCTACCGAGCCAGAAAAGAATGACCCCTAAAATGGCTGTTCGTGCCAGCATGTAGAGACTGAGATTGATGTTGCCAACGCTGAGGGAAATGCTGTCGAGATAGGTGGTTACCTCGTCGAGCCAGCCAAAGACATGCAAAGTGGCGATGGGAATACCCACCCATTTGCCTAGCCACTGAACCATCGTATTAGTCAGGTACCGGGTAATGATCGTGTAGAGCAGAAAGACGAGGGCAAGACTCTGGGTAAGCCGCAGTAGCCAGCTCTGGTTTAAGGCATTGTCAGCCACTTCAACTGCAACCCCCAGCAGCAGCACGTTCAGCGCTGGAAAAACCAGCGGTCGAAGGCGATAGACGAACGCCCTGAGGTAAAAGGAGCTATTCTCGCGTTGGGGTTTGCGGAACAGAGGCACTTTTGCGCGGATGAACATCGCGGCAAAAAAAGCTGTAGGAATGATACACACAATCGCAACAAGTTGGATGTAGAAGGGAGGGCTTGTCGCCCAGTCACCGATCGCTGCCCAAAGGTCGACAAGCAGCTGGGTGGCATGTGCTTTCAACTCATTCATAGTATTCAACCGTGGTTAGTTGTGATCGCTGGAGTGGGCAACGCCTACCCCTACCCCCAGATCGGGCGGCCTGGGTAACGAAACGGTGGCGCAAATTTTACCCAAGCCAGAATATACCCTAAGCACGGATTCTCAACGCGCCTATTTGGCTTGAATTGTCTTGCGAATCGTTCGGCAGCCGCAAACCGGCCACTTGGATGACGAATCAGTAAACCCGTCTTTCGTGAGGTGCATTATTCGAGGAAAGTCGAAGTCTCGCCAGGGAGCGATCACTAAAACAATGCTGTGCGTGAGGTGGCTTCTGCCTTCCCGGCGCTGCTTACATTGGGCGAGCCAAGACCCTATCTGCCAGCAAGAATAGATAGGCGTCGCTCGTACTCTGAATTAAGGCGGCATCGGTAGGCGCTGCGTTTCCCTTCACTTGAATGATACGTCGCGGATAGGGGTTGATGAATCCAGCTTCGTCAAACCGATCTTTGCAGCTACGGATCACATCCCGACTGACCGACCAGTAGTCTTCAGTTTTCGCCAAGGGCTGGAAAATAATATTGACGGTGAACTCGCCGAGCTCCCGCACTTCGACCACTGGCTCGGGATCATCAAGTACCAGGGGATACTCCAGCACGATCTCACGCAAAATACGCAATGCCTCATCGAGATCATCGTCACAATCAATACCAAATAGCATATCGACCCGGCGCGTATCGCTGCCCGTGATGTTGGTAATGATATTTCCCATATTGAATTATTGGGCACCACCAGCAATTGGTTATCCATCGTTGAAACCGTTGTGCCCACCAGATTCATAGAACGCGCAACCCCAGTGATACCGCTGACCTCGATGATATCGCCGACGTCAAATGGCCGGTAGATCATTAGCATGATGCCGCTGGCAAAATTGCTGAGGGTATGCAGCGTCGGCGGCCGCTACACTACCGGTGTCGCGAGCTTGCTCCGATGCGTCAGCAACGTCCTCCAGAATCTCCTGGGTCTCCGCCAGCGCTTCCTGCACGTACTCGGCTTTATCAATAGCCTTGTTCTTATACTTGACAGCCAGTTCTGCCTGGCTGGTTTCAAAGGTCTTGGCGCGCAACAACTGCATCCACGCATCGGCTTCCGCTTCCAGTTCAGCAGCGGTCAGGGGTTTCACCAGAAGGGCTAACTCATCTACGGGTATCAGGGGGTCGTCGATAGTAGCAGCTTCGTATTTGTCTTCGGCCTCTTGCTTTTCGTCGGCATGGGCAAATGTCGTCGTCGGGTAGAGGCTGCAAAGCCAGATTATCATTACTGCAAACAAAGATCGCACGCGGGTTGCGCTGGTTTCCATGGGCAACGGCATTGTTTTTATCCCTAAAAGTTCAACGTTTTTATTGTCGACTCGTGAAGCCGGTTTTTATAGTTGTCTCCGCATAGGCGTCTGTGAGCACATGGTACTGCCATACCCCAGGCGCCATATACTGCATACTGCCTCTAGATAGCCCTGAGGGCAATATCGTGTGTCTTCAAGCTGTATTTCCAGTGACGGCGGTTCGGTAGGTATAGACTCCAGCAACCTTGCGATTTACCCTGACTATACCCACAGAATAAGAGGCATCACAATGGCCAATTCCGCCCCGCTTGAACTCATTGACATACCCAGCCGATACAAACACATCACCCCCGTGCCGCGAATGCCAAATTTTGCGGCGTGGGTTGAGGGTGTTGATCTAAGCAAGCCTTTGAGCGTGCCCGTCAAGAAGGAACTACGGCAGGCGCTTTTTGATTTTGAGGTGATTTTTTTCCGCCCGCAGGAGATCACCCCGGCGCAACACCTCGCGCTTGGTGAAGTCTTCGGGCCGATTTCAGCCGGGTCTTACTTCGATCAGCGGGAAGATGCCCCGGGAGTCGAAATGATAGTCTCTGATCGTGACAATCCGCCGATGATCGATCATTGGCACACCGATATCAGTTGGAAGCCCAATCCCCCTTTGGGTACCGCCATTCAAATCATCGACACACCCAAAGCTGGCGGTAACACCTGCTGGATCAGCACCAGTAAAGCCTATGAATGGCTGTCACCCGGCATGCAGCAGTACCTGCAAGGCCTGACCGCTATTCATACCTGGGAGCAATCGGGGTTTCGGGAATTTCTTGGCGACAAGGGCGATGATCTGCTGATTGCCGCCATCAAAGCGAACAAACCGGTCGAACATCCCGTGATCCGCTTAAACCCTGATTCGGGGCGCAAGTGCCTCTTTGTGAATTCTGACTTCACTCGACGGATCTGCCATATCGACAGGCATGAAGGTGAAGGCATGCTGCGCTTTTTGCTTGACTGGTTGAAGCGGCCCGAATTCATGGTCCATCATCAATGGGAAGCGGGCGGCATCGCCATTTGGGACAACCGAAGCACGCAGCACTATGCGGTTGCTGACTACTGGCCCGAGTACCGGGTTAACCAACGGGTAACCTTTAATGCGCCGGTTGATGCAAAGCAGTCGAACGGCGTTACGGGTAAGTAAGGAAAACCAGAAAACCAGGAAAACCAGCAGAAAACCAGGGTCAGACTCGGAAAACCAGGGTCAGACTCGAATTCAAACAACTATCGAAGGGGTGCATCGGATCCGTTTTCGTTAGTATGCTTACCTGCTTGTCTGGAAAAGGATTTCCGATGGCGCGCTTACCTCAATTTTTGTATCAACAGGTCATCCGGAATGTTCAAACGCCCGGAAGAGTAGCCTCGGTCGAACTATCGCTGGGATTTCCTGGGTAGTGCTGATGGTAGTGGCGACGGTAGTGCTGATGCTTGCACAGCGAAAACGATTAGCCTCACGGTCTTTATCGGGGGCCTCGGCCGACACCAGGGCACCGGAGAGCCGGTTGCCGTGGAGCGGCCGGGAAAGGCGTTGTAACAATGATTTTAAGTTCTGCGGTAGTTCACCACTGAGGGCAGCGCATCGCCGAGCTGGGATCTGTGCCGGGCAGGACTGCAATCGCGATCTGGTCGAGGGGCTCGACAAGCCCTGTCTCCTGATTGGCGGCGCAGAATTTGCAACCGAACTGGATGCCAAACGCGCGATCGACCAGGGTATTAACCAGGCTATACAAAATTGCATAACCCTCGAGAAAGCTTGAAGATTGCGCAGTGGGTTAGGCTGGTTATACTGGCCGTGGACTCAAATAAGAATGAAGGGAAGCAAGAATGGCCGTTTCGAAGGTTACTGCGGTGAGCGAATTCCCCCCCGGGATCCCGGGTTCAGTGGTGGACGGCGAAATGGCCAGGTCTGAAGCGACGAGCACCCAGCCACACCGTTGGTTTGCGGTCATCTGGTTAATCTACCTGATCGACTATGCCGACCGGTTTGCTATCAGCGTGGTGCTGACGCCTATCCAACAGGAATTTGCCCTCAGCGACTCGCAATTGGGCCTGCTATCTGGCGCACTGTTTTTTGGCCTGGCGGTGCTGGCGATTCCCAGCGGCATTGTCATCGACCGCTTCAGTCGCAAATATATGATTTCGCTCATGACCACCGTGTGGAGTCTGGCCACTTACTTAACGGGCATCGTTACCAGCTATTCCGGTTTGCTGCTGGCGCGGGTGTTTGTCGGTGCTGGCGAAGCCGGCTATAACCCGGCAGGCTATGCGCTGATTGCCGCGTGGTACCCGAAACGGCTGCACGGCACTATGGTGGGTCTGTTCAATACCGCGCAACCGCTCGGTATAGCCGTGGGTATGGTTGCTGCGGGGTTTATTGCTGAGCACTATGGCTGGCGCATGGTGTTTGGGGTGCTGGCTATTCCCGGGCTGGTACTCGCCGCCGTGATGCTATTTGCACCGGATTACAAAGTTCAAAAAACCGACCCGGGTGTTGATGCCGGGCGTGACAAAGTAGTGCGCCCCGGCATAGGGGAAACCCTGCGCTTTATCTACCACAATCGCACGCTGAAATTGATCTACCTGGCGCAATTGCCGATCACCTTTTGGATCATGAGTATCAATATCTGGGCCCCAACATTATTGGTGCGTCACTTTGGCATGAGCTTGTCCGACGCGGGACTACTAATGATGGGGCCGTGCGTGGTTGCCGCTCTAGGTGCAATTTTTGGCGGCTGGCTCAGTGATAGGGTGGCGCGCAAAAACCCCAGGGCGAGGGTGACCATCTGTATCGTGTTTATTGCGCTTGGCTTGCTCTTCATGGGTCCGGCCTCGATCGCAATCCTGGCTGATGCTATCTCTGTCTATCTATTTATGGGCCTGGGTGGCCTGGCAATGTTTTTTGCGGTCGGTAACTGGGGCACCCTGGTTACCGCGGGGCTGGATCAATCACCGGCCCATTATCGCGCCAGTATCCAGTGTTTTCTGCCCCTGTTCCAGGCGGTGGCGATTATGGCTACCAGTATAGTGACCGGATTCTTGTCGCAACACTACGGCCTGGCAGTCACCTTAACCATTACCACGTTCGTGGGTACCTCGGTGGCTATTAGCATTTTGCTGTTTGCCCGCAACAGTTATGACCGCGATTTCAAAAGTAAAGACCAATATCGTGTTGCTGTTGTCGCCGACTGAGCCGAAAATCACCGATTAAAAACCTGTGTAACTGGAACGATATCGAAGCGCTCAATAAAAAGGGCGATGTAGCCCGGATATTGCACCAGCCGCCTGAGATAGCGCGCAGCTATCGCTTAGCTTTTGCGTGCTCGCGAGCGTTAACGTAGCCATAGCTACGTCGGAGTGAGCATGTGCGCAAAATCGACGCGAGATCAAGTGGTATCCAGACAAACAGCAGTGGCATATTGTACCCGGGGAGAAAATAACGATACCCTATTCTACAAGGGCCAGATAAGTAATTTGGCGTGTGCTGGTGCATTATTCGGGTTAGCTAACTCGTTGATTGCAAATTAAAAAAGCGGTTACCCTTCATGCATGTATAGTTCTTTTTAGCAAGAGCATGGTGTTGAAGCGATAAGCAGCCCTTCGCCGTCCGGGTTTCAAGACAGTCAGAGCCCTTGAATTGACCACCGTTTCACAAGCCACTGAGGGCTGATATGTGGGTGTCCTGTATTGCTTGTGCTTCAGCGGACGCTGCGCTTTATGCTCCTTAATACGCAATCGTGAATGAACATATATCGAGAATGGAAAAGTCTACACGTCCTGATTATTACTACATCCAGTCCGCCGTGATTCCGTACCGCCGAACTGTCGATGGTCTCGAAACCCTCCTTATTCGTAGTCGTCGCGACAAGCGCTGGGTGGTACCCAAGGGCATCGTCGAACCGGGCATGACGCAGTCCGCGTCTGCAGCCAAGGAGGCGCTGGAGGAGGCCGGTATCGAAGGTGATGTCGAACCTCGGGCGCTGGGCGTCTACGAGTACGAGAAATGGGGCGGGGTCTGTGTGGCGACAGTCTTTCCCATGGCAGTCACGGTGGTGCACGAGTCGTGGCCGGAGGGCTTTCGCCGTCGGGAGTGGATGTCGGTGGAAAAGGCAGCGAAGCGAGTACAGGAGCCGAAGTTGAAAGCGATGATACGGCGGTTGGACGATTGGTTAACAAGCGGTGGTGATCCGATCTCCAGTTGTCAAAAAGGGGAGTAGACGCCTTTTGCCGGGTTGATGTGCTATATCATCCTAGACATTCGCCGACGCTATGTATATTTTGGACAGGTGGCAGATTTTCTGCTTGGTAGTGCTTGCGCCCACGGGTGGCGATCGCCAAAGGTAGGTATCGTTGACTGAGCGATGCTTGCCCGTTCAAATAACAATATGAAGGAGCAAATCTATGGCCAAAAAAGGCGCCAAATCCAAAAAGAAACAAGCAGTGGAAACCGAGCAGCCGGAAAAGCTCAGTAAGAAAGCCTATGAGAAGGAACTCAAGAGACTCCAGGGTGAACTGGTCAAGATGCAACACTGGGTGCGTGAGACGGGCGCCAAGATCGTCATCGTTTTTGAAGGCAGGGATGCGGCCGGCAAAGGCGGCGTCATCAAGCGTATAACTGAAAGGGTCAGTCCCAGGATCTTCAAGGTGGTGGCGCTGCCGGCGCCCACCGAGCGTGAGAAGACCCAGCTCTATTTTCAGCGCTACATACAGCAATTTCCTGCCGCGGGCGAGATCGTGCTGTTCGATCGCAGCTGGTACAACCGCGCCGGCGTGGAACGCGTCATGGGTTTCTGTAACGATTCGGAATATGAGCACTTTATGGAAATGGTCCCGGTCGTGGAGAGCTCGCTGCTCGAAAACGAGGTCATCCTGGTCAAGTACTGGTTCGACGTCAGCATGGATGAGCAGGAACGCCGCTTTCTGGATCGCATCCAGGACGATCGTAAGAAATGGAAATTGAGCCCGATGGACAAGGAATCGTTCAACCGCTGGTACGATTACTCCCGGGCACGCGATGCAATGTTCGCAGCCACCGATACCGACTCATCGCCCTGGCATATTGTGCCGTCTGACGACAAGAAGCGCGCGCGCCTCAACTGCATCTCCCACCTGTTGAATACCGTTCCGTACGAGGAACTGGCGCGACCCCGGGTGAAGCTCGGTAAGCGCAGGATGGATGGGCAATACGACGACAAGACCCCGCTGGAAGGTCGACGGATCATCCCGCAGCCTTACTGACAGCCAGCCCAAGGAAAAAGGGCTGAACGACGGGGGCCGGTGGAGCGCCATGCGGGGATGGCCTGGATGCATTCTTTGAGCGCAGCTTTGCTATCGGTGTGATTAGCAAAAGCACTGATCAAGGGGTATTGGCGAATGACGGAAAAGATTTATTCCTGTCCGTGCAATCCATGCGAAACGCGAAATCCGTTATAAAGTGCGGTCAGTGAATCCAGCGTGAACCCGTGCCCGCCATCTTGGGCTGTCTGCCATTTTCGGAGATAGGCTAAGGCGGTATGCGGGCACAAGACTTCTAATTCCGCGGGCCGCGATTGATAAGGCTGGATTGATAAGGCTTGTTAGCCACTGCCCGGAAAGTACCATGCCAAATGGTAATGTGCTGCCGGAGGCAGGTGGCCAACAGGCCTTAGCGAAGGTACTCCATCAGCTATAACCTAGATTGCTGCCGCCATAAGGCAGTGTTATTCAGCTGTACTGCCTTCCGCTAATTAATGGGCTCTATATTATCAACGTCTGCTTGCGCGCCTCTGAATAGCGTTTCATTGCTCATTTCCTGAGCGCCCCCTCATAGACCGTTTTCCTAACACAGCCCCGTCGAGATTTAGGTCTTCGTCAAATTATTATTCTATTTTCACTCGTGGAGAAGATGCTTGGTTCGTGAGCTTGTCGTTAGCATACACAGCTGGAAATAGCGCTGTTGGTCGTGTCGATTACTACTTTGTGCGCTTCGCAAGATGCGGACATTGAATTTATTCTGTGGTTTTGGCAACGTAACTTTACTGAATGAGTTCGACTTTAATGGATACCGCCGCCAAGCGGCCGCCGCTGGAGGACTGGTGACTGAGTATGCCGGTTTCGGTCTGTGAGCGCTCGCCGGCAAGACTGGCGATGGGTATCCACTGGCCGAGCCGGCCCGTTACCTGGGTATTGACGTCCTGAACGTCGATACCCTGCGCAGCTGGTTTATCCTTGCGGGTGTGGACAGTGATGATGACGCGATCACCACTAAGCCTTGCGTTTGCCCAGAAACCCTGAACCACGTCGTGGTAGTCGGTTACCGTAACGGGGCGACCGTATCGATCATAGCCTTGGGACGTATAGGGCCGTTGACTGCCGAGCCGGATAAATGCATCCCGGCCCTCAAGGGTTCGCACTGACTGAAAGCCAGTATCCGCAGCGGCGATACTCCTGGATTGTACGACTACCCGGGTCTGGGTTTCGGTGACCGTGCCACCCGAGCGGGTAATGCTGTTATTGTTAATTGGTTGGCCGTTTCCCGATAGCGATATCCCCTGCCTCTGCCGGTTTAACTGGCCTGGCTGTTTGACGCTGATGAGCAGGCTGCGAGGGGGGCTGTCGAGCAGCTCGATGGTGCGTTTGATTTCTCGCAGGTGACCGGAGCTGGCATTGATGACCAACTGGCTCTGGTAGAGCCGCACACTGGCGTCCGGTTCCAACATGCCCTGAATGGCATCGGCCACCGACTGCGCGTCGGCGTAGCGCAGAGGAACGACGGCAGTATCCGCACAAGCCAGCGACGGTACCAGTATTCCCAGCAAAAGGGTGATCCGTAAGCCCAGCAGAATAACTGCAAGAATGCGTTGACCCATCGCTTTTAGCATTACTTTGCGCCTTTATTTGCCCCCCAGCTATCTGAATCTAGCTCGAAGTGTCTGGCTTTGCCATCGCGTATTTATTAGGGGGGAATGTCACCAGAATGCAGCGTATGATTCCCGTCTCGTCGAGCTACATATCCTGGTTATGCGTTCGGTTTGCGCATTCCGGCGAAGCTGAACACCGAGTCTGCACGAACGTGAACACCTGATTTCTCAACGCGTCACGTAGTTGGATGTTTAACCCAGGTGTTCACCATGCGTCAACTCTTCTCGAACTTTTCGCATGGAATCGCCGTTGAGCGGCAGGCGGTGGGAGTTGTGCATCAGCCGATCCAGGATGGCATCAGCGAGCGTGTTATCACCAATGCTGGTGGACCACTGATCGGTCGGTAGTTGACTCATCAAGACCGTTGAAGTGTTACCGTGGCGGTCATCCGTGATGTCCATCAGATCGTTGCGATGAGCCGACGTCAGCGGTTCCAGCGACCAATCATCGATCACCAGCCATTGAACTATGGATAGCAACTTCAGTAGCTTGTGATAGCCGTCTATAGCATTGCGATCGACGTTTTCTGCTTATTTAATGAGAAATGCTATACAGCCTGCTGTACGAATCCAGAGCTTCAGGCAACAAAAAAGCCCCGCTTACGCTAAGGGCTTGATTGTAGAGCTGAATTTGGCTCCGCCTGCTGGGCTCGAACCAGCGACCCAATGATTAACAGTCATTTGCTCTACCAACTGAGCTAAGGCGGAATGGCGTTTGTCTGAGCGCTCGAAATCGGCTATCCGGTTCGGGCCTGCTCGGCAACGGGACGGGATTATACTGGCTCCCGGTGATAAGTAAACCTCTTGGTGTCAGGTTTTTCCATCTTCTTGCCGGGATCATGGGGCAAAGGGAATTCGGCAGGGGTCAATAAATAGCCAGGGAATCCGCCACCGGAAAACGAAAGTAAGTTCGCCCAACTTCAGGCGGCCACACGATCAGAGTTTGCCCATCGCTTTGCAGCGAGCGAATGCCGTCTCGCCTGGCCCGACGGCAGGCATGTGGCTGACTTTGCGTGGTAAACTGTCGCGCTAGATCATTGACCAGGGCTCACAAGCCATGTCCAAGCGCTTTACAGTTGCGTCCGATTTTGAGCCGGCGGGTGACCAGCCGGCAGCGATCAGCAGCCTGGTGGAGGGGTTGGAAAACGGCTTGCTTTATCAAACCCTGCTCGGGGTGACCGGTTCGGGCAAAACCTTCACCATCGCCAAGGTGGTGGAACAGGTGCAACGGCCGGTCATCGTGCTGGCCCACAACAAGACACTGGCAGCCCAGCTATACGGCGAGTTCAAGCAATTCTTCCCCAATAACTCGGTGGAGTATTTCGTCTCATATTACGATTACTACCAGCCTGAGGCCTATGTTCCGTCGTCCGATACCTTTATAGAGAAAGACGCCTCGATCAATGAGCATATCGAGCAGATGCGCCTTTCCGCCACCAAGGCCCTGATGGAGCGCGACGATGCCCTGGTTGTCGCCACGGTATCGGCTATTTATGGCCTTGGCGATCCGGAGTCCTACCTGAAAATGCTGCTGCACGTGGTGCGCGGCGACCCGATCGACCAGCGCGCCATTCTGCGCCGCCTGGCGGAGCTGCAATACACCCGCAACGACATGGACTTTCATCGAGCCACCTATCGGGTGCGTGGCGATATTATCGATATTTTCCCGGCGGACTCCGAGAGCGAGGCGATTCGCATCGAATTGTTCGACGACCTGGTCGACAGTATACGAGTGTTCGATCCGTTGACCGGGGAGGTGCTGGGGAAGCTACCCCGGGTTACGGTGTACCCCAAATCCCACTATGTGACACCGCGGGAGAAATTGCTGGCCGCCTGCGAGCACATCGAAGAAGAGCTGCGCGAGCGCCTCGATTTGCTGCGGGCTGAGGACCGTCTGGTAGAGGCCCAGCGGCTGGAACAACGCACCCGTTACGATCTGGAAATGATCCGCGAGCTGGGCTACTGCTCGGGTATCGAGAACTACTCGCGCTATTTGTCTGGGCGTTCCCCGGGCGATCCGCCGCCGACCTTGTTTGACTATCTGCCGGCCAACGCGGTGGTGGTGATCGATGAGTCCCACGCCACCATTCCGCAACTGGGTGCCATGTACAAGGGCGACCGCTCGCGCAAGGAGACCCTGGTAAATTACGGCTTCCGGCTTCCCTCGGCGCTGGATAACCGCCCGCTGCGCTTTGAGGAGTGGGAAAAACTGGTCACCCAGGCGGTTTTCGTTTCCGCAACTCCCGGTGATTATGAGAAGAAACACGCCGACCGGGTGGTCGAGCAGGTGGTGCGGCCCACCGGCCTGGTTGACCCGTCTATCGAGATCCGGCCCGCCAGCACCCAGGTGGACGACCTGTTGACGGAAATCAGCAAGCGCACCGATGCAGGCGATCGGGTTCTGGTGACGACCCTGACCAAGCGCATGGCGGAAGACCTGTCGGAATTTCTCGACGAACACGGTGTCAGTGTGCGCTATATGCACTCGGATATCGACACGGTGGAGCGCATGGAGATTATCCATGACCTGCGGCTGGGCAAGTTCGATGTGTTGGTGGGCATTAACCTGCTGCGCGAAGGACTGGACATGCCCGAGGTATCACTGGTGGCGATACTCGATGCCGACAAGGAAGGATTCCTGCGCTCCGATCGCTCCCTGATCCAGACCATCGGCCGCGCGGCGCGCAATATCAACGGCACCGCGATCCTGTATGCCGACCGCGTTACCGGCTCCATGCAGCGTGCTAT
Source organism: uncultured Gammaproteobacteria bacterium (assembly GCA_963808975.1). Classification (GTDB taxonomy): domain Bacteria; phylum Pseudomonadota; class Gammaproteobacteria; order Pseudomonadales; family JAHEGP01; genus JAHEGP01. The sequence goes on from CAWEHR010000008.1 coordinate 241,472, forward strand.
CGATGAAACCGAGCGGCGCCGGCAAAAACAGCTTGCTTTCAACCGGGAGCATGGCATTGAACCCCGCGGCATCAAGAAGAAGGTTACCGACATTCTGGAGTCCGGTCCCATGGGCATGCGCAAGAAGGGCAAGGGCAAACGGGGTAAGGCCGATCCCGCTGCGCTGGGGCAGCCAGACACCAGCCACATGAGCCCGGCGCAACTGGCCAAATTGCTCAAGCAACTGGAGGCCACCATGCAGCAGCATGCGCGGGACCTGGAATTCGAGCAGGCAGCTATGGTGCGGGATGAAATTCATCGGCTCCGGGAGCAGGTGTTCCTGCAGCAGGCTTAGCCCCGCCTGTTTGGCCAGGTGTCTTCCAGATTAAAGCGCTTGCCGGGCCATCAAAATTTGCGGTAGAGTGTTTTGATCCATAATCAATCGGAGCACCGAAGCTATGTCTGAATCAACTAATTTGTTGCCGGCCTCTGCCGCTCGCCTGTTATGCACGATGGCGGTGGTGGGTGCTCTCGGCGTGTCCATGGGTTGCTCGATTTCTGCAAGTATCGAAAGCAGCTTTGATGTACTTTCAAGCCCGTTTGAGTCCAGCTCCGCATCTTCCGACGGCGAAGCCGTGGCGGCCTTCGAGGAAGAAACCGAGGGCTTTACCGCCACCTACGTCGCCGCCGGTAATACCGAGGCCGCGAGTTTCCAGAAGGGTCTGTCCGATATTGCGGCCCAGCGCGGCATCAGTGACTGGGAGGCAAACCCCGGTACCTGGACCAGCGTGGGTCGAGGCCTCGGCCAGACCGGCATCAGTGAAGCCGCAGCGACTGATTTTGCCGAGACCCTGGCGGCGGGGGATGAGCAGATCGTTGCGCTGCTGATGCAAGGTTATTCCGACACGCTATGATGCGCGCCCCGGCAGGCCGGTTACGATGGGTAATCGGCTGTCTGGCTGTGTTCTGGTTGCCGCCGGCTCACAGCATCGAAACCGCGGTTGCGGGCGCAGCCCAGGAGAAGGTTTTCGAATATCTTTACATCGATGCGAATGAAGATCGATCCAGCGGCGGCCATACCGCGGTGCGGATCGATAACGACGTCTTTCACTTCCTGTTCAAGAACGACTACCTCACCATGGCCCGAGCGACCTGGGCTGAATTCCAGTTGTCGTACCGTGGCTACCAGAATCGCAATATTTACAGCACCCGGCTGGACATTGCCGACGCCACCCATGACCGCTTGCGGGCCAGTTTTTTACAGCGCTTTCTGGCACAAACCCGTCAGTTAAAAATCATTCAGGATGCGCGCCGTGATGTCGCGCTGTTGCAGGCGATTGAGCAGGCCGCGCCGTCAGCAATGGCGTTTCCCGGCCTGGGCTTTTTCGAGGCGCCGGCTGAAGCAGTTGCCGATGGCCGGCACCGGGAACTTCGGCAGGCCATTGCGGCTGCCCATGGCAATGACCACCTCCCCAACCGTCGGCGGGTTTTGCAGCAGCGCTTGTCTGCCATGCCGGTGGAGGCATTGGCACCGGGCCACCGGGACTTTACCAAAGCCACGCTGCCCGGCGTTCATTACCCGTTTAACCAGCGCTATGCGGATTATCTCGCCGGGGTCCGGGCAATCGACACCCTCGATGCGGATGCTGCGCTGAGTGAGCACTCCCTGGCCCTGTCATCAAACGCCCGCCAACCTGCCGCACTCAGCGCCGATGAGCGCAGGCTGTTACAGCGGGCTCGTGCCGGTTTGCAGCAGCGCCTGGTGGCCCTCAGTGCCAGCCCGCGGCCGGACTGGGGTGCGGCGTTGCTGCTGGGCCTGGCCCGGTACGAGGCTATGCGCCTTAGCCTGGAGCAGGACCGCTGGGTTTTTATCGACGCTCTCGCCGATGACGCCAGCGTTGTCGAGGTGGGGGATCGCATGCGCAATTTTATCCCGCGCCTGAGGTCTGATGCCGAGGCCCTGTGGCAGGCGGCGCGCTCAAACTGGCTGCAGCAAGACGGTTGGCACGAGGGGCGCTACGCGGCGATGGAAATCGCCCATGCCAACTGGCTAGAGCTGGGCAGGATCGAGTCCGGTGGTGGGCAATGGCGTATTCACGCCAGCCGTTATGTCCCCCGTGGGCTTGGTTCCCCTGCACAGTTGCCAAAACCGGAGCGCATTGCAGCGGATGCCCCGGCACTGTTGGCGACGATGCGACAGTCGCAGCAGCAGGCGACCGCGCTCGCCAGCGAGCAAATGGGTTACAAGCTGTTAACCCGCAACTGTGTCTCTGAACTATTCACCACCATCGACCTTGCCCTGGCACAATCGCTGGTCGAGCGCGGGGAGACTGTTAACCGTGACACCTTGCACCAGGAAACCCGGCGTCGGCTGGGCTACGTTTTCACGCCCAATCCCATTCCCTACGTTTCCTCTGATCAGGTGCGTGATAATTGGCGAGTTGCACAGCAGCGGGAACTGCTGTCGCTGCGGCGGCTGTACGCTCGCTCAGCCTACGAGGCCGATGCGGAGCTTTCGACCTTGCTGCGAGAATCGAATACCCTGACCTCAAGCGTTTACCAGCGCAACGACAAGGATTCCTTCTTCATTTTCTTCACCGATGGCAATGTCCTGCTGCGACCGCCGCTGGGTTTGGTCAACCTGACAGCCGCATTGGGAGCCAGCGTGGTGGGCGCGCTGCAGATGCCCTTTGATGGTGGCAAAGCACTCAAGTCCGGCCTGCGGGGAGCGCTGTTCAGTTTGCCTGAGTTGGGCTTCCAGAATATTCGCAAGGGCAGCAGCACCTGGTTGGCACCCGAGTTGCTCGATGCCGGTAAGCCGCAAGAGAGCGGTCGATAGCTTGTTGATGCGTACAGGCGTTGTTCCAAACGCCGGGTTTCCTGCGCGGTTGCGTCCCGCTGCTGCACCAGATCTGGCCCGTTCCCTGCCAGATACAAGTTTTGGCTGCGGGAGTTGTCGTCGGGGTGGCATAGACATATAATGCCGCCCGTGCCCGATCAAGCGGTCACTGTTTTACACCCGTAGCTCAGCTGGTTAGAGCGTCGCCTTGACATGGCGAAGGTCGGTGGTTCGAGTCCACTCGGGTGTACCATATACGGCAACACCGATCCCAGCGCACTCGCATCACCGTTTAAGCGGCCCCGTGGTCTGTCAATCACCTGACGCTTAAGCGATGGCTACGCGCGCATGCGCGCTGCAGGGTCAACCTTTGAAAGCAGGACTTTACAGATATTCTTCAAGTGGCCTTTGGTAGGGGCCACCACTGATAAAGGAAACCGTTATGCCAGTGATAACTCTCCCCGACGGCGGTGAACGTCGTTTCGATCATCCTGTATCTGTTGCCGAAGTAGCCGCCGATATCGGCCCCGGTCTGGCCAAAGCCGCGCTTGCGGGCGTTGTTGACGGCAAACAGGTGGACACCTCTCACGTTATCGATGCCGACGCTGCGGTCGCCATCATTACCGAGCGCGACCCGCAAGCGCTTGATATTATCCGGCACTCCACGGCACACCTGTTAGCCATGGCGGTACAGCAGCTGTTTCCCGGTGCGCAGGTGACTATCGGCCCGGTGATAGAGGATGGTTTTTTTTACGACTTTGCCTACGAGCGACCCTTTACCCCCGAGGATCTCTCCGCCATCGAGGAGCGCATGGCAGAACTGGCTGCCACAAAACTCCCTGTGAAGCGCATCGTCATGCCCCGGGAGCAGGCTGTAGAAGAATTTGCAGCCATGGGCGAGGCCTACAAGGTACAGATCATCGAGGAACTGCCCCTGGCTGAAGAAATCTCTGTCTACCGCCAGGGCGACTGGATGGATTTGTGCAGGGGCCCCCATGTGCCTGACACTGGTAAGCTAAAGGCCTTCAAGCTGACCAAGGTTGCCGGCGCCTACTGGCGCGGAGATTCCAGCAACGAAATGCTGACCCGGATTTACGGCACTGCCTGGGCCAACAAAAAGGATCTCAAGACATACCTGCATCGACTCGAAGAGGCAGAGAAGCGCGATCACCGCAAGATCGGCAAGCGCTTGCATCTATTTCATACCCAGGAAGAAGCCGCCGGCATGGTGTTCTGGCACCCCCATGGCTGGACCATCTACCAGGTGCTGGAGCAGTATATGCGCGATATCCAGCAGCGCAACGGCTACCAGGAAATCCGGACACCCCAGGTGGTGGATCGCCGCTTATGGGAGCGTTCGGGTCACTGGGACAAATTCCAGGACATGATGTTTACCACCCATTCGGAACACCACGAATACGCCGTGAAGCCGATGAATTGCCCGTGTCATATCCAGGTGTTCAACCAGGGCTTGAAGAGTTACCGGGATTTGCCCCTGCGGCTGGCCGAGTTCGGTTCCTGCCATCGTAACGAGCCGTCGGGAACGCTGCATGGCCTGATGCGTGTGCGCAACTTTACCCAGGATGACGCGCATATTTTTTGCAGCGAGGAGCAGATCCAGGCTGAGGTGGCGGTGTTTATCGAGTTGCTGTTTGCCGTGTATCGCGATTTCGGTTTCGACGACGTGGAACTGAAGTTGTCGACCCGGCCCCAGCAACGTGTGGGTTCGGATGAAAGCTGGGACAAGTCAGAAGCTGCGCTGGAAGCGGCCCTGAACGCGACCGGACTGGCATGGGATTTACTGCCCGGCGAGGGCGCGTTTTATGGCCCGAAGATCGAGTTCTCGTTGCGGGATTGTATCGGCAGGGTTTGGCAATGCGGTACCATCCAGGTGGATTTTTCGATGCCGGGCCGCCTCGATGCCCAATACGTAGACGAGGACGGCTCGCGCCGGACACCGGTGATGCTGCATCGTGCTATCCTTGGGTCTTTCGAGCGCTTTATCGGCATTCTCATCGAGCATTACGAGGGTGCATTTCCCGCCTGGTTGGCGCCTGTCCAGGTAGTGGTGGCGAATATTACGGACAAACAGGCCGAATATGCGCAGAAAATCGAAGAAACCTTGATAAACAAAGGCTTTCGTGTGGTTTCGGACTTGAGAAATGAGAAGATCGGCTTTAAAATCCGCGAGCACACATTAGCCAAAGTGCCCTATCTGCTGGTTATCGGCGATAGGGAAGTTGAATCTCAAAAAGTAGCCGTGCGGGCCCGAGGCGGAGAAGACCTGGGAGCGATGAGCATTGACGCCTTCGCCGGGATTCTAGCCACCGATCTGGCCCGACGCGGCCGCGTTGTTGCGGAGAGTTGAACATCAAAAAAGGCAGTAAAGGGTTTGAGCGCCCATTATTAAACGAAGAAATCACCGCTCGTCAGGTCAGGCTGGTAGGTGCCGATGGCTCCCAGGTCGGGATCGTGCCCATCGAAGAAGCAATTGCCGCAGCAGAAGCTGCCCAGATGGATCTGGTGCAAATGGCGGATAGCAACCCCGTCGTTTGCAAAATCATGGATTTCGGCAAAATTTCGTTTGAGAAACGAAAGCAGGAGAGGGAGTCTCGGAAGAAGCAAAAGCGGACCCAGGTGAAGGAAATCAAATTCCGTCCCGGGACCGATATAGGGGATTATCAGGTCAAACTACGCAACCTGATACGTTTCCTTGAAGCAGGGGACAAGGCCAAGGTGACCATGCGTTACCGCGGTCGGGAGATGGCTCACCAGGAGATCGGCCTCGAGCTGTTGAAGCGGGTCGAGCAAGACCTCGCTGAGTACGGCGAAGTCGAGCAGCGCCCGGAAATGGAAGGGCGCCAACTGGTTATGGTGCTGGCCCCAAAACGAAGGAAAGGGTAGACATATCATTCCGATATGGCGCTCTTTTACATTATTGCTTTAATGCGGAGTTCTATCATGCCCAAAGTAAAAGTTCACAGTGGGGCGGCCAAGCGTTTTAAGAAATCGGGTTCCGGTACTTACAAACACAAGCACGCCAACAAAAGCCACATCCTCACGAAGATGACGACCAAACGCAAACGTCACCTGCGCGGTACCGACGCGATCGACAAGGCCGACAAGGGCCTGATCGCACGCATGTTGCGCGATGTTTGAACAGCCGATTATTTTTGAGAGGATTACACTATGTCCCGCGTAAAACGTGGTGTTGTCGCCCGGCGACGACACAAGAAAGTTCTAAAACAGGCCAGGGGTTATTACGGCGCACGTAGCCGTGTGTTCCGGGTGGCCAAGCAGGCGGTCATCAAGGCCGGCCAGTACGCTTATCGCGACCGTCGCCAGCGCAAGCGCCAGTTTCGTTCGCTTTGGATTACCCGCATCAATGCGGCATCCCGCGCCAACGGCCTGAGCTACAGTCGCCTCATCGCCGGCCTCAAGAAAGCCAACATCGAGCTCGACCGCAGGGTCCTGTCCGACCTGGCAGTCAATGATAAGGCAGCGTTCAATACACTGGTGGAGTCCGCCAAAACCGCCCTGGCGTAAGGCGTGCTAGCTGCAGTGGCAACTGCGCACTGGCAGATGACCGAGTAGGGAAAGAGTTCGACTCTTTCCCTATTTTTTTGTCGATTCGAGCGCGGCAAAAAGTTAAAGTGCTTTGTCAGGTTTGGCGATATAAAGATATTTAAAACAATACCTTGCAGTAATATATTAATTGTCATTCCGAAAATGTACACTGCTGCATCTGGCGCGATGAAGGCGCCTGCAGCGAGGGGAGCAAGAGATCAACCATGTCAGATACCAAGCGCGTACTGGGCGCTGCACTGGAAGCCCTGGCGCAGGCTACTGACCTTGCCGGGCTGGACCGGATTCGGGTGCAATACCTGGGTAAGAAAGGCGACTTGACGCAATTGCTCAAGTCCCTGGGCAAATTGCCGGCGCAGGATCGGCGAGCTGCAGGCCAGGAGATCAATGCTGCCAAAGCGCAACTGTCAGACGCGATCAACCGCTACCGCGATGATCTGCAAGCCCGTGCTGAGGCGAACCAGTTGAAGGCGGAAAGTATTGACGTGACGTTGCCTGGCCGTCGCCCTGAAATCGGCGGGCTGCATCCGGTCACCCGCACCATGGAGCGCATCGAGTCATTCTTTGGTGGAGTGGGTTTCGAGGTGGCCGAGGGGCCTGAAATCGAAGATGACTATCATAATTTCGAGGCCCTCAATATTCCCGCCCATCACCCGGCGAGGGCCATGCACGATACCTTCTATATCGACGAGCACACCGTGTTGCGCACCCATACCTCGCCAGTGCAGGTGCGGGTAATGGAGTCCAGTAGCCCACCTATTCGCATCATCTGCCCGGGCAGGGTCTACCGCTGCGACTCCGACGTCACCCACACGCCAATGTTTCACCAGGTCGAAGGGCTGGTTGTCGATACCGATGTCAGCTTTCCCAGCCTCAGGGGTATGATCGAGCAGTTTCTCAAGGTGTTTTTCGAGAAGCCCCTGGGGGTGCGTTTCCGGCCCTCGTATTTTCCCTTTACCGAGCCATCGGCCGAGGTCGATATCGAATGTGTGATCTGTGGCGGCAAGGGTTGCCGGGTTTGCAAAAACACCGGCTGGCTGGAGATTATGGGTTGCGGCATGGTGCACCCGAAAGTGTTTGAGCACTGTGGTATCGATGCTGACAAATATACCGGCTTTGCCTTCGGTCTGGGGGTAGAGCGCCTTGCGATGCTGCGCTACGGTGTGAACGACCTACGCCTGTTTTTCGATAATGATTTGCAGTTCTTGAGGCAGTTTCGCTAGCCGCGCGGGGCCCGGTACCAGGTAGGGGAAGTCAACAATGAAAGTCAACGAACAGTGGTTGCGCGAGTGGGTGGACGCTCCGGCCGGGGTCGGGCAGTGGGTCGATCAGCTCACCATGGCAGGGTTGGAAGTCGACGCCCTCGATTCCCTCGCCGCCACATTCAGCGGGGTCGTCGTCGGTGAAATATTGGCGGTGGAGCCCCACCCCGGCGCCCAGAAGCTGCGCGTATGCCGGGTCAGCGATGGCGCTGAAGAGTGGCAGGTGGTCTGTGGCGCGCCCAATGCGGCGCAGGGCCTCAAGGTGCCGTTTGCTAAGATTGGCGCCAGGCTGCCCGGCGGGTTGGCAATCGAAAAGGCCAGTCTCCGCGGCGTGGAATCCATGGGTATGCTGTGCGGCGGTCCTGAGCTGGAGCTGTCGGACGACGACAGTGGCTTGCTGGTGCTGGCCCCGGATGCACCGGTGGGTGATCCGCTGGAGCATTACCTGCAACTGGAGGATCATGTCATTGAGCTGGATATTACCCCCAACCGGGGTGATTGTTTCAGCGTGTTGGGGATCGCCCGGGAGCTGGCAGTGATCAATCAGGTGCCGCTGCAAGCTCCCGCTTTTAGCGCACGGAAAAACACTATTGCCGATGTGTTCCCCATTACCGTCGAGGCCAGCCGTCATTGCCCTCGCTATTGCGCACGGGTACTGCGGGGTGTCGATAGCAAGGCGGCATCGCCGCTGTGGATGCAGGAGCGGCTGCGTCGGGCCGGCCTGCGGTCTATTGACGCCGTGGTCGATGTCACCAACTACGTATTGCTGGAACTGGGGCAACCCATGCACGCCTTCGATTTGCAATGCTTGCAAGGTGGCATTGTCGTGCGCCTGGCCAGGGCAGGGGAGACCCTGGCACTGCTGGACCAGCAGGTGCTGGAACTACGCGAGGGCTCGCTGGTTATCGCCGATGAATCAGGCCCGCTGGCACTGGCCGGCATTATGGGCGGCAAGGACAGCGGCGTCGGTGAATCGTCCTCTGAGCTGTTGCTTGAATCGGCCTTTTTCGCCCCGGAGTTGCAAGCCGGCCAGGCCCGCTCCTACGGCTTGCATACCGATTCGTCGCATCGCTTCGAGCGCGGGGTTGACTTTACCGGCCAGCGTCGCGCCATCGAGCGCGCGACCGAGCTGTTGCTGGATATCGTTGGGGGCGAAGCCGGTCCGATAATCGAATGTGCCAGCGAAGACAAGCTGCCGACCCCGGCGACCATCCTGCTGCGCCGCCAGCGCATAGTCCGCATGCTGGGCCTGGAACTTGACGACCAGCGGGTAACTGACATTCTGCAGCGCCTGGGTTTTGCCGTGACCTCTCACGAGGAGGGATGGTTGGTGATTGCTCCGCCCTGGCGTTTCGATATGGAAATAGAGGCTGACTTACTGGAGGAGATTGCCCGCATCCATGGTTACGACCACCTTCCGGTGCATTCCCTCAAGGTGCCGCTGAACCTGCAGTCCAACACGGAAAGCCGCATCTCCAGGGCTGATGTCCGGCGGCAGATGGTCGCCAGGGATTACCAGGAGGTGATTACCTACAGCTTCATCGCTCCAAGCCTGGCGGCCCTGTATACCCCCGAAGCGTCAGCGGTGCCGCTGGCGAACCCGATTTCTGCGGACATGGGCGTTATGCGCACCAGCCTGTGGCCGGGCCTGGTCAATGCGGTGTTGCACAATACCAACCGCCAGCAAAGCCGGGTGCGACTGTTCGAAACCGGATTGCGTTTTTCGGGCGCCACCGGGGCCCTGCAACAAACGCCCATGCTCGCAGCGGCAATTTGCGGAAGCCGCAGCGCCGAGGGCTGGAGCGCGGCGGCAGACAGCGTTGATTTTTTTGATATCAAGGGCGACCTGCAATCGCTGTTTGCGTTGTGTGGACGGGCCGATGACTTCAGCGTTTGCGCCGGGAGGCATCCAGCTCTGCACGACGGCCAGTCGGCGCAGGTATGCCTGGGTGAACGTGAAGTCGGTTGGGTAGGGCGCTTGCATCCGCGTATTCAGCGCGAGTTGGGTCTGGCAAACGCGGTATTTCTGCTGGAGATCGAACTTGAAGCAGTACTGGGCGCCACATTGCCACACTTTCGCGAATTATCCCGCTACCCGGAAGTCAGGCGCGATATCGCCGTCATCGTCGATGAGGCCGCACCGGTGGGAGCCGTATTAAAGTGCATTCGAGATGCCGGCGGTGCAAATCTGAAAGAGCTAATTTTATTTGACACTTATCAAGGCAAAGGTATTGAAAAACAAAGAAAAAGTCTGGGCGTGGGCTTGACGTTTCGAGATCAATCGCGCACTCTTAATGATAGTGAAATCAACGCTTCAGTCGAGCGGGTTATGGATTCTTTGCGAGATCAGTTCAGCGCAGTGTTAAGGGACTAGAGCATGGCGGGAGCGCTTACCAAGGCGGATATGGCCGAAAAACTGTTCGAGGAACTCGGGCTCAACAAGCGCGAAGCGAAGGAGCTTGTGGAATCCCTGTTCGATGAGATTCGGGATAGCCTGGAGCACGACGAACAGGTCAAGCTTTCAGGGTTTGGCAACTTCGACCTCAGGGATAAATCGGAACGTCCGGGTCGTAACCCCAAAACTGGGGAAGAAATCCCAATCAGCGCGCGCCGGGTTGTGACCTTCAAGCCAGGACAAAAATTAAAAGCACGAGTAGAGGCTTATGCTGGAACCAAGTCAGAATAACGAATTACCGCCAATTCCCGCCAAGCGCTACTTCACCATCGGTGAGGTCAGCGAACTGTGTGATGTGAAGCCCCATGTACTGCGTTACTGGGAACAGGAATTTCCGCAGCTCAAGCCGGTGAAGCGCCGCGGCAACCGGCGCTACTACCAGCGTCAGGATGTGCTGACGATTCGCCAGATCCGAAGCTTGCTCTATGAGCAGGGTTTTACCATCGGCGGAGCGCGCCAGCGCATGTCCAGCGGCGAAGCCAGGGAAGATGCAACCCACTTTCGCCAGTTGGTGAGGCAGATGATCGCCGAACTGGAAGAGGTCAAGGACGCCCTCAAAAACTGATTCACATATTCACATTCAAGCGCGGTTGCGCGTATAATGCAGCCCGTTTTAAAAAAGCACCAATCATCGGGGCGTAGCGCAGTCTGGTAGCGCACCACACTGGGGGTGTGGTGGTCGTAGGTTCAAATCCTGCCGTCCCG
>CAWEHR010000009.1:0-481060 GCA_963808975.1 uncultured Gammaproteobacteria bacterium
GTGACTGGAATTTGTAACCTATTGAACCTTAATAATAAAAACAGCCAAATTAATAATTTAATCTGCATCATCAATGGTATTTTTCATGGTATTTTCTGCGGCTGGCAGGGCTAAAAACAGCGATACCATGAGAAGCGAACTGATGCAGTCATGGTATTTTCCAGGCGCCGTTCAGATGCCAGTCGTTGATCCAGGATGGCGTTATTGCAGGCTATAATCACGCCAAATATTAATGTAATATGGCGTGAATAAGTGCTAGAATCACGCCATGAGATGGATATGGCAACAATCCGATTGGCCCGATTTCCGCTACGACAAGCATGCGCTCGAACACCGGGAGCTCGAGTTTGGCCTGAACTCAGAGCGCCTGGCCGGCAGCTTTGACGCGCTACCGATGGCGTCCCAAAAGGATGCCACGATTGACTTGATGCTTTCCGAGGCCATCAAAACCAGCGCCATCGAAGGTGAGGTTCTGGACAGAGAGTCGGTTAGGTCGTCGCTACTGTCCTTGATTACATCGGATGCGCTACCGGACAACCCAGATCAGAAAGCTGCCGGGGCAGCTTCGCTGCTGGTGGATGTTCGCAAGAACTGGCAAGCACCCCTGACCCCTGACCTGCTGGGCAAGTGGCAGTCCATGGCTATCCCGGAACAGCGCTACACGCCTATTCTGCGAGGCACATACCGCAACGATCCTTCACCAATGCAAATAGTGAGCGGGCCTTACGGACGCGAAAAGGTTCACTATGAGGCCCCACCAGCGGCTCGGGTGCCTGATGAAATGGTGAAGCTTATCGAATGGTACAACCAAACCAGTCCCTTGAGTGGGGATAAGACAATACCCGGGATTGCCCGAGCAGGTATTGCTCATCTCTGGTTCGAAGTGATTCACCCCTTCGATGATGGTAATGGTCGAGTCGGCAGGGCGATTGCGGATCACGCGCTTTCGCAGTCTCTCGGCTATCCAACCACGGCTTGCCTTGCCACGGCAATAGAGGGAGACAAGAAATCCTATTACCTGCAGCTGGAGAAAGCCAGCCGCGGTAGCATGGATGTTAACGTTTGGCTGGATTATTTCGCTAATACAATCATCAAGGCACAGAAAATTGCCAGGGAAGAAGTGGATTTTGTACTGGCTAAGACACGTTTCTACGAAGCTTATGGCGATCAGCTGAATGAACGGCAGGCCAGGATGGTATCTCGGATGTTCGCTGAAGGACGAAAAGGCTTTGAAGGCGGGATAACGACCAGAAAATATGAAGCCATCACCAAGTGCCCCAATCGAACAGCCAGTCGAGATCTTTCCGACTTGGTTGCTAAAGGTATAATCATTCCGTTGCCAGGTGGTGGTAGAACAACGCGCTATGAGTTGACGATTGTTGAACCGGTTCGGCTTGGTCCGGCGAGGAAATAAGTTACCGAGTGGGTCGGTGATTTTTGTGTCGATTAGCAGGATTTGCTGAGCATTACGGGCAATATCAGTCAATACCTGGTGTTGGTAATGATGGAATATGATGGGTTAGTTATCTTGTAAAATAGGAGTTGGCCTCCTAAAATGCAAGATATGATTGATCGTCAAATCACCGCAGTACTTCAAACAACCATTGCACAGGTGCCTGCGATCGTACTACTTGGTGCGCGCCAGGTTGGCAAGACGACGCTGGCAAAAACCATTGCTAACAACATCGACTCTATCTATCTCGATTTGGAAGCCCCCGAGGATTTGCTAAGGCTCAGTGATCCCAGCAGTTTTTTAAGTGCTCATGTCGATAAACTGGTTATCCTGGATGAAATTCAGAGAATCCCGGACTTGTTTCCCGTACTGCGGGGTCTGATCGACAAAAACAGGGAACGGGGTCGTCGGTCAGGTCAGTTCTTACTGCTTGGGTCAGCATCAATGGATTTGATGCGCCAATCTTCCGAAAGTCTCGCAGGGCGGATTAGTTATCTTGAGATGAGTGGCTTGAGCCTGGTTGAAGTTGATGGTCACCAACAGGAAAGGCAGAACCTGTGGTTGCGGGGAGGTTTTCCAGACAGCTATCTTGCTACCAATGATGATCTGGCCATGGACTGGCTGGAAAACCTGATTCGTACCTATCTTGAGCGCGATATCCCGCAAATGGGTTTTCGCGTTCCTGCAGTAAGGTTGCGTCGCCTTTGGACGATGTTGGCGCATCTTCAGGGTGAAACCGTTAACTACTCCAAGCTTGCCGCAAATCTGGAAGTCGACGCCAAGACGGTCAGTCATTACATTGATATTCTTACCGACCTCTTGTTAGTCAGGCGCCTGGAACCCTGGCATGCAAGTGTCAAGAAACGGCTAGTCAAATCTCCCCGTTTTTACGTGCGAGACAGTGGTTTGTTACATCGATTGCTGGGTATCAATGCTTATGATGCGCTGCTGTCCAATCCGGTGTTGGGAAAAAGTTGGGAAGGATTTGCCATCGAAAACATTCACTCGATCCTGCCGGGTCGTGCCGAAACCTACTTTTACCGGACGGCTGCTGGTGCAGAGATCGATCTGGTAATCAAGATGCCATCATCCGAAATTTGGGCCATTGAGATCAAATATGGGGTCGCCCCCAAGCTTGGAAAACACTACAGCAAAACCTGTGATGATGTTGGCGCAAGGTATAAATATATCCTCTATGGTGGTGAGGATGAGTTTCCTGTGGGTGATGACATTAACGTTATTTCACTGCGCGGACTGATGGATCGACTCTGCTCCGCAAATAGTGCATCGCAATGAGTGAATATCAATATTTCGAGTTCATCGCCATCGATGAGCCACTGAGCCCGAAGCAGATGGCCGAACTGCGAGCATGTTCGACTCGCGCAAACATCACACCGACCAGCTTTGTGAATGAGTATCACTGGGGCGATCTCAAGGGAGATCCGGTTGAGTGGATGCGTCGTTACTTTGATTCACCCCGAGGCGCATCCAGATCCGCATCTCTTCGGCATCCAGCGGGCCAATAGTGAACATGTTGCTTTTGGCGGAGGCCGTCACATCTGTCTCGGGGCGCACCTGACAAGAGTCGAGGCGCAGGAGGCCACGGCGGCCTGATTGCGCGATATCCTGTTCTGAAGCACGGCGAGAAAGGTTTTATTCGTCACGCGATTCGCGCCTTCCGCGGAATGAAAGAGTTCTGGGGCAAGACTTCCGTATAAATGGTATCGCGGTGTGAAGCCTTGACGCGGCGATGCCCCGCACGCGCGGATGCCGTCACCAGGTGCGGTCCGGCCGCTTCACGCGTGGTTCCACCACGGCGTATCCGAGAACGCCCGTATATCGATCTCGTGGGTCCAGGCGGAGCGGTGCTGTTGTGCCAGGTGGTAGTAAGTTTCCGCCACCGCTTCTGGCAAAATCAGGCCATCCTGCCCCATACCTTTCGCCTCCCTGAGCTGTTTGAACAGTTCCGGGCCCAGCATCTTGCCCAGGGTGTCCGGCGCATCGACGGCGCCATCGACTAGCACGTGCGCCACGTGAATCCCCTGGGGGGCGAACTCCGCGTTGAGGGTCTGGCACAGCATCCGACGACCGCCCATGGCCGCGGCATGGGAATGCTGCCCACAGTTGCCGCGCACCGCGGCTGTGGCGGAGGTCACGATAATCGTGCCTTTGCCGCGTTCCGCCATCAAGGGGCATACCGACGATGCCAGGCGAAACAAGCCGAAGGTAGCGAGCCGCCAACCGAGCTCGAACGCCTTGTAGCTGGTGTCTGTCAGGGCGCGGTCGCCAATCTGTGCCCCGATGTTATAGGCCGCGACCTCGATGGGACCTATCTCGCCCTCCACCGCGGCGACCCGGGATTCGATCGCGTTTTCCTCGACGACATTGAGCAGAAAGCCGGAAGCGTTGCCGCCGCTCTCACGGATATCCTCCACCAGGCGATTAAGGCCCCCCTCATCGCTGCGGCGGCACAGCACCGCGTGGTAACCATTCATTGCGAAGCGTTTTCCCACGTGGCCGCCGATGCCGGCGCCCGCGCCAATAACCAGGCAGACAGGTTTCATAAATTGGCTCCGTTATCTATTGGTAGCGAGATTCACTCCACCCACGCGGGCAGGGTCCGGGCCCGGCGGTGTTCAATGCTATATTTAAACACACCGACCGGTAGACGGGAGAAAAGGCCGATCGACATGACTATAGAAGCGCACTGCAGCCATCCCGAGAGCGCGGAGCTTGGCGCGCGCCTGGAGAAACTGCGGGCCGCCATGGCGGTCCATGGGCTGGATTACTACCTGGGCGGCTTTCGCTTCGACGACACGCTCCTGGTTACGCAAAAGGTTAATACTCGCCTGACCTGGGGACCGGAAAGCCTGGCGGGGTGTGTCCTCAAGGCGTAGTTTCCTCCCGCCACGAAAACTGGTTATATGTGACGTCAGTTTTCTTAACACCAACTACCAGCAATGGGGATCCGTTATAATGGAAAATGTTTTGCAGCCCACCGGTGACCAGGTGCGGGCCTTCAGGGACCGGCAAACCGGCGAGCCCATTGCCATGCTCAATCTTCTGAAGTTCAAGGGCAAGGCGGCCTACGAAGACGGCAGGTCCTCGGACCTGTCCGGGCGCGAGGCTTACCAGCTTTATGGCAAGGCCTTCGAGGAAATTATGGGGCCGCAGGGCGCCAAAGTCCTCTACTCCGGCGAAATCCGGGGTCTGCTGATCGGCCAGGGTGACGACCTTTGGGACGCGGTGGTACTGATCCAGTATCCTTCCACCCAGGTAATGCTGGACATGCTGAGAAACGAGGAGTACCAGCGCGCCCAGCAGCACCGGGCGGCGGGTCTCGAAGGACAACTGCTCATCGAGTGTGGTGCCGGCTTCAACTTCTGACGCAAATCCACAGGAGACAAGGACAATGCGACTACTGGTTTCGACCCTGCTGACCCTATTCTTTACCTCGGCCGTACTTGCGAACGAGCTGAGTTCACCCGCACCGGAGAACGCCAGGGTCTACTTCATCATGCCCTCGGATGGCGAAACGGTCTCCAGCCCCCTCACCGTGCGCTTTGGCCTGGAGGGCATGGGTGTCGCGCCGGCGGGCGTCGACCGGGACAATACCGGCCACCACCACCTGCTGATCGACACCGACTTATCCAGCCTCAACCTGGACCTGCCGCTGCCGAGCACGGACCAGGTGAAGCACTTCGGCGGCGGACAAACCGAGACGGTGCTGACGCTTCCACCGGGCGAGCACACCTTGCAGCTGATGCTGGGTAATCACCTGCACGTGCCGCATACCCCGCCGGTTATTTCCGACAAGATCACCATCACTGTGAAATAGGGCTGCTTGCGGGCAGCCGCTCGCGAGAGGCCGACCTTGTCGATCAACCGGCTGTTCGTTATTCGCGCGCCCGTCATCCAGGCGCCCATGGCTGGCATGTGGGACGCCGACCCGGCCGCGGCGGTTGCCAATGCGGGCGGAGTGGGTTCATTACCTTGTGCGACGCTGGGCCTCGCGGAACTGGCGCGGGAACTGACCCGGTTCGAGACGCTGACCGACAGGCCTTTCAACGTTAATTTCTTCTGCTACGTCCCGCCGTTGGTGGCAGAAGAGTCCCAGGCGAACGGGTTGAAAGCCCTGGCGCCCTGCTGCCGGGAACTGGATCTCGCGATACCCTCGGGCCCGGCCTGTGGGCAACGCCAGCCCTGGGTATGAGTCAGATAAAGCACCTGTTTGCGCGTCTAGCCGATTGGTGGAGTGATCTGCAGGTTCAGATTCAGCGCACTGCCAAAGCGCTGAATCAGTGTCACCGCACCGGTACGTGCGGTCTTGTGAGTGAAGCCTGCCTTGCGGATCAGGTGGTTGGCGATGGCGTGGTAGACGACACCCAGAACCTTACCCATGATCACCGGCCGGGTCGCGAAAAGAAACCGCAGCGGGTAGGGGGCGCTCAGCACCCACTGCCGAATCGGTCGTTGCGGAAGCACTGCATCCGCGAGTAAAGCGGCAGTCTATGCCATGCGGCGCGCACCGTAGCTGGGACCAGGCGTCCCCGACAGAATCCGCGACGCAGACAGGAGAAAACTACCGGCATCTCGACGTGGCAGTGCTCGCAGCGCAACCGGAGAAAGCCGTGCCAAGCGCCCGCAGCGCAGATACTCCGCGAGCTCGCGCTGCACATGGTCCGGCAGGGGTCGGCCCTCGCGGGCAGGGTGGGCGACAAATAGCGGGTAATACCGCTGCACAATGCGGTAGAGGAGGGTGGTTTCCAGGCGGTGACGAGCATACCGACCGGGCTCGGCTGCGGGCGCGGCAACCCCTGCCGCCAGTGTGGTTGACACCGTGGGCGTCCACTACTGATCTGATATACAGTAACAGTGTGTTGCGCCGATGTCGACATCAGGGTGGCTGCACACAGCATCCGGAAAATGCGTCTTTTTTTCGCGGATCGCCGCGCGGATGGGTGAGTCGTTCTCGCCAGGCTCGTGGCTACATTTTCCACGTCCGCGCATTGCGAAAAGCACTAGCATCCTGCCCCTGCCTGCCGGTGTTCGGCACGTCGGGCCGCGGCCACTTCAGAATTCATGTTATGACAATCACGCCCGCAGGCCGCGGCAAGGGCCGCAAGCGGCCGGTAGCGAAGACCGGGGGCCGCCGCGGAAAATCAAGCGGCTGGCGGATTACGCCCTCACCAGTGCCGCCATTGACAGGGCCAAGGTGGTGGCCATCAAGCATGTGCAGGCGGCCCGCGAAGAGATCGCGCCATGAACTGGGTACGGGGATGGCGATCTCCAGCAACTGCGCATCGACTGGACGCAGGAAAGGCCCTGGCCGTTAGTTCATCGCGCGAAGATGCTTCCCGAGGAGATAGGGCTAACGCGGCAGCTAAGCGATATAGACCCGCGTGACCGGAAGCTGCTTAACCGCTTCTTTGCGATGGAACAGGAAGCTGAACAACTGGCTCAGTTCCTGATATCGCCGGCACAGAACGCGTATGCTGTTGGCGATTACCAGTACCCCCGGCAATACGATCAACAGATTCTGCGGCTGGCCGACTCGCCACAGCCTCCCTTGACGAGATGGGCCGACGCGGTTCTGGCAGGTCATCCCAATTCAGGTCCAGAGACCTCAAACTGAACGCCGCCGCGCCTGTCGCGGGTGGGGGCAGTGCGTGACGTCCACACGATTGCCCCTCACCAAGCTCAGAGCGGTGCCGCTTCGGGAAGCCTGACGCCCGTTCCGACCACACATCGCGTCAAAAGGTGTTGGTCGTCCACGCTGAAAAAGGAAGCCCTGTTGGTGTACTCCTGTGTCTGCCCGTCCTCGGCCAGGGTGATCATTCGTTCGTGGATGACGTAGCCATTGTAGAAGCCATTGGGGTCGTACCCGATAACCCGAGCGTTCGCCGCGAAGGTGTTCTCGCCAGTCCGGGACCAGCGGCCCTGGCCGAGGCTGAACACCGCGGGGTTGCCGGCACGGAAAAGAAGATTTCCGTCTGCGAAGTAGGTAATCAACGCTGTACCCGGCGTGCCTATCTCTTCATTGCTGGTACAGTCGACGAACTGTACTTCGTTTTTCCAGACCCCCACAAGCGCTGACTGTCCGCTCGACTGTCCGTCTGGCTGTTCGGCATCCGCAGTTGCCTCGCAGCCGCTCAACAGTGCGATGCCCAGGTACAGAAATATAGTGGCGAGCCCCGCGGCAGTGTGCCGGTTGTTTCCCGCTGTCTGATTCGATTCGTTCATGGTCTTTCCCTCCATTGGAGAAGCGGTTGGATGTGGATGATCCGGCAAACTGTTTTATCCGGACCACTGCACCACGCGCACGGGTAGCTTTACAGATTTGTTGGCGCCCGGTGTTAGGATTCCGTGATTAATCCGTTACTTTTTTATTGTGTTATAAAAATCAAACACTTAGGCGCCACGCTACACTAACAGCGCGCCGAAAAAGCGATTGCCGAATCGGTGAGATATGGCGGTTAGCCCTGCTTTACACCGGCGAGAATGTAGCGGCAGACATGCGAGGGGTCGCGGTGGTGCGGAAACATCGGTCCGGCTTGGCAAGAAGCGCCGGGATACCACTCAGTTCAAAGGAGTTTAGACAGGCGCACCCCGTACACCGAGCCGGGGTCGCGTATGATCGCGCGGGGTTGGGTGCCGTTGGTTTGGGGTACAAACCCCGCCTGCACGGCGCCCAACCCCCAGTTGCTGACGACATAGTGGTCGTCAAGTGCGTTGCGCACGAAGGCGGCGAACTCCATGTCCCGGGCGCGAAAGCCGACCTGGGCATCGAGAAGGTTAAAGGAATCAAGGTCGATATCTTCGCCCGTCGGTGATCCCTGTGCATCGAGTTCACCCGCTGGCACTTTGCCGCCGCTGCGGTGTCGGAATCCCAGCCTTGCAACGGCGGTGAGAGCGGGCGTGAGTGGTCGCTGGTAATCGAGCACCGCGCTTGCGGTGAAGCTTGGCGCAAAGGCTCGCTTGTCGTAGCCTGCAGGACCGTTCGAATATCCGTAGTGGTACAGCCCCGCCGACGCGGCGAGTGACAGACCAGAGTAGATGCCGGCGGTGAGATCGATCTCCAATCCCTTGGTCTTCGCTTCGCCGATATTCTGCAACGGATATAAGTTAGTAGGGCCGGGATCCTCCTGCGGCAGCAGGGCATTGTCGATACGCAGGTAAAAGACACTTGCGCCCAGTTCCAACCGCTGATCGAACAACAGGACTCTGCCCCCAAGCTCATAGTTGTATGCCTTTTCGGCGTCGTAGGGTAGCAGATCGGGGTTATAGGCAAGGGCGTTATATCCCCCGGCGCGAAAGCCCTGAACATACCTGGCGAACAGGGTTAGTTCCGAGCTTGGCTTGTAGGCCAATGTCAAACCAGGCGACCAGTTGTCGAAAGTCCTACTGGTGTCGAGCGCAAGATTCGGAAGCCCTGCCGAAGTATAAAGCCCGCTTGAGAATTGTACAGAGTCGATGTCTTTATGGTCCCGGGTATACCGCAGGTCAGCTGTCACCTCCAGTGTTTCAACCGGTGACCAGATCAGCTCACCGAAACCGGCCCAGGACTCGGTTTTCAGGTTGGCCCTGTGCCCAAAACTGCCGTCCAGTCCGATTGCCTCGACAATCTGCGCGAAGTCGCGCACCGGGAAGATCGCATCGCGATATCGCAGGTTTTCTTCGAAGTAGGTCACGCCGAGTTGGACACTCAGAACGCCGCCTTCGTCGCGAGTGAGGAATCGCAGTTCGGCCTGACGACTTGTAACACGGTCGTCGAGGGTGTAGACCTGCGGCGCCAGGGTGGGGATTGCGCTCGAGGGGTTCGAGACGGCGGAAAACGCGGAACCGTCAAAGTCTGAGTGGGGCTGGCGCGCCGCAACCCGGCGCCAGCCGACAACAGCGACGACGGTACCGACATCGCTGTCGACCGTGAGCCTGGCGGCAACACGGGCCGACTTCTGGTCGGTGCCCCCCAGGTCGTCGCGCAGCACGTTGCGCCGGGACTCCGGCCCCAGGGACTCGGGCCCCAACGGGGCGCCCTCGACCAGGCCGTCACGAAATGGGAAAGTTGCAAATCCGCTGTCGTTGATATCGACATACTCACCGGTAAGGGTCAGCGCCGTCCCGTCTTCCGGTAGTACGTCGAGGGTGAGCCGGCCCCCGGCCTGACGGCTGGCGTCCAGGTTCTCATCCGCGACCTTGCTTTGGTAATAGCCGCCACCGCTGTCTTCAGACCAGCCCGTCAGCCGCAGCCGCAGGACATCCGAAAACGGGATGTTGACCGTACCGCTGGCCTCGAGGGTGTCGTACTGGGCGTAACTCACGTCGAAGCGCGTCAACCACTCGTCGGTGGGTCTGGCGGTGGTGATCACCACTGCGCCCCCGGTCGTGTTGCGACCGTACAGACCAGCCTGGGGTCCCTTGAGCACCTGCACCGACTCGATGTCGTAAAAGCCCGGCAGGATCGTGCGCATACCGGAAACGTAGACCTCGTCTACATAGACTGCATTGCCCGGCTCGACGAGCGCCCCCGGCGTGACCGCCCCTCTGATAGTGATATTGGAACTTATGCCATCGCCGCCGGTATATACGAGTACACCCGGACTGAGGCTCAGGAATTGGTCCAGTTCACGGTACTGCAGCCCGTCCAGGGTTGCGCCGTCGATTCGGGTCACTGACATGGGTACGGCAATAGGTACCTCGTCGCGCCGGCGGGCCGTGACCATAACTTCCTCGATCACGCCATCGCTGAGGGTATCCGGGAGTGGGGCGCCGAGGCTCTTGCCTGGCTGTTGCATCCCTGCACAGCCCAGGCAGGCTAGGAGAAGGAGCCGTCCGGTGTGCTTCTTCATCATTTATCCGCTCCCTGTCTTTTTGGGCTCAGCTGGGGGCGCCGGCCCCGGGTTTCGAATCGCCGGGGGCCGACCCGGAGGCCTGTCCCGCACGTTCCATGGCGTCAATGCGCTCACGCTCGGCGCTGACGTACTTGTCGATACGCGTACGCAAGGTACGCAAGCAGTATGCGTTGGACATGGCATCGAACGCCGGGTTGGCGAGGATCACTCGCCAAAAGCCCCGGGGGTTGGGCGTATAGGCCTGTTCCAATGCCGCGCAGGCGTCTTCGCTTCGGCCTTCACGCGCCAGCAATATCGAGCGCACCTGGGCATTGATCAGTGCATGTCGCGGTATGGGTGTTTCCAGCGCGGCCATCCGTTCTTCGAGTTGCTCCTGCAGGCGCGACGCTGCTGCCTCGTCCCCGTTCAGCCTGAGTATTTGCGCCAGGTTGGCGTACGCGTACAGCAGCCAGCCCCTCGCTTCCTGCGGCAGCGCGTCTCCTGTCGGCAGCCGCGCAGACAGCCACGCCAGGGCACGCGCGTAGTCCCCATCCGAAACCGCCTGACGCAACAGTATCTGTGAGGACATCATCGGGTGTATTGTCTCTTTCGAAGGGGATGTCTCGGCGTAGAGCATGTCGACGAGCTGCCCCGTCCTGCCATCGGCCCAGGCAATAGCCCAGTTGCCAAATGGCGTAGGGGGATGGTTGGTGGCACGCGCCCCCTCCAGGTCACCCACCGCCAGATATAGCGATATCAGGTGATCGCGCATGGGGACGGCGCGCGGGTCGAGTGCCACTGCCCGCCGGGCATACCCGGCGGCATCCGCGAAACGGCCCGCGATGCCGTAGAGTTGTGACAACTGGGTGAGCGCCGCGCGGTAATTCGGGTTCAACTCCAGTGCCCGGTGATTCAACTCCGCTGCCTCCTCCCACTTGCCCCACTCCAACATCATGGTTGCCTTGGCATGGTAGTTGCCCGGGGTGAGCGGGTCGAGGGCAATAGCCTTGTCGATGGTGTCAATCGCCTCCTGATTGTGGAGCATGTATCCGGCCTGCAATTTCGCCAGTAGTTCGTAACCGCGCGCATAGCTCGGGTTCAGTTCCAGGCCACGGCGTAGGTCGCGTTCCGCGACGGTCGGGTCATCGCTCAACAGGGAGCGCAGGCAGTACGCCTCCCCCAGACCCGGTTCCAGTGCCAGGGCTTTGTCCAGCAGCGGCGACACTATGGGGCGGACAGCCTTGATCCCGCCGGTGGATTCAGCCTGGATCAGGATGGCGTCGGCCAACCGGGTGTAGGCGAGTGCATAGTTCGGGTGCAGCAGTAGCGCGCGCTGCAGGTGCTCGATTGCCTGCTCCGCGTCCACCACTGATCGGGTAGCCAGAAGCTGGCGGGCGCGAAGTACTTCAAGGTGGGCCTCGAAACTGGGCGTCCCAGCCGACCCGGGCGTCGGCATGTTGTGCTCTTGCAAAACCCCTTTGAGCGCGCGTGTAACCTCCGTCGCCACGACCTGCTGGAGATCGAACCAGTCGGCCAGGGAACGGTCGTACTCGTCGCTCCACAGCTGCCTGCCCGTCCGTGTATCGATCAGCCGGGTGTGGATTCGCACTCGCTCCCCAAGGTTGCGGACACTGCCGTCCAGCACGTAGCGCACGCCCAGGCGTTGCCCTACATCGCGCACGTCGCGGTCCGGCCCCCTGAACTGGAAGGCTGACGGCCGGGCAGTTACCCTGAGTGCGGGATTGAGCGCCAGGGTCCCCAGGAGTTCCTCGGCCAGGCCGTCGGCGAGGACGTCGCCATCCGCCGCCTGGCTTAGGTTGACGAACGGGAGCACCGCGATGGTGGCGGGCCCGGTTGCGGCGACATTGGCATCTCCTGACGCCGACTGCCGCTGCGACGGGGTGTCGAGGAATGCAAACAGGAGGGTGGTGAGTACCAACGCCGCGGCCGTTCCGAGCAGAATCTTTAATCGCGGCAATCCGGTGGTGCGCCCGCCGGCCGCCTGCACCCTGAGTTCAGGAACCACCGCCACTTCCGGTAATGGCGGCGTCGCGTCGGGTACAGGTAAGGCCGCCGACGTCAAACGTGCCGCCGAATCCACTCTGTGCTGCTCGGGAAACTCCGCGATATACCCCTTCTTGTGGATGGTGCGGACAAAGATCTCGGAGCCGTCAGCAGCGAGCGCATGGCGTAGCCCGGACACGGCTCGTCGCACCGCTTCGTTGGACACCACGCGACCATCCCAAACCGCATCGATCAGGCGATCGTGGGTGAGTAGTTCTCCGGGGTGGTCAAGCAGGTAGTCGAGCAATCGGGCGATACGTGGCTCCAGGGTGACGACATGTTCACCGCGTTGCAGTTCGAGGATGTCAGAATCCCAGACCCAACCGCCGAAGCGTATTATTCGTGCCACAAAGAAAAACCTCAGCCCTTCGCGGAGGTCGGTGCCGGCGGGCTGCCCGGGACGACCGGACAGTAACTCCTTCCGGCAGGAGCGACATCGAGTTGTGCCTCCCGCCCGGGGATACAAGTTATGATCATAGCGCCCGGCGCAGTTCCGGGCGCACAGTCATGAGCATTCCCACACTTTACGCAGTTCTCCATTTGCTCTCCCCCGGGCCATCCTGGAACCATTCCTTTTACCCAGAACCAAAGTTTCATCCTTAATAGGGACGTTTTCAAGGGGGCTGTTAGTGCGGGCTCAGCTGCAGCTGAGGACCGGCGCGAGCCCTTGGGGGCGCATGGAAAAGCCGTGGATAACAACCGTGTTGTCCACCGCTTGCCCACACTCTCGCACCTCGCGCCCACAGAGTACGCTGAGTCATTGTGCGATGCGGCGGTCAATCGAGAAGAGATAGCCAGTGACGGGGACGCCGCCGTCCTTGAAGCGCGATCGTACGACCCGGTACGGTCTAACACAAACCCGGGTCAGGCCGGTCCAAGGGAATTGGGAGGCAAAATAGTAGAGTGATTCCGATAACCCGCTTTAACAGGCAGTTTCACATACAAGGGGGTCTTTGCTATTGATCAAAGTCAACAATGGTAAGTAACGTGCACGAAGTAAATGCCCCTTTTTAGCCGGTGCGTGACCTGATCCTGTAATTCAGTTGCCCAGCACCTTTTCCGCAAGGATCGTACCGTGAGCATACAAATTTCTGGTCGGTCAGTGGAAAAAAGAATCCTCTTGAAGAAATTACTGAGCATGGTAATTTTCATGGTATTCCCATTTGGGAGGAAAATAAGCCATTGAATATAAAAGATAAAAAAGGCTTGTTGATAATAGAGTGGGAGTGACAGGAATTCTTAACATATTGAAAAATAAGAATAAAAAAATCCAATTGATAATATAATCTGCATCATCAATGGTATTTTTCATGGTAATTATCGCGCGTTGCAAGGCGGCAGACATCAATACCATGAGATAAAAATTGAGCTTGACATGGTATCGGCGAGCTTGATTTTTCGGTGCTCTCGATCAACCCGGAAATCGGCAAAACCATCGACAGCGTAGTAACTACATAACATGCTGAAAATTATCTTATTTTCGTAATTCTCCTTGTGGAGAAAGTCGGACTTCGCCGCTAAGCGTTTATCTACACTATCCCGTCTGTTAGTTGCAGGAAGTAACTAAGTACGTTACAGTTTCCCATGAAGGGGGGATTGCTATTGATTCAGAGTTTTCGGGACCGCTGGCTCAGGAATTTCTATCTGGAGGATAAAGCCAGCAAGAAGATACCCGCTGAGATCGAAGACCGACTGTTTCGGAAGCTGCAGTTAATTGATGACGCGACCTGTGATCTCGACCTACGGTCACCTCCGAGCAATCATCTTGAAAAATTGAGAGGGAACTTGGCCGGGAAACATTCGATTCGCGTGAACAAGCAGTGGCGATTGGTGTTTACCTGGTCAGGTGAATGTGGTGAGGCCCAGGACATCTATCTGGATAACCACGATTATCGGTGAGGCAGGCTATGAATATCACAAAACGACAACCCGTCAGTGTTGGTGAGATGATTACCGAGGAATTTCTCGTGCCCATGGCGCTGACTCAGGGGCAACTGGCAGAAGCGATGGGGGTCAGTCGAAAAACCGTCAATGAGTTATGTACCAATCGCCGTGCAATCACGGCTGACACGGCACTGATGCTGGCGATCGTATTTGGGAATACAGCTGATTTTTGGCTGAATCTGCAGCAACGCAACGAGCTGTGGAAAGCGCTAAATACACCAAAGCGGCGAGCCCGGATCGAGAAAGCCAAGCCCATTGCTGCCTGAGTTTGAGGGCAATGGCTCGTAGCGCGCATAAGTGGTCCTTTCCAGCACGATTCCGGACTGGCGCTTATAGCTGGAAGGCATCAAGGCTGGCGTGCCAGCGTCTTCGCGAAGCTGTCACCGAAATCAAGAAAGTCGCAAAGAAAGATCCCCTGATTGGCGCAGAGGGTGCTGTCCGTTTGATGGAAAAGATCTGGCCGGCGCTGGAGCATGTCGATAGCTCCAGCGGCGCGCTGGGATCAGCGGTCAACAAGACGCTGGGTGATTTGATACCGATCGTCATAGATGCGCCTGCAGATGAGAAGACCCGTAATAGATGGCTCGACCGGCTCTGGCAGGCAATGGAGGATGATGGTGTCGATTACCTCAGCCCTGTTGGTGATCACTGGGGTGAGCTCTGTGGCTCTTCGGAAGTCGCAGGCCGCTGGGCGGATGAGTTGGTATCCACGTTGCGATCCTGTTGGTCAGATCCAAGCCCGGGCGGCTATTTTCACGGCGCGACAGCTTGCCTGTCCTGTCTGTTGGCGACGGGGCGCTATGGGGAGTTGCTCGATTTGTTGGAACTGCCACGGTACCCGTCCTGGCATTACCGTCGCTATGGCGTCGAAGCACTTCTGGCCTTGGGCACGAAGGCGGAGGCGGTCCAGTATGCCGAAGCCTCGCGGGGACTGAACCAGCCGGATTCCGTGATCGACCAGGCCTGTGAGGAAATCCTGATCTCATCCGGCCTGCATGACGAGGCCTACCAGCGCTACGGATTGAGTGCTGCGGTAGGTAATTCCTACATCGCCCGGTTTCGCTCGGTTGCAAAACGCTATCCAATGAAGAAAAAGTTTCAGATCCTGTCAGACCTCATAGCCGCAACTCCGGGTGAAGAAGGGAAGTGGTTTGCGACGGCCAAGGAGCTCGGATTTTATGATCTGGCATTGGAACTGGCCAACCGGAGTCCCTGTGATCCAAAAACGCTGACCAGGGCGGCCAGGGATTATCTCGACCCGGAACCGGCATTTGCCCTCGGATCCGCAATAGCTGCTCTTCGCTGGTTGAGTGAGGGGTGGGGCTACGAGGTGACCAGCGTTGATGTGGCGGAGGCTTATGACCGCGCGATGGACGCTGCGGCCAGATTGAATAAGGGCAACTTTGATTAATTCGGTAATGCTTCAGCGGAGCCTCTGGCGTTCATTGGCAAGGCGCGCCGCGAAGGTCAAGGCTGGTTGTCCTTGACGAGTGGTGCAAGCGGATGGCCGCCCCTTGTCCAATGGGCGCCAGAGGCCCGCCCTGCGGGGCTTCGCTTAGAGCGCCTACTGTTGGTGCGTCCCGTTCGTCTACTGCGTTACAGCCGTTTGAAAGGCAACCAGCCTTCCTGCACGACTGCGCCTTGTGGACAAACGCGACGCAAAGCCTGAAGCTTCACCGAATTAATCAGAGCTGTCTAAGGTTTATGATGTGACCGAGCAGATTGGGCAACTCGTCGAGGTTGATGACAATGTTGCGGTCCGGTTTGTTCGGGAGGCCGTGCAGGGGCATGTGCGCGCAACCGGTTAAGGGTGTCCATCAGCTGCAGGAACAGGAAGGATGCGCCTGGAAGTCAAATCCGGAAGGTGGTCTTAGGGTGTCGTGTGGCAGCGTTCAATAGGCGAACTTCCGGGCATTTTGGAGAAGTCTCTGAGCGTGGTATTTTTCATGGTATTGCCGTTTAGCAGGAAAATAAGCTGTTGAATATAAGAGATAAAAATGGCTTATTTACAATCGAGTGGGAGTAGGCCAGATCTGGCACTGGCAGGCATCGGCAAGCAGCTAGTGCCATTTTCCAATGTATAAATCATGGTATCGCTGTGTTCAATCTCAGCGCGGTGCTCCAATACCATGGCATGCGTATCGATCCATTCATTCATGGTATTCGTAACACGGCATTTGCAACACTGGATCACTCAGATACTGGCTTCGTCGGAGGTTTCGTTTCGTTCAACAGCGTCCTTGTCTCAAACAAGGGTTCTACGGTCAGGTCAGGGCGACAGTCCCGAAGAAACCGGCTCTGCCTGGAATGACAAGGAAAAATTCGCAGCGTAATTCTATTGAATCGATTCGTGCGGTACAGGATATAAGGCCGGTGATCCTCAAGTTATTGCACGAACCACGGATCCGTATCATGAAGACCGTTCCGATAAGCGGGCATGATGTTGATAATTAACTCGATCATTGCTCTTTGATTGATGGTAACGTGATGATCTA
Source organism: uncultured Gammaproteobacteria bacterium (assembly GCA_963808975.1). GTDB lineage: Bacteria > Pseudomonadota > Gammaproteobacteria > Pseudomonadales > JAHEGP01 > JAHEGP01. Next base: position 16,788 of record CAWEHR010000009.1, read on the forward strand.
TTCCGATAGGGAAGAACATCGTAAAACATTCAAGGCGATGCCCTTAAATCATCCTGACCTGCGTCTGCCATATCCCGTTTCGAACAATGATGGTCGTGGTGGGTGATGAGCATTGAAAATTCTGACAACACGAAATGACACAGCAGAATACCTGCAATAACGCACTGAAATGAGTATAAACCCGGGTTGCCTTAAATGAGCAAAGTGCAGCAGGCTGAGACCGAGATCACACGACTGCCGAAGGAGTTCGTCGATCGGTTGACCAGGCCATTCGCCAGGTTTTTGAGTATCCAGGCCGGCGGTGGCGTCATTCTTTTGCTGTTCACCGTTGCTGCGCTTGTGCTTTCCAACTCGCCGTGGGCCCATCATTTTGAGAGCGTATGGGAAACTTCAGTCGGTCTACAACTCGGCTCGTTCGAGTTTGCCCGGTCGCTGAGGGGGTGGATCAACGACGGCCTGATGACGTTGTTTTTCTTCCTCGTCGCGCTGGAGCTCAAACGCGAGCTGGTGCTGGGCGAACTGAATAATCCGCGCATGGCTGCATTGTCCATTGCCGCCGCTCTCGGCGGTATGATCGTCCCGGCAGCGATTTATCTGGCACTGCAATCGGGGCAGCCAGGCGAGACAGGCTGGGGGACGGTGATGGCGACCGATACCGCATTTGTCATCGGTTGCCTGGCCATTCTGGGATCGCGTATTCCGTCAAGCCTGCGAGTCTTCATGCTCTCGCTGGCGATCATTGATGACATCGGCGCCATCCTTGTCGTGGCGATTGGCTACAGCAGCCACATTTCCTGGGAAGCACTTGCACTGGGGCTGCTGGGTATCGCTGTCATCCGCTTCATAGCGCTGGGCGGAATCCGCAGTATTTCGATCTACTTCCTGGTTGGCGGTTTTATCTGGTTTGCCGTGGATGCATCCGGTATCCACGCCACGATCACGGGCGTGGTGCTTGGCTTGATGACGCCGGCCAGACGCTGGGTCAGCGATGAACGATTGTATGCCGTATTGTCCCGGGTGATCGCGCATCCGGCCAATGAAGAGGGGAGTGGCGACACGAAGGACCGGGAGACCCTGCAGGTTGCCGAGATCGCCGCGCGCGAAACATTGTCCCCGGTGGAGCGGCTGGAGTTCGCGTTACATCCCTGGGTCGGCTTTGTCATCATGCCGCTGTTTGCGTTTGCGAATGCCGGGTTGCCATTGTCACCAGGTGAGATAGGCAATGCCGTGACGCTTGCTGTGTTCGTCGGTTTTGTCTTCGGGAAACCCGTCGGGATTCTTGCCTTTAGTTGGCTGGCCGTGCGTTTGGGTCTTGCGATACGTCCGCCGGATCTGGATTGGAGGCTGATCACGGGCGGCGGCCTGCTTGCCGGTATCGGCTTCACCATGGCGCTGTTTATCGCCAACCTGGCTTTCGACCAGGCACTGCTCGACAGCGCCAAGCTGGGTATCTTCCTTGCCTCAGTCACATCTGCGGCGCTGGGTATCGCGCTGTTGAGTCGATTCGCCGCGAAAAAGAAATCACATGGAGGATAACGATATGTTGGTCACTTTTACCACCAAAGCCTATGCCAATATCACCATGTTCGGTGATGTTGCTGTGACATTGCTGAAAATGATGGGGCATAGCGGCACAGTGCCCGGTGCAATCCTGGCGGCTGATGTACCGGCGGCGCTGAGTCGGTTAACCGCTGCGATCGATAAAACGCGCACGGAAACATCGGTCGACGACGACGAAGAGGAGGAAACACCGGTGAGCCTGACGACTCGGGCATTGCCTCTTGTTGATCTTCTCACTGCTGCGGTACAGCAGAACAGTGATGTTATGTGGGAGTGAATCTAAATCGGCGTTAGCCGAATAATTGATTTGCTTATTGTCTACAATGAGCAGACACTGTCAGCAGGTCCATCGTCTGTAAGCAGGCAAGTCTTTATCTCGCGCAATATCGACCGAACGGTCTATGTTGCCCGCCATACTCCCTTCTCGCGAACTCCGGTTCACCTCGTTTTATGTATGCGCCTGTTGAAACGCAGGCCGAGTACATTTCTCGTTCAATCACCCAGGATAACCTGATGACTCAGTATAAAATTAATGCCCAGGACACCGAAACCTCCAGTCAGTATGCCAGCATTCGTCAGGCAGAGCTTGGCGACCAGGGCTGGAACCGCGAGCGTTCCGCGAACCTGGCGACCCGTGAGGGCTTTGAGCTGACCGACCAGCACTGGCATGTGATCAGTTATCTGCGCGAGCAGTTTCTGGAGCATGGCCTGCCACGGTTTGCCAGGACAACTGCCCGTGCACTCAATAAGCAATTTGCCGCGCAGGGCGGTAACAAGTATCTGTATAACCTGTTTACCGGTGGCCCAGTGACACAAGGCAGTCGCCTCGCCAACCTCCGCACACCAGCCAATGCCACCGATGTTTCATTTGGTACGAGCTATTGAAAAGCTTCGAGCCGCGGCCAAGCAGGGACCCGATGAGCACTAGCGACCGGGTAATGCGCATACATAATAGATTCGACCGCCAGGCTATAGAGCGGGCTGAAAATGAAGGCATGACCCCAGCCGATGTTATGGCTGTCGTAGTACATAAAGGGAAGCTCTCTAATGTCATCACAAAACGGTAATGGTAGCCAGGGCAATCCCTGGGGTGGTCGTGGAGGTGGTCGAGGGTCGCCCCCCGACCTTGGAGAGTTGTTTCGACAAGGCAAGGATCAGTTCGGGCAGATGCTGCCGGGCGGTAGTATGCGCGGCTTGCTGATTATTGCCCTGCTACTGCTGATTGGCGTGGGTGCCTGGTCTGCTTACTACACGGTACCCAGTGATTCGGTGGCCGTCGTGCAACGTTTTGGCAAGTACTTCAAGGATGTGCCGCCCGGCCTGCATTTCAAATTGCCCTTGGGTATCGACAGGGCGACCATCGTTCCCGTCAAGCGCCAGTTGAAACAGGAATTCGGCTTCACGACCCCGGGCGCCAGCGATCCGTACCAGAGTCCCCGAGGCGGAGAGCGAGAGACAAGGCTGGAAACGGAAATGGTGACAGGTGACCTCAACGCCGCATTGGTTGAATGGGTGGTTCAATACCGCATCTCGGATCCGGTTAAATACCTTTTCGAAGTGCGGGAACCGAGTGAGACGCTGCGCTACGTTTCGGAATCCGTCATGCGGGAAGTGGTCGGCGATCGCACTGTGGACGAAGTCATCACGATCGGTCGCCAGGAAATCGAAACCGAAGCCCTGGCCAAGATGCAGGTGCTGGCTTCCAAGTATGTGATGGGGATCAGTATCGACCAGGTGCAGTTGAAAAACATCAATCCACCGCGACCGGTGCAGGAATCCTTCAACGAGGTCAACCAGGCGCAGCAGGAGAAGGAGAAACTGATCAACGAAGCCCGGCGTGATTATAACAAGGTGATTCCGCTGGCCGAGGGCGAAAAGGATCAGCGCATCCGGGAGGCCGATGGTTACCGCTTGAAACGCATCAACGAGGCGGAGGGTGATGCGGCACGATTCAATGCCCTGCTGGCGGAATATCGCAAGGCCCCGGAGGTCACGCGTCGCCGTATCTACATCGAGACCCTGCAGGAGGTACTGCCAGGTATCCGTTCCAAAATTATCATCGATGAACAGGCGCGTAACATTCTGCCGTTGCTGAACCTCGATTCACATAAGGAGGCGAAGCCATGAAGGTCAGTCATATGGCGCTGCTGGCGGTTGCGATCGTCGGCGCCTACGTTGTATCGAGTTCGGTCTACACGGTGAGTGAAGTCGAGCAGGTGATTATTACCCAGTTCGGTAAGCCTGTCGGTGACCCCGTGACAACCGCCGGCCTGAAGATCAAGGTGCCGTTCATCCAGGAAATCAACCCGATCGACAGGCGGGTACTGGAATGGGATGGCAATCCCTCGGACATGCCGACCAAGGACAAGCTGTATATCTCAGTCGACCTGTTTGCCCGCTGGCGTATCACTGACCCCTTGCAATACTTCCTGCGCCTGCGGGATGAACGCAGTGCACAGTCCCGGCTGGACGATATCCTCGGTAGCGAGACCCGTAATGCCGTGGCCAAGCACGAGTTGATCGAAATCATTCGCACCACCAGTGATCGCGTTCCTTTGCGTGATGCCTTGCTGACGCAGGCGGAACCTGACATGGGCGCGCTGGTGCCCATCCAGAAGGGGCGTGTGCAGGTCGAGCGGGAGATCTTCGCCGCGGCTGCGGAAAAGGTGCAGGTATTCGGTATTGAGCTGCTCGATATCCGTTTCAAACGCATCAACTACAACGAAAGCGTACGTCCGAAGATCTATGATCGGATGATCAGTGAGCGGCGACAGATTGCCGAACGCTTTCTCTCGGAAGGCAACGGTGAGGCGGCCAGAATCCGCGGCAACCGGGTGCGCGAATTGAACAGGATCCAGTCCGAGGCCTACCGGCAGGTCGAGGAGATCCGCGGTGTGGCGGATGCGAAGGCCACCGAGATCTATGCACGCGCCTATAACCAGAGTCCGCAGGCGGTGGAATTCTATGAATTCACGCGCACCATGCGGTCGTACGAGTCGATCATTGCGGCTAATACGACCCTGGTGCTTTCTACCGACAGCGACCTGTTCAAATTCCTGAAAGGGATGAGTCCAGCAAATGGCGTGGATATCCCGACCCGGGCGTTCGGTGTCAAAAAATGACATCGGACTTGTCGAAATACCATGAAACAAGGAAATCATAATGAGTGAACAAGACAAAAGGCTGATGGCCGAATACGGTATTACCAGCACGGTCAAGAAGGTGTATCGATACAAGGATTACCGCTACGACAGGCTATCTGATGCGCTCAGTTATGCGCGGACTGATACCAGGCGTAGTGGATATGATGTTAAGCAGGAAAAACCGGTCTCACCAGAGGCCTTGTAGTCAGCAAAGGTAACCAGCCGCATACGGTTTCAGGGCTGCACCTAATTATTTAGGATTGAATACCATGAGCAAAGGACAACACAGCAATAGAGAGATGAAGAAGAAACCGGCGATGACGCCACAAGAAAAGAAGGCGGCAAAGAAACTAAAGAAAGCCCAACAGGATTCTACTGGCTTAATCCATACTGGCAGGATGCCTTAGCTGGCAGATAACTGGTTTGAAAAATATGTTTAAAATCATTTCAAACCAGATCAAGGAAAAATCAATAACCATCAAAGCGTTTTTATCGGGTGCGTACACTCTCAATACGCTGAGCAACGATGACGATACCAGGTTGTTGCGCGCTGCGTTGTTCAGTATCGAGCAACTGAATCGTCACGCAGTAAAGCTGGCTGGCCAGCATAAAATCGATACGCGTCCGGGGCCGGACAGGTTGTTACCGCGACTGGCGGATACTGAGCATGTCCTGTTGGCGGCTTATGATGTGGTGGCAGCCGCAGCTATACCAGAACAACGGATCGTACCGGCAGAGGCCTGGTTGCTCGATAATTTTTACCTCATCGAGCAGCAGATTAGTCTGGCGCGTCGGCATCTGCCGCGCGGCTACAGCCGGCAGTTACCGCGACTCGCAGAGGGTCTGTCTGCCGGATTTCCCCGCATCTATGACCTGGCCCTGACGTTGATTTCTCACATGGATGGCCGTGTCGACAGCGACAACACTACCCAGATCATCGCCGCCTATCAGAGCGCTGAACCGTTAAAGCTGGGTGAGCTGTGGGCATTTCCGATCATGCTGCAGTTGGCGTTACTGGATAATCTGCGTCGCGTAGCCTTGCGTGTCGCGCGTCGGCGCGAGGAGCGCGAAGCCGCCATTGTCTGGGCAGACCGCATGCTGAAAACGGCTGAAGAGGAGCCGAAACAGCTTATCCAGCGACTGGCCGAGTTTGCCAATGCTGATGTGCCACTGACCGCATCCTTTGTGGAAGAATTTTACGCCAGACTCCAGGCTCAGGGGCCAGCGATGGCGTTCGTTCAAACCTGGCTCGAGCAAAAACTTCTCGAACAGGGGGTGTCCGCAACGCAACTGTCGTCGGCGGCTGCCCGAACAGCCGCAACCAACCAGATATCGATTGCCAACAGTATCAGTAGCCTGCGTTTTATCGGCACCGTGGATTGGCGTGATTTCGTCGAGTCGCTCAGTGTCGTCGAACAGACGCTACGAAAAGACCCCGCGGCAATGCATGCCGGACAGAACTTCGCCACCCGCGATCGTTACCGGCATGTCATTGAAGATGTGGCCAGGCGTTGTGAGAGCAGTGAGTTGAATGTTGCGCGTGCAGCCATTGCGCTTGCACAGGAAGCGGCAGAGGGTGTGGGTGCTAATGATCGCAGCGCGCATGTCGGCTACTATCTGGTCGATCAGGGGCGACAGCGTCTGGAGCAGGTGGTCGACTGCCGTTTGTCGTGGAAGAGGCGAGCAAAACGGGCGTTCCGCAATCACCACCTGCCGCTTTACCTCAGCCCCATCCTGTTGCTTACTGTACTGGCGACCAGTGTGGTGCTGTCTTCCTTCAGTGGTATTCCATTGGCTGACTGGCGCTACTGGTATTTTGCCATTTGCGGCCTCATCGGCGCCTCGGCGCTGGCCGTACCGCTGGTGAACCTGTTGGTTACGATCCTGCTGCCACCGCGCGCCATACCTCGTCTGGATTTTACCAAAGGGATTCCAGATATCCATCGCACTATGGTGGTTGTGCCGACACTGCTGAGCAAACCGCAAGAGGTTGATGATCTGCTCGAAGCCTTGGAGATCCGTTATCTTGGCAATCGCGATCCCAATCTCTTTTTTGCATTGCTGACCGATTTCCGTGACGCGGCTGAGTGTACCCAACCCGGTGACGATGCCGTGCTTGCCTATGCGCGCACAGCACTGCAAAGGCTCAATGAAACCTACAGTGAAGACCGTCCGTGCATCTTCTATTTGTTTCACCGGCCTCGACAGTGGAATGCCCATGAACAGCTGTGGATGGGATATGAGCGTAAGCGCGGCAAGCTGGAACAGTTCAATGCCTTGCTGCGCGGCGGAGCGCAAACGGCATTTTCGGATATTGTCGGCGATGTCTCCATCCTGGGTTCGATCCAGTATGTCATCACGCTGGATACCGACACGCAATTACCCCGTGATGCGGCACGTACACTGATCGGTAACATGGCGCATCCGCTGAACCGGCCGGTCTACGATGCCAACAGGAAGCGTATTGTAAAAGGCTACGCGATCCTGCAACCACGCGCCTCGATCAGTCTGATCAGTTCAGCCCGGTCGCGGTTTTCGAAATTGTTCGCGGGCGAGTCGGGCATTGATCCTTACACGCGAGAAGTATCAGATGTCTATCAGGATGTCTTCGGCGAAGGATCATTTGTCGGCAAGGGTATCTATGATGTGGATGCCTTTCGTCAGGCCGTTGATGGACGCTTTCCGGATAATCTCATTCTCAGTCATGATCTGTTGGAAAGCGGCTATGCGCGATCGGCGCTGATAACCGATGTCGATCTCATTGAAGAACACCCAGATAGCTACGCCGTCGATATCAGTCGGCGACATCGCTGGATACGTGGTGACTGGCAACTGGCCGGCTGGCTTTTGCCGACAGTGCCTGGACCGGATCAATCAGAAGAATCGAAGGCCAGGCGCCAGGCGAATCCGCTCTCGGCCTTGTCGAGGTGGAAGCTTTTTGACAATCTTCGCCGCAGCCTGGTATCACCGGCACTGTTTGCCCTGCTGATCGGTGGTTGGCTGTTTGGCCCGGGGCCGGTGTGGTTCTGGAGCCTACTGGTGGTGATGATGGTGTTCCTGACACCCTTGCTGTCCGCCTTGATCGAGTTTATCCGTAAGCCAGGTGAGCGTGCCTGGCTGGTGCATCTGACCCAGACCGGCAGATCGGCGGACCGCCCGATGGCACATGCTTTTCTGGCCTTGATTTTCCTGCCCTATGACGCACTGATTTGCCTGGATGCGATGCTGCGTTCGGGTGTGCGTATGCTGTTCACCCGGCGTGGATTATTGCTCTGGCATACGAATTCGTACGCACGCCGTAACGCAAGGCGCACACTGACTGATTATTTTTCGGAGATGTGGATCGCGCCGGTTGTGGCGCTGGTATCGGCTTTTACATTGAGTGGCGCGGCGTTGCTTCTGAGCGCCCCGGTATTGTTGCTCTGGCTGGTATCCCCCGCGATTGCCTGGTGGATCAGCTTGCCACTGGTCTCCCCCGTACCCGATTTGAGCGCTGAACAACGCTCATTCCTGAGGCTATCGGCCCGGCGGACATGGCGCTATTTCGCAGACTTCGTAGGTCCAGAGGAGAAGTGGCTGCCGCCCGATAACTTCCAGGAATATCCAGCGCCGGTTATCGCTTCACGTACCTCGCCCACCAATATTGGCATGTCGCTGCTGGCGGATCTGTCGGCCTACGATTTCGGTTATATCTGTGCCGGAGAATTCCTGCGGCGCGCCGGAAACACGCTGGCCACGATGGAAAAGCTGGAACGCTACCGCGGCCATTTCTATAACTGGTACGACACCCGCACCCTGAAACCGCTTCATCCGCAATACGTCTCTTCGGTCGACAGTGGAAATCTGGCGGGCTGCCTGCTCACCTTGCAGGCGGGACTGGCCGAGCTGAAAGATCAGCCGGTGCTGTCTGCAAACGCATTTCAGGGATTACTGGATACCCTGCAGGTGCTGGTGGAGCAGCTTCCTTCATCATCAACGGCCGATCTGGCCAGGAAGATAAAGCTATTAGAAGACACACTCACGCCGAATGATCCGCCACGGACACTGGCCGATGCCGATCGCTTGCTCAACGAGATTCAGCGTATCGGGGGTGGGCTGGTTACATGGCTGCCAGCAGATATTGATATTGACGGCGAACTCTATTACTGGGCACAGGCATTCGATCAACAATTCCGTGCGCTTCGCGGTGACCTTGGCTACCTGGCGCCCGAGCCGGAACAGTTCAGTACCATCCCCACGCTGGCGGAGTTGGCCACGGAAGGATCGGCTTATAAGGACGCGGTGGCGCGGCTCAGAACCATCGACGATTTGGCGGGACGTTGCCGTGAACTGGCGGTGATGGATTTTGAATTTCTCTACGACACAAGCAGTGGTTTGCTGAGTATCGGTTATGACGTGAGTGAACGACGCCGCGACCCGGCCTGCTATGACCTGTTGGCATCAGAGGCTCGGCTGGCCAGTTTCCTGCTTATCGCACAGGGCCAGCTCCCGCAGAAGCACTGGTTTGCACTTGGCCGCCTGCTGACCAGCCATGGCGGCGATGTCAGCCTGATCTCGTGGAGCGGCTCAATGTTCGAGTACCTGATGCCGCAGCTGATCATGCCGAGTTACCACCACACCCTGCTGGACGAGACCTGCAAAGCCGCCGTGTCTCGCCAGATCGAATATGGCCGACAACGTGGCGTACCCTGGGGTATTTCCGAGTCCTGCTACAACGCCACCGATATGAACCAGGTCTATCAATACCGGGCCTTCGGCGTACCTGGGATGGGACTCAAGCGCGGGTTGGGAGAGGACCTGGTGATCGCGCCTTACGCCAGCGCACTGGCGCTGATGGTGATGCCGCAGGAGGCCTGCCGTAACCTGCAGACCCTGGCCACCAAAGGTTTTCTGGGTGCCTATGGCTTCTATGAAGCGATCGATTACACGCCTTCTCGTGTGCTGCGGGGCAAGAGCCACGCCATCGTGCGTGCCTTCATGGCGCATCATCAAGGTATGAGTCTGCTGGCCCTTGAGCATCTGTTGCTTGACCGGCCCATGCAGCGCCGCTTCCTGTCTGATCCGCTGATACGGGCCACGGAGCTGTTGCTGCAAGAGCGTGTGCCGAAGAAGGGCGAAACCTTGCACCCGCACGCGGCGGAAGTGAACGCTGCCGCCCGCCCGCCTACGGCAGATACGGGCTCCATCATGCGCGTGTTTAGCGACCCGAATATGCCAGCACCGGAAGTTCACCTGCTGTCCAACGGCAGCTACCATCTGATGACGACCCATGCGGGTGGCGGCTACAGCCGCTGGCGTGACCTGGCCGTCACCCGTTGGCGCGAAGATGTCACTGGCGATGGCTGGGGCACCTTTATCTACCTGCGTGATCGTGATACGGGGACGTTTTGGTCAAGCGCGTATCAGCCGACACTGCGCCGGGCCGATCACTACGAGGCGATTTTCGTGCAGGCGCGGGCTGAATACCGGCGTCGCGATGAGGCCATTGAAGCGCATACCGAGATCAGTGTTTCGCCTGAAGACGACGTGGAGATCCGCCGTGTCACGCTCACCAACCTGTCGTCCCGCACTCGTCATATCGAGGTGACCAGTTACGCTGAAGTTGTGTTGGCCGCGTTGAATGCCGACCTGGCCCATCGCTCATTTAGCAATCTTTTCGTGCAGACTGAAATTCTGCCGGAGCGGCAGGCGATCCTCTGCACGCGCCGCCCACGCACACCGGGTGAGCAGGTGCCGTGGATGTTTCACCTGTTGGCGGCACCTGGTGCCGTGTCCGATGAACCCTCCTATGAAACGGACCGCGCCAAATTCATTGGCCGGGGCCGAACGGTAGTCAACCCGGTGGTTTTGGATGGCAGAAAGGCCTTATCGCCTTCGCCGATGGGGTTGTCGAACACGGATGGTTCGGTGCTCGATCCTATCGTGGCGATCCGCAGCACCATCAGCTTGCCAGCCGATGCATCGGCGACTGTGCAGATCATCTCCGGTGTCGCGGACACGCGTGAGGCCGCATTGGCCTTGCTCGACAAGTATTGTGACCGGCACTTCGTTGAGCGAGCCTTTGAAATGGCATGGTTTCAAAGTCAGGAGGTACTGCGTCATCTCAACGCAAGGGAAGCCGATACACAGCTCTATGGCCGCCTGGCCACCTCTCTTATCTATGCCAATGCCTTGCGTCGTGCGGCCCCCAGCGTGATTGTCCGCAATCAGCTTGGCCAGTCCGGGCTTTGGCGCTTTGGCGTCTCGGGTGATCTGCCCATCCTGCTGTTCCGCATCGGCGATCTGAACCGCATCGACCTGGTCAAACAGGTGCTGCAGGCCCATGCCTATTGGCGGATGAAGGGTCTGGCAGTGGACCTTGTCATCGTGAACGAGGATTTCTCGGGCTATCGGGCGGTTCTGCAGGATCAGATTCTGGGGCTGATCAACGCCGGTCCCGAAGCACATATTATCGACAGGCCGGGTGGGGTGTTCGTGCGGCGCGCCGAAGAGCTTTCGGAGGAGGACCGGGTCCTGTTCCAGACGGTTGCCCGCGTCCTGTTCACCGATAGCGCCGAGACCCTGCTTGAGCAGGTGGAACGCCCCACCGTGGCAGAGCGCTTGCCGAAGCGTCTGGTCCCGGTGTTGCAACCGGGAGCTGAGCCGGGCCAACCTCTAGCGGAACGGGAACGCATCTTCTGCAACGGCCTGGGGGGGTTCACGCCTGACGGACACGAATACGTCATTACCCTAGAACCGGGGCAGAGCACGCCAGCACCCTGGGTCAATGTCATCGCCAGTCCGTACATAGGTACCGTCGTCAGCGAGAGCGGCAGCGCCTATACCTGGGTGGAAAACGCCCACGAGTTCCGTCTGACAACCTGGCACAATGATCCGCTAAGTGACAGCAGCGGCGAGGCGATTTATATACGTGACGAGGAGACAGGCACATTCTGGTCGCCGACACCCTTGCCTGGCTCTATGGACCCGCAGGGCCAATCCGGCTATGTATGCCGGCACGGCTTCGGCTACAGCGTGTTCGAGCACTACCAGGCCGGCATCTCCTCGGAGCTGTACACCTATGTCGCCATGGACGCGCCGGTGAAGTTTGTGGTGGTAAAACTGGGCAATCATTCGGGCCGCCCGCGTCGACTGTCACTGACCGGCTATTGGGAGCTGGTGCTCGGCGAGTGGCGCCACGCCAATCTGATGCACATTATTACCGAAGCGGATCCGCACAGCGGGGCGCTGTTTGCACGCAATGCCTACGGGCGCGAATGCGCCGATCGTGTGGTCTTTGCACAAGTCAGTGAACCAGAGCGATCGATCACCGGAAACCGTACGGAATTCATTGGTCGTAACGGTTCATTGGGCAAGCCGGCGGCACTGGGTCGCGAGCGATTGTCTGGCCGTATAGGTGCCGGTCTCGATCCCTGTGCCGCGATGCAGATCCAGATCGAACTGGCTGATGGACAAGAGCATGAGATTGTATTTACCTTTGGCGCGGCAAAACATGCTGACGAAGCGCACTATTTTATCGAGCGCTTCAGCGGCCAGGCCGGCGCCCGCCAGGCATTGGAGACCGTATGGGGATACTGGAACCACACCCTGGGCGCGGTGCGCGTAGAAACGCCGGATCCCACCTTAAACATACTGACCAACGGCTGGCTGATTTACCAGACACTCTCCTCCCGGCTCTGGGGCCGCAGTGGCTATTATCAGTCCGGTGGTGCCTACGGTTTCCGTGATCAACTGCAGGACACCATGGCGCTGATCCATGCCACCCCTTGGCTGGCCCGTGAGCAGTTGCTTCGTTGCGCCGAACGCCAGTTCATTCAGGGTGATGTGCAGCACTGGTGGCATCCGCCCAATGGTCAAGGCGTGCGCACCCATTTCTCTGATGACTATTTATGGCTGGCGTACGCCACCTGTCGCTATGTATTGGCGACAGGTGACAGCGGCGTACTCGATGAATCCGTGCACTTCCTGGAGGGGCGTGAGTTGAATCCGGGCGAAGAGGCCTACTACGATCAGCCGCAGCGTTCGAATGAGACGGCAAGCCTCTATGAACACTGTGTGCGTGCGATTAAATATGGCCTGCGTTTTGGTGAGCATCAACTGCCGCTGATGGGCTGCGGCGACTGGAACGACGGCATGAATCTCGTCGGTGGCGAAGGCAAAGGTGAAAGCGTTTGGCTGGCGTGGTTTCTCTACGAAAACCTGCAACTGTTTTCGGGGCTGGCGCGCAGCCGGGATGATGAAGCCTTTGCCGAACTTTGCTCCGAACAGGCCTCTCAATTGTGCAGCAATATTGAGGCCAGTGCCTGGGATGGCGCCTGGTATCGACGCGCCTGGTTTGATGATGGCACCCCCCTGGGCTCGTCCGACAATGACGAATGCCAAATCGATTCGATCAGTCAGAGTTGGGCGGTCATCTCAAGCGCTGGTGATCCCGAGCGCGCCCGCCGGGCGATGGCGGCAGTAGACAAACGCCTGGTGCGACGCGATGCGCAGCTCATCCAACTGCTCGATCCGCCCTTTGATAAATCTGACCTTGAGCCGGGTTATATCAAAGGCTACGTGCCCGGCGTGCGCGAAAACGGCGGCCAATATACTCACGCCGCCATTTGGGCGACAACGGCATTTGCCATGCTGGGCGACAAGGAGCGTGCGTGGGAATTGTTCGCCATGCTCAACCCCATCAATCGCGGCAGCCGACCGGAGGAGATGGAACGCTACAAGGTCGAGCCCTACGTCATGAGCGCGGATGTTTACGGTGCAGCGCCACACACGGGGCGCGGCGGCTGGACCTGGTATACCGGCGCGGCGGGCTGGATGTACCGATTGAGTGTGGAAACACTGCTGGGCCTGCAATTGGAGGACGACCATCTGCGTATTGCACCCTGTGTTCCTGACGATTGGGAGTCGTACACAATTCACTATCGCTACCGCGACACCTACTACCATATTGAGATCAAGTGCACTGGTGAAAAGTCAAATCATGCGACGCGTGTAACGATGGATGGTACGGTGGTGAATGAGACAGGCCTTATACCTCTGCAGGATGATCGCCAGGAGCACCATGTTGAGGTGATGCTGAGGTAGCGGCATGAGTTCGCGCAGAAAACCGCAGGAACCAGAGAATCAGAAATACATGGCAGGTAATTTCGCCTGCCGGATTTGAATCAGGAACAAGCGGATATGAACGAACGTTTTTCTAAACGAAGTATACAGCCAGGCAATGATGAAACTGCATTTTCCTAATCCAAGCCGCAGTTTCAATGAGAAAACTAGCCGCATTCTGTTTTGGGGATATGACCGTACGATTGAGGTTTCATTTTCTTTGGAAGCGGCCGCCCTCAAACGCTTGTATCCCAAGATGAATAGCACCGAGACGGAATTATTGAAAGCCTTCGATACTGCTCGGGAGAGGATCTGTGAGGTTGCGGAGAAGGTATATGAGCATGGTGGAGGAGGTAAAGGAACCTATGCTTATGTTCTAACAGCGGGGGATTTTTGAGGCCATATCAATCTCAATCTGGCAGACGCTGGCATTGCTGGACTCATCTAATCCCCGCGAGGAATGGTGTTAGTCGTGACAACTGACAATGACGATGAAAGATTTAGCGAAGAGACTGACTCTGATCGGCGGCGGGGGGTTCTTGCCGACAATGCCTTATCCGTGGAGCTGGTGTCTGCGTTTTCTGGAGATCGACCGCTTACCGAAGCCGAGAAGGATTTCTTTACTGAACTGGAAAAGACCCGCGGCCTCGAGTTCTATTCCGATCTTTTTTATACAATTACCCACGAGTATTTTGCCCCGGAAATCGCCGAAGCGCTGTGGACTGAGGTTCTGCGTCATAAATATGAGCTATCGAAAGCCGTTGGCAGGGATGTCAAAATCGTTGTAGCCGTACTCGATTACCTTTCGAATATGACGGAAACTATTGATGCGGCGACGCTGGTTAGCGAGGTACATATTGGAGAAATCATCGGGCTTTCGTTACGTGACGGCCTGACAGGACTGTTCAACCACAGCTACTTTTATCAGCAGATTGAACTGGAATTTTATCGTTATGTGCGATATGGCTCGCCTTTCACTTTGCTGTTGATAGATATTGATGACTTCAAGGGGGTCAATGACAGCTGCGGGCACCGTGAAGGTGACCGTATCCTGGCTGAAATGGGAAAGACCTTTCTGCATCTGGCGCGAGATTCAGATATTTGTGCGCGCTACGGCGGTGAGGAGTTTGCGGTGATCCTGCCATTGACTGATAGCCATGAAGCTGGCGAAATTGCTGACAGAATGAGAATCGAGTTGGCGAAGCAGCACCTGTCTGATGGCTGCACAGTGACCGTTAGCATTGGTGTAGCTTCGTGCGGGAAAAAGACCCGGACTTTTCAAGATCTCGTGGAGAAGGCAGATGCGGCGCTATATCGAGCCAAAAGGAAAGGGAAGAACCGGGTCGTGTTGAACGCGGAAGAATGAGGTGAGAGTTGATGTCAACGGTACAGAGCCAGACGACCCATGATTGCAAGCTTACCCAGTAATCATGACGGGGTGCCCAGTGCCCTCGATCTCTTTAGGCATAAAACCCGAACCAACGACGAGCCCTGGGCGTTACTTGAGAGCCGTGTTCCTTCGACCAGGCTCCAAGCAGAGGCGGTTTTACTAACCAGCCAAAAAGCCAATGGTTCAAATCAAAATGCTGTGCTCATATTGCCGATGATTCATTAACTGCAGAAGGGGATGCACATGGAATTCAAAGCCCGGAAGGTTGCCTGAGGTGCTGTGTATCAGTGTTCAATCGGCAATTGTTTTCGAGCATTTTGAAGGATTTTCTGAGCATGGTATTTGTCATGGTATTATCGATTTACAGGAAAATAAGTTATTGAATATATGATACAAAAAATGCTTGTTTATAATAGAGTGGGAGTGACCGGCACTGGCAGGCAATAATTAGCACTGGCTGGCAACAACAGGCATTGCACCATATACCTGATTGTTCAGTCAGGTAGAAAATAAGTGATGTTATCCATCTCCTTGTGCGGGATGCCGATAATATCAATGCCTTTATCTCCAATCAGGTAGAAGACTACATGTTCGCCCTGTGGAAAGCTGTAATAGCCTTCAGCTATATCCGTGCGGTGTTTACCCGATTGCGGATTTTCCGCTAACCAGCCAAAGCGTTTCTCGAGTGCCCTCAGATAGGTATTGCGTTGGTGTTTACCCCATTGGTGTTCGGTATATCGACCGATGTTTTTCAAGTCATCCTGAGCTCTCGGGGTGACTCTGAATCCGGGCATCAGGCTTCGTTATCCAGATCGTTGATCAGTGCGTCCATCGTGAAATGATCTATGAACTTATTGGCTCTGGCCTGTTCAGCGCCCTGGGCCAAATGACTCCGTAAAGCATCGAGTTTGCTTTTCCGCTCCTCCATTGCGCGGAGAGCATCACGAACTACTTCACTGGCGGAGCCGTACCGCCCACTGGCAATCTCATTCTTGATATAGACTTCCCAGTGCTCACCCAGGCTAAGACTTGTCGTTGCCATATGGCACTCCAGATATTCATAATTAACAAAAATGAATATAAATCGGGGTGGAAAGAAAGGCAATCAGTTTTTGATCCTTACGTTTATATGGCAAATGGCAGCAATTTCTGAGCAATGGTATTTTTCATGGTATTACCAATTGACAGGAAAATAACTTGTTGAATAAAGGAACGCTCGCCGTTGGCAAACTGGCTGATTTTGTGATTTTGGACCAAAACTCGTTAAAAATTGATCCCATGAAGATTCATACGATAAAAGTGGTAGAAACCATCAAAGAAGGGAAGCTGGTCTACGAAAAAAATAAATCCAATTAGTCCTTAAGCTTCCCCGTCAAGTACACACCTCGTCACTGGCGTTTTAAAGCCACCCGGCATTACGCTCACCAGGGCAAACTAACCACCGGCGTAACGGTGAAACGCAACTGGAAGTCAGGCCCAAAGTCCTTCGGGGTTTTCACGAACTGCCAGTACTGGGCACTGAATTTCCAGGGCCGGCCGCTGATGATCGAAGTCTTGGAGACACCGATCCCCACGGGGACCGTCCACTTGTTGCCGCTACTGGCCTCGTGGTTATAGGAAAAGGTCGGTGCGCTGAAGATCTGCCAGCCGTTCTTCAGGTTGAAGGCATAGGAGTATTGACCACCGGTAATACTGGTGTCGAAGTCGTCGTCGCCGGCGATGTCCCACTGGTGCGTCACGAGCAAGCCCACAACACCCCATTTCGCCAGCTTGGCGATGGCGACCTCCGGGCCCAGCAGCCATTGATCCAGTCCGAGCGCATCATCGGTGGCCGTTGGCAAGGTGCCCACAACGCCCCCGACCACCACGATTCCACCGGGCAGGGTTTTGCCCAGCGCCACATCAAAGCCGATATCACCCAGGTCAACCCCCTCGGAGCTGAAGCCGCCGCCCGCCTGCGGTACGTCCTGGGAAAAAATTACCGGAATCGCCGGACGAACAAAGAGGTTGGTGGTGTCGGATAGCGAATAAGGCAACCCGGGCTGAAAGAGCATGCGCCAGGCATCCGCGCTGCCGGCTCCGGGAATATCACCCTTGTAAGAAATGTAATCAAAATTAAAATTCATGGTGCCCATGTTGGTGTTCGGATCCGACAGGGCAGCGGCAATTTCCGCTGCAGAGGGTTCACCCAGCGCGCCCTCGCTGCCCGCCGGTTCTTCCAGGATAAATTCAGCGCCAGGGGATCCGGAGATCTGCGCCATAAAGACCTCCCCGCTCTCCACATCAGTGGCCCTCAGCGCCCCCGGATCATCCGGATTCCGCTCCAGGATGAAACATTTCGTCTCGATATCCGTGTAGCAGACCTGGTCATCTCCCACGATCTCCCAGGTGCGCTGGAAGGTCTCGCCCCAGGCCTTGACCACCGCGGTACCGTCAGCCGAATAACTGGCAATGGACGTGACGCCGGCTTTCAGCTCGACCTCGACCACGGCCCCGGAAATTATGTCGCGCAGGGCGTCAGCGCCCGTAATGGGCTGCCAGTTATCGGCGAATGCGAGCGGCGATAGGGCACAGGCAAGCAGCAAAGCTGTAACTCGGAGTTTGATCATGATCTGGTCCTTTAGCGGGGGTAAGGCCACATCGTTGCGCCACCATTTTGAGCTTGAGCCCGGCCAACGGGCGAATAACCAGGCCGCGGATTCCCTGTTTTTCCAATAATGCGACAGTTCAGCAAGTAGCACAAGCGGCTCCTTCCAGGCGAAAAAGGGAAGGGGGCACGACCCAACTGGGGGTTCGACGCTTTGATATCTGGTTGATTGGCCCAAAAGGCGTTTTATATTTCCGACACACTGAAAGATGATATTTTTGTGGTTCACAAGCTGATGTTTCAGCGTCTGGATCGCAAACACCGGTGGCAAGCTGCCACTGGTGTTTGCCACCATAATGAACCGTGGAAAACCGTTAACCGCTAGACGATTAAATCCAATGCATCGTCGAAATGTGCCACTGCCCGATCGTAATGCGTCACAGCCTTATCGTTATCGTCATCACCATACGCATCAATGCTTTTCTGTAGCTCAGTGTTACCTTTGTCGATGTGTTCGGCCGCCTTGTCGTACGCGTCGTCCGCAGCTTTTTCCGCATGGTCCACGGCCGCGCTAAAATCATTCAGGGCTTTGGCAAGGTGATTGACGCCACTGTCCACCTTATCCTTGTAAAAAGCATTCTCAGCGCGTCGAATTTCCCGAAAACCTTTCGCGATGTCCACGTAAACCCTGTGCTCCTGGTACGCAAGTCCCATTTCTTTCTCCTTTTCGCAATTGATAAGTATCAAATTCCTCGTGCCTGGCTGGAACACCTGTTTGGGTTCAGCAGACCAGGCCAGCTGCCGGTTTAGTGAAATCTTGAATCAAGCCGACCGAAAGAAAACATACCACCGGGACATTCGTTTAACCTGATGAATATATAATCAAGCCGCCGCGCTGGATAAGCTATCTCGATGGGCTGCGCGCTGCCGGTATTGAGGGCTCGGCATTCTCGTACCTCGAGTATGCCGGCCGGACCGGCGTGCCTTTTTTCCGTTACACCGACGGGTTCTTACACCAGAAGGTCATGTTGATCGACGATCGGGTTGCGACCATCGGCACTGCAAATATGGACAATCGATCTTTTCGGCTGAATTTCATTCAGTAACCGTACTAACCCATCGCTTGCGGATCGCCTTGCCAAGTCTGGATGGGTATTGTCAGTGAGCTACTTCCGCCGCCGGATATGCGATGATACGCAGCAACGCCGAGACGTTGCAGTGCCGTGAGAACTCGGCAAAGTCAATCATGCGGGAGCATCTGCGATGTTTCGAATCCTGGGTTCAGCCCTGTTGATGTTATTGCCCCTGGCAACACAGTCTCAGAGCGAGTCGTCAGAATGGTGTGAACCGGAGGACGAAATTGCATCGCTGCCGGCGGACCGCATCCGTGTGCTCAGCCTGAATATCAGCCATGGGCGTAGCACCGCACTGAACCAGCTGTTTGTCAGCCTGGACAACACCTACGATAACCTCGACGAGATTGCTGCGCTGCTCGTCGATCAGAGCCCGGACGTGGTTGCATTGCAGGAGGCGGACGCGCCGTCGCGTTGGAGCGGTAATTTCGACCATGTCGAGCGTATCGGTGAGCGCGCCGGTTTCAAATGCCGGTTGCACGGACTCCACTCACAGACCTGGATTTCGAACTACGGCACCGCGCTATTGACGAGCAGCCGGCCGAGCGCTTACGCGTCGGTGACTTTTGAACCGTCCTGGCCTTCCAAGCAAAAAGGGTTTGTCTGGGCAACCTTCGATTGGCAGGTTGGCGGCAGGGTCCGGTCCGTCACTTTTGTCTCGCTTCACCTGGACTTCCTGCGCGACGGTGTCCGCGATCGACAGATCGATGAGCTCTCTGACGTGCTGGCGAAGATCGATGGCCCGCTTGTCGTCATGGGCGATTTCAACAGCGAGTGGAACGATCCGGAGTCACAGGTAAGGCGGTTGGCCGATAAACTCGACCTTCACGCCCATGCGCCCGGCAAAGAAGGCATGGGCACTTACAAGGGGCGTAACGGCAAGCGACTGGACTGGATCCTGATTTCGAGGGACCTCGAATTTATAGACCACCGGGTCTTGCCGGACATCGTCGCCGATCATCTTGCGGTCTATGCCGAAATCGGACCCGGCGCCGGGTGGGAATGAACAGCCAGCCGCGTGTAGCTCAAAACTCCCATTCGAGCCCAGTGGCTCGCAGTGTCTTGAATATCGTTCGCTGCCGGCGTAGCGTCTGGCCTTTAACTCCCCCCGCGGCTTTCAGGTTCTCGCGCATTTGCAGCCACTCCGGAGAACCCCAGCGGTAGGACTGCGATTTCAGTTCCTCGAACACGGCATTGAGATCTTCCGCCAGCGGCTCGGCTTCGAAGAAGTAGCCCATCTCGCTGTTGTACAACCTTGATCGGTAGTCGAAGTTGGTCGTGCCGATGAATCCGTAGGGCTCGGCTAGCCAGAACTTGGCATGCAGCTTGCCATAGGTCTTGGTGCCCCCGGGAAACAGATTGGAATCGTTAAGGCCTGACTGGTAGATGCGTATTCGCGGATGGCTGACCTGCCGCTTCCAGGCGTCGCTGTTGGTTAACTCGGCACGCGTTTCGTCTTCTGATCCCAGCTCCAGCCAGCGCTGCCGCAGTTCGGCATCCAGGAGCAGTCGCGGCGCCGTGTCGAAGTCGATGACGGACTGTGCCGGAAAGTTGTCCGAGGTCATCGCCGAATTGGTCACAATTTCGATCTCGGCGTCCGGATGCGCATCGATATACGCCCGGATCGCATCCGCTTCGTCTACGACGACCTGGCCGTCCGAGTCCTCGTAGCGCGCCAGAAAGAGGTAGGGAGAGCAGATACGCGATTGCCCGCCAGCGGATGTCTGGCTCAGGATGTCATTGAGAACGAACAGGACGGAGTTGGGGCTCTTCAGGTAGTTATCGACCGCATCGCGCACAACCCGCTTGTCGACGACATGCGACATCTGTTCGACCAGCCGGACCCTGGTCTCGACGAAGCCCTCGCTCGTGTACTTAGGGCACCTCTGATTAATTAGGTGACGCTCCAGGCTTTGCGTCGCGTTTGTCTATAAGGCGCAGTCGTGCAGGAAGGCTGGTTGCCTTTCAAACGGCTGTAACGCAGTAGACAAACGCGACGCAAAGCCCCGTAGGGCGGGCCTCTGGCGCCCATTGGACTGCGTTGCACCACTCGTCAAGGACAACCAGCCTTGACCTTCGCGGCGCGCCTTGCCAATGAACGCCAGAGGCTCCGCTGAAGCATTACCGAATTGATCAGAGTTGCCTTAGGCATTTTCGAGAACCGTTCCCGCATCGCTGGAAACTGCTTCAGTTTCGCCAGCGCCTGGCGCGCGCCATCCCGCTTCGACCGGTAGCTTGCCTGGGCGGACTCATTGTGGTGCGCCTCCAGCAGGCGATTGCCCTTGAACAGGAACAGCGCGCTGACGTATCCACTGGTCAATACGCCGATATCGTCTTTCCCGGGAGCGTCGGCGGGACGTAACAGCAGCTCCACATCGCGATAGGTCAGGGGGTCGAATTCACCGGCTTCGGTAAGCCCGTAGTAGTCGAGGGCGATGTTCCGTCCCCCCGTGATCAGGAGTGCTTTATCTCCAAACTCCCCGTCCGTAATCAGCAGCTTGTCATGTGAGCGACGGTTGGGACTGGCGGACAGGTTGGTCAGCGCATTGAATACAACAACCTGGACTCGTGCACGCTGTCTCGTCAGTTGGCCGTCGGCATTGCGCATGTAACCGGCATTGTCCTTGCAGGAATCCAGCATCCGTAGCGCCGAACCCGGAAAGCTGATTGACCCCGCCGCGTCAACGACCAGGCGAACGTCCACGCCACGATTAACGGCGTCGCAAAGAGCGCCGAGCATCGCCTGTCCGGCAAGATCGTCTTTGAAGATGTAGTAGATCGCATCCACGGTATGGCGCGCCTGCTCGATCATCCAGATCTTCAGCGCGAGCGAATCCTGGGAGCCGTCGTCCGTGGGAGGAATCACCTTCCCGACCGCGTTATTGACTGGTATATCGAACGTGCGTGCCACTTCGGCGGGTTCGATTCCGACCTCTCCGAGTTCCCGGGAATCGTACCACTGGCGTCGTTTCGCCAGGTCCGCAATGAACGGGTCGTCGATCGATTCCGGCGCAGGGCAATTGGCATCGGCCATACTGTCTCCTTCACACGTTGGCGAAACGCGCGTATCACAAGCCTGGAGCAAAATTGCCGACAGCCCGGGGCTATAGGAAATGTAAGGATATCCCAAGTGCGAGACGATAGAAAATTTCAGCCTGATCGGGCATGATAAGCAAATGCCACATCCAACGCCAACGCGCCAGCTTAAGGACAGAATCACCGGCCCTCTGAAGAAACTGCTTGCCGTGTTCCTGGCTGGGGTCGTGGCGGTTTTGTTGCAAGCCTGTGCCACCACGCCCGCACCGTCCTGCGAAGCAGGTACATTGCCCGCGGCCCGTTGCCCCGCACCGGGCGCGGTAGACGACGCATTCATCTCGGAACTGCTCGACCGGCGCCAGTGGTATTCGTCCCGGGACCTCCGCGAGCTCGCGATTGAGCCCACGGAAACGGCCCGGACATACGAAACTCCGATACAGAACGCCGTCGGTAAACTGGTGCCTCCGACCGATACCGGCGCACTTGACTCGCTGGCGCTGAAGATCTGGATGATCGAGCAGGCACGTCATACCGTGGACGCGGCCTACTATATTTTCAAGGACGACCTCGCCGGTTATGCCGTGCTGGGCGCGCTTTGCGATGCAGTGATTCGCGGCGTGGACGTCCGCCTGATTGTCGACGCAGGCGGTTCATTCAGTCTTCCGAAGTCCGCGCTCAGAATGCTGGACGCCTGCGAGGAGGACGCCGGATATATGACGAACGCCGAGGGTCTTCCGACCCGGCAACGTGCCCGCGTCCAGGTCGTTGTGTTCAACGCGCTGACCAATTTTTCCGCCAGTCCCAATCGCCGTTCCCACGACAAGTTGCTGATTACGGATGGGCAATTCGGGGAGCAGGCATACCTCATCACGGGAGGGCGGAACATCGCGCTCGACTACTACGGGCTCACCGAAGCCGGTGAATTTGATTCCAAGGCCTACCGCGATCTCGAAATACTGTTGCGGCCCGTAGTGGTTCCCGATGAGCCAAGTGTCGGGGAGCTGACCAGTGGGTACTTCAGCCTGCTGTTCCTGTTCAAGGCTAACCGCCTGCTCGAGGCGGTCAATACCGATAATGCCCGCATCATTTACCAATCGGAGCGCGCCCGGGCACGTGAGGCGTTGGCGAAACTGAAAAGCTTCCCGATAATGCGGCAACGCTTCGCAGAGATTTCGGATTTCACGTCCGAGGGTTTTTTGCCGGCGGACGTTCTGCTGGCCCAGCAAATGTCGCACGTTGTCGACAAGCGAGTCGTGCGTGACGCAATCGCGAACCTCCAGAGTAGTCCCAATTCCATCCTTTTCGTCCTGGATAAAATCCTGGACAGAACGGACGCTGCCGGAAACTCGCGCATCTGCTCGCCCTACCTGTTTCTGGCGCGCTACGAGGACTCCGATGGCACGGTGATCCTCGACGAGGCAGCCTCGATTCGGGCCTATATCGATTCACATCCGGATGCCGAAATCGAAATCTTGACCAATTCGGCGATGACCTCGGACAACTTTCCGGCTCAGTCCGTCATCGATTTCGACATGGCGCCCCGCCTGCTGCTCAATCCGGAACTGCAGGAGCGTTGGCTGGATCTGAAATGGAAGGATGAAACGACCTCCGAGCTGACCAGCAGCGACGAATGGCGGCGACAGGTGGGCCACCCGCGAATTCGCATCTACCAGACTGGTCTTAATGACTCTGACCTGTTCCCAGACGGTACCGAGACTTATGGCAAGCTGCATGCCAAGTTCTGGGTGGCCGAGCCTTACGGATTTGTCGGCACGACCAACTTCGACTATCGCTCACGGCTATATAACAGCGAAATGGGCTATTTCTTCCACGCCGGGCCGCTGGCCGAAGACCTGGGTTCCGTGTTCGAGGACATCAAGGCGCGATCCTACCGTTGGGGTTCACCGGAATGGCTGCAAATGCGCAAAAACCTGATGGAGCTGGGTGGTGTGAAAGGACAGACGCTGCGCAGGCAGCGAACCATATTCAAGACCTTGCGCGCCACGGGACTCGAATGGCAATTCTGAACCCAGCGGAATTGCCAGGTCGACGCCATACCATGATGTTTTTCGGTAGGCCCGTGCCGTACCGAAGGGCCGTGTTTGTCCGACGGCGCCTGCAGTGCGGGTCGGGCCCGGGATCATGCACGCTATAAAAATACCAGCGGTGGGCTGGCTGTTACTCTTTCTGTTTTTGGCCATGGCCGGCGTAGCGATATTCCGCAGCGTCGACGAGCCGGAGCTGGCAACGGATGTGCAGTCAGAATGTGTGGTATTCGACATCGACGGAACCCTTACGCCGAAAGTCCTGTCCATCAAGAGCGCTCGGGAGGGCGCTGCAACCGCTGTTCGGGCGTTTGCCGATTCGGGATACCTCATCCTCTACCTTAGCGCCCGAATTCCGCTGTTGCAGGGAGGTATTCGCCATTGGCTCGAGGAGAACGGGTTCCCGCCGGGCAGGCTGCACCTGACCGAATCGCGCGACGACCGGAAGGATCACGCCGCGTTCAAGAAACGGGTGCTGGAGGCCTACAAAGCGGGCGGCTGTGACTTCGTCGCCGCCTTCGGCGACTCCAGTTCCGATTTTGAAGCCTACGCGAGCGTCGGAATAAGCCCACAGCGTATCTTCGCACTTAAACGCGAGGGCAAGAAAACCTGCCAAACCGGCGCCTGGGCCGGGTGTTACGCGACTTGGGGCGAACAGATGGACACGATCTCCGACCTGGTCCGGGCATCGGACTGATCTGCGCAGGTAAAGTCAGGTTGCGGGCCGGGGTACGATTGGGGCGAATTGCGGCCTGAGCTGTATTGCGTTTGCAGAAGGCAGACGAGTCATGCCGGTTACAGCTTGGTCGCAGGAACCCTGAACAGGCCCCTTACTGACGGTCCTTCCAACGCAGCTCTGCAATCACCATGAGATGGTCCGAGACCACTTCGTCGCTCACACGATAACCCGAAAACTTGAGTTCACTCGAGATCAGTATCCAATCCAGGCGATCGGACTTGTAGGTGGCGAGGTCTGCGGATTTCGGCTGGAAGACGACCATGCCCGCTCTTTCTGCCAGGTTGCGCACGACCGAGTCTTCTCCTCCCCAGCCCTCGTTGAAGTCGCCCATGATAACCAGGGGGCGCATCGCGCTTTGCGCCAGATTAACCAGCACGTCCAGCTGTCTATCGCGCGCCGATTTGCGCAGGAAGTCCAGGTGTACAGAAACCAGCCGGATCGGACGAACCCGACCATTGTGTCGCCACCGAATCGTTGCTGCTACGAATCCCTTGGTCGTCGTCGGCGGGGTGCTTTCAAAATCGACCACGTGTGGTCTGTGCAGTGGTGTGCCGGAGAGGAGCCCCGTACCGAATCGGTAAAGCCATGTCTGTGCGTGCATGCCCAGAGCCGCGCAACGCAATCCGCTTTCATTCATCAGCCTCGCAGCGTGGTCGAATTGCCCGGACCACAGGGAGTCGACGTCCAGTTCCTGTAAAGACACGACATCCACGCGTTCGGCAGCGAGCAGGCGCGCAACCGCATCGAGATTGCTCTCCATACGGCCGCGGCCGACAAACAGCTGGTTGATCGCAGTGCCCCGGGCATGAGCGATATTCAACGTGGCCACGCGCAGCGTTTCACCTTCGATTACTTCTGGCAATGCTTCGTCTCCATTGCAGCCTGCCGCTGAGACCGCTCCTTACCAGAACATACCAGGAATGATCAGAAGAATTCTGGGCATCGCTGCTAATCGCCCCCCGAGCCATAACGTGGTTTTGTCATGCGGGGCTTACCCGTTCCCGGGGCAGAATCACGGCTCTGAAGGGGGCTCTGATAACAGCTCAAAACTCCCATTCGAGCCCAGTGGCTCGCAGTGTCTTGAATATCGTTCGCTGCCTGCGCAGCGTCTGGCCTTTAACTCCCCCCGCGGCTTTCAGGTTCTCGCGCATTTGCAGCCACTCCGGAGAACCCCAGCGGTAGGACTGCGATTTCAGTTCCTCGAACACGGCATTCAGATCTTCCGCCAGCGGCTCGGCTTCGAAGAAGTAGCCCATCTCGCTGTTGTACAACCTTGATCGGTAGTCGAAGTTGGTCGTGCCGATGAATCCGTAGGGCTCGGCTAGCCAGAACTTGGCATGCAGCTTGCCATAGGTCTTGGTGCCCCCGGGAAACAGATTGGAATCGTTAAGGCCTGACTGGTAGATGCGTATTCGCGGATGGCTGACCTGCCGCTTCCAGGCGTCGCTGTTGGTTAACTCGGCACGCGTTTCGTCTTCTGATCCCAGCTCCAGCCAGCGCTGCCGCAGTTCGGCATCCAGGAGCAGTCGCGGCGCCGTGTCGAAGTCGATGACGGACTGTGCCGGAAAGTTGTCCGAGGTCATCGCCGAATTGGTCACAATTTCGATCTCGGCGTCCGGATGCGCATCGATATACGCCCGGATCGCATCCGCTTCGTCTACGACGACCTGGCCGTCCGAGTCCTCGTAGCGCGCCAGAAAGAGGTAGGGCGAGCAGATACGCGATTGCCCGCCAGCGGATGTCTGGCTCAGGATGTCATTGAGAACGAACAGGACGGAGTTGGGGCTCTTCAGGTAGTTATCGACCGCATCGCGCACAACCCGCTTGTCGACGACATGCGACATCTGTTCGACCAGCCGGACCCTGGTCTCGACGAAGCCCTCGCTCGTGTACTTAGGCATTTTCGAGAACCGTTCCCGCATCGCTGGAAACTGCTTGAGTTTCGCCAGCGCCTCGCGCGCGCCATCCCGCTTCGACCGGTAGCTTGCCTGGGCGGACTCATTGTGGTGCGCCTCCAGCAGGCGATTGCCCTTGAACAGGAACAGCGCGCTGACGTATCCACTGGTCAATACGCCGATATCGTCTTTCCCGGGAGCGTCGGCGGGACGTAACAGCAGCTCCACATCGCGATAGGTCCGGGGGTCGAATTCACCGGCTTCGGTAAGCCCGTAGTAGTCGAGGGCGATGTTCCGTCCCCCCGTGATGAGGAGTGCTTTATCTCCAAACTCCCCGTCCGTAATCAGCAGCTTGTCATGTGAGCGACGGTTGGGACTGGCGGACAGGTTGGTCAGCGCATTGAATACAACAACCTGGACTCGTGCACGCTGTCTCGTCAGTTGGCCGTCGGCATTGCGCATGTAACCGGCATTGTCCTTGCAGGAATCCAGCATCCGTAGCGCCGAACCCGGAAAGCTGATTGACCCCGCCGCGTCAACGACCAGGCGAACGTCCACGCCACGATTAACGGCGTCGCAAAGAGCGCCGAGCATCGCCTGTCCGGCAAGATCGTCTTTGAAGATGTAGTAGATCGCATCCACGGTATGGCGCGCCTGCTCGATCATCCAGATCTTCAGCGCGAGCGAATCCTGGGAGCCGTCGTCCGTGGGAGGAATCACCTTCCCGACCGCGTTATTGACTGGTATATCGAACGTGCGTGCCACTTCGGCGGGTTCGATTCCGACCTCTCCGAGTTCCCGGGAATCGTACCACTGGCGTCGTTTCGCCAGGTCCGCAATGAACGGGTCGTCGACCGCTCCAGGTTCAGGGCAATTGGCAGTGGGTGCGTTGGTTGCTTGGCAATTCGGTTCGACATCGGTGTCACAGGCCTGGAGCACGAACGCCATCAATCCGGCCAGCACCAGGGCCCGTGTCATCGATGAGTGCCCGTCATTTCTTTTTTTTGGTTGGTTATTCACTCTCGACATTTCATTCTCCGTATTCCTTCGCTGCCATGCCCCAGACAGAGATGAACAAGGCAGCAATCATCGGGCCGATGACTACACCGGCGAGCCCGAACAGGACGAGTCCCCCGAGGGTAGAAACGAGCACCAGGTAGTCGGGCATACGCGTGTCGCGGCCGACAAGAACCGGGCGCAGCACGTTGTCCGCCAAGCTGATGAAAACACCGCCGACAATGAGCAGGATGGCACCCTGAACATACTGGCCGACTGCGAAAAAGTAAAGAGTGGCCGGCATCCACACCAGGGCTGGGCCAACGGCGGGAACGACGCTCAGGAGCACCATGAGCACACCCCAGAGCGCTGCCGAGGGAATGCCAAGCGCCGCGAAGGCGATGCCGCCGATCGCTCCCTGGACGACGCCAATGATGGCTGTGCCCTTTATCGTCGCACGTGAAACCTCGACAAAGCGCATGAGCAACTCCTGCTTCTTGTCTTCGTCGAGCGGAACGGCCAGGATCGCCGCGTCGAGAATGCGTCGGCCGTCACGGAACATAAAAAACAGGATGTAGAGCATCAGCGTGAACATGAGCGAGAACTGCACGATGTTCTGGCCAAAGCCCACCAGGATGTTGGCCAGGAACTGGCTCACCCGCAGGCCGAACGACGATGCCATGGCACGCATTTTCTCGGCGTCAATGCCTATCGATTCGAGCCATGACACCACGACGGGGAGTTTCGCATTGAACCAGTCGAAAACGGCGCCGACATCGATTTCGCCGCTGCGGATATTTGCGTACAACCCGGCGGCCTCGCTGGCGACGACCGAAACGATCCACGTAATGGGGATAATCGCGACAAGCAAAACGACGACGAGCGTCACGCCAGATGCGACGGTCTCGCGTCCTCCCAACCGACCCTTGATGGAGTTGTAGGTCGGGAAGAAAACGATCCCGAGCACAGTCGCCCAGAAGATCGGCTGAATAAATTCGCCAATCAGCCAGAAGAAAGCGAGCGTGACGATCAGCAGCAGAATGCTGAAGAATGCGCGCTGCGTAGCCTTAGCGCTCATGGCGTTTGCCCGTTACGGGGCGCAGCCAGGCGAGTGACCCGAACCCTGTCGATGGCGCCGGTGATTCTTCTGACGGCGAGTTCATAGCTCGAGTTTGACTACCCGTGGCCGGAATTGCAATCCCCTCCGCCGCCACGGACAGCACCCTGGGCAATGAGGTCGAGACGGCAAATGTGGCATACTCTGTCACTGACCCCCTATTGATGGAACAGCGCCTGACAATATCTGCATACAAATAATCGCATGCGACTGGATGCATGACTGTATTTTGAAAAATCAAGCTTGAGCTTTATACGCTTGGAGGGCTGCGCTTCCTTCGAACAAATAGACCTGAGGCAATTTAAAGCAAATGCAGTGATGGGTTAACACCCGCTTTCCCAGACACCAAAATGCTTGCACTAAAAGCAGGAGGTGGATATGTTGCGCAAGCGGTACACCAGCGAGTTCAAAGAAAAAGCGGTCAAGCAGGTTATCGAGTGTGGCGGGCAAGGACACTCCTTGCTCGCCAATGAGAACGTTAAAGCAGTGAGGAGTTTGAAATGCCCTTGACAGAAACCATCAAGAAAGACGCAAAGACCTCGAAATGGGTCGGAATTTTTTTGTTAATAGCCGGATTCCTGGCCCTTATCGCACCACTCGGCGCCGGACTTTCCTTAACCATCATGATCGGCGTACTGCTGCTATTCAGTGGTGTTGCCCAGCTCCTGCTGGTTTTCAAGGCAGGCTCCTTTGGTGAAGGCATCCTGCTCGCGATCTTAGCGATACTCAGCCTGATCGCCGGTGCGTACATGATATCGCAGCCGGTAGCCGCGCTGGCCACGTTGACCCTCTTCCTCGCGGCTTATTTTGTCGCCAGCGGCGTGGTTCAGGTCATCGGCGCCTTCGGGGCGAAGCCTCAGCAGGGATGGGGTTGGCTGCTGTTTGGTGGCGTAGTCTCCATGATTCTCGGCGTGATGCTCTGGCGACAATTCCCGTTGTCGGGTATCTGGGCCGTCGGCACCCTGGTTGGTATCCAGCTCATGATGAGCGGCTGGACACTGATTGCCGTTGGTGGCCTCGCCAAGAGTGCCGTACAGAAAGTCGGCTACTCGTAAGCCGCGACTCATTCACATATATTGGCTCGCTCGGAGATTGGCCAGCTCTCAGACATGAGTGCATCATTAACAGAATACGACTGAGTAGAGTTTTATGGCTCGCAGTCGCGACATGGTGTCATCGGCAGCGCTTGCCCAGGAAGCCGGTCTCAGTGAAGCAGATCCGATCGAGCGACTAACGATGGCTTCGCCGTCTCTATCAGGGGTAATGGCATCGAACTCGGCATTATGTACTTCACCAAGCCGAGGCCGAGGTACTGTTTTCGGGGGTGCTAGCGATAACCTCGAGGCAACCCGGGGTGACCTTTCATTTCGCGATGATCGCAACTACCAGATAGCGGGAGCGATAATGGCCGTTTCAACCCGGCATGAGTTCACTGAATCGGTGCCGTCAGCCGCGCGAGTTTGACCGCGAAGCGGAACCACCACGGCTTGGTGTCATACTCGCCGGGCTGCATCAGCCTTGACTTGGCGAAGTCGGCCTCGAGCATGTGCTTGATCTCGGCCGTGAAATCGCCATCTACGATCAGCGCGGTGATCTCGAAGTTGAGACGGAAGGAACGGTTGTCGAAGTTGGCCGTGCCGACGGTGGAGACCTCGTCGTCGACCAGCATCACTTTCTGGTGCAGGAAGCCGTCCTGGTAGCGGTAGAAGTCGACGCCGGTGCTGGCGGACTCGTCGAAGTATGAAAAGGCGGCCAGCCAGGTTGCGAGGTGGTCAGGTGTGTCGGGGATCAGGATTCGTACATCGACCCCGCGCAGGCCGGCGAGCTGGAGCGCGGTGATCACAGGCCGGTCGGGGACGAAATAGGGGCTGGCAATCCAGATACGTTCCTGCGCGCTGTTGATCGCATGCACGAACATCAGATTGGCGGTCTCGAGTTCGTCGGCTGGGCCGGTGGGAAGGATCAGAACCGGGATATCACCGTCCTCGGAGGGCACCGGATTCCACGACAGATCCAGCCAGTGTTCGCTCGCCCAATACCAGTCCTCAGCGAACGAGAGCTGAGCACCGAGTGCTGCCGGGCCCTCGATCCGCATATGAGTGTCACGCCAATGACCGAACTTCGGATCACGGCCCAGATACTCGTCGCCCACGTTAAGGCCGCCGACCCATGCCTCCTTGCCGTCCACCACCACGATCTTGCGGTGGTTGCGGAAGTTGATCTGGAACCGGTTACCGGGCCCCTTCTGGGTATGGAAGTTGTAGACCTCGACACCGGCCTGACGCAGATCATCCATGTAAGCCTGGGGAAGGTCATGGCTGCCCATCTCGTCGTAGAGGAAAAAAACCCGCACCCCGGCCTGAGCCTTTTTGACCAGGTGCGCTTTGACCTGTCGCCCGATCTCGTCGTCGTGGACGATGAAGAACTGGAAAAGGATGTACTCTTCGGCGGCATCGATCCCCTTGAGAAGGCTGGCAAAGGTGGTGTCGCCATCGATCAGAAGCTCCAGGGAGTTGCCGCGCAGAAACGGCATGCCCGCGAGGCCGACCGCCGCCCGGGCAGCCGGGCTGATCTGATCCATCGGCAGAGCGTAGTCGAGAGCCTGCTCGATGGCCGCCTTTTCCAGTCCGGCGATCTCCTCCATCTCGTCCTGCCGCGAGCTGACGTAACCCTGGAACCTGCTTCTGCCCAGTACCCAGTACGCCGGCACCGCCACGTAGGGGATCGTGTTCAACGAAACCGCCCATGCGACGGCGCCCTGTTCGGTGCGCGCGCTCATGATGGCGTGAATCGAAGACAACAGACCCAGAGCGTGAAAAAGGATAATAATTGCCGAAATCATCCGGCGCCTGTTTGGCTTCTTCGGAACGAGTATTTCGTTGTTCTCGGTCATTTGCTTAAGCTATCCACGACGATTGCGGCAAAACTCGCCGGAAACGCGACCAGGATCGCCCTGTTGAGAGAAACCATGATCTCGGTTAACAGGGGTGACTTGTCGCTCAGAAGGAAGAGCATCACCGCTGACACCAGCAACGTCAAACCTTGCCCAGTACCAGTCAGAAAGGATGGCCGCCTGAAGCTGTCGAATTTATTGCGCTCGAACACCAGGTAAGCGGGTACTGCCACGAAGGGGAAACTAACGAGCGAAACAGACCAGGCGATCGCACCGGGCGCCGTGCGTGTCGTCATGACCGCATCGATGGCAGCAATGATTCCAGAGACATAGAAGGCCAAAGCAATCCATGTAACCGTAGTTTTTCTTCTGATTTTTCTCACGAGCCTCAGCCTTCGGTCAGGATATACCGATTATCTTCACAGCCCGGCAACTTTTCCATCGCGATGCATCAATTGCGTTTCAGCCAACTGTACAGAGAACCCTGATCATGAGTCTAGTGTTAAAGCGGCGACCTCCAGGCGGAAAAGGGCAGGGGTAATGGCCCAACTGAATGGGGGGCGATGCCTTGATACCCGATTGAATCGCGCATATGGTGCTTTATACTGCCCTAACCCCAAAGGGTTCGCCGGTGTACCTGATGCCCAGAGACTTCTATCAACAATTTGGACCCTTCCGACTGAAAGTCGGCGTTGGGTTGTGGCGCGATGATTGTGAAGTGCCCTTACCTCCCAAAGAAATGGCGCTGCTGGAATTGCTGGCCCTAAACCAGGGCGAGGTCGTTGAACACGAAACCATCTATTGTCATCTATGGCCGCGTCAGTCGGTCGGCTACCAATCCCTGGTCCGTTGCGTCTATTCATTGCGAAATGCCCTGCAACCTGAAGGGCGCGAATACATCAGGACCATTCCGAAGCGGGGGTATATGCTGACGGTTCCGGCCGACAATCCATGGATGTGTTCCCACCGGTCGGCACTGGAAAGTTCGATTCAAACCAAACCACAGGCTTATTCGCACTTTCAGGAAGGACTGGCCTCTGCCAATAACCCCGATCCGGACTCCATGGAACGGGCCCTCAATTGGTTCAGAGAGTCTTTGCGAGTCGACCCGGATTACGCCGCAGCTCACTCGGCCATAGCCGAAGTGAGCATGATCCAGTGCTTTCGGGGGTTCATTCATCCACAGGAGGGTTTACGGGTTGGCCTCGATGCCTGCCATGCGGCGCTAAGCATAGACCCCAACATCGTCCAGGCCCTGAGTTTGCTTGGCTTGTTCGAGGCGCTGCAACAAGGCGAGATAGAGACGGGAAAGAAATCCCTCGCTCACGCACAGCGTCTCGATCCCGGGTATGCGCGGAGCTACGCCTATGGGGCCCTGGTTCACCGCGCCGAGGGCAATCTGCAAGCGGCGCTAGCGTCCGCCGTCCGCGCCGTCGAATTGGATCCGCACTCGCGGTACAATTCTGCAGTGCGTGATATCACCCTGTTTCTCGCGGGCAAGGTCAATGAGGCCCTGGATTTCGAACGCCAGATTCTGGAACACCGGCCGAAGGAAGATCTTGCCCACGCGTTTATCAGCATTTTCCTCGCCACGCTCGGCGACTGTCCGCAGGCGCTGGAATTTGCACACAAAGCGTTGGCCCTGGCGCCGGATATACCCGCTACCTTGGGCTTTGTGGCCTGGCCTTTGGCGGTCTGCGGCAAGACGGAAGAAGCCGCCGACCTGCTCGAAAAGGCCTACAGCGCTCAGCTGCCACGATGTCCGCGCCCGATCATGGCGCCTGCACTTGTGGCCCTGGGTAGAACTGACGAGGCATTGTCTTTGCTGAATGAAGCACGCGTCGAGCAATGCCCCTGGTTTTACGGCGCCAAAGTTGACCCCCGGCTGGCTGTGCTGCGGGACGACCAGCGCTGGAAGTCGCTTTACTGCTGAACGCCTCATCATATTTTCATCAGGTTTATTGCCGAGCCCCGTGATACAAAAACGATAAGCCAATTCTCGGGCTCGCTTCGGTTCTGCGCTGCGCGGTAAATTTCTGGTCCCTCCTTACTCTAAAGGAAGCAAGCGGCATGCAAATCGAAAAACCCAAAGATTGCTCTGGTCAAGTCACTGGAGACCAGGAAAGTGAATAGTGTCCGGATGGCATTATGCTTTACGGTTGCCGCTCTCGCGCTGTCGGCGGCATCGATGGTCCAGGCGCAGGATTCGCAGAGCCAGGTTTCAGAACAGGACGAGCGCATACTCGAACTGCAGAAGTTGGTGAAGCAACTGGAAAAACGCATTGAGCAACTCGAGCTCGAGACAATGGGTGGCGAGGTTGTAGAGAGTGGCGAAGTTGTAGAGAGTGGCGAGGTTGTAGAGAGTGGCGAGGTTGTAGAGAGTGACGAGGTTGTAGAGAGTGACGAGGTTGTAGAGAGTGGCGAGGTTGTAGAGAGTGGCGAGGTTGTAGAGAGTGGCGAGGTTGTAGAGAGTGACGAGGTTGTAGAGAGTGACGAGAGCCTGGCGATGACCGGTTCGCCACTCCCAGATGATTCGACAACGCATCCTGGTCAGGTAGAGGGGCTGAACGGGGGTGTGCGCGATACGCACCAGATTATGACAAGTGATGATCTGATCTCAGACGAGTTCCCGGCTTCCTGGCCGATGTTCGGCACTGACACGCGGATGAAAATCGGCGGATATATTAAAGCCGATTTTGTCGCCGATTTCGACGGCACGCTCGACTCTCGACAGTTTCTGATGCGCACAATTCCGGTTAAGGGTACGCCTGAGTACGGCGGCGATCCCTATGTCGATTTCTTTGCCAACGACACGCGATTCAATCTCGACATTCGCCGGATCATTCCCGGGGCGGTGCCCCTCAGGGGCTTCATCGAGGGGGACTTCTTTACGCCCGACGACAAGTTTCGACTGCGCCAGGCTTATATAACAGCGGGCGATTTTATTATCGGTCAGACCTGGACCAACCTCACGTTCCTCGAGGCCATACCGATCATGATTGATTTTGCCGCGGGAGACGCCCTGTTCGGCGGCCGCGCAGCCCAGATACGCTACACCAGTACACTGAACGATCGCTGGGACATTAGCGGTTTCTGCAGAGGACTTGCAGTTTTTGGGCATACAAAATTTGAACGACCTTCCCGGCAAAGCCACAACGCAGTGGCCCCTGTTCGCTGCGCGGGCCGACTACGACTACGACGGCGGTATTGTTTCTATTGGAGCGAGCATCGGTCAGCTCCACTGGGATGGCGGCGCGAATGGACCCTCGGACAGCGCGGCGCAGTACGCATTCCTGGTCGGCGGCCGCCAGAACATCGGCGATAGGGCGTTCGCGACCTACCACCTCAGCTACACGGAGGGTGCTGGTGAAAACATCATGGCCTTCGCCGGTACCGACGCCAACGCGGTCCTGGAGGCCGACGGTACTCTCACTACGTTTCCGTCATTCGCCGCCGTATTTGGGTTTGGCTATGACTGGTCACCGACCTGGACCACACAAGGATCTTACGCCTATGGCGTGCTGGACACGCCCGAGTCGCGCGGCCCTCTCGAGCTGAAGACTGGTCGTATCGGGCATCTGAATGTTATCTGGAGCCCCATTACCGGCAATTTCTCGACCGGTGCGGAGATCATGTATGGCAAGACGCGGGTACAAAACGACGCAACCGGGACCGCCACGCGCCTCCAGTTGATGGCCAAGTACTCATTTTGAGTGTCGCTGAGGCAGACGGTTTGACGCTGAATGACGTCATCATTTTTTAATCAGGTCGCGGTGAGTTGTGTCGAGTTCAAAAAAATCATCAACCAGTGAGGCGATTATGGAAGCTAGAAAACGACTATCTTTTGGGCTGGGATTGCTCCTTGGCCTGACAACTTTTGCCATGCCAGCCGTGGCGAAGGACTATGACCTCGTTATTAACAATGGGCGCGTCATTGATCCCGAAACGTTGTACGACGATATCGCCAATGTCGGCATCACAGACGGCCGCATCGTCACGATCAGCAAGAAACCGCTGAAGGGCGCCGAGACCGTGGATGCCACTGGCAAGATCGTGGCGCCCGGCTTCATCGACACGCATTTCCACTTTCAGATGCCGATCGGCTATTCCCTCGGGTTGCGCGACGGGTTAACCAGCAGCATGGATTTCGAGATGGGCTGTGCGGGATCCTATATGGCGCAATGGTACGAAGATCGTGCGACGGTGTGACCCAGGCCAACTACGGCTGTGCGGTTAGCCACGAGTTTGCCCGCGCGATGTTCATCGACGGGTCAGATGGCGCCGATTACCTGGTAAATGGCCCCGTAGCCGCTTTAACAACCCGGGCGAAAACTGGCTGGAGCGCGACGCGTCCGACCCTGGAACAGGGCAACGCGATTCTCGAGGAAATTGACAAGGGCCTGCAGGCTGGTGCCCCCGGCATCGGTAGCACCGTGGGCTACATGAGAGAGGGCGTCTCTTCACGCGAGATGTACGAAATTCAGAAAGTCGGTGCACGCTATGGCCGCCCGACCGGCGCCCATACACGCTATACGCTCGGCACCGACACGACCGAGAACAACGGCGCGCAGGAACTCATTGCCAACGCCGTGGCGCTTGGCGCCCCGGCGATCGTTCTGCACTTCAACAATGACGGCTGGCGGCTTGCACACCAGATGATTATCGAGCTTCAGGAACAGGGCCACAACATCTGGGGTGAAGTCTATCCCTACGCTGCGGGTTCCACCACGATCAATGCTTCGTTCCTGGCGCCTGAGAGCTGGATCGACGGATTCGGCAGACGCTATGAAGATACCATGCTGGATCCGGTCACGGGTGAGTACTATACCCTGGAGACCTACAAGGCCACCGTCGCATCCGAACCGACCAGGCCGATCGTCATATTCAAGCAGCCCGAAGAAAACGAGCCTAAGTGGCTGACGCTGAAGGGCGTGACCATGGCCAGTGATGCGGTTGCTGCCACGCCGTACGACGCCCCGTGGGATTACCCGATGGAGAAACTGGGCGGTACACACCCTCGCACGGCTGGTACCCGAGGCAAAACGATAAGGCTTGGTCGGGAAAACAACATCCCGATGATGCAGCTGATGTCGATCATGAGCTACAACGCTGCCAAGCATCTGGGCGATACCGGTCTGAAGTTCATGCAAGAGCGCGGTCGCATCCAGACTGGCATGGTTGCCGATATCGTGGTCTTTGACCCCGAAACCTTCACGGACAATTCAACCTACGAACAGGGCGCTATCCCTTCGACGGGCATGAAAGCCGTGATCGTCAACGGCCAGATCGTTGTGCGTGACGATGTGCAGCTTCCGGTTTTCCCCGGTCAGCCGATCCGGTTTGAACCGGAAGACAAGCCGCGCTTCGAGCCGATCTCGGAAGCGTCGTGGAATGCCGAGTTCTCGACCGGTATGCCTATGCCAACTGACTTCACGGGTGCCTTTCCCCAGAAAGTCGAAAACTGACGGTGAGAAACCTGAGCAAGGAGGCGGGAACATGCAGTTTTTGACCTCTGTCTTTGTGGCGGCCCTATTTGCCGCCACTCAAGATGGAGAGTCGTGGATGCTAAGCGGCTGGACGCTGGATGCGGAAACCATCGATTTTCCCGAGTCGTGAACGAAACGACAGTGGGAAGGGCTGTGAGGAGCTGAAAGACGCCAGCCCGGGACAGTCCTTTCGCTGATAGGGAGTGAAAAAATTAATGGTTAAAACAATAGCGAGAACTTATTGTGACCTACTAACTCAAGAAGCTTTGGTGATGTTTTTTTCGGAGAAATTCAACAACATCAATCAACCTTAAGTGCACGAAACTCGTCTCACACTAAGGAGAAACAAAAAATGAAATATCGTCAATTTATCGCAGCCCTCGCGGTTTCCGCGGCGGCTACCATCGGCCCGGCATACGGCCAGACAACAGAAGAACAGTCCGTTGGAGCGGCGATCGGACAGATCGTGTCGGGGCTTGCCGGGCGCATAGGCTTCGCGGCGCAGGAAATCGGCGGCGACGAGGTCATCGCGTTCAATGGTGATGAGACCTTCGCCATGGCCAGCACCTACAAGGTGGCGATCGCCACGACCGTGCTGGATCGCGTGGACAAGGGGGAACTTAGTCTCGACCAACTGGTCGACGTCCCGCCCGACATGTATGTCACCGGCGAAATCGCCCTTGCCGAAACATTTCCCCACCCCGGGGTCCAGCTCTCGGTGGCGAACCTGATCGAGGTGATGATCACGGAAAGCGACAACACAGCCACCGACGTCAACATGGGGCTGGCAGGCGGACCAGAGGCGGTGACCAAGAACCTGCGCAGGCTCGGGATCACCGATTTCAGGGTCGACCGGCTAACCACTGAGATTCTTCGGGATTTCTACGGCTTGCCGGGGCCGGCCACGCCGGAAACTGTCGCTGAGGCCGTCAGCAACAATCCGGCACTGTGGACGGAGCAGGCTGATCGCAATATGGACTTCGAGGCGGATCCCCGCGACCACACAACGCCCCTTGCGATGCTGCAACTGCTGCTTGCCATCGACGGTGGCACGGCGATGAGCCCGGAAAGCCGCGAGTTCCTGCTGGGCGTCATGTCGCGCACGCGCACCGGCGCTGGCCGCATCAAGGGTTTGCTGCCGAAGGGAACGCCCGTCGCGCACAAGACCGGAACCGTAGGCGGAATTGCCAATGACGTCGGCTATGTCACGCTCCCTGACGGTCGGCGGTTTGCCATCGCCGTGTACACGAACAGCAGCGAGACATCCACGTCGGACAGGGAACGGGCAATTGCCGAGATCGCCCGCATGCTGTTCGACTACTTCTACCTGGCTCCAGTGGCGAAGCAATAATTGGAAAAACCCAATGCGGAAACTAAACACCAGGAAATTGATCGCGGCGCTTGCCGTCGCTGTGAGTGTCGCCCTGCCGGCAACTGCCCAGGAAAACATGGACACGCGGTTTGAGGAAATTAAGAGTGAAGCTCAGCGACTCATGGACGAGATCAAAGTCCCGGGTATAGCCATTGGGATCATGCACGATGGCGAGGTCGAAATGGCCGGCCTCGGCATTACCAATCTTGATGATCCCCAGGCTGTCACTGAAGACACCGTGTTTTATATCGGCTCCATATCGAAGTCTTTTACGTCTACCGTGGTTCTTAAAATGTCAGAACGCGGAGAGCTCGACCTCGAAGCCCCGGTTCGGAAGTATCTCCCGGAGTTTTCGGTCCTGGATAGTGAGGCTTCAGAGAAGGCGAAGGTCATCGATCTTTTCCAGCACCGGACTGGCTGGCAAGGCGACTACTTTGAGGATCCCAGTTCGGGGGAAGACGCCTTGGAGAAGGCCGTGCGGGCTTTTCGATTTCTACCGCAACGCACACCTTATGGCGAGGTCTGGGCCTACAACA
Source organism: uncultured Gammaproteobacteria bacterium (assembly GCA_963808975.1). Lineage (GTDB taxonomy): Bacteria > Pseudomonadota > Gammaproteobacteria > Pseudomonadales > JAHEGP01 > JAHEGP01. Next base: position 55,818 of record CAWEHR010000009.1, read on the forward strand.
ATAACAACTTCATCATTGCAGGACGCCTCATTCAAGTCGTAAGCCGTGCAAAATCTTATGAACAAAAAGTGAAGGACGAGTTGTTTCTGCCCCTGGGCATGACGCACAGCTCCTTCTTCATGGCGGATCTAATGGCAGAACGTTTTGCCGTTGGCCATGCCGGAGTCTACGACGGGACGTCCGAACCTCAGGTCAGCTTTGCGCCTTTTCCCCGCAGCGTCTATCCGGCCGGAGCCATACTCAGTAATGTCAGCGATATGATGAAGTGGCTGCAATTTCAGTTTGACGGCAAGGACAAGGACGGCAGTCAACTGTTGTCTCCAAAGTTGCTGGACATGGCGCACAGTCCCCTGGTCGAAGGCGAGCTGAGTGAAAACAACGGTGTCACGTGGTTCGTTGAGGATATCGGCGGTGTGCGAACCGTTTTCCATGCCGGTCGGTCCGCAGGGGCTACCGCCAAGATGCTGTTTGCACCGGATAAGAAATTCGGGATCGTTGTTCTCACCAACAGCGACCGCGGTATTGAAGTGTACGATGAGGTAATCGCAGCGGCCCTCAAAAAGTATTTGGATATTGAGAAAATACCCCTGGTTGCAGTCACGGCCGATCGTAGTGCCCTTGAACCTTTCGAAGGTCTTTGGATAGGGGACAATGAAGACTACAAAATCTATTTTGACAACGACCAGCTCATGGCTGAGCGCTTATTCAAGCCATTAGGTGGAGTCTCGTTTTATGAGAACCCTCCACCGATTTCGATGAGTAGCGCGGGTGAAGACATGGTCATCATGACAGATGGTCCCTATAAAGGAACGGCTGGTGAGTTGCTGCGTGACAAGTCTGGAAAGCCGGCGTTCCTTAGCATGCAACACCGGATTTTCCGTCTTGAGGAATAGGTTTCATAGTTTGTGATTTAGCGTTTTTTATTGTGGAGATATATTTATGAGCAACAAACACGACAGGGATAACGACGCTACGAACGGTATTTCACGGCGCAGCTTTATGGCGCGCGGAGTTGCTGTCGGAGCGGTGGCGAGTGCCGCCGGGCTCGGGCTGCACAGCCCGCCTGCCGCGGCAAAAACGAGCGGGCCAGTCCGGGTTGGTGCATCGGGTTTCGAGCCACTTGAAGTCGACAGCCCGATGGCCAGGTGGAAAAAGCCCCAGTCCCCGGAATTCATCGCAAAGGCGACCAAGAACTACAGTTTCCCCAACTGGCAGTCGGGCAACGAAGATTCCATCTACTATAACCTTAATATCCCCGAATTCTTTCACTGCTCCTACGTCCCTCCGCCGCAGGAGTTTTCCAAGCTTAAGCGGGCGATCGATCCGTCAATTCTGAATCTGACCTATACGGCTGCTGACGGCACACCGACGCCGCCGCTGAAGGAATATCTGGTCGGCAAGCGTCAGGTTCAGGCGATGATGATGGCCCACAAGGGCAAAGTCGTCTTCGAGGTCTATCCGGGCATGAATCCCACCGATATACACATCTGGATGTCGGCATCCAAACCGACGGTTGGCCTGCTTGTCGCGATGCTTGCTGATGAGGGCAAGATCGATCTGGACAAGCCGGTCCCGACCTACGTGCCCGAGCTCAGAGGGTCGGCCTGGGAGCAGGCGACGGTCAGGAACGTGATGAACATGTCCTCCGGCCTCAATATTGAGGAAACCATCGAGAACCTACTGAACCCTGATTCGTGGATCGCAAACTGGTTCACGGCCGGTTTCGAGCCGAACAAGGGCGATTTCCGCGAGATGTCCAAGAACGCCAAGCCATTGCCGGGTGAATCCGCAGGCGAACGTTTCCGCTATTCCGGCGCGAATACCCAGACGCTGGTGCTGGCGACGCAATATGTGTCCGGAATGCGGTGGCAGGACTTTTGGAACGAGCGGGTCTGGTCGAAGATCGGGGCGAAGAACCCGTTCATTGTGCGGGCTCGCGCCGGACGGAACTCCTCTGGCCGCCGGTTTGCACAACACGACGCCCGAGGACCTGTTGCGCTACACGTTGATTTACACGCCCAGTTGGAATGTCGTGTCGGATGAGCAGATCATCTCGGACAGGCTGCTGAAAAGCATCCAGACCATGGGCAATCCCGAGGCCTACAAGGGCTCGACCGAAGAGCAATACGGCACCGACTGGTTCGGCGAAGTCCCTGCCTACAACTCGGCCCAGTGGGACCATGTCTTCAGCGATGGCGCCATGTTCAAGCACGGCAACATGGGGCAGGGGATCTACGTCGACCCGGCCCGCGATTTCTGTGGCATGTATTTCGGATTGGCGCCCAACCAGGATGAAATCTCGGGGATCGATCATTCGCCGGGATATCTGCGCAACGCGGCGAAAAAACTCAACGGAGAATGAAAATGAAGCGACTTAGAGATCTCTTAGCCCTATCGGTACTCGCCTCGGCTATAGCCACACCGGCCATTGCCGCCGATTACGATATTGTGATCAATAACGGCAGGGTCATGGACCCTGAAACCATGTTTGACGATATCGCCAATGTGGGTGTCAAAGACGGAAAAATCGTTGCAATAACAAAATCTCCTATTGAAGGTACCGAAACCATTGATGCTACAGGGCATGTGGTTGCTCCCGGGTTCATTGATACACACTACCATTCAATGGATGTGTTCAGTACCAAAATGGCACTTCGGGACGGTGTAACTTCCGGGATGGACCTCGAAGCCGGATCATTCAATGTTAAGGAATGGTACGACGAAAAAGAAAAAACGGGCTGGCAAGTAAACTATGGCACTACTGCAAGTTTATTGTGGACAAGAATGTCTATTCATGACCCTGAAACGGACATGGTTGGCCCAATGGATTATGCGGGTGCAAGACCATACGTTGCCAAGTCTGCAGAAGATGGCGTTCAAGGTTGGGCAACAACGAAATCAACTTTGGACGAAATGAATACAATAATGGAAATATTAGATGAAGATCTAAGACAAGGTGCAATTGGTATGGCAGCTCCTGTCGCTTACATAACCATGGGAACAACTAGTTACGAAGTTTTTACGGCTCAAAAAACAGCTGCTAATTATGGTCGTCTTACAGCTTCTCATACCAGATATCATTTATTAAACGAAACACCTACCGAAGCGCCAATAGCTTTTGATGAGATGTTTACCAATGCCATGTTGTTAGGCGCTCCATTCTTAATTTGCCATAACAATGATTATGGTTGGTGGGAAATAGAAGAAAAACTGCAACTGGCCAGAGCTAAAGGTTTGAATATGTGGTCGGAGTACTATCCGTACGCTGCCGGAGCAACAGCCGTTACTGCAGATTTCTTGAAACCTTCTGAATGGGTAGAAAAGCGTGGTTTCAAATACGAAGACACCATCTTCGACCCTATTGATAATGCATACCTTACCAACGAAACCTATGCAGCATTGATGAAAAAAGAGCCAGGCAGATCGGTTGTGGTTGTATTTCCATACCGGAAGCCCTGGTTGAAAGATTTTTTAACAATACCTCATATGACCATAGCAGCTGATGCCATGGTTGGTGTTGGTCCCGATGGAGAATCATTGCCATGGGAAGCGGATTGGTCAGATTATAGAGGCCATCCCAGAACGGCTGGTACGCGTGGTACAGCTTTTCGCATGGCTCGTGAACAAGGCGTTCCTTTAATGTTTACGATTGCACAATCAAGCTATTGGGCAGCTTTACACCTGGGTGATGCCGGGCTTGAGTCCATGAAGCAAAGAGGAAGAATTCAAGTAGGAAAAGTTGCAGACATCACCGTTTTTAACCCTGAAACGATCACAGATAATTCTACTTTTAAATTAGGGGAAAATGGTAACCCTACCACCGGTGTTCCTTACGTTATCGTAAATGGTGTCATCGCAGTAAAAGACAGTGAAGTATTGCCTGTAAAAGCAGGCAAGCAAATTCGTTTCCCAATAGAAGCCAAAGGAAAGTTTACGCCGATTGATAAAGAGGATTGGAGGGTGAAGCATACTATTGGAATTAATCCAGGCCTTTCAGACATTCATGTTGATGACTCTGGTGCCGGGGAATTGCTTAATAAATAAAGAATAATATCGGCATAACATAAAAGGAGACGGGATCATGCGGTTTTTGATCTCCGTCTTTTTGGCTGCCGGGTGGCGCAGGTGTGGCCCGCCCGGCGCAGTCTTTCTAAATCGAACGGGACAGCCCCAAACCTCATCTCGCAGAAGGAGAATCCAAAAATGAAATTTCGTCATGTTATCGCAGCCCTCGCGGTTTCCGCGGCGGCTACCCTCAGCCCGGCATACGGCCAGACAACGCAAGGACAGTCCGTTGGAGAGGCGATCGGACAGATCGCGTCGGGGCTTGCCGGGCGCATAGGCTTCGCGGCGCAGGAGATCGGCGGCGACGAGGTCATCGCGTTCAATGGTGATGAGACCTTCGCCATGGCCAGCACCTACAAGGTGGCGGTCGCCACGAAAGTGATGGATCTTGTGGACAAGGGGGAACTCAGTCTCGACCAAATGGTCGACGTCCCGCAAGACATGTATGTCGCCGGCGTAGTTGCGATTGCCGAGAGATTCCCCTACTCCGGGGTCCAGCTCTCGTTAGCGAACTTGATATATCCGATGATCACAGAGAGTGACAACACGGCGACCGACGTCCTTATGGGGCTGGCAGGTGGACCAGCGGCGGTGACCGAGAACCTGCGCAGGCTCGGGATCACCGACTTCAGGGTCGATCGGCCTGTCCGCGGGATTCTCATGGATTTCTACGGCGTGCCATCGGTCACCCCAGAAGCTGTCGTTGAGGCTATCAGCAACAACCCGGCACTGGTGGCGGCCCAGGTTGATCCCAATCCGGACTTCGAGGCGGATCCCCGCGACCACACAACGCCCAATGCGTATCTGAAACTCCTGCTTGCCATCGACGGTGGCACGGCGATGAGCCCGGAAAGCCGCGAGTTCCTGCTGGGCGTCATGTCGCGCACGCGCACCGGCGATGGTCGTATCAAGGGGCTGTTGCCGAAGGGAACGCCTGTCGCGCACAAGACCGGAACCTTAGGCGGAGTTGCCAACGACGCCGGTTATGTCACGCTCCCCGACGGTCGGCGGTTTGCTATCGCCGTGTTCACGAACAGCAGCGAGACATCCACGGCGGACAGGGATCGGGCAATTGCCGAGATCGCCCGCACGCTGTTCGACTACTTCTACTTGTCTCCCGCGTCCAATCCTCAATGAGAGAAATCCAATGCGAAAACTAAACTCAAAGATCTTGACCGCGGCGCTTGCCGTCGCTGTGAGTGTCGCCCTGCCGGCGGTTGCTCAGGACGTCTCCGGGCCGATCCTGTTCACAAACGTCAACGTCTTTGACGGCGTGAACGAGGCCCTGATCGAAAACGCCAATGTCGTGGTGACGGACAACCTGATCACCGCTGTGTCGACCGAACCGCTTGCTGTCGCCGGTGGCACGGTCATCGACGGCGGCGGACGTACGCTGATGCCTGGCCTGACAGACTGCCACTGGCACAGCATGGCGGCCAATTATAGTGGCAACGCTTTCGCGCTTGGTGAGGGCAAGCTGAACCTTGTGGCGGCCGATGGGTTGGAAAAGACACTTATGCGGGGCTTCACCACGATCAGGGACGTGGGCGGCAATGTCTTCGATCTAAAGTCGGTGATCGACGAAGGTATGTACGTTGGTCCCCGGATGTACGCTGCGGGGTCGATGATCTCCCAAACGTCGGGCCATGCAGATTTCCGTAGCCCGATTGAGATACCTCAGAGCTATTCGAGGGATCTTATCCCGCAGGAAAGGATGGGGTCGGTCGCCATCGCAGACGGCAAGGCGCAAGTCATGCAGCGCGTGCGCGAGAACCTGATGCGGGGGGCGGTCTTCATTAAGCTCATGGGTGGGGGCGGGGTCGCCTCGCCCTCGGATCCGCTCGACGTCTCGCAATACACCGTCGAGGAAATCGAGGCGGCGGTCGAAGTGGCGCAGAACTGGGGCACCTACGTGACGGTTCACTCCTACTCTGCAAAGGCGATCCAGAACGCGATCCGCGGCGGTGTCCGGAATGTCGAGCATGGTCAGATGATTGACGAGGAAACCGCAAAACTGATGAAGAAGACGAATACTTCGATTTGCATGCAGCCATTCTATAACGACGAGGATGCGATCCCGTTACCTGCCGGCTCGTTTCAGGAACAAAAGTACCAATTGCTGATCTCTGGAACTGATACAGCCTACGAGTTAGCGAATAAATACGACCTGCTCTTCGGGTTCGGCACTGACACTCAGGGTTCACCCGCGCTCGCCGAGCGTCAGGGGGCGCAGTTGGCCAAGCTCACCCGCTATTACGAGCCCTGGGAAGTGTTGAAGATTGCGACCAGCCAGAACTACGAGATATTCAAGCGCTCCGGGCCGCGCGATCCCTACCCCGGTGACAATGGTGTGGTTCGGGAGGGCGCGTATGCCGACCTGCTGCTGGTCGACGGCAATCCGCTCGAGAACATCGACCTGATCGCCGACCCGCATAAGAACTTCGTCATCATTATGAAGGACGGTGTCATCTACAAGAACACGCTGGAATAGCCTGGGTTTTATGCTTTTTGCGGGATAGATTGCCTACTATTTATCGGCGGGATGTATAGCCATAAGAACCGACACCAAAGAGCCTCACGAACCTTCTGTGGTTTCCTTCGAGGACGCCTGGCAATTCATCTTCAAGGTTGGGCTCGCGGCCCATCGATACGGTTCCACCGCAGGCCGGCTGGAGTCCTTCCTTGCAGATATTTCGAAGGAGTTTGGCTACGAGGGGGTATTCAGGTCGACCCCGTCAGACATCGTGTTTGCCGTTCGGGAAAGCCCTGATTCACCTCAGCGTGTCGAGTTTATAGCGACACAGGCGCCGGGCGTTGATCTCAACAAATTGGCTCGGCTGGGCGATCTGTTGCAGCACATGCAAGCCGGCACGCTGACGCTCGCTGACTCTTCTGCCCGACTCGACGCCATTGATAAGATGCCGCCCCGTGGGGGAAGCTTGCGAGCGTGCTGGGTTACGCCGTCGTGGCTGCCACTATTATCCTTGGAATCATGATCGGCTACACGATCACTCGCCCGGAACCCGGGTTGTGAATGAATCGGGACTCACAACCAGCAGATTGAGAGCATTACGAGAGGCTCTTTAGGAACCAGCGGACAGTTTGCTTAATTAGGAACAGCATTTTGATTTAAAATGAAGTTCACAGACAAACCCGAAATGGACGCAAGAAACATGCTTAAAATAGCTTTCTCAAAAATCACACCAGCCCGGTTTGCCGGGTGGCTAATCGGTGCTTTTTCAATGCTGGCCCTGATGGCGCCCGCGCAGGCGCAGCAGTTTGCGGGAGACAACCAGTGGACGGCGCCGCAGGGCGTGTCCACTCAGGTCCTAACGGTCGGTGAGGAATTTTCGCAATACTACTTTGTGCTCGCCGCCATAGAAAACTTGGAGTTGAACGCGCAATTTATCCACTACTATGACGACCCTCGCGACCGTACGGAATCCTATACCTCCTCCCTTTTTTACGCCAAATATCGATTCTCAGAGAACGATGCAGGAACCGCCGGTTATTCCGTCTTTATCGGAACGGGCATAAACCCGGACCATCTCGAACAGGGCGAGGTCACCCAGGCCTTTGATTCCTATTTTTCGACACTGACCGCTACCTATGCCTGGAATGATGACCGCTTCCGGCTCGACGTAATGCCCGGATTCACGGTCAACCTCGACCAGGGCGACACGGGTGAAGACGCCTGGGGTTTTACTTACACCTCAAGACTCGCGATCTACGATGTGATCCCCCAGTCGGCGATTGTCGCCGAGGTCTTTGGCACCGCTGGCGAGGCCTATGCACCGCCAAGCTACCGGGCTGGCGTGCGCTGGGAAGGAAAGAAATGGGTCGTGGCCGGGACCTACTCGGATGCCTTTGACGGCTCCGGGGGTGCGGGCTTTGAAATCGGTGTGATTTACTTTACCGAACCGCGCTTTTGCTTTGGCGGTTGCAAGCGCTAGTCGTTAATGCGATGACGCCTTGCGAACTGCAGTTGATGAAATGGAGCGTGGTCTGATTGATGCCGATCTTGGTGGCCATGTGATGAAGAAACGTGTGGCCGTTGGAGGTCGAGGCAAGCGCGGTGGTGTCCGCACCCTGCTGGTGTATAAATCCGGTGATAAAGCGTTTTTCGTGTATGGATTTGCCAAGAGTGTACGGGCGAATGTCAGTATGGATGAATTGAAGGCGTTGAAGCACTTGGCAAAAGAGTTGATGCGTTACAGTGACAAGGTGTTAACCAAAGCCATCCAGCATGGCGCATTAATCGAGGTAGAAGACAATGGATAAATCGATCCTGGAGGTGGTGCACGACAGTGCCAAAGACCTGCATGAGGCTGGTGCAATGAAAGAGACCACCTTGCGGGAGTTTGATGCGCTGTGTCTGCCGCCCGTGAAAGAATTGACAGCAGCGCAGATCAAGCGCATCCGGATGAAAAACAAAGCCAGTCAGGCGGTGTTTGCCGCGTATCTGAATACGGGCAAGTCCACGGTACAGAAGTGGGAACAGGGCCAGAAAAAGCCAAATGGGCCTTCATTAAAACTGCTGAATCTGGTTGCGGAAAAAGGCTTGGATGTGTTGGTCTAGGGAAAGAATCCAGATGCCAGAGAAGAATTTTTGCAGGAATTTCTGAGCATGGTATTGTTCATGGTATTTCCGATTCGCAGGAAAATAAGCCATTGAAAACAATAGATAAAAATAGCTCATTGATAATCGAGTGGGCTCGCAGCGCGGCTTTGTAGCTGGCCAGTCGGAAGTACTCTGGTCGGTTGGGGACCTTGAGCGTGTAGGTTTCCTTATCCTTGGTTTTACCTGATTGATAGGTCAACGATTCACCCGCTTTTTGGGACAGTTTGAGGACGGCCGGGCGGCGCTCCGCCATGCGAAGACGGCCAAGCCGCTACATCAGCCGCCCGGCGGTATCGGCAAAGCGGCTGACGCTGACGCCCAATGGCAACGTTCGCTACCAACTGAAGACGCCCTAACAGGGTGGCACTACCCATGTGATCTTCGAGCGGGGCGGCCTTCCGCCACTGAGCTTCAGGGAAATCGACAAGCTGCTGCTGAGGGCCCGGCGCTTTTACGTCAACGACACTAGGTGCTGCAATACGGTCAGCATGAGGCACCCCGGGTAATGCAGCTGGTCATGGACAGCCTTCGCTACTGGGTCGGCGCCATGGGTGTGGACGGTTTCCGTTTCGATCTCGGGGCGGTGCTGGGGCGGGACAGCGTTCCCATGTGGGGGAACAACAATGCCTACTGCCAGTACAGCGAGATCAACCGGGTGGACTGGACTGCGCCGGAGACAGAGGGGTTCACGGTACCCCGCTGTCGCACAGATGACTGGCACCTGATCATCGAAACGGCGCAGGAGAGCGCGGTGATACAGGAGGCGGTGGCTGACGGCAGCCGCTTGCAGCTTCCGCCCCGTTCGATGAAGATGCTGGTAGCGGGCGGCGGGCTACAGCTCCACGGTTTCGCATCGACAACGAGCGGAGGTTTAGGTCATGAATCAGGAATCGACACCACAGGATGAGACCCCGGGGCTGACCGAGGAGCTGCGGCGCCATTATGCGGTGACGCTCGGGCGGGACGAGGGCGATTACTCCCACTACTACCTGTACCACGCCCTGGTGCTGACGCTGCGCGACCGGCTGGTGGAGAAGTGGCGGGAAACCCGGCAGCGCTATCGGGCTGAGCAGCCCAAGCGGATCGCCTACCTATCCCTGGAGTTCCTGATGGGGCGCACCCTCAACAACGCCCTGCTGAATCTCGACCTCGAGGACGCCGCCCGCGAGGCGCTGCAACAGTTCGCCTGCAAGCTGGAGGAGGTGGAGCGCGAGGAGCTTGACGCGGGGCTGGGCAATGGCGGCCTCGGCCGCCTCGCGGCCTGCTTCCTGGACAGCTGCGCCACCCTGGAACTGCCGGTGACAGGATACGGCATTCGCTACCAGTACGGCATGTTCCACCAGAAGATCGAGAACGGTTACCAGGTGGAATGGCCCGACGCGTGGCTGCGCAAGGGCAACCCCTGGGAAATAGAGAGCCCGGAAAACACGCGCATCGTGAAGTTCAGGGGCAGGACGGAGTACCACCGCGACGTACCGGGCAAACTGCGGGTGCGGTGGCTCGATACGCACGACGTGCTCGCGGTGCCCTACGATATTCCCGTGCCCGGCTATCGCAATGAGACGGTCAACACCCTGCGCCTGTGGAAAGCGGAGGCGACCGACGAGTTCGACCTGGAGGAGTTCAACGCCGGTAGCTACGTGGACGCCGTGGCAGCCAAGAACCAGGCGGAACAGATCACCATGGTGCTCTACCCCAACGACGCCAGCGAACAGGGCAAGGAACTGCGCCTGCGCCAGCAGTACTTCATGGCCTCGGCCAGCCTGCAGGACGTGCTGCAGCGCTGGGTGCGCTTCAACGGCCGCGACTTCGGCGAGTTCGCCGAGAAGAACGGTTTCCAGCTCAACGACACCCACCCGACGGTCGCGGTGGCAGAGCTGATGCGGCTGCTGCTGGACGAGTACCTGCTGGAGTGGGACGAGGCCTGGGCGATAACGACTGCGACCATGGCCTATACCAACCATACACTGCTGCCGGAGGCGCTGGAGATGTGGTCGGTCAGCCTGTTCGGCGAATTGCTGCCGAGGCTGCTGGAGATCATCTTCGAGATCAATGCCCGTTTCCTGGGTGAGGTTTCCGGCCGCTGGCCTGGCGATGTCGACCGGCAGCGGCGCATGTCGATCATCCAGGAGGGCCCGCAGCCCCACGTGCGCATGGCCTTCCTCGGGATCGTCGGCAGTTATTCCGTCAATGGCGTTGCGGCGCTCCACACCCGCCTGCTGGAGGAGGGCCTGTTCCGGGACTTTTACGAGTTCTCCCCGGAAAAGTTCAACAACAAGACCAATGGCGTCACCCCGCGGCGCTGGCTGGCCCACTGCAACCCCGGGCTGAAAGCCCTGCTGGACGAAACCATCGGCGAGGCGTGGGTGCGCGACCTGGACCAGTTGGAGCGCCTGCAGGAATACGCCGGTGACAGCGCCTTCGCTCAGCGGTTCATGGCGGTCAAGCGGGATAACAAGGCGCGCCTGGCCGACCTCGTGCGCAAGACCTGCAGCATCGACTTCGACACCGGCATGATTTTCGACGTGCAGGTCAAGCGGATCCATGAGTACAAGCGTCAGTTGCTCAACGTCCTGCACGTCATCCACCTCTACGACCGGGTGGTGCGCGGGGATACCGACGGGCTTCAGCCCCGCTGTGTGCTGGTCGGCGGCAAGGCGGCGCCCGGGTACGTGATGGCCAAGCTGATCGTGAAACTGGTCAATAACGTGGCCAACGTGGTAAACCGCGACCGCCGGGCCAGGGACTGGCTGCGGGTGGCATTCATTCCCGACTACCGGGTCACGGTCATGGAAACCATCTGCCCCGGCACCGACCTCTCGGAGCAGATCTCCACCGCCGGCAAGGAGGCCTCCGGTACCGGCAACATGAAGTTCATGATGAACGGCGCGGTGACCATCGGTACCCTGGACGGCGCCAACATCGAGATCCGGGAGGCGGTGGGAGCCGACAACTTCTTCCTGTTCGGCCTGAACGCCGAGGAGGTCGAGGCCTCGCGGCAGCACTACGATCCCCAAGCCATCATCAGCGGTGACGAGGAGCTGTCCCGGGTGGTGAACCTGCTGGAGTGCGGACACTTCAGCATGCTCGAGGGCGGTATCTTCGAGCCCATCCTGGGCGCGATCCGCAGTAGCGGCGACCCCTGGATGACCGCCGCCGACTTTCGCAGTTACGTCGATGCCCAGCGGCGGGTCGACGCCACTTTCGCGGACGGCGGTGCCTGGGCGCAGATGAGCATCCTCAACACTGCCTGCAGCGGCCGCTTCTCATCGGACCGCACCATCGCCCAATACCGGGACGAGATCTGGTTCAGGTAGCCCGGCGGACCAGCGCCGGGTCGCCGGTGTCGACCGCGGGCGGCGCCGGTTACCAGATGCACGCCCGCCTGACGGGCAACCCCGAACTCTCCTTGATCTGCACCAGGCTGAAAGGGTAACGCCAAGTTGACTCGGCCAAATTGGTAGAATCGGGTGATGGATACTGATGAGCGTCACCGATTCCCGCCCGATATCATCAGCTACGCTGTCTGGCTCTACTATCGCTTTAATCTCATGCCCCAAGTGGGCTGCCAGGACGGCCACCCGGGACGAGGATACCTGCTGCACATGCTTACCAGGGCATGTGGGTTATGCCTGGCTAATTCAGGTGGCGTTGTGGATCCTGGCGGCCATGTAGTACCCGGATAATTTCAACCCTGCTGGCGGTCACCCGGTAACACAGGGTATGGCATTGCATAGGGAGGCTTCTGGTATGTGGCAGTTGCTTTCGCATGCTACCCAGGCCGACACCCCCAATCAGTACCTGCAATACAATTGACTGTAATATTACAGTATGCTAGGCTGCATTTAAGTACTGTAATATTACAGTATAAATACTGCCCAGGAGGTAACCATGATCGCTCAAGCCGAACAACTGCTGCAACGTGGTTCCAGTGTCACCCGTTCACTGCTGCCGGCGATTTTCAATATCTTCAGCCAGTGGCGGCTGACGGGTGCCCAGCAGATGACGCTATTGGGACTCAGTAATGAGAAGACCCTTTACAACTGGAAGAGCCAGCCCGGGAAGGCCAAGCTGACGCGGGACCTGTTGGAAAGGGCCAGCTACATTTTGGGGATCTACAAGTCCCTGCAAATCCTGTTGCCCGATCAGCTGCTGGCCGACCAGTGGCTGGCCACACCGAACGACAACCCGCTGTTCAATGGCACGGCCCCTCTGGACCGGTTGCTGGCTGGTCAGGTGGTCGACCTGGCCGTGGTCAGGGATTTTCTCGATGCCCAGCGGGGTGGCTGGTGATCGCTATCGATACGCTACCCAGTAGTGAGGTCAATGAAACGGTCTATCGGGTCATACTGTCGCGCTACCCGCAGATCCACCTGTTTGAGCGCGTCTCCAATCCACAGGATTGGGATGTGCTCTACGCCGTCGAGTCGCTGACCAACCCCCGGCTGCGCGATCAAATCGGTGATATTCGCCTGGTGCCGACGGAAGACCGCGTCTATGGCGATGGCGCATCCTGGATCATGGCGGCCTTTACCCACCCGCCAGTCGATGGTCGAGGCGGTCGCTTCAACCGGGATTTTGGTATCTATTACTGCGCTGCCGATGAAGCGGTGGCCATCGCCGAATCGTCTTTCCACCGGGCGCGCTTTCTGCGGGAATCCCGAATCGACAAGACCACCCAGGAGGTGCGGGTCATCCGTGCGCAGCTGGGGCAGACAAACCTTCACGATGTCAGGCACCTGGCTGGACATGCCATTTACCATCCCGATGATTACGGTGAAGCCCAGCAGCTCGGTGATGCGTTACGAAAAGTCAAAAGCTTCGGTGTTCACTACCAAAGCGTGAGAGCGAAAGGGGAGTGTTACGGAGTGATGCGTGCCCGGGCGCTCTCCGATGCGGTCCACTGGCATTGTTTGCGCTACCACTATGAACTGGGATCCATCGTCAACGTGGAATCCCTCGATGGCGGTGGCAGGAGGTGATGGCAATGTGTAAAGAGCTGCTTTGGATCTTCACCCAACTGCCAGACGCTTACATCGCTCTGGACACCGAAACCACCGGACTCCCTGACGAAAACGGCCCACCGGATATCGTGACACTTGGCATCACTGTGGTGAGAAATCGAGAGATAGCTGAATCGGTAGAGTTTAAAACACGACCGCAGAAACGCATTTTAGAAGAAGCGCAGTCGATACACGGCGTTACCAACGAACAGGCTGCAGGATTTGATTCCTTTGATTCCCAATGGAACCCGATTGCCGAATACCTGAAAGATCAGCTCATCGTGATTCACAACGCGAGTTTTGACTGGCCGATCCTGCTGGACCACGTCGCTCGATACGGAATGGCAATGCCAATAATACAAGGTGTTTTTTGCAGTCAGGCAGCAGCTATTCCCTGGGCGAATGTAATGAAACTTCCATGCAGTCACAGAGGCCCATCGCTGGATACCTTAACGGAAACGTTCGGCGTTGAAAATTTCAGAGCCAAGGACAGCGGGTTGCACGGGGCGGAGATAGATAGTCAGCAAACCGCTCGAGTGGTGGAAGCCATGCGGCAATCCGGAAGTGGTTCGATATGAAGTACGACCCTGTTCCGCATGAGCGGTATTTCTCTCTGGTGCTCAAACCCGACGCTGACTCTGACCAGCAAGACTCGCTCAATTTGGAGTGATCAGAAACGCACTGCTTGGCTGGAGGTGATCGCCTTCAGCGACATCCGTGCGTTGGTTGCCCAGTTGCGGATCTTCGGCTAACCAGCCAAAGCGTTTTTCGAGTGCTTTCAGATAAGTATTATGTTTTCGTTTACCCCATTGGCGCTCTGTAAAGCGGCCGATGTTTTCAAATTATGCCGAGCCCCGGGGTTGACTCTGAATCTGGACATCGGGCTTCGTTATCCAGATCGCTGATGAGAGTGTGATGTTCTATGTCTTGCGTCCCATTTGGATCGCCGCCGCCTCGGCTTCGGCAGCATCGGCACTTTTGATGAGCGCTTCAGCCTCTTCGGTGAGTTCCTCGGCAAGCAAAGCCTTTGCGGCCCGGCGTTTCCTGGCCGCGAGCATGCTCAGATTTTCGATGCGCGCGAGCTGCTCTGCGGTTAACCGCGGCGGAGCAGACTGACCGTCAACGGGCAATAAAGGCCGCGTGGCCCGTTTATGGATGCTGATCATCCCGGCGCCGGCAAGCTGCTCGAGTGCGTGCCAGGTCGAGGTGTCGAGAACCTGTAGTGTCGGCCTGTCGCCTCGCCAGTCAGTTTCCTCGAATAGCGCCTCGACGCGGGCACGTTCGGCGACGTTATTCAGCACAGCCATGATCACCGGCGTCGGTGAGCCGGGCACCCAGGTCTCATCGCATTGGGTGAGATGTTCGCCCAGTACTGCTTTGGCTCGGGTCGCGAAATGCACAGCGGGATCTGCCGGTGGGGGCGTTGCGGCTGTGCTTTGCGTTGGCACGACCGCCATGACCTGCTCGAGACGCTTGAGGAATGCCTGGCGGCCGCTCCGGAGTGTCATTTTGGTAAGATCGCCCGTGCCATCGAGAACGCCCTGGGCGAGCTCCATTTTTTGTGACAGGGAGGCCAGCATACCGTGCTCGATCGTGCCCTCGGCAACCAGATTGACGACCGTAACCGGGTTCAGCTGGTTCTTGCGCCAAGCGCGCGCGATCCGCTGTTCGAGCTTGGCCGGGTTCCAGGGCAAGTCACAATTGATGACGACGCTGGCATTCTGCAGGTTGAGCCCGACGCCCCCCGAGTCGGTGCTGAGGAACAACCGGCAGTCTGGATCCTGACGGAAGGCGAGGATCTCTGCGCGACGTTGTTTCTGCGGGACTGAGCCGGTGTGCCAGGCATAACCGATGCGGTGTTTGTCCGCCCATTCCCGCACTCGATCGAGCATGCCGACCCACTCCGAAAAAACGATAACTTTGACGTCGCTGTCCTCCAGACACTCTTCCAGAACTCGGGCAAGTTCGTCGAGTTTCGGGCAGTCGCGTGAGGGGTTGTCTTTCATGATCCCCGGTGAGTCGCAGATCATTCGCAGCATGTTCAGCAGAACCATCAGCAGGTCCTGCTCCTTCGAGGTAAGAGCGCGTCGTTTTGATCGCGCCATCAGGTCGGCAACCTGCCTGTTAAGTGCGGCATATTCATCGCGCATTGCCTGCGTGAGCTTGACCAGGTGTGTACGGTCCGTGCGGTCTGGGAGCTCGGTCTCGACATCCGCCTTGCGGCGGCGAAGCATTATTGGACGTACGCTTTCACGCAGTTTATCGAGGTTCTTGTAACCCGCTGGACGGCCGCGCTCGTCCAGCTCGTAATACTCGCGATTGAAGCGGAACAGCGGACCCAGGATAGCAGGGTCGAGAAAATCGACAATCGAGCGCAATTCGTCGATCCGATTTTCAAGCGGCGTGCCGGTCAGCACGAAAGCGTAGCGGCTTTCCAGCCGCTTGACCGCCTGAGCGGTCTTGGTAGACCAGTTCTTGATCCGCTGGGCTTCATCGAGCACGACGATGTCCGGACGCAGCCGCGCATTGATGTCGAGACTGTCGGCAAGAATCTGTTCGTAGTTCGAAACTGTAAAGAACGGCGGATCCGGTTCGGCATAGATCCTTGCTCGCCGCGCGCGCCCACCGAATACCAGACGCAGCGGCAGGTCAGAGAATCGAAGGATCTGCTCCTCCCATTCAGTCTTTAACGAGGCGGGTGTAACAATCAGCACGCGTCGCGCCTTGCCGAGGTGGCGCAGGAGCGCGCAGGCTGCAATCGCCTGGATAGTTTTGCCGAGGCCCATCTCGTCGGCCAGCAGCGCGCGTTCGTTGAAGGCAAGGTGCAGCATACCTTCGCGTTGGTAGGGGAGTAGTGGGCTATGTGTAATCTGTTCCGGTTGCGTGCCATTGGCAACGCCTGCGGTATATTCGCGGCGGCTTATGATGCGGTCTTGCTCGCGGCCTCGCATCTCAATCCACGGCGGAACTTCATCTGAAATCCTAATAGATCGGCTACGCGAGGCCCTGAATTCCTCGAGCAGTTCTTCAGCACTCAGGCCATTTACCTGGAGTCCGCTGCTGTCGAAACGTGCGCGCAGTCGGGGCGGCAGTTTCCCGATGTTGCGCTCCACACGCAGGCGGCCAGCCGGAAAGTCCGGCACGATGTCCACTCGCTTCGACGAGATGCGCTCGGCGGTTTTGAACTCCTCGCGGTGGCGACGCGCAAGTTGGAGCAGGATCGACTCGATGTGCTTGCAGGTACCGAGTCCATTGATGCCAAAATCAGTGCAGCTACAGTAGAACTGCCGTGAAGGGAGATCGCGGATCTCGGCGCGATAGGTCATACCACTTGGCGAGCAGATCTCAAAATTCGAAAAAAATCGGATGTTTGGGCTCAAGATTGGTGATCCGGTGACGCTCTTCCCTCGCACGGAGTTTGCGCTTCGCAAGTTCATGCTCATCGCTCGTGCGCCAATCAGTGGGGGGTGGCAAACCGGCGGCAGTTGCCCCGGATTTTATTGCACGTTTCTGTGCAGGCGTGTGTTTCTTCTTCCCTACTTTGGCCATATTGTTTGCCCTGTGGTGCGAATTTCGTCGTTACAGGCAACAAGCAAACGCAGCCGTATCAATCCGAGCTGACCGCCAGTCATGTTGGTTGCCTGCATTTCCGATCAATACCGCAGTGCCTTACCAAGATCAGCAGTGGCGTTCCAGTGAATTTACGATCATGGTGCTTTTCATATTATCCGCTTTCGGGTAAGGACTTAAGCATAAGAAAATAAGAAGGAAATTACGACTATTGCGAACAGTAGTCCCCATGGTGTTTATTTGCGTTTAGAACGGTAGAAGACGGCGATTCCACGAAAAGAAAATTTGTGACCGCCGGAGGCTATATGCCCCCACATGCGTGGGGAGCAGTCTAATTGTAGCTATATGGTAACTACTTACCCCCCTCCATCAAAAAAGGGTTGACAGGTTTTTCGGCTGACCTTTCTCGTAAATCCGGGTGACAGCAAAATGTCCAGCTTATAGCGGCTCAGTTTCGGCATGAGCGCTAATCTCCTGCCTTATGTATGTGCCGGTCCAACTACGCGGTTATTCGCCGCTGTTCTGCATTAGCTGCCTGACGCCCCAATTTTTCTGATCGCCTGAACCGCAACCAATCGTGTCGTCCGAGCGCAGCCCGACACGCCCTGGGCGCGGGCATCGGCGGTGTCGGTGCGTCCGGCGGTCCAGGCTGAGGTTGGGTTGATCCATGTCTTAGCTCATGGTCAATTAACCCTAGAAACCCCAGTTGGGCACGGAATTATCGGGAAGTCCCAGCTCGCCAGAATGCCCTATCAGAGGCGATGCATCACTCGCCGGAATTTATTCGATGCCGGGACCGTCAGTGTTTACCTATGGCCCCAGGAAGCCCGGGCCCAGATGATGTCCAAACGAAATTTGCAATTGGGCCCAAAAAAGCCCGTGAACCCGCGTAAGATTGATGCGCGGCTTCGCTGGGTTTGCCGTTACATGATGTTACTATTGTGGAGTCAGGAAGCCGATGCTGGTTGTTGGTTTGCTCCTACCAGACATACGACCATGCGGCAGGGCATTTTGCTTTTGTTATGCCACGCGTGTCTCGTGCCATTTTGTATCAGTGTATCACCGGCAGACAGATGTACTTCTTGTCCATCGCCCAGTTCCAGCGAGATATCGCCGGCAATGACGTAAATAAAGTCGGTCGTAGCTGATGCGTGCATTCTCGGATTATCGGGATCTTGCGTCGCCACTAAGCCTGGCCATATTGTTTCCAGTTCAGAGCGCACAGCTTCCGGATCGACGTAAGTAAGCTTGGTACTTGATTCAGGTGCAAAAGTGACCACGGTAAACCTGAAGCCCCCCAGCGGTGGGAAATAGTTTGCAAAAGGCGCCATTGACCCGTCGTTAGGCAAGGTTGGCGGCCCGTCGGCTCCCCATATCGTATGCTGTTCAAAGCCCGGGAACGGCGCAGCCGTCTCACCATCAACTGTCGAATCACTCGCGATCGTGGTTTTTCTATCCTTCGTGTGGCCGGTGACGACCCGCCTAATCCCCATGGCTAACGCTCCTGATCTGTCGAATGTGTTGCCAAAAAGCCTCCATCAGCGGTGCCGCTCAGCCGATTCCGGGCTGACAGCAACCGCCTTGAACCCAGCACCTTGCGGTGAGAAATGGCAGACCTCCAGGTTACCACCCGCTACCGCCGGCAGAGCTGCAGCAGGAGACAAAATGAGGGCAGGCAGAATCGATCCGCGCCTCATGACCTGCCTATGCATAATAAAGTTGACCGGCTTCAGGAGTATCGATCAAGGGCGCCCCTTTCCCTTTCCTTTGCCTCTGCCATTGTTGCGCGGGCAACTGCCAAAACCGTCGCCAGGTCCACCCAGCGCACCGGAGACAGCGCCGGCCTGCAACACAAAGCCAACAGGACAGAAGGCGATAACAGCGAGGAAGAAAGGCAAAATGTCTTCGTCCGCCGGGACGAGAAAATCCCAGGCGAATGTCATGATGCCCTGGGCGCGAGCCAGCGACTGCCCGGTAACCGAAACGATGTCCGAAGTGCTGGGGTTGCTCGTCGCAGTCTTGTAGGCGCCATAGCCGATCGCACCGATCGTCGACAGCGCCCCGATAGAATTTAGGATGTCGGTGAGCGATGGGTCGGTCGGCCAACCGGCGCTTGCACCACCGTCACTTTTTCCACCGGATGCAATCTCCGATTGGAGGCCGAGTAGGGCAAGAAATAACTGTCCGTATGCGAAGGCTAATTCGACACCGTCGACAGCCCCCGTTACGTCGCCATCGGAGTCGGAGTCCTGGACGACGACATTGATGGTATTGCATATGCGACGAATCACTTGCAGCGCGCTGCTTAGCTGCCT
This sequence comes from uncultured Gammaproteobacteria bacterium, assembly GCA_963808975.1. Lineage (GTDB taxonomy): Bacteria > Pseudomonadota > Gammaproteobacteria > Pseudomonadales > JAHEGP01 > JAHEGP01. The sequence continues at coordinate 75,392 of CAWEHR010000009.1, forward strand.
GAACACGGCCAGGCTCGGAGACGTCTGGTTGTCGAGTTTCTTGTTCGCATTCAATAGCCACATACCAGCGACTATCTCGGTTGCGACGAAATTAACTGCCAGATTGGCAAACTTGAAATCGGGTTTGGAGGTGGTGACTGCGAGAAGACCTGGTGCAGTGGCAAGCGAATCGGAATCGATGTCTTCGACCTTCGAGATGCTCTTGCCATTCTTGGTGTAGAGCGCTGCCCACATGACGATCGCCATCGGGAAAAAGACCGTGTCCTTGGCGGATACGGTATATGTGCTATCGATTTTTTTGCCGATGCCGAACAGGTGAAGTAGATCCTTGAGTGCAGTGAGGTCAACCGTGATCAAGGGATCCTGATCGATGGCGTCCTGTACCAGAACCGGGCCACTGCGGGCGACGTCGTCCAGCCAGTCCAGAACAGGTTCGATGACGTCGTCTTCAAATTGTGTAACGAGTGTCTCCAGACCTGCAGTCAGGTTCTTGTAGGTGTTTTGCGGATTGGCCAGGTCCTCCGCTACTTGCGAGACGGCGTCCCCGATGATGTCTCCGGTAAGGTCTGCGAATGCAGTGACCAGATCAGTTTCCAGCGCCGTGACGTCGTCGATCACTGCATCAATAATCGCTTCGTTCGGGTTGAAGGTGATGGGGGGGCTCGGCAACTCCTCCTCGACGGCATTGGCCACGCTGCTCAGGAGCTTAAAAAGCACCTTGTTTACGGGGTTTTTTAATATCGTGTCCAGCACGTCGGTAGCGACCTCTGTCGCGACTGACGAAACATCCAGGCTGTTCATCTGGTCAGCCAGATTATTGTTGAGGCCGAAGTATTTCTGGAACTCGTCCCATGAACTGTAGTCGGCGGGAATCAGCTGCGGGCCCGACAGGATCGCACCGAAGCGGTCGTGCAGGCTGCTCGCAAGCGACTTGATATCCTTCAGGTGCTGGAACAGTGAGATCAGGGCGATGATGTCCTCGATCAGCTGGTACAGGAACGATTGCTCGACGATGGTCGTGATCACATTGGCGACGACGCTGGCGTACTCCTCGACGCTCGAGACAACCTCGTTGAGCTCCTGCCCGACGCCGTTGACCGCCTTCATGATGTCGGCGCTCACGACTGCGGTGATGCTGTCAACGTCGACCACCAGTTCCACCGCGCCCTCGGCGAGGTCGTTGTAGACCTCCGCCTCGACGTTTTGCAGCCAGTGCAGCGCATCGTGCAGCGCGTGAGATATGCTCGACCAGATACCGCCCAGTTCACCATAGGACACCGCCAACGTGGCTGCGGCCGTGGCTGGCGTCACGGTTCCCGTCGGGTAGGTGAACCGGGCTCCGCCACTAACGCCGGGCGCCGGCGCCGTAACGGCCGTGAGGGGATCGATGGTCACGCCATCGGGAGATGCGGCCAGGCTTAAATTGAACGACGCGCCGACCATGGTCTGTCCCGAGGTATTCAGGTAGGTGGCGAGGCTGCCGAGATTGCCCGAGTTGCCCCCGGACGGGTTGAAGCCACCCTTGAAGTCCCAGCTACCCTGCGTGCTGGCGGCCGTCAGGGAGTCGCCGGAGATGTACTGGGTGGTGTCCGCCAGCGGCGCGGCGTCACCCAGCAGCGCAACGGTGTCACTGCCGTCGTTGCCCATGCGCTGCTGGGCCTGGGCAGCGAGGTTAGCGCTCTGCCACGGATAGGTCGTCCCCGTCGTGGCGAGCATGGCCGTGTCGGTCAGCGAGGGAGTCAGCGAGGAGGTGTCGACAAGGCGTGCGTAGAGCACCAGGCCGAAGCTCTCCGCCTTGACCGCCGCGGCGAGCTGGCCCGATGCGGGATCGGGGGCCGCCATGAACGACGTGTAGCGGTCGATGTCGTAGTACAGGTTGTGGGTGTCGTCGACCACCGTGGTCGGTGCATCGGCCCGCACCTCGATCACCAGGTTGACGTTGTCGGCCGACAGCATCGAGACAGGCCGTCCGTAGGCGTTCACGGGCGTGACGGTGGCGTGGTAGTGGTCACCCGACTCGTTCAATCCGGGATCTCTGGGCAGCGCCTGTGTCGCGATCTGGCGCTTGTGCCAGGTCTTGGTGACCATGTTGTTGTGCATGTAGTAGGCCGAGTAATCGGTGTCGCTCCCGCCCTGGGCGCGCTGGACAACTATGTAAGCGCTGTCGAAGGGGAAGCGCCGCGGCGCATAGGCGGCCTGGAAGGTGTTGCCGAGCCAGCTGGCCTGGGAGAGAACGGTATCGTCGGTGGCGAATGCCAACGCAGCATTCAACAGGATGTTCCTGTATAGAAACCTTTCACTAGTGAAACCCATGTTCGACGCGGCTATCCACTCATCGAGGGTATACAGATTGGAGTTTGCATCGATCCCGGTGGGGAACGGATCGTTGTCCGTGTAGTTGTAATTGAGCTTCGGGTTGCCGTCAGCGTCGTTGAAGCCGTAGATGGGTGCCGAATAGGGCGTGCCGGGGCTGACGGCGCGCCGATGGCGCATCAGGAACAGGTTGCCGTTGGCGTCGCTGGCCATGAACCGGAAGCCGTCGAACTTGCTCACACCGCCGCTGAGGTTGGTTATTTCACCGATCCCGGCGTCGTCGGGCACTGCCAGCGGGAAGTGGCCGGCGATAAAGGAGGTCTCACCGTCCGATGCCACCAAAAAAACCGCTAGCCCGATGCCCTGGAAGTGAGCGAGCTTCACGAAGCCGTCATTAAACGTCCCATAAAATGAATGGACGTTGAACATATGGGAGTAGTCGAATTGGACTCCTCCGGGAGGTGCGGCTACTCGGGAGCGGTTGGGGTTCTGGTAGGCGTTCTGGTATTGCTGGTTCCGCCCGTAAATCCCCTTCTCCGGCCATATGTCCAGCGTTTCGCGCTGGGTCGAGCCGTCATGCCCGACCTGCAGGGTGGTGAATTCGTAGGTGCCGTCGCTGTTCTTGGTGTTGGAGGCGAACACGAGCCAGTCGGTCCGGTACGGGGGATTGACGCCACTGGCGGGCACGTCCGTGTTTGTTTGCAGGTGGATCAGTTTCGGCGTCGTCTGAAATGTCGGCTTCGGCTGGCCGGCCAACGGGTAAATGAGCATGTCGATCCACAGGTACGCATAGCCCGGGGTGCCGTTGTCGGCCAGCGTGATGACCCGAGGGCCGTTGGGATAGTAGAGGACGATATGCTCGGTGGACTTGGCCGGGATGTACTCGGCCGGGAACGTCGCATCGGTGTGGCCCATGTCGACGTACTTGTCGTCCCACCACAGCTCCGATCCCGTCACTAAGCGCAACACGAACGGCAGCCCCATCGACTTCCACTCTACTGGGTACTCGGGCGGCGCGTCCGATGGCGCCGTCATCGCCCATTTCCCCGTGCCCACACAAAGATACCCGCCGGCGTCGGCATCGCGATCGATCACGACTATGATGTAGGCAGCGCCCGACATCCCGTCAGCGGTGACGAAGTTATTGTAGGGGCTGGAGATGGTGAGCACCTTCACCGGGTTCGAGAGCCCGTCCGCCGCGGTCATGATCACGTCGCGCACCAGCCCGTCGGTGGTGGCACCGTCCTCGCGCGCGCTCCACGGGTGGCGGTAGTGGGCCAGCTCCCAGCCATTCTCGGTCTCTTCGAGCTGCACCAGCTCCGCTGGTCCCCAGTGGTGACCCGAGTCCAGGAACTGGGCCTCGGTCGGGGTGAGGGAGTCCAGCGCGCTCTGCAGCCGGTATCGATGCCGGGCCCCCTCGATCACCGCATGCGTTGCGGAGGCCTGGGGCGACACCACCGGTTCGGCGTAGATGGTCTGCTGGAACAGTTCGGTGCCGATACTGACGTCGACCGCCTTGGTGACCGACGCTTGCTCCGCGGGCGTTAGCCCGACCTCGCACGGATGCACGCCGAGGGAGGGGTCACGTCGGGCCCAGACTGTCGGTGGTACGCCGGCGGAGACTAGGCCAGCCACCACAAGCGAGTTCCTGCCCAGTTTCAGCACATCGCGACGACCCATCACGATGTCGAAGGCGGCGAGTTCTTTCTCTTCGATGACCGGGTTGCCGATGACCTCGCGCAGACGATTTGCGAGGCGCTGGCGCAATGTCGCTCGATCCGGGCAAGCCCCCATTTCAGTTGCGGCGGTCGCGTTTTCTGAGAATAGGTTTTCTTTCTCCATCGTTACAGTTCTCCGTTCAGGTCCATCTTCTGCTCTGCGGAGGGCCTCCCCCCTCCGCCCGCAAACCCCAGCCACTGCCGGCCTTTCACGACTTTTTGACGACGGAGTGGAAATGGTTCAATGTCTGGAACTGATTCTCAACTCCAGGTATAAACCCCCAGGCGCAATTTCAGCGCATCGAGTGCCGACTCGATTTCCCCAGAACTAGTGCTCTCTCACCTTTGAGGTGATGGCCTAATGCTGCTGGACCTGGGCAAGAGGGGGAGAATAGTGCTATCCACAGGGCGCATCCGTTCTCTACCCGCTGGAATTCTCCGATGGCGCGAGACTTACCCAGGGTATCGCCTCGTTCTTGCACTTGAGCCTGAAGTAACGCCCGTCCTCCAGCCGCAATGCAGTGAATCGACCGCGGTTAACACAGCCGGTGTCCAGGGGAATCACCTTTGGGGCCCTCTTGGCCGACGGGGAGACCACCAGCTTCGCCCAGTGTCCGAACAGTATCCGCATCGACTTGCTGGAGCGGTTTGGAATCTCGAACCAGGGACGCGAGCACTTTTTCTTGGTCTTGAGTGTCCGCCTTTTACCTTGCAGGTCGATACGACCACTCAGGTCGCACCAACGCAGCTGTGTGAAGCAATTGGCGATGAACCGCAGCCGCTCCCAGCCTTCCAGGTTATCCCTCCAGCGCAGCGGGCCATCGCCGGAAAGATGGGGAAACAGATCCTCGTATTGGTAATTCTGCAGCACCGTCTCCAACTCGCGCGCACATTGCCGGGCTGTATTCAAGTCCCATTGAGGAGGCAGCCCGGCATGGATCATAGTAAATCCCAGCGTCTCGCTGTGATGCAAAAGCGGCTGGTGTCGCAACCAGAACAACAGTTCCTCGCAGTCCGGGGCGTCGAGAATCTCGGTGATGGTGTCCTTCTTGCGAACCTTGACCGTCTCGGAAGCCGCCGCCAGCAGATACAAATCGTGATTGCCAAGCACGCTGATGGCGGCGCCACCGAGGCCGCTAACGTAGCGCAGCAGTTCAAGGGAGTTGGGCCCCTTGTTGACAAGGTCACCGGTAAACCAAAGGCGGTCGATGTCCGGGTCGAAATTTAGCTTCTCCAGGAGCCTCAGCAGGTCATCAAAACAGCCCTGAACATCACCTATGGCGTAGGTGGACGGCGCACACCGAGCCAAGCTCCCCCGGTCCGGCTGGTCGAGATTCGTTTCCAGCAAGTCAGCGTTATCGCACACAGCGTTTTCCTTTTCTGGTTTGGGCAGCAATCAATACCGGCCGACCGACCCTGCTTTTACAGGCTGAGCAGTATAATCCAGCTACCAGGGGAACTCGATCAAAGAGAGCTGCCGATTCTTGCCTGCCACCCAAAACACTCGCGTTGCTCGCGGGGTGGGTCTACCGAAGCCAGGGATGCATCTGAAGCGCGACCAGGGTGTGTTTGTCGGCACGCTGCCAGGGATTCGTTTTGATGGCCCTGCGAATGGCCGTCAAATCATCGTGGACTTCGAGAAAGCGGGCGTTTATGCTTTTTGAGCGCCGAAATCTGAAAAACTATAAATGCCCGGGTTCAGGCGGGAGGATGCAGCATGAAAAGAATGGGCGGCACCGACTCGATGATGCTGATCATGGAGACCCCCAGGGCCTACCAGCACACTTTCAAAGTGGCGATACTGGACCCGACAACGGATCCGGAGGGCTGGGATTTCAAGCGCTGGCGCAAGGATTTCGCAGATCGCCTGCACCTGATTCCCTTCTTCCGCTGGAAATATGCTTCCGCCCCGCTGGGCATCAACCATCCGATGTGGGTTGATGATCCAGACTTTAACCTCGATTACCATCTGCGCCGGGTGTCCTGCCCCGAGCCGGCAGACCACCGGGCGTTGTGTGAATTCATGTCCTCGATCTACGCCTACCAACTGGACCGCAGCCGGCCGTTATGGATGTCATGGGTAGTGGAAGGACTGCAGGATGGCAGGGTCGCCATCGTCACGCTGGTTCACCATGCCTACGTGGACGGCGTCGGGGCCGCGTGGTCGCTGCAACAGATTTATCGCCCCGAGCCTGGCTGGCAGCCTGAACAGGTGCCCGAATGGCATCCCCGCCCATGGCCCTCCTGGGGCAAGCGCTTGTGGTGGGCCGTACGTGACCTGCCTGGAATACTGGTAAAAAACGTTCCCCGGGTAGTCAGCGGCATGCGTACAAAAATCGCGTTGGAGAAACGCTTCGAGGAAGAGGGAAAGGACGTCCCCTCCGCAGCCAAAATGCAGAAAACTCCCATCAATGCGATCCTCTCGCCAGGACGCACTTTCGTCTGCAACGATATGCCACTGGACCACTTCAAACTAGTCAGCAAGGGCCTGGGTGTCACCATCAACGATGTCTTCCTGGCCTGCTGCGCCGGCGCGATCCGCCGTTTTTTCATCGCCCGTGACTACGACCCCGACCAGCATCCCCTGATTTCCGCCACGCCATTCGCCGGCAAACGCCCCACCGACAGTCCTGGCCTGGGCAATTACGTCACCATGGACTACTGCTGGCTGCCCACCAACATCGAGGACCCGTTGCAACGCCTGCGCGAGGCCAGCAAGGCGGCCTCGGCGATGAAGGAGCACCTCAAGGCCTGCGCCCAGGCGGGGGCCGACATCAGTTCAGTCATGCAGATCTGCCCATCCTGGCTGATGCAAGGTCTGCGCTGGTACCATGAAAAGAAAAAGGGCGAGTTCAGCCTGTTTGCCAACGTGGTGCTCTCCAATGTGCCCGGCCCGCCCCAACCCATCTACCTGAACCGTTACAAACTCGATAGCTGGTTTTCCACCGGGCAGGTCTTCAACGGCACCTGTCTGAACATCACCATGTGGAGCTATTGCGGCAGGGCCAACCTGTGTATTCTCGCCGACAAGCAGGTTCTGGAGGACGGCTGGCAGCTCTACGCCGACTTCGTTGAGGAATTGAATACGCTGATGGCTCTGGTACCCGAGGCGGGGTCTGAAGCCGGGAAAGCGGAATCATGAGCAGACCGACTCCCCTGGACCTGGCTTTGCTCGCGCCCCCAGGAGCCTGGCGGCAACAAACCAGTAAAACTGGTCATGCTCGACTTCACGTTGCCACTTGGTGTTTCGGCAGCCCAAGTGATATCAATGCAGTGAGCAGGATAAAACCGGCAGAAACCCACAAGCACATTGCCAGCCCATAATCCTGATACAGCCATCCTGATAATACGGTGCCGATCAGCCGGCCCATGGCATTGGCCATATAGTAAAACCCGACATCCAATGACACTCCATCTTCTCCCGCATAACTCACAATCAGAAAACTATGCAGTGAAGAGTTGACGGCAAAAAGTGCACCGAATACGAGTAGACCCCCGATCAGTACTGCATGCGTGTGCCATTGAAAAGTGATGGCCAGGGCGATCATCATGGGAATAGCGCCCAGCGCAATCGCCCAGCCCAACGCGTGTCTGCCGTCGGGGACTTTGCCCGATCTCCTCCCTGTAAGTCTTGGGGCAAATCCCTGCACGATACCGTAGCCAATAATCCATATCGCAAGAAACCCGCCCACGGTCCAGTGGTCCCAGCCGAACTCGCTGGCGAGATAAACCGGCAGGGCCACCACAAACCAGACATCGCGGGAGCCAAACAAGAACATGCGGGCAGCTGACAAGTAGTTGATGGCGCGGCTCTTGGAAAAAATCTCGGTAAATTTGGGCTTGCTCCTGGCTTTGCCCAGGTCTTTTTTCAGGGTCAGGATGCTAAAGAGCCAGACTACCGCTAACGCGACAGCCATACCCAGTACCGCTCCCCTGAAGCCAAATACGCTAAGTAGTGCCCCACCCAGGAAGAAGCCTGCGCCCTTGAGTGCATTCTTGGAGCCGGTGAGAATGGCGATCCATTGATACAGTTGACCTTGCGCATTGGCGGGCACTAATAGTTTGATAGCGCTTTTGGCACTCATCTTGTTGAGGTCCTTGGCGATACCCGATAGCGCCTGCGCAGCCATCACCCAGGGCACAGTCAGCAGGCTGGGCGGTACCAGCAGCATCGACAGCGCCACAACCTGCATGAACAGGCCAATATTCATGGTCTTGTTCAGTCCCAAGCGGGCACCGAGCCAGCCACCCACCAGATTGGTGATGACGCCGAATACCTCATAGAAGATAAACAACATGGCGATTTGCAGCGGGCTGTATCCCAGGTCATAGAAATACAGCACTACTAGCATACGCAGGGCACCGTCTGTCAGCGTAAATGCCCAGTAGTTACCGGTCACCACCATGTACTGGCGAATTTCGGGTGAAAGTTGTGAGAGCCACTTCATCGCAGATTTACTCCTGGTCCAGTCGGCCCACCCGGCGCATCAATTCTGCAGTGCGGTTCGCGTAACCCCATTCGTTGTCGTACCAGGCGTAGATTTTTACCTGGGTGCCGTTTACCACCATGGTTGATAAGGCATCAATAATGCTGGAGCGCGGGTCGGTCTTGTAATCAATGGATACCAGCGGCCGCTCCTCGAAACCGAGGATACCCTTCAGCTCACCCTCGGCAGCTTCTTTGAGCAGGCCATTCACTTCATCGACCGTAGTATCACGGCTCACTTCGAACACACAATCGGTCAGGGAGGCATTGGCCAGTGGCACCCGCACCGCGTGGCCGTTCAGCTTGCCTTTCAACTCAGGGAATATATGGGTGATGGCTGTCGCTGAGCCGGTAGTCGTAGGAATCAGGCTCATGCCACAGGCGCGGGCTCGACGCAGATCCTTGTGCGGTGCATCCAGAATTGTCTGGGTGTTGGTAATGTCGTGGATAGTGGTCATGGAGCCATGCACAATACCCAACTTCTCATGGATGACTTTGACAACCGGCGCCAGGCAGTTGGTGGTGCAGGAGGCGGCCGTCACGATAGGGTGCAGTGTCTTGTCATAGAGCTGATCATTCACGCCCATCACAATATTGAGAACACCTTCTTCTTTTACCGGCGCGGTAACCACTACACGTTTTACGCCCTGGTCCAGGTAGGCCTGCAATAGCTGCGTGGTTTTCATTTTTCCGCTGGCTTCGATAACCACATCGCAGCCGGACCAATCCGTTTCTCCAATCGTTCTGTTGCGGGTACAGAGAATAGACTTTCCGTTCACGAGCATGGTGTCGCCATCGTGGGTAGCTTCATGCTGCCAGCGCCCATGCACCGAATCGAAGGTGAGCAGATGTGCAAGAGTCGCCGTATCACCCGCCGGGTCATTGATTTGAACGATCTCTACGTCGCCCCAATCAAATGCCGTGCGTAAGGTTAAACGGCCCATACGGCCAAATCCGTTGATACCTACCTTGATGGTCACTGATTTTCTCCTCGTTCTGTCTGGTTTGTTTTGTTGTAGGGCGATGCGATGTTTTGAGGTTTTAGCCCCGGATATTGCACCAGCTGCCTGAGATAGCGCGCAGGTATCGCGTTGCTTTTGCGTGCTCGCGAGCGTAAACGTAGCCATAGCCATAGCCATAGCCATAGCCATAGCCATAGCCATAGCTACGTCGGAGTGAGCATGTGCGCAAAATCGACGCGAGATCAAGTGGTGTCCAGGCAAACAGCAGTGGGGACATTCTGTACCCGGGTGAAAAACTCGCGAGCTCTTTTTCTGCATGGGCCAGATAAATAAATTGGCGTGTGCTGGTGCATTATTCGGGCCGGTTCAGCAGGGCCTTGATCTCATCCGTGCTGGAAACCTTGCCCTCAATAACGATATCACCGTCGATCGCCAACGCCGGTGTGCGCATCACGCCCGCGTCGATAATCGCATTGGTATCAGTGATTTTTTCTACTTCGCAACTTTTGCCCAGCGCTTGAGCCGCGCACTGTGCATTGGCGGTGAGTCGCTTGCACTTGGCGCAGCCGCTGCCGTAAATAGTGAATTTCATTGACTTGTCCTCACTGTTTCCTGTTCAAATCCAATTGCCGTAGACGAAGCCCGTGGTGGTGGCCATCACAACTACCAGGCCACTGTAAACGACGGTTTTTTGGGTGCCGAGAATCGTACGAATTACCAGCATATTGGGTAGGGACAACGCGGGACCTGCCAACAACAATGCCAGCGCCGGGCCTTTGCCCATCCCGGCCCCCATCAGCGCTTCCACGATGGGGACTTCGGTAAGCGTTGAAAAATACATCAGTGCGCCCATTACCGATGCAATGACGGTGGAAGACAATGAGTTGTCTCCCACGGCTGCCGATACCCACTCGGAGGGGATGAGCCCTTCATGCCCGGGACGACCGAGGGCCAGACCGGCGATAAACACCCCACCCAACAGCAGCGGTAGAATTTGTTTGGCAAAATCCCAACTCTGCGCTGCCCATTCCTGGTCCTGCTCGCGGGTCATGGCAACGATCATCAGCCCAGCAATCCCCAGGGCAAAGGGCAGTTCGGGATGTCCGGGAGCCATTAACATCGCGGCAACCAATACCGCCGCCAACAGGCCAAGCTGGACTGGTGACCATTGCCAGCGCCAGATCAGTAGCAGCCCCAATGTCGTGCTCAATGCAGCGGTAATGGGCCACTTCCAGCTAAACACCGCCAGCCACCAGCCAGCATCGGCGGGAGCCCAGTTGGCAAATACCAGGATGGCGACCATGAGCCCAAAAAAAATGATCAGTAGCGCCGGTGACTTTTCCTGGCCTTCGGCCTCGAATCCCCGGCTAGTGGTAGCTGAGCGGGCCGCTTCTTCCCTGCGGTACAGGAAATGCATTAGCAGGCCGATCACCACCGAAAATACAATCGCGCCGATCCCGCGGGCGATACCAATTTCCGCCCCCAGTACCTTGGCGGTGATAACAATCGCCATGATATTGATCGCCGGGCCGGAATAGAGAAAAGCAATGGCTGCTCCCAATCCGGCACCGCGCTTGTAGATACCGCCAAACAAGGGCAATACTGTGCAGGAACAGACCGCCAGCAGAGTGCCCGAGACAGAGGCCACGCCCAGGGCGATAGGCTTGGGAGCGGTGGGCCCAAGATAACGCATAACTGAACCCTGACTGATGTATGTCGCCATCGCGCCGGCTATCAAAAAAGCCGGTAGCAAACACAATATGACATGTTCGCGGGCATACCAGTTGGTGAGCCGCAAGCCTTCCAGTATGGCATTTTCAAACCGTCCATTGCCGACCGGCATAAAATAAATGGCGAGGAACACAGCCAGTATGAGGGCCAGTAGCTTTGCCCGCTGAGGGTTTTCCTGATAGAGCACTTGTAGACGAGTATGCATGGTAAATTCGTTACATCGCGAATATATTCTTGGGCAACTCTGATCAATTCGGTAATGCTTCAGCGGAGCCTCTGGCGTTCATTGGCAAGGCGCGCCGCGAAGGTCAAGGCTGGTTGTCCTTGACGAGTGGTGCAAGCGGATGGCCGCCCCCTTGTCCAATGGGCGCCAGAGGCCCGCCCTGCGGGGCTTCGCTTAGAGCGCCTACTGTTGGTGCGTCGCGTTCGTCTACTGCGTTACAGCCGTTTGGAAGGCAACCAGCCTTCCTGTACGACTGCGCCTTGTGGACAAACGCGACGCAAGGCCTGAAGCGTCACCGAATTAATCAGAGGTGCCCTTGATATGTTTTTTTAACGCATCTCCAGTATCGCCATTCGGTCGCAGGTGATTTTTAGCAACACGACTTTATTCTCTGGGGTCTGTCACCCATGGCAGCCAGCCTTTTTCGGTTGCCGTCCACAAAGGCGTTGTTGGCTTTGGCACTGGTCGCCAGTACCTGTTTGGCCCATGCCGGCAGCGCCGGATTAATCCTGTAAAAAACCCATTGCCCCTGGCGACGATCGATCAGTAGCTCGCACTTCCTCAATTGGGCAAGGTGGCGTGATACCTTGGGCTGGATTTCCTCCAGGGCTTCGGTCAGTTCGCATACGCACAGTTCCTTCTCCTGCTCAATCAACAGCAGGCAGCGCAATCGTGTTTCATCGCTTAGGCATTTGTAGAATTGCACGGGATTCATGAGCAGGACGTACTCTCCTGGGTTTTCGTGAGCGCAAACGCCTGAATAGAAGACGCCACGGCGAGGCGGGCGAATCGCCCTGTGCATACCAATAGAGCGGAGCGCCTCATCATTGTCCTTCCTGGGCTGTCCCCTATGGTCATATCGGGCATTATTACATATATACATAAAACCGTATATATGTTTCATCGTATATTAAACGAGTGCCCTGGTGACCCAGGCGCTGTGGTTGCAGCGTGTGTTTAATCGAACTGCGTGCGATCGAGGAGTGCCCTGGTGTGGTGTCACAGTCACTGTAACTGCCGATAGATCGGATCGCGCATCGAATGCCCGGTGATGATTGAGGTTATCCGGTGTGCCGGCCCCGTCTGGCCTGTGGTTCAATTCAGGGGAACCACCTGAGAGTAATCGCCGCTACCGGGCCGTCGAGGTTCAAGTCGGCTGCGATCTCGCTGGCGGGAGGGCCATAGTGGAGATAGCGCCATGGGGCGATTACATCTCACTAGCCGAACTGATAACCGCCCCCCGGTTATTACAACCCTGCCAAAGAGGGCGTGCAACTATCGTGACAGATGGGTGCGACCGCCGTTCTGTGATTAGAGGTCGAATTGGCGTCCAGCCAACGTGGACTTCAAGAAGAAGCGCGTTTATTCTTCTTACTACCCCAACGTGTCTGGTGTGCCGATGCCAGCTAGAATACGAAGAAAGCTTTCGACCTTTTCCGCGGGCCATCCCAGCCGTAGTGTTTGAAGGATCCGAAGCCCAGTTCGGCGCCTAACCGGTTGGGGAGGTGATTCCACCATTTAGCGGTATAGCGAGAAAGTATCCATTAGAACTAATGCCGTCTAACGAAATGATTAAGTGTGCGTTATGGATAATCTTACGGGGGTGGCCCTATGTTTGGAGTTGAATCCAAATATGTTCGCATAATTCGAAAAGTTTATATTTATGTTGGAAATTAGGCGTCCAGGTTTAGACCAGTTCTCAAAGATGGAAAAAGAGTGGGATGAATTACTCTCGAAAACCAATTCAGACAAGTTGTTCTTGTCCTGGGCCTGGATGTATAACTGGTGGCTACACTGCTCGACAGAGTTAGACGAATTAGTATTGCTGTTGGCATACGATGATCAAGAGCTTGTTGGTATTGCGCCATTATTCAGAACAAAGCAGAGAATAAAATATGCCCTGAGTTCGACAAGGATTTTACTGATTGGGACCAATCCCAAGGGACATAAGGCGTTTAGAGCTGAATATCTGGAATTTATCGTACCACCTCAACAAGAATATGTGGTGCAGGAATTCTACAAATATATTTTTGACAACATTAAGTTTTCCGAAATTTATTTTCTGGACCTGGTTTTAGATTCCGCTACCCATCAATATCTTCATCTCCTCAGGGGCTACAAAAGACAATTGGGTATAGGTTCTACTTTCGTTATAAAGACGTCGGGGTCATTTGACGAATTCCTCAAATGTTTGGGCAAAAGAACCAGGATAAAGAGCTATAACCAGCGAAGTAAGCTCAAATTACAGGGCGATTTGAAACTGGAATATGTAAGCAGAAGCAATATTGAGTTTGTTTTTGAGTTGCTTTACGAATTTCAGAAAGATAGATGGAACATTGGTAAAAGTGAGTTGGATAATAGAAAGATTTTTCTTGAGCAATTACTAGCCTCACCAAAAATACACATTAGTGGAGTAATCTTGCTTTTTAATGACGATCCAATTGCTTGTACTTTGAACCTGAACCTGGGGAACCGTGTCTACAATTTGCAACTGGCATATCGGCAAGGGTTTGATAACAAATATTCCCTTGGTCTTTTGATTGCTGTGTACGATGCGGAGTTGTATTTCAAAGAAGGTAGCGTGCACTTTTTTGACTTGCTGGAGGGTAAAGGGAAAAGTAAAGAGTACAAGTCCCACATTGCCCAAGAGGATCGGGTTCTGGTGGGTGTCACGGTTTTTAAAAACCCCTTTTATTCGGTAATTTATAGAATCTATGATTACCTGACGGATCTTCACAAATAAGTGAGAATAGGAAACCAGCATGGTTCCATACGACATGGGTTCTTTTGCGCGGCGTCTGAAATCGAAAACTTCACTTGAACTCGTCCAGGCCGTCTTTATCAGGTTTACTGCCAAATTCATATATCTCGATTGTCTGCTTCTGCTCGAATTATCTCAGCTACCAGTCTTTTCTGATCGTTTGATCAGGGGCAGGGGGCAGGTTCGAGAGGCAGTCGCTGGAGATATTCACGGAATGTCATTATGTGAAGGCAAGCCGCCACATCTCTTCAAGGAAAGGTTTGAAAGGGGAGATTTTGCAGTCGTCGGCCTGATAGATGGCAAGGTAGTGGGTTATGAATGGTTTTCCATCAGAGACTATTACTATGATGAACACTATCACTTTGGTTTTAACCTCGAACCGGGCCATGTTTTCGCTTACGATGGGTATATAAGTGTTGAATATCGGGTCACGGGATTTTATCCAAAATTCAAGCAGTTTCTGGCCCAAAAAATGGTAGAAATGAATTTGACTACCGTGGTTTGTCTGGTCGATGTGAATAATCGCGTGGCAAAAAATACGTGCTTGCGTTCAGGTTTTAAGCATATTGCGACTTATTGGGTTGTGAAACTTGCTGGATACAGGTTTTCGGTCAAGTCCCAAGTCAAACCTAAAAAGTAGACCAGCCTACGGGCACCAGAATCAGTTATAAGTCTTCAAATCCCTACTTGAGATCTTCACCCATGAGCAATTGTCCTGCGTGTACCCAATGCCAATCACAGTTTACATATGAAGATCGCGGTTTACTGGTCTGCCCGGAATGCGCACACGAATGGCCAATAACCTCCAGCGATGATCACGGTGAAGAACCGGTTAAGGTGAAAGATGCCAATGGCAATGACCTCTATGAGGGCGATAACGCCACGCTGATCAAAGATCTGAAAGTTAAAGGCAGCTCGAGCGTTTTAAAAATTGGCACCAAAATCAAGATTAACCGCATCGTTGATGGCGATCACAATATCGATTGTCGCGTCGAAAAAGTTGGCGAAATGATGCTGAAATCAGAATTTGTCAAGAGAGCCAATAGCTGATCGTCCCAGCAGGATTAGTGGGTAAGGGGCAGGGCTAGCGCGGTGAAACATACGGCGGAAATCGACCCGGCACCCCCCAGTGCGGGGTGTCGAGAACTACCGGAAATTGGGCGACCGCAAAAAAGTTATAGCCGCTCAATCATCTTACTGAGTTGAACCCCGAGCCTTCTGTGTCGCTGCATCGATTCGTCGTAGCGCGTCCGGTCGATTCGCGACTGCTCTGAATCATAGCGTGCCTCACCGCGGCCCCAGCTATCGCGCCGATGACTTATCACGGCCAGCAGTAAAATCGAGGAGGAGAGTTCCTCGATATAGCCCTCCAGGGTGAGGGTCATCTTGCGGCTGAAGGTGGTGCTGGGCTCAATTTCTGCTGCGTGGTGAAGGCTCGAAGAAATCTCGGTCAGGCTCTCTGCCATCGCTTTGAGTTCGGCTTCCATGTCGCCGTAGCGTGGATCACTGTCTTTGATCCTGGATAATTTCTTGAACAGTGAGACTGAAAACATCGTGTCGTGAATTTCAGCATATCGGCCATGGATGCTGGAAACCCGGTGGGCCAGGGTGACAAGTTGTGTCATGGATCGATTATCTCGTTAAAACTGGCAGGGGAAGAAATACCCTCCCCAACGCGACAGGGTGCCAGTATACGCTACTCCGTCTCCCATTCCACAGGCCATAGAACTGGGAAGCGCTGACGGTAAACAACGCGCTAATTCAAACTCGGAGGTTGATCGCTGTTGGCTGCGAAACCGCCGTGCTGTTGCGGGATGGCCGGGGTGGTTTTTCCACGAAAAGGGGGTTTATACTTGCGCACTCGCAAATCAGCCGTTCTTGGCCTTTCGACCCCCAGCGACTGGAAACATTGGATCACCGGTCCATCATTCTGGTTGCCAACGGAAAGGATATGCCATGGCACACGCACATCACCACACGGGCTCAGCCGAAGTTACCCGCGATCCAGTTTGCGGCATGACCGTCGATCCGCAGGCACAAAAACCCTCGGCCACGCATGAAGGGCACACCTACCATTTCTGCTCGAGCGGGTGCCGAGCCAGGTTCATCGCAGACCCAGGCACCTATCGCTCGGCCAGGGACGCGGTCTGCGGCATGACAGTAGAGCGTGCCACGGCCGCGCATGTCGCCAGGCACGACGGCGAGCGGTTCTACTTCTGTTCCTCTGGCTGCCAATCCCGGTTCGAAGCTGACCCCGACGCCTATCTTGGCGACCGACCCACGCCCAGGGCGATGCCGGAGGGGACGGAATATACCTGTCCGATGCATCCCGAAATTGTGCAGGATCACCCGGGGGATTGCCCCAAGTGCGGCATGGCATTAGAGCCGATGACGCCTTCGGCTGACAGCGGCCCCAACCCGGAGTATGTCGACTTCAAGCGCCGTCTCCGCATCACCGCACCGCTGGCCCTGGCGATTTTCATCCTGGAAATGGGCAGTCATGTCGGCATCCCCTTTGCCGACTGGATGGGCCACACCTTCTTTAGCTGGTTGCAATTGGCGTTGGCGACGCCGGTTGTCTGGGTTTGCCGATCATTTTTCAAGCGCGGTTGGTCGTCGATTGAGCACCGCTCTCCCAATATGTGGACGCTGATTGCCATGGGCACGGGAGCCGCTTACCTGTTCTCGATCGTGTCGCTACTTGCCCCCGGTCTGCTGCCCGCGCAGATGCAGGACAGCATGGGGATGACCCCGGTGTACTTCGAAGCGACGGCGGTGATCCTGGTGCTGGTGCTGGTCGGGCAGGTCATGGAACTGGCTGCCCGTGAACGCACGGGGGATGCCATTCGCGCGCTGATGGATCTTGCGCCCAAGGCGGCGCGGCGGGTTCGTGGCGACAGCGAGGAAGACGTTCCCCTGGATGAATTAAGCACCGGTGACATTCTGCGGGTGCGCCCTGGCGAAAGCGTGCCGGTGGATGGGGTGGTGACCGAGGGACGCTCTTCGGTGGACGAAAGCATGATCACCGGTGAACCGGTCCCGGTCGAGAAAGTCGAGGGCGAGGCGGTCACCGGCGGCACGTTGAACAAGACCGGCAGCTTCCTGATGGAAGCCCGCTCGGTTGGTGGCGACACAACGCTGAGCCGTATCGTGCAGATGGTCGCCAGCGCGCAACGTTCCCGCGCCCCGATCCAGGCGCTGGCGGACCGGGTGGCGGAATACTTCGTGCCGGCGGTGGTTGCGTCGGCGCTGCTGGCTTTTGTTGCATGGTGGATATTGGGGCCACCGCCTGCGCTGTCCTACGCCTTTGTCGCGGCGGTTTCGGTGCTGATCATCGCCTGCCCCTGTGCCCTGGGCCTGGCTACGCCCATGTCCATCATGGTCGCCACAGGTCGTGGGGCCAATGCGGGTGTCCTGATTCGTGATGCGGAGGCGCTGGAACGCTTTGCCAAAGTCGATGTGCTGATCGTCGATAAGACCGGCACCCTGACGGAAGGGAAGCCCACCTTGACGGATGTGGAAGCGGCAGACATCGACGAGGCCGACCTGCTTTCCCTGGTGGCCGCGCTGGAACGCGGCTCCGAACACCCCCTGGCCGAAGCGATCGTGGACGGCGCCCAGGAGCGCGGCGCGACGCGGCAGGACAGCACCGATTTTGATGCCGTGACCGGCAAGGGCGTCACTGGTACGGTCAATGGCCGCAAGGTCGCGCTGGGTAACCGCGCGCTGATGCAGGAGCTTGGCGTTGAAATCGCGAACCTGTCCCGGGCCGAGGCACTTCAGGCTGAGGGCAAGACAGCCATGTTTGTCGCCGTGGACGGGCAATTCGCGGGTTTGGTCGCGGTTGCCGACCGCATCAAGGAGAGCACGCCCGTCGCCATTCGCGCCTTGCATGAGCTTGGCTTGCGCATTGTCATGGCCACCGGGGATGCCGGGACTACGGCGCGGGCGGTGGCGCGGGAGTTGGGCATTGACGAGGTGCACGCAGGTGTCAGTCCCGAAGGCAAGGGTGCGCTGGTTCGCAAACTGAAGGAGGAGGGCCTGTTGGTAGCCATGGCCGGTGACGGGGTGAACGACGCCCCGGCGCTGGCCGAAGCCGATGTGGGTATCGCCATGGGCAGCGGCGCGGATGTGGCAGTTGAGAGCGCAGGTATCACCCTGGTCAGGGGCGATCTGGGTGGCATCGTTCGGGCGCGCAAACTGGCCCAGGCCACAATGCGCAACATCCGACAAAACCTGTTCTTTGCCTTCATCTACAATACGGCCGGGGTGCCGCTGGCGGCGGGTATTCTCTATCCATTTCTTGG
This sequence comes from uncultured Gammaproteobacteria bacterium, assembly GCA_963808975.1. Taxonomy (GTDB): domain Bacteria; phylum Pseudomonadota; class Gammaproteobacteria; order Pseudomonadales; family JAHEGP01; genus JAHEGP01. The sequence continues at coordinate 93,893 of CAWEHR010000009.1, forward strand.
CGTACTGCTCTCGCCCATCGTGGCGGCGGCGGCGATGAGCCTGTCGTCGGTGTCGGTCATTGGCAACGCGCTGCGCCTGCGCGCACAAGCACTGTGACCCCAGGGAGACGGTTCGGCGCACCGCTTCTGCGAAGCCCTTTGCAGCCGGCGGTTCCCGCAGGCCAGGCCCATCGCGATATGTCACGCGGCAGATGGGCATTATAAGCCCGGCAGCTATTGACAATGTTTCTGCCGCGGAAGTTAATGGGAGTGATGTGCGTGGGGCTGCGGCCCACCCTGGTCGAACAGTTCGAGCAGCGAGGCCCGTGCACCACGGCGCAGAAGTGAGGCGAGGTACAGAGTACAAAGCCCCGCCAGGGCGAGCCACTGCAGGGTCGAGTGGGCGTGGGATTCGGAATCCAGGTCGACGGCCTTAAAGTCAGGCAGCAGGCCATCGGTGAGATAGCCCAGGCAGACGGTCGTGGTGAAGGTGACACCGGCAAAGATCAGGGCGATGCGCCGACCATGCAGGCCAGACAGTACTCCCAGAGTGGTGAGGTTGGTGGCCGGCCCGGTTATAAGAAAAGCCAGCGCCGCACCCGGCGACACCCCATTGAACAGCAGCACCGCCACCAGGGGGGTCGCGCCGGACGCACAGACATAGATCGGCATTCCAATCAGGGCGAAGATCGGCACAGCGAGCCCGGCCGGGATGTTTTCGACCAGGCCGCCGGCCAGCAGGGGCTGGGCCAGGGCCGCGAGCAGCAGGCCGGCGACGATCCAGGGGCCGGTGTGATCCACCAGTTCTACCAGGCCGAAACGCAGCCCCTGATGCAGGCGTTGGGGCAAGGGTTGGAGGGGCTCTTCGCATGTGCTGTGGCCAGCGCCCATGCCCTTGAGTGCTGGGGTAAGCCGGCCCACCAGCATCCCCACGGTCAGGGCGACTACGGCAGCGGCGAGCACCCGGACAATGGTCATCTCCCCCCCCAGCAGTGGCAGGGACAGCAGCACCGCATCGATCCCCAATTCGGGGGTTGCAATCAGAAAGGACATGGCAGCCGTGGGTGGGGCACCGCGCTGTATAAGGGTGTGGTAGAGGGGCACAACGCCGCAGGAGCATACCGGCAGGGGGAGGCCCACGGCCACGCCCCGCAGCGACTGTGCCAGGGGGCGGCCCCGGGCCAACCATTCCACGTAAGCCGCCGGCATGAACACTGACGCCAGACCGGCGATGAGGTAGGCCAGCAGCAGGGCTGGCGCGCTTTCCAGCGCCAGATTGAGCAGGGTCGCGCCGGCTTCGTGCAGCCAGGCCAGCTCGTGGCCGCCGCTGTGATTGGACGCCAGGTAGATCACCAGCGCAGCTCCCAGCAGATTACCCAGGCCCTCGGGCCAGGCTGCTCGGGCGCCGTGACTGCAGTGATTGCTGCTATGGGGGCGGTGAACCAGCACGTGCATCAGTGAACCGGCCACGAATGCCTGGAAATAGGCTATGCTCCGGGTGTTCATTTGCGCCAGAATCTCGGGTGCGTAGGCGTAGCCCAGGGTGGTGCAGACACCGATCAACAGCAGCAGCCCCACACCGACCCGGTTGCCGTAGCGGGGATAGACGAACCACCAGATGGTGAGGGCGATGGGGAGGCGGTGCAACAGCACGCTGAAGGCGAGGAAGTCGGCGCTGCCGTGGTTAGCTGCACCGGTGGCAAGGGCGGCGCCATCGGTCATGGCGTGCAGGAACAGGCCGGTCAGGCCGAGCATCAGGGCCGCCCGGTGGACGCTCCCGGCGCCGTGGTGCAGTATACGCTCAGACAGCACCGGCAGCACCAGGCCGAGCACCAGGAACAGCAGGGCCAACCAGCCGCCGTTGGTGATGGCCTCGGGGAGTACCCCGAACAGCAACATGCCGCCAATGGCGGCGAAGATGAATCCGTCCAGAAGGCTGGTCAGGTCCGCGCGACTGACGCACATTCGGTACAGCCAGGGTGCCGCGATAAGGGATAGAAAACTGATGATGAGGTAGATCATGGTAACCCTGTTGGAGGCTGCGGCGCGGCAGGGGCGGGGTGTTGCCGGGTGGCAGACAACAGCGGGCGACAATTTAGCATTTTCCCCAGGGGCAGACAATTCAGCGTGATTCCGGCGCGGCTGCAACTGCGTTTATGCTGCTTCATGAGCGCATTCCTGGCAGAGGCAATGTAACTCCAGTTGCGGGCTTTTGAGGACGTATCCCACATTCTCTACGTTGCGCTTCAGGGTGGCGACCAGGGCCTTTTTAATCCCGACCTCCTTCACGTTGCTGCATGCATCGCAGATCAGGAATTGCGGTACTTCGTGGGCGTGGTCACAACTGATATGGGAGCAGGCGATGTACTTGTTGGCCAGGTGGAGCTTGTGTACCAGGTTTTCCTCGGTCAGGAAGTCGAGGATGCGATACACCGTTGTCGGTGGCAGGGATTCGTCAAATTCCTTGCGCATGTATTCAATCAGTTCATAAGCTGACAGGGCTTTCTGCGATTGCAGCAAGCCTGCAAGTATGCGTCTGCGCTTTTCCGTCAGCCTGGCGCCACTGGCGCGACAACTTGCCTCGGCATGGTCGAGAATCCGGGTAATTTCGCTCATGGGTTTTTACCTGACGATAAGGTGACGGCAACTTTTATCCAGCGCGATAGCGCACTGTCGACCATTGGCTACCTACAGCAACTTCAGTGGCCGCTAAAAGTAACGATATAACATATCATAAACTGGCTGCCGATGCGGGCAACTATTGGTCGTCGCTATGGACAGCAGAAAAGTCGGTGTCGCTTGTTTTTTCGTCTATAAATAGTATTTCACTTGGCTATTGTCTTCATTTCTATCGGTTGGGGCGATGCCGCCATGGGTGTCCCGCAGCCGCAGTAGCCCCAAGTGCTAACCGGACCATTATTTACCAGCAGGAACAAAACCATGAGAAGTCGTAAATCCCTGTCTCCAATTGCGAGCCTGATGCGCCGCCTGCGCGCCGCAGATGCCCTGTCAGAAAAAACCGGCATCTCTGCCGACGAGAGTCTCGACATCATCAATGAGGGAGTGCGCCACAGCGGCAACAGCGCCGATTCGGAGGCTCGCCGCCAGTTCCTCAAGCAGCTTGGTCTCGGCGCCGCGGCCGTCGGTACAGCCACTGCGCTCGGTACCGCGCCGCGCCGCGCGGAAGCTGTGGCCGGTGGCGCTACTGATCCGGGGCGTGTCGCCATCATTGGTGGTGGCCTGGCCGGTATTCGCTGTGCACACCGCCTGTACAAAAACTATGGCACCCCCAGCAGGGTGTTCGAGGGCAACACCCGCCTGGGTGGCCGCGTCCTGACCAATCGCACCATTTTTGGCGCTCCGGTGGAGCGCGGTGGCGAGCTGATCTCTACCGAGCACACCTACGCTCGCAACCTGGCCAACAACCTGGGCCTGGATATTGAGGATGTAAACGGCAATGCGGTGCCTGGTGGCAACGAGCTGTATTTCATCAACGGTCAGCTTTACACCGAGCACCAGCTAAACGCCGAATGGCGCGATGTCTACAAGATCTTCAAGCGTGCCCAGCAGGAGGCTCCCTGGGTGCCGACCTATGATAGCCACAACGCCATGCACAGGGAGCTGGACTATATCGACGTAAACAGCTGGCTGGACGATGTTGGAATCGGTGCCAACTCCAATATGGGGCAAGTGTTCCAGGCGGATATCGTAGCCGAGTACGGCATCCAGCCCGAGGACACCACGGCGCTTAACCTCATCTACCTGCTGGCGTGGAACCCGGTCAATACTGCACTGCCGCTGGCCGGCACCGATGAGCGCTTCCGCATCGCAGGCGGTAACGACCAGTTGGTGACACGTATGGTCGAGGAACTGCCGGAGGGCACCGTCGAGACCGGCCGCAAGCTGGTGGCGATCAGGGGCGATATCAACGGCCCCTATACGCTGACGTTTGAGGATGGCTTCGAGCACATCTGTGATCGCCTGGTTCTGGCGCTGCCGTTCTCCACACTCAAGGATGTGGATATCGAACCGCGCCTGTACGACGCCTTTCGGCCGCAGAAGTGCATGGCGATCGAGCGCATGGCGTTTGGCTCCAACGGCAAGATGGCCGTTCACTGTGCAACCCGCCCGTGGGCACGGACGCTGCTGGTCAACGGCGAGAGCTTCACCCCTAACGGCGTGACCTATGTGGGTCGCCCCGAGCTGTTCGACACCTGGGACTCCACTTCGGTGACGGGCTCCACCGACGGCATCCTGGTTGACTTCTTCGGTGGCAACTACGGTAGGGACATCGGTGGCAACAAGCCATTCGCGCCACCGCGCCAGCAGGACCTGAACCACTTCTTCGGTATCGTCGACCAGATATTCCCGGGCACCGGTGCGGCCTTTACCGGCACCGCGATGCTGTCCAAGTGGGCGGCCAACCCCTGGTCCAAGGGATCCTACTCCACCCAGACTTTTGGTGACTACACTGAATGGTGGGGTGCTGCCGGGCTGCGCGAGGGCAATGTTTTCTTCTGTGGGGAGCACACCGCGGTGGAGACATTCGGCTATATCGACGGTGCCATCAGCACCGGCGAGCGCGCGGCGCAAGAAATCCACCAGACCTGACATCAACGCAGCGGGACGGCTGGGCCCACCGTGAACGGTGGGCCCTTTTTTTTCTGTTCGCTATGGCTGCACTAGTACAGGAGCATACAGGGCAACCCCTTGGCCTTGGCTACTTTCGATTTCAGTGCCCCCAGCCTCACCATCAACGGTGACATCACTGTCCAGCGATACCACCAGGTAGCACAGCACTTTGCGGCTGACGCTTATGCCGTCGATAATCCCTGCCGCCAGGACGATGGGGATTACGTGCCTTTGCGACCCTGCATGTGTTAACCAGTGCATCTACAATCCGCCTATCCAGGATAGTGGGTAAGAGGTTTTTGACGACGGGTGAAGTAAAGCAAACCTCTTCATCACCGTTTTGCGCATTCCAGCCGATATATCATTTCGATACCAGCGGCGTGAACAGCAGGGTGTGCAAAGTGCAGAGCAAACCCTATTATGTGGTCCTGGCTCCTGCCGTGATTCGGCAGGTCTGTTGAGGGCCGCTGCCCGTCACCGGGGCCTAGCCGCCTGTTTTTTAGTCGGTGTTGGTACAGATTCTGTAGCTACAGTGATTGGTCCCCATGCTGTCCGGCCAGCCAGGCTCCGCTCATGCACTTGTTGCAGTGTTTATCCCTGGAGCCCGTTGAAAAGGGTTAGATCCAACCGGGGGCATTATTGTCGGTGCTGAATACAGTGCTGTTGCTGTCGCCAGAGTACCGGAGTCCGTGCCACGTATCAGCGGGCCTTTTCATGGGCCGCTCGGTGCCAGCATGTTTGTTAATGTCCAGGTAACAACCCTGCCCGGTAAAGTATTTGAACAGTGAGGTTTCCGTATGTGGTTGCAGACAAGCTGTGAAATAGAGTTTTTCATTGAGATTCCTACGCCATTGATTTTAATGCTGCGACCCAGGAGCGGTGCCCAGCAGTGGATAGCCAGCGAGCAGTACCTGCTTTACCCCAGTGTGCCCGTTTTTGAATTTACTGATGACTACGGCAACCTGTGCCAGCGGCTGGTTGCCCCTCCAGGCGAGTTCAAGCTGTCTACTGCTGCCCGTATCATGACCGCCGACACTATCGACCAGGCGCCTGGTGGAGCCTTTGTCGATGTTCAGAATCTGCCGGACCACGTGCTGAAGTACCTGTTGCCCAGCCGCTATTGCGAATCGGACCGATTCGGTGACATGGCGGCAGACATAACCGCCAGCCAGCAACCGGGTTATGATCAGGTCGCTGAAATCGAACGCTGGCTACACACATCGATCGGTTTCCAGCCCGGTAGTAGTTTTTCATCGCTGTCAGCCATTGAAGTGAACCAGAACCAGTCCGGCGTGTGCAGGGACCTGTCGCACCTGGGTATAGCCCTGTGCAGAAGCCTGAGTATCCCCGCCCGCATGGTGGTCGGCTATTTGCATGGCCTTGAACCGATGGAATTCCATGCCTGGTTTGAAGCCTATGTTGCCGATCGCTGGTTTACCTTTGATGCCACACAAGCGTCCAAAAAAGGGGGCTACGTGGCGATTGGCTATGGTCGCGATGCTGCCGACGTGGCGATTTACAACCAATTCGGTCCCGCCATTTCCCCCCTGCAGCAACGAGTTTGCGTGCAGCGTGTTTAGACTCGTGGGGTAAGTAAACGTGGTGTATAAGTGCTCTTGCTGTGGCTCTCTCGGCCCCGCAGGAACCGGATACTGACTCCATTCCCGTCCCGAATATATGGATCGGTAAGGCTGACAAGCAGTTTACCGATCGATGTAGCGAGAGGCATGCGGCGCACGAGGCGTCGCCACCATCCAGCAGTATGGCGCGCGCGTCATAGCGCCCAACCCAGTGGACACGTGCTCGCAGAAGCGCATCTTCTGGGTGGATGGTGGCCCGGCAACTCTTCGGGGGGAGATAATTGTGCTTGCTGGCCTGCAGATCGAGGTGGTCACAGCGCTCGTATAACGAGCCGCCTTCCAACCGGTGACAAACGATCGGCAGACGAAGTCTTCCGCTGAGATGCGCCACAAAAGTATGGACAGGATACGGCCGCTAGCTTACAGTATTGGCCTCATGATGCCCCCTAGGTTCGCTCTCAATTCCGCCTGGCTACCAACTCTGCTGTTGGTACTGCTTTTGGGTGCGCAGCTGCTGCAGTCTGGCCATGTGCATGCCGATCACTTGCCGGCGGGCGACTGTCTACAGTGCCAGTTCGATACACCGGCGGCTCCCGCTGCCAGCTGCTCATGCCTGATTGTGATTCTTCCGGCGGGCGCCGATGCGTCCGCTTTGCACAACGCGCCTGCCTGCGGGTCTTACCGCCTTCCTGCCCGGGGTCCTCCCATTCATTCCTGTTGATTACACCCCCCTTCTCAAACTCGACAGGAAAATACACATGAAGCGTACACTTTTGGCGGCCCTGGTTGGGGCTGCGAGCCATGCCATGGCACAGGAAAACGATCAGCGCATGGAACATGTTCTGGTGTCTGTGCCCATTCACAAGAAAACCGCGGAAACCGGGCTGCCCGTGACTGTACTTTCCGGAGACGAGCTCAGCCGCAACGTGGCGAGCACCATCGGCGAAACATTGCAGGGCAAACCCGGCATTTCCAGCGCCTCCTTCGGGCCGGGAGTTGGCCGTCCGGTCATCCGCGGGCAACAGGGCGTGCGCGTGATCACGGTGAGCAACGGCACCGCGGTAGCAGACGTCTCCAGCCTCAGCCCCGACCATGCTGTCGGGGTCGAGCCTATGTTGGCCGACAGCATTGAAGTATTGCGCGGCCCCTCGACGCTGCTATACGGCGGTGCCATCGGCGGCGTGATCAACGTTATCGACAACCGCATCCCCAGAGCACCGATAGACGGTGTCCGCGGCGCCGTGGAGTACCGTTACGATGGTGCCACCGATGGCAATACCGGTGTCGCCAAACTCGAGGCGGGCACTGGAGACCTGGCGTTTCATATCAGCGGTAGCCTGCGCGACTTCGACGATGTCGAGATCCCGGGCGAGGCCATTGATGAGGCAGCACTGGAGCAGCAGGAGCACCTGCTGGAGGGCAGTGGGCACGACGACCCCGGCGAGCATGGAGAGGAGGAGATTGAGAACACCGATGGTTTCATCGCCAATACCGATGGTGACGTTGACGCCTACACCCTGGGTGCCAGCTACCAACTGGGTGAGCGTGGTTTTTTTGGCCTGGCGTATAATAAATTTGACACCAATTACGGTATACCCCCGGGTGCCCACGGTCACGGCCACGAAGAAGAGCAGGACGAAGAGCATGAGCATGGTGAAGAGAATATCCGCATCGACATGGTGCAGGAACGTTACGATGCCCAGCTTCACTATCATGAATTGGTTCCCGGGCTGGTAGACGTCGCGCGGGCTTTTTTCACCTACACCGATTACGAGCATCAGGAACTTGAGGGAAGCGAGGTTGGAACCAGCTTCGACCGCGATACCTGGGAAGGGCGTCTGGAGTTGGTGCGCGAGGCCGAGAATCACTCTGTGCTGGGTTTGCAATACCGCATGGACGAATTCGAGGCAATAGGCGAGGAGGCTTATATCCCGAAGACGGATTCCCTCGAATGGGGGCTGTTTTACATCCAGGATTTCCATAGTGGCGACTGGATGTTCGAACTCGGGGCACGGGTTGATCAGGTAGATCGCGACCCGGATGCAGCGAGTCTCAGCGACGCCGACTTTACCAGTTACAGTGGTTCCGGTGCCGCCATCTACCAGTTCAACGCTTTCTGGAACATAGGGCTGGCCCTGTCCTACTCCGAGCGGGCGCCGGCTACTGAGGAATTGTATTCCAATGTCGAAAATTCGGCAGAAGATCTGATTGTGCACGCGGCCACGGGGGTGATAGAAATCGGAGACCCCGAACTCGATAAGGAGAGCTCGATAAACGCTGACCTGTCGCTTAACTGGCTGGGAGATCGTTCCTGGGCTGAGCTCACCACGTTTTACAATAATGCCGGGGATTATATCTACCTGCAGAACTCCGCCACCGAGATCGACGGGACCCCAATATATAACTACGAGCAGGAAGACGCGACATTCTACGGCGTGGAACTGGATTCCAGTTTCCACCTCGGCGACGTGGCAGGAGGCGCCATCGAACTGGGAGTGTTCGGCGATATGATTCGCGGTGAATTCGACGACAGTGGCGATGTTCCCAGGCTGCCGCCGCGGCGGTTGGGCGCATCGCTGTCATGGAGCGGCCCAGCCCTGGGGGCCTATGTCCGCGTGGTCAACGCGGCCAAGCAGGACAATCCCGGCGACTTCGAAACCGAGACTGACGGCTATACCCGCTGGGACGCCGGCTTGGATTATCGCTTCAGCCTAAGCGATAACACGGAAATGCTCGCGTTCCTGAAATGGAAGAACATCAGCGACGAGGAGATCCGCCTCAGCACGTCGTTTCTGCGCAATTATGCGCCCCAGGCCGGGCAGTCGGTGGAGGCCGGTATTCGGTTGACGTTCTGAGGGCCTGCCGGAGCAGTGTCCGGCAATGCAGCACCGCGCAGCGACCCGGTTTCGTTGCGCGGTGGTTCGAAGCAAGCGGATGTGGCTGCTACATCTGCGTCGATGTCAAAACTGCACTGATCACCCGGTGCACTATCGGTACCCTAGCCGCCATGCTTCGCCGATTCTGATCGTGCTGGTTGTGGGACGAATCATCTGGGGATTTGTCGGGTAGCGAGCATGCACGGTTCAGTGACTTTGCGCTCGGCCCATGCGCGATATTGGGTTACATGCGCGGGGAGGGAAGCCCCACGCCGGGCCACAACTCCCTGGGCGCCTTGTCGGTGCTTGCCCTGCTGGTGCCAATGGCGAGTCCTTGCGCGATCCGCGCATATCACCGGTCTATGGCGACCTGTCCGGACTGCCTCCGCTGCTGATTCACGGTGGAAAGCAGCAGTTTTTGGCGAGGGACGCCCTGGTGCTGTGTGAACGGGCACGCGGGCAGGGAGTAGATGTGAGTCTCGACCAATATGAAGGCAGAATGCACGCGTTACACTCCTTTGTTCACCTGTCAAGGCAGGCGAGGGCGTACCTGGAGCGGGCTGCCGATTTTCTGCAAAGCCGCGGCGCCGGATGGTGAGCGTGGGTGTGCCAGTACCAGCCGGGTCCAAGTGCCGGCGTTAAGTGTCGCGGGAGTCTGCCGTTGGTGGAGCCGGCGCCAGGGGGTAATAAGCGCGCTATTAGCGCGGCCTGCACATATTTCCTTTTGGCATTTCCTTTGGCAGAGTCGACTTAAACAGCCCAGCCACTTATGCTCGGTGAGCATTGCTAGAACAAATAGGCCAAGCCACTGGGAGAAACAACACTAATGCCCGATCCATCTTTGAATACGATTTCCGTACTGGGTAGTGGGGTGCTGGGTGGGCAAATCGCCTGGCAGAGTGCCTACAAGGGCAAAACGGTGGTGGTTTACGACATCAGCCAGGACGCGCTGGACCAATGTGTGAAGACGCAGCAGGCGTACGCGTCGGTTTACATGGCGGAGCTGGGCGCCAGTGACGCCGACATCGAGGCCACACGGGCTCGACTCACCTTTACCACTGATATTGCATTGGCGGCGAATGTCGATTTGGTGATTGAAGCCGTGCCGGAAGTGCCCGAGGTGAAGACCAGTGTTTACCAGCAATTGGCCGGGTCTATGCCAGCACACACCCTTGTCGCCACCAATTCATCAACGTTGCTGCCCGCCGACTTCGCTGCTGCCACCGGCAGGCCCGAAAAATATTGTGGCCTGCACTTCGCCAATATGATCTGGTTGATGAACCTGGCTGAAATCATGGCCCATTCCAGTACCGCTGATAGTACCCTCGCCGCCATTGCCCGCTTTGCCATCGAGATTGGTATGGTGCCTATTCCGGTGCGCAAGGAGCAGAACGGCTATGTGCTCAATACCTGGTTTATGGCCCTGCTGACAGCGAGTGCTTCCCTGGTAGTCAAAGGTGTAGCGACGCCGGAGGATGTCGACCGTACTTACATGATCAGCAATCCGGGGTGTCGCATGGGCCCCTTGGGTATGGTCGATATGGTGGGTATGCAGACAGCCTACAATGTCAGCCAATACTGGGGAACGGTTAACGGTGATGAGCAAATGCTGGCCAATGCCAAATACATCAAAGAGCGATTTATCGACAAGGGCCTGATGGGTGTGCAGTCCGGTGCGGGGTTTTACCAGTACCCCAATCCAGCCTACCAGGTAGCCGATTTTCTCGCTGTGCCAGACCTTTCGGTGGTGCCGGAGATCGTGCGCCTGACAAGACCTGGCTGAGTCGGCCCCACCGCACTTGCAGTGTGTCGGTCGGGACGTGAGCAGCAGGATAGCGCGGCTCGGCCCCATCGGGTCGGACCACTTCGCCCTGCTCGCTGAGCTCGCCTTCACACCGGGGCAATCGCAGGACCAGCGGGAGCGTCGGGGGCAGGACGGGGATGAGCGGTTGCTGTCCACCCTCACCGGGAAGAAAAATGTGCAGCCCGCCGATGTGCCGAGCCCCGGCAAATGATGCCGGCACTTAAAGCAAGGGCAGGGCATCCCGGTCGCGGTGCAGGGCGATGGCGGGGCTATCGCCACCCAGCGGCAGCGACGGGCTGTTAATCGAGTCAGTACTTGTCGAAGTAGTCCTGAATCCTGGCGGCATCGCTGGTCTTGAGCAGTGCCAGCTTGAGCAGCACCCGGGACTTGGCGGGGTTCATCTGGCCGGAGGCCAAGGTGCCGACCTCGTCGTCGTTGACCTCGACATTGCGCCCGATAAAGCCAAAGGGCACGCGGCTGGAGCGCACCACGACCACGCCTTTCTCAATCGCCTTTGCACTCGCCTCGAGGGCCGCTGCGGTCATGTTGCCATTGCCAACGCCCGCTGTGACGATGCCCTTGGCTCCCTTGGAAACGGCAGCGTCGATGAGGTCCGCGGACACGTCTGCGGTGATATAGATGACGTCGACCCGGGGCAGCTTGTCGACGCCCTTCACCGAGAACTCACTCTGCTTGCCGTGGATGCGGTAGGGCGAGCGGAAAAAGGTATTCTTACCATACAGCGTCACCCCGATCAGGCCGCTCTCCGGCGACATGAAGGTCTGCACGTCAGTGGTGCTGGTCTTGGTGAAGGCCCGGGCACCGTGGATGTCGTCATTGGCTACCACCATGACGCCCCGCCCCCGGGCGTTTTTGTCAGCGGCGACCGCCACCGCGTTGAAGATGTTGAGGGGACCGTCTGCAGAGAGAGCCGTGGAGGGCCGCATCGCGGCGGTCAGCACCACGGGCTTGTCGCTCTTGACCGTGAGGCTGAGGAAGAAGGCGGTCTCCTCGAGGGTATCGGTGCCATGGGTAATGACAACCCCGTCGACGTCCGACTTTTCCAGCAGTTCGTTGATCCTGTTTGCCAGCTTGAGCCAGATTGCATCGGACATATCCTGGCTGCCGACATTCGAGATCTGCTCGCCGCTGACTTCGGCCAGGTCCTTCAGCTGCGGCACCGCGTCGATCAGTATGTCGACGCCAACCTGGCCCGAAGTATAGCCGGCCTGGGTCTGGGTCTCGGCGGAGCCGGCAATGGTGCCCCCGGTCGCCAGTATGACCACCCGAGCCTCACTCGCGGCGGTGGCTGCCCCGGCCACCAGAATGGTCAGGGCAAGAATGAAATAGCGGATCACCGTCACCTGTTTCATAGCGCTCTCCTTTTATTGTTACGCGGTACTGGAATCAAACAAACGCAGGACCATACCCGGTTTTACTGATACTGTTTCTTGTCGAGCCCGGTCAGGGCCGCGGGATCGAGGATCTCCTCGATCTGTTCCTCGGTCAGTATTTTCTGCTCGCGCACGACTTCGAGAATGCCCTTATTGGTGCGATAGGCTTCCCTCGCCAGTTCGGTAGCGCGATCGTAACCGATCACCGGGTTCAGCGCCGTCACGATGCCGACGGTGCGCTCGATGTAGCCTTCCAGTGTGTCCGCGTTCACCGTGATACCGTCGACGCAGAGCGTGCGGAAGGTCTTCATGGTATTGCCCAGCAGGCGCTGCGAGTCGAGCACGGCGATGGTTTCCAGGGGCTCGTAGGCGTTGAGCTGCAACTGGCCGTTGCGCGCCGCCAGCACCACCGAGACGTCGTTGCCGATGACACGAAAGGAGACCAGGTTGACCAGCTCGGTTATCACCGGGTTGACCTTGCCCGGCATGATCGAAGAGCCGGGCTGCACCGGGGGCAGGTTGATCTCTCCCAGGCCGGCGCGCGGTCCGGAGGACAGCAGGATCAGGTCACTGGCGATCTTGGACAGCTTCACCGCGAGACTGCGCATGGCGCCGGACTCCGCCAGGAAGGCGTGCTGGTCCCAGGTCGCTGCGATCAGGTCGTCGGCCTTGTGAAAGGGTTTGTCGGTCAATCTGGCCAGGTGCCCGGCGGTCTTCTGTGCATAACCTTTCGGGGCGTTGAGACCGGTGCCAATCGCAGTGCCGCCCATGTTGATGATAAACAGGGGCTTCTCCGAGGAGCGGATGAAGTCGATCTCGTCCTCGAGGGCATTGGCCATGGCATGGAATTCCTGCCCCAGCGTCATGGGTACCGCGTCCTGCATCTCGGTGCGCCCCATCTTGAGCACGTCGATAAACTCATTGCCCTTATTGCGCAGCGACGCCACCAGCAGTTCTATTTCCGCGATCACCGCATCGTTGTTGGTGACCATCGCCACTTTGAGCGCGGTTGGGTACGCATCGTTGGTGGACTGGGACATGTTGAGGTCGTCGTGGGGCTCCACGATGTCGTATTCGCCGAGTTTGCGACCGGTCTCGACCAGGGCCACGTTGGCCATGACCTCATTGGCGTTCATATTGGTCGAAGTGCCAGCCCCGCCCTGGTAGGGGTCGACGGGAAACTGGTCGAGATACTTGCCGGCGAGTATGGCCTCGCCAGCGACGATGATGGCGTCCCGGGTCTTCTCGTCCATCTTGCCGACATCGGTGTTGGCCTTGGCCGCGGCCATCTTGACCAGGGCAAAGCCCTTGATCAGCTCTGGATAGTCGCCCAGGGTGCGCCCTGAGATCTGGAAGTTCTCGATGGCCCGCGCCGTCTGCACACCGTAGAAGGCATCTGCGGGAATGGCCTTTTCACCCAGCAGATCGTGCTCGATGCGCACCTCCTGAGGGCCACTGAGCTTGGGCGCGGCCTGCGCCTGCAGGTTGGCACTGGCCACGGCCAGAGCGAACACGGAAACCGCGAGGGGCAATCTTAGCATTGTCATAAACTCCTCCAAACGTAGCGGGGCCCGTCCTGGGCGGCGGACGTTCATGCCAGTATCAATCTGCCCAGAAGCAGCCCGCACAGGATCGCTGCCGTGGTGGACACCAGTCCGGGCAGCACGAAACTGTGGTTAAGCAGAAACTTGCCGATACGGCTGGCGCCGGTATGATCGAAAGTGACCATCGCAAGCACTGTACCATAGGTCGGCAGGAAGAAGTTGCCGTTGACCGCGGGGTAGACGCCCTTCGGGGCATGCGGTGGCAGACCCGGGGCAACGCCGACGGGCATCCGCATAACGATGGTTGCAGCCTGGTGGAAAACCGCGGGCGGTATACACGAGTAGGCACCCAAGCCCCGGACTCCTGACTGAAAAACCTGTTCAATCAATGGCTTTCACTTTGCTTTTCCGGCGCGAGTTCCGTAGATTGTGCACCACAATAAAGCCAATAACCGTGTGAGAGGAAAAGTCGATGTTCGAACACCTGACCAGTGTCAGCAATTCCATCATCCTGCGCCTGCGGCTCGAAAACCGGCCGGGGCTTTTTGCTCTGGCCTTGACTCGAATAGCCGAGGCGGACGGCAATGTGGGCGCCATCGATATCGTACGTTATGAAGAGGGTTTCGTCATCCGCGATGTTACCGTCGATACCGCCGGTGCCGAGCATGTCAATGAAATCAGCGCGGCGTTGGACCAGGTGCAGGGCATCGAAGTGCTGCATACGTCGGATCGCGTCTTTGTCATGCATCTCGGGGGCAAGATAGAGGTGGTCAGTCGATCGCCCCTGAAGTCGCGTGATGATCTCTCCATGGTGTATACGCCGGGAGTGGCGCGGGTGTGCATGGCCATCCATGAGGACGTGAGTAAGGCGTACAACCTTACCATCAAGAAAAACACAGTCGCCATTGTCAGTGACGGTACCGCCGTGTTGGGGCTGGGGAACATAGGGCCCTATGCAGCCATGCCGGTAATGGAAGGCAAGGCGATGCTGTTCAAGGAGTTCGGTAACGTCGATGGCTTTCCCATCTGCCTCGACACCGTCGACACGGAGGAAATCATCAGGACGGTGAAGGCGATTGCGCCCGGCTTTGGCGGCATCAACCTGGAAGATATCTCTGCACCCCGGTGTTTCGAAATCGAAAGGCGCCTGCAGGAAGAGCTGGATATCCCCGTGTTCCACGATGACCAGCACGGCACCGCTGTGGTGATGACGGCCGGACTCATCAACGCGCTGAAGGTCGTCAAAAAGGACGCTGCGAATATCAAGGCTGTCGTGGCTGGTGTCGGCGCCGCGGGAACGGCCTGTACCAAGATGATGCTGGACCTCGGCATCTCGAACATTATCGGCATCGACCGGGTGGGAATTCTCTACCGGGGGCGGGAGGATATGAATGACGCCAAGCGAGACTATGCAGAAATTACCAACCCGCAAAACATCAAAGGTACATTGAACGAGGCAATAAGCGGGGCAGACCTTTTTGTCGGGCTCTCCGGCCCCGGCATTTTGACGGTCGATCACCTGAAGAAGATGAACGAGGATGCCATCGTATTCGCCATGAGCAACCCCACGCCGGAAATCCTGCCGGAATTGGCCTGGCCCCACATTGCGGTGATGGCCACCGGCAGAAGTGATTACCCCAACCAATTGAACAACGTGCTGTGCTTTCCCGGCATTTTCCGCGGGGCCCTGGATTGTCGAGCGACACGCATTACCGAGGAGATGAAAATGGCGGCGGCACGGGCTATTGCGGAAACGATTCCCGCGGAAAACCTGTCGGCGGACCATATCATTCCCGGTGTATTCAATAAGGACGTCGCCCGCAACGTTGCCGAAGCGGTGAAGGCAGCGGCCCCCGCCGACGAATCCTGATAGCGCTTCATATCTGCCAGGGTTGGTGCAGCGCAGTGCAGTGTGCGGTAGCCCGGGGCGGATGCTGTTGTCTGCGAGCGCTCTGCCGGCGTTTTGTCTATTGCATGGTCACCACGTCCGCCACTTCCAGAGTCCTATTGCGCCGCTGTTCTTGTATAATGGAACCCCTGACCAATAATCTCTGGCTGCAGGTCAGCCGCGGAAAATCAAGTTTTTATGATGCGTCGGATTACTTTTCCAAGATCTGTCCTGGCAACACTGGCTATTGTATCCAGCCTGGCAGGCTGCGCATCGTCGGGGGTCTGGGTTGAAGCGGATACCAAGGACTACAAGGAAC
Organism: uncultured Gammaproteobacteria bacterium; assembly: GCA_963808975.1. GTDB lineage: Bacteria > Pseudomonadota > Gammaproteobacteria > Pseudomonadales > JAHEGP01 > JAHEGP01. Next base: position 109,909 of record CAWEHR010000009.1, read on the forward strand.
GTTTACAAAGCCGGACCGATGGCGATGTGCGGGTAGCAACCAGCGTACTCTCCGCGAGTGAGTCGGAGGCTATTTACGGCGTGCCGCTGGCCGACAAGAAAATCCAGCCGGTGTGGGTAGAAGTTGAGAATAACGGTAACGAAACTCTCCGGCTGCTGTCTCCCGGGCTGGACCCGAACTTTTTTCCCGCATCCGAGGCAGCAGAGGCGTTTGCGTCGTCGCTTGCTGGCGACGACGCCTGGCAACAGGAACAGCATTTTCGGCAATTAGCCTTCAAGAATCCGGTCGTGCCGGGTGCAACGGTCTCGGGCTTTATTCTCACCACCCTTAACGAAGGCGTAAAAATGGTCGAGTTGGACCTGCTGAGCAGCGGTCGTCTCAGGACCTATTCCTTTCTTGCCGATGTTCCCGGCTTTCGTGCCGACTACGCGGGCAAACATACCCTGCCCGAATCCTATTATGCCCCGCAAGGTATCACCAACTACACTGATGACGCCGCCTTCAGGGCGGCGCTCGAGGCCCTGCCCTGCTGCACTTCCAACAAGAAGGGCACGCGCATGGGCGATCCGCTCAACCTGGTTATCGTCGGCGGTGACGATGACGCATTTCCCGCGCTGGCGCGCCGCGGGTGGCAGCCGACAGAAGCCACTTACGCCGGATCGGTCAGAAAAATGATCAGTTCGGTACTGTCCGGCGAGCGCTACCCGTATTCCCCCATCAGTCCGCTGTATCTCTACGGGCGGCCCCAGGAATTCGCGCTGCAAAAGGCCCGCGACAATATTCACCAGCGCAATCACCTGCGCCTTTGGGCCAGCCCAATGCACTACCATGGCAGGCAGGTGTGGGTCGGCCAGATCAGCCGCGATATCGGCTCGCGGCTCACCATCCATTCACCCTACCTGACCACGCACAAGATCGATCCTGATGTCGATGAAGCCGCAAGGGCGCTGATCGAGGACCTCGCTTATTCACAGTTTCTGGCCAAAATCGCACTGGTAGAGGGGGTTGGTGCAGCGCCACTGGATGCGCCGCGCCAGAATCTGACTACCGACCCCTATTTCACAGAGGGCTTTCGAGCGGTACTGTTTTTTGAAGATCACCCTACCGCACTCCCGGACATCGAAATCCTGCCCTGGGCGGGCCGGCCGGGTAGTTTTGTCAGGCCGACGGACAGCGGTGAAAGCCAATGAGGGTTTTGGCTACAGCTGCGCCACTCCAGCCTGTTGTACAATCGGTTACCAGGCTGCTGGTATCCTACGGGCTATGCCTCGCCCTGCTGGGCTGTGCAAGCTTGCAGCCTCCGCTTGAAATTGATGAAACCCCACTGCGCGAACGCGCAGAAACCCAAACGGTCGGCAACGTCCAGGTCAACGCTGCTGTGCTCAGTGCCGAGGACAGCCAGAACTTTTTCGGCGCCGACCTCAGCGCTAACGGCGTCCAGGCTGTGTGGCTGGAAATTGTCAATCACTCATCCCATTCACTGCGGCTACTGCGGTCCGGAACCGACCCTGACTATTTTTCTCCGCTGGAGGTCGCCTGGTCTTACCATGGTGCGCTGTCCGGTGATGCCAACCGTAAAATTGATGAGCATTTTCGCTATGCAAGCATTGACGGTGTTATCCCGCCCGGCGAGACTCGCAGCGGCTTTCTGTATGTTAATCCGCATCATCGCACCCAGGTAATCAATATCGACCTGCTGGGTCAAAAAACAAACTTCCCTTTCACCTTGTTCCTTCAAGTGCCGGGTGAACAGGACGACCACAATTTTGACGGAATCTGGGATCAGATGCTGCGCGCACAGGGCAATGAATACCAGGATGAATTGGCGTTCCGCCAGGCACTTGAGCAATTGCCAGCCAGTACCAGCGTGGCCCAGGGCGCAGCCGAGTCGGGCCCGCTAAATGTGGTTCTCATCGGTAAGCTTGCGGATATCGCCGCCGCACTGATTCGTCGTGAGTATCGTCACGCGCCAACGCCAGCGGACGCGGCACAGCAGGTATTCGGCCGGCCACCGGACTTCGTTTCTCGCAAGGCGGGACAAGGCGGAGTAACCGCCAACTGGATGCGGATATGGGTGGCGCCACTTTACTACCAGGGCCAAACCGTATTTGTTGGCCAGGCCGGGCGCCCGGTGGGTGGTCGCTTCATGGCAACCGATGACGCGGCACCGCGGCTGCATCCGGACGTCGATGAAGCGCGAGCTTACGTCATCCAGGACCTGCTGTATTCCGGGGGACTCGCGAAACTGGGCTTTGTCGGGGGTGTGAATGCGGTGAGCGCTGAACAACACCGCAATCAGCCCGAAGAGCTCAACTACCATAGCGATGGTTTGCGGGCGGTGCTGTTTTTTGTCACCCGGCCCCTGTCGCTGGCGGATGTAGAAATTCTTGATTGGGTGCCGGCCCTTGAAGTCCAGGCTGCCGCGGCAGCTAAAAGGAATGCGCATCAAAATGCCGATTAACCGCATTGGAAATCAACACGGCAGGGGGTCACTCCGGGCAGTGAGCTGCCAGTGGGCGGCCCGGTACCTGCCTGCTATCGCTGCAATTCTGATTATGGGCGGCTGTGCATCCAAACCGTTGATGCCCTATACCACCGACACCATTCCCCTGTTACTCGCGCCCGCCATAGTGAGTGACGAGCAGGACAAGCGAGGACGCTTCCGGGAAGTATTCTGTGCGGTGCTCGAAGCCCGCAAAGACAGCGTGCCTGACTACCGCTCCTGTAACGAAGCGCTAACAACGGTTGGCAAAGAGCCCCCCGGTACTGGCAATGAAATTAACCTGGGCGAGTCGCAACAACCCCGACTGGCCCTGTTCGTGGGCGGTGTTGGCTGGGACTGTTTCTCTGAGTGGCTGGAGTTGCAGAATACGGTGCAGAAGCATATCAGCCAGTTTGGCTTTGATGCCTCCATGCTGTCCGTCGACAGCCTTGCCAGCAGCAGGAATAACAGTCGACAGATCCGCGATGCGATCCTGGCAATGCCCCGGGAGAGCGGGCTGCCTGACCTGATCCTCATTGGCTATTCCAAGGGGGCAACCGATATTCTCGAGGCAGTCGTCAGCTACCCGGAGATTCATGAGCGGATTGCCGCCGTGGTCAGCATTGCCGGGTCGGTGGGAGGTTCGCCGCTGGCAAACGATGCCAGCCAGTCGCAGCTCAACCTGCTACAGCATTTTCCGGGAGCAACATGCAAACCAAGCGATGAAGGCGCCCTCGACAGCATGCGACCGTCGATGCGCAAGGCCTGGCTTGCGGAAAACCCCCTGCCTGAGCAAATTCCCTATTACTCGCTGATCACCTTCCCCGACCCCGCAGAAATTTCGTCACTGCTGCGCAGCTTTTACAAGAAGCTGGGCAAAGTGGATGCCCGTAACGATGGCCAGGTCATTTTCTATGACCAGTTCATCCCGGGCAGTACCCTGGTGGGGTATCTCAACGCGGATCATTGGGCGCCGGCAGTGCCGATTGCACGCGCCCACGGCATTGTCGGCAGGCTGTTCGTCGACGAGAATGACTACCCGCGTGAGGCGCTGCTCGAAGCATTGCTGCGCTTTCTCGAAGAAGACCTGCGGCGTACAGAAAACTGACGCCGGTTGAATTCGGACCAGGTATCGAGAGCGCAAGGCACATCTGATCACGCCGTTTGTTCGACAATTCACTTGCCACAATGCGCTTTAGGTCAGCCCAAGCCTCTGTGCTCATAGGCTTGTTGTCGTTGGTCGATTGCCCGGTTGTCCACCAGGTGTGCTCGCGGCTGGTATCGTCCAGCACAATGAATTTGTCTTTTGGGGAGCGGCCGGTGAATTCCCCCGTCCTGACGGCGACCGCGCCGAACTCGGTGACCACGCCGCGTTCGAAACCCTGCAGCTCGGGGCTGGTCTCCTCTTTGAAGAGTGTTTCGTACGAGGGGTTGTAAATAATCTCGGTGGTATCACTGATGCCGTATTGACCTAGGGCAACTCTGATCAATTCGGTAATGCTTCAGCGGAGCCTCTGGCGTTCATTGGCAAGGCGCGCCGCGAAGGTCAAGGCTGGTTGTCCTTGACGAGTGGTGCAAGCGGATGGCCGCCCCCTTGTCCAATGGGCGCCAGAGGCCCGCCCTGCGGGGCTTCGCTTAGAGCGCCTACTGTTGGTGCGTCGCGTTCGTCTACTGCGTTACAGCCGTTTGAAAGGCAACCAGCCTTCCTGCACGACTGCGCCTTGTGGACAAACGCGACGCAAGGCCTGAAGCGTCACCGAATTAATCAGAGGTGCTAGACTGGCCGAGCTGCGCAACGCCAAAGGTGGCGAGCCACTGAATATCGTCATTGTGTTGATCGACGTATCAGTTTTTGGCTAGATGGGGAGGACCGCGCTGAATGAGTTTACCAGTCGATGCCGACAGGGCTACTCGGCTCCACCGGCACATAATTCATAGTGGCAGGAGGCTTTGGCATGTTGATTGAAAATGAACGCCATGCGGTTGTTGAACACTGCCAGAAAATGGGGCGTAGGGGGCTAACACCCGGCACCAGCGGCAATATTAGTGTCTTTAACAAAGAGCAGGGCCTGATGGCAATTAGCCCAAGTGCAATGAGCTATGAAGCGATGACGCCGGCGGACTGCGTGGTGATGGATCTAGAAGCAAAAATTGTCGATGGCACGCGGCGGCCATCGACTGAATACGGTATGCATCTGGCTTGCTACCAGGCGAGGCAAGATATTGGTGCCGTCGTCCATACCCATTCGACCGCGGCGACCACGCTGGCGACTCTCGGTTGGGACTTACCCGCCATCCATTACATGATTGCCTACAGTGGCGGCGACCTGGTGCGTTGCGCCCCTTATCATCTATTCGGTACAAAGGACCTTGCCGATACCGCCGTTAAACACCTGGGCAGGGGCTATGCCTGCCTGTTGGAAAGTCACGGCGCGTTGGCCTGTGGGCCCAATATCGGTCATGCCTTCGCCCTCGCCGAACAGTTGGAATTTTGTGCCGACGTTTACTTGAGGGCCAGGGCCGCAGGTACGGCCAAAATACTGACCTCCGCGCAAGTAAGCGAAGTGATTGCACGTATGGCCAGCTATAGTTCGCAACAATAGGGGCGCGCCTGGTGCTGGACGCAAACGCTTTGCTGTCACAACGTTGCAGGATGAACATGATGACGATTATGCAAAGCACCGATGCTCTCGCTGGGCCTCTGCCACTGTAGCTTCGATGTGGATGGGACGGTGTTCGGAGGAAAGGCTCTGTGTGGTTAGCCGCCATATCTCACCGATATTTGGAATTTTCGATGAGATATTGTGCACTGTGCGGGATTTTACGACCAAGGGCATAGCCGTAGCTATGGCCGCGGAAGCAAAATTTCGCACAGGGTGCAAGATCCGGCGAGAAACCAAATAGGCTTTTGAGTTTGCAGTAGAAGGTATCGATTGATACAGACCGCCGAATCGGTGAGATATGGCGGTTAGGGTGATGGCCAATTGACAATGGTGTGCAGTGACCCCGACTTCAACCCCGCGCAGCATGCGTTTTATTACGCTCGGGTACTTGAAATACCCACCCCGCGCTGGACTACTTACAATTCAGTGCGCTTCCAGGAAGCCATCCCCGACGGGGTGCCGGTAAGCATTCGGGAGCGAGCCTATACTTCGCCAATCTGGTAGGCTCCCTGGACATAATGGCTCCCCCTTGGGGTGGGCCATTATGTCTAGCAGGTTGCTGAAAACGCTCTGCGTGGTATCTGCCGCGGTAAAAAATGGCTTAAAAATGCAGAGCTATTGCAGGGGTTCGCTGCAGCGGCCGATGCAGGGAAGGCCACTACCGTCTATCCACCCTTGGCCGGTCTAAATGCATCGAACTGCCCCTCCGGGGGCGGTTCGACCGGCGCAGCGAGACCAAGCAACATGGTGCGAATGTTTTTCAGAAGCAGACGCCAGTTGCCCCATTCTACATTCCCGGAGGCCAGGGCCAGCAATGCCTGTTGGCGAAGTGCCTTTTTGTACACCGCATTGAATTCCCGCTTGTTCAAGCCATCGAGATATAGGTAAGCCTGCCAATCGTCGTTGGGAAGATAGTTTCTGTCTATCTTGTTGTGTCTTACCAGGATGTCGTAGAGCTCGGCTCCCGGAACGGGAATAGCAAAAGTCCAACTGGTATAGTGCAGGTAGCCCTTGCGCCAAAGCCGGTAGACGTAAGCGATGGTGTTCTCAACTTCCTGCGCTGTTTCGTGGACCAGCTTGCCGTCTTCTTCCCAGGCATTGAACATCATCAGAAATGCAAATACCTTGATACCCTGACCCGACCAAAGCTGGCAGGCTCTCTCAATTTTTTCCAGCGACATGCGTTTGCGAATTCCCTTTAAGACGCGCATATTCGCACTCTCTATGCCAACGCGAACCATCCAGAAATTGGCCTTTTTCATCCACAGGCACAACTCCTCGTTGATGGGCACTACTCTCATATTGCATTGAAAATAGAGGTCTTTATGACCGAGCGCCGCCAGCGCCTTACATAGCTCGATAGACCATCCCAGACGCACGTTCAACTCGTCGGAGTGAAAGTAAATTTCCCGGTAACCCAGTTGATAGAGTTGCTCTACTTCACCGGCGATATTTTCCGGGGTTCTGGCACGAAACAGTGGGCCACCTTCCAACCTGTAAACCGGATTAGCGCAGAAGGTGCAGCGCAGCGGACAGCCCCGGGTAATGATAACCTCAGTATTGGGACTGGCCTTGCTATAGCTGGTGCCGACAAAATCACTTTGATCAATCAAATGGCGAGGAGGAAAAGGCAGGGTGTTGATGTCGTCAATCAAGGCGCGGGCCGCAGTGACCCGGTACTGGTCATCCTCGAGGTAGGCGACACCGTCGATGCGACTTAGTGCATGTGGTAGCGCACCGAAATTCCTGATTATCTCGACAAAGGTCACTTCACCCTCGCCCAGCACACAAATATCAGCGCCGGAATCGCGCAAAGCTTGCTCTGCGTGGGTTACCACGTGGGGACCACCGATAAGCACCACCAGCCGGGGAAATTGCCGCTTGATGATTCTAATCATCTCGAACGCTGTGCTGGCCGAATAAGATGTAAAAGATACGGCGTAAATATCCGCGTTGATGCTGGCGATTTTACGGAGATGGTAGTCCAGGGTTGGTTTTTGCGAAATATACTCGATATTAAGGTCTGGCACCTGCTCCAAGGCGTACCCGGCAAGGTATAGCAAACTGAGATTGGCGCTGGGCTGGTCTTTTCCCAGCACCGGTCCATGCACGTCGGCCAGAATGATATTTGCTGCTTTACGGCAGCTATCCTCACCACACGACGTTGACATTTTGTCGCTCGCGACGATATTTATTGCCTTCATCTGTAAAACCTCCCTGTAGTGCTATTTATATGTTGGCCGTTGAATCGCTAGGCATTAAGGGAAAAGGAGGCAATAGAGTTCTCCGATTATTCCCCGAGCAAATCCGTGTACAGGTCAGCTAGCCGCCTTCCCAAATTGCTGTAGTCGTAACGTTGGCGCACCAGTTCGCGACCGCGGCGCCCAATCTTTCGGGATTCATGGCGGTTTCCCAGATGCTCCACAACGGCGCGGGAAAAGCTATCATCCGATTCCGCCAGCACGATGTTCTCACCATCGGTAAGCGCTAATCCCTCTATTGCGAGTGGATGCGCTACTGCACACTTGGCCATGGACAGGGCCTCCAGCAGCTTGAGTTTGGTTCCTCCACAACCACCGGCTACGGGGCAGATGTACAACGCAGCCCGTGCAATCAGCGGGCGCACATCCTCAACAAAACCGTGTACTCGAACTGCAGTATCCTGGCGCGCGATCTCTTTCAGGAATGGTGGTGGTGACGTTCCAACAACATCGATAGAAACGCCAGCGCAGCTTGCCTTCAGCCTCGGCCATAACCGGCTAAAAAAATAGGCCATGGCGTCCCGGTTTGGGTACCAGTCCATTCCGCCAACGTAGACCAGTGAGTTGGGCTGCTCGGGTACTGCCAGCGGCGCAAAGTCAGCCGTATCGACACCATTTTCGATGACGATACTTCGGCAATCGGGCGCCACATCGGCGAGGCGTTGCGCATCCAGTCCCGAACACACAATATTGAAATCAAAGCGCTTGCAAATCTGCCGCTCATAACTCGTCAGTCGAGCTCCCTCAAGCCCGAAGTAGGCACTCTTGAGCGGGTTGCGTTCAGTTTTTGCGCGCCGGAGCATCATATGGGATTCGACATTATGGTGAGTCAGTGTTTTCGGCAGTTCACCCACGTTATCCAGGTAATGCGACAGACTGATAGTATCAAAATGTACCGCATGTATTGTATTTTGGGCGATTACCGTGGCAACCGCCCGCTCCATGGCATCGGATACCAACCAGTTGACGGTATAGGGCCTGGCCAAAAACAGACTGCGCAAGGCCAAGCGATACCTGCCCATCACGCGACTCTCGCAGGCGATATCCACAAATTCCACATGCGCGCAGAGCTCAGCCAGGTGACGGTGTGCATCGGCAAGCCCCGATGCAATATCCTGATACATGGCTCGAAGCGGCGCCTGCTGAGTAAATGCCAGCAGGTAAATATTATGGTAACGAGAAAGTTGCCGCAGCAGATTGTAACTGCGGTTGAGGCAGCCACTTTTCGGTGGAAACGGCACGAAGTGGGACAGCCATAGAATATTCATGCCGGCCTGCAAAGCGTTCTAATTGCCTTATCTCAACGCTATTTGGAATTTTTTTCAAGAGATGTTGCGCCGACAGGGATTTTACGACGAAGGACATAGCCGGAGCTATGGGCGGTGGGAGAAAAATGGCGCACAGCGTGAAAGAGTCGGCGGCTGGCCCTGTAACCGTAATCAGTGACCGGGAATCGTCGACCCTATTCCCGGTCGGGAGGTAAAGTTTATGGACCAGGCACTCGCGTTAAACCCCATCGCCATACCGCAGGAATTCCAGGATGTATTTGCCGAACAAAAGGCCTACTACCGGGAGCATCGCAACCCCGATTATAAAACCCGCGCCGCCGACCTGACGAGACCCCGGTATTGAAGGAAGCCGCCGAAACCTGGACCGGCGACTGGTGGATGAAAAATTTCATTGGACGGATCCCCCTGGCGGTAGACGGCTTCGTCCCTGGCCAGGTGACGCTGAGTACTCAGGCGCGAGATTTCCTCTTTGACGCGCTTCGGCAGTTCACTGATAAAATCGTGCAGGTAAGGAATCAGTTTCATGCTTGGTGTTTACCATAACTGACCGCCCATTGACAGGTTGCCTGGTGATTTGGTCCTGGCAACCGGGGGGGCAGGCAGTCAAGACAGCAGTGAGTTTACTGATTGTCGTGAATGTGACGGTTTTTCTGGGCAGACTGTCTGTATGCTGGGTTTACTTCCGCAGACAGGTTCTGGCGGCAGCCCTCGACAAGGAGGAAAAACGTTATGTCCAGGAAAACTCCCGAAACCCTGCGCAGCCGACGCTGGTATGGCATCGGCCCCCAGTCAACCGAGCACACGAGTCACGCCCTGCAGGCGGGCTATAGTCGCGAGGAATTCCAGGGCAAGCCGGTCATCGGCATTGTCAACACCTGGAGCGACATGAACCCCTGTCATGCCCACCTGCGCGACCGTGCCGAGGCGGTCAAGCGGGGGGTGTGGCAGGCCGGGGGATTTCCGGTGGAGCTGCCGGCGATGTCCCTGGGCGAGGGTTACGTCAAACCCTCCAGCATGATGTACCGCAACTTTCTTGCCATGGAGACCGAGGAGCTATTGCGCTGCCATCCTATTGACGGTGCGATATTGCTCGGTGGCTGCGACAAGACCACCCCCGGTCTGTTGATGGGTGCGATCAGCATGGACATCCCGGCAATATATTGCCCGGCGGGATTCACCATGGGCGCGACCTTCCGCGGCGAGCGCTTCGGTAGTGGTACCGGGCCCTTTCGCTGGGCGCCCGACCTGATCGCTGGCCGCTTGCCAATGGAGGAGTGGGAGACCATAGAACAGAAGATATGGAGTTCCCCGGGCACCTGCAATGTGATGGGCACCGCCTCTACCATGACGGCCCTGGCCGAGGTGATGGGTATGTCGCTCACCGGCGCTTCCTCAGTTCCGGCCATGGATTCCCGCGGACACCAACTGGCGGCGGCAGCGGGGCGGCGCATAGTCCAACTGGTGTGGGACGATGTGAAGCCCAGCGATATCATCGGCGATGCGTCGATTCGCAACGCTGCCAGGGCCTGTGTGGCGCTGGGCGGTTCCACCAACGCCGCCATACACCTGATTGCAATCGCCCGCCGCGCTGGTACGGGCTTCACCCTTGAGGACTTCAACGATATCGGCCGGCAGGTGCCGGTGCTGGCAAACGTGCAGCCTTCGGGGGAGTACATCATGCACGAATTTGGCGACGCCGGCGGCCTGCCGGCCATGCTCACCCAACTCGCATCGCAACTGGAGCTGGACGTCCCGACGGTCACCGGCTCCAGCCTCGGTGAGAACATCAGCCAGGCTAAAGTAGGGGACCCGGACGTCATCCGCTCGATGGATAACCCGGTTGCCACCGAGGCGCTAGCTGTATTGAAGGGCAACCTTGCGCCCAATGGCTGCGTTATCAAGCCCAGTGCCGCCACTGAAAGCCTGCTGCAACATCGCGGTCGCGCCGTGGTATTCGAAAATGCCGATGACCTGGCGGCGCGCATTCACAGTCCGGACCTGGAGGTCGATGCCGACAGTGTGCTGATTCTTCGCAACGTGGGTCCCCTGGGGGGGCCGGGGATGGCGGAGAACGGCATGTTACCGATTCCCAAGAAACTCGCGGAGCAGGGCATACGCGATGTGGTACGCATCAGTGACGCGCGCATGAGCGGCACCAGTTTCGGTACCTGTGTGCTGCATGTCAGCCCCGAATCATGGATTGGCGGACCCCTCGCGCTGGTGCGGGACGGCGATGAAATCGAAATCGACGTACCCAACCGCAGTATTACGCTGCGTGTCGACGAGGATACCCTCGCAGGGCGGCGCCGGGCCTGGCAGGTTCCCGCGCCGCACTACAAGCGTGGCTGGGGGCTGCTGTTTTCTCAAAACGTCAACCAGGCCCACGAAGGCTGCGATTTCGATATGCTGGCCAGCCGCGAGCCGACTCCGGAACCGCCGGTGCATGGGAAAATCTGACACCGCGTGCCGTTGCGGCCAGCCTCCGTATTGCCCGCGTGCGGGTATAGTGCGGCCCATGGTGTATCATCAGCTTTCAAGTTAAGGGTTCTGCATGTCTATGCAACACGCCAAGTGGATGCGCCTGGCGCTGGAGCAGGCCGAACTGGGTGGCCGGCGCGATGAGGTGCCGGTGGGTGCGATTATCGTGCGCGACGGTGAAATTATCGGGCGCGGTTTCAATTGCCCGATCAGTTCTGCCGATCCCACCGCCCACGCCGAAATCCAGGCCCTGCGCCAGGCGGCCCAGGCGGTGGGCAACTACCGACTGCCCGGGGCAACCCTCTATGTCACCCTCGAGCCCTGTCATATGTGCGCGGGGGCGCTGGTGCATGCGCGCATCGACTGCCTGGTATTTGGTGCGCGGGAACCCAAGGCCGGGGCCGTGGTCAGCCAGAACCGGATGCTCGAGGCGCCCTACCTGAATCATCGTGTCCGGTGGCGGGAGGGGGTGGAGGCCGAGGAATGCTCAGCCCGCTTGAGTGCCTTTTTCGCCAGGCGTCGGCAGAAGCCTGCTGGGCCCTAAATAGCTTTCAGCGCGTCGGTGTTTCGCAATTCCAGTGGCAGCAGTGCCTCAACCCGGGTCGGTGGCTTGCGCCTGGAGCGCTCTGCCTGTTGCCACTCTAACAGATTGTAATAGTTGCGAATGTGCTGCACGTAGGTGACTGCCTCGGTGCCACGGGCATAGCCGTATTTGGTTTGCTTGTAGTACTTGCGCTGCTGTAACAGCGGCAGGCGTTGCATCACGTCAGACCACTTGTCAGGGCTGCCGCCCTGCTGCTGGGTCAGTATGCGGGCATCGTGCACATGCCCCAGCCCGGCGTTGTAGGCTGCCAGGGCAAACCAGGTGCGGTCGGGATCGCGGATTCGCTGGGGGATGCGCCGCCGGATTTTGAGGAAATAGCGAGCGCCACCACGCAGGCTCTGTTCAGCATCCAGGCGATTGCGCACGCCCATCTCCTTGGCGGTGGTGCGGGTCAGCATCATCATGCCGCGTACGCCCGTGGGCGAGGTTGCGCTCGGGTTCCAGTGCGATTCCCGGTAGCTGATGGCTGCGAGCAGGCGCCAGTCAAGTCCTTCCTCCCGCGCCACCTGCTTGATCAGGGTCTCGTAATTGGGCAGGCGGCGCTCGACGTTGCGGGTGAAGGTGCGAGCGTCGCCCTGGCCGGCATGGGTGGTATGGCCGTAGTACCGCTCCACCAGCGTGGCGAGGGTTCCATCGGCGCCGATACGCGCCATGAACAGGTTGACGGCGGCGTACAGATCGTCATCGGCGACACGCTTCGATATTGCCCAGCCGATAGGCTCGGGCTCGCTCAAGTCGAAGGCCCTGCGCACCAGCGGGTAATAAGCCTTGTTGATGGCAAAATCCCGGGAGTCGACCACCGTGTACAGGAGTTCACCGGTTTCCACCCGGTCCATCAGGTCAAGGGTGTCAAGTTGCGACGTTTCCCGCCAGCGCAGGCCAGGGTGGTGGGTGGACAGTCGATTCAGCAAATGGGCGTGCTGGCTGTTTTTAAGCACCATGATATCGCTTTCAAGTATGTGTTCGATCTTGCGCGGGCGCAGGGTGCCTTCCCGATAAACTACCAGGGGCGTTGATTCAAAATAGGGAAACGAGAAACGGTAGTGCTCCACGCGTTCGCTGGTGGCGGCGAGGCCGGCGGCGGCAATGTCGGCGCGGCTGTGGTCGAGCATGCGGAACAATTGCCCGGGGGTGTAGGCAGTACGGATATCCAGCTTGACCCCGAGGCTGTCAGCGAACTCTCTCGCCAGGGCGTACTCGAAGCCGGTGGGCCCGAGCTTGTTTTCATAGTAGGTGGCAGGGCCGTTGAGCGTTGCAATGGTCAGCACCTGCTTGTGCTGGATGTGTTGCAGTGTGCTCTCGGGTCTGCAGCCGGCGATGCTGGTCACCAGCGCGCACAGAGTGAGCAATAACCCAATGCAAGAAGGTCGCGTTGCTTCGGAAGGCCGGGGTTGCGGTGGTGAGGAGCGCTGCTTAAGGTCTTTCAACAAGGCAAATTCCGGGGTTGCGTTGTAGTCGGAGTCACGCCAAAAATTCAGCAATCGATAGGCAAATACAGTACAATCCGCGCCTTTGCCGCGGCGGTACTCGTCTGGCCCGCAGTGCCGGGAGCCGCTGATAGAGTGCCGGGAGCCGCTGATAGAGTAACGGATCGGCCGGGCACCGCGCCCGCATCCAGCCAGAAACCCGCGCACAGGAGACCCGAGCGGCCCATGTTGACGTTGCCCGGTGCAGTCGCACTCAGTGAATTCCGTCTGAACAAACTGGCCGATGCCCTGCGGGGTATCGCGCCGGTCAGTCACATCTACAGCCAGTACGTGCATTTTGTCGCCACCAGTGGTGCGCTGTCCAGTGTCCAGGAGCAGGTACTCGAAAATCTGTTCGACTACGGACCCGCGCTGCCGCGGGCGCAGCCCAGGGGCGAACTCTTCCTGGTGGTACCACGACCGGGCACTGTGTCACCGTGGTCCAGCAAGGCGACCGACATCGCCCGCAACTGCGAGCTCGATACGGTACTGCGCATTGAGCGCGGTATTGCTTATTTCCTTGAATTCGAGGGCCAGCCCGATGCTGCTCAGCGAGAGCGCGTCGCTGCCCTGCTGCACGACCGTATGGTTGAGGCAGTGCTGGACAGCTTCGCCCAGGCTGAGGTCCTGTTCGAACTACACCAACCGCGACCACTGCTCGAAGTGGACGTGCTCGGCGGGGGGCGCCCGGCGCTGGTTGCGGCCAACAGCCAGTTGGGACTTGCCCTGGCGGAGGATGAGATCGATTATCTGGTCGACAGCTTCAACGACCTCGGGCGCAACCCCTCCGACGTGGAGCTTATGATGTTTGCCCAGGCCAATTCGGAACACTGCCGCCACAAGATCTTCAACGCCCGGTGGACCATTGACCAGCAGCCCCAGAGCCACTCGCTGTTTCAGATGATCAAGCACACCTACGAAAGCGCCGGGGACGGGGTGTTGAGCGCCTATGCCGACAATGCCGCGGTGGTCGAGGGGCCGGAGGTGGGTCGCTTCATGGTCGATCCCGGTTCCGGTGAATACCGCTATCGCCTGGAGCCGGTTCATCTGCTAATGAAAGTTGAAACCCATAACCATCCCACGGCGATCGCGCCGTTTTCCGGTGCTGGTACCGGTTCGGGGGGGGAAATACGCGACGAGGGCGCGGTGGGGCGCGGTTCCAAACCGAAGGCGGGATTGACCGGTTTCAGCGTTTCCAATTTGCAGCTGCCGGCCAAACCGCAACCCTGGGAAAAGGCCTATGGCAAGCCGGATCGGATTGTGTCGGCGCTGGATATCATGCTCGAGGGCCCCATCGGCGCCGCCGCATTCAACAACGAATTTGGCCGGCCCAACCTGTGTGGCTATTTCCGCAGTTTTGAACAGCGGGTAAAGAGCTCCGCCGGCGAGGAGGTGCGGGGCTACCACAAGCCGATTATGCTCGCGGGTGGCTTCGGCAATATCCGCCCCGAACACGTGGCCAAGCCCCCTTTCGCGGCGGGCAGCCAGTTGATTGTGCTGGGTGGGCCGGCGATGCTGATCGGCCTGGGCGGTGGCGCGGCATCCAGTGTGACCACCGGCAGTTCCAGCGAGGATCTCGACTTTGCCTCGGTACAGCGCCAGAACCCGGAAATGCAGCGACGCTGCCAGGAGGTGATCGATGGTTGCTGCGCACTGGGTGATGCCAGCCCGATAGCGTTTATCCATGACGTCGGAGCCGGCGGGCTTTCCAACGCGTTTCCTGAGTTAGTCAAGGACGGCGGTACGGGCGGTGACTTCGAGTTGCGCCAGGTGCCCAATGAGGAGCCGGGCATGTCGCCACTGGAGATCTGGTGCAACGAGTCCCAGGAGCGCTATGTACTCGCGGTAGCACCTGAAGACATGGGTCGGTTTGAGCACATCTGCCGGCGTGAGCGCTGTCCCTATGCCGTGGTGGGTGTCGCTATCGATGAACAAAAACTGGTGTTGAACGACCGCGAGTTCGAAAACCGCGCGGTCGATTTGCCGATGTCGGTGCTGTTCGGCAAGGCGCCCAAAATGCAGCGCACTATCGAGCGCGCTGCGGTGAACTATCCGCCGCTGGAGCTTGGCGATATCCGCCTGGACGATGCGATAGAGCGGGTGCTGAGCCTGCCCACGGTGGCCTCAAAGGGTTTTCTGGTCACCATTGGCGACCGCTCGATTACGGGTATGGTATGCCGTGACCAGATGGTCGGCCCGTGGCAGGTGCCGGTGGCGGATTGCGCGGTAACCAGCGTCAGTTATGACAGTTACTTTGGCGAGGCCATGGCAATGGGCGAACGCACCCCTGCAGCGCTGCTGGATGCGCCGGCGGCGGGCCGCATGGCGGTGGGCGAGGCCATTACCAATATCTGCGCCAGCCGCATCGGTAAGCTGGGCGACATCAAGTTGTCAGCCAACTGGATGTGCGCCGCCGGCCACCCGGGTGAGGACGAAAAACTTTTCGATACCGTGCGTGCAGTGGGCATGGAACTGTGCCCGGCGCTGGGCATCACTATTCCGGTGGGTAAAGACTCGATGTCGATGCGCACCAGTTGGCAGGGGCAGAGTAAAGCCAAATCGGTAACGGCGCCAATGTCGCTGGTAATATCGGCCTTCGCCCCGGTGTTGGATGTGCGCGCCACCGTGACACCAGAACTGCGCAATGACAGGGGTTCCACGGAATTACTGTTGATTGATCTCGGCGCTGGGCGCAATCGCCTGGGGGCGAGTTGCCTGGCACAGGTCTATCGGCAGTTGGGCGATACCCCCGCCGACCTCGACGAGCCCGCCCGGCTGATTGGGTTTTTCGAACTGGTGCAATCATTGCTGCAACAAGAGAAAATTATCGCCTATCACGATCGCTCCGACGGCGGCCTGCTGGTGACTCTGCTGGAAATGGCTTTTGCCGGTCGCTGCGGCCTGGATATCGACATTGGGGAGCTGGGCGCGGATGATCTGGCGGCGCTGTTCAGCGAGGAGTTGGGAGCGGTGCTGCAGGTGAGCGTCTCTCAGCGCGCCGCGGTGAGCCGTGCGATCGAGGTCGCCGGGCTGCAAAACTGTTGTCATTGGTTGGGCAAACCCCGGGCGGAGCAGCAAATCACCATTCGTCGCGGCGACGCCCTGCTGTATCAAAACCAGCGCACTGCGCTGCAACAGATATGGTCATCGACCAGTTACCAGATGCAATTGCTGCGCGACAACCCAGCCTGTGCCGAGCAGGAATTCGCCCGCATCGCTGCCGATGATCCCGGCCTGAGCGCCGATCTGAGCTTCGACTGCAGTGAGGACATCGCCGCGCCCTATATTGCGACCGGAGTTCGACCGCGCATCGCCATCCTGCGGGAGCAGGGGGTAAATGGCCAGATGGAGATGGCGGCGGCCTTTGACCGTGCCGGATTCAGCAGTATCGACGTCCACATGAGCGACCTGTTGGCCGGCACTCGCCAACTGTCGGAGTTTTCCGGCCTGGTGGCCTGCGGCGGCTTTTCCTACGGTGACGTGCTCGGCGCCGGCGAGGGCTGGGCCAAGAGTATTCTCTATCACCCGCGCCTGCGGGACAGTTTCGTGGAGTTTTTCCAGCGTCCGGACAGTTTTACCCTTGGCGTTTGCAACGGCTGCCAGATGCTGTCGACCCTGAAGCAGCTCATCCCCGGGGCAGATGACTGGCCGCGTTTTGTGCGTAACGAGTCGGAACAGTTCGAGGCTCGGGTGGCGCTGGTGCAGGTTCAGGACAGCCCCTCGATTCTGCTGCAGGGCATGGCGGGCTCGCATTTACCGGTGGCGGTCGCCCACGGTGAGGGGCGCTGCGAGTTTAACGACAGTGAGACCTTGTCGCGCTGTGACAGCAGCGGTCAGGTCGCCTTGCGCTATGTCGACAATGCCATCGCGGTGACTGAAAGCTACCCGGCAAACCCCAACGGCTCGGCCCGCGGCATCACCGCGCTGACCAGCAAAGATGGTCGCGCGACGATCATGATGCCGCACCCGGAGCGGGTATTTCGCACGGTGCAGAACTCCTGGCACCCTCCCCAATGGGGTGAGGATGGGCCGTGGCTGCGCCTGTTTCGCAACGCCCGGCATTGGGTGGAGTAAAATTGGCGTTGGTTTACGTCTGCTTTTCGATAATAATGGTCGCCCCCTGCGGGGGAAGAGCTAAATCCATTAAGCGAAAGCGCCCAGATTCCTTCGTTTCCTGTTGACCGGCCCATGCTGTGGGCCGGTTGTAGATAGTCATTACATTGGTTAAAGCATGTTGAACAAATACCCCTGGTGGAAGAACCTGTTGATCGTCGTGGTCATAGCGATCGGCGTTATTTACGCACTGCCCAATGCCTTCGCACCCGATCCCGCGATCCAGATTAGCGGTGAGAGCGGCAGCGACGCGCTGGGCACGGACGAATTGGCGCGGGTCGAGGCAGCCCTGGAGGAGGCCGGAATAGCCTTTTTTGGTGAAACCGTGGAAAACGACAGGGCCCTGGTTCGCCTCCGGGACAAGGATCTGCAGTTGCGGGCTAAAGCGGTGGCCCAGCGCGCACTTGGCGACGGCTATGTGGTCGCACTGAACCTGGCCCCGACCACCCCCGCATGGCTGACGGCTATCGGTGCCCAGCCGATGAAGCTGGGCCTGGATTTGAGCGGCGGGGTGCACTTTCTGCTGGAGGTGGATACCGAGACGGCAATCCAAAAGCGGCTGGAGACCTATACCGACGATTTCAAGAAGGAGCTCAGGCAACAGCGGGTTCGCGGCATAGTCTCGTTGCAGGACGACCGCATCGTCGGTAGCTTCGCCAGCGAGGCGCTCAGGGATCAGGCGCTGGACGTGCTGCGCGATGGCCTGCCGACCCTGGAGCGGCAAAGCGAGGAGGAGGGTGACCAGTACCTGCTTACGGCCCGGGTATCCGATAGCGAGCTGAAGACAATCGCCGACGATGCCGTGAACCAGAACCTCACTACCCTGCGCAACCGGGTCAACGAACTCGGTGTCGCCGAGCCGCTGGTGCAGAAGCAAGGCGCCAACCGCATTATTGTCCAGCTTCCGGGCATACAGGATACCGCGGCCGCCAAGCGTATTCTCGGCAAAACCGCCAACCTCGAATTTCGCCTGGAGGCCCGGCCCGACGAGCCGGCGCGGGAAAAATTCGAATTTCGCGACCAACAACGCGGCGTGGAATCGGCCTGGCTGGAGAAGCGGGTGGTGATCACCGGGGAGCGGGTGTCCAATGCCCGCGCGAGTTTCGACCAGAACGGCCTGCCCGAGGTCAACATCTCCCTGGACAGCCAGGGCGGCACCCTGATGCATCGCGCCACCCGGGACAACATTAATCGTAAACTGGGGGTCCTGTTCATCGAACGCAAGTCGCGGACCGTCGGTTACGAGAAAGACCGTTTTGGCTACGAGGTACCGATCAAGGAAAAATACGACGTCAAGCAGATTATCAGCCTGGCGACTATACGCGCGGCGCTGGGTACCCAGTTTCGCATCACTGGCCTGGACTCTCCCACCGAGGCGGCGGAACTGGCGCTGTTACTGCGTGCCGGCGCCCTGGCCGCCCCCATTGACTTCGTCGAGGAGCGCACGGTGGGGCCGTCACTGGGTGCTGAAAACATTGCCAAGGGCTTCAAGTCGGTACAAATCGGTCTTGCTCTCGTGCTGGTCTTCATGGCGGTGTATTACCGCCTGTTTGGGGTTGTCGCCGACATTGCCCTGGTGGTTAACATGGGGCTGCTGTTGGCCTGTATGTCGATCCTGTCGGCCACGCTCACCCTGCCCGGAATCGCGGGTATCGTGCTGACCGTGGGTATGGCGGTGGATGCCAACGTACTCATATTCAGCCGCATCAGGGAGGAGTTGCAAAACGGGCTGTCGCCGCAGCAGGCCATCAAAGCGGGCTACGAACGTGCTTTTACCACGATTCTCGATGCCAATCTCACGACCCTGATCGTGGCCGTAATTCTGTACGCCGTGGGCACCGGGCCGGTGAAGGGTTTTGCCGTTACGCTGTCTATCGGCATCCTCACCTCCATGTTTACCGCCATCGTGGTGAGTCGCGGCTTGATCAATCTGATTTACGGCGGCAAAAACATCCAGAAACTTTCGATTTAGGCAGGTTAACAAGATGCAGCAACAACGAGCAACGATAGACTTCATGCGCTGGCGCTGGGTTGCCGTGGGGATTTCAGCCATTCTGCTGTTGGCGTCCATTGCCTCACTCGCGACCCGGCAACTGGCGTTTGGCCTTGACTTTACCGGTGGCACCCAGATCGAGGTGGTGTATGGTGAGGCGGTGCCGTTGGATAATATTCGGGTCGCCCTGGCGGAGGCCGGGTTCGCCGATGCGGTGGTGGTGCAGTTTGGCAGCGAGCAGGACATCCTGGTGCGACTTCCCCAGAGTTTCTCCGATGAGGCGGGTGCCGAACTGGTGGAGACCCTGCACCAGGCCGCCGGTACCGATGTCACCCTGCGCAGGCTGGAATATGTCGGCCCCCAGGTGGGGGAGGAGTTGCGTGAGCAGGGCGGGTTGGCGATGCTGCTCGCGCTGGGTGTCGTCATGCTCTACGTGGCGGTGCGTTTTCAGTTCAAGTTCTCTGTTGGCGCGGTGGTGGCCCTGATCCACGATGTGGTGATTACCCTGGGGGTGTTCTCCTTCCTGCGCCTCGATTTCGACCTGACGGTGCTGGCGGCGCTGCTGGCGGTGATCGGTTACTCGCTCAACGATACCATCGTGGTGTCAGACCGGATCCGGGAGAACTTTCGCAAAATACGGACCGGCGATGCGGTGGAGATCATCAACATTTCAACCACCGAGACCCTGGGGCGGACCTTGGTCACCTCGTTGACCACCATTTTCGTTCTGATTGCGCTGTTTTTCTTCGGCGGTGAAATGATCCACGGCTTTGCCACCGCGCTATTGATCGGTATTGTGGTGGGTACCTACTCGTCGATCTATATTGCGGCCAACACCCTGCTGATGCTGGACATTTGCCGCGAAGACCTGCTGGTCATTCCGAAGGAGGATCGCGACGAGGTGGACGCGATGCCCTGAACGCGATGCCCTGAACGCGATGCCCTGAACGCGGTGGCGGCGGTGTCAGCCGAGATGGCGATTGACCGCCTGCAGCAGTGACTTGAAGCACTTCGGGTTGCCCGCCACGACATCGCCGCTCTTGAGGTAATTATTGCCGCCGCTGAAGTCACTGACCAAGCCCCCGGCTTCCACTACCAGCAGGGCGCCGGCAGCGATATCCCACTCCCTGAGGCCGATCTCCCAGAAGCCGTCGAGCCGCCCGGCAGCGACATACGCCAGATCCAGCGCCGCTGCACCCGCCCGGCGAATACCCGCGGTCTGGGCGGCCACGGCTTCCAGGCTGCGCGTGTAAGCGGGAAGCTTGTCCTGCAAATGCGATCGAAACGGGATGCCGGTGCCAATCAATGCGCCGTCGAGGCTGCTGCGCTTGCTAACCCGGATGCGACGATCATTGAGTTTGGCGCCGCGCCCGCGACTGGCGCTGAAGGTTTCGTCCCGCACCGGATCGTAAATCAACGCATGCTCAAGCTTGCCGCGGTACTTGCAGGCAATCGAGATGGCATAGTGGGGAATCCCGCGCAGGAAATTGGTAGTGCCGTCCAGGGGGTCTATCACCCAGGCGTAGTCACTGGCGCCGTCGCGGCCCGCCCTCAGGCCGCCTTCCTCGCCCTCGATGGCGTGATCCGGGAAGGCTTTGCGCAGGTGATAGATGATTTCTTCCTCCGCACGGCGGTCAACTTCACTGACAAAGTCGTTTTTGCCTTTTTCCTCAACCTGAACCATGTCCAGTTCCTCCGAGGCGCGCAGGATGAGCTGGCCGGCCTTGCGGGCGGCGGTGTTGGCAATATTGAGCATCGGCTGCATGGGGCACCTTGGGGTTTCGAGTTGGCATGGGCTGGGCGGGCGCGATTATAGCAAAACTGGGTTGAACTGTCGGACTTAGTGAAATCTGCTAGAATGCCGCCCGTTTTTGTCAAAGGTAACCCCATGTCCACCCCCTTCGATAACATCCGTGTCGTTCTGGTAAACACGTCCCACCCCGGCAACATCGGTGCCGCCGCCAGGGCGATGAAAATCATGGACCTGCAACGCCTGTATCTGGTAGCGCCCAAATTGTTTCCCCATGAAAAAGCCGTGTGGCGCTCCGTGGGGGCGGTTGACCTGCTCGACAATGCCGTGGTCGTCGACAGACTCGATCAGGCCATTGCCGATTGTGGCGTGGTGGTGGGCGCCAGTGCCAGGCAGCGGCGCATTCCGTGGCCGTTGCAGGATGCACGCTCGGCAGCGGCGAGCATGGTAGAGGCGGCCACGGCGGGTAACGAGGTGGCGGTGGTTTTCGGGCGCGAGGACAGCGGCCTGAGTAACGAGGAGTTGCACCAATGCCATTTTCACCTGACGATCCCCACATCCGAGCAGTATAGCGCTCTCAATCTGGCAGCGGCCGTGCAGGTGGTTGCCTACGAGATCCTTATGGCCAGCCACCAGCAGCAGTCCCCCGTCGAGCAGAAGTGGGATGTCACCCTGGCCAATGCTGATGATCTGGAGCGCCTGTTGGCGCACTACGAGCAGGTTATGATCGGCCTCGATTTCTATGATCCCGCGACCCCCAAGCAACTGATGACGCGACTGCGCAGGCTATTCATGCGCAGTCGCCTCGATAAAATGGAGATCAATATCCTCCGCGGCATGCTCGGTGCCACCGAGAAAATGTTGAGCCAGCGCAAGTAAGCACGCAGAGCGGTCCCGCTGAATACTTGACTGAAAACGTCGGATATCAAATAATCATGGGTCGCGGGTTGGATACAGGTGTTGCCAGGATGCGTTTAACCACCAAGGGGCGTTATGCAGTGACCGCCATGCTGGATCTCGCCTTGCACGCCGAAAACGGTCCGGTGAGTCTTGCCGAAATATCATCCCGCCAGGAAATTTCCCTCAGCTACCTCGAACAGTTGTTCGCCAAACTGCGGCGCAAGGGCCTGGTAGACAGTGTGCGCGGGCCCGGGGGAGGTTATCGGCCAGGTCGCTCGCTGGCAGATATCTATGCCTCACAGATTATCGATGCCGTGAACGAGTCCATTGACGCCACCCTTTGTGGTGGCAATGCCAACTGTCTCCACGGTGACGTTTGTCTCACCCACTTCCTGTGGACCGACCTGAGCCAGCAAATCCACAGCTTCCTCGCCGGTATCAGCCTTGCCAGCCTGGTCGAGCGCCAGGAGGTATGGCAGATTGCCAAACGCCAGGATAGCGGCGCCGGTAAGCGGCGGGCAGCAGTCGGTGAGCGTATTCCGGCTCTGGACCAGGTCTGTGATGAGTCGGGTAAAGACTGAACATGCAGTTACCCCGGTATTTTGACTATGCGGCAACCACACCGGTGGACCCCAGGGTAGCTGAGGTGATGGCCGCGTGCCTGACGATCGAGGGTAATTTTGGCAATCCGGCCTCGCGCTCGCACATTTATGGCTGGAAGGCCGAGGAAGCCATTGAACTGGCCCGTGGCCAATTGGCGGATCTGCTGCATGTCGATCCCCGGGAGATCGTTTGGACCTCGGGCGCGACCGAATCGGATAACCTGGCCATCAAGGGCGTCGCGCAGTATTTCGGGCCCCGGGGGCAGGTACCCCGGGGCAGCCATATCATCAGTTCCGCGGCGGAGCACAAGGCGGTGCTGGACAGCTGTGCCGTGCTCGAGGGCGCGGGGTTCGAGCTGACCTACCTGCAGCCCGATACCAGTGGCGTTATCGAACCGCAGCAATTGGTCGAGGCGTTGCGCGATGACACCATCCTCGTGTCGTTGATGCACGCCAACAACGAAACCGGTGCCCTCAACGATATCGCAGCGCTCGGCGCCGCGTGCCGGGCTCGCGGCGTGTTGATGCACGTGGATGCGGCGCAGAGTGTCGGTAAGCTGCCCCTCAACCTGGGTCAGCTCGACGTCGACCTGGTATCGATCTCGGCGCATAAATTCTATGGTCCCAAGGGCATCGGCGCACTTTACGTGCGGCGCGATCCCGCGGTGCGCCTGCAGGCCCAGATGCATGGCGGCGGTCACGAGCGGGGCCTGCGTTCCGGCACGCTGGCAACCCACCAGATTGCCGGTCTGGGAGAGGCGGCGCGAATTGCCGGCGAAGAAATGCAGGCCGAAGCCCGGCGCATCGCGCAATATCGTAAACACCTGTGGCGGGGCCTGCAGGGCCTGGAGGGGGTGCAGCTGAACGGCCACCCCGAACAGTGCCTGCCGGGAATCCTCAATGCCAGTTTTGCCGGGGTTGATGGGGAACTGTTACTGATCGCCCTCAAGGATCTTGCCCTGTCGACGGGTTCAGCCTGTGCATCGGCCTCCCTCGACCCCTCCCATGTTCTGCAGGCGATGGGTGTGCCGCGGGACTTGGCCCTGAGCTCGCTGCGCTTGTCGCTGGGCCGTTATACCACCGAAGACGATATCGAATTCGCGTTGCAGCGCATTGGCGAATCGCTGGTGCGTTTGCGCCAGGGCAGTGCTCCCGGACTGCTCAACCGCGGCGGGAAGGCCGGCCCAGGCACCTGATCGTCGTTTCCCACTTACGGAATCCGACCCGCGCCGGGTTGTCCATCGAGACTCATCGGCGGGCCCTGGCACCGGCGGTTGCTGTCGGGTCTTGGCGCAATGATCGGTTTCCACGCGCTCTGACTCACGGCCCCGGCAATTCTGCTCGAGAATTTGTGCCCGCGAGGGGATTTTCCGACCAGGAACATAGTCATAGCTAGGGTGGCGCAAGGGAAATGGTGCGCGGCGCGCAGGACCCGCGGAGCAACCCCGAGGTCGTGGTGATGGCCAGCAAAATAATCGAGAGCGCAGAATCGGTGAGATATGGCGGTTAGTGCTGCCATTTGATAGTCGTTTTGCGTATAATCTGCCGGATTTTTCGGGGGCTTGCGAACACGGGCTCCCAGCCAGTACACAACAAGGCGCCCGCCTCACAACCGGAAGCCCCTGATTGGGAAGCCCCATCGGGCTATTCGGCTTTCACAAGTAAACTTACCAGGAGACATACCGCATGGCCGTTGAAAGAACCCTGTCCATAATCAAACCGGATGCCGTGGGCAAAAACGCGATCGGCGAGATCCTGTCGCGATTTGAAAAGAATGGCCTCAGCGTGGTGGCGCTTAAAATGGTGCACATGGACGACCAGCAGGCGGGCGGTTTTTATGCCGAGCACAAGGAGCGTCCTTTTTTCGCGCCGCTGGTGGAATTCATGACATCGGGACCGGTTACGGTGCAGGTGCTGGAAGGTGAAAATGCGATAGCAAAAAATCGGCAGTTGATGGGCGCCACCAACCCCCAGGAGGCCGCTGCCGGGACCATTCGTGCAGATTTTGCCAGCTCGATCGATGCCAACGCCGTGCACGGGTCCGACTCCCCGGCCTCTGCCGAGCGCGAAATAGCCTATTTTTTCAGCGCTGGCGAACTGTGCCCTCGCTGAGCCAGGCGGGTTGATTGACCATGACTGACCCCTTGCCGGTTGTCACCGACGCCCAGCACGACAAACCCAACTTGCTGGGCATGTCGTTGCAGGAGCTAGAACTGTTTTTGCAGAACCTGGGCGAGAAACCTTTTCGCGCGCGCCAGTTGATGAAATGGATTCACCACCAGGGCGTGATCGATTTCGACGCGATGAGCAATATCAGCAAGGTATTGCGGCAGCGGCTGAAGCAACTCGCCGTGATCGAGCTGCCTGAGGTCGTGTTCCAGCACACCTCAGCGGACGGCACGCGCAAGTGGGCAATACGGGTGCGCGGTGGCAGTCTGGTGGAGACCGTGCTGATCCCGGAAGGGCAGCGCGCGACGCTGTGTGTGTCATCGCAAATCGGCTGCAGCCTCGACTGCAGTTTTTGCTCCACCGGCAAGCAGGGTTACCAGCGTGACCTCAGCGCGGCTGAAATCGTTGCCCAGTTGTGGCTGGCCAATCACTCGCTGGGTGTTTACCGCGAGGGGGGCTCCCGGGTTATTACCAACGTGGTCATGATGGGGATGGGCGAGCCGCTGCTGAATTTTGACAATGTGGTCACCGCGGCCAACCTGATGATGGATGATTTCGGCTATGGCCTGTCCAAGCGCCGTGTTACCCTGAGCACTTCGGGAGTGGTGCCGGCGCTGGAGCGACTGATCGGTAAAACCGACGTGTCACTGGCGATATCGCTGCATGCGGCCAACGATACCCTGCGCAACGAGCTGGTGCCGATCAACCGCAAATACCCTATTGGCGAGTTGTTGCGAGCCACGTGTCGCTATATGAATCACCTGCCCGACCGCAGCCGGGTGGTGGTATTCGAGTACACCCTGATCAAGGGGGTCAACGATCTCGATCAACACGCCCAGGAGTTGGCGGCACTGCTGCGGGGAATGCCCTGTAAGATTAACCTGATTCCCTTCAATCCGTTTCCCGGGTCTGACTACAAGCGACCTTCGGTGGCCCGGGTCGATCGCTTCAAGCGAATATTGCAGCAGGAAAAGTACATCGTTACCGTGCGCAGCACGCGGGGAGACGACATCGATGCTGCCTGTGGCCAGTTGGTAGGCCGGGTGCAGGACAGGACCCGGCGCAACGAGCGCTTCCGGGCGCGCCTGCAGCCGGACGAAGCCCTGGTCAAGGTGGTTGACTGAAGCCGTATGAGGAGATTTTGTTGTCGATGTTGAAGTGTCTCGAAATCCGGCGCAGTGGCGCCGTCTTATGCCGTATGCTCATCGTGTTACTGGCAGCGCTGGGCCCCGGGGCCTGTGTTACCGAGACCCAATCGGCGTTTACCAAGGAAGTCACCACCGAGGACGCGGTGCAATCCCACGTCAATGCCGCGATGGAGTATCTGCGCCAGGGCGACACCGAGAACGCCATGCGTCACCTCAAGAGCGCCCACAATCTGGATCCTGACTCCGCCGAAGTGAATAACGGGATGGCGCTGGTGTTCCAGGTGACGGGGGAGAAGGAACTGGCGGAGGAGCATTACAAGGCTGCCCTTCGTGCCGATCGCGACATGACCTCGGCGCGCAACAACTATGCCGTATTTCTCTATGGTGAGGGCCGTTATCCCGAGGCCTGCAAGCAGATGCGCAAGGTGATCGAGGATACCCTCTATGAAGGCCGCGCCAGTGCGTTCCAGAACCTTGGTCAATGCGAGCTCAAGCTTGGTGAGCTGGAGGCTGCGGAAGAAGCCTTCGAGCGCGCCTACGCCCTCAACCGGCGACAGTCGCAGGCGCTGCTCGAATTGAGTAGTGTCAACATCGAGCAGGGCGATTACGTCACCGCGCAGAAATACTATTCGCAATACCGAACGCAGGGTCCCAAAAGTGCCCGCAGTTTGTATGTCGGTATCCAATTGGCCGACTACTTCGACGATGAGGATGCCCGGGCCAGTTTAGCGCTGGCTTTGAAAAGCATGTACCCCACATCGGAAGAGTACGTCCGTTACAGAAACGAATACGGCAATGACAGCAGATAACAGGGCAACTGACAGGGCAACTGACAGGGCGCAACAACTGGCCGCACTGGGCGCGCAGCTTCGCAGTGCCCGGGAAAACCAGGCCTATTCCGTGGCAGAGGTCGCGGAGCGGCTGTTCCTCAGCTCGAGCCAGGTGAATGCCATCGAGCAGGGCAACTACGATTACCTGCCCGCCGAGGTTTTCGTCAAGGGCTACCTGCGCTCCTATGCCAAGTTGCTGCAACTTGATCCTGCCCTGATTCTGGCTCAGTACCAGCCGCCGGTTGCAGCGCTGCCGGAGGCAGCGGAGCTGGAGCTTGAGTCGGCTCCAAAAAAGGGCCTGCTCGAGCGGCTGCCCGATCTACCCGGGGCACTGGTCTGGTCGGCGATGGCGATTTTGGCCGCACTGCTGATTGCCACTGTCATATATTTCAGCACAGGTTCGGCCAACGAGGATGCAACCACACCGGCATCATCCCAGCCGGCGGGGGAACAGCAGTCCGAACGCGATGACTCCGGCATTGTCAGCCCGTTTGCCGTCCTGTCTACCACCGGCGAAGGGGTTGGTGAGGGAGGCGATCATCTGGAGATGCACTTTTCGGAGGACTGCTGGGTCGAGGTCAGGGATGCCTCGCGGAAAATTTTACTGGCGGATATGCGCCGGGCCGGCGATACGGAAATTGTTCAGGGTGAGCCGCCCTACAAGGTAGTACTGGGCCGCTATTATGCGGTCGCGGTGCGTTACCAGGGGCGCCCGATTCCCGTGGTGCCCGATGAGGGGAGCAGGTCTGCACAATTGGTAATAGGCGGTTAGCACAATGAAATATGAGAGCCCCATAGTCCGACGTCGCTCGCGCCAGATCATGGTCGGTAACGTTCCGATCGGTGGTGATGCACCGATAGCCGTACAGAGTATGACCAATACCGACACCTGCGATGTCGACGCAACGGTAGGCCAGATAGCGGCCCTGCAGGACGCCGGTGCCGACCTGGTGCGGGTGTCGGTACCCTCGATGGATGCCGCCGAGGCTTTCGGCAAAATCCGCAGCCGGGTCACCTTGCCACTGATTGCGGATATTCATTTCGACCACAAGATTGCCCTGCGGGTGGCCGAGCTGGGAGTAGACTGCCTGCGCATCAATCCGGGTAATATCGGCCGTGAAGACAGGGTGCGGGCGGTGGTGGACTGTGCCCGGGACAGGGGTATCCCGATTCGCATCGGGGTCAATGCCGGTTCACTGGAAAAGGAATTGCAGCGCAAGTATGGCGAGCCGACCCCCGAGGCGCTGGTGGAATCGGCGATGCGCCATGTCGACATTCTCGATCGTCTCGACTTCCAGGATTTCAAGCTCAGCCTGAAGGCATCCGATGTCTTCATGACGGTGGCGGCCTACCGCCTGATCGCCACCCAGATAGAGCAGCCCCTGCACCTGGGCATTACCGAGGCAGGTGCGCTGCGCAGCGGCACCGTAAAGTCCGCAGTGGGGCTCGGCATGTTGCTGATGGACGGCATCGGCGACACCCTGCGGGTATCATTGGCGGCGGACCCGGTGGAGGAAATCAAGGTCGGCTTCGATATCCTCAAGAGCCTGCGCCTGCGCACCCGGGGTATCAATTTTATTGCCTGCCCCAGTTGTTCGCGGCAGAATTTCGACGTTGTCAGCACTATGAACGCGCTGGAGTCTCGCCTTGAAGATGTGCAAACCCCGCTGGATGTGGCGGTAATCGGCTGCATCGTCAACGGGCCGGGAGAGGCTCGCGAAGCCGATATCGGCGTGACCGGCGGAACGCCTAACAACCTGATCTATGCCGACGGCAAGAAAGACCACAAGATTACTAACGACAAGCTGCTGGATGACCTGGAATCGATGATTCGCAAGAAGGCCGCATTGCGCCAGGCCGAACTCGACGGGCAACAGCCGATAACGATCATCGGCTCCTGAAGCGCAGCTCCAGCCGCCTTACTCAACTAACCGGGAACACTAATCTTGTCGACTATCAGAGCGGTGCGTGGGATGAACGACATCCTGCCGGCGCAGACTCCCATTTGGCAGCGGCTGGAAGCGATTGCGGCCATGCTGTTCAACCAGTATGGATACAGCGAGATACGTTTTCCGATCGTCGAGCAGACCGAGCTTTTCAAGCGCTCGATTGGCGAGGTGACCGATATCGTGGAAAAGGAGATGTACACTTTTCCCGATCGCAATAACGATAGCCTGACCCTGCGCCCGGAGGGCACCGCCTGCTGTGTGCGCGCCGCCGAGCAGCACGGGCTGTTGCGCAACCAGGTGCAGCGCTTTTGGTACCAGGGCCCCATGTTTCGGTATGAGCGCCCGCAAAAAGGTCGCCAGCGCCAGTTTCACCAGATGGGCATCGAGTGCTTTGGTCTGGCTGGACCGGCGATTGACGCGGAAATCCTGTTGCTGACCCAGCGCCTGTGGCGGGAGTTGGGCCTGTCTGAAGCTGTCAGCCTGGAACTGAACTCGCTGGGTTCCGCCGCCGACCGCCAGCGCTACCGACAGGCCCTGGTCGATTACCTGCAGCAACACCGCGGGCAGCTGGACGAGGATAGCCAGCGCCGCTTGCTCACCAACCCGCTGCGAATTCTCGACAGCAAGAATCCTGCGATGCAGGATTTGCTGGTCGCGGCCCCGTCCCTGCAGGAGTTTCTCGGTGATGAGGCGCGGACTCACTTCGATCAGTTGTGTCGCTTGCTGGATGCCGCCGGTGTCAACTACCGTTTCAATCCTCGCCTGGTGCGCGGCCTCGATTACTATAACCACACGGTATTCGAGTGGACCACCGATAAACTCGGTGCCCAGGGCACGGTGTGCGCGGGTGGTCGCTACGACAACCTGGTCGAGCAACTGGGCGGTGCGTCGACCCCGGCGGTGGGTTTTGCCATGGGTATCGAGCGGTTGGTGCTCTTGTACGAGGAGTATGGTGCGGTGCCCGATGGCCTGGGTGAACTGGTCGACGTCTACTTTGTGGTTGCCGGTAATGAACTTGAAACCCATGCACTGGTCACCGCAGAAGTGCTGCGCGACGCCCTGCCGGGCCTGGGCTTATTGGTCCACAGCGGTGGCGGCAGTTTCAAGAGTCAGATGAAAAAAGCTGACAAGAGTGGCGCCCGCTTCGCGCTGATCCTCGGTGAGGACGAGGTCGCCGACGGCACCCTGACATTAAAAGCCCTGCGCGGTCAGGCCTTTGGCCAGCAGACCTTGCCTAACGATGAACTGATTCAACAACTGCCGACGATTCTGGCAGCAGCAAATAACTAAACGGAGACTAGTGTGGACGCTTATCGCACAGAAGATGAACAGGTAGAAGCTCTCAAGCGCTGGTGGAAGGAAAACGGCACCTCGACACTGCTCACCATCGTGGTGGTGGTGGGTGGCTATTTTGGCTACCAGGCATGGCAGAAAAACAAGCAGCAGCAGCAAGCCGGCGCTTCGGCCCAGTACCAGCAGTTGCTCCAGGTCTCCATGGAACTGGAACAGGATGCCAATGACGCGCGTTACGCGACTGCGTCGCATCTGGTGGATACCCTGAAAAACGAGTACCCCAGTACGCTCTACGCGCACTATGCAGCGCTGATGCAGGCCAAGCTGCTGGTAGACCAGAAAGACCTCGAGGCGGCCCAGGCGCAACTGCGCTGGGTGCTGGATAACGACCCTGAACCCGAGTTGCAGCAGCTGGCCAAGCTGCGACTTGCACGGCTGATGTTCGCCGCAGGCCAGCCGGAGCAGGCGCTGGCGCAGATGAGTGGCGCTGACTACGGCGAGTTCGCCGCGCTTTACTACGAGCTGCGGGGTGATATTCACGCCAGCCAGGGTGACCTCGAAGCCGCCCGCCAGGACTACCAGAGCGCACTTGCCAGCGATGCCGCCAATCCTAACGCGATGCCACTGGTGCGTATGAAGCTGGAGTCACTGCCTCGCGATACGTCCACAGATACGGTGCTGTCCGATGATGAGAGCTGATATCGCTGGAAGCAAGCAGCCGTTTGCCAGCTGCGCCCGGGGGATGCGCAGCACCCTGGTAGTGCTGGCCCTGGCCTTTTCAATTGCCTGTAGTTCGAACAGCTCGAAAGACGACATCACCAAACCGATGGACCTGGTCGACTTCGAGCCAACCGTGGGCATGGATAGACTCTGGAGCCGCGATGTCGGCAAGGGGCAGGGCAAGAAATTCAATCGCCTCGAAGCCGCTATCGATGGCGATAGGATCTTTGCCGTTGGTGCGGACGGTGAAATTGTGGCCCTGGACCGCATGAGCGGCGACAAGCTCTGGGCAGTCGACCTCGACGCCGAGGTTACGGGGGGTGTGGGTGCGGCAGAGGGTATGCTGCTGGTTGGCACTTCCAGTGGGCGGGTGTTCGCCCTGTACCAGGACGACGGTGAGGAGATGTGGCAGAGCCAGGTCGGTGGCGAGGTATTGGCGCCGCCCGCCACCGACGGTGACGTGGTGGTGGTGCAGACCTTCAACGGCAAGTTGGTCGGGCTGAATGCGATCAACGGCGAGAAGATGTGGGAATACGTTAGCCAGTTGCCGGTGCTCACCCTACGTGGCACTGCCGCACCAGTCGTCGAGGCCGGCGCCGTATTTGCCGGGTTTGCCAGTGGCAAGCTGGTTTCCCTCGATGCCGACAGCGGCATCGTGCGCTGGGAAGGGCGGGTTGCCCTGGCCCAGGGTGAGTCGGAAATCGAGCGGGTAGTGGATATCGATGGCAGGCCGCTGTTGCTCTCCAACGCCCTCTACGCGGTTAGCTACCAGGGCCGCATAGCGGCGTTCGACCCGGGCAACGGGCGTCCGCTCTGGTTCCAGGAAGCGTCCAGCCACGTCGGTCTGGCCGAGGGCTTCGGCAATGTCTATTATGCCGATGAAAAAGGCGCACTGGTCGCCGTTGACCAGGGCGATGGCAGCCTTCGCTGGACCAACGAGGACCTGGGTTACCGCAAATTATCAGCGCCGGTGGCCTTCAATAATTATGTCGCCGTTGCGGATTATGAAGGCTACGTGCACCTGCTGGACCAGATCGACGGCAAGTTCGTGGCCCGGGTCAAAGTCGGCTCCGGTGGTGTCAGGGCGCCACTGCTTGCCAGTGGCGATGTGGTTTACGCCTACGGCAACAAGGGTAAACTGGCTGCGTGGCAGCTGCGCGGCAGCGGAGACGAGTAGACATGCTCCCGGTAGTCGCCCTAGTGGGTCGGCCGAATGTCGGTAAATCCACGCTTTTCAACCGGATTACCGGGTCGCGGGATGCTCTGGTTGCAAACCATGAGGGCCTCACCCGCGATCGCAAGTACGGCAAGGCACAGTATGACGGTCGCGACTTTATTGTGATCGACACCGGTGGTATCAGCGGCAACGAAGCGGGTATAGACGCGGCCATGGCGGCGCAGTCCCTGCAGGCCATCGCCGAGGCCGACGTGGTGGTGCTGCTGGTCGATGCCCGCTCCGGTCTGGCGGCCGCTGATCGCAGCACCGCCAATCACTTGCGCCAGAGCGGCAAAAAGACCCTGCTGGTGGCCAACAAGATCGATGGCCTCGATCCCGAGTTGGCCCTGCTTGATTTCTACGAGCTGGGCCTGGGCCGGCCCTGGCCCGCTTCCGCCAGTCATGGCCGGGGCGTTCCCAGTTTGCTGGAGGCCCTGGTTAAAGCTTTCGCGCCCGCTGTAGAACCTGTTGAACCCGGTCTGGCGCAGGCATACCAGAATCTCAGGATTGCCATTGTCGGGCGCCCCAATGTGGGCAAGTCGACGCTGGTCAACCGCTTGCTGGGAGAGGAACGGGTGGTGGTTTACGATCAGCCCGGTACCACCCGCGACAGCATCTACATCGACTACCAACGTGACGGCAAGGCCTATACCCTGATCGATACCGCTGGCGTGCGGCGCCGCAAAAACGTGAACCTCGCGATTGAAAAGTTCTCCATCGTCAAGGCGCTGCAGGCGATACAGGATGCCAACGTCGTGATCGTGGTAATGGATGGCAGGGAAGGTATTGTCGACCAGGATTTGCACTTGCTGGGCTATGCCATCGACAGTGGTCGCGCGCTGGTGCTGGCGGTCAACAAATGGGATGGCCTGGAGGATGGCCAGCGTCGTCGTATCCGCGACGAAATGGATCGCCGACTGCATTTTATCGACTTCGCCAAGGTACACTATATTTCGGCTTTGCACGGCAGTGGCGTGGGTAACCTATACCCGTCGATCGACGCTGCGTATCACGCCGCGACCGCTGAGCTCTCCACCCCGAGGCTGACCCGGATACTGCAGGACGCTGTTCAGGATCATGCGCCGCCAATGGTCAATGGCCGGCGGATCAAGATGCGCTACGCCCATCCCGGTGGCGCCAATCCGCCCATCGTTGTGATTCACGGCAATCAACTCGAGGCCGTGCCCGACAGTTACCGGCGCTATCTGGAAAAGGTTTTCCGGCGCGAGTTGAAGCTGTTTGGTACCCCCGTCAGGATCCAGTTTCGTGGCGGTGAGAACCCCTTTGCGGGTCGACGCAACATCCTGACGCCGCGCCAGCAGGCCAAACGTGAGCGCCTGAAGAGTCATGTACGTAAACAGAAACGACGCGACAAGCGCTAACAGCCGGTGCATGCAGCAGCGCTGTATGCCCGCGCACAGCCACGGCGACGACCCCGCTAATTCACGCCACGATGCGGCATCGACGCTTGCTGCCCGGCCGCGGGTGTTACCCGATCTCGACACTCCCGCAGCGATAGCTGCGATGGTCGAGGCCTTCTATGCCCGGTTGCTGGAGGACCCCCGGCTGGCACCGGTTTTTATCGATGTCGCTGCCATTGATTTGCAGCATCACCTGCCGTTGATAAAAAGTTACTGGGAAAAGCTGTTACTGGGAGACCGCAAATACCAGCGCCATACAATGGATATCCATCGTGCTATCGATGCGCGGCGCAGACTGGAGCACGAAGATTTTGAGCGCTGGCTGACGCTTTTCCGTGCGACGGTCGATCACATGTTCGCAGGTCCCGGGGCCCGGCGTGCGCTACAACTCGCGCGCCGAATAGCCGCCAATATGCAGGTGGCACTGAGTGCCGTCAACAACAATAGTGACGCTGCCACCTGCGCTGACCACTCACAAAGCAATACAGCGCGCCGAATCGGTGAGGTACGCCAGTAAGGTGTGAGGTCGCTTTTTGCCCTGGCGATGCGTTAAGCGTCCGGGCAGTGGAAAAGTCATGCTGCGGGCGCAATAATGCAGGTCCCTTGTCTTTCAGCAGGTTTGTCCTTATGGCAGAACAATTGCGTGCGGCGTTTGAGCAGATAGTGCGCCAGCGCCGTGCCGTGCGCGGCTTTACCGACCAGGTCGTTCCCCGGGAAACCCTGCAGCGAATTTTCTCGCTCGCCGGCCGGGCGCCGTCGAATTGCAATACCCAGCCCTGGGACAGTTATGTCGTCTCGGGGGCGACCATCGAAACCCTGCGCAAACGCCTGCCCCAGGTCCTGATGGCCGGTGAATACAGCATGGACTTCGAGTACAGCGGGAAATACGACGGTGTCTACAAGGAGCGGCAATACGATGCTGCAGCCCAGCTCTATAACGCCATGGGTATCGAGCGCTCCGATCGTGCAGCCCGCACTGCGGCTTTTGCCCGCAACTTCGAGTTTTTCGGGGCACCCCATGCGGTATTCCTGTTCCTGCGCGAGGATTTCGGGATGCGCGAAGCCGCCGACCTGGGGATGTACGCCCAGACCCTGATGCTGGGCTTTACGGCTTTCGGCCTGGCCAGCTGCCCGCAAACGGCACTGAGCTTCAATGCCGACCTGGTGCGCGAGGTGTTGGGAGTCGACCCCGGCCATAAACTGCTGTTCGGTATATCCTTCGGCTATGAAGACAAGCAGGAGCCGGCCAACCAGTGCCGGGTCGAGCGTGCCGCGTTAGAACAGACGACTCACTTCCTTGACTGATTGGGGCGTTGCCCGCAGTCAATGGCATGACCGGGGGCGCTGGGTTGGGAAAAGTCGCCTGATTCTGCCAAGGGTGGGACTCAACCCAGGGTCAAGAAGAGCGCTTTGACAGAGTGGGCCGGGCTGGCGCTTCGCCGCTCTTCGGAAGCAACGAAGCGCAGTCGGTAAGGAAGTACCTGACGATGTAAGCGCTGCAAAACCTAAGCGCCATCATTGCATCAAGCCGGTACACAGTGCCCCATGTCGTCGTTGCCGCTGTTTTTCCTGGCGTCGCCCTTGGTGCGCGTTGGCTTGGGCAGGCGCGGGGCCGGTCGCGATGCCCAGCTTGAATCGACCGCCATTGCACCGAGCAGTGAAAACGCCAGGGCGAACGGTACCAGAAACACCACTGCGATAAGTACGATAGAAAGATCCATGACAGACTCCTGATTGTCCAGATCGGAAGTTTTCACTTCCGCTCGCTTAAGGTTCTATATTAGAACCGTTGCGTTGATACTAAGGTTCGATTATAGTACCTGTCAAGCCTTTTTTGAAAAAAGTCACAGGAGGGAGGAAAAAATGGAGCGAGTGTGTTTCGAGTCGAAGAATTGCTCGGTTGCCCGGGCGATGGATGTGATCGGCGATTGGTGGAGCATTCTGATCGTGCTGGAGGCGATGCGGGGCTCCTGTCATTTCGATCAGTTCCAGACCAATCTTGATATCTCCAAGGGCATTCTTTCCAAGCGCTTGAAGTCGCTGCAGGAGCACGGTGTGTTGCTCAGGGTTGAATCGGAGAAAAAGGTTCGCCGGGTCGAGTATCGGCTGACGCCCAAGGGCAGTGCCCTGCACACGGTATTGATCGCGCTGATGCAATGGGGGGACGATTGGATGAATGCTGCGACCGGTGCGCCCGTGGTTTTGTACAATGCAAAAAACGGCGCGGCGCTCGCAAAGCTGAAGTTACAGGACACCCAGGGAACAACGGTAGACCCGAACGACCTGAGAATGAAGGCGGGCCCGGGGGCTGACCAGCACACCTGTGCCCGCTTTGCCGGCTAGTCGCCCATACTGCAACCCGGATGGTATCGATGCGTAGTGTAATGGTGGTTCTGCTGGCGGTGCTTGCCTACTTCCTGTTTTGGCCGGTGGCGATCGATCCGGTTGCCTGGCAGGCGCCAACCGACAGCGGTTACGTGGGTTCCTTCAAGCCCAACCAGGCGCTTGCCCAGGCGCGGCGCATCGAGATCATCGGCGGTCATGGTCCCGAGGATATCGTCAGCGATGCGAATGGGGTGCTCTACACAGCCCTGGCCGATGGCAAAATACTGAGGATAGACGGTGGATCCGTCACCACGCTGGGGCAGGTACCGGGGCGCATTCTTGGCCTTGCCATCGGCCCGCAGCAGCAATTGTATGCCGCAGACGCCTATCGCGGACTGCTGGAAATCGACCGACAGCGCGGTGGGGCGACTGTGCTGCTCGATGAAGTCGAGGGCAAGCCCCTGGTCTATGCCAACAACCTCGACGTTGCCAGCGACGGCAAAATCTATTTCTCCGAAGCCAGCAGCAAATTTGGCGCCAGGGAAAACGGCGGCACTTACCCCGCCAGCCTGCTCGATTTGATGGAGCACGGCGGCCATGGTCGTTTACTGGTGTATGACCCTGCCGAAAAAACCGCCGAAATCATTGCGGGCGGCTTCAGTTTCGCTAACGGTGTGGCGCTGGCGCACGATGAGCGCAGCGTGCTGCTCGTTGAAACCGGCAACTACCGTGTCTGGCGCATCTGGCTCGAGGGTGAGAAACGGGGGCACAGGGAAATCGTGCTGGACAACCTGCCCGGGTTCCCCGACAACCTCAGCCGGGGTCGGAACGGAAAGTACTGGTTAGGCCTGGTGTCCCCCCGCAACCCGCTACTCGATCGCCTGGCGCCATATCCCTTCTGGCGCAAGGTTGTGCAGCGCCTACCCCAATTTATACGGCCCAGTGCCGCATTCTACGGGCACGCCGTAGCATTCGACGATACAGGCACTATTCGCGCCAGCCTGCAGGACCCGTCCGGGCAGGTGCATACCGTCACCGGAGTATTGGAGACCCCTGGGTCGCTCTACATAGGTAGCCTCCTGAATCACTTTATCGCCGTGGTAAAAACCCAGCCCATGTGAGCCTGGCCCGGTGCACTTTGCAGGGCAGTTGGCCGTTGCGGGGGAGGTTGGCAGTCTCCGCGGTGCTTTGCCCCCGACTGGCCGGCCCGCCCCTGGTCGATTTTTCTATTGGACGCTTTGTGTTGCACGAA
Organism: uncultured Gammaproteobacteria bacterium; assembly: GCA_963808975.1. Classification (GTDB taxonomy): domain Bacteria; phylum Pseudomonadota; class Gammaproteobacteria; order Pseudomonadales; family JAHEGP01; genus JAHEGP01. The sequence continues at coordinate 146,833 of CAWEHR010000009.1, forward strand.
AAGGCTGTCAGGTTTTCCCCGACAGCATAAGCAATCGAATAAGGCTGAAAGTGATGTGCCATCGATAAACTCGGTTCGTTCCGGCTTTACTGGTTTACCTGGTCCTGGCTCTTTGGGTGCCGGGGCTGTCAGCCTAAAACCCCGTAGATGCTGGTTTAATACCACTATCGAATTAAAAACTGCGCCTAAATAATCGAACCTGATTTCAAATGCATTTGTTGCTCCGCCAGGCTGATATGTCTGGACAGTGCCGCGCTATCACCGTAGGCTGTTTGTCGAAACATCGTAAAATACAGTCTATTTCTCGTTTCGGAAGATAGTAATCAGTAGGCGTTCGGGAGTGGTGACATGCGGATTCAGTATTTTCAAAACAGTCGGGTCGGTGCGTTTGGGAGCAACACCAGGGTGGTTCCACGCACGTTTTTTTTGCTATCGATGCTTGCGGTTCTGTTGGCAACAGCAGTGTCGACGCCGCTCAATGCGCACACGGCGACCCGGTTTTTCGACGTCCAAATCGCAGAGCTTCCTGTCGAGGGGCCGGCGGCCAATGTCAGCGGCGTGCTGCTGCTGAAAAACCTGTTCAAGCAGGATGCGTTCCTGGTGAGCTTGCGGCAGAGTGCTCGCTATAGCAGCCGTGAGAAGAACTCGGAAGAAATATCCGCAGACAGGCTGAGGATGGCAGCGGGCGGAACGCTGAAAATCCCTTTCCAGTTCGCCCTGGTTGGCGATGGCAAGTACCAGGTGATTATGCAGCTCGAGGTCTTCAGCCCATCTGGCGCCGTGCAACTGGGGCACCAGCCGGTGGATATACAGTTCAAGGTCGACGGCGGTAACTACCGTCGCGCCAGCTACGAAGACCTGTATGTGCCCCGCCGCTCCAGCCCCGGTAAGGGGCCCGCCGCCACCTTTTCTGAAACCCTCAAGACCGACATCAATGCCCGGGTGGTACCGATACCCAAAGACGTGACCGCCGTGCTGGGTGAAAACCGGCTCGATTTGCGCGCGGTGCCCAAGCCCCAGGGAAGTGCCGCCGGCGATAGTGACATTAACCGCGAAACACCGACCATTCCGGGCACCTTGCCCACCCGGCCCAGTGTGCCGGGAACGGTTGCGCCACCCACGATTCCGACACTCCCAGGGCTACAGACGTCGCTGGAAGAGCCGGGCTGGTGGCAGTCCCTGCGGGGGTTATCGCCTGTCAGCCAGGCCCATGCCGTGGGATCCTCGGGCAAAACCTATACCGTCAGCGGCCGCTTCAGCTACCGCGGAATGGACAACAATTTGCATCCGGGTTGGAACTGGTTCGTACAACTGTGGTGGCGCAAGGACGACGGCAACTGGGAAAAGCTCGCGGGTCGCTATATACCGGCATCGGGCAACTGGAGTCTCAGTTTTGCCAAAAAAGGCTACAAGGGGCAGCATCTGCTGATTCAATACCGTGCCGGGGGTTACTTCGTCATGCCCCAGGATCGCAATAGCGACCAATATTGGTGGAGTGACCCTCAGCAGTCCAACATACCCACCGATTTTACTATCGGCCACCGTATAGCCGACACCTCCAGTAGCGGCACCGTACCGGGCCTGGGTGACGTCTACTACGGTGCCATGCTCTACTGGAACAAATTCACCGTCAACGGCGTCAACCCCGAGCGGTCTGACCCTGTTCGCCTGTTTTTTCCCAACACCTGGGATAACTGCGGTGGTGCTATTCCCTGGAGCTGTGCCAGTGTGGGGGGTGATATCTGGCTGATACCGGCCCACATCGGCCTGTACACCATCCAGCATGAGTTGGCGCACCAGACCAATAACGAGTACTGGAATAACCAGCGACCGCCCGGGGCCGGCGGTGCACACTCCCTGGACCAGTGCTATAACACGGGCCTGGCGTTGCGCGAAGGGTTCGCCAATGCGGTGCCCCACTGGGTACTCGATGGTGAGAATGCGGTGGACCCCAATGCAGGGGGTTTTGAGCTGGAGTCCCCCAGCACAGCCGATATCTGTAACGGGGACACCAACGAAGTGTGGGTTGCCGGTGTATTCTGGGATCTACTTGACCGCCACGCCGACGACCAGGACCGCCTTTATTTCAACAACGCGGTTGAGGTATTCAGTATCTATCTCAATGCGGGAGTCAAAAACGGCATCAAGAATTACCGCAGCAACTACCGCAATGCCGCCAGTTCCGGCCACGCGGGCTTTATCGACGATATCTATGAAAACAACACCATTACCGTGCCCTGACCAGAGCTGCCAGGCGCACGGCCGGCTTGTCTGAGCATCTGCTTCAAGCCAGCAGCCCACCGGGGGGGACTGCCCAAGTATTGTCAGCGGGGGCCCTGGTGACTCTGTCCGGGCCCTGGAGTCGCCTGGCGTTGACCCTGCTGTCGGTGGTGTTGACGCTGCTGGCCTTACCCGGCCAAGCCTATCCGATGCTGGCTTTCGTCTGTCTGGTGCCACTGGGGTTGGCACTGCACGGCGCAAGCCGCTGGTCGGCGGTACTGCTGGGATTTACTTTCGGCTTGCTCGGCTGGCTGGGTTCGCTGGGCGGGCTGGGCACGGCGGCGCAGGCTTATCTGCAGCTTTCGCCATTTGCAGCGGCGCTCTATGTGGCGGCCTTCTGCGCCTATAGTGCGCTGCCGTATGCGATATTTGCTTACCTGTACGGTGCGTTCCAGTGGCTGCGTCGCCCTTGTGGCACCGTGTTGACGGCAGCCTTTTTCAGTCTGCTGGTGTGCCTGTTTCCCAGCCCCATGCCGATGTCACCAGAAGCCGCGCTGTACCCGCTGCTCGGCTTCATCCAGATTCTCGATCTTGGCGGCAGGCCCCTGCTGTTGTTTGTACTTGCGCTGGTCAACTGGTCGCTGGCCGCTTTGCTGTTGCGATATCTGTCAGGCGTGAGGTTTACTGGCATCGCCGTGTCGTTGGCGATAGTGGTCGCTCTTGTGCTCGGCTACGGGCATGTTCGGCTGTCGAGCCTTGCTGTCGATGGCAACACCGGTGCGCAGGGTAGATTGACCGTCGCCACCCTGCAGCCGGACCTACCCCTGCTGCACGATGTCGACCAGGACGATGCCAGTGAGCCAGGTAACCTGGATGTGCTGATGGCCATGTCGCAGCAGGTATTGATCACCCATCCATCGGTGTCCCTGATCGTTTGGCCTGAGACACCGGAGCGCATCGATTGTGGTGCTGGTGCAGCAAGCCGAGACGAGTTGCTGGATCTCGCCAGGCGTCACGGCACCTCGATTATCGTGAGTTGTGCCGAAGGCGTGCCCCACCGGGGAGATTACAATACGTCGATGCTGGTGAGTCCCGACGGGCAGATCATCTCTTATCACAAACAGATATTGTTCCCCTTTGCCGAGTTTCTTCCCGGTGAATCCTCGCTTCCTGTGCTGCGCAGCTTGCTCCCCGAGGCCGCCAACTATCTCGGCGGTGAGGCCGATGTCCTGATGCCGCTGCCAGCCGATGTGCGCGCCTTCAGCGCAATTTGCTACGAGATTCTGTTTTCCGCTCATGTTTGGAAGTTTGTACAGCGCGGTGGCGAGGTGCTGGTAAACCCGGTCAATGACGCCTGGTTCGGCGACAGCAGGATTGCGGATTTCATGGTGGCGGCGGCTGTCTTCAGGGCGGTGGAATTTCGCCTGCCTGTGGTGCGGGTATCCAATTCCTCAGACAGCCTGCTGGTGAAGCGCAGCGGACGTATCGCTGCAGCTTCCCGGATTCCCGCTGGGCAAAGCAGCTTTCGCGTCAACACCATTGCCAACATTGGAGGCAAAACGCCGGGCTATTTTCCCGCCCGGATTTTTGGCGCTGTTCTGGGGCTTATCTGTCTGGCGGGCCTGGTGGCCAGCTTGCGCAAACCCCGAGACCAGTGAAATCAGCTCGAATGCAAAGCTGTGACAGGAATGATGCATAGTTGACCTGAAGGCGAAAACCGATGCCAGTGTTACCGACTGCTCGCTAGCGTAGACCATGAGCAGCGGCTAGCTCTGCACGAGCCTGACCAATTGCACCAGAACAGCTTCGGCAGCGGTTGAATGCAGTTCGAGGAATTCGATGGCGGGTACTGCCTTGGTGGGATGGTCATGGACAACGTAGTAGCGGTCGATGCAGTAGTTTTTTCGTTCTGCCCACAGGTGCTCGGCAGCGGTCTCAAGCACGTCTGCCACCATTGCCATGTTCGACGGGATAACGGCCTCGTCGGGCCCCAAGCCAGCCAGTTGCTGCTCAATGGTTTCCATCTTGTTTTGCAAATCCGCCTGTTCTTCCAAACCGTGCTGGTGGGCAAACCCGCCGCTGCGAGTCAACAGATTGAGCTTGCTCAGCAGCACCGCCCGGTGCGCCTGTAATTCCTTGCGCTCCTGACTCTGGTTGGTAATTTGCGCAAGTGCCACAGTCAGCAATTGATCAAACGCCCGGCGCTTGAGCAAGTCACGGGTTTCAGCCTCGCTGGGCGATGGCGCAATAAAGCGCTGGTCGTGGAAATCGATTGTGGTCTGGGCGACGTCCTTACGCGTCTCGCCGTCCACCAGGGCTGATCCCAGTGTCCTTTTCTGGCGGGTGTTGACCAGCACCAGGGCGTTAACCCCATCCTGGTTAACACGCCGCGACCTGCCGTAGCTTTTTAATTCGGTATCGTGGCTGATGATATCCTGCAGACTCGACGGCGAGTAGAATATGGCCGCAAGGGCCGGGTCGTGCGCAAGGCTGTGGGCATCGAGGGGCGCCGCTGGGGGTAAGCTATCAACCAGCTTGATCACATACTGCACCGCGCGCGCCACGGGCCCCCGCAGTTTCCTGTCGTAACCCGACATCATTTTCAGCCGAGGGTCGGTAGCCTCTACCGCCCTGTCGATGGCCGCGTCGAGCAAATCGTCAGGCAGCCTGTCGGCTTTGGGCCTTGCCGGCTCAAAGATGTTTTCAAATAGTTTGAGCATGGATCCCCCCGCCAACGTCCCTCGTGACCAACGTGGTCATCGATTTTTCATTATCGAGCAGGGCCCGTAACCGCTGCTGATGCGGCGGCAGGCACTGCAGTGCAGGGTCGCAGCGATGGAAGTATAGCTCCCGCTTTCGAATCATTTCAGTTGCCCGATTTCAGGTTATCACACTCGGGCCGTCACGGCCGGTGCGCTGGGTAATCTCCCCGATCTGCTCTGCAATAGCGGCCAGCGGCGCCATGACGTCTGCGGTGGGCAAGTCCTGCTTATCCGGGTTGTCTTCATAAGCCTCGAGGTAAACCCGCAGCGTTGCGCCCTCGGTTCCGGTGCCCGACAGGCGAAACACGATCCGCGAGCCATTGCTGAAGCCGATTCGAATGCCCTGGTGCGAGGAGTAACTGCCGTCCACCGGGTCGGTGTAGGCAAAGTCATCGGCGAATGCCACCGCCAAGCCGCCGAGCTCGGTACCGGGAAGGCTTTCCAGTTGCTGCCGCAAATGCTCTATCACCCCGGAGGCATCCCTGCCGTCGAGGCCCTCATAATCGTGGCGCGTGTAGTAGTTGCGGCCATACTCGCGCCAGTGCTGGCGCACGATATCGGCCACCGGCAGCTGTCTTATGGCCAGCAGGTTGAGCCAGAACAACACCGCCCACAGCCCGTCTTTCTCGCGGATATGGTTGGAGCCCGAGCCGAAACTCTCCTCTCCGCACAGGGTGATGCGGTTGGAGTCGAGCAGGTTGCCGAAGTACTTCCACCCGGTTGGCGTTTCATAGCAGGGAAAGCCTGCGGCCCGGGCGACGCGATCGACGGCCTGGCTGGTCGGCATCGAGCGCGCCACTCCAGCGACACCGTTAGAGTAGCCTTTGATCAAGGGTGCGGTCGCGGCCATGATGGCCAGGCTGTCACTGGGGGTCACGAAGAAATCCCGCCCCAGAATCATATTGCGGTCACCATCGCCATCGGAAGCGGCGGCGAAATCGATGGCATCGGGCCCGCGGGTCATGGCGACGATTTCGTGGGCATGCACCAGGTTCGGGTCCGGGTGACCACCACCAAAGTCTTCCCGGGGATGACCGTTGATGACGGTGCCCGGCTCTGCGCCCAGCATGCCCTCCAGCAGCGTTTTGGCGTAGGGTCCGGTAATGGCATGCATGGCATCGAAGCGCATGCGAAACTCACCGCTGGCGAAAAGATCGCGGATCGCGTCGAAGTCGAATATTTCCGCCATCAGCTCGGCGTAATCACCAACCGGGTCGATAATGTCGACCTGCGTCTCTCCCAGCCGGAAGCTGCCTGGAGTGTCGAGGTCGACACTATCAGCGTCGAGAATCCTGAATTGGCTGATGTCCCGGGTGCGGTGATAGATAGCCTCGGTCACTGTCTCGGGTGCCGGTCCGCCGTTGGGGGTATTGAACTTTATACCGAAATCCTCGTCCGGGCCGCCGGGGTTGTGGCTGGCAGACAAAATGATGCCACCGTCGGTTTTGTATTTGCGGATCAGGCAGGATGCGGCTGGCGTCGACAACAGGCCACCCTGGCCAACGATAACCCTGGCGACACCATTGGCCGCCGCCATGGCCAGAATGATCTGGATTGCTCCCCGGTTGAAATAGCGCCCATCGCCCCCGAGTACCAGGCTTCCGCCACTCAGGCCCGGCTGGCTGTCGAAGATCGACTGGACAAAGTTCTCGAGGTAGTTGTCCTTCTGGAAAGTGACGACTTTCTTGCGCAGGCCCGACGTGCCGGGGCGCTGGTCGTTGAAGGGGTGGGTGATACAGGTCGATATCTGCATGGCGGGATTCATTCCATTGGCTTTCCCCAATGCTAATCAAACTCGGTCTCTGCTGCAAAGGCTATAACACCCCGGGTTACTGGTTCAGAAACGGTTTTGCGGCGCCACCGGATTATTCCGTGCTGGCCGTGGTGAGCACCTCTGTCGCTATCAGGTTGAAGCTGGTAGGTGTTTCACTGCGTCAATAGGCTTGATCCCCGGCCTGCGCGGCGCACAGGGTGCGGAGTGGAAGTGACAATGATGCGCGCCGGGATTGGGGTTGATGCGGGGGCAGCTGCGGGGTAGACGCTGTGATACCATTTATGAATAAATTCAATCGGCGATACCTCCGTTTCGTGATAACTACTATGCTCCCCCATTCACTGCATCGCACCAGCCGCGAAACGGTGCAGCGATGACGATCGCCTTTGTCGGCTATTTCGCACTGGTGTCGGCGATTGGCGTTGCAGCATGGCTGCGGACGCGCGACCTGTCGGATTATATCCTGGGTGGCCGCAGCCTCAGCCCGGGCGTAGCTGCATTGAGTGCCGGAGCATCGGACATGAGCGGTTGGTTGTTGCTCGGCCTCCCCGGCTACGCCTACGTTGCGGGCTTGGAAGTGCTGTGGCTGGCAGCGGCACTGTTACTCGGGTCCTACCTCAACTGGTTGCTGGTGGCGCCCCGCCTGCGCAGCGTCACTGCGAGTCATGGTGATGCCTTGACCATTCCCGAGTATTTTTACCAGGCCGTAGAGGATCGCGGCCGGCTGCTGCGGCTGTGCTGCGGCGCAATGATCCTGGTGTTTTACCTGATCTACACTGCCTCGGGTTTTGTCGCCGGCGCCAAGCTGTTTTCAACCGTATATGGTTTAGATTACCACGTGGCACTTACAGTCGGCGCTGCCGCCATTGTCGGTTACACCTTTTTTGGTGGCTTTCTCGCGGTGGTTTGGACCGATGTGGTGCAGGGACTGCTGATGCTGGCCGCCCTGTTACTTGTTCCCCTGATGATCTTCAATGGCTCCTCCGGCTCTGGGCCCGGGCCCGTTGCCGGCTTCGAAACCCTGTTCCCCATGACTGCTGGCGGTGGCGTCGACGCGCTGGCACTAGTGTCGTCCCTGGCGTGGGGACTGGGGTATTTTGGCCAACCCCACATACTCGTTCGGTTTATGGCGATTCGCGATGTCGCGGAGCTGCCGAGGGGCCGGCGCATTGCCCTGCTGTGGACCGGCCTCTGCCTGGTGGGCGCCATTGCGGTGGGGTTGGGGGGTGCGGCAATCATTGATCCGTCCCTGGCCGATCCCGAGACCGTGTTCATGACGCTCGTCGACACGCTGTTTCACCCCCTGGTGGCGGGTTTTCTGTTGGCGGCAATTCTGGCGGCGATTATGAGCACCGCGGACTCACAGTTGCTGGTTGCCTCCTCCGTACTGTCCGGCGATGCCGGCAATGCTATCGGGCTGCACCTGAGCGCCACACAACGATTGTGGTTGGGCCGTTTCTCGGTGCTGGCAATGGCGCTGGTGGCTCTCTGGCTGGCATGGCAACCGGGTGCCGCGGTACTCGATCTGGTGGGCTATGCCTGGGCGGGTTTCGGCGCCAGTATCGGGCCTGCGCTGTTGGTATCGCTATATGTGCCGCGGGTTCGCGGCCTTACACTGCTCGCCGGCATGGTGGCGGGGGGGCTGACGGTAATAGTATGGCGCAACGGCAGCGGCGGTTGGTTTGAACTCTACGAAATGGTGCCGGGCGTTCTCGCTTCCACCCTGGCGATGGCGGTAGTGGGCTGGCTGGCGCGTCGCCCGGCAAAGCCGCTATAAAGTGGGGCTGGAATAAGATTGCTGGTTGGGAGCAGGGTCCACGGGTGGCACATGACAGCTGCGACACCTGCACAATTTGCGCTACATCCGCTCGATTGCTACCGCAAGCGCCTCGCCGCCACCGATACAGAGCGACGCTATCCCCCGTTGCTTGCCATGCTGTTTGAGCGCGTACATCAGCGACACGATAATGCGCGCGCCGGTGGAGCCGATGGGATGTCCCTGGGCACAGGCGCCACCGTGTATGTTGACTCTGGCAGGATCCAGTGCGAGTTCCTCGATCGCCAACATGGTCACCATGGCGAAGGCCTCATTGATTTCAAACAGGTCGACATCGTCGATGCTCCAGTTCGCCCTCTCCAGCACCTTGGTAACGGCGGTGACGGGGGCTGTGGTGAAGTGCGCGGGTTCCTGGGAGTGACGTGCATGGGCAACGATTTTCGCCATGGGTTGCAGTTCGCGCCGCTCAGCTTCAGCGGCGCTCATCAGTAGCAGGGCGGAGGCGCCATCGGAGATCGAGCTGGCGTTGGCTGCCGTTATGGTACCGTCGACGCTGAAGGCGGGGCGCAGCTGGGGAATCTTGTCAATCCTGGCCTTGAGGGGTTGTTCATCGTCGGTGACCACCGTGTCGCCGTTTCTGCCGCCGACGGTAACTGCTGCCGTTTCCGCTTTCAGCAGTCCCTTTTCAATGGCATGCCTGGCGCGGCGCAGGGACTCCAGCGCGAAGGCGTCCATCTGCTCCCGGGTCATGCCGCGCTGATCGGCAGTCTGCTGGGCAAAGCTGCCCATGGCGCGACCCGTGTAAGCATCCTCCAGGCCGTCGAGGAACATGTGGTCGAAGACCTGCTTGTGGCCGCTGCCGACCCCCGAGCGCGCCCTGGGCAGCAAATGTGGGGCGTTGGACATGCTCTCCATGCCGCCGGCGATGACCACGCGGCTGCTTCCAGCGACAATCTGGTTGTGGCCGTAGATCACAGCCTGCATGCCGGAGCCACAAACCTTGTTGAGGGTCACGCAGCCGGTACTGGGGGGCAAGCCGGCAGCGAGCGCCGCCTGCCGCGCCGGGGCCTGTTTCAAGCCCGCCGGCAGGACGCAACCCATGAATACCTCGTCGACATCAGCGGCCGCGACCTGGCTTCGCTGCAGGGTCTCGGCGATGGCTGCACTGCCCAGCTCGGTTGTGCTCAACGCGCTGAGGCAGCCCATCAGACTACCCATCGGGGTGCGGGCGCCGTCGACAATGACAACGGTATGGGGGGATGAAGGCGCTGCGGCCATGATCGAATCCTCTTGGTGACTGGTAAAAGACGCGCAATGTCAGGGGCTGTATACCCGACGCTATCCGGATTTTTCGTCGCAGGATTGCGCAGCGGGATTTTACGACCAGGGGCATAGCCGTTGCTATGGCCGCAGGCAAAAAAGTCGCGCAGTATGCGATATGCAACGAGAACGCCAACAGGCGTTTTAGACGGTCGCAGCGGGTATCAAACAATACAGAGTGTCGAATCGCTGAAGTGCCCTAGCCAGGCCTGAACAATTTGCCCCTAACCGACCGGCGGTAGTCGGAGGGGGACTGTGCCATGGTGCGCCGGAAGCGGGTTGAGAAATGTGCAGCGTCCGGATAGCCAACGCGATAGCCGACCTCGGCGATGGAGAGGTTGCTGTCGCGCAATAATTCCCGAGCCTGTTGCAGCCGCAACTGCTGCAGGTATTCACCGGGGCGCGCGCCCAGCGCCTGTTTGAAGCGACGATTAAAGCTGCGCTGGCTCATTTTCAACCGCCGCGCGAGGCCGGCAAAATCTATCGGTTGGCTGAGGTGCTGCTGTAGCCAGTGCTCCGCGTCGGCAATCGCCTCATCGTGATGGAGGTTCAGCTCGCCGTCGAAAAAACCGGTATCGCGAAAAGGACGCCGTATCTCGGGAGAGAATTGGGCCTCCACCTGGCGCGCGATGTCGGCATTGTAGAACTGCTCGATAAAGTAGCCGGTGAGATCGGCTACAGCGTTGATGCTGCCGGCGCAATAGAGGTTGCCAGCCCGGGTGATCAAATGTCGCGGCTTGACCTGTACAGCCGGGTAGCGTCGCAGGAATTTCGCACTGAAAAACCAGTGGGTTGTGGCCGGTTTGGCATCGAGCAGATCGGCTTCGGCCAGCAGGTAGGAGCCGGTGCCGACTGCGCACAGCAGGCGACCGGCACCGGCCAGTTGGCGCAACAGGGGCAGGACATTGTGCTGACTGGATACTATCGGTAAAGGATTGCGCCAGATCGCAGGCAGGTAGAGCAGATCAACATCCAGCAGTTGCATGAAGCTATGGGTGGGGCGCAATTGCACGCCAACGCCCGCGGCGATGGTCTTGCCGTTCAGGTTGGCCATGCGGATCTCCAGTCTCTCGCCCCGCAACCGCTGGGCCCGGGCGCGCTGGTCGGCAGCCCGCAACATTTCGGCGGGCAGGGTAATGCTGCTGAGAACGAGCTGCGGATAGAGCAGGAAACCCACGGTCAACATATCGATGCGCTGTATGGCGATAATGCAAAAGACAGTGACTATATCACTAAAGTTAAGAGAAGGCAGAGCTTCTACACTGCCTGACTGATTTGGTGGCATCCCCGGGTCGCAACAGCCTTTTCCTATGGCGTTCTAACTGGCAGGGTACTATGGCAAGAATTCCCGTGATCACAGGATTTGGTGGCATCAACGCGGCCGGTCGCAGTTCGGGGCACCAGGGCTACCGGCGTACGGTAATCGACGCTCTTGATAGTGAAACCGCCCGACAAACCTGGCGCAGCCTGGGTGGTCTCATGAAGCGAGAGGCCACTCTCGATGCCGATGAGCAGCAGTACAGAGCGGACCACACGCTGATAAGACGCCTCGAGGATCGGTACTTCGACCCCACCTCGGTTGCCTGGAATCGGCGCATAAAACTGGAGCCGTGTAATGGCCTGGCCAGCTTTACCATGGCCCGGCGCAATCTGCCCGAGGTGCTGCCCGAGGGCTGGTCGGTGCGCGAGATCGACCGGCTCAGGGTGCAGGTCGACGTGACCAGCGCCACCGAATTCTACATGACGGACTATCACCCGCTGGAAGTGAGTGCGGCCGGGCAATTACCCACCGGCTTTGATCCCGGCGACCTGTACCAGAGCCGCAACCACCCCCGCGGATTGCAGTTGTCGATTTATGCTGCCAGTGACGCCCTCGGGCAAATGGGGCTGGACTGGGATGCCATCAGCAACCGCCTACCGCCCGATCAAATCAGCGTGTATGCCGGCAGTGCGATGAGCCAACTCGACGACAACAGTAACGGCGGCTTGCTTGCATCCCGTTACCTGGGTAAGCGAGTCTCCTCCAAGCAGCTTGCCCTGGGGCTTGCGGACATGCCGGCAGACTTTGTCAATGCCTACGTCCTGGGTAACCTAGGTGCTACCGGTTTAAACATGGGGGCTTGTGCCACCTATCTATACAACATGAACCAGGCGATCAGTGATATTCGAGAGGGGAGGGCCCGCATAGCGTTTATAGGCGCCTCCGAGGCCCCCCTGGTGCCGGAAATATTTGACGGCTACGCAACCATGCGCGCGCTGGCTTCAGACCAATGCCTGCTGGAGCTGGATAAACACCTCGGCAGGAGCGAACCTGATTGGCGGCGAGCCTGTCGACCGTTTGCTGACAATTGCGGTTTCACCCTGGCTGAGGGGGCGCAGTTCGCCGTGCTGATGGACGATGAGCTGGCGCTGGAGTTGGGTGCCAATATCTATGGATCCGTCGCCGGGGTTTACGTCAACGCCGACGGCTACAAGAAATCAATTTCGGCGCCGGGTATTGGCAATTACCTTACCTTTGCCCGGGCCGTGGCGGTGGCGCGCAGTGTGGTTGGCGAGCATGCCATCCGGCGTAACAGCTTCATCCAGGCCCACGGCACCGGTACCCCGGCAAACCGGCGCACTGAATCCCACATTTTTAACCAGACGGCGCGTGCCTTCGGTATCGAGAAGTGGCCCGTCGCGGCCATAAAATGCTACCTGGGCCATACCATGGCGGTATCCGCGGGCGACCAACTGGCCAGTACCCTCGGAGTGTTCCAGCACGGCATCGTTCCGGGCATCGCCACCATCGAAGAGGTGGCCAGCGATGTCTCCGGCTCTAACCTGTGCTTTTCATCCGGCCACCGGCGCTACGAGCCCGAGCAGTTGGACGTCGCATTCCTTAACGCCAAGGGCTTTGGTGGCAATAACGCTACCGCCGCTGTTCTCGCGCCCCATGTCACACGACAGTTGTTGCACAAGAAGCACGGCAAAAAAATAATCCATGGCTGGCAGCAGCGGCTCGAGCAAACCCTGCAAAGATCCAGCGATTACGACGAGGCTGCCAGCAGCGGAATAGCGGGGGTGATCTACCGCTTCGATAACGACGTGCGGGATAAGCAGCATGTGCATATCGACGCCCATAGCGTGCGCATAGATGGCTATCCAGAGGCTGTCTCGCTGGATATCGAGAATCCGTTCGGCATAGAGCTCTGAGCGCGCTGTGCCGCTTGCCTGACCCCGAATAAATCGAGTAAGGTCTGGAGCTGGCTTGCGGAGTGCTGCATGACAAACCGGATAGGTGTCAGTGAACCCTTCAGTCCGCCCCTGCATCACGCCCGGGAGCAATTGCGGGCCGTTGTGCCGGGCAGGCATCACAATTGCGAGTCGAGCTTTGCCTCGCTCCCTGAAAATTCCCAGCATTACACGGCGGGTCGACGATGAAATCATTACTACTGGCCAAGATCGGTCTGGTTGTTGCCATTCTGTTGCTTTCCCTCGTTGTGCTGGCATGGGTGCCAATGCCCGGTCAATCGCAAACCCGGGCCAGCGTGTCGCTGCTGCTCGAGCAATCCCCGGAGCGAGTCTGGCAATTGGTCAGTGAATTGGACCAGGCCGCCAGGTACCTGCCGGATGTGGAGCGCATCGAAATGCTCACGGCGGCCAACGGTGGCCTGGGTGCCAGTCGCCGCCTGTACCTGTCGGGGGGCGACCAGGTGGACGAAACCGTCATCGAGTGGCGCGAGGGAACGGATATCGCGCTTGCGATCCAGCGCGAGCAAAAGCCCCCGTTTCCCTTTGCCGACCTGCGCTTTGAATACAACCTCAAAGGTCTTTCCGCCGAAGCCACAGCGGTGCACCTGAGCCTGGTGTATGAGCCGCGCTATGGGCTTCTCGGGCAGGTGTTGGATGGCCTGGTGCTCGAAAGCCGGGCCGAGAAGAAACTGATGGCGATAGCATCGGCTTTGAAAAAGTACAGCGATGGTAGTGGCGAAAGATGAGGATATCGACATGGCAATGAGTGCGCTGGAGGCACTGCTAGGCAGGAATTCCGCGACCCATCTGAGTGATCCTGCCCCCAGTGGTGAAGAACTGCAGACGCTGTTGCGGGCGGGCCTGCGGGCACCCGATCACGCCCGCCTCAAACCCTGGCGCTTTCTGGTGGTGGAGGGGCAGGGAAGGGTCGCGCTGGGGGATGTATTTGCCCAGGTCGCGCTGGCGGACAATCCCAACCTGGATGCTGCAGCGCTGGATAAATTGCGCAAAAAGCCGCTTCGTGCACCCCTGATCGTGGTTGTCGTGGCGCGCCTGCAGGAGCACCCCAAGGTGCCTGAGGTGGAGCAACTGTTATCCGCCGGCTGCGCCGCCCACGGTATTCTGCTGGCGGCACATGCCATGGGTTATGCCGGCATCTGGCGTACCGGCTCGATGGCATTTCACCCAGGGGTTTATCGGTCCCTCGGCATCGCACCTAACGAAAAAATCGTGGGGTTCCTGTACCTGGGCACCCGCCAGGGCGAGCCCCGGGTGCCTCCCCGCTATGATGTCTGTGATTTCGTCGAATACTGGGGTTGAGACCTGCTATTTGAATCCTTGAACACCCATTGGCATTTGGAGCATCCGGTTTATGTCGCTACCCGTTTTTGAAACCCTGTTACTTGAAGTCGAGACTCATGTCGCCACGGTTTGGTTGAATCGCCCGGACAAGGCCAATGCCATGAACAGCCCGATGTGGGACGAATTACAAACCTGCTTCGAATGGCTCGACTGCGAGCCCGGGGTGCGGGCGGTGATTCTGGCGGCCAGGGGCAAGTATTTCTGCGCCGGCATCGACCTGGCCATGTTTGCTGGCCTGGCGCCCAAACCGGGTGCCGATCCCGCGCGCGAGGCGGAACAGTTTCGCCTGGTGATAAAGCGCCTGCAAGCGAATTTGAGCGCCATCGAGCGCTGCCGTAAGCCGGTGCTGGCGGCGGTGCATGGTCTGTGTTTCGGCGGTGGTGTCGACATCATCGCCTGTTGCGACATGCGCTACGCCAGTGAACAAGCGGTGTTTTCGATCAAGGAGATCGATGTCGGCATGACCGCCGATGTCGGCTCTCTGCAGCGCCTGCCGCATATCGTGCCCCAGGGTATTGTGCGTGAGCTGGCCTATACCGGGCGCCAGGTAGACGCGGCCGAAAGCTATGAGATCGGCCTGGTGAACCGGGTCTATGCGGATACGGAGTCGCTGATGGACGGTGTGCGCAAGATCGCCGCAGATATCGCCGCGCGGTCACCGATCGCGACTCGCGGGGTAAAGGCAACCTTGCTGTACGCCCGTGACCACTCGATCGAGGACGGGCTTGACTATATCGCCACCTGGAACGCCGCTATGATGAGCCATCGCGATGTGATGACTGCCATCGCCGGCGCCGGGGGTGACACGCCGGAGTTCGACAACTAACTCAACACTGTCTTTAGCCAGGCTGCTAAAAACCTATTCGCGGCAGATGCCACCCTGGGAGTTTTTGGCGGCCTGTGTGGGCGGTGGCGCCTGCGCGATCCGCTGTGGTGGCTGCTTGCGCAACGCGCCCTGGCTGCCTCACTTGGCAGGTTGTAGCCACTTCCCAATCGCAAGCGCACCGGCGAATCCAGCCCCACAGAGAGGCCTTGCCCCTGCCTGTCATTGCCGGTTTCCACTACCCTTTCTCTCCGTTTCCCCGTGTTTCAATCGTTGCTGTGATTTGCTTCACACTGCCGAGCCTCAGTATTTCTGCTTTGTACCGCGCTGGGCTATTTTCTAGCTAAAGGATGACAGTAGCACCGCCGCGCGTCGGCAAAGGCGTTTACAGATTTACGAAGTCAACGAGGAAATACCATGAAAAAGGCTTTACTGACTACTGCTGCGATGGCAATCATGACGGGCTCGCAGATGGGTTTTGCGGCCTGTGTCGACTCGGGCAATCCCGCTACATCGGCTAGCTGTCAATCGGAGGTAACCCTGCAAGTGAGTAAGCTTGTGGTTTTGAAGGGACTGGATGACTATGACTTCAGCGACCCGGGGTCAAACGGCTGGGACGGGACTGATCAGACCAATGCTGTCGTAGAGGGTAATTTTTGCGTGGGAACGAATGACTCTGGTAGCGGGGTAACTGTATCCGTTGGCTCAGCAAATGGCGGTTTTGAGGTACAGGGAGCTAACCCTGGCGATAGGGTTGCTTACTCGGTTCTAGCAAACAACGTTGCAGTTACTGATGGTGGTAATATAGACATCACTAACGCCGCCTTAGAAAATCTCGGATGTAATAACGATAACGTTGCTATGAATGTTCAGTTCGCGGGAGCTGACCTTCTTTCTGCTAGCGTTGGTCAAGAGTACACCGATACCATAACAGTAACCGTCGCACCCAACTAAGTCCCAAACTGTGCAATACCAAGGGGAGCTCCAGCTCCCCTTTTTGCCTCGCTTGAAGCGCAATTCCAGCCAGCCAGAGATTCGCTTGGTTTGTCAGAATGCCCGGGAGAGTGAGCGTGTATCGCGGGGTTAAAATAATAACCAGCCCGCTAACAACAGCACAATGGTGTCATAGCCTGTGCGCGCTGCTGCTCGGTCTTTTTATCGTATCTCCCAGCACCGCCCAGACCATTGACTGGCGCTCCGATATGGATTCCCTGGAATTAGAGTGGACCGGCAGTGGCGATCTCACCGCCTCCAGCACCGGCTGCATCAGTTCCCGGCGCAACGGCAGTCGCCCGGTCAACTACGGCATCATGGGCATCCAGAGCTTCGGCGGCGACTTCCTCGCCTCACGGGGTTCGGATTCCATGGTGCTGCAACTGAACTTCGAGGGCATTGCCCTTTCCGATGGCGGCTTTACCGGTACGGTGTTTCCGGGTTCCACCAACTGCAATTCGGTAACCATGGATGTGCGCATCAGCGAATCGCAGTTGCAGAACCTGCCCCAGGGGCGCTATACCACCGCCGGCATAGGCACCTATGGCAGGCTGATTATTTGCGCCACGCCGGCAGGC
Organism: uncultured Gammaproteobacteria bacterium; assembly: GCA_963808975.1. GTDB lineage: Bacteria > Pseudomonadota > Gammaproteobacteria > Pseudomonadales > JAHEGP01 > JAHEGP01. The sequence goes on from CAWEHR010000009.1 coordinate 163,676, forward strand.
AGCACCAACTGCGATATCTCACCCCGGGAGCCCTACGAGGATTCCGATATCGAGATTGCGGTGACCATACCGGCCTACACGCGCCTGTTCAACGTCGGTGATTTCAGCCTGCCGGACTACGATGGCGTGGCGGCCACCCTCGAGCAGGACATGGCGTTCTGCGTCAAGAGCACATCGAGCTCCGCCGGTTACCGGTTAACCGCGAGCAGCGACACCCACCATACCAGTCCCAACGATTTTGCCATCAGCAGCGCCGGGGAAACTATTCCCTACGCACTGCTGTTCGCCCCGTCGGCGGATCCCGCCAACGGTAACCCCCTCGCCAGTGGGGTACCGGTTGGCCCGTTTACCGGTTCAAGGCAGAACGAATGCGGGGGTGGCGACAACGCGTCGATGCGGGTGATAGTCGATGGTGACGACCTTCGGGCAGCCTCGCCCGGCAGCTATAGTGGCGTCATTACGATCACGGTCGAGCCCAATTGACAACCGGGTGAGCGACGGTGGAAACCAGGCTGCTATCGTGAGGCGCTGCCGCTGATACTCCTTGCCAAGTCGGCCAGAGGGGCCTTGCTTACCACCGATGTTTGCGGTCGGTCCAGGGCGACAATGAGCAGCAATACCGACGAGAACGCTGCTGCCACAACCCATGGCGACAGCGTCCTTCCACCCCGGGCCAGGCCCGCATCGTAGCCACTGAGCCCCATGGATAGCATTGCCAGGGTATAGAGCGTCACCCAGAACACAGTCGGCATGCGTTGGTCGAGCGCTTTGGTGATTCGCGACTGTTGAATGTCGAATACCTCGTTGATGGCGGTGATGAAAAGGTTGGTGCCGGGGGTGGGTTGCAATCGGTAGGCGGTCATTGCCTCTTGCCACAACTGGGACTGGAGGGTGTTTGCTTCGCTGAGCTGCAACTCCACGAACTGCTTAAGCTCGCCAAGTTGACCTACACCTTCGAAGCGCTTGGCGTTTGCCTTTTCATCCAGCCCCAGACTCAATTCCAGGTAATTCTCCAGTAGTCGCCGGACGTTGCTTTGCTGGGGCTCGGGCAGCAGCTCTGCCCGCAGATAAGCTGTGCCCAGGGCATTGGCTTCATCGAGCACCAGGCTCTTGCGGTCGTCCCAGCGCGAGGTGGTTGTCCCAAACGTAAACGCTAACATAAACCCCAACAGGCCCAGGGTAGCGGCAACCGAGCCCCCGGTATGGGGAAGCTCGCTCTTCTTGGTGCGCTTTGCCCTCCAAACGCCAATTCGAAACCCGATCTCGATCGAAGCCAACACCAAAAAGGTCGAGCCGAGGAAGACCGCCCACAGGGGTATGAAGTCCAGTAATGTCGTTCTAAACATAATTTGTTGGCTACCGGCGAACTCTGCGCTCAATGAAAATGGCTTGTATCATAGCAAAATGGGCTGACATATATCGCTGGTATTTTTCAGCTGTGGCCCCGATTGGTTGGCTGCTAGTTCTCGGGCTCGGTAGCCGACAGCGCCGCGTGCAACAGCCGTTGATAAATTTCTTCCTTGAGGGTTTTCGGGTGCTCCAGCCCCATGCGCTCAAGGTGCACCTTGAAACGCTGGTCATCCACCTTGTCGCGCAGGGTAGCGCGTGCCAGTTTCAGCAGGTTGCGGGTCTGGGTCTTTTCTTTCAGCCAGCCCAGTGCTGGCAGCAGGCGCTCTTCCACGTAGGTGAAATCGCTGCCAAAGGGCAGCATGGGAAACAAACCCTGTTTTTGGAAACCCTCGTAGACTGCCTGCAGCCGGGCCGGGGTATTGTGGCGAAACATTTCCGGAATCTCGTAGTCGGCGCGAATCTTGCCAGCAGCGATCGCCTCATGGAGTAAATCGTCCTGGAAGCGTGAATCGGCGATATTGAGCATGGCGGCGATGACATCGGCGTCGCACTTGCCGCGCAGGTCGGCAATCCCGTATTCGGTGACCACGATGTCCCGCAGGTGCCGGGGTATCGTGTTGTGGCCGTAGCGCATGACGATGTTGGAGCTGACATGCCCCCCGCGCTTCCGGGTACTGCGCAGCAGCAGTATGGAGCGCCCCCCCTCGAGCTCCTGGGCCTGGGCTACAAAGTTGTATTGTCCGCCAACCCCGCTGATGACCAGGCCCTCTTCGGTCATGTCCGAGGCGGCAGCGCCGAGCAATGTGGCGGTGAAAATAGTGTTTACGAAGCGGCCGTCGATGCGCTGCAGGCGCTTGAGTTCCTCGCCGCCATAGAGGTGATTGACAAAACTGATACGGGTCATATTGATACTGTGGGCCAGTTCCGGCTCCAGCTCCCTCAGCGCCTGGTAAAAATCCGCCGGGCCCAGGTAGAAGCCGCCATGCATGATGGTGCCGCCCTCCAGGGATGCTGGATCGACTTGCTTGCTGTTGACGCGTCGCTGCAGATCGGGGTCGTCAAAAACCCGCCGCTTGATCACGCCGGCCTGTATCAATTTGATGAAGCCGTTGATAAACATCTCGCTGCAGCCGTATAGGCCCTGGGCGAATACGCCGTTGCCCCCCTCGCGATCGATCAACGCGCTCCACTTTTCATGCACACCCAGCGAATCGAGCAGCGCACGGTAGTGATGATTGTCCTGGTGGCGCAGCAGGGTAGAGTAGACCAGTGCATCGCCCAGCGCGCCAATACCTATCTGCAGGGTGCCGCCGTCCCGGAGCAGGGTACTGGCGTGCACGCCGACGAAATAGTCGGTCATCTCAACCGGCATATTGGGGGTGCTGAACAGGGTTTGGTGGCCGCGCTCGTCATCGATCAACATGTCGAGCAGGTCGGGCGAAAACTCGGCGTCGTTGATCATGAACGGCAAGTCCCGGTGCACCTGGGCGACCAGGAATATTTTTTCACCGGCGCTCTTGCGTTGCTCCAGCATGGGTAACAGGTCCAGCGTGAGCTCGGGGTTGCAACTCAGGCTGAGGGTTTGCTCGTCCCCACGGCCCCGGCTTGCCACCATTTGTGCCAATACATTGATGCCGGTGGCATTGAGGTCACGGGCCGCCAGGGTGTAATTGCTGGAGATATAGTTTTGCTGGGCGGTCTCGTTGCGCAGCAGGGCCCCCGGTCGAAAATAGAATTCGTGCACCTGCACATTGGTGGGCAGCGCGTTGCGCGAGAGATCGGTAAGGTATTCGAGCTCCTCGTAGCCACCAAAAACCCGTTGGCAAAACGGTTCGAGAAAGCGTTTCTCCAGGTCGGTGCCGGGTATTGGGCGCCCCAGGGACAGCGCGGTGTATATCTTCAGGGAGATGCCCGGGTCGTTCCTGGCGCGTCGGTAGAGACAGTTGGCGAACTGCACCGGCTTGCCCAGCGCCAGTGGCAAGCCGAGAATGATGTTGCCGTCGAGGGCCTCGATGATGGCTTCAACGGCTTCCTCTACCTGGCTGTAGCGTTGCGGTTTTTCAGTCATATTCCCACCTGATTTGGCGTGTTGTGAAACGATTGCGGCGAACTACTCTGACATTTTCACGGCGTTTACTGCAGAATCGGCAGTGTTTAACACTGCCCTCACCAGCCCTCCCGGCAAAACTGTATCACTCCAGCTTTCATCAGCCCCAGCGTGACTTACTGTTTCCTGTCGGCGTTGATAATCAGCCGGCGATAGAATCGCAGCATGAGTTCCAGGTTCGCCAGCGATAGTCGCTCATCGGTGCCGTGGATGCCCGCGACCTCGTCGAGCGTGAGTGCATTGGGCATAAATCGAAAGACTTCATCCGCAAGCGGGTGGTAATGGCGAGTATCGGTGGTAACCAAAACCAGGCGAGGGGTGACCAACAGCGAGTCGTCGTGCCACGCCTCCCGCACTGACCGCTGCAGTAATCGATAGCCAAAACCGTCGATGGGGGAAACCGGAGAAGGCTCCGTGCCCGAACCCAGGGCCTGTACCGTGGCCTCGGTGCCGGCGACGGCTCGCCTGGCGTGGTCCAGGGTGGAAGCAACCGACTCTCCCGGCATGATGCGGTAATTGACAACGGCGCTGGCCTCTATCGGCAGCACGTTTTCCTTGGGACTTGCGCTGAGCATGGTAACGGCAGTGGTGGTGCGCAGGGAGGCATTTAACGCTGGCTGCTTTTCCATGTAGGAAACCAGCAGAGGTTTGAACAGCCAACTGTTACTGAGGGCGATACGCTGAGCCATTGGCAAAAATGGCAGGATACCAGCGAAGAAATCTGCGCTGTGATCCAGGTTCGCGGGGAGTTGCCTGTTTTCCAGTTGGGTGACCGCAGCGGCAATGCGGCCCGCCGCGGTGTGAGCCGGAGGCATCGACGAATGTCCCCCCGCGTCATGGGCGGTGACCTTTACCGAGAGGTAACCTTTTTCGGCCTGGCCCAGTAGTGCTACCGGTCGATCCAATCCTGCTATCACCCCGGCCGCGGCTATTATGCTGCCCTCATCCAGCACCAGGCTGAAGCGCAAGCCCTGCCGTTGCAAGTGCTGGCTGATTTTCAGTGCCCCCTGGCGTCCCCCAATCTCCTCATCGTGGCCGTAGGCAAAGTAGATCGAGCGGGCGGGCTGGTGGCCCTCGCGCAATAGCTGCTCCACCGCATCCATCTGGGCGATGATCATGCCCTTGTCGTCGAGGGTGCCGCGACCCCAGACAAAGCCGTCGGTAATGACACCGGCAAAGGGCGGGTAGGTCCACTGCGCCTCGGTGCCCGCAATCACGGGCACTGTATCGTAATGGCCCAGGAGCAGTATCGGCTCCAGTTCCGGGGTGCTGCCGGGCCAGTGATAGAGCAGCGCCAGGGAATTGATTTCGCTGAGTTGCAGGCGTTGGTGCAAAAGGGGGTAAGTAACACGCAGGTAGCGCTTGAATTCGCTAAACCCCTGCGCTCCCTTTGTCGCCGATTGTTGGGCCGAGACCGTTGGTATACGCACTGCGCCGGCAAGGTTTTGGGCCACCTGGCGCAGATCGCTGCCGCTGTCGATAACCACCGGGGCTATGCCAAGATAAGCCGGGTGCTCCAGCGCCATCGAGCGGTAGAAGAGTACCGCCGCCAGCGGCAAAAACAGTGCGGCTATGCTTGGGAGAAGGCGCTTCATGGGTGGGTCGACCGGGCCGCAGTTGTTTCCTGCATAGTGTAAGGCAAGCGGGGCAATCAGGTCATTACCTCTGGTGGCTTCGGTTGCCGTCCGGGCTTTGCTGAGGTAGTACCCGGTTGACCGCGGCTGCACTGGGCGTCGGATGCACTCAACAGCATCCTGCGATGCTATGATGCAGCGGGGCAACCCGCAGGGCCGCTGAGGCCTGCTGAGCGAATGGCGCAATGCTGATGGAATTCAGGTGTACCTGTACACGCTGCACCGAACTGCAGACCCGGAACATAACCGTGCCAACTCGGTTTTTGGCGCGGTTTCGGGTGGCGCTCCAGCTTGTCCTGCTTGTGCGGGGGGGCGTAGTCCCGCTTATTTCACGCCCTGGATGAATTTGCCGACGATGATGGCGGTAACGATTCCCATATACATCTGGCCGACAACGCCGCTGAAGTACGCCAGCAATCTGGCCATCGACGCTACCGGTGTGATATCGCCGTAGCCGATCGTCGTGAAGGATATCATCGTGAAATAGAGGATATCGCTGTAATCGATTTGGTCGGCGGCAACACTCAGCGCGCCGGGGTCGAATTCAAGCAGCAGCGCGAAGATAAAGGAAATCAATATGCCAATCAGCAGGTAGCCCGCGACGCAGCCCAGGATAACGTCGCGGTCGACAACGCGGCTCTTCAACAGGAACTGAACCACCCCCCCGACGATGTAAATGAAATACAAGACCATCAGCACCAGCGACAGCACCTTGATCGCCTCAGAGCCATAATAGCTGCCCGCCCATCGCGACATGATGAAAGCGGCAGCCAGGGCGAAAATGAGCCTGCGCAGCCTGTTTTGGCTGGATAGCGTGATCGCTGAACTGAGCACGATCAGCACCAGTAGCAGGTTCTCCACCAGGGTCTGGGTGCCTTCCCTGAAAGCGTGGGTGCACACCATAAACGTTATCAAGGCAAGGAAGAGCAGGGGAAACCATTTTGGAGAAAGGCTGTCGGGCTGTTTTAGCATTGGGGGTTTACCGCGCAGGATCGATCGTGCGTCTACAGGTCTTCCAGCGCGCCACGCTGTGCAGCCCGGAACAACCTTTCGAGATCCCTGGCGTCGACCGGTTTGGCATTGGTCGGGGTACAGGCATCTGCCAACGCCATACGGCCGATTTCCGCTGCCCGTCGATCGTCGATGCCGATTTCGTCGAGGCTGTGGGGAATACCGAGCTCCTGGCGCAATTTCAGCACGGCGTTGATCATGCTGCTTGCGCCGGGGTCAGGTATCTCCAGAACACGGCACAGGTGTGCCATGCGCGTTTCGATGGCCCCGGCGTTCTGGCGCAGTCCATAGGGCAGTAAAATCGCGTTGGCGAGTCCGTGTTGGACGTTGTACAGGGCACCTAGTTGATGACTGACCGAATGGATTGAGCCCAAACCTTTTTGAAACGCGGTCGCCCCCATTGACGCCGCCACCTGCATCTGGCCCCGCGCTTCTAGGTTGTTGCCATCGGCATAGGCTATCGGCAGGTAACGAAAGATCATGCGCATGGCCTCTATCGCAATACCATCGGCCATGGGGTGGAAGCCCGGTGCGCAATAGGCTTCCAGTGCGTGAACCAGTGCATCGATGCCGGTCCAGGCGGTGATATTGCGGGGCAGCTTCAGGCACAGCTCAGGATCACAAATAACGATGCTCGGCAGCATTCGTGGATGAAAGATAATCTTCTTGCTGTGGGCTTGCTGATCCAGAATGACCGCCGCGCGTCCTACCTCGGACCCGGTGCCGGAGGTGGTGGGTATGGCGACGATGGGGGCGATTGCCTCGCTGTCGACGCGCTGCCAGTTATCGCCCCTGTCCTCGAAATCCCACAGCGGTCGTGTCTGGCCGGCCACCAGTGCGATAGTCTTGGCCGCGTCGATGGCGGAGCCGCCCCCGAACGCGATGACGCCATCGCATTGCTGCTGGCGGTAGCACTGCAATCCGGCTGCTACATTGGCGCCGGTGGGGTTGCCCTGGACGTCGCTGAAGAGGCAGTAGTCGAGGTCGGCCGCGCGCAGGTAGCCGCGGGTTTTTGCAGTGATGTCGAGCTTGACCAGGGCTTCGTCGGTTACCAGCAATGGTCGCTGCATAGCGAGCTGTCGACAGGCGCTGGCGATTTCCGCAATCCGGCCGTTGCCAAACCAGATCGTGGTGGGGTAGTTCCAATCGGTCGATGGCAGTGACATGGTTGATCCGTCCGTCGTTGGTGGCCTGCCCCGGAGGGAGGGTTAAATAATTTCGAAATAGCGCCGCAACTGCCAGTCGGTAACCGCCTTGCGCTGTTGCAGTTCTTCCCACTCGCGGCTGTAGGCGTAATGCTCGACAAAGGCATCACCGAACAGCTCCCGCGCCGCTTCAGACCGCCGCAGCCCCGCAGCGGCTTGCGCAAGTGTTTTGGGCAGCTCGGGCGCAGCATCGGCATTTACCTCGTAGGCATTGCCGACGACGGGCTGACCGGGTTCGCAGCGATTTTCGATGCCCCAGAGACCTGAACCCAGCGCGGCGGCAAGGGCGAGATAGGGGTTGATATCAGCGGCGGCGATGCGGTACTCCACCCGTTGCGAACTTGCGCTGCCGGGGATTGCACGCAGCGCGCAGGTGCGATTGTCGATTCCCCAGGTCGCCGCAGTCGGCGCCCAGAAACCGGGCACCAGCCGGGTATAGCTGTTGCATGTCGATGCGACCATCGCCAGCAGCTCCGGCATCAGGCGCTGTTGCCCACCGATAAACCAGCGCATCTCATCCGCCATGTTGTCGGCATTTTGCGCATTGAAAAACACACTGCTGCCGTCGGCCCGGTTGAGGGATAAATGCAGGTGACCCGACTGCCCCGGGTAGTCGTTGGACCACTTGGCCATGAAGCTCGCCATCATCTGGTGGCGCTGGGCCAGTACTTTAACAAAGGTCTTGAACAGTACGGCGTTGTCAGCCGCGCCCAGGGCATCGCAATACTCCATTGAGGCTTCCAGCACACCGGGACCGGTCTCTGTGTGCAAACCCTCCAGCGGCATTCCCATGAGCGCACTCATGTCCAGCAGTTCATGGTAGAAGTCGGCATGGGTGGAACTGCGCAGAATCGAATAGCCGAAGTTGTCAGGCGTAATCGGCTGCAGCTGTCGGTAGCCTTTTTGTCGCACGCTGTCAGGGGTTTCATCGAAGAGAAAGAATTCGAACTCGACCGCGGCGTTGGCCGTATAGCCGTGCTCCTGCAACCTGCAGAGCACTCGCTTCAGCAGTGTACGGGGACAGACCGCCGCTGCGCGATCACCGCTGAAATCGGCGAGAAACATGACGGAACGCGGCGCCTCGGTAGGCAGCGCACGGCAACTGCTTGCATCGATGCTGGCCCAGGCATCGGCAAAACCACTGCCCCAGCCACTGAACGAGTCTTGCCCGTACAATTCGTCTGCGCTGTCCCAGCCAAAAATGACATCGCAGAAGCCGAAACCCTTGCTTATCGCCGACTCGAATTTCTTGCGGCTCATGTATTTACCGCGCATTACACCGTCGAGATCGGTTACCCCGACCTTGATATTGTCGATGCCGCGATGGGCGATCAGCTCCATCGCCGAGTTGGCGTCGAAAACGTCTTTTTCCTGCATGCTGGTGCTGTCCTCATCGTTCTCCACTGGCCACTGTCGCCCACTGGACGGGTGATTATCTTGCTGTTCATTGTCGATCATCATAAACAGGCTTTTTCCGGGGCGCCAGCCTGTTTTCAGCGACGCTGGGGCAGGAGGGTGTCGCTGAACAGGGCGGGCGCAGCACGGGCCTGACGAGGGGGTGACTCTTGCGCTACCATAATCGTCCGATAAAAATAAACAGCACGACGAGGAACGCCTATGGAATACTGCCCTTATACCAATCTACTGAATCCGGAATTGTTTGGTGACGGGCATCACCGCCGTGAATTAGCCGATATCCGCCGGCGCGGTGGAGCGGTGGTGAAAATCGAAGACCCCATTAGTGGGGTTCCGTACTGGGCGATACTGACGCGCCAGGTCTGCGATTTTGTGTCCAAGAATCCCCAGCTGTTTTCCAGTCGGGCGCGAACTGCCATACCCCATGAATTCGACCAGTCGGCGGTGGATGGTATCCACAGCCTCATGCTGATCAATATGGATCCGCCACGGCAGGTCAAGTATCGCCGCGTGGCCCGCGCTGCGTTTACCGCCAGGGCGGTGTCCAGGTATGAGCCGCGTTTCAGGGAGCACGGGAGGCGGATCGTTGATGCCGTCGCTCCCCGGGGTGAGTGCGAATTCGTGCGGGAGGTGGCAGCCGAGCTACCTCTGGTCGCCATTCTGGAATTGTGTGGCGTGCCGTTGGAGGACAGGCAGGACTTTTTCAATTGGACCAATGCCATGATATTCCGCGACGATGGGACGGATCCCCGCGCCGCCCAGGCTGCGGCGGAGCTGGCCTCCATGGAAATGCTTGGCTACGCCGCAAAGTTGGCGGCGAGGCATCATAAAAGTCATGAAAGCCCGATCCTGAGCGCACTGCTTGACGGCACGGTGGATGATGAGCGGCTGTCCACCGAAGAGTTTCAGTGGTTCTTTTTGATGCTGATCGTGGCCGGCAACGAAAGTACCCGCACGGTTATCAGTCACATGATGCGGCTTCTCATCGAACACCCGGATCAGTTGCAGTTGCTGCTGGACAATCCCGCGATGATCGACGACGCCATCGAGGAAGCGCTGCGCTACAACTCGGCGTTTCTGTCCATGCGGCGAACGGCGGTTGCCGATGTCGAACTGGCGGGGCAGCGGATCAAAAAGGGCGACAAGGTGGTGATGTTTTACCACTCGATCAACTTCGACGAGGCGGTATTCGACAATCCGCTGCATTTCGATATCACCCGTGGCCGGCGCATGGACAAGCTGGCTAACGAGCATCGCGCCTTCGGCATCGGCCAACATTTCTGCCTGGGCTCCCACCTGGCACGGCTGCAAATGAAGGTCATGATGGGAGAGATTATCCCGCGGTTGCGAAATCCCCGGTTTGGCGCACCAATCCGCTATATTAAGGATTACTTCATCAACGGTATCGCCGCCATGCCAATCTGCTTCGATCCACAGGTTATAACCTGACAGCGCCATCGATGCTGGATACGGTTCCGACAACAGCGGGCGGGCGCCCTCTGCGACGGCGTAGCTGCTTGCTGGCCTCTGCTTTCTGCATACTTGGTGGTTGGTGCGGCGACACCACGGCGGTTGCTGCAGGCCGAGAGGCAGACAGTATCCAGCAACTGGCCATGTCGTTGGCGCGGGAGCCCGAGGCCAAGGCCGCATTTGCGGTCGATGCCCTGAGCGAACTGGCAGATTCTTTGCGCGCGGAGATTTCACTTGCGAGGCAACAGGCGGGCTCGATGGACGACCGCTCTCTGCGGCGCTGGGTTGCCTCCGTTGAAAGCTACACCGCCCAGATCCAGTCCCTTGCCAACTCGATTGATATCGGCACGCCGGTGTCATTGGCGGTGGGAAAGGATCAGAGCCTGTTTATTGCGGTTCGGGGCCGGTCGATTATTCTGAGTGCACCGCGGCGCGAACTGCAATCGTCGCTGGAGCAAATGGTAATCGACCGCTTTTGCAGTCATCACCCCTGCGACGAAAGCCTGCAAAGCCGCGCCACCGCTACCCAGGCCGGGGTAGCCGCAGCCCAGCCGCGCTGGAGCTTCAGCGATTCGGGTGGCCCCCTGTGCGTCAGTGACGACGGTATCGTGCTGCGATTCGACAACTCCACCAGGCTTGGCCCGAAGCGGGATTTTTGCCAGCAACTGGTGAGCGAGCTGCGGGCTATTGCCCTGGAATTGAAACGGCAGCGGCAATTGGGGGTGCGGGTCGAGCTCGATGCGCTGACGGTTTATGCCATACCTTCCCTGGCGGAGCACCAACTCGATATCAACACCGCGGGTGACTCCGTGCAGCTTATTTTACCGGTGAGTTACGCGATGCCGCGGCTGTTGCAGGAGGCGCGGCTGTGGATCAGGGCACGTGCCGAGGATCGCCGGGCCAATCTTGAGCTTGATAACGCCGAGGCGCTGTTTCAGTCCTGGTAAGCGGACCGAATGTCCGGGTCGCGATGTTGGTCTAGGGTGACATCTGCCCCGCGATTGGCTAACTGGTAGCCGGCAATGATGACCTTACCGCCAACCTCGATGCCATCATATTTCCGAAGAAGCCAGATGACGACGCCGGCGATCAGGTAGCCGAGCACCGAGCCCAGGCTGCGATTACCCCTGCGAGGGCCGGTCAGGTCGGTAGTTGTTGTCGATGCAAAGAATCTCCAACACGCCTCCCTCGAGGGCCGGGGTCGGGATCGGGTTGTTGGACATGCAGATATGGCCTTCACTGGTAAACGTCATATCCCGGGTGTAGGTACCGCGCAGGGGAACCGGATAGGCCACGAAGCGCTCTTCCTGTGGAATGAAGCGGTAGATGCGGTCGGTCATGTTCTCGTTGATCCAGATTTCCTGGGTCTGGGGGTGAACGCCAAGCGCGTAGGGGGCGGGGCGGAATTCGGGGGCAAACTCGGGCATTGCATAAACCCTGGATTCGAATTCAGCGGCAACGTTGATACGCGCGAGCATCCCCTGGGAATAGCCGGTGACCCACAGCACGCCCTGCTTGTCGAAGCGCATTCGCCGTGGCCCTTTCACCGGCGAGTCGTACTCTGTAATTTTTAACGTGGCGGGGTCGATGTGGCCGATCTTGTCGGCAAACAGGCGCGTGTACCAGATACCGCCGTCTTTCGGGTTCACATCGATGCCATAGGGCTGGGTGGTGCCGGCAATACCCTGGGGTTTGTGGGTGGGCAGCGCCAGCACGGTAAACTCACCGCTCTTTGGGTTTAGCCGCCCCACCTGCTCGGACCCTGTCAGGGTAAACCAGAGCATACCGTCCTGCCCGGTGCGGATGGTGTGGGGATAAATAGCCTTGGTCTCGGCGGGCATGATGTGGGAGGCCTCCCACTTTTTGGTGCTGGGATCGAAGACACCGATACTGCCCGAACCACTGTTGGTGACGTAATACTTGCCGTCGTGGCCCATCGCCAGGGAATGCGGCCCGTTGTGGGAGCCTGAAACGTACTCGCTGACGACCCGGGCGCTCTCGGGAATGCCGCCTCCGGCCGGTGGCTTTGCTAGTTCCGGCTGTTTGACGACTTCCGTTGTGCCGGAGGCGCGATCGGTGATGTAGATCTGGTCGAGGCGCTGGTCGATGGTGTAAAGCAGCCCGTCATCGGGATTGTAAATGGCGTCGTGGGGCACCTGGGAATTGGCCAGGGGGTATTCGTAAATCTTGGTGACCGCCAGCGACTGGTCGACGGGGAATACCGGCCGCACGCTCACCGGCTCGCCATTGAAGCCCTTCGAGAGCAGCTCCGAGCGCGCATCGCGCAACTCCATATCGAAATTGCCCAGGTATCTGTGCATGCGTTCGATCGATTGCGACCAGGATTCCGCCGAGCGGGGAACCCGGGTAAAGTCGTTACCGACCTGGTGACACGACAGGCAATCCCGCTGGAACAGGGTGCGGGTGAAGCTTCCCTTGCCCTCCTCGTCAAAGGGCAGGCTGCCAAAATGGTAGGCTGCTGGCAGGCTCTCAGAGATTTCCTGGGGGTCGGCCATCGCTTCCATCACAAAGTCTTTTTGCTTGTGCTCGCTGGCGCTGAGGCTGATTGTTCCCTCGGCGTCGCCGAAATAAGGAGTCCTGAGCCGCAGTGCCAGATCTCCACTGAGGGTGGTCTGCAACATGAATTTCCCGGTTTTGTTACTGTAGACGGATTCCGATATACCGGTTGACGCGGCGGTGGCGCGCACCAGCACACCTTCCAGACCATTGCCCTGGGAGTCGGTGACGGTGCCGCTCAGGGTTCCCGCGATAGCCTGGGCACAGATCATCGGGGCTAGCAGGGAGCAGGCGAATCCTGGTTTGTGCTTCATGATTCATAACTCCTGGAAGGGAAGAGCGCAATTAGCGGTGCGAGCACGCCAGAGTGCCCGGGACTTCGATTATAGAGATTGTGGGCGCTGGTAAACAAGCAGCGCGTAGCCCCGATTGCGAAGGGCGCACAATACGATTAGAGCCGAAGGAGAGCGCCGAATGATATGACGGCGTCAGGAGGTGGCGAAATAGTAGCTGGTTACCGCGCAACCGATCACCGTCACCACGCCCCTGATCCATCGCTCCGGCAGCTGCCGGGAGAGGCGAGCCGCGAGATAGCCGCCTACCAGGGTTCCCAGCAGCACGGCGATACCCTCCTCCCAGGCAATGGCACCCTGGTGGATAAAGATCATGATCGCCGTTATCGAAATGCAGGAGGAGAGCAGCAGCTTCAGGCCGTTCATGGTGTTGATGTCACTATGGCCCGCCAGCGCCAGGAAGCTGAGAATTACGATGCCCAGGCCGGCATTGAAAAATCCGCCATAGATACTGACTGCCAGCAACGTCAGGGCCAGCAGGATAGCGGTCGCCACCGGGGTGTGGCGATGCACTGGCGCAAGTTTTCGCAGGCTGAAGTTGACATGCCTGCCGGACACGAACAGCACGGTCGCAAGCAGCAGCAGCCAGGGTATGGCCCGGCGGAATGCGGCCTCCGGGATGTGTAACAGCAGCCATGCCCCGATTGCCCCACCGATCAGGCTCAGCACCAGCATTTGCAGCAGCGGGCCTGTCGAATTGGCAAGGTCCCTGCGAAACGCCCAGGCACCACTCAGGTAGCCGGCGCAGGAGGCCAGGGTGTTGGTGGCGTTGGCGCTGATGGGTGCGACGCCGGCCCCCATCAGTGCCGGGAAAGTGATAAAGCTGCCACCACCGGCAATGGCATTGAGCACGCCGCCCAAGAGGCCGGCGCCAAACAGCATGGCGGTATCGGCAACCATCAGGCCTCTGGGTCCCGTGCGCAGAGCCCGGCGAGATCGCTTAGCAGCGGGCCTCTTTGCGCCACCCGCGCGGCATTGGCGTCGAGGGAGTCGGTGAGGAAACAGAACGAGATGCCGCTGACCGGATCCGCCCAGGCAAGCTGGCCACCGGCGCCGTGATGGCCGAAACTCGCGCCAGAGGTGTGGCGAGACCCCATGCCCCGGCGCCCACCCATGCCATCCTCGCCCTGGATGATTAAGCCCAGGCTGCGATTGGCGGGATAGCCGCCAAACGGGTCTGGGTGAGTGGCGCGGATGTTTGTGGTGGCGTCGTTGAGAATGGCCGCATCCCACAGGTCCGCCGGGTTGTGCAGCAGGGCCTGGTAAAACAGGGCGACATGGGCTGCCGTTGCAATGGCGCCGCCGCCGGGAACGCCCAGCGCGCGTACATTTGGATCGTTCATCAGGTGAAGCATTTTGTGTTCTGCGTTTTCGGGGGCCGTTGCCGCGGTGCCAAAGCACGCTATCAGTTCCTCCTCACTCGCGGGGCTTCCCACTGTGCGCACAGTATTGACGCCCTCCTGCAGCGCCAACGGCACGCCGAGCCGGAAACCCGCAAGTTGCAAGGGCCGGGTAATGCGATGGCTGATAAACTCACGGTAGTCACCACCGCAAAGCCGCTCTATCACCTCGGCCAGCACCCAGTAGGACGAGGTGGGATGGTATTGGCAGCGCGAACCGGGCGCCCACTCGAGCTGCCACTGCGCCATGCACGCCAATCTTTCACTGCGGCTGTACCACTGCGGCGGCCCCAGCAGTGCGTTGGGAAAGCCCGCCGTATGGGTGAGTAACTGTTCAACGGTGACATCTTCCTTGCCGTTGGCGCCGAACTCGGGAATGAAATCGACTACCGGCCACTGTTCATCAATCTCCATTTCGGCCATCAGCAACCAGAATGCCGACGCCACCAGAGGCTTGGTAACAGAGTAAATGGCATAGCGGCTGCCTGGCTGTGCTGCACCCAGGGTGGCAAAAAGCCCCAGTCTTCCCTGGCGGGCAAGGGCGATCTGGCAGGAATTGAGGTGTCCGAGCGCACATTGCTGTTGGGTGGCCTGTAACAGCGTGTCGAGTTTCATGGGGTCCAGGCCAAGCTGGCTTGGATCGGTAACCGCGATCATTCGTAGTTCTCAGCAAAGAAAAGGGTTGCGTCTGGAGTATCCGGTTTTCTTACAGAGCCAGCGTAGCATCTATGCCGGGGCTACGCCGTTCTCACCGTGGCAAAACGCCATCATCTGGCTGAGTTCGTTCAGGCTCAGGCCGGACTGTTGCTGTAGGTCGTTAAAGCAGGCCTGGGTAGCGGCCAGCCCCCTTTTGGTGTTGCTGCCGGTGCTCAGAATTCCATGGCTTCGCAGGTAAGCCTCCACGTCGCGGGTCAGCAGAAAGGTATCTTTGCCCAGTGCCCGCAGCGCATAGGGGCCGGTATTACCCCCGAGCCGATTGCCGTGCTGCTTCAGGTAGCCCCAGAGGCCGACAATATCGGCAGATGGCCACTGGGCTATAAAGTCAGCGAAGCTGCCGTTGTTGCAAGTGTTGCGACGTCGGCATTCGTGGATCATCATCGCATTGTCGCGAATCGCCCAGACCTTGCGGGTATTGCGAATGATGCGCGGATCCTTCGCTTTTCGCTCCAGCATATCGTCGGGCATCATGATCAGCCGATCGATATCGAAATCCCAGAACAGTTCCTCGAAATTGGCCCACTTGTTATCCACGACCCGCCAGACGAAACCTGACTGGAAGATTTTCCTGCACAGTTCCGACAGATAAACGCGGTCAGGAATTGTACTTAGCTCGCTAGCTGTGAGCGGCCTATGCAGCAGCCTGGAAAGGGCATCTTCGCCGCCCTTTCTCTGGCAGGCGTTATCATACAGAGTCGCAAAATCAAGCATATTTCTTTATCACCAGAGATAAGGTGGGAGCCGTGAATAGTCGGATGCTGTCATTCTCGCGCTGTCTGCCAAAGGCTGAATTAGGTGTTTCATTCTAACAATTATGGGTATCTTGCACACCATTGAGTAACGCATCGTATCGAAGCTTACCAAGACAGGTTTCACAACAACTCGGGAGAGTACATACCATGGCAACTGCAAAGAAAGCTCCGGCTAAAAAAGCCCCGGCCAAGAAGACCACCGCCAAGCAAGGCAGCGTGGCTTCCCTGAAGAACACGGCCGACAAGGCTATCAACATTTACCTGGGCGTTATCGGTAAAAGCGCAGATAAATTGCAGGCTAATATCGAACAGGCCCGCAAGGACAACGAGAAGCGAGTCAAGGAGCTGGAACAGCGCGGCGCCAAGTTGCGTGCAGAGCTGACCAGCCGCTTCGAAAAGATCGAGCTGCCTCAGGTGGATGAAGTTATCGGTGATGCCAAGGAGCAACTCAGCAAGGTGCAGGACAAGGTTCAGCAGCGTGTTGAAGATGTGGTAGAGAACGTTAAAGGTAAGCTGACTGCTGAAGCCTGATCTGGCGTCTCAGTAAGCGATAGCCCCGCTGCAATGGCGGGGTTTTTTTGTGCCGCTGTTTTTGTCCCCGGGTCGTGGAGACAGGGTGCTTAGATCAAGTCATTCAGCATGACTCCCAGGCCGATGCGGGTCTGGTAATTGTTGTAGTCGATCAGGCTGTCCCCGTAGCCGGTGAACAGTTGTGCATACAGGCGCACACTTTCGCTGAGCGGGTAGCTCCAACCCATTTCGGCGCTGCCGGCACCGCCCTCAAAGCTGTATCGGGTGCGCAACGTAATCACATGCTGGCGCCAGCGGTAGCCAAAATCGAGATTGAAGCGCCCCAGGTAGTCCTCGATGTCGGGGTTGTCGTCGTCGTCTGCGCTTTCTTCGATTCGGTAATGCGGCCGAAAACTGGTGTAGAAATTGCCCTTTTCGACCACGAAGTTGGCGAAAATACGATTCCAGCTACGAGAAATTTCGCCGCCGCGGCCATTGGACTGATGGTTATAGCCAAATTCAATCCACCGCAGTTTGGCCCCCCAGAATTCCACCCGGGAAGCCCATGCCCCAAACAGTTGGGGTTGGTAGTCCGTCTCGCGAAATGGCGATGAGATTTCCGTGTTCAGGGCCTGCCACATGGACAGCTGGGTATAGGATGCCATCAGCGCCGAGTTCTTGCCGAGCAAGCCGCGCCACAGCGGAATCATGATGCTCAGTTGAAACTTGATTTCATGATTATCGTATTGCTGTGCTTCATCCACCCCCGCCTCGCTGTAAAGCGCTTTGTTTATGCCGTCTGCGTAGCTGTACGTGATGTAGTTCTGGTCGTAGGGCACAAGATAGAAGGGATTGCGTGGCGATTCAAAAATCTCCTCGATCTTGCGGTCGGTGGCGGAGCGATTATCCGTATCCGCTCCCTTTTGCCGGGTAGGGGTGTTGGCCAGGTCGGGCGCTGCTGCATCGCTGGCGGCGGGTGGGGCATCGCGGCTTTCGTCGGCGGCACAGGGTCGAGGGGGTAGTAGTACCAACAGGGCCGGGATCAGCAACAACAGGGTCGGTGGCAGCCGCGACCACGATCCGTTTTTAACGGGCTGTCGAGGATCGGTAGCGCTACCCTGGCATTCAATCATGCAGCGGCTTCTCACCGGGCTGCCAGCTCGCCAAATACCGTTCATACAGGTGAAAGTCCTCGCCTGGGTGTTCCGTCAGGGTGACGTACATATGGGATGGGGGGATGCCCAGAAGTTGATTGAGAACTTCGATGATACCTAGGGTCAGTGACCGACGCTGTTGCAGGGAGCGCCCGGCGCGGATATCGGCATTGACAAGGGCAACCCCGGCCTCCGGGTTGCTGACGCGCCCAAGCGACAGGTTCCAGGTGTCGAACTCACGGAGTGACAGGCTGATGTGGTCGGTGCCGGTGGCCATAACTTCGGCAAATACGGCGTTGACGTCCCTTGCCAGCGTCTGTTTATCGGCAACGCTCAGGGTCTTGTTAATGTCAATCTGGATATGTGGCACCGGCTTCCCCGTTCATCCTGCTGCTGGCAGGCAACCTGGTGATCATTGCGCAGCGACCAGCGCCGCCTCTGCGGCCGGGTCGTCGACCTTTTCAATACGCAGGATGCCATCATTGCTCATGACTAAGCGGTAGTGCAGGTATTCCTTCGCCGCGGCCGAGCGGAACTCGATGATCAGGTGAATATGGTAGGTATAGCGCCCGCGGTGTTTTTCGTAGTCGGTTTCATTGGGTAGAAAAAGCCTGCTCTTGCTCTTTTCCATCTTGCGAGCGAAGCGCGAGAAGTCGAAACGGATAATCTGGTGCAGGCTGTGGATACCGCTGTTGGGGAAGGCGTCCGCCATACGTTTGGGGTAGAGCTTCGATTTGCTCTTGTAGAGTATGGTGTGTTCGCCCACGTAGTCGTTGTCGATGGCATCCAGCACGTCGCGATTGCGTAGTCTCACGATTTCCGCGTTCAGTTCCGATCGACGAGTAAAGCCGAAGCTTTCATACTGAATGCCCAGGGGTTTGCCCGCCACGTCACTGCGAATGGTGTTCTTGAAGTCATGGAAAAAGCGTTGGCCTGTGGACTTAAGGTAGTCCTGGGTGAGCGCCTTGATGCGATCCTTGAACATGTAGCTGATAACCAGGATCACGAAAAAGGTAGTGGTCCAGTTTTCGTAGCGGACATGGGCGATAAAGGTGGCGGCGGTGGCAAAAACCATGGAGATGCCCGCCGCCATGCTGAGCAGGAGTTCCCGCGCCAGGCGGCTGTCCGGCTTATTTTCCGTGGTCATGAAGTACAGTGTTTCAATATAGGTGCGCAGGGTCTTGCGCCGATACACCAGCGCTTCGTTGTTGCGTTTTGCATCCGGGATCGATGGGTACCCGTTCTCGACCCGATAGTCGAGTTCCGCACGGGCCTTGGCGAACAGCGCAGTGACGAGGTCAGCGTGGCCGCTCAGTTTACGGTTCCTGATAGAGTTGGCCAGACGGCAGCAGGCATCCTCCACCAGCAGGCTCAGGTATTCGTCACAGAGCATGAAGACCCGTTGGTATTCAACCAGCGGTGACGGCTCCTGCAGCGGCCCTCGCAGCTGGCGAAATTCATCCAGCAGACCATCCACCAGCCTCATAAACTCTGTCGAAGCTTCAGCCGAAACATCCCTGCCGCGCAGTTCAAGTGCTTCATTGAGCTGGGAGTCCATCGCCGATTTGAAAAATCGGCAAAAAGTTCGCGCGGCAATCTCGAAATCCTTGTTTGCCTGCTCTTGCTCGGTGCCTGTCCGGGCTTTGGTGATGCACTCATACATCAGCGATATCAGGCCGCCGTCGCTATCGAGCATCTGGCCGAGGCTCTGCTGCCTTGGCGCAAGCTCCGAATAGCGCTGTAAATCGCGATAAAACAGGTAGCCGGGGTATGTATTCTGGTTGATTCCCAGGCTTCGGGGGACAAAGAGATAGGCATCGACAGCGTGGGCCATCGTCCTTTGATCGGTATCCAGCGGATAGATCACGTCCAACTCAATCTGAGTCTTGGAGCGCTTTTTGAGCATCATTTCGAGGGCGATAGCGGCTTACCTCCCGATGGTAGTCGTCGCTAGCAGTGGCGACCCTCTGATACAGAAATTGGAAGGGTCTATGCTCGACGCGTTATTGTTTTGATGCCCAGAGCATAATCTGCTCACAAGGAAAAAGCCAGAGCTACGCAATGGGTGCCAGCCAATCATTCAGGCAGGTCATTGCTATACGACTCGCGGAAACCAAGGGCACGCCGATCTTCTGCTTGCAAAAGGTGGCGGTTAAAACGCGTCAGTGCGAGATCGGGGCGAGTGCATTGGTCCGCCACCTGCAGCGTTTCCATCCCCGGCAAGGGCCCGAGGAAATCTGCCCGGGTCAATAGTTCCCGCAGCCCAATCGAGGGGTGGTAGTGATCGCGGATTCCGTGCACAAACTGGCGCGTGCGAAAAGCGTCAAACCAGGTTGAGAGCTGACGGGCGAATTGCCCCGAGTCGCGACTTTGCCGACTGGCATGTTCCAGTGCATTGTCCATGTCCATCGCATGCAATAACGCCATAAAGGCTGGTCGAGGGCGCTCATTGAGCAGGCTCTGCCAGAGCTCAAGTGCCTGCTTCGCCCGTGCCAGTTGCTGCATAGCCTCCAATGCCATGCGCAACTGCCGGAAACACCCGGGGTGATAGAAACGATAGTCTTCGATGGGGTCAGGCAGTGCCATGATCCTGTCACAAGCGGGACCCGTTCCGAAGGGAACACGGTCTGAACTGCGGCCGGCAATGCTGCAGGCGGGCCCCGGCCAGGGAACAGACGGGGCCGGTTTTAGCCAGTTTGTTGAGGATATAAAAGTCTTCACCGGCGCTGCGTTTGGGAAAGCCGCGCACCATGGCGTAGTTGCTGTAATGTATCGCCAGGGTGCTGCCGACCGTATGCATGGCATAGGGCGAGCCGGACCAGCGCAGCCCGGCAACATAATAGCGCAGGGAGAACTCGTACAGCTGGACGGCAAGGCCGGGGTCTCCCGGCGCTGCAATGTGGCGAAAGGGGTATAGCAGGGAACTGGCCGCAGTGGGTGCTTGCTCCGAGATGGCAAAATAGTTGGCTGGCCAGCGCACATCGGCGTCGCTGGAGTGGATCCACGTGCTTTTGACTAAACCCCGATGGATAAAGCGACAGGCGATATCGGCCGCTATCTTGCGGGCCATGCCAACCCCCTGTTTTGCCGGAATGCCGCGGCCCCGGGAGTAGCGATCGATTGCCAACAGGGTATTGTTGCCTCCCAGGTCGAAGTACTGGCCGTAGTTGTCCTGTGCCTGCCCGGTGTAGCGTTGCTCAATCAGTCGAGCCACCAGGGTATCGGCCGGGTTGGGTTCTCCATCCTCCGCCATGCCATCGCCCGGGGCCGTTGCCGGGCGGTTAATTACCAGGATAACCAGGACGCCCCGGTAATGCTGCAGCAGGTCTTCGAGCCGCTCCAGTAGAGAGACGTCTTCCCGATAGGCGACCAGCGAGAGTGCGAACCGGTAGTTCGCCAGGGGTGGGGACAAAACGGCGGTTTCGACTTCCGCCCAGGACCGAAGGTATTTATCGACCGCCTTCGCCCGGTTCACAAAATCGCCTGCGTCATAACCGGACTTTAGTGCAGGGCGGCGCGACAAGGTAATTCAGCGCAGATGGCGGCCTCGATCTGCAGCAACCCGCCGACACGCTCTTCGATTTCGGCTGCAGGAAAATAGCCTCTGGCCAGTTCGAAAAAGATTTCGTAATGGCGCATCTCCGAGCGGGCAATGGCGCAGTAGAATGTCTTCAGCCTGCCTGCTGGCAATGCTCCCCCTATCAGGCCAAAGCGCTCGGCGCCCCGCGCCTCGATAATGCCCGCGATCAGTAGCTGGTCGAGAAAATACGCGTCGGAGCCCTTGCGAATCGACCTGCGCAATTGGGTGACATATGGGTCTTTTTCATCGGCCCCGGGATGCAGGCCGCGCTGGTGCAGCAGCTTTACAACCTCGCGATAGTGGGTCAACTCCTCGATCGCCAGATCGGTCATGACCTCGACCAGGCGAATGCGGTCGGGGTAGTGCGATATCATGTTGACGGCCATGCCGGAGGCTTTTTTCTCAGCGGAGGCATGGTCGCGAAGGAAGCTATCGAAATCCGCCAGCACAGCGTCGAGCCAGCCAGCGGAACTGGGGTTTAGCAGTATTGACATGGACGGGCCGAAAATTTCCAAGGATCGGTATTTTAATGTCCCGGCCAGAGAATGCCAGCAGAATGCTCGGTCGCCGCACGGCACCGCCGCCAGGCAAACGCCGGACGACACGAACCTCGCCTACAGCTTTTCCTTGATCACGGCGACTGCCGATGCGATGTCATCAGCGCTCATCTTGCCGTCCTTGAAAAACAGCACGGTGTTATCCTTGTCGAGCACGATCACCGCTGAGCCCTTTTTCTTCAACCCCCACTTTTGCAGGGCCAGCCCCTTTTCATCAACCACGTAGTGAGCGTAAGCGGTCTCTTTCTGGCTGTCTTCCAGCTGTCCCCGGGCGATGCCCGCAGTGCCCCAGAGGGCGTCACTGGTATTGAGGATCGTAACGGTCTTGTAGGGGGAGTCCGGCTCTTTCTCCGGTAACTCGGCTTCGATCAACGCGTCGATGTAGGGCTGGTTGATGCCGTCGATTCCCGAACGCGCGGCCAGGTGATAGATCGTTCTGACCGTGCCGGTCTCCGCATTACTGTCGAAGGATTTAAATTCTATGTCGGTGCCGTCCTGATAGACCATTTCGCCGTCGGTCACATCGTATGCGATGACCATCTCGCCCTTGTTTTCAATCAACACGGACGGCAGCTTTTCTCCCACCTTGATGGTCGTGGCGCCAGCGGCATTCGCCGCCGCGAATAGTGTTGCTAATACCAGTGTGGTTGTTTCCATCATTGTTGGACTCCTAGTTATTAGTATTCAAAAGAATTGCTTTGCTTGGTATCGCCGGTAGCCTGACTCGAGGGCAGGGGTCTCAAAGTTCCACAGTAGGTGCCTCGCTCGCTAAATAGGGAGTGGAATGATCTGCATCCTTTTGCGTGGCAACCAGTTTATCATCCGCACGAATCGTGTCTATGAATTCCCTGATAGGGGCCACCACCTGCTCGTTGGTGGTCACGTGTTTTCCCAGCGCGAGTAGTGTGCCCGCGTGGGCCATCCCGGCAACGCTCTGGAGGCGAGCATCGGGGGCCGCTGCGGCGAGGCGCATCGAATTGAGCGGCTTTACGGTCTTGTCGCGGTCGCCGGTGATCAGCAGCAGTGGCGGCATATGGTCAAGATTCTGGGCTACGGGTTGGGTCGCTGCCCGAGGTGCCTGGCCGAAAGCCGCCCGGGCCGGGCCAACCACGTAGGGGTAAAAATCGTAGGGTCCGGACAAACCAATAATGCCGCCGATGTCCTGTCGGCTGAGGCCAACATCGGCCAAATAGGCGGGATCGGCCACCATTTGCACCGCGATGTAGGCGCCGGCGGAGTGGCCGGCGAGTATCACCGGTTGTGGCGACAGCACGCCCGGGTTCAAGCCGGCGTAATCCATCACGCGCTTGAGCGCCGCTGCGCCGTCTTTGAGGAAGGCGGGAAATCGCACCTCGGGTACCAGGCGGTAATCCGGGATGGCCACTGCGTACCCCAACTCGGTGAAGCGCCTGGCCACGAAGGCATAGTGATCCTTGTTTCCCGAATCCCAGCCGCCACCGTAAAACCAGACCATCAGGGGCGCCGGCTGCGCTGTCGGCGACGGCAGGTAGATGTCGATGATCTGTCGGGGGTGAGAGCCGTAAGCGAGATTGGACTCAGCCGGTTTGACGCTTCCTGCCTGCAGGAAGTTGTAGGCTCCAAGCGCGCTGCAGCCGGTTAACATCGTTAATGCGATGGCCAGCGCATGAAGTGCCAGCAGGCGTTTAAACAGTGGACGGTTGCCCTGCAACATAGCACTCCTGCGAACTTCGCAATTAGACTTAACAACCTATACCGAAATACTGCAGGGCCGGATCATTTGCGCAGCAGGGGCAAACCTTGTGGCAACATGCCATCTTGTCATGGGTGGATTGGAAGGTTTGCGAGATTCTCGTAATCCCGCAACCCGTGCCAGCCGTAGGAATTCCAGGCGCCGTGGTATGGCAGGCATGCCGGCGCTGGCGGCAAGGTACGATGCGCATGCATTCATCGGACGCGAAGAGGAGATGCACTATGTGGGGCAAAATCAGTATGGCTTTGGTTGCGACCGTGCTTACTGCCTGTGCCGCGCAAACCCGGGGCTTGCCCTTCCAGGTCGAGGTGGTGGCAGATTTCGACGAGCCCTGGGCCCTGGCATTCCTGCCAGACGGGCGCATGTTGGTGACCGAGAAGGAAGGCAAGCTGTTGATCGTGAACCAGGATGGCAGCAAATCCCGGCCGGTCGCGGGCGTGCCCGCTGTCGATTACGGTGGCCAGGGCGGGCTCGGTGATGTCGCGCTGCACCCGGATTTTGCCGACAATCGCCAGGTGTATTTCAGCTATGCCGAGGCGGGAGAGGGCGGTGTGCGCGGCGCGGCTGTCGCACGCGGGACACTCACCGAAGCCGGTAACCAGGCTGCCCTCGAGGGGGTGAAAGTCATCTGGCGCCAGACTCCTAAGGTAACGGGGCGCGGGCATTACGGACATCGACTACTGTTCGATGACGATGGGTATTTGTGGATATCGTCCGGTGAGCGACAGAAATTTACCCCCGCCCAGGACATGCAGGCCAACCTGGGCAAAGTACTGCGTCTGCATGACGATGGCAGCATCCCCCGGGACAACCCCTTCGTCGATTACCGGGGTGATGACGGCAAGGGCTCGGTCTCGCCGGTCTATGGCCAGATCTGGTCACTGGGACACCGCAACCCCCTGGGTATGGACTTCGGCCTGGACGGTCGCCTGTGGGTTGTCGAGATGGGCCCTGCGGGGGGTGACGAATTGAACCTGGTCGAGCGCGGCGGAAACTACGGCTACCCGGTGGTATCCAATGGCGACCACTACGACGGCCGCGAGATTCCCGATCACAGTACCCGCCCCGAGTTCATTGCCCCCGCGAT
The DNA here is from genome assembly GCA_963808975.1 of uncultured Gammaproteobacteria bacterium. Taxonomy (GTDB): domain Bacteria; phylum Pseudomonadota; class Gammaproteobacteria; order Pseudomonadales; family JAHEGP01; genus JAHEGP01. The sequence goes on from CAWEHR010000009.1 coordinate 188,228, forward strand.
CTGGTGGACCCCGGTGATTTCCCCCGCGGACCTGACCATTTACCGGGGCGACCTCTTCGCTGATTGGCGCGGCAATGCACTGGTTGCCGGCCTCAGTTCCCAGGGCATCGTGCGCATTGTGCTTGCCGGGGAGGGCGCCCGGGAAGCGGAACGCTACGACCTGGACGCACGCATACGCAGTGTGGTGGAAGGCCCGCAAGGCGCGCTGTGGGTGCTGGAAGATGGGCGCGATGGTAGCAAGGGACGCTTGTTGAAGCTTACGCCGTGACCAGAGCCGGTACGGGCCCCGGATCGGATTTGCTCCAGCTCAGCGCATCGCCGTCGTGCGTCTGCGAAAAAGGAGTGGGATAGGGCGGTGCAGAGGGACGGTCGTTGGTTTAAAGAAAAAACAATAGGGCGCTACTCCTGCAGCGCTAAGGGGGGCGGTTGCCTTCGATTGCCGCTGGTTTTGCTAAGACCTTTACCCCTGCCATTGAAACCCCGCCTTTCGACCAGGGTCTGTCAGTCAGCTTGGTGTCCCCCATCGCCGCACTGCGTTATACGGTCAACGACATACGGTATGAATTTTTCCTGCCCAGTCAAAACCCCACCACGGATGAACCGGTACAGGTGAATGAAGTTGAGACCGATGGAAGGGCCTACCGACTGCTCGCGAAATAATTGCTATTGCAGTGAGTAATGTCGAAAATGTAACCGTCAGCGTCAAAAAAGGCCCCCGGGTTCCGGGGCCTTTTTTTATTGGCGGTGCAAACCCTGAAGTTGCCACAAGCAAGCGGTTTTTAGCGCTTGTACTGGCCGAATCCCCCGTGGGCCGTATAATGTCGCGTTAAATTTCCCGGCCACGGCAAGGGTTTGATATCCCGGCTGAGGAATCAACGACAGACAATAAGCGGAAGCAGCCATGATCATCAAGCCAAGAGTACGCGGTTTTATGTGTGTCACCACCCATCCGGTGGGGTGCGACGTCAATGTCAAGCAGCAGATCGATTACGTGAAAGGCCAGGGGCCGATCGCGAACGGGCCGCAGCGGGTGCTGGTGATTGGCGCCTCCACCGGCTACGGCCTGGCCTCGCGGATTACGGCGGCATTTGGTTGTGGCGCCTCCACCATTGGGCTTTTCTTCGAAAAGGAAGGCACCGAGCGCAAGCCAGGCACTGCCGGTTGGTACAACTCGGCGGCTTTCCACAAGTATGCCGAGGCGGAAGGACTGTATGCCACCAGCATCAATGGCGATGCTTTTTCCAATGAAATCAAGCAAAAAACCATTGACCTGATCCAGCGTGACCTGGGCCAGGTGGATCTGGTGGTGTACAGCTTGGCGTCCCCCCGGCGCCAGCATCCCGACACCGGTGTGGTTTACAACTCAACGCTCAAGCCCATTGGCAAGGATGTGGTCCAGCGCGGTATCAATACCGACAAGGGGGAAGTGCAGGAAGTGAGGTTAGAGGCTGCCACCCAGGAAGAAATCGATAACACCGTGGCGGTGATGGGCGGTGAAGACTGGCAGATGTGGATCGATGCGCTGGATGCGGCCGGGGTGCTTGCCGACGGCGCCAAAACGACTGCCTATACCTATGTCGGCGAGCGTATCACCTGGGATATTTACTGGCACGGAACCATTGGTGCCGCCAAGCAGGACCTGGACAAGCGGGTAGTGGATATTCGCGCCAGGCTGGCGGCAAAGGGGGGAGACGCGCGGGTCTCGGTTCTGAAGGGCGTGGTGACCCAGGCCAGTTCAGCCATCCCGATTATGCCGCTCTACCTGTCCTTGTTGTTCAAGGTCATGAAAGCGGACGGCTCCCACGAGGGTTGTATCGAGCAGGTTGACGGGCTGTTTCGCAACAGCCTGTATGGAGAGCAGCCTGTTATGGACGAGTCGGGTCGCCTGCGCGCCGACGGCCTCGAACTGCGTGCCGAGGTGCAGCAGGCGGTCGAGGGGCTTTGGTCACAGGTGACGACCGAGAACCTGCACGAGCTGACCGACTTTAAAGGTTACCAGGCCGAGTTCCTGCGATTGTTTGGTTTTGGCATCGAGGGCGTGGATTACGAGGCTGATGTCGACCCGGTGGTGCCCATCGACAAGCTGGTATAGTTTGCAGCCCTGATAATTCCCAGAGCCGCAAGGCTCATGTACATAGTGCCCCGGGGCCGACACTTGAATCTATTCTGGCCCGGGTTCGCCGGTAGCGCCGAGCGGGACCAAAAACCAGTTTTCAGTGCGGCTATCGGCTATGTTAAACAGTGATTATACTAAATTCACACGATTGATTACTGGACTTCAATGTAATGGAAGCAGATAAAGAACGACTGGTCGATCCAAGCCCGGCACGGAAAACTTCCGGCGGACTCAAGCTGCGGGATATCCTGCTGGCGCTTATCGCCCTGGCCATCATCGCGGCAATTGCCTGGTTTATTATCAAGGACAAGGATCTGCCGCCCGAGCCGCCCATGGTGGGAGATATGCCGGTGCCGGCCGCGGCGCTGGAGCGCGCACGCCGAAGCATCAATCCCGCGCAGCCGCCACCGCCGCAGCTGACCGACACCGAGTTGGCCCCGGTGGCGCCACCTGAAAGCATTGACGGCAGCGACGCCCAGGTCAGCCGCGCAATTGAGGAGATGTCGCCGCCACTGCTGGCCTGGTTCACTCCCAAGGAGCAGGTGCGCAAATGGGTGGCCATGGGGGTATTGCTCTCCGAGGGCGACCTGATCAGCAAGAATCGACCGGTTGCCTATCCGATGGAGCCCTTCAAGGTAAACAAGCAGGGCGGCAGGCTGAGCATGAGCGAGGCCAACTTCAGCCGCGCCAACGATCTCATCGATGCCATCATACGTATTCCGCCGCAAAAACTGGCGGCTTACTATCGCCAGTGGTCACCGGTACTGGAGAATGCCTACGGTGAGCTGGGTATGGAGGGTAGTTTTCATACCCACTTTATCAGCTTGATTGACCGCGCCCTGGCCACCCAATCGCTGTCCAGGCCGCCCGAACTCTCGCAGCCCCACGTGCTTTACACCTACAGTGATGAGGAGCTGGAAAAAGCGAGCGACATCAACAAGCTGATGTGGCGGCTCGGGCCTGACAACATGAAGAAAGTGCAGGCTTACCTGGTGGAGTTCAAGGCTGCGCTGTAGCGCGGCAGGGCTTTGTGCTCAGTAATAACCTGCAGCTTGCCCGTGGGTTAAACGGTGCTGAACGATGACTGATCTAAAATGCCCGAGCTAGTTCATGCCAGGGCGATCCGGCTGTCACCCGGCCTGCGCCGTGTAACCGCGCCCAACCCCGGGGTGATGACCGGCGCCGGCACCAATACCTACCTGCTTGGCGAGCGCGATGTTGCTGTGGTCGACCCCGGGCCGGATATGCCGGAGCATGTCGACGCCATTCTCGCGGCCATTGAACAGGGGGGTGGACGGCTGGCGCGAATCTTCGCAACCCATACCCACATGGACCACTCACCCGCGACCTCAAGCTTGCTTCGTCATCGCAAGGTAGAGGTCATCGGTGCCCTGGCCAGTGACCGTATGTTCCAGGATGCGAGCTTTTGCCCCGATATCGAATGTTGCCACAACCAGGTCTTCGATAGCCCCGAGTACAGCCTCCGGGCTATCGCTACGCCGGGACATGTGAGCAATCATTTTTGTTTCCTCGAGCAGAACAGTGGTTACCTGATGACCGGTGACCACATCATGAACGGCTCCACCGTCGTTATTATCCCCCCCAGCGGTGATATGGCCGCTTATATCAATTCCCTGAAAATACTGCTGGACTATCCGCTCACCCACCTGGCGCCGGGCCATGGTGACATAATGGAGAATCCCGCAGCGGTGGTGCAGTGGTTGGTTGACCATCGCCTGCAGCGTGAGGCAAGGGTGCTCGCGGTATTGCGGGCCCAGGTTGAGGCCAGTGTCGATGAACTGGTTCTCGATGTGTATGACGATGTCCCGGTGGCGGTTCACCCGGTGGCCAAGTTGTCGCTACTGGCGCATTTAATCAAGCTTGAGCGGGAGCAGCAGGCAACGCACAGCAACAAGCGCTGGTCGGCTCTGTGAAGGCTAGCTCTGTAAAGGCTAACAGGGCTTGCCATTGCCGGCTAATGCTGTTCTGATTGTTTTTAAGCTCGTCAATACGGTGCAAAGCCCGGCGGGCAAGCGTTGCTAATTGCTGCACAGCGTTTGTGGCGCGCGTTGCGGGGAACACCATTATCCATCGCCACGGGCCTTATCGGCCGTCACCATTGTCCTTACTGCGCTAGTGTCGCGGCATAACAGGTGCGTCGCAGTAACCAGGGTATTACAGGGGGAATCATGTATCGGAACGTGGCTCGTTTGGGTTTGGCTGTGGCAACCGTGGTGTTTTGCGCGGAGTCGCTGGCTGGAACCATCTTTGATGACAGGCATCGGTTCCACCTGGGCTATGCGCGCCAGGATGCAGATGCCAAGGTAACGTCATCGGTAGACCCCCTGCCGCCCATTGAAATTGACCTGGAGGACGATCTCAACGTCGACAACTCCAGCTCATCTATCCTGGCTGCCTATCACTGGCGGTTCGCCGACAAGTGGACCCTGGGCCTGACCTACCAGAGGCTGCGCCTGGATGGCGGTGGCGAGGCGGGCCGCGATTTCAATTTCGACGGTGACGTGTACCGTGCCGGCGCAAGTGTCGATACCGAGTTTACGATGGATACTTACCGCCTTGATGTGAGCTACGCGATAATTCGCAACGACCAGTGGGAAGTGCTGGTGGGATTTGGTGTTCACACCTTTGTGATAGAAACCTCCTTGGAGGGACAGGTGTCGCTGGAAGAGGGGAGTGGTGATTCGCCACTTGTCAGTGAGTTCAGGGCAGAGAAGTCCGACTTGCTGGCACCGCTGCCCAACCTGCGTGCCGGTGTGGCCTACCTGATAACGCCCAGTTGGCGTGTCGGCGGGAGTATAGGTTGGCTGGGGCTGGATATTGGCGATTTCAGTGGCTCTTACACCTATGCCGACGTGGCGACGGAATATCGCTTCACCGAGCGCTTTGGTATCGGCGCGTCCTATCAAATCGCGGAACTGGATGCGAAAATCAGTGACAGCGATGGTTTCGACGAGGTCGACATAAGGCTACCGGGCCCCAGCATATACCTGATCTACGGATTCTGATCAGGCCGCGTCGCGTGGCTATCCCATCAATTGGGCAGGGAGCCCAACCCCGGCACGTTGTGCCAGGGGTTGGTGGCGAAAATGCGTGGCGACCGGTTTACAGTCACCGCGACCGGGTCGGGCTGGAAAAAAGGATGCCACGGCGTCTGCAGGGCCCTGATGTCGATATCACCGGGCTCGATCAGTTGCACCTCCCCCTGCAGTAACTGACCGTCGTAAAAAAACCGATCGCAAACCTGCCCGGGGGAGCATACCCTGTCGCCGGCTGCCAGCCAGTTGCGCCCCGGCAGCACAGCACTGCTGCGATCAAGCTGCAATGCAATATCGATATGGAAAAATGCAGCCAGAACCCGAGTGCTCACCGCTGCCCCCGCGATCTCGTGCTGTAACGCCGCCGGCAAGCCCAGGCCATTGTCTGCGTCGAGGCAGGCGTCGCTGCTGAGGGTTTGCAGGCGCAGGGACTCGGGACGACCCTCAGTATTGGTCACGTAGGTCCGCCACTCGGCGCTGCGCCCGCAGGGATCCCCGTCGACGGTGTACACCGTCAATGTCAGGTAGTAGTTGGCCACCTCGGTGTCGTAAAGACGGATCGCTGCGGGCACAAATTGCCGCGCTACCCCGACACTGGCGAACAATGCCTCGGGGTCGGTCAGCAAAAAATGATAGTGGATCTCGGGTTCAGACGTCGCCAAGGAGGCGGGTAACAGTGCGGCACTCCTGCCGGCCACCGCCGCTTCCGCCTGGTTGAGGGCAGTCATGGGGTAGAACTGGTTTTTGAAATCGACCAGGTTCTGGCGGTAATCCTCCGTGGTGTCGAGGTAATCGGCATCCAGGTTCCACCAGGGTGAGATCACGAACGCCAGCGGATTGAGGTAAACCAGCGTGTGCACCGGGGCGGCATCGACGTATTGGGCCCAGCGACTGTTGTCGACCAGCTCGATAGCATCTGCCGCAACCAGCACCGCATCACGGTTGTAGACGCTGGCGTTGTACAGGCCGCGATCGGCCACGGCATTGCCCCAGTATATGTAGTCGTTGGCAGCGGCAAACTCCCGATCGAATGCCACCCGCGTCTCTGGCGCAGGTGGCCAATTGATGCGGGAACGGAAGTACGTCGTTTGCTCCCCGGTTACCGGGTCGACTGCGCCGACGTAACTGCTGATTGCATCTGGCTGCTGGTCGTGGCTAACAGGTTCGGGCGGCGTCACCAGGTTGACTGAGTCTGCTGAGATATTCTCGGCCGCCGCCTGGATCACCAGAAAGCGAGGTATGGCGCTCGCCGGATCGTTGACGAAGACCGACCATTCGGCGCGGGCACCTTCCACCAGTCCGCCGGAGGACTGGTAAATGTTGAGGACGAGATAGTAGCGCGGCTGTTCGTCGTCAACGATTCGGATGGGTGCCAGGGTGAAGCCCTCGGGGAGGTTCTCGGACGCAAATCGAGCTCGCTGAACCGGGCTGCTGAATTCGAAGTTGATGAAGATGGAGTTGGGGTTTTCTCCCACATCGAAATTCAGCCAGGGCGCATTGCCACCGTCGCCAATGGCTTCGCTGTAATCAACGGCGTCCATGTCGATAAACAGTGTTTTCAACAATGACTGGATGTCGGCGCCGGGTGACAGTCCGTCGAGATCTATGGTCAGGGTCGCCTCGTTGGCAGTGATATTTCCGCGCTTTGCCCCGGGTAACAGGCCCATTAGCCTTGCGGTAAAGGCCCCCGCGTTGTTACTGACCACCTGCAACGTGCCGGACAACCGACCGGAATCCTGGCTAAATGCGGCCATGGCAACGTCTGCCCGGCGCAGGCTTGAGCTGCCGCTGCCCGGGGTAACGATTTCCCGGTAAAGCCCCGGCAAACCATACACGAAACTCGTGGGCCTGGTGGTGTCCAGGGCTTCCAGGTAGGGTGCAATTGCACTCTGGCGTATGTTGGCGGCTTGAGCGGTATGCACCTGGATGACGAGTTCCAGGTTGCGACGCGGTGCAATCACCAGGGTTTTGTCATCGATCCAGGCCTGGAATAACGCTGTCGCCCCAAGGGGCTGTAACGAGTAACCGTTGTAGCGCGTTGCGGCCTCCCTCGCAGCCCCCTGGCCGTGACCCGGCAAGTCCATCGTTTTTCCTGCAATGTGGGCGATGACTATGAAACCATCTTCGGCAGCGAGAGTCTGACCCAGGACCAGGTGTTCCACGTTGGCTCCAGTGCCGGGGGCTGCGCTCGACTGGCCCAGGTAGTGGCGAACAATGTCGGTGGGATGCTGGCGCCAGGGGGCCAGGTGGGCATCCTGCAGCCATGGGGCGGTATCCGTCGGGTCGCGCATCTGCATAACGCCGCGGGTGGAGGCAGGCAGCAGATCGACCAGGTTCGCCGGGTCGGCAGTGTCGCTCGGGCCCTCGTTACCTTGCGTGCAGCCAAAAAGTAGCAGGGCGAAAAAGGCCGCCAGCAGAAATTGGCAGCCATTGTTGCGCATGGCGCGCGCGGCGCCAGTAACCGGCAGTAGACTCATAGCGCATTGCCCTTGGAGTGATCGACCGCCGTGCTAGCGGCCCGTCGAAGATACGCTGGCCAGGCGCGTGAGGTTTAACCCGAATAATGCAGCAGCACACGCCAAACAATTTATCTGGCCCTTGTAGAAAAGGATATTGCGAGTTTTTCACCCGTGTACAAAATGTCACCACTGCTGTTTGCCTGGATACCACTTGATCTCGCGTCGATCTTGCGCACATGCTCACTCTGACGTAGCTATGGCTACGTTTACGCTCGCGAGCACGCAACAGCAACGCGATACCTGCGCGCTACCTCAGGCAGCTGCTGGTGCAATATCCGGGTTAGCCCGGTGATGCGGAAAATGCCGGCTCTTTGGGCGGCAAATGGTGGGGTGATCACCCAATAGCAGTCGTTTGTGCTATAGTTTCCGCCGTTTTCGCTGGCGGCTCCCGGGGTGGATGCGTCCTCTCGGTGCTAGCCAGTTGCCGCGCCGTCAGCTGGCGACAGGTAAACCATTTCAGTTGCTCGAGCCGCCAGGCCATTCCGCTGTTTTTCTCCACGACAGAATGTACATTTTATGGATGCGAAAGCATGGATAACCCCTTTGTTGATCATTGGCCTGGCGGCACTGCTGGCGGCCATCCTTGTGGGGATGAAGCCCGACCCTGAAGTCATCACGCCGCAGGCCAAGCCACTGCTGGTCGATGTTTTGCAAGTAAGCCCCACCAGCCTCGAGATCAGTGTGCAGGCCCAGGGTATCGTCCGACCCAGCTCGCAAACCAGCCTTGTCAGCGAGGTCTCGGGTCGGGTGATGGAGGTATCTGACGACTTCAAGGCAGGTGGTTTCATCCGCTCGGGCGATGTGCTGTTACGCTTGGATGATCGCGACTACCAGGCGCGCCTGAAACAGGCCCAGGCGCTGGTGGCCCAGGCACGTAGTGGATTGGCCCAGGAGCAGGGGCGGGTCGCGGTCGCCGAACATGAGTGGCAACAGCGCACGCGCCGCAGCTCGGTGAGCGAGGAGGCCCGTCGGCTGGCGCTGCGCAAGCCTCAACTATTGGAAGCACAGGCGCAACTGGAGTCTGCCCTGGCCAGCCTCGACCAGGCCAGGCTCGACCTCGAAAGGACGGTTTTGATCGCGCCCTACGACGGCCTGGTTGCATCCCGGCAAGTCGATATCGGCCAGTACGTGACGGCCGGCATGTCGCTGGGATCGATTCTGGCGCTGGGCGATGCCGAGATCAGGCTGGCGATCCCGGAAAGCAAGCTGGCTTACCTGGCACTGCCGGATGCGCATCGGCGTTCACAGGGCAAACGGCCAAAGGTGGAGATCAGCCACAGCCTCGACGGCGAGACGCAAACCTGGGTGGCGGAGCTGGTGCGCACCGAGGGTGTGCTGGACGAGCGCAGTCGCTCTTTGTTTGTCGTCGCTGGCCTGCAGGATCCCTATGGTATCTACGGTGACCTCGCAGCAGACGAGTCCGCCCCGCTGCGGTTTGGCATGTTTGTCGACGCGCGTATCGAGGGCCGGCGCGTCGATGGTGTTATCTCACTGCCGCGCACCATCATCCGCCCCGGGAACCGGGTTTGGATAGTTGACGACAGCAATCGTTTACAGGAGCGAGAGCTCACCCTGCTGCGCACCGATGGTGCAGAAATACTCGTGACCAGTGGCCTGGAGGACGGTGACAGGGTTTGTGTCACCAGCGTCGGGCCCGTATTGCCCAACACCCCGGTGAGCATTTCCTCGGTTGTGCGGCAGCAGCGTGCGCGGCAGCAGGACGCCGAGCTCCCGGGTATCACTTCCAGCGCCAGCCCCGGCACGACACCTGGAACCTCCAGCCCTTCCCCTGTTCCCACCGGAGACTATGCCAGTGTTCCCTCGAGTTAACGCGCTGCGGCACGGTTGCGAGCCCGGGTTGGGAGCTGCGCCGTGAATGATCCCGGCACCCACAAGGGTTTGATTGCCTGGTTCGCGCGTAATCCGGTTGCCGCCAACCTGCTCATGGTGTTGATTATTGCACTGGGTTTGTTGTCGGTGTTCACCATCAAGAAAGACATCATGCCTGCCATCGATACCCACATGATCCAGATCATGCAGGCGTATCCCGGGGCAGCCCCGAGTGAAGTCGAAAAGGGAATCGTCCTCAAGATCGAGGAAGCCGTCAAGGATGTTGACGGCATCAAGCGTATCGAGTCGCGCGCGTACGACTCCGCCGCTAACATACGTATAGAGGCGCAGCACGGGGTGGCGATCGATGCCCTGCTCAACGAAGTAAAAATCCAGATCGACAGCATTGACACTTTTCCCGAGGAGGCCGAGCGGCCGGTGATATCCAAGGTTGACTGGATGGCCCATGCGGTGCAACTGCAGCTATTTGGCAATATCGACGAGCGCAGCGGAAAACGCCTTGCAGAGGAAATGAAGCAGGAGTTGCTGGCGCTGCCGGATGTGGGTCGAATCGAGATTCACGGTGTGCGCGAGAGTGAGATAGCGATTGAAGTCGACGAATCGCTGCTGCGCAAATACGGACTCACCCTGGGGCGCGTCGCCCAGACCATCGCTGCGGGCTCGATCGATTTGCCGGCCGGCAGTATCCGCGCCCAGAGCGGCGACATATTGCTGCGTACCCGGGGGCAGGCCTACGACCAGAAGCAGTTCGAGCAGGTGGTATTGCTCACCTGGCCCGACGGCACCCGGCTGACACTGGGGGATATAGCGACAATCAGGGACGGGTTCGTCGAGACCGATGGCTATGCCGTCTTCGATGATGCCTATACGGTGGCCCTGACTGCCTACGCTGTGGGTAATCAGGACATCATCAGGGTCGCTGACGCGGTGAAAGGGTATATGCAGCGCAAGGCCGCAACCCTGCCCGAGGGCGTGAACCTGGACTACTGGGCTGACACCACGTATTACCTGGATCAGCGGCTTTCCATGATGCTGCGCAATCTTGGACTTGGCGCGATTCTGGTGTTCATCACGCTTGGGCTTTTCATGGAGCTGCGGATTGCCTTCTGGGTGATGCTGGGCTTGCCGATCTGTTTTCTCGGGGCGCTGGCGATGCTGCCGATGCCCGGTATTGGTGTCAGCATCAACATGATGAGCCTGTTCGGTTTTATCCTGGTGCTGGGAATTGTGGTCGACGATGCCATAATCATCGGCGAGAGCGTGCACGACGGCGTGCGGCGCCATGGTCACTCCCTCGATCGCGTCATCAGGGGTGCCCAGCGGGTGGCGATGCCTGCCACCTTCGGGGTTCTCACCACCATCGCCGCGTTTGCACCGACCCTGTTCATGCAGGGCCCCTATGCCAACTTCCTGCTGTCATTTGGCGCTGTGGTCATCCTCTGCCTGCTGTTTTCGCTGGTCGAGTCGAAGTGGATATTGCCCGCCCACCTGGCACATCGAGGCGCCGGCGGCTGGCTGCACTCGCGCCAGCAGCAACGCTTACAACAGGCAAATAACGAAGCGCTGGACCGGTTTATCGCCAATCGCTACCGACCGTTGCTGGAGAAGACCATTGCCCATCGCTACACCACGGTGGCGGCTTTTCTTGGGGTATTGATACTGGTTATGGGCCTGATCGCCGGTGGCTGGATTCGCTATGTCATGATGACCGACCAGGCCGGAGATTATATCCAGGCAAATCTCGAGATGGTGCGCGGCACCCCGGACTACAAAACCCGCGAGGCCCTGCAGCGCATACGTGACGCGCTGGCTGAAATAGAAACGGAGTACCAGCAGCAACAGGGTGCGGGGGAGCGCTTTTACCAGCATGTGTTCAGCTACAGCGTCGAGGGCCGCATTGGTTTCTTTATGCTCGAGTTGGTGCGACCTGATGTGCGCAAGTTGCAAGCCGGCGAAATAGTGCGACGCTGGCGAGACAAGGTGGGTGATATTCCCGGTGCCCGGGTGCTGTCCTTCACCGAGCTCGAGGGGCCCGGTGACAAAGATCTGAAATTCAATATCGTCGGCAAGGACCCACGGCAACTGCAACTCGCTGCCGATGAACTGGAGCAGGAACTGCGCCGTTATCACGGTGTTTTTGATATCGAAAACGGCTCTGCCGATCGGGTCAACGAGATTCACCTCGATATCAAACCCAGCGCCGAGGCCCTGGGATTGACCCTGTTTGATGTGGGTCGCCAGGTCAGGGATGCGTTCTACGGCGCCGAGGCACAGCGGTTGCAGCGCGGTAACGACGAGGTAAAAGTGATGGTGCGATACCCACTGAGTGAGCGTCGCACCGTGGCTGATCTTGAAAACATGTACATCCGCACACCCGAGGGAGGTGAAGTCCCGCTGCTGTCGGTGGCCGAACTCGAGTTCAGGCCGGCGATGGCGGAGTCTATACGGGTCAACCGCGCGACAGCGGTGCCGGTTTCGGCCGAGGTCGACAAGGCCGTGCTGGAACCCAACAAGGTGGTGCGCGAGATAACCGGCCCGTTTTTTGCCGAGCAGGTAAAGAAATACCCCGGCCTGGTTTACAAGCTCGACGGTGATGCGCTGGAAAGCAAGAACATCGAAGACTACATGTTCAAGGGCTTCGTGCTGTCACTGTTCGCTATTTATGCGCTGTTGGCTATCCCGCTCAAATCCTATGTACAGCCTCTGATGGTAATGAGCGTAATACCCTTCGGCGTAATCGGCGCGGCCCTCGGCCATGTGATCATGGGTGGGATGCCCCTGAGCATGATGTCGTTGATGGGGGTTATTGCGCTGTCCGGGGTGGTGGTCAATGACAGCCTGATATTGGTTGAGTTCGTCAACCGCGATGTGCGCGCCAGGCGCATGGCGATTCAGCAGGCTGTGGTCGATGCCGGTTGCAGGCGTTTTCGCGCGATCATGCTGACGTCCTTGACTACTTTCCTGGGAATTCTTCCCATGCTACTTGAGGGAAGTGCCGAGGCGCAGTTTATGGTGCCAATGGCGGTGTCGCTGGGTTTCGGTATCGTTTTCGCCACCGTCATTTCATTGTTTTTTGTTCCCAATCTCTACGTGATTGGCGAAGACATCAAGTCGCTGCTGTGGGGTTCAGCAGGCGGGCAAAAGACATCCACCCAAGGGAGTTAGCGGCAGGCTATGCTTACGGGCAGCAAAATACTGAGCGCCAAAGCGGACAAGTAAGGCCAGCAGCCCGTGTCGCAAAGGTGTAATCGCGTGTGCGGGGTTAGCCCGGTATAGGCGCTTGTTTTCAGTTTGCTCCCGGGGGCTTGAAAATCAGCCCAAGTTTCTTTTAAATTTCGCGTTTTTTGAGAGCACAGCCATTAATTGAGGTACTGCATGATTGAGATAAGCCATCTCAGCAAGGAGTTTGGCCATTTCGCAGCCGTTAAGGATCTAACGTTTAACGTTGCGCCAGGCGAGGTGCTGGGCTTTCTTGGGCCCAATGGCGCCGGCAAGACCACCACCATGCGAATGATTACCGGTTTTATCGCCCCAAGCAGCGGCTCGGTTGCGATCTACGGTCACGACATCGAGTCGGACCCGATTGGCGCCAAGCGCCGGCTGGGGTATTTGCCTGAAGGGGCTCCCGCCTACGGCGATATGACCCCGGCGCGTTTTCTGGCTTTCGTCGCGGAAATACGAGGCCTGCGTGGCGCCCGGAAGAGGCAGCGTATGGAGGCGATGGCAGCGGATCTGGAGTTGCAGTCAGTCTGGCATCGGCCCATCGAAACCCTTTCCAAGGGGTTCAAGCGCCGCGTCGGCCTGGCCCAGGCTCTGATTCACGACCCCGACGTGCTGGTGCTGGACGAACCCACCGATGGCCTCGATCCCAACCAGAAGCAGCAGGTGCGGGAGCTTATTAAGCGTATTGCCGCCGATAAGATTATCCTCGTATCGACCCATATCCTGGAAGAAGTCAGTGCGGTTTGCAGTCGAGCGATGATTATAGCGGCGGGCAAACTGGTGGCGGACGGCAGCCCGGCCGAGCTCCAGGCGCAGGCGCGCAACCACGGCGCGGTGGTATTGCAGTTGCCGCCACAGGAGGGGCTGCAGCACCAGCTTGCCTCGATTCCCGGGGTCGCCGAAGTCGATGTGATAGAGCCCAATCGATTCAGGCTTATTCCTGCGACCGGCGAGGATATCCTGCTGGCGGTATCGGCGCATATCACCGGCGCCGGTTGGCAGATAGAAGAGCTGCGCCAGGAAGAGGGCCGCCTCGACGACGTGTTCAGGGCTCTGACAGCCGAGGCCGGGGAGGATTTGCACTAATGAGCGGTAATGTGGGAGCGATTTTCAGGCGCGAGTTGGCATCGTATTTTTCGACGCCGCTGGCCTATGTTTTTATTGTCATATTTCTCGTGCTAACCGGCATCTTTACCTTCTACATGGGGAACTTCTACGAGCGGGGGCAGGCCGATCTCGCGCCGTTTTTCAATTTTCATCCGTGGCTCTATTTGTTCCTGGTGCCTGCGGTTTCCATGCGCTTATGGGCCGAGGAGCGCAAGTCGGGTAGCATCGAGTTGTTGCTGACCTTGCCGGTCCGTACCTGGCAAGCCGTGGTCGGTAAATTCCTCGCTGCCTGGGTCTTTACCGGCCTCGCACTGGCTCTAACCTTTCCGCTATGGCTGACGGTCAATTATCTTGGGGAACCAGATAATGGCGTCATCCTGGCTGCCTATATAGGCAGCTGGTTGATGGCCGGAACCTATCTCGCTATCGGCAGCTGCATCTCTGCTGCGACCAATAACCAGGTCATTGCCTTTATTCTAACGGTAACTGTATGTTTCCTGTTCGTGGCGGCGGGCTCTCCAATCGTTATGAACCTGTTCACATCCTGGTCTGACAGCCAGCTGTGGAGCGCCATTGCCAGCGCCAGCTTCTTGATGCGCTTCGAATCCATCAGTAAGGGCGTACTCGACTTCAGGGACTTGTTTTATTTTGGCTGGATGATGGTCTTGTGGCTTGCTGCAACGGTGGTCGTCATCGATATGAAGAAGGCGCAATAGACATGGGAGCAAACAAGCGATTTTCCGCGACAATCAAGTTGGTTTTATTGGCTATGCTGGGCCTTGTGCTGCTGGTGGCTGGGCAGATGTGGTTCAAGCACCTGCGGGTCGACTTGACCGAAGACAAGGTGTTCACCCTCAGCGACGGCACCCGCAATATTGTCAGCGACCTCGAACAGCCTGTTGAACTGTTGTTTTTTTACTCTGAAAAGGCCATGCGCGAGACGCCGTCATTGCGCAATTATGCGCAGCGTATTGAAAACGTTCTGGAAGAGTTTGCCCTGCTGTCCGGCGGCACGCTGGAATTGAAAAAAGTTGATCCGGAGCCTTTTTCCGAGATGGAAGACCGGGCCACTGAACTGGGGATGCAGGCCGTTCCGGTAAGGGTCGGCGCACCACAGTTGTATCTGGGTCTTGCCGCAGTGGGTGCCAATGGTAAGGAGGAAGTCATCACTTTCTTCCACCCCAACCGACAGCAATTTCTGGAGTACGATATTGCCAAGGCGATATATCTGGCGGCCCGGGAAGCGCCGCCAAAAATTGGCCTCATCAGCGGCCTGCCGGTAAACGGGGGTCTCGATATGGCCAGCCGCTCAATGCGCAGGGCCTGGGCTTCGGTGCAACAGTTGCAGCAACTGTATGAGGTTGCCGACCTCGGGCCGAGCCCGCTGCAAATCCCGGAAGATGTGGATTTGCTGCTGATCATCCATCCCGCGGAAGTGGGCGAGCAGGCGCTGTATGCGATCGACCAGTTCGTGCTGTCGGGTCGCAACGCCATAGTATTCGTCGACCCGTTTGCCGAAACAGCCGCTGCGGAGCCGGGGGCAATGCCCATGCCGGGGAGTGCACCAACGGCGTCGGGGATGCCGCGCCTGTTTGAGGCCTGGGGGATCGAAATGGTACCCGACAAGGTTATCGGTGATGCGGCGCACGCGATGCTGGTCAACGTTGCCGACGACCAGCCGCCGGCTCGCAACCTGGTGTTGCTTGGACTGGGGGCCGCGAATATCGCTGAGCAAGAACTGGTGACAGAGGCGCTGGAAACGCTGAATGTCTCCAGTGCCGGGGCCTGGCGCCAATTGGAGGGTGCCACCACCCAGTGGCGCGACCTGGTGTGGTCTTCCAAGGCCGCCGCACTGATCGACGCCGGCAGCCTGCAGGGCCTTATGGACCCGAATCGCCTGTTTGATGGTTTTGCCCCGGACGGTGAAAGCCACGTGATCGCTGGCCAGCTTGCGGGTGAAGTGAGGACGGCGTTTCCGGATGGCAAGCCCGTCGATGTTGCGCAGCAGGAGGCGGAAGATGGCGCGGATGGCAAGGAAGGCGCGGAAAACAAGGTTGTCGAGGGCGCCGACACCGAAGCCAATGCCGAGGCGAAAGTGGCGGGGCCCGGTTTGCAGCGGGGAAACATCAATGTACTGCTGGTTGCCGATACCGACCTGTTGACCGATCGCCTCTGGGTGCAGGCGCAGAGCTTTTTTGGCCAGCCGGTGTTATCGCCGTTTGCTGATAACGGTTCCCTGTTGATCAATGCGGCGGACTACCTGGTGGGAAGTGCCGACCTGATCTCGATTCGCAGTCGGGGAACTTTCAATCGCCCGTTCTCCCGGGTACATGAAATCCAGCGGGCAGCGGAGGAAGACTATCGCGCGACGGCCGATGAACTGGCCGCGCAGCTCGAAGCCACGGAGCGCAAGCTCAGCGAACTGCAACAGTTGAAGACGGGGGAGGACAAGCAGGTATTGAGCCCGGAGCAGGAGCAGGCAGTGGATCAGTTCCTCGCGCAAAAGCTTGAAATCCGTAAATCACTGCGCGAGGTTCAACACCAATTGACGAGCGATATCGAGACCCTGGGCACAAAGCTGAAGCTGATCAATATCGGCCTGGTGCCGCTGCTACTGACGATACTGATGCTGGCATTTACCTGGTTGCGCCGGCGACGTCGGTATTGATGCGGGCACAGGCGCCACTTCCCACCGTTCAGGTTCCTGCACACTGGGGCGGCTGGTTCTGATCGGTGCGAATCGTGCGAAGCCGGCGCACGGCATCCTTCAGTTTGCGTTCGGTGTCACTGCGATCCAGCAAAACGGGGTCGTTCTGTTCCAACATGGGATAGAGGGTTGCGGCTTTGGCGTAATCGTTCTGGTCGGCATAGGTAATAGCTTCGAGCCAGAGGCCGCTGAGCGCGTAGTTGCGGTTTGGGTTCTTTTGGCCTTTGGCGGCCAGCACCAGGGCGTTGTCGTAATCGCAGCCAGCCAGTGCCAGGAAGCCATTGTAGTTTTCCTCACCGAATTCATCGACGTGGCGCTGACGCTGCTGTTTATCGACGCTTGCGCCGGATGTGGCGCCAACTGCCGCGCCGCTGGCGGCACCGATTGCCGCCCCTGCGGCTGCTCCCCCAAGGGGATCGCCGCCAAAAATCAAACTACTGACCAGCCCGCCGACGGCGCCTCCGACCGCGCCGCTGGTGGCGCCCTGTTTGGCGCCCTGGGAACTGTTGGGGCCGGCACAAGCTGTGGCCAGAAGGGCGATGGCGGAAATCGCCAATAGTTGGCTGGATACACGCATAGGATCAATGGCTCCCTGTCGCGCTTGTCGTTGTATACGGTGCGCTCTTGGCTATTGTAGATTGGTGACGAATGCTGTGGGCAGTATTGCCAGGATGCCGGATTTTAAGCATATAGGTAATTGGTATAACCTTTTGGTTGCAGTGGATTGGACGATTCTCTATATTTTCGCACCCATCAGGCAAATAAGGAACAGGCGATGGCCCCCGGCGGGTTAGTGACCCTGGCAGCGGAACCCTTGGACAGCGCAATCGATAATCTGGATTTGGCCGCGCAGAACGCTATCTTGCGGGATTATTCCGCGGAGGATATCGTGCGCTGGGCGCTGTCGCTGAACGAGCCGATCATTGCCAGCACCAGCTTCAGCCCCAACTCTGCGGTCATGCTTCATCTGGTATCAAAAATAGCGCCCGACCTGCCCATCATCTGGGTAGACAGCGGTTATAACACCCGGGACACCTACCTGGTAGCAGAGCAACTGATCGCTGACCTCAAGCTCAACATCCATGTGTACACGCCGCGCATGACCGCAGCCCGGCGTGACGCGCTGATGGGTATCCCCATGCCGGGCGAGGACGAGTCGCTGCACCGCGAGTTCACCAGCCAGGTCAAGCTCGAACCCTTCGCCCGGGCGATCGATGCCTTTAAGCCGAAGATCTGGCTGGCTGGCATTCGGGCCGAGGAGACGGCGTTTCGCAAAACCCTTAACGTGTTGTCCTGGGATAATCGTGGCATCCTGAAGGTGGCACCCCTGTTCCACTTCGCGGAGGGTGATCTGGAGGAGTATATGCAGCGCTACGATCTACCGAGTTGCCGCAAGTACTTCGACCCCACCAAGGTGGCAGACGACCGTGAGTGCGGGCTTCATACCGGCGCCTGACGAATACTCAGGCGTCGCCAATCGCCGACACTGCTAATAGGCGCTAGAGGCACCGCTGAGGGCAGCGGTAATGCTTTAGCGGGTGTGCAGCAAAAATAATAATCTGGCGGTTCAAGGAGACAAACATGAATTTGGCGGAAATCTCGACCCTGGCTGATGTAGTGGGTGCAGTCGGGATGATAGCCTCGATTCTGTATCTGGCCGTGCAGGTTCGCCAAAACACCAAGTCTTCACGTTCCGCCACCATGCAGGCACTAACGGCGAGGCTTTCCGAGCGCTTGCTCCATGTTGCAACCAACGATACTTTAGCTGAGCTGATTGCTCTGGACTGGGAGGAGAATGAGCTCAGCCCGGTGCAGCGAACCAAGATTATGTACTGGGTTAGCGCAATTCTGGTCGACCTGAACGATATGTATGGCCAGTTCCAACTTGGAGTGATCCCCTATTCCATTTTGCACACCAGAATAAGCGTCATTCGGATCAGGTTGTTCCAGACCGAAGTGGGCAAGGAGATATGGAACACCCTGAGCCAATCCTACAGTAGTCAGTTTGTTAACTGGTTTGAATCTGAAGTGGGGATCACTGCCAGTGGCACACAAGTTCACGGGAAAGGTCGCTAGCAGTTAGTCGAGTTGACGCTAGGATAATATCTATCAAATCCGGCCTAGGCCGTATGTGGCGCGAAGAGAAAAAAGGGCCTGAAGGCCGCTGCGCGCAACAGTGTTGAAAAAGGAGTATCGAGGCCAAACAACAAGAAGATGCCCGGAGTACTCTGCCAGACTAGCCGAAATCGCTAACCAGCCGCTGCAGGGTTTCCCGCATCTGCTGGGGCTGTTGTCGCTCCAGTTCCTGCATCTGCTTGCGGTACTTTCTTTTTTCTGACCTGTCGAGTTCCTGCCATTGCCCAAGCCTCGGAATGTGTGCCGTCGCCTCGCTCAGGTGGAACACCGGGGCATAGCGCTGTCGCGGGCGGTTGCCGTCATCCAGGTAATCGAGCAGCGTCGCTATGCGAATGGCTGCCTCGGTGGTGTCGACCTGGTGGCTCAGCGCGCCCCTGGCCAATACCACGATGCTCATTCGAGCCTGGCGTCGAGCCGGATTGTCCGTTTCCGGTGTGGGCTCGTTATGTGTGCTGCGTGCGCGATACAGCCGCCATAGCAGGCTGATTGCCCAGGTGAAAAGGCCCGCTATCACGAGAAGCGCGATAGTGACAAGCGGGGTAAGGGTGCTGGTTTCCATATTCGAACCTCGGGTCTCGGCGGTGTCAAGGGCGTCGCCAAATGGTTATGTCGGTGTATACGCAGTATTGCTGTGATTCCGATCACCGTATTGGTCTGGCAATAAGGTACTGGAAACCGTTGCAGTGCGGCTTCGGGAATGCTCCCGCAATATACCGACGATGTGCTGCAATTGATTTCCCTGTTGAACCTTGATGTTCCGGGCCAGGACATCGAGCCCCGGATTGTGAAGACCGGGCATTATCTCGCTGAGCCCCTCGCGCAAGCCGGTTGATCCGCAGTTTAGTTCCCACCCTCAATCAACCGGTAATTACTCTGAGCATTCTGGGCGCGACTACACCTTGGCGAAACCCCGGGGTAGAATGCGCGGCAAAACCATTTGGCGGGATTGCTATGACCAGCATCGGAACACCGTTTTCCAGTACAGCTACCCGGGTAATGCTGTTGGGGGCAGGGGAGTTGGGTAAGGAAGTGGCTATTGAGTTGCAGCGTCTGGGTGTAGAGGTTATCGCTGTCGACCGCTACCCCCACGCGCCTGCCATGCAAGTGGCGGATCGCAGCCATACCCTTTCAATGCTCGATGGTGAAGCCCTCAGGCGGTTGGTCGAGCAGGAGCAGCCTCACCTGATCGTGCCCGAGATTGAGGCCATCGACACAGAAACCCTGGTTGAACTCGAGCGGGAAGGCTTCACTGTGATTCCCAGCGCCAGGGCTACCAGGCTGACCATGAATCGGGAGGGTATTCGTAGTCTCGCCGCCGAAGAACTGGGGCTGGCGACCTCTCCCTACCGATTTGCCGGCGATTACACTGAGTTTGTCGCTGCGGTACATGCGATTGGCATGCCGTGTATCGTAAAGCCCATTATGAGTTCCTCCGGCAAGGGACAGAGCACCGTACAGACCGTTGCTGATATCGACGCCGCGTGGAGTTATGCCCAGCAGGGCGGTCGCGCCGGGGCGGGCCGGGTCATCGTCGAGGGCATGATCGACTTCGATTATGAAATCACGCTGTTGACCATTCGGCACGGTGGCGGCACCAGCTTCTGCCAGCCGATCGGTCATCGCCAGGCGGATGGCGATTATCAGGAATCGTGGCAGCCCCAGGCGATGAGTGATGAGGCCTGGGACACGTCCCGGACTATCGCAGCCCGTGTTTGCGAGGCCCTGGGCGGAAAGGGCCTGTTCGGCGTGGAGCTGTTTATCAGGGGTGATGAAGTGTACTTCAGCGAGGTGTCACCGCGGCCACACGATACCGGGATGGTCACCCTGATCTCCCAGGATCTGAGTGAATTCGCCCTGCATGTGAGGGCCATCCTGGACCTGCCGATACCCAATATCACACAGCACGGCCCCTCGGCCTCCAGCGTCATTCTGGTGGATGGCCATTCCCGGAAGACGCTTTTTGGCAACCTGGAGGGAGCACTGCGGGAGCCCGACACACAAGTGCGCCTGTTTGGTAAGCCGGAGGTGGCGGGGCGTCGTCGCATGGGGGTTGCTTTAGCACGCGCCGGATCGGTGACTGCGGCCCGCGATAAGGCCAACGGTGCTGCGGCAGCGCTGACTTTCAAACTTTAAGCTTCCTGTACGAGCGTTCCTTGCCGGCGGCAAGCACCAGCCGCCATATCTCGCCGCGATACACCGCTTTTCCTTTGCCTGGCAGGTACAGGTTGCTACTCCTTGCGGGAGAAAAAGGCGTAGAATTCGGGAGGCGACACAATTCCGGGCTGAGAGGGCCGCTTAGCAGCGCCCTTGCCGATACTTGGTATGGAGAGCACCGATATGTTGATTGGGGTACCGAAAGAGATCAAGAATCATGAATACCGCATCGGCCTGACCCCGGCAGGGGTGGGTGAACTGGTGCGAGCGGGTCACGAGGTGCTGGTGGAGACCGGGGGTGGTGCATCGATCGGTTTCGAGGACGATGACTACCGGGCCGCCGGGGCCAGCGTTGCCGACAGCGCAAAGCGTGTATTCGAGGCTGCAGAAATGATCGTCAAGGTCAAGGAACCGCAGCCCGTGGAATGTGAAATGCTCACCCAGGGGCAGATATTGTTTACCTACCTGCACCTGGCGCCCGACCCACGCCAGACCGAGCTGCTGATAAAGAGTGGGGTGACGGCCATCGCCTATGAAACTGTGACTGACGCCCGCGGCACCTTGCCACTGCTTGCACCCATGAGTGAGGTGGCGGGCCGCATGGCGATTCAGGCCGGCGCATTTTATCTTGAGAAGGAAAATGGTGGGCTCGGGGTCTTGCTGGGGGGTGTGCCCGGGGTCGAGGCGGCGCGGGTGCTGATCATCGGCGGCGGTGTGGTGGGTGAAAACTCGGCGCGCATGGCCGTGGGCCTCGGCGCCAAGGTTTCGGTACTGGATCGCTCCCATGACCGACTCAAATACCTCGACAGTGTTTTCGCTGGCCGCCTGCAGACGATTTATTCAACTGCCGAGGCGATCGAGAAATATGCACTGGAGGCCGACCTGGTAGTGGGCGCCGTGCTTATCCCGGGGGCCGCCGCCCCCAGGCTTATCAGCCGTGACCTGGTGAGCCGAATGAAAAAGGGTGCCGTGATGGTTGACGTCGCTATCGACCAGGGCGGTTGCTTCGAAACCAGCCGGCCTACTACCCACCAGGACCCCGTCTACGCGGTCGATGAGGTGATTCATTATTGCGTGGCGAACATGCCCGGCGGTGTTGCCCGTACCTCGACCATGGCGCTCACCCACGCCACCCTGCCGTTTGCAGTGAAGCTGGCTGATTGGGGCTTGCAGGCCCTGGTCGATGATCCCCATTTGCGCAACGGCCTGAACGTGCATGCCGGTATGCTTACCTGCCAGCCCGTGGCAGAGGCACTGGGCTATGATTTTGTCGAGCCGCTGACCGCCTTGGCCAGGGGATGACCCGGGTTCGGACTCGGCTTCGCCGATAGCGTTACAGGTACTCGAGCTGCTGCTGGTATAACACGGCGTCGAGCTGGCTGGCGTGTTCCTGGATAAGGGCGCAGGTGCTTTGTACGGCAGCTTTGTTGGGGCCGACACAGACAAAACACCACTGCGCCTTGCCCCACTGGTCCGGGAAGGCGCTTTCGCAGGTCGCGACATTACTGAGCCGACCAAAACGGTCCTTCAGGCCCCCGAGTCTCCGGCGCTTTTCTTTCAGGGACCGGCAGCCTTCAAGGTGGAAGTCGAGGGTGAGCAGCGCGACCTGCATCAGACGGTTTCAAAGCGCATGGAAAGATCGATGGCGCCGGCGTCCTTGGTCAGGGCGCCTATGGAAATAAAGTCGACGCCGCTCTTGGCGATATTGCGAATAGTCTGCCGGGTTACACCGCCGGAGGCCTCCAGCCGGGCCTTGCCTGCATTGACGCTAACGGCCTCCCGCAATTGGTTGTTGGTAAAATTATCAAGCATGATCACATCGGCGCCGGCATCCAGGGCCTGGCGCAACTGTTGCAGGTCTTCCACCTCGACTTCCACCTGCCGGTCGGGGTGGTTGCTGCGCGCCTGTGCTACCGCCGCCGCGATAGAGCCACAGGCAGCGATGTGATTTTCCTTGATCAGGAAGGCATCGAACAGGCCAAGCCTGTGGTTTTGGCAGCCGCCGCAAGCCACGGCATATTTTTGTGCCGTGCGCAGTCCCGGGATGGTTTTGCGCGTGTCGAGTAGCACCACATCGGTGTCTGCGACGAGGTCGGCATACGAACGCGCATTGGTGGCTGTCGCAGATAGCAACTGCAAAAAATTGAGCGCGGTGCGCTCTCCGGTCAGGATTGCGCGCGCGTTGCCCCGCACCGTGAACAATTGCTGATCGGCTGTAACCATTTCACCGTCGTTACAATGCCATTCCACCAGAATATCCGGGTCCAGCCGGCGGAAAACCTCCTCGACCCATTCCTGCCCACAGATGATGGCCTGCTCACGGCTGATGACATGGGCCACGGCGGTGCGCTCGGCAGGAATCAACTCGGCGCTAATGTCTCCGCTGCCAACATCCTCCAGGAGAGCGATGTCGACGGCCTGACGAAGATCGGGCAAAAACTGTTCAGGAACTTGCATGATGAGAACTCTAAAAAATCAGGCCAACAGTTTACCAGCACTGGAGCCTGGAATCCTCCCCGCCAGACA
Organism: uncultured Gammaproteobacteria bacterium; assembly: GCA_963808975.1. GTDB lineage: Bacteria > Pseudomonadota > Gammaproteobacteria > Pseudomonadales > JAHEGP01 > JAHEGP01. The sequence continues at coordinate 211,622 of CAWEHR010000009.1, forward strand.
TCCACTACCACGATCCGCCAGTAACAGCCTCGCAGCCAGGTGCCAAGGTGCCGTCGCCGGGCGATCAGCCCTGGATTAGCAGCAGCTCACCGTCCCGCTGGCGCCACTCGATATTCTTCAGTGCGCTCATGCCCAGTAATACCGGCTCGCCATAGCCCATCGCCGGATTGATGCTGGCACTGACATTGCGCAAGATAATGCCGCCAATGGCAATTTCTTCAATGACGGTGGAGTGAACCTCGATTCTGCCGTTGGCGGTATTCGCCATGCTGGATGGCCCCTGGGGCAAGCCGAGCCGGTTGGCAAGCGCTTCGGGAAGCACTACATCAGTTGCCCCGGTGTCTACGAGCAAGGTGACTGGTGTGCCATTGATGCTGGCGCGGGCGAAGTAGTGGTGCTGGTGGTTGGCCTGCAGAAAAACCGTTTGTCGCCCATCGGCGGACTGGGCGGCGCGCAGTGCCTGGTTAGGATTTCGGCGCTGTTCAAGCCAACCGTTAAATGCCACGCTGGCAACGCCCAGAACCATTAACCAGGCAAAAACCAGCATGCCAATGCCGGCCTTCCTGCTCATTCTGCCGATCTCCAAGGCTGCATCTAACCGCTCCTGCTTGTCCAGCGTGGATCACCGGCTCTGGGAGCAGGTGATCTGAGAGGTCCGTCGCCTTTTGACAATGATCCCGGCAGCGACGGTCACCGACAACTATAATTTTCCTGCCGGGCTACGCCTGTTTGTCGGGCTTCCAGTATAACAGGTTATCGACTGGCGCAACGTACCGTAAGCAGGGTTGGTTTGATGAAGAGCAAAGAGCAGGACAACGTCAAATTGGCGGCGTTAAGCCCCGCGGTCGAGGCTGCGCGACAGCGCCACAATCGCTTTCCAGCGCGTTTTAAAATTGTCCAGGATAAAGCCCGTCTGCAACTGATGGACCTGCTGGCCACCATGTTTGACCAGGCCGATGATGCACTCTTTGAAATGGCCGATCGCGCCGCCAGTAATCACGATCAGAACATTTATTTTGACGCGATGCGCGAGTTGCGCATCAGGCGCCGTGGCATGGAGATGGAGTTCGGGCAGCGCTACGATGAATCGTTTCTCATGCTGGCAACAGACAATAGCCGTAGCCCTGCCAGGGAAGAAGATATCGACATAGCGTCGTTGGCGGTGGTCCAGGATAACGAAATCGAGGAGACCCTTGCCATCGAAGGCATGGTGACCCGGGCGATGAACAACTGCCTCGACGAGTTGTCACTGCTGACCATGCGCTTCGATAGCCTGCTCGACTCGGTGCGGGTCACCAATGACAATAATCCTATAGCCCCTAATTATTTGTGTGAATGCTTTGCCGTTACCTGCTCCAGCCTCGATGTTGATATCAAAGCGAGATTGGTAGTGTTGAAGCTATTTGAAAAGCGGGTCGTCAGTGAGTTTTCCCGCCTTTACCGGACTCTCAATCGAGACCTCGCCGAGCAAGGCGTATTGACCAATGTGACGCTGGCCGATTGGTCACGGCGGGGGCGTCGCCCCGGACCCGGCGGTGCCCGGCCAGCCACAGGCGGCAGTCGCGACGGCGCATTCTATCCCCATGGCGCGTATCGCAGTGGCTACGCCGATCTTGATCAGGATAGCGACCACAATGCTGGCTATCGAGATGCTGGGTGGGGCCCCAATCCCAACACTGACGCGATGTTTTTCCAGCTCCAGAATTTGCTGAAAGCCGCAGGCCGGTTGGAGAGCGCTGGCGGTCGTGGCCCGGGGGGGAAGCGCGCTGGCGGTAATGGCCAGGAAAGCTCCGTGCAGTCTTCCAGAATCGTGCACAGTGCCCAGTTGATCGATTTACTGACCAGCCTGCAATCTCACCCCACTGAAACGCCCATAGACGATTTCGGTTACATCACAGCGGGCGCGGGCCCGCGGCAGCTGCGTGATCTTATCGTCGACTCCCTGAACCGGGGCCGCCAGCAGGGCGAATCCATATATACCCTCGGTGAAGTCGATGAAGACGCTGTAAGACTGGTCTCGCTGTTATTCCAGTTTGTGCTGGAGGACGACTCCCTGGCAACGCCGCTGAAATCGCTGTTGATCAGGCTGCAGGTACCCATGGCGAAGGTAGCCCTGATCGACAAGAGCTTTTTTGGCAAGAATAGCCATCCGGCGCGCAAGTTGCTTAATACCATGGCACATGCGGGAATAGGCTGGTCCCCCGCGGGAAATGCCGAGCGCGATTTCCTTTATCGCAAGTTCAAGGAAGCGGTTGAGACCATCCTCAGCTTTTTCGAAGACGATATCGGCGTGTTCGAGACGGTACTGACGGATTTCCAATCCTTCATGGAAAACGAGCGGCGGCGGACGAGCATTGTAGAGCAGCGCACCCTGGAAACCGAGCGGGGCAAGGCGAGGGCAGAGCTGGCGCAGGCAATGGTTGCTCAAACAATCGCCAACAGCACCGCCGGCGTTGCGCTGCCACCGGTCGCCACGGAAGTGCTGGAGAAGGGTTGGTCGAAAGTCCTGTTTCTCATTCTCGCCCGTGAAGGCGAAGATAGCGGTAGTTGGAAATCCGCCCGCCGTGTCATGGATGAGTTGGTTTGGAGTGTTCAGCCCAAGGCGACCGACAAAGAACGCGAGCGACTGGGCAAGTTAAAGCCGGGCTTGTTCAGCAATCTCCAGGCGGGTCTCGCGAGGGTGGGAATCAGTCACTTTGCGATGAACCATCTCTTCGAGCAGCTTCGTGGGATTTACGACGACCTGTCGAACCCCGTCGTCTCCCAGCCTGTTCACCAGGAGTCGCAGGAGCCGTCAGAAACAGCGTCCGCGGCTCCATCGAGAGACGCCGGTCGGTCGTCAAGCGACAGCAGCGCGTCACTTGACGACATGCTTTCGCAGAGCAAGGTGCGTTCTTCCGGGGCTATCCCATCTCCCAGCAAAAGCAAAGTGGATGCTGATGAAAAAACCGCTGACGCTTTGGGATGCCCGGCAGCAGGCGCTGATGGTGACAGCACCCAAGCCGTCGATCCCGAGATGCTGATAAAGGTCGACAAGCTCTCGGTTGGCAGTTGGGTCCAGTTCAGGCAAAGTGAAAGCACTGCCTTTCGCTGCAGGTTGGCGGCGGTATTGAAGCCAATCGGAAAATATATATTCGTCAACCGCGCCGGCAAGAAAGTTGCCGAGTGGACCCGAGAGCAACTGGCGGCCAATGTCGCTATGGATGTGGTAATACTGCTGGATGATCGCCAACTATTCGACCGTGCCCTGGAATCGGTGATTTCCCAGTTGCAGCATTCCCGGCATTAGCCGCCATACCTCACCGATAAAGCAACGCGATACCGGCGCGCTATCTCAGGCAACTGGTGCAATATCCGGGTTAACCGTCGCCAACAACGCCGACTCGAATTCTCTTAACGACGTGGAGCAATCCAGGCAACCGAATATCACCAGGGATTGCCGCGCCAGCAGCGCCACATTCAGGCGCTGCAACCATCGTTGAGCATGGATGGAATAGGGCGAAACCCGCGGGCGTCAACTCCTTATTTTCGTTTGAAGGACTTCCAACAGCGCCGCCTTTTGCTTTTCAACGGTAAATTCCCCATTCACCCTGTCGAAGGCGTTCTGGCCAAACTCGTCCCTGGTTGCCGGGTTGTCAACCAGGTATTCTATTCGGTCGGCGAGCTGTAAATGATCGCCCGGGGTGAACAATAAACCCGTTTGCTGATCGACTATAGCCTCATTCAAGCCGATCAGATCAGATACCAGCAACGGCACCCGCGACGCTGCCATCTCCATTGAACTGAAGGTAAACGAGTCCCACCCGGTGGAAGCAATAATGCCCGCATAACACCCTGGCAATAACTGGGGAATATCATTCCTGTAACCGCCAAAGCTGATATAACGCTCCGCCACGCTACCCATATATAGCCTGTCGAATGCGGCCTTTTCACCTGGCCTGTCACCGCACAAAACAAAGTGAAGGTCCCCGCGACCGCGTTCGTTTATCAACTCGGTTGCCGCCTTTACAATGACATCCACTCCCTTTCGCTTTTCCATATGGCCCGCAAAAAAAAGCACCTTGCGCTGTGGTGGGATAGTAAACTGCTGGTAAAGATAGGACTTGTCTGAATAACGCGCAAAAGCATCGACATCGATGCCGGGCTTGACCACAGAGGTACGACATTTCGCAACGCCCCGGCCATGGGTCGCAGAGCGCTGCATACCGAAGGACTCGAAAATAAAATGGTCCGGCTTGTTGCGCGCAAGCAGCACTTCAATGCGCTTTGCCAGCAGCCGGATACCGCTGTTGACCGCGCTTAATGGTGCTCCCCAATAGCTGATGATGGTCTCGACACCACCCCTGCGAAAAGTTTTGCAGACAGGGGTGCGCACACACAGGTCGAAAGCCAGGACATACCTGATACCGTTGCGCCGCAGGTAGCTCTCCAAGTCCCGGACTTTAGCGGCGGACAGGTTGCAATAGTCCAGTTCAAGCAACGGAACCTCGCGATCATCCAGCCACCTGGGCCTGCCCGCCTCGAAGTTGTTGTAGCCCAAATGAATGCGACCCCCCGGCTGCCTGTTAGCAAGGAAGCGGGAAACTACGCTGAAAAATGTCTTCTCAAGGTGCTCCACGGCATAGCCAGCATTGGTTGGCACATGAAAAGCTATCAAGAAATCAGCCATTGTTGAGCCATGATTCGCCATACGACAATTGAGAGCTCAATCTTACTACGCTGGAAGCTAGCTGCCACACCTGTAACTGCAGTCGCCAGCTATCATCTCACAGCTTCAAAGCGCGGCTTCAGTGCTGCCTGGATAGCGCGCTGGTCTTTGCGAGAGCGGGTGCTAGAATGCGGCGATGGATTTCCCCAAGCGAACAAGCTCGCCCGCTGAGCCGACTGTTGTTGACGGCTGGTTGTCTTGTGCCCGCCGGTTCCCAAGTCCCAATTTTAACCCCCGCCCAGGCCCTGGCATCGACCTGCTGGTTATCCACAATATCAGTTTGCCGCCGGGCGAGTACGGCGGTACCTACGTCGACGACTTTTTCAGCAATTGTCTCGACCCCTCGCGTCACAGTTATTTTGCCGAGATTTGCCACCTGCAGGTCTCGGCCCATCTGTTGATCGACCGGGCGGGGGAGCTTACCCAGTACGTGAGTTTCAATGATCGCGCCTGGCACGCGGGTCAATCCAGCTTTTGTGGCCGCCATAACTGCAACGATTTCAGTATTGGCGTTGAGCTGGAGGGATGCGATGAGCAACCTTTTACCGCAAGCCAATACAGCAGCCTGGTCATGGTGACCCGGCTTATCAGGGCAGCGTATCCGGCGATTACCAGTGAGCGCATTGTTGGTCACAGCGATATTGCGCCGGAACGAAAGACCGACCCGGGGCCGTTTTTTGAATGGTCCCGGTACCTGCAGGCCCTGGAGACCGGAGGGTCTTGATATGCATTTTCTCGCAATCCTGATTGCCTACGGTCTCGAGCGCCGAAGTGGATTCTTCCCCAGATTGCAGCGAGACCAGTGGTTCTATCGATTCCGTGATGCTTGTAGACCCTGGTTGACCCGCCTGCGGCTTCCCGCAATCTGGCAGGCATTTTTGATAATTGCGGTCCCCTGTGTGGCGTTGATCATACTCGAGGGATTGGTCGCCGATAAGCTGTTCGGGCTGCCGACGCTGGCGCTGCTGGTAACAGTGCTTGTTTACAGCCTCGGGCGAGGCGACGTCGAGGCCCAGGTCGAGCGCTACCTAACGAGTTGGCGTAGTGGCGACAGGCAGGGCGCATGGCATACGGCGCAGGGGTTTTCCCCTGCCAGCAAGGCAATCGATTCCGATAGCGCCGAGCAACTGCAACATTACTCGGGTGAGGCATTGCTTTACCGGGATTTCGAGCGCTGGTTTGCCGTTGTTTTCTGGTTTGCACTGGCCGGAGCCTGGGCGGCACTCGCTTACCGCCTGGCACGTGTTTACGGTGAAGATTCTGAGTCGCACCCGCAGCCGGATCTGATGGCGCCCTTTATCGCGGCAGTGGAGTGGGTGCCGGCACGGTTGCTTGCGCTCAGCTTTGCACTGGTCGGTAATTTTTCTACCACCGTGGTCTGCTGGCGCGAGCAGTTGATGGCCGGCGTAAGTAACGCCCGCTTGATTCACAGTTGCGCCCTGGCGTCGCTAGTCGGTGACGAGACCTTGCCGAGTGCCGGGCCATCCCGAGGTGAGTCGACGGAAGCACGCAGGTTTGAGTCGGGCATGGAAATCGAAAGCCTGCATTTGTTGATGCGGCGCACTGCTGTCGCATGGTTGATACTGTTGGCGTTTGGCGTATTGCTTTTTGACTAACCGCCTGAAGCAGTGGCTGCGCTTGTATGCGGAAAAACAGGTTTGATGGGAACGCTGGAAGCAAGCAGCTTGGAGTCACAAATGCGTATCGGTATTGACCTCGGTGGCAGCAAAATTGAAGCTATCGCCCTGGCGAATGATGGTTCCATTTCGTGGCGCCAACGGGTGGCTACGCCCCGCGGGGATTACCAGGGAACTCTGGCGGCGATTGTCGGACTGGTTGATCGACTCGAGACGGCGTTGGGAGAGCGTGGCAGGGTCGGGGTTGGTGCACCCGGGAGTGTATCGGCGCTGACCGGGCGGATGAAAAACTGCAACTCGACCGTATTGAATGGCCGCTTTCTCAAGGCCGACCTGGAGCAGGCGTTGGGGCGTGAGATTCGCATGGCCAACGATGCCGATTGTTTCACTCTGTCCGAAGCCTGTGACGGCGCTGGACGCAACGCGCACTCGGTATTCGGTGTGATTCTCGGTACCGGAGTGGGAGGTGGCCTGGCGATCTCGCAAGCTTTGCTCTCGGGTCCCAACGGTATCAGCGGTGAGTGGGGCCACAACCCCATGCCCTGGCATGGGGAAAGTGAGCGCGAGTCCAGGGCCTGTTATTGCGGGCGCAGTGATTGTGTTGAAACCTGGCTCAGCGGGCCGGGGTTTGAACGCAGCTATTTCGAGCGCTGCGGCTCGCGCAAGGAAGCGGCTACGATTGCAAAGCTTGCGCTTGGGGGGGAGCCGACGGCCCTCGAGGTCTACAATGCTTACGTCGATATGTTGGGCCGGGCTCTGGCTACGGTCATCAATATTGTCGACCCCTTTGTCGTTGTGCTGGGCGGGGGGATGTCAAATATTGCGAGCTTGAGCGGGGATGTAGCACGGTGCTGGGGTCGCTACGTGTTTTCGGATCGGGTGGATACGCAACTGTGTACCGCACGGCACGGCGATTCCAGCGGTGTGCGGGGAGCGGCGTGGTTGTGGCCGATCGAGAGCCCGGCGCCGTAGCGTTCCGGTTCGGCGCGCTATAATTTTTGCTGTCTTGCGCTGCGGGCCTTCCGTACCGGTACGGTCCCTCGCCCGATAGCAAAGGCTTGCCCGCGGTGGTGAAATGACTCAGCCACTCCTTTGTTTGACCACCACACAGCCGGCCGCCACCGCCAGTTCTCCCGATGTCGCGGCGTCACGCAGGTCGGCCCCGGGCTGAAGAACGGCGATCGCGTCGGCATGCTGATGATGAACGGGCCTGAATACTTTGAAGCTTTGTTCGGTCTTGCTAAAGTGCGGCTGGTAGTCGTGCCTTCTCCACCTTATCAAGAGTCGAAGAGGAGCTGATATGAAGTCATTTGAGGGCAAGACAGTATGGATTACCGGTGCCTCCTCCGGTATCGGCAAAGCCCTTGCGCTTGCTTTTGCGGAGCACGGCGCGCATATCATTCTATCTGGCAGACGAGTCGCCGCACTGCAGGCCTTGGCCGATGAGTTGCCAGTCGACTCGCTGGTACACCCCTTCGAAGTCACCGATTTTGCAACCCTGCATTCCAGGGTGGAACAAGCCTGGAGCTGGAAAGGCCGGGTTGACGTCCTGGTGAACAATGCCGGTATCAGCCAGCGCAGCTTCGCCATCGGGACTGACCCTGCCGTTTACGCAAGACCTGGGTTTACAGTCAGCAGTTGCGGCGAGTTTTCCGCACTCCCTTTTCAGGTTTTGATAACCCGGTAACTTTATCAGACGGCTTGCGATTTAACGACGAAGCCGATATGTATAACGGCTCCCCGGCCCTGTTCAACTGGAAACTCCTGGGTAAGCGGGAAATGTTGATTCCTTACAATGCCTGCCGTTTGCACGATGGTGAATTGACCGCCGAAGACATTGTGCAGGCAAACCATATCTCCCCGGAACTCGCGCGCTATGAACTGCATCGGGTTTGGGTGGTTGAGGGGACCGTAAAAGAGCCGAAGAACCGTCCATTGCGCGGCGTAGCCAATCGCGGCCATTCCTATTCGAAGCGCGTCTTTTATGTCGATGAAGATAGCTGGTCGATTGTATTGGCCGATAATTACGACGCCAAAGGCAATCTATGGCGCTTCTCCGAGGGCCATATGATCAATTATTATTCTGCTCCCGTGCCATGATATACGCTGCAGAAGTGTTATGATTTCAAAGAAAAGCGCTACCTGGTGACCGGTCTGGATAACGAGCTTGAGCCCTACGTGTTCAAGATCACGATCAATCCCAACGAGTTCAGCCCGAATGCGCTTGACTACTACCTGCGCTGAACAAACGCATCTTTATAGCAGGAACTGCTCCCGGCCCGTCTTGTATATGACGGATTAATTTGTAAAAAATTGTCCCAGTAACTTTGGGCAGCCTTTGGTGATCTCCTTCTCTACATAGGTGCAATTCGCCCTAAAAAACCCCAAATCGCCGGGTTTACTACTTCGGGCTTCTTGTAATTCGGCGTGTGCGCTGCGCGATCTATCGCCAGCAGCTCGGCCTGCGGGATTGCCATTTTCACCCTTTCACTCGTCTCAAATGGAATCAACTCGTCTTGTTTGCCCCACACGAGCAGAACCGGTATTGTTTCGTCGTCGAAGACATAATGCATTCGATCGTTGGGGTCGAGTTAAAGGTCAAACAGGGTGATGCGGGTGGCGAAGGATACGGTAGGGGTCCAGGCCACCGCATTGTTAAAACCACTGCCCACCCAGGGCAAGCCCTGCAGGGCGGCACCCGCCACGTCGTGCTCCCCCGGAATGGAAAAGCTATCTTGCTTGGCAACCCCCACCAACCCTGGAACGGCGCCGGCCGCTGGTACGAGGTCCACCTGACCGGTCTGGCTCAGGTCTGCGCCCACCGCGAGCGCGTTACTACCACCTCGGTCCGTCGGTAGTTTTAATCGCTAGATGTCGCTGCCCCTGAATTCTCAATATCCAGAGGCTTGATGGCTGAGTTGATCAATTCCGCCGCCGCTGCATAGCTGGTTTGCTCGATCAGGCCGATAGTGAAGTGAGCCGGTGTCTGGTTCATGTAACTATTCAGACCCGTTTGCTTTCTGCCAAAGCCAAACACGGTCATCTGGCCGTTCATCGGCCGATAGGAGTCGAATGCTGAATCGCCCTCATGGTGGGCCAGAAATAGTGATTTGCCAACTGTGGGGTCGGCAAAGTATACCCATTCATCACCTGCAATGTCGCCATCCCAAGGCTGGGATAATAGATTAGACACTCCATTTGACCTGACCATAAAGTCGGTCGCGGTTTCCAGCTTTCCGCCCGGGGTTCCCTCGTACAAAAACCAGTAAGTCTTTGCCGCCGCCAACATGGTCATGGTGGCGGTGTTGGGATAGAACTCCCAGGTAAGCTGCCAGAGACCATCGGTGGTAGTGGAGCGCACCGTAACTTTAAGAGGGCCTTGATTAACGATGGTGCTAAGTGCACTGGTACTTCCAGGATGGAAGTGACCCTCCGGATACACCAGGTTGGGGATTCCGCGATAATTTCCTGCGGCATTTCCTGTGGGGTGATAGTCAATCCAGTCGTTACCCTGGGTATCGAGCATGCTTGAGAACGCGCCGGCTTCTTTCTGGAAGAAATAGCTGCCGGTGCTGGTAGAAATTTTAAAACTCGACTGCCCTTCATCATTGACGTTGTCAACAACGGTGACGAGCGGGGTTAGCGTGCTTGTAGTACTACTGCCGCCGACCGTATCAAAATACAGATGAAAGTATCGTGCGGAACGTGCAGCGGTAACGCCAGGCGCAAGAATAACCAACTTGCCGGTCGCCAGGTTTGTCGCATCAAAATTTTCTGACGGTTCAAACTGGCAAGGAATCTCATTGCCTAAAATGGCACCATTAATGTCTACTTCGCGACAGCGCACGGTTGCCGGGTTAAATGTTCCGCTGCCGCCGATATTTGCCAGAACCTCGGTGATATTCAAATCCAGCTCAGCAACACGATTGGTGCGGGGGAATTGGCCGGTGCCTATGCCAATCAACGTGCGATAGGGCCAATTGGCGTTCCACCAGGCGCCCTTGTTGCTGGCGATGGTTGTTACCACAGACGGGGGCGCTATCGACTGGTTTCCAGTCGATAGCAGGGCAACCACATCGTAGCTATAGGTTTTGTTTGCCACCAAGCTGGTGTCACTGTATTGGGCACCGTTAGTTGTGCCCAGCAGCTTCGCGTCACGGTATATTCGATAGCCGGTGGCACCTGCCAGCGCGTCCCAGTACAGGTCGACCCTGGAGGAGGAGATGGGAACTGCGGTCAATGTTCCACCGGCATTACTGGACAATGTGCTGAAAATTGCATCCGTGCCAGTGACTGCATTACCGCTGGCATCGGTGGAACCGACCCGGAAATGGTACTGGGTATTCGGCGCCAGGTTATTGAGGGTAACGCTGTGCATGGTTAGCATCGCCGGATTACTGGCATTTAAACCGTAGGCCGTCGTCAAACCATAGTTCACTGTGCTGTTGGCTGCTTCGTTGGTTTGCCAGGTGATGGTCGCGGTGGTTTCAGCAACGGCCGCTTGTACATTGCTGATCAGCGGCGGTGTGGTATCACTAACGCTCCCGCTGCCGGGGGGCAATCCATCCACAGTGAAGTAATCAATGAGGGCATTATGTGCGGGAGAAGGCCCGGCATTGCCGCCAAAAACACCTGCCGCAGTCACCACCAATGTATGGGCGAACGTGCCAGCATTGGTCCAGTTGGCGCCGTCGTAGGAGTAATATTCGCTCCACTGATTGCCTTTGCGCACCACGCGCAGATACAGGGGCACGCCGTCGACGATGGATGTGCGGATCTTCTTGGTTGCCTTGTTATTCACTAAAGTGGCAGCATGGATGAACATGCTGCTGCCATCACTGTAAAAATCGAAGCGAAGCAGGTTGTTGTCAGTACCTTGCACCACAATACCCTGCATTTGGTAAGCAGAAGTCAAAGTAGAATCAAACTTCACTTCCAGTTGCAGGTCAGTATTGCTGGCTGACTGCAAAATACGTGGGGCTTCGTTGGCATTCGCCCATAAGTCGTGTTGGGTGCCTGCCGGCACTGCAAGTGATACCTGTGAACCGGTGCTGCTATAGCTGCTGTCGCCCACGGGGTCGACCCATGTCCATACGCTCATATTGAGTGAGGAGCCATCAAAGGCATCGGCCACAATACCCGAAGTGCTGGTGTTTCCTGACGCAGTAACAAAAGTCAGGCCAGGGCCACTGCCAATATTGTTGGCGCCATCTGTTGAGCTCACTCGATATTGATACTGGGTGCCGATGCTCAGGTTAGCGAGGGTAACGCTGTGGCTGGTGACCGGGGTGGCGTTGCTGGCGTTGGTACCATAGGCACTAGTTAACCCGTAAGCCACTGCGCTGCTCGCCGCCTCATTGGTATTCCAGGTAATGGTGGCAGTGGTGGCAGTGACTGTCGCCTTTACATTGCTGATGACGGGCGCGGTGGTGTCACCACCGCCGGCGCCGCCAAGGGACGTAACAGTGATATTGCCGAACGTCGCATCGGCGTAATGTGCCACTAGCAGTAGTGAGCCATTGCTATTCGACTCACCGATGGTCTGGGTTTGGGTGATATCCCACTGGACTGGCTCAGCCTGGCCCTGAGGCCACATTTTAGTTTTATATTCGTGCTGACCGTCGACGGTTTCAGCTCGAACTTTAAACATCCGGGTCGTCCCAACGGCAAACGCTTTCTCCAGATCCTTGGCCAGAATACTACCGTCGCCACCGAGCATAAACAGGCCCGGCTCTGTCTGCTGGGAACTCTGGTTATTTTTCCAGCGGTATGCAGCCAACGCGCCCAATGGACGCCATTCCACATTGGGCTGATCGTTATCGACATGGTGCCCCTGCCAGCGCACAAGTACGCCAACCATAGGGCCTTCGTTACAGGGGCCAGTGTCCAGGTTGACCAGGCAGTTTTGATCGACGCCATGCAGCGTAATTGGCAGCGTAACTTCGTAGTCGTCCCAGCTAATATCGCCAATATTGATAAGCCGGTCGTAGCCTACTTGACGTGTGCGCACACCGTTGCCGGTGATCTGCCAAGCACCGTCTACAATCTGCGCAACATTGGCAATACTGGCGGCGCTCGACCAATTGATCGAGTAAGGAAGAGGCCAGGTATTGCCGGATGCATAAGCAATGGCAAGATTTTCCGTTTGCTGGTTGCCGGCGCTGTCAGTAGCGGTTATTGCCAGCGTATTGGCACCGGACAAAAAATCGACATATTCAATGTCAGCATTAAAATCGTTATCGTCCTGCAAGCGCAACCCGTCTGCGCCGAGAGACAATGATTGAGCAGGCGCGCCGTTGAGGGAGTAGGCCAGTGAGCTAATGGGGTTGGCGCCGGATACATGGCCAGGAATATTGATCCAGCGCTGGGCGTTGCTGCCTAATTGGCCGAAGTTTTGTATCGATCCATACCATAGATCCAGGAAAGGTTTTGCCGATAACTTGATCGTGAAGTCTTCGCTTACTGTTTCATTGCCGGCGGCATCCTTGGAGCGCAAGCGAAAATGGTAGGTCTGGTTTGTAGCCAGGCCAGTCGCGAGCTGGTGGTGGTCGCGGGTGAGAATACTGCTATTGACCGATGCGCCGTAACTGGTGGTGGGGCCGTATTCCATGCGTGAGGTTGCCGGTTCGTCAGTCGCCCAAAGTACCTGGAACTGATTGGCCCCATTGAGTTTCTTGATGTTGCGAATATAAGGCGCGGTGCTATCAGGGATGATTTCCCCATCTTCGGGCGTAACAGGCGTGGCCGTGCTGAACATATAGTCGATGATTGCTGTATGCGCTGGTGCGCTGGCGTTGCCGGAATTGCCCGCAAAAACGCCGGCCAAGTTGGGAACCATAGTGTTGGTCATCACTCTGGCCGAATTCCAGATAACACCATCGTAAGAGAAGTGGTAGTTCCAGATATTGCCCTCGCGCTTGACACGAAGGTACATTGGCGCAGCGCCGGCGATCACCCTTTCCCATTTACTGCTGGATACGTTGTTGACGTAGACTGTGGATCGAACACGGGTTTGCGTACCGTTATTGAGAAAATCGAACCTTAAAAAAGTGCCTGCACTTTGTTCGATGGTAATACCTTGCAGCTGGTTGGCCTGCACCGGGGATATAAATTTGGCTTCCAGCTGGAAATCAGTATTGTAAATTGACTGCATAACACGCGCAGAGAAATTGCCAGTTGTGCGCATATCATGATTTTTTCCGGCCGGCACGCTAATCAGCAGTTGGGTGCCGTTGACGCTGGCAGTGCTGTCGCCGCGAGGATCGATGAAGTTCCAGTTGTTTCTGTCGAGTTGGGTAGCACTGAAATCATCGGAGACAAAGCCCGAGATATCCTGAGCGTGTGCCAGCTTGGGCAAGCTTGCAAGAAGCAAGGCCAGAGCCAGGGCAAAAAAGGGAGCATAAGCCGGGACTGATTGACTTGCGCGTTGCATATTGGATATCACCTGTCGACATCAAAGGGTAGCTTGGTCACAAATCCCTTTGTACTGCCGTGAAAAACGTCACTGTCAAACCCCAAACATAAAGCACATTTTACCAGAATCCTTAAAGTCAGCTATTCGCAATGATTAAATTTTCAGTGGAAGTTATGCATGGGAGGGGTGGTAATTTTGCGGCTCAACGGTGCCTGACCGACTACCCCGATAGGAAATATTTGGGGTCAGAGACGTCTCGCAGTAGGAACTGCCAGTTACCCGGCGCCCCCTGCACAGTCCCGGACCTGCGGTTTTCCCGCATCCGGTTCCTCGATCGCACTCGCTTTCGCGCAAGGTAAGGCCATTAAGCAAACACCCTCCTGGACGAACCGGCCATAATACGGGGCAGCCTGAATAAGGCACGGTTCGCCTCTCGCCAGAAGGTCTATCGTGAGACGCTCATCCGTTTACCGCCACGTCGGTTGAGCCATTTAAACGTACATTACATGGCCCATTGATAGAAGCGATTTAACGAGTAGCCGTTGCCTATGATACCGAAGTAGTTTTAGTGACCCGACAACCGCCGGTTGAGACCGCGGACAGAGTCACGTTTCGACAAGTGTCTTTCCCTTTCAATCCCACTGCTGTCCCACAGTTTCATAGCATCACCAGCTTCCTGTCATCATCCGGATCAGGTCTGCCTGGTGGGCTAAGCAATTCGTGCAGAATTCTGCGATCAAACAGATTCAGTTGAAGCAGCCGCACCATCTCGGAAACTGCCAATGTGAGACGGCTAGAGAACTTCAGATAGGCCATTATTAGGTAGGCGCACATGGCAATCCAGATATGAGTGAGTACCGCGTTTTTCGACGTACCCACGAAGCTTTTGCTCTTCAGATTCTGTTTGATCCACGTGAAGAACAACTCAATCTGCCAGCGCTCTTTGTAAATTGCCGCAATCGTCCTGGCTGATAGCTTCATGTTATTGGTCAGGAAGAAATAGTGCTTTCCCGTCTCAGGGCATATGAAGCCGATGCTACGATGTTTGCTAGCACATCCATTGTATCAACAGGGCGGGAGTCAAGCCTTCTTTGTTTCAATTTATGGGACAGCAGTGATACCGAGTACATAATTCCCTGAACAGCGAAAGCCTCACAAGAGGGAGCATTTGTGGTGCCAGAGTCGCTGTTCAACTGAGACCACGGTCTGACCAGGTCGCACTCGCCGGCGCCGGCTTAAGGCCTGCCCTGGCAAAGCGCTTTTCTGGTCAACGGTTATTCGTGGCCGGCGGCAAGGCGCAAGATCAATCCCCAAGCGATGACCGGCGCTAACGGGTTCGGCGGTAACGCCTTGACCCATGTCAATGAATAGGGTCTAAAATAGACAATTGAACCACAGGAATATTATGGGTAATTGCGGTGACTGATAACATAACGGGGTTAGATCGTTGCTATTGATGCCAGGCTGGCCGGCGATCAGTTGAAAATTCAGGGAGCAAAGGGCATGTCGTATCTATTCAGGCTGTTAGCAGGGGTTGCCATAGCCGTTCTGGTTGCTGGTTGTAAAGTTGCCGTAATCGCCGTTGAAGGTGGCGAGGTGAAGTCGGTCGGCTCGGGCACCTGCCGTGAGGGCGATATTTGTATTGTGGATGTGAGCGATACCAGTTTTTCTGCGTCATTTACGGCTGTCCCAAATTCGGGCTGGCGCTTCGTCAGGTGGAATAGGGGTGATGGTTTCTTCTGCGGCGATTCTAATGACCCAACGTGTGTTCTTTCGAACGTGGGTACAGACGGAAATGCGGCTATAGAGGCGATCATTGCATCTGCCAAAACGTTCTACCTTATGCCGGTATTTGAGAAAAGCACGCTTATCGCCACTGCTCCAGAGGGGTTGGATTTCTACCGACCGCCGTCTCCCTTGCCAGGGAAAAATGGCGATGTCATTTGGGCCAGAGAGTTGGCATCGGTAGAAAATGGCCGTATTTGGAAGGTGCTCTACCGCTCGCAATCCACCAATGGTGCACCGGTCGCCGTTTCCGGTTGGCTTGGCGTGCCCAATGGGCAGCAACCGGGCGAAGGTCCCCCTCTGGTCGTGTTTGGCCATGGTACTACCGGGCTGGCGGATCACTGCGCGCCCACCCAGCGCTCAACTCCCGGGGAAACCATCGCCCTACTGGAGGACTTCCTGGCGCGAGGCTATGCGGTGGCCGCCACGGACTACGAGGGTCTCGGAACGCCCGGTTTACATCAGTACCTGGTAGGCCCAAGCCAGTCTCATAGCTTGCTGGATTCAGCCCGCGCTGCCCAGCGTTTTGCCGGTGCCGGAAACAGGCTGATCTTGTTTGGCCACTCCCAGGGAGGGCATGCGGTGATCCTTGCTAACGAAACCGCAAGCAGCTATGCGCCGGAGCTAAATGTGCTGGGCACCATTGGTTCCGGTGCCGGAGTGACAGACGAGTCGGCCAGACTGCTGACCTACCTGCAGCAGACGAAATACAAAGGGTTTGTGGTGATGATGGCGCTGGCGCAGAGGGCCGCTTATGGCCCGGTGGAGTCACCGTTGTCGCTGTGGTTAACCGAAGCGGGTATTAGGGCTTCGGCTGCGCTAGATACCATTTGCGTCGACAGATTGGTCGATACCTACGGCCCACTCGATGGCTCCTATGTGTTTGTTCCCGGTGCGCCCCTGCCCAAGGCAACGATTGATGTCGATTATAAGGATTCCATCCCCGGATTGAAGCGGGGGGCGTCGCCACTGTTAATGATCAACGGTCGCTATGATGACCTGCTGCCGCCAGGTCATATCGTTTCCTGGGTAGAAGAAGCCTGTGAAAACACCGGCATGGCAATTCAGCTTGTGTGGTTTGATACAGGCCACCGAGTGCCCTATGAGAATCCACAAGGCGCTGCTGAGGTGATATTTCCCTGGATCGAAGCACGTTTTGCCGGTGCGCCAGCGCCATCAAGCTGTGGGAATGTGCCGTACCTTTGAACTCAGGCACTGTCGAACGCATTATTCGCTCTGGAAATCGCCCGGTGCCTTAGGGCCCTCGGCAATCTAAGCATCGATGCATTAAGAGAAACAGCGTAGCCTTGCTGCGCTCGTCACCTTCAATGGATCGGGTTAACATTATTCGGGTTAAACCTTCCTCGGCTGAAAGCCTGACCGTATTGCCAATCGAGCTTTCGAGCGTTCTGGACCGAAAACCTGCTGGTCACTCACCGCCACACAATGATTGATCGGCCCGAAGTGCGTTCAGGAACAAATATTTACCTGATCAATGCTGCGATCCGACGCCTTTACGATTGTGACCTCCAGGTCGTCGATGGTGAACGTTTCATTTTCGCCAGGTATATATTCTGTATGGCCGAGTATCCAAAGACTTACGGTGTCGGTAGGTTTTCCCGGCAGATCCATATTAAAAAACTTTTCTATCACGCGCAGCTCGGTGGCGCCATCCACAACAATTTCGTTCCCGGACGCGCTGCAGACATCCAGCGGCTCGACATCGCTTTCATCGTATATCTCGCCGACCAGTTCCTCGAGCAGGTCCTCCAATGTCACGATACCGCGTACATCCCCGTATTCATCCACCACGATCGAGAACAGCCGGTTACGCCGTCTTAACAGGGCAAACAGGTCATCAATTGCCTGGTATTGGGATGCAAACAGCGGTTCATGTGCAATATTGTCCAGCCGCTCTTCCAATTGCCCGCCGACGTAAGCCCGCAAGAGGTCCCTGAGGTAAAGCACTTTTGTGAAGTTGTCGCTGTCGCCCTCATACAGCGGGATACGCGAAAACCGCTCCTGCGAGACCAGCGGTATTGCCCTGGCAACCGTGAGTGACCCGTCCAGGGAGAAGATGCGGCCCTTGGGTGTCATGACATCCCTGACTTTAAGGTCATTGAAGGCAAATACGCGCTCAATGATTTTCCTCTCGTTCTGCTCGATTGCACCCTCATTGACGCCTTGGCCCAGCATCCCGATCAACTCCAGCTCGGTCACCGTTGGATCGCCACTGCCACCCATCAGTCGGTGTACCCGGTTTGTGAAATGGCCGAAGAACCACACCAGCGGATAGATAAGACGCATGAAGGTCAACAGCGGGTAGGCAATGAACAGCGAAATACGCTCGGGATAACGTGTCGCGATGCTCTTCGGGGTAATCTCGCCAAATACGAGTATGAACAGCGTAAGTAAACCAACGGCGATGCCGGG
The DNA here is from genome assembly GCA_963808975.1 of uncultured Gammaproteobacteria bacterium. GTDB lineage: Bacteria > Pseudomonadota > Gammaproteobacteria > Pseudomonadales > JAHEGP01 > JAHEGP01. The sequence continues at coordinate 229,599 of CAWEHR010000009.1, forward strand.
ACCGGCACTGCCAAATTCGCGCGTGGCGATCACTGTCGCCAGTGCCGAGGCCGCTATATTTACCAGGTTGTTTCCGATCAGAATGGTCGTCAACATCCGCGAAGGATCTATCTTTAGCTGATAGAGCGCCCTTGCCCCTGCACGATCCTCAGCTACAAGCGCTTCCACCCGCGCCAGGGAGAGTGTTACCAGAGCCGTCTCCGAGCCGGAAAAGACACCGGAGAGCACCAGTAATATCAGTAAGGCTATGAACTCACCCATGTTTCATACCAGAGCATTCCATATCCAATGGCACAGCTGCATCCTGTGTATAAAATTGCATAATTTGCCTAGTTAGTTTTAGGGTCAACTATATAACAAGCTGGAAGCCAGGTGCAGCTCGGGGCAGTTACCCCGGGATGCGCTGCTAAGGAAGTCTGCCCTGCAGCATCATATCTGACGGACCAAACTCCAAACCCGGGAGGGCGTTGGCGAGGCAATTAGCGTGACAAATACGTTGACAACCATCGACTATGGCTTAGATTGGTGGGGTTACCGCGAGATCAGGGTCCAATATCCGGGCGTTTCCAGAGCCTACCTAAAAGAAGAGGTGACCAGACGATGTCGGATCATAACCAGAAAGAAACCGATGAAGGCACTATCGAGGTATTGCTGGAGAGGGCGATGATTCGCGTCCCCAATTTGCTGGCCATAAAGGAGCGCATGCTTGAGGGTGAAACCCTCTCCAACATCGAAATCGTGGAACTGGATTCGGCGCTGTCGCACGTCAAGGATATTCGTGCTCTGCTTAGCCGGCATCCCGAACTCCATGAAATCGTTGTCAAGATGGCCAGTCTGTACGACGAAATTACCGAGCTTGCGCTGGCCAACGAGGAAAAGAGCGGCAACCCATCCAGGATCAAAACCGACAACCAGAGCCGCGACAACAGCTGATCAGGCTGCGCAGAAACAATAGCAATGCCTGTCCTGGAATAGTGACCTTCCTTCGCGTTGTCGGACACATAACTGCGCTGTGATTCCTCGTGTAGGACACAGGCCGCGATTTGCGCTGGCACCGGGTTGGTTGGTCATGCTCAGCGTCAATAAGTTTGTCGAGGGCCACATCCAGGTAGTCGACCAATTTTGGCAGAGCCAATGTGAACGGGATAATCGACACTGGAACCGGGCGCCAGCTGTTGACTGACAATGACATCTGAAGCTCCTATAACCCCTTCCTCGCAAGGCCTCATGACGTTGTTCGATGCAGATCCTCCCCCTCAATCTTCAACTTTCCGGATTTTTGGGAGCAATTAACCACTTTCCTCTAAATGGCTTTCTTTGAGCCCAGGCTGTTGTACGGCAGTTACTCCGAAAAAATGGCTGTTGCGCAGGATATAGGCTGGATTTTCGAGTACTGCCCCCGGCTAAGGTGGGGCAGAAGTGGTGTAGGTTGTTGACTTTATTGGTCCGCCCTTCAGGATTCGAACCTGAGACCTTCCCCTTAGGAGGGGGACGCTCTATCCTGCTGAGCTAAGGGCGGTCAGACTTGGGGTAATTTCCGCGGGGTGGGAAAGATAGTAGATGATGACCATTAAATGGACGCGGCCAGTATCCATTCAGGGCCTCCCCCCAGCAGAGGGCGCGAATTGTAACCCATTTTGTGCGTTGGCTTAAACCGCTATCCGCGGCCTGACCATTGCCCGGGCCTGTTCTGGCTGCCGGACGAGTCCGATTGCAGGCTCAGGTGATAACATTGTTTAATTTGCCGCGTATTTCGCCATCAGCGGGCACTGCAATGCAGCCGTAGAGGATAGACCTAATGAGCAATTCCAGGCAGTGGGCCAAATTCGACTGGCAGGACCCGTTCCTGCTGGAGCAGCAGTTGACGGCGGAGGAGCGCCAGGTGCGCGATACGGCACGCCAATATGCCCAGGCCCGGCTGCAACCGCGGGTGCGCGATGCCTACCGCAACGAGACTACCGACCCTGAAATTTTTCGGGAAATGGGTGCGCTGGGCCTGCTGGGGTCGACCCTGGACGGTTACGGCTGCCCCGGGGTGAGCTATGTCTGCTACGGCCTGATCACCCGCGAGATAGAGAGGGTGGACTCGGGTTACCGCTCGATGATGAGCGTGCAGTCCAGCCTGGTCATGTACCCAATATACATCTACGGTAGTGAATCCCAGCGTCAGCAATATCTGCCGGGCCTGGCCAGCGGCGAGCTGGTGGGCTGTTTTGGCCTTACCGAGGCGGATGCTGGCTCTGATCCCGGCAGCATGCTCACCCGGGCCCGGCGGGTCGACGGCGGTTACCGCCTTAACGGCGCGAAAATGTGGATATCCAACTCACCTATCGCGGACGTGATGGTGGTGTGGGCGAAATGCGATGATGAGGCGGTCCGTGGCTTCATACTGGAGCGTGGCTGGAAGGGGCTAAGTACCCCAAAAATAGACGGCAAGTTATCGCTGCGAGCCTCGGTCACCGGTGAAATCGTGATGCAGGATGTTTTTGTGCCCGAGTCCAACCTGTTACCCGGGGTAGAGGGTTTGAAAGGGCCGATGGGATGCTTGAACAGCGCCCGCTATGGCATTGCCTGGGGCGCGCTGGGCGCCGCCGAGGCTTGCTGGCATGCTGCGTTGGCTTACGTGATGGAGCGGGCTCAATTTTCCCGGCCGTTGGGTGCCAACCAGCTGGTGCAGAGAAAGCTGGCCGACATGCAAACGGAGATTAGCCTCGGCTTGCAGGGCTGTCTGCAGGCCGGAAGGCTGAAAGACCAGGGCAAGTTGGCGCCGGAGTTGATTTCAATGCTGAAGCGCAACTCCTGCGGCAAGGCACTGGAAATTGCGCGCACCGCCAGGGACATGCTCGGGGGCAACGGCATCAGTGATGCATTCCCGGTCATGCGACATATGATCAACCTGGAAACCGTCAACACCTATGAGGGCACCCACGATGTGCACGCTCTCATTCTGGGGCGCGCCCAAACCGGTATTCAAGCGTTCACCGGCTAAAAATCCTGGTTGAAAATCTACTAAAAAAAGAGCCCCGCCAAGGGGCGAGGCGAAGGCGCGATAGGTATGTTCTGGGTTGGTTAGCAGTCAGAATTCCCAGCGCAGCCGTGCATAGGCGTTGCGTCCCCAGCTTGGCAGCTTCTCGCCAACAGCAATATCCTCGTTACGCGCCCGGTTGGTGCCGTTCAGGTGATCGGCATAACGGCGGTCCAGCAGATTGTCGATCCCAAAAGACAGGGTTAGGTCATCGACCAGAGTAAACTGGCTGCCAAAATTGATCACAGCATAGCCCGCTGTTTCGGCCTCTCCATTGGTCTCAGACACCTTGCTCTGTCGGCTGTAGGCGACGGTTTCGAGGCTCGCAGTCCAGCGCTGGGCCTGGTAGCGCAAGCCCAGGGTGGTGTTGGGGGGGGCAATGCGATACAGGTCATCGTCGATATCGTCGCGCTCGCCACGAACGTAGTTGACGATGCCATACAGTGACCACTGTTGGCCGACGGCAACGCCCCATTCCATGTCGAAACCGTAGAGGGTGGCGTCGACGTTCGCGAATTGCAGCGGCAGTGAGCCACTCATCATCTGGCTGACCATATTCGCTGCCATATTGGTGCTGGGCACCCCCTGAATATAGTCATCGACCCTGCGATAGAAAATGCGCGGCGTCGCCATCGCGCTGCGACCTTCCCAGTCGAAGCCCAATTCGACCTCATGGGCGACTTCCGGATCGAGGTTGATATCACCGATATAGTTGTTGCCGTCTGCCAGCCCGCCACTGGATTGCAGTGGCAGCCAAAGGTATTTCTCCTGATACGCTGCGGATCGGGTTTTGCGGGCGATGGCCGCAGTGTAGGTCCACGCGCTGGCGGGTGACCAGTTGGCCCGCAGTACCCAGTCCACATTGTTATCGACGGTGCTGCGATCGGCGTTGTTGAAATCGTCCCGCAGCGTTCTAACCGCTGGATTCATCATGGCCATCGAGGCGTCGACCTCGTCTGAGTCCATGTCGACCCGGTTGTAGCGCACACCCGCTTGCAGTTGCCAGCTATCCGACAGACGCATGTCGGCTTCGGCAAATACTCCCACCACCTTGCGCTCGCTATCGTTAAAGTTGACCACAAAAAATGCCGCGTTGTTGGGGTTTGATATGTCGGCATTGTGGACCGCGGACTGACCATCGGTCCCGAACCGCCAGATTGCTCTGTCGGTAAAAAATTCTGCCATTAGCTTGTAGCCCAGGGAGTCGCTGGTGGTAAAGGCGTTTCGATAGCTCAGGGGATCAGGGGGAGGTGGGCGCAGGTGGTTATTGGTCATCAGGTGATCGACCTGGTTGCCGAACAGACTTGCCTCGAGCGACCATTGCCCGGCCCTGTAGCGGTACTCGCCCTGATACAGATTGGAGTCGATGTACTTGATATCCATGGGCAGGGCGGGGGTGCCGGTGTCACCGGTTTCATTGCGCGCCGCAGACAACTCGATGGTATGGGGGCCATGGTGCCAACCATAGCCGCCGTCGATTCGCTTGCGCTCATACTCGGTAGGGCGAATTTTACCGCCGGGGAACTTGGCGTCGTCACCTTCTTCCATCAAACCATTGAGGAAAACCTTGTGATGCTCGTTGGCAATGGCGACCAGCCCGTTGCCCAGCCAGCCGCTATTGGCACTTTGGCCACCAACGGTCAACGCGCCATTGGCGCCAAAGCTGGCATCTTCTCCAAATTCACCCCGGTCTGTTTTGGCAACCATTGCCCCGCCAATCGACTCCTGCGCCACCCTGACAGGGGCAATTCCACGGTAGATCGTCAGTGATTCGAGCATCGCCGCTGGGGCATAGGATAGCGGCGCATCCATCAGGTTGGGCCCACCCGGGGCGATGTGGATGCCATCGATATTGACGTCGACGCGGGCGCCGAACATACCGCGATACTGCTGGATACCGGTAAGGGGACCATTGCTGTTGACGTTGGCACCGGGCAGCCTGCGCAGCATGGTGGCGGAATCCGGGACGGCCGTTTCCATGCTGTCTACCTGCATTTCCAGCCTGTTTTTGCTGCCGACAACCAGCACTTCTTCCTCGGCGTGCTCGGCGCTTGCGCTGATTGCTCCCAGCAGGCCCAATAGGCCGACGGCACTTGCCTTGAATCGTTGCCCCACAAATACCCCCTATTGATCCGGCACTACCTGTCTTTTGATGGCAAAGATGATAAGCAATTGGGCGCGCGGGTGGATGTGACAAATGGTCGCAGTCTGACCGCCATGGCTCAACGGTTCGGCCTGCCGCCTGGGGTGATTCTGTTGCAGGAAAGGATGAGGGAGTTTCAGCTACCGGCGGTTTCGACTGGCTGACCGGTTTATCGGGACTTGCCGCCGTTTAGCAGAGTAAGAGAGGGATTACAGCCTAAAGCACATCGGCCAGGTCGTATGCTGACCCTTTCAACGCTTGGATGCGATATTTCGGGGGCTGGAGAGGAGTAAGCTGCCTGTTCAGGCAGCTTGTGCAGATTGGATATTGTTTTCCATGGTTTCAAGGACGCGATCAACCAACAGTACCAAAGCTTCTGTGCAGAAAATGACGCCGGCCTGGCGCTGACCATAGTAGTGGCTGAGGATCTTATCGCGCAGGGCAACGAAAGACGCGCTGTTTTTGGCAAAACCCAGCATCAACTGGTACTTGTCAGCGTGCCGTTCCTGCATAAAATTCATGACGCGGGCTTGATAACGAGCTTTGCGAATATTCTTGACCATTACAGACTCCTTTAAGCAATGGTCACAGCATAGTTGCGCAGCGGTAGTTCAGACATTGGGATCGACCGAAGCAGGGTAGGTGAATGTACCTAGCCGACATAACTCAACGGTTCGATATCCGGTACGGTTCGGGCGGGGATCAGTCCTCGGTGGTTACCAGTGTAACATTGTAGTTACCCGCGGCCCGGGCGTCATTGGCGATGCTGGTATAGACCCTGGCGGTAGATTCCTTATGGGCACTGATGACCACGGCGGCGTCCGGGTTTTCTGCATGCAGGCGATCGACAATGGCTTGCACCGCGCGGATATCGACACGCCGCCCGTCGGTCCAGATTTCGTCATTGGCAGTCACCTGAAACACGATGTTCTTGATTTTGCTGTCTTCCAGGGGAGCTTCGCTGGTAGAGTCTGGTCGTGTGATCTCGATACCGGATTCCTTGATGAATGACGCCGTGACGATGAAGAAAATCAGCATGATGAAGACGACGTCCAGCATGGGAGTCAGGTCTATCTCGGCTTCATCCTGATTGCGTAGGTAGCGACTCAAGGTTTACTCCTGCTTGGGGCATCACGGGGTTGCTGAATGATAGTCAATCTACACATGGATGCAAAGGACTGCCCGATGGTGCCCCGGGGCAATTGGTGGTGTCCGCCAGTTGTTCAATGGCATAGCCGCGCACCCGAAGCTGGTTCAGCAACCCGTCAGCGCCGGGCAGGTGTGCGACACCGACCAGCACCAGCTCAATCTCACTGGTCTGGAGCAGCGCCTCAAGCTGTGGTACCCAATTCCGGTTGCGCTCCAGTAGCAGGCTGCGATAGATCCCGGGGTATTCCTGTTGCAGTGGCGTCACAAAGGTGTCCTCGAGTCCGTCGTTGTCGCCGTTGCGCCACATGCTGATCATCGTAACCAGCATCGATTCCAGTTGCTCGATTTCGGCCAGGCTGTGAAGAATAAACTCACTTTCGAAACCCATACCAAGCTCAGCCAGGAACCGAATCTGCTGGTCGCCAGTCTCCAGTCCGAGAATCGGTTTGCCCTGGGTTTCAGCCTGGCGCATGAAGTACTCGTCGACGCCTCTAGCTGTCACCCCCAGCCGCCTGAGCTCAAGGTGCATCAGGCTTAGCATGGCCACAGCGGGCTTGAAGGGCAGTAGCGCGGCCAGGTCGATGTTCGCTTTTTGGCTCCAGCTTCGCAGTGCCTGCAGGGCCCGGGCCGAAAGATGAGTGCTGAGGTCTTCACCATCCGGGTAGCGGGCGGCCGCCAATAACCGGCTTTGAAAAGTGGCGTCCTGAATGGTTCGCAAGTCGGTTTCGAAGCCGATGATACCGGCCTCATCAAATGCCCGTTGATAGGCAGTGGGTAGCGGGTAGTCGGATTCGCGCAGAACGTGGATGGTACCGCCGAGATACAAGGTGCTATCGCCACGGCTGATCTTCCAAAGCGAAGTCTCGGCCACCGATGGCAGGCTGAACACGGTCAGGAGCATCAGGCTTTTTGTCAGGCGCCGGGCGCAGGAGTTTATTGGATGCCTCCTTGGACTCTGCTAGAGGGGCTGGATCAAATGCTGGATCGACTCGTTCTGCCAGGCGTCGAAAAAGGCGTCCGCAAGCCGCTGGCTTTGTTCACACACTTCGGTCCAGTAGCGGATCCGCTCATCGGCAGACAGGGTCTTGAAATCCGCTCGGTCGGGAATCTTGCCGTAGGGTAGTTTTGCCACGAACTCCGGCGCGGGTGCCAGCAGGACCGTGCGGCTCAGGGCGGTGCCACTGACCCTGCGCCGGCGCCACGGTTTGTCATACCAGCCCGGGGTGACATGGCCGTAGAAATGCGGGTATAGCAACAACCCCTCAGGATAATTGAATGTAAAGTCGAAGTGGTAGTCGGTAATGCCGCCATCGCGGTAGACGCCCGCTGGTGCCCCGGGAATATCGCTAACCCCTTCCATGACCAGGGGGATGCTGCCGCTGGCCAGAATGGCCTGGCGCACGTTCTCGGGAGTCAGGCCCACTGCGTTCGGCTGGAATTCACTAAATGTAAATGCCGGCACAGCGCCGCTGTAAAACAGTGCGCGACTGAAAAAGCCGCCGAGCGAGCGACGCGAAAGCGCATTGCCCAGTGCGCTGGCACCAAGGCCCAGTGCCAGTGGAATACTGCTGTCTGTGCTGACTGCAAGGCGGCTGCGCACCGCGAGAATATGGGTCTGCCAGATCGGATTATCAACAATCTCCCGGGCACCATCGGCGCCGAGAATGAAATCCACGCTTTGCCGCGCTACCCGGCTAACCTCGTATCTGTCCGGTTTGGGGGTGTAGCGCTGTTGTATGTAGGTATGCTCCAGCCGGGCCAGCGCGGCTACCGGGTCCTGCTGGGCATAACAGGCGTGGCGCCAACTGCCGATAGAAGACCCCATACAGGCTATGGGATGCTCGCGGTTGCCAAAAAAACTGGCTGCGAGCATTCGGTCAAGGCGGGAGAGGATGAACCATTTGGGTCCACCTGATGCGCCAAGCAGGCTGTTGAAGAGCCCGGGATGGAAACCTTCCGCCTGGATTCTGGCGAAGGCCTCGGCACCTGCGAGTATTTGTAACGGGGTGTCAGTCATGGCCGCGGACTAGGATTGTCTAGGAGCCTGTCGGGCTTAGGTGTTCGTAGCGAGCCGAGTGGGAGAGCGAGGCCAAATTTTTGCGAGATTGAGGCGCATAGTGGGGCTATGCAACGAAATATCGCGGACATCTGGACCGCTATCCCAGCGGCGCAGTAGAACAATCCTAAGCCGGACAGGCTCCTAGTCGTCAGTATTTGCATCTGGTGCCTGGCGAGCCTCGTCGGGACTGAACCGCGGCACCCGCTTGCCGTTGTGAACAATAATTTCCTCGAACATGGCCAGCGGCCTGGCCCAAATGCCGCCGTCCCCGTAGAGAGCCCGGTAGACCACGTACTGCTCAGCCGTTTCACTGTGCCTCGCCAGCTCCAGCACCTCATAGCGCTTTCCCTTGAAATGCCGATATATGCCTTTATGTACAGCCACTGTTATCGTTTCCCCCTCGATTGCTGCTCAACGGTCGGCGATGCCCAGCGATGATCCCTGGTGAGTATGAGGAACAACGCAGCCGAGATGCCCGCCGACGCGAAAATCATGCACATCACCATAATCTGGTAGCGCACCGCAATCAATGGTGAGATACCGGATAGTATTTGCCCAGTCATCATTCCGGGCAAGGATACCAGACCGACGGCGAACAGGCTGTTGATGTTCGGTATCATCGCCGCTTGCATAGCGGCATTACGGGCCTCGATCCATGCGCCCCCGTGCACCAGTTCCGCTTGCATACGATCAGCCGCCAGGCTGACGCTGTTCATCGCATTCGCGAAAATCATGCCTGCAAGGGGTATCGTGTAGCGGGGTAAATACCAGGGGTCGAGACGCAAAACCGCAAAACTCACTATCACCAGGGGCAGGCCACCGCCGATGAGTACAGACAGTACGGATGTCCTGTACAGCTTTACACGATCGTTGCTGACCGTTCTAAGGGCAATCCAACTGGATGCCAACACCATTACCGCCAGCACCAGCAGCACTACGGCAGCGCTCTCGGTAGCGAACAGATAGCTTAGTAAATACCCTATCACCAGAAGCTGGGCGAGCATACGGCCCATTGCATATACTGCGGTGCCGGTGCCGAGGGACCAACGGTAGAGAATCGCCAGCACCAGCAGCACCGGCACAAAGGCAAGCGCTAGTTGATCAAGCGGTATAGTTAGAACCGAATCGTTCATAGTGCACCTGGGTACCGCGCTGCGTAGTCGTCTTCGGGGCAAATGGCCCGGCTTTCAAGGTACCGCATCACTGGCAATGGTGGCGGCGTTATGTTGCCGGACAATCTGGCCCTTGATCCAGCTGCCGCCGTCCGGGCTTTTCAGCACCGCACCGATGCCGCCGGGCTGGTCGATCTGCAGCACCTGTGATTGCTGCTCGAAAACGCTTGCGGAAGGGATCTCCATTGACATCAGCCTCTGTGCCGCGTCGCCAGCATTGAACTGAAAATGTTCCTGCAGTGAGTGGGCGCTCCCCTCCCGGGGGCACAGCGCGCGATCCAGCTGCAGAACGCTAATCGCCTGTACAACTAACGAATCAGGTAAATCCTGTTCCTGCAAGTAGCAGCGCAGCGTATTTTCAATGCAGTGATAGGTTTTATCGCGAGCAGCCATACACTGCAGATAGAGGTCGGCCCGTTGCTCGTAGATTGCCATACGTGGATCGATATCGGTTGCAGCCAAAGCGTCGCCATAGGTGTCGACCAGTGCGCGCAGCACACATCGTAACAGGGGTGCTGCCGACACCGCTGGGTGCAGCGCGAGAAAGCGCATGGTGAGAGGCATTATGCAGCCGTGGATCAGTATGATGTGGGCACTGATCAGGAAGTAGCCCTCGATGCCCTCGTCTCTGTCGAAGGTGTGGCAACCGACCACGTACTCGCCCTTGGCCTTGCCGTAGCCTGCCACGGGAATCGTTTCGATACGGTACTGCTTGCGCTTGCGATAGAACTCGGTACCTGGAAGCAGGGTGTAACCGAAGATATTGATAGCCGGAAAGGTGGCGAGGAGCGTGTCGAGATTGGCCTCGAAATCGCGCAGGTTATCTCCCGGCAAACCCCAGATCAGTTCCGCCGCAATGGGTACGCCGGCGGCGGCCATTTGCCTTGCGATCGGCTGGTATTTGTTGGCGTCCATATTGCTGCGGTTTGAGAGTTGCAGTGCCAGGGGCGTCAGTGTCTGCAGGGCAAGCTGGTAGTGGGGCAGCAGATCGTGCTGGTGCAACATCAGCACGATCTGCTGAACCTTAGTGCTGTGCTTTTTCGACCAGGAGGTGGCAAAAGTCTTGGGCAAGCCGGTGTTGCGCTTGTATTGGCAAATCAGTCGGGCTTTATCGATATCCTGTTTCAGCGCGCCAAAGTTGGAATCCGCCAGCCAGATGTTGTGGATGCCCGCCGCAATCACCTTGTCCCAGTCGCTCTGTATTCGCGCCATGCTGAACTGATGCATTTTGGTGCCTATGGCGCCGGTACCCCATTCGCAGAACGCACAGCTGAATGGGCAGCCGCGACTGGTTTCGTAGGAAATGGATTCGTAGATTGGCTTTCCGTTGGCATCGGTCAACGGGATTACTTCCAGCGGCGAGGGCAATTCGTCCAACTCGATGCAGCGCTCCCTTGGCTTTGTTTTAACCAGCTCGCCATCGGCGCCCAGGAAGGCGAGGCCGTCGATGGCTGCCCGGTTGCCAGGATCGGGTTCGTCGAGGAGTAGTTGCAGTGTCGTTTCACCTTCCCCAAGAATAATGACGTCGATGGGGTCCTGGTGCAGGTAGTCCTCGGCCTGCTGCACGTGGGGGCCACCTGCGACTATCAGCAGGTCAGGACAGTGTGCTTTCAAATGTCGGATCAGGTCGAGGAACTCGGCCGCATTCCAGGTGTAGAAGCTGAAACCGGCGACGGGGCATACCCCGGCGTCGATTGCACTTCGACAGTGCTCTAGCATAGCGTCGAGATCAACCCGAAGCCATTCTTGAATCGCTTCAGCATCCTTGAAATGCAGCAGTTGAATGTCGGTGTCGCCGGGATTCGCGCTGTAGCGCTGGTAGTAGGCTTTTAACCCGCCAGTGGTCGTGGGGGCAGCATGGAAGTTCTCCGAGTCCATGCTGAAGAGCCAAACGGGTTTTCGCAATTTCATGGCAATCTTCGACTTCCCGGTTGAGCGAGGACGGGAGGATAATACACCGTCCCCACGGCGCTTGCCATGCTGTCCCGGGCTGTGTGGATGGCATGATGGGGCGACGCCGATCCTGCTAGGGCCATTGCCGTTGGCATGCAGGCAGGCCTGTGCCCGTTGTTGATGCCGGTAGTCGTGCCGGGCCGGCGTTTGCTACCATGCGGCCGAAAATTACGCTGACGGAAAGCACATGCCCCGCATCGATGGAATCACAGGCTTTGACCAACTGTTCCTGCAGGACACTCCTTTTATCGATGTCCGTGCCGAGATTGAGTACGAAAGGGGTTCCTTCCCCACGGCGAGGAACATGCCGATTCTCGACACCGGGCAGCGCATGCAGGTAGGAACCTGCTACAAGGAGTTGGGTCAGGAAGCCGCCGTTAAGCTGGGTCACGAGCTGGTGACAGGCCGGATTAAATCGGAGCGTATTGCTCGTTGGTGCGAATTCGCGCGGCGTCATCCCGGTACCCACGTATATTGCTGGCGCGGTGGTATGCGCTCCAATCTCGCGGCCCAGTGGATGGTGGAGTCTGGCTGCCAGGTGCCCGTTATCGCCGGGGGCTACAAGGCATTGCGGCGCTACCTGATGGCAGTCACCGAGGATCTTGCGAGCAACACAGAGCTTGTGGTGATCGGGGGCCAGACCGGGGCCGCGAAAACTTCCCTGCTACAGCAATTGGCCAACGGCATTGATCTGGAACGACACGCGCATCATCGAGGTTCCAGCTTCGGGCGGCATGCTACACCGCCACCTTGCCAGGTTGATTTCGAGCATCGCCTGGCGATTGATATGTTGCGCAGGACATCGGCGTGCCCGGGGGTGCCGATGTTCTTCGAGGATGAAAGCCAACGGGTAGGCGCGGTATCGGTCCCCGCCGCCCTCTATGGTGCTATGCGCAGGTCACCTTTGGTTATCCTCGAAATGCCATTGGCGTTTCGCATCGAACGAATCTACCAGGAGTATGTGGTCGAGCTGCGCCGGGAGTATCGAGAGTTGGCCATCGATGACCCGGAGCAGCGGTTTCGAAACCACCTGCTCGATAGCCTCGATCGTATCAGGAAACGCCTTGGCCTGGCGCGCTACGCCGACCTGCGCAATATCATGCAGCGAGCCCTGGATGGTGGCGACAGCGAAGAACATAAACGCTGGATTGCAAGTCTTTTACGGGACTATTACGACCCGATGTACCAATTCCAGCTAACAAAGTCAGCATCCCGGGTCGTGTTCCGCGGCGACCACGACGCAGTACTGCAATGGTGCCGAAATTGTGCAGAGGCGAGCTGTTAGGCTCTGATCCGGAGCCCTTTAAACCAACTGCACCATGGCGGTTGCTGCGGGGTCGAGGGGACAGACCTCGCCAATACTTGCCGCCCGGTAAGAGGCCAGGCGCAGGGCTGCCAGACATGCGTCAGACTCTGCGCGCGGGACTGCAAAGAGCAGCCCGCCAGCCGTTTGCGGGTCGTACAGTATTTGCTCGCTGGCTGAGCGACCCGAGCATGCTCGGCTCACTGCTTGTTCATGCCATGCGTTGTCCTCATGCAGAGAGCTGAGCCAGCCGCGCTCCAGGCATTGTGCCGCGCCGGGAAGGAGCGGAATTGCGTCGAGCTCTAGCCGGGCTCCACAGCCCGAGGCGCGCAGCATTTCCAGTAAGTGGCCGAGCAGGCCAAAGCCGGTAATATCGGTAGAAGCAGTGGCGCCATAGTGTCGCATTATCACTGCCGCCCGAAGACTGCTTTGCTGCATGGATTCCAGGGCTGCCTCGATCCAGCGCCCCTGGGCACGGTGCAGCATATTGGCCGCGAGCAAGGTGCCCGTTCCCAGGGGCTTGGTCAGGATCAGTGCCTGCCCGGGTTGCAGGCCCGCCTTGGTCAGCGGTTCGGCGTTCCCGCTGAAGCCGTTGACAGTCAGCCCGAAAGCCAATTCCGCCGCCTCACCGGAGTGGCCGCCCAACAGGCGGACATTGGCTTGGCCCAGTGTGGCCAGTGCTCCCCGCAGCAATTGATAGAGCGTGTCCTGCATGATGCGCGGGTGGCTGTAGGGAACATTGGCAACTGCCAGCGCCGAAGCGGGCGTGGCCCCCATGGCATAGATATCCCCCAGGCAATGATTGGCGGCTATTTTACCGACCAGGTAGGGATCGTCTATGAACGCACGGAAAAAGTCGACGCTTTGTAGCATCAGCTGTCCGGGGGGCGGGTGGAGTATCGCCGCATCCTCTGCCGCTGGGTCAACGCTTTCACCGTCCTCTTCAGCGAGCCGCTGCAGCACCTGGCTCAAAGCGCTGGCCCCCACTTTGGCGCCACAGCCCCCGCAGCGCATCCGTTGCTCGGGTCGATTCACCGGGGTTGGCATTGGCGACACCGACCCCGGGTTGTTGAATCGATCCATGAAACTGCTATCGATTCGGGATTTCAATCGCCATACCCAGGGACCGCTGGCGAAAAGGATGCCCCGCGATGCAACGGCCCGGCGATCACCGGTTGCCAGCAATGACAGGAAACGGCGTTGCGGCCGATAGCGCGAAAGGGATCGGCCCTCGATGGCACGGTGAATATTCCTCGCCAGCAGTGGCCCCTGCCGCACCGCGTACACGCCGCTCTTCGGCAGCGAGCGGGCGATGAAACTGGCGCAGTCGCCGGCGGCGAAAACGTTTCGGTGAGAAGTGCTTTGCAGGTACTCGGAGACCGCAACAAAACCTGATTGGTCGAGATCGAGGCCGCTGCCCGCAAGCCAGGCCGGGGCGCCGGCCCCCAGTGCCCAAATGGTAAAACCGGCATCGAGGGGTTGCTTGCCCTCCGCGTGCAGGTGCGTCCCGTCTATCGCCGTCACCCGATAGCCGGGAAAGAAGCCGATAGCACGCCGGTGGAGCAACTGCTCAAAGTAATCCGTGACCCGCTTGGGGTAGCCCGCCAGCAAGCGCTGGTCCGCCGAGACCAACTGATACCTCACCCCTGCGGCAGGCGCCAACTGCTCGATGCGATACTGGATGGCCAGTATCAACTCGACACTGGCCGCGCCTCCGCCGACCACGGTAAGCGTTGCTGACGGCGGCAGCGCCGCCATCCAATCCTCGAGGGCGGCGAGGAACCCGTCGATTGGCTTCACCCCGACGCCGCATTGGCGAGCGCCATTGATGCCATCGAGCGCCGGTGTCGAGCCCACGTTTATCGACAACCAGTCGTAGCGCAGCGGTGGGCGATTGTCGCAATGGATTTGTTGCCGGTCGCTATCCAGCCGCACTGCGCGGGAGTGGAAAAGCCGAATGCCGGCCCACTGGCACAGTTTGCGCAGGTCGATAAAACATTGCTCCGGCTGATAGTGACCGGCAATGAGTCCGGGCAGCATGCCGGAATAGGGAGCATGAATATCACGGCTGACTACCGTGATACGCAGACCGGCGACAGGATGCATGGCTAACTGCTTGATGACGGATAAGTGGCTATGGCCACCACCAATCAGCACCAGGTCGCGACTGGTTTCACTGCCCTTGTCCATGCTCCGATTCCATTGTCTGGCGCAGGCGGTAGATTTGAACCCATTGGCCACCGCTGGTCAATTGTCTGCGCCGAGCGGTTGCTCACAGCGCTCGCCCGCGGTGCCGATGCGGATCCGTCCCGGCAGTGCGATTGCCCGCGGGCCCGGATGGGAAGAAGAACACCATCGTTGTCGCCTCGGCAACCCTGCCCAGCACGGGGAACTTGCAGTGTACCGGCAGTCGAATATCATGTGCGTTGTCTAGTCTCACAAATACATGACCGGGGAAAACCATGCAAGACACCAGGGAGTTGTTGCTAGAGACTGATTTTCCGCCGCTGCGGCGCGCAACACTTGAGACCTTGCAGGTTAATCTTGGGTATTTGTGTAACCTCAGTTGCAGCCACTGTCATGTCAATGCCGGGCCCCAGCGCACAGAGCTAATGTCACTTGAGGTGATCGATATACTACTGGACTTTATCCGCCAGCAGCGGATTACCACCCTGGACCTTACCGGTGGCGCGCCGGAGATGAATCCGCATTTTGAGTACCTGGTGCGGGAAGCGCGGTCGCTCGGCGTTGAAGTCATAGACCGGTGCAACCTTACGATCCTGCGACAGCCCGGGTTCGAGCACATGGCGCGGTTTCTCGCGGCACAGGAAGTAACGGTAGTCGCATCATTACCCTGTTACCTCGAAGAGAACGTCAGCAAGCAACGGGGGAAGGGCGTTTACCAGGAGAGTATCGCTGCTCTCAAGGCGCTGAATGCTTTGGGTTATGGTTCAGGCAACGGGCTCGAAC
Organism: uncultured Gammaproteobacteria bacterium; assembly: GCA_963808975.1. Taxonomy (GTDB): domain Bacteria; phylum Pseudomonadota; class Gammaproteobacteria; order Pseudomonadales; family JAHEGP01; genus JAHEGP01. The sequence goes on from CAWEHR010000009.1 coordinate 245,373, forward strand.
TGAACCTTGTCTACAATCCACTGGGCCCTTACCTGCCGCCGCCCCAGGCCAGCTTGCAGGTCGATTACAAACGGGAGTTGCAACAGCGCTACGGTATAGTGTTTGATACGTTGTATACCATCACCAATATGCCCATCAGCAGATTTGGGGCCGTGCTTCTCGCACAGGGGCAATTCAATAATTACATGGAGCTGCTGAAGGACAATTTTAGTGACGGCAATCTTGCCGGGGTCATGTGTCGTGGCTTGATCAGCATAGATTGGCAGGGCTATGTCTATGATTGCGACTTCAATCAGATGCTTGAGATGCCTCTGCAGCATCCGGATGTGTTGGCCAGCGACCGCGGGCGCACCCATATCACGAGCCTGATAAACCGGCAAATGCAAGGTTCGCCGATTCGAATAGGTCAGCACTGTTACGCCTGCACTGCGGGACAGGGCAGTAGCTGTGGTGGCGCCCTCGAAGCGACAGCGTGAGCCCCATAAAGTGCAAGTCAGTATTGTCGTACCGACGCTCAACGAGGTGATGGAACTCCCAGTGCTGCTGCAGCAACTGTCGAATTCGGCCGCTGAATTGATTGTGGCTGATGGTGGTAGTGACGATGGCACTTTGGAGCTGGTGGGTCGCTATGCCGACCAGATATCCCAGGGACCACCGGGACGGGCTCTGCAGATGAACCGCGGCGCCGCTCTCGCGCAAGGGGAGTGGCTGTGGTTCATCCATGCCGATACCCGTTTGCTCATGCCCGCAGAAGCCTACCTGGGCGCCATTAAATGTGCCCAGAGTTGGGGTTTCTTCCATTTGCGGCTAAGCGGCCAGGGAGTTCCCTTTCGGGTGATCGAGTGGTTTATCAATTGGCGCAGCAGCCGCAGCCGGGTGGCAACCGGGGACCAGGGTATTTTCCTGCGTCGCAGCCTGTTTGATAGCCTGGGGGGCTTTGCGGAACAACCCTTGATGGAAGATGTTGAAATGTGCAAACGCCTGCGGGCAACTGCCCCGCCCAGTGTTAGCCCTATTCTGTTGCAGACATCGAGCAGGCGCTGGGAGCAGCATGGCGTGGCGAGGACGGTACTGCTGATGTGGCGCCTGCGATTGCTGTATTTCCTGGGAGCCAGCCCACAGTGGTTGGCGCGGCAGTATCGTTGAGCCCAGACGGCGAGGGCACAGCGATTATGTTGTTTGCGCGGGTGCCGGTACCCGGGCAAGTAAAGACCCGGCTGATTCCTGCCCTTGGGGCGCTCGGTGCTTGTCGCTTGCACCAGGCAATGCTCGATCGTGGCCTCAACACGGTGGTGCACAGTGGTGCCCAGTCCCGGCAATTGTGGTTGGCCGGCGAAAATCGGGCCAAGACGATTGACGATTTGGCGTTGGTGAATGAGGTTAGCGTGCACTGGCAGCGGGGCGAGAACATCGGCGTACGCATGGCACAGGCGTTTCAACAGAATTTCACGGCCGGTTTTGGTCGCGTCATCGTCGCCGGTAGCGATTGCCCGCTTTTGACCGTCGGTCACTACGATCGAGTGCTGCAGGGGTTGCAGCATCACGATGCCGTTATCATTCCCGCTTTAGACGGCGGCTATGTGCTGCTCGGCCTCAGGCGCTGGGACGAATCTCTGTTCAGCGACGTGCGCTGGGGAACTGAAACAGTGTTCCAGTCCACCGTCGCGAAGCTCGAGTCGATGGGATGGGGCTGGTGCGCCCTGCCGCCGCTGCCCGATATAGACCGGCTCGAAGACCTGGTGCATCTGCAAGGTCTGGCTTTGGAATACTAGCCGCCCTGGGTTAATGGCACGTGGAAGTCTCTTATCGACACCATCAATCGGCGGTGAACGTTACAGCGACAGGTAGCAAGGTATACCGGGGCCAAACCAGTGGGTGAGCGACGATTAATGGGTAACGTAAAAAGGCTCCAGAAGTGGTTGGGCGCCTCTACCCTTGCCCTGGAACCCCGTTGGCCAGTGGCCAAACGGAGTTGGTAAGGCCGAGGCGCCGCTTGGCCGTTCAGTCAGTGAAGGTTGGTGTGGTACCCATATCCCACAGCATTACTGTGGCGCCCATAACCACGACGGCCATGACCAGACCGACAGCGACAATGGCACTGGCGAACAGAAAACCGCGTTCTTCAGGTATGCTCATCACGATGGGTATGCCCAGATACAGCAGGTATGTTGCGTAACTCACGACCAGCATACCGATAATAAAGTCGATCCAGAACATCGGTACAAAACCGATGATACCGGATAACAGTATTGGCGTGGCGCAGAGGCCGGCAATCGCGAGCCCCTTGGTGACAGAGGATTCCGCTCCGTAGGTGGCCGACATCCAGTGAACGAAGTAGCCGACCGCCCAGATCGCGAGCACCTGGGCCAGGTAAAACAGAATAGCGATCACGACGGCGCTGTCGCCGGTAAACTTCACCGGGCCCTTGCCGCTGACTGTCCAGCCAACCTGGGTGGTGCCGTACCACCAGGCAACTGCTGGCAGGATCGCCAGAATGGCTGGATAGAAGATATAGGGTTTCAGCTCCGCATCTGTCAACGTGCCTATTTGCTCCCAGGTTTTTCTTGGCTGAAACATCATCCCAAGGGCTTGTCCGATCATTGTTGTGTCCTCCCGTTAATCGATTATTATCTTAGTGTGGTAACCGCTGCCGCGCCTGATTAGGAGGCGCGGCTACTAATTGAACTGGAACCGGGCAACGCGTCGTTGCCTATATGCCCGCCATTTTACGCACTTTGTTGATTTCAAGCATCCGGATTTCCTTATTTTCCACCTCAAGTAAACCGGCCTTTTGCAAGCGGCTGAAAATACGGCTCACGGTTTCTACTGTCAAGCCGAGGTAGTTGCCAATGTCGGTGCGGGACATGGGCAGGCGAAAAGAGGTGGCTGAGAGCTTCAGGCGTGCACTGCGCGCGGAGATACTCAGTAGCAACGAGGCAATACGTTGCTCGGCAGAGTTTTTGCTCAGTAATGTAATCAATTGCTGGTCCTGGGTGATTTCCTGGCTCATCAGCTTGAAAAAGTGTCGCTGCAGGCTTGGCAGCACGGTGCTGAGTTCTTCCAGTCGCTTGAAAGGGATTTCACATACAGCGGCGGTCTCCAGCGCCTTAGCGGAAACAGTATGGCTGTTTTGAGCGATACCATCCACTCCGAGCAGCTCTCCGGGAAAATAAAAGCCGGTAATCTGTTCTTTTCCGTCGCCTGTGATTTTGTAAGCTTTAACCGAACCGGAGCGCACCGCGAAAACCGAGGTAAATGGTTCACTCTCGCGGTAAATGTGCTCTCCCTTGCGCAAAGGCTTACTGCGCTGGATGATACTTTCGAGGCGGTCGATATCGTGGGCTTCCAGGGCAATGGGCAGGCAGATACGGTTCAACCTGCAGTCACTACAGTTGATTCGAAAATCATGTGAACAGACGATGTTATCCGGCCGGGACTCCGCCCTGTTTGTAGCCATGCTATTTGTCACCGACTCAGTGGGTAAGCACGGACAGTATAGGGCTATTTAATGTGCATGTGTATCCTTAGCCTGGGCTAATGTAGGCATTTAAAACCCATTAAATAGTGGGTTTAGATGGTTCTTGAAAAGCGCCCCTCACGGTTTTCCTCCTGATTCTGCAGATATTGGTCGAAGCACATACAGATGTTTCTCAGTAGCAGCCGACCACGCCCCGTTACGGTGATGGTGGTCGGTGTGATTTCTACCAGGCCGTCATCGGCGAACGCGCTCAGGTGCTCGAGGCTTTGCTCGAAATGCCTGTCGAACTGGACGCCAAATTGCTGCTCTACTCGCCGGATGTCCAATTGCAGTTGACACGCCAGTGCCATGATCACATGCCTGCGGAGCTTATCTTCACTGTTGACACGCAAGCCCTTGATGACGGGTAGACGGTTTTGACTGAGAGCAGCGCTCCATTGCGGGAGATCTTTGGCGTTCTGGGAAAAGGAATCGCCAAACTGGCTGATTGATGACGGTCCCAGGCCAATCAGGTCTGCGGCAAGACTGGTAGAGTAGCCCTGGAAATTGCGCTGCAGCATGTTGTTGTGCCGTGCCAGCTCAAGCTCATCTCCGGGCCGTACAAAGTGGTCCATGCCAATATAATCGTATCCAGCTTGAAGCAGACGACGACCTACATAATCCAGAATGGCCAATTTGGAGTCGGCCGACGGCAAGGTCTGGCGATCAATTGCGCGCTGGCTGGTGAACAGGTTTGGTAGGTGGGCGTAATTGTACAGGGCGATTCGGTCCGGTGACATCTCAATGACCCGGTCAATGGTGTGCTTAAACGAGCGGACACTTTGATTGGGGAGTCCGTAAATCAGGTCAAAGCTGAGGGACTTGAAGTTATGGTCGCGGATACTGTGAACCAGGTTCTCGACTGTCTCAGCAGACTGCACGCGGTTGATGGAGTCCTGTACCAGTGGGTCGAAATCCTGTATACCGAGACTTATCCGATTGAAACCCAGCCCCTTGAGCAGTGCAATAGTTGATACTTTTACTGTGCGCGGGTCAATTTCGATACTGTATTCCCGACACTCGGTGTCACCGAGTCGGAAATTGCTGGCGATCTGGTGCATCAACTCTGTGAGTTCAGCTTCCTTCAGGTAGGTTGGCGTACCGCCTCCCAAATGGAGCTGGGTTACGGGGCGTCTTCCGTGCAGGCGCCCCCGCAGTTCCATCTCGCGGGCCAAACTGTCGAGGTACTGTCGCACCAGCGTGCGATTTCTGGTGACGATTTTGTTGCAGGCACAGTAGTAGCAGATATTGCGGCAAAACGGCACATGAACGTAGAGTGACAGCGGCGCAATGTTGTATCGCTCCGCTGCTGCCAATTGCAGATAGTCATCGGCGGTAAAGCTTTCGTCGAACAGGTTTGCCGTCGGGTAAGATGTGTAGCGAGGACCGGCAATATCGTAATTACGAATTAACGCGGTGTCCCACTCCGGCTCAGTGGGCGAGCTTTGAATTGCTTGGATCATGACGTAATCGCCCTCTATTGAAATTCGAATTATAGGTAGATGTCACCCGGTCGCATTGACGCATATCAAAGACGGTAGGCGATAGCATTGGGACAAATACACTGCACAGTAGTCGATTTCTCAGCCATTGGTATCTCCAGTAGCCTGCTCACCCAACGCCCCCACAGCGCTATTTCTCGACGACAATTCCTATCTATTGCAGCTAGGTACAATTCCCTATCTAATACGGTTTTACTGTTTGACGCATATCAATATACGATTACAGGGTTATGGCAGAATGCGTCAAAATTTTTGGAAGGGGAAAACCTATGAAAGGAACTAGAAGTACAATTGTCGGCCTGGTTGCCGCAGCCACGTTATCGGGAATTTCGGCCAGCGCAATGGCCTACGAGGCAGGGAATGTCATTCTGCGGGTTGGTTCGGCAACCGTAGACCCGAATCCCGGCAGCGGAAATCTTTATGCCGACGGCGTTCAGGCACTACCCGGCGATGACCTGGTCGATGTCAGCTCGAACACCCAGCTGGGTATTTCGGTCACTTATATGGCTACCGAAAATTTCGGAATTGAATTGCTCGCTTCCACGCCGTTTAGCCATGACCTGAGCGCGAAAGGTGATCTGGCAGCGCTGGGCCAAAGCGTTGGTTGGGACGGCGATATCGGCGAAACCACTCACCTGCCGCCGACATTGACCCTGCAGTGGTATCCTTTTCCCAGTTCCTCATTCCAGCCATACATTGGCGGCGGTATAAACTTTATCTGGTTTTACGACGAGGAACTGAGTGACAGCTTCAAGAGCAACCTGGGCTCGAGCGACAGCCAGTTCAGCCTGTCAAACTCTTGGGGTTTGGCCGGTGTCGTGGGCGCTGATTTTCTGTTTGGCAATTTTCTGCTGAACGTATCCGCAATGTATGCAGACGCCAACACCGAGGCCGTAATCAAAGGGACCGCTCTGGGTGATCTGGTGGTAGACGTGGACGTCAACCCCTGGATTTACCGGGTCAACCTCGGCTATCGCTTCTGATATTGCCCACCTGATCGGTGGTTGCCTGTAGCGAGCTCCAGGGCTTGCGACAAGTACAACAAGCTAGTACAACAAGCTAGTGGGTGATACTAAAACCGGGGTAAAGCCCCGGTTTTTTATTGCGTGCCTGTTTGGGCGCAAGCGCAGTACCTGGCGACGAGACTTCCAATTGCCCGGGAAACATGGCTGCCAGCAAGGCGATCCGGTAGGGGTGTGTCAGTGCCTCAGTGGTGTTGATGCTGTGGGTGCCCGGTATGGTTGTTCATGGTGTGGCCGCCGGCCAACATCTGCAAAGGCGTCACCAGGGTCCAAACACCAAATCCGATCAGGAGGATACCAGCAACCCTGCGAGTATTTTGTTGCTGTAGTAAACGCCTGCTGGTGTCCGCGGCAATGCTCATGGTTACCATGGCGGGAAGGGTGCCAATCCCGAACAGCAGCATTCGGCTGGCCGCTTCCAGCGTGCTCTCGGCGGTTACCGCCCAGCTAAGGGCGCTGTAAACCAGGCCACAGGGTAACCATCCCCACAGTCCACCAAGAGCGAGAGCGCCACCTGCGGATTTGACCGGCAGCAGTTTCCTTGTCAGCGGTTGTAGTCGTGACCAGATCGGAACGCCGACACGCTCGAGTGAAGTTAGGCCTCTCCACCAGTTGGCCACATACAGCCCCATCGCAATCAGCAACAGTCCAGCAAAAATACGCAGCGCCACCGAGACGGGCTTGATATGTCCCGACAGGGCTACCATCACGCTGCCCAGCAGGGCTCCTATCAACGCGTAGGAGAGAATCCTGCCGATGTGGAAGCCAGCAATGACCGGGAGCTTGTGTTGCCGGTTTTCGTCGATCCCGAGGCTCAGCGCACCCGCGATGCCGCCACACATCGCAGCACAGTGGGCGCTGCCCATCAAACCTATGGTGATGGCGGCAATTGCATCTGCCGTACTAATCATTTTTGTCCTCTTCCTTGGGCGCGCGGTCGTCGCCGGTTTTGCTGGCGGAAGATTCGGCAGGAGCTTCGTCGTCGAACAGTATATCCCTCGATGCCCGGTCAAGATCCTCGTACTGCCCTGAATTGACCGCCCAGAAAAATGCTGCAATGGCAAGCCCGGTAAAAACCAGGGCGATGGGGATAAGAATAACCAGGCTATCCATTGGCAGGGGCTCTCCTGTTAGCGCGCCCGGTTGAGTCGCAGCGCATTCGCCACTACGATCAGTGAGCTGGAGGACATGCCCACCGCAGCGAGCCAGGGGGCGATCAACCCCGCCGCTGCCAGGGGTATCGCGGCGCTGTTGTAGGAAAGTGCCCAGGCTAGATTCTGGATGATGATACGCCGGGTCTTGATGGCGATATCCAGTGTGGTCAATAGTCGGCTGAGGTCGCCGGACAACAATAGGCAGTCGGCACTTGCCTTGGCCAACTCACTGGCATTGACCATAGCCACAGACATGTCTGCGGCAGCCAACACCGGAACGTCATTGATGCCATCGCCCACCATTACAACGCGTTGTCCCTGCTTCTGCCACTGCTGGATTTTCTCGAGCTTCTGGGCCGGGGAGAGCCCGCCGTAGTATTCCTCAATGCCGGTTGCCGCAGCGGCCGCGGGAACGGCCGCGGATGAGTCCCCCGACAGGATGACTGTCCGATATCCACGCTGACGCAGGGCCTCCAGCGTAGTGGCAGCGGTGGGCCGCAGCGGATCGTCAAAAACGAACGCTGCCAAAACCTTTTGGTTACAGGATAAAAAAACCACCGGGTTATCCCCGGCCTGCAACTGCGGCTGATTCTGCCCTTCAAGGCTGACGAAATCCCAGCTACCGATGCGATACGCTTGCCCATCGATAATTCCGCTGACACCTTTACCACTGCGCACCCTGGGTCGGCTTACGGTCAACGAGTTGGGCAGATGCCTGAACGCACCGGCGATAGGGTGATTGGAATAGTTTTCAAGGGCAGCGGCAAGCGCAACGCAGCGCTGTTCCGGCTGGTCGCCAAGAACCTGCGTTTTGATGAGAGCCAGGCGTCCGCTGGAGAGAGTACCGGTTTTATCGAAGGCAAATAAAGTGGCCTTGGGCAATTGCTCGAGCATAGTGGAGCGACTCAACAGCACACCCCGTGACTTCAGGGTTGCCAGAGCGGCGGTTAATGCGGTCGGCGTGGCCAGTGACAATGCGCATGGGCAACTCACTACCAGCACCGAGAGGGCAATCCAAAGTGCTCGTTCCGGCGCGTGCTGATACCACCAGATAAAAGCGCAGGCCGCGCACAACAATACTGTGGCGACAAAAGCCGAAGCCAGGCGATCTGCCAACTGCGCAGCGGGGGGTTTGTCCTGCTGCGCACGGTCTAGCAAGCGGGTTATCAATTCCAGCCGGGTATTTTCCGCGATAGCGGTAACCCTGACTTTTAGTAACCCGTCTGCATTGATGCTGCCCGCCGTTACCGGATCTTGTGGACTTTTCTCGACTGGCAGGTATTCTCCGCTGAAAGCAGATTCGTCGACGCTGCTCTCGCCCTCCAGCACGACACCATCGGCAGGTATCACCTCTCCGGCTTTGATCAGGATCTGGTCGTCGATACAGAGCTCGCTGACGGGTATTTGCTCAGCCTCTTTGGTACTGCTGTGCATGCGCCAGGCATAGTGGGGCTTTAGTGCCGCTATGCCCTGCGACATAAGGTGGTTACGCTGGCGCGCCCGCATTTCGAGAAAGCGACTGGCCAGCAGGAAAAAGGTAAACATGGCGACAGAGTCGAAGTAGACATCGCTGCCACCGGTGAAGGTGGCATAGCAACTCGCGCTGTAGGCAAGCCCTATCGCGACAGACACCGGGACATCCATGCCCAGGCTGCGGTTCTTGATGTTGCGCCACGCTGCTTCAAAAAACGGCCGCGCAGAATAAAACACGACCGCGGTTGAAATGATCAGGCTGACGATGCGCAAGTAGTCACGAGAAACCTCCTCGATTCCCTGCATAGCCCCCGCATGAAGGGCAATGGCATACATGCCTACCTGCATCATACCGATGCCGGCTACGCCAAGGCGGCGTATAGCCAAACGCTGCTCTGCCTCCAGCAATTGCTCCTCATGATCCGGCGAGTAGGGGCTTGGGGTGTAGCCGATGGTTTCTATAGCGCCAAAAATATCTGACAATTTTAGTTTCTGCTGATCCCAGCTTACGGTGGCACGATGCTTGGCAAGATTGACGTGAACGTTGTCGATACCGTCTATTTTCTCCAGCCTATGCTCTATCAGCCAGGTGCAGGCTGCACACGTGATACCCTGTATATTTAGCAACGCGCTTCGTTGCCGCGGGTTGTCGCGATTGACAAAACCCTGCTGGAACTCCTCGCGGTCATACAGTGTGAAATCGATGGCCCTGGCTTCGACCTCTGCCGGCTTGGCGGTTTCACTGCGGTAGTCATAGTATTTCCCGAGCCCACTCGAGAGTATGGTCTGGGCGACGGCGCGGCATCCCGGACAGCAGAACAACAGGTTTTTGCCATTTTGATTCAGGCTGAAACGCGCTGGGCTGTTGACCGGAAGTCCGCAGTGGTAACAGGCAGGGGGGGAGGGCATTGTGGAGGATAGCTACGCCCGATCGGGCTCCAGCAGCACGGAGTAACCCTTGCGCAAATCGATTTCGCCCTTAAGGCGCCAGGGCTCAGCGGGCGCCGGATCTTCCAACTCGAGATACCAGCGATCGGCATGCACCGGCAGCGGTCCTGAAAAAGAACCGTCGGCCTGGCGTTGCAGCAAAATCCAATCGTCGAAAATGATCTTGACGGGGTGTATGAATAGCAGCTTGAGGACTTTGCCGCTAAAAGGCCCGCTCACGACTGCCCGGACGTTTTTGCGGTCGAGGTCGAAATCGAGCCGGGTGCTTAGCTGCATTTGGGTCGCTAGCTGGTCCTTGGCAATGTCCTGGTTAATCGCAAGCCCTTGTTTGTAATAGTCGTCCTTGACCAGTGCCAACGGTTCCCTCGTTGCGATCCAGATGGTTACCATGCCGGCGACAACCGACGCAGCGGGAATGGAAATCAGCAACCAGGGCCATAATTGGCGGTACCAGGGCATACTGTCTTCGGGTGTTGTCGGACTCATTACTACCTGCTTGTCGGGCCAATAAACCTGCTTTCGGAACTTGCCGTTGCCTTGGGGTTGCTGGCATTGGTGACGACAAAATCAAAGTCGAATCCGGGCGTGTCGAGATCTGCAGGGTCCGCCTGCAGCCGGAGCGGCAGGGTGTACACTTCACCCGCTGCCAGGGCAATTTCCTTTTTACCAATCCACTCCATGGGAACCGGGCTGTCGAGGCTCAGAACAAATTGATGGGGATCCTGGTCCATGTTCATGATTTTCAGTGTGTAAACGTTTTCTATTTGACCCATGCTGGTCTCGCTGAAAAGCTGGTTGCGGTCGCGTAAAACGTCTATTCGCAGTGGTACCCTGGAAATAACGGTGTAGCTGAACAAAAGTGCCATGATCACTACGCCGGTTATATACCCGATCAAGCGAGGGCGCAGGATACGGTGGGGCTTGCCCTCCATGGTGTTCTGGTTTGAGTAACTGATGAGGTCGGGTGCATAGCCCATCTTGTCCATGACCGAGTTGCAGGCATCGATACATAACGCACAGGTTATGCATTGGTATTGCAGTCCATCGCGAATATCGATTCCGGTGGGGCACACCTGCACGCACAACTTGCAGTCTATGCAGTCACCGAGGGAGCTTTCCGACTGATCCTGATTGCGTTTGCGCGAGCCCCTCGGCTCACCCCGCTTGGCGTCATAGGAAACGATAAGAGTATCGCGATCGAACATTACCGACTGGAAACGAGCATAGGGGCACATATACATGCAGACTTGTTCCCGCATCCAACCGGCATTCATATAGGTGGCAACAGTAAAGAACAACACCCACACCGTTTCCCAGAAGGATGGCTGGAAAGTCAGCAGCCTGGGTACCAACTCGCGAATCGGAGAAAAGTAGCCCACGAAAGTGATGGCGGTAAGCAGGGCAAAGCCAATCCACATCCCGTGTTTGGCCAGTTTGCGCAGCGCCTTTTCACGACTCCAGGGGCGCTTATCGAGCTTGATACGCTGGTTGCGGCTGCCCTCCGTATACTGCTCGATCCACATGAATATGCTGGTCCAAACGGTCTGCGGGCAGGAGTATCCGCACCAGACCCGTCCTGCCCAGACAGTGACCGCAAACAGGCTCCAGGCCGCAATGATCAGTAACCACCCCAGCAGCGGAAAATCCTGGGGCCAGAACGTCAGGCCAAAGATATTGAATTGGCGGGCCGGAAGATCAAACAATACCGCCTGGCGCCCCTCCCAGTTAAACCAGGGGAGAAGAAAATAGCCCAGCAGCAGAGGCCAGCCGGTGAAGAGGCGGAGCCGCTGGAAAAACCCCTCAATTTTCCGAGTGTATATCTTTTCTCGTTTTTGATAGAGGTCAATCTCACTGACTTCGCTCGGCGCGAGTTCCTGAACGGCTATGCGATCTTGATCATCCATGCTGGTATCTGGGTGTGGATTAAAGAAACGGTACCTGGGAGGTTACGGCAGATACCAGACACATTGCGAAGCGATCATATCACAATGTGCCTGGTTAGGTAGCTGCGGCAAAACGCCACATAATTTGTGGTTAACGACCCCAGAATCTATTTTGACAGGCTGTACACGTACGCCGCGAGCAGGTGTATCTTCTCCGGGCTGAGCATGTCTTTCTGCGCGGGCATTTGCCCTTTACGACCCTGGTTGAGGGTTTCTCGAACACGCATACGAGTACCGCCGTAAAGCCAGACGTCGTCGGTCAGGTTGGGGGCTCCCATCATGACGTTGCCCTTGCCCTCCGGCCCGTGACAGGCGAGGCAGTAGGTCTGGTAGTGCTTTTCGCCGGCAGCCGCCATTTGGGCATCATGTTCCTGGCCACTGATCTGGAGCACATACTCCGATACTTCGTGTACCCCGGCCTCTTTCAAAACCGCTTCCCACCCGGGCATCGCGGCCTGGCGGCCATTGATCAGCGTCGTCTTGATTTGTTCGGGTTCGCCGCCCCACAACCAATCGTCATCGGTCAGGTTGGGAAAGCCCCTGCTGCCCTTCGCGTCGGAGCCGTGGCACTGGGCGCAGTCGCTGTTGAATATGCGCCCGGCCATGCGCATGGCTTGAGGGTCTTTCGATACCTCCTCGATGCTCATAGCAGCATACTTCTCGTATATTGGGCCATATTTTTCATTGGCTTCCGCTATCTCGGCCTCGTACTGGTTGTTCTGGGTCCAGCCGAGAAGGCCGGGAAAACTGCCAAACGGATAAAGTACCAGGTAACCAATACCGAAAACAATCGTCAGGACGAACATCCACAACCACCAGGCCGGCAGTGGGTTGTCGTATTCTTCAATACCGTCGTACATGTGGCCGGTGGTACTGCCAGTTTCCCCGGTTGAATAGCGATTGGCGAACAGCAACCATACCGTTGCCAGAATCGTGAATGCGGTCAAGATGATTATCCATCCACTCCAAAAACTGCTCATAGGTCAGTCCTCATACCTGTAATTATCGGTCGCCCGGTTTAACGTCGGTTTTTTTATCATCGTCGGCGAAGGGCAAGTTGGCGGCTTCTTCAAAATCGGCCTTGCGCTTGCTGCTGTAAGCCCAAAAGCAAATCCCAAGGAAGGCAATCATCACCAGGACGGTCGCGATGCCGCGTAAGGTATTGATATCCATCTTAGCGCTTTTGCTTCAGCAGGGTGCCGAGGCCCTGGAGGTAGGCAACCACCGCGTCTATCTCTGTCTTGCCGTCGACAGCCTGTTTCGCATTCGCAACATCCTCGTCGGTATAGGGAACGCCGAGTGTACGCATGGCCTCCATCTTGCGCACCGTCATGTCGCCGTCAATCTTGTTCTCGAACAGCCAGGGAAAACCGGGCATGTTGGATTCCGGAACCACATCGCGAGGGTTGTACAGGTGCGCCCGATGCCAGTCGTCACTGTAACGCTCACCGACCCGCGCCAGGTCGGGCCCGGTGCGTTTTGAACCCCACTGGAACGGATGGTCGTAAACAAATTCACCTGCCACTGAATAGTGACCGTAGCGCTCTGTTTCCCAGCGGAAGGGGCGAATCATCTGGGAATGGCAGGTATAGCACCCTTCCCGAATATATACATCCCGGCCTTCAAGCTGCAGGGCGGTATAAGGCTTGAGGCCTTTTATTGGCTCGTTCACGCTCTTGAGGAAAAACAGCGGAACAATCTCTACCAAGGCGCCAAAACTGATGGCGACGATGATCAAGGGGATCATCAGTCCAATATTTTTCTCGATGGCTTCGTGTTTCATTTGCGCTGCTCCTTAAGCTACCTGGGGTTGCACATTACTAGTTGCCTCTGTGCCGGAGCGAGCGGTGCGCCAGGCATTGTAGGCCATCAGGAACATACCCAGGAGGAAGATTGCTCCACCCAGGAAACGTACGACATAACCGGGATACGCTGCTGCAACCGACTCAACAAAGCTGTATGTCAGGGTGCCGTCGGCATTGTAAGCGCGCCACATCAAGCCCTGCATCAGGCCGTTTACCCACATGGATGCCACGTATAACACGGTGCCAATGGTTGAAAGCCAGAAGTGAACGTTGATCAGCTTGATGCTATACATCGACCTGCGGCCAAACAGTGGCGGCAGTAGGTGGTAGGTCGCGCCGATGCTGATCATGGCAACCCAGCCAAGAGCACCGGAATGGACGTGGCCAATGGTCCAGTCGGTATAGTGCGAGAGGGAGTTGATGGTCTTGATCGACATCATCGGGCCCTCGAAGGTCGACATGCCGTAGAAGGACAGCGAGACCACCAGGAAACGCAGAATCGGGTCAGTTCGCAGCTTATGCCACGCACCTGACAGGGTCATCATGCCATTGATCATGCCACCCCAACTCGGGGCCAGCAGGATGAGTGACATTGCCATACCCACGCTCTGCGCCCAGTTTGGCAGGGCGGTGTAGTGCAGGTGGTGTGGACCAGCCCATATATAAATAGCGATCAGTGCCCAGAAGTGCACGATTGACAGGCGGTAGGAGTAAACCGGTCGCTCGGCCTGCTTCGGCACAAAGTAGTACATGATGCCCAGGAAGCCGGCGGTGAGGAAGAATCCCACCGCGTTGTGGCCGTACCACCACTGGATCATGGCGTCGGTGGTGCCGGAATAGATTGAGTAGGACTTGGTCAGGCTCACCGGGATCGCGGCGCTGTTGACCACGTGCAAAATCGCGACGGTGACGATAAAAGCCCCATAGAACCAGTTGGCGACGTAGATGTGGGGCGCCTTGCGCTTGGTGATGGTACCGAAAAATAGCACCGCGTAAGATAACCAGACGATGGTAATCAAGACGTCGATCGGCCATTCGAGCTCGGCGTATTCCTTACTGGAAGTGATGCCCAGCGGCAACGTTATCGCGGCGAGGACGATGACCAGCGTCCACCCCCAGAAGACAAAGGCCGCTAGTTTGTTGGAGATCAGGGGCGTCTGGCACGTGCGCTGCACCACGAAAAGGGATGTCCCCATCAGGGCAGAGCCACCGAATGCAAAAATAACGGCATTGGTGTGCAATGGACGCAGCCGGCCAAAATGAAGCCAGGGCAAATCGAAATTAAGAACAGGCCACGCCAACTGGGCGGCGATGATGACACCGACCAGCATGCCAACAATACCCCATACAATAGTCATGACGGCAAACTGCCTGACAACTTTGTAGTTGTACTCCGGGTGGTCGAGATACTTATTTGCTGTGTTCATAGAATTTAATTCCTGACCATTGAGTGACGGCGTGATGCCGACATGTCCAAGGGTGACGGCGAGTGGGGTCGCCACATTATCTATATCCTTATTCCTATTTATTATTCGTGCAGAGTCTAGGTTTTGCGATGACGTAAATCAATGGCTTTTCGCAATAACTTCTTGTGAACAGGCAATTTGACCGCGGCGGACGCCGTTCAAGGCTCGGCGCGCGGCCCTCAAAGGCGGGATCAGGGGAGAATAACTACGTCTTCGGCCTGGAGGCCCTTTTCGCCCTCGGTGACGTTGAACTCAACCCGCTGACCGTCACGCAGGCCGCGCTTGTTATTGCCCTCGCCGCGAATGGATTTGAAATGCACAAAAATATCATCGCCGCTGTTGCGGGTAATGAACCCGAAGCCCTTGGTGTAGTTGAACCACTTGACGAGACCTTGCTCGCGAGCGCCAGCTTTTGCGGTCGCGGGCGGGGCAGCCTTGGTGTCCGATTTTTGAGGGCGTGCGGCTGCGGTGGTTGCGCCTGCAGCGGCCGTGCCAAGCTTGGCAGCGCCCCGGCTTGCAACCATGACCTGGTTGACCAGCGCGCCCACCAGGGCCACCGCTGCAAAAGCACCGCAGGTAGCTAGGTTCAAGCTGAATGTCGTGCCAGCGTGGTAGCCCGCAAACAGGCCGCCGGCAACGGTGCCGAGAATGATAGAAACAATATAGGAGGCAATAGGAGACATGGAAGGATCCTGATTTGTGGATTGATCGATGTTGTTGTCCGTCGCTCTGCAGCCGTCGAGTCGTCCAAATCACCACATTGAGCGGAATTGACAAGTGCTACCTGAACAGCGGCGGGCGCGTAGTCTAGCATGAAGAGCCTTGTAGGGGTTATCGCGTGCCGTTCCAGCGTAACCAGGGCAAGTCAATGCCTGGCTAGAGGCAACGGGCCCGGTTCTTCTGCAGTGGTATAGCAATCAGTGGTATAGCAATGTTGTCAGGCGAATATCCGAGCCCGCCGGGCCAGGGTTCAGGCAAGCGACAACGTTAAAGCGCCTGAATGCTGGCCAGCTGCTGCTCAAGTTTAGCCACAGCGTGGGTCTGCATCTCGACCTTTTGCCTCTCCTTGTCGACTACCGCCGCTGGTGCACGGGCAACGAACGCAGGGTTGGCCACCTTGCCCTGGTTGCGCTCCAGGTCTTTCCTCAACTTGGTGATCTCCCGTTGCAAACGCGTGATTTCTGCATTTTTGTCGATGAGGCCGGCAATGGGCACGAGTATCTCCAGGTCTCCAACCAGGCCGGTGGCTGAATCAGGGGCTGGCTGCCCTGGATCCAGCCATGCAATGTTAGAGAGTTTGGCGAGGCGCGCAAGTAAGTCATGATTTTGTAGCAGTCGTCGCCTGTCTTGCTCCGAGCCGCCTTTCAGCAACAGCGGCATTTCGCGGCCGGGGGGAATATTCATTTCGCCACGGATGTTGCGCACCGCCAGGATCACCGACTTGAGCCACTCGATATCGGCATCGGCCTGGGGGTCGATCAGCTGTGGTTCGCATTGAGGAAACTTGGCTAGCATGATGCTGTCGCCAGAACGACCCGCCAGCGGCGCTACCCGCTGCCAGATATCTTCGGTTATGAATGGCATGAACGGATGCAGCAGGCGCAGGGTGGCTTCCAGCACCTGGATCAGTGTGCGTCGCGTGCCGCGCTTGAGCGCGACGTCGGCATCATCGCTGTAGAGTACCGGCTTGGAAAGCTCCAGGTACCAATCGCAGTATTCATTCCAGATAAACTCGTAGATTGCCTGGGACGCGAGATCGAAGCGGTATTGGCAGATGGCTTTTTCAACGCTGGCGCTGGTTTCCTGCAGCCTGGACACTATCCAGTGTTCGGCTAAACCCAGTCGATAGTCGGCATCGTCATTGCCGCAGGCGCAATCCTGGCCCTGGGTATTCATCAGCACGTAACGGGCTGCGTTCCAGATCTTATTGCAGAAATTGCGGTAGCCCTCGATCCTGCCGACATCAAAGTTGATATCCCTGCCGGTGGATGCCAGCGAGTAATAGGTGAATCGCAGCGCATCGGTGCCATAAGACGCCAGGCCATCCGGGAAATCGGCGCGGGTCATCTTTTCGATGCGCTCTCGCAGTTGCGGTTGCATCATGCCTGCAGTGCGTTTTGCTATGAGATCCTCCAGGCCAATGCCATCGATGAGGTCGATCGGGTCGAGTACGTTGCCCTTGGACTTGGACATTTTTTGACCATGGCTGTCGCGCACCAGACCGTGCACGTAAACCTGGTGGAATGGCACTTCACGCATGAAATACAGGGTAAGCATGATCATGCGGGCTACCCAGAAGAAGATGATGTCGAAACCGGTTACCAGCACGTTGGTGGGGTGAAAGGTTTTTAATAATTCGCTCTGCTGCGGCCAGCCCAGCGTGCCAAAAGTCCAGAGCGCAGAGGAAAACCAGGTATCAAGCACATCCTCATCCTGGTAGAGCGGACGGTCGCCCAACTGGTTCCGCTGGCGGATGTCGTCCTCGCTGCGGCCGACATAGATGTTGCCATGCTCATCGTACCAGGCCGGTATTCGGTGCCCCCACCACAGTTGTCGGGATATACACCAGTCCTGGATCTCCCGCATCCAGGCGAAATAGGTGTTCTCCCATTGTTTGGGAACAAATTCGATGCGGCCGTCTTCCACCGCAGCAATCGCCTCCTCGGCGAGGGGCTTGGTGTTGACGTACCACTGGTTTGTCAGCCATGGCTCGATGACGACCCCCGAGCGGTCTCCCCTGGGTACCTTGAGGACATGTTCAGCGGTTTTTTCCAGCAGGCCCAGGCGCTCCAGATCTGCCACGACGGCCTTGCGGGCGACGAAACGGTCCATGCCGCGATAAGCTTCCGGCACCGCGTCGTTGAGGGCGGCATCGCGATCAAGGATATTGATCATGGCCAGTTGATGCCGCACACCGACTTCATAGTCATTAAAATCGTGGGCCGGAGTGATTTTGACGCAGCCGGTGCCGAATTCCGGATCGACGTAGTCGTCTGCGATTATTGGTATTTCCCGGCCTACCAGCGGCAGTGTGACAGTCTTTCCAACCAGGTGCCGGTAGCGGGGGTCGTTCGGGTTGACTGCAACCGCGGTGTCGCCCAGCATGGTTTCCGGGCGCGTGGTAGCCACCGTCAATGTGCCCGACCCATCGCTCAGCGGATAGCGAAAGTGCCACATCTTGCCCGCCTCTTCCTCGGATATCACCTCGAGGTCAGAAATGGCGGTGTGGAGTTTAGGGTCCCAGTTTACCAGGCGGTTGCCACGGTAGATGAGGCCATCCTGGTAAAGGCGGATGAACACTTCCTGCACGGCGTGATAAAAGCCGTCATCCATGGTAAATCGTTCCCGGGACCAGTCGGGTGAGGCGCCGAGGCGACGCAGTTGCCGGGTGATTGTTCCCCCGGAATGTTCTTTCCACTCCCAGACCTTGTCGATAAAAGCTTTCCGACCGAGGTCATGGCGCGACAGGCCATCTTCTTCCAGTTGCCTCTCAACTACCATTTGGGTGGCGATCCCCGCGTGATCGGTGCCGATCTGCCAGAGGGTGTTGTGACCTTTCATTCGGTGATAACGTACCAGGGCGTCCATGATGCTCTCCTGGAAGCCGTGTCCCATGTGCAGACTGCCGGTGACGTTTGGGGGAGGAATCATGATGCAATAAGGGGTGCCCATGCCGCTGGGGGCAAAGTAGCCGTTGCGTTCCCAGGTGTCATACCAATGGCTTTCGATTGAGGCGGGTTGGTAGGTTTTTTCCATGCTGCGGCCTGTTGTATCCCCGGGTAAAAGGGCCGGGATTATACCATGCTGACCGCTTGCGGCGAGGGTTGCCGGGCAGGTATCAGGCCTTTTGCGGCGAATCTTTACCGAGCAACGGCACCAGCGTCTGCAGCACAGCCTGCTGAAGTGCAGGAAGAGCCTGCGCCAATGCCTCGTTGACTGCAGCTTCCAGCTCCGCCCCTGAGGGGAACTGGTTGGGCGGCTCCGCGTCCGGTGCAGCAAAGCAGAACGGGGTGTCAGGGGTGGTGAAAACTGTCGATGCCGAGATGGCGAACGGGGAAGGCTGCAGCGGCGCCGTAACTGGAGCCAGGGCCACTATTGCACCGGTCGCAGGGTCTGCGGATTCTGGTTCGGGCGGGAGCGGATCGACTCCCAGCTCGGCATTCAGCTTGTCGAGGTCGGGCAGGATCGCCTGGCACTTTTGGTTGGTTTCCCCCTTGGTGTCAAGCTCCTGCTCCAGTTTGCTCAGGCTGTCTTCAAAGGCGTTATCATCGTCGAAGTCGATTTCCAGGTCGTCGTCTATAAGGCATTCGTCAAGCATCAGCATCTGGACTTTGGCGTCGGCTGCGGGGGGCTCTGCGACCGCAGTGTCGTTTGCCGCCTCGGCCCGCTCCAGGTCACGCTCACTGAGGGTTTTGTATTTGTTGGTGCGCGCGAGTTCATCATCGGCGCTGGGTTCTTCGTGGTGAGTGCTGGCCAGGACCGGCCGGTAGATTGCGGGCTCAGCAACGATGTCATTGAGTACTGGTATATCCTCTTCGCTTGACGTTTGGCCTGGGCCTTCTGCAAGCGACTGATTGCCCAATTTGGGGACATGAAGCGCTGTGGGTGAGGGGGTGGAACGATGCGCATCCACTTGCTCGCCGCTGATCGGGTCGTTGTTCATAGGGGACTCCCTGCCATCGTCTTCAACATAGCAGAGCCGGTGAGCGCGTCGGGTATCATCTGTTGTTACTGTGACAGAATTCGCTGGCGAATGCGGTGGTGTTCAAGGGGATAGCCCTGGTCCAGGTAATAGCGGTAGCGCTTTCGGCTGCGCTCCAGATCGTCCTCGTGATCGAGCACTATCTCCTGCAACTCGTCAAAGCGACTGAAAAACCTGGGAATCGAGTCGGCCAGGTTGATAAGCAGATCGTGATGCTCACCGACATCGTCACCGTAGCTGATGTGCACAGTATTGGCCGGCGTGCCATCCGTTTCCTCGCCGCTGGTTATCAGACTGTGAGGCACGAAGCTGCTGTCACGAAATGACCAGAGGAGGGAGTCGAGTCGCCGTGAATGCTCGGCATCGGTTGTGCAGATCAGAACCCTGCGGCCCTTGCTATACGCCACCTGGGCTTGCTGGCAGGCGTAAACATCGCGGGCTCCGCTCAATCGGTCCGGCAATAGATGAAAGTGTATGCGCGTCATCGAGCAGTAATTACTCGGAAGTATGCAACAAATACTCCATTAACAATGGGACCGGGCGCCCGGTTGCCCCTTTTTTGTCGCCCTCACGCCACGCCACCCCGGCAATATCAAGATGGGCCCAGGGATAGTCCTTTGTAAAGCGGGAAAGAAAGCAGGCGGCGGTAATCGCTCCCGCCCCAGGGCCGCCAATATTTGCCATGTCCGCAAAATTGCTCTTGAGTTGTTTTTGGTAGGCGTCACCAAGCGGCAGTTGCCAGGCGCTATCCCCACTGCTGCGACCGGCCTCCAGCAATTGATCTACCAGTGACTGATCGTTGCCTAAAAGGCCCGAATTGTGGTTGCCCAGCGCAATGATACAGGCACCCGTCAGCGTGGCGATATCGATGACTGCAGCCGGCTTGAATTTTTTGGCATAAGTCAGGGCGTCACAGAGCACCAGACGTCCCTCGGCGTCCGTGTTCAGTATCTCTATGGTTAGGCCAGACATACTGGTCACCACGTCACCGGGCTTGGTGGCGTCGCCGCTGGGAAGGTTTTCGGAGGCTGCTACGATCCCCACCACATTGATTTCAGCCTGTAGCTCGATCAGTGCTTGTATTACGCCAAAAACGCTGGCGCCGCCGCACATATCGTATTTCATCTCGTCCATCTTGGCGCCTGGCTTAAGGCTGATGCCACCGGAATCAAAGGTGATCCCCTTGCCAACCAATACCACGGGCGCCGTGTTTTCACTGCCACCACGGTACTCCATGGTGATGAGGCGGGCGGGCTGGCTACTGCCGTGACTCACCGAGAGCAGGGCGCCCATGCCCAGCGATTGCATCTGCTTTTCATTGAGCACCGAGGTGCTTACCTTCTGTTGGCCGCGGGCCAGTTTGCGTGCCCGCTGGGCCAGGTATTCCGGTGTGCACACATTGCCGGGCAGGTCGCCGAGTTCCTTCGCCAGCAGCAGGCCCATGCCTATGGCATGGCCCTCGCGCAAGCCTTGCTTCAGTGCTGCTTGCCCTTTTTTACCGGGGTGCAACAGGGTGACAGTCCGCAGCTTGCCAGCCGGCTCAGCTTCACTGCAGGTGGCGTCATAGCGGTAGCTGGCGGCAGTCAGGGTTTGCGCCAGTTGGCTGGCCTGCCACACGCCGCTATGCCCGGGAACATCACCGGGTAGTAAAATTGCAGCACTTTTGACGGGGCTTTGTTGCAAATCGCTGGCACAGCGATCGATGAATCCGCGGTAGGCGTCGGTATTCCACTGCTCGCTTTCTCCACAGTCGATGACAAGCAAACGGCTGCTGCGAACATCCTGAGGATGGTAGATCCAGACGCTCTTCCCGGACTTCTCGTTGAGGTCGCCGTCGCGACGGAGCCGGTCCAGTTGCTCTGCCAACGCCGCCGGCACCGAATCGGGCAATCGACTCTGATCGCTGAAACTACCCAGTACCAGGCAGTCGGCCTTCGTTTCGGCAATATTGCTAACAACGCTGAGCTTGAAGTTCATATTTCAATCCATCGTGGGAGGCAGGGGGTTTGTTCGGAGTTGAGGCGCTAAAGCGATCTTTATCCTGGCTGCTTAGTGTATAGTTAGCCCAGCCCATGTCAAAGGGGCTTTTCGGTGATCAGGGTGTTTATCCGTTGCGCTGCTAATGCTCCCGAAGTGACAACATGCGACCGCAATGACATCATAAAAGAGTTCGAATGATACCCTTATCGTTGTTTCCACGGAGGTTGGCACGGCAGTGCTCATTTTTCGCTATCTGACCCGCGAGATACTGGTAAATATGTTGGCGGTCACCTTTGTTGTGCTGCTAATCATCATGAGCGGTCGCTTCGTGCGCCACCTTGACCAGGCGGCGACCGGGGACATCGCTGCCGACGTCGTTTTCCAGATATTGCTTTTCCGGATGCCTAATTTTATCGGGCTGATCTTGCCGCTCGGGTTTTTTATCGGCATTTTGCTGGCTTATGGCAGGCTTTACGTTGAAAGCGAAATGGTGGTGCTTTCCACCAGCGGTATGAGCCCCACTCGGTTGTTGGCCTACACCAGCGTACCGGCGATCTTGTTGATGGCCTGCATGGCATATAACAGCATTTACCTGAGTCCGACCGGCGAGGCAAAGGTGCAGAAAATCCTCGCCGACCCGGAGACCAAGGAGAGTCTCGGTGTGCTGTTGCCCGGGGAGTTTCGCTCGTTCAACTCCTCGAAGCAGGTGGCATATGTGGAGAGCCTGGACCAGGACAAGACCCGCATGAAAACCGTATTTCTCGCCAGCGCCCAGGATGCCAGACCGGGTGAAACCCATCCGCGCTTCAATTTGGTAGTGGCCCAAAGCGGTCGTATCGTGCGCGAGAACCTCGCTGCCGATCGCTATCTCCAGTTGTACAACGGTTACCACTACGAGGGGACTCCCGGGCTCAAGGACTTCCAGGTGGCGAAGTTCGATACCTATGGTGCCCGCATCAACGATCGCCGCTCAGCGCTGGCCCGTAGTGAAAAGCGGGATGCGGTACCCACTGCAGCGCTGTTCAGTAGCGACAAACCGCGCTACCAGGCAACCTTGCAGTGGCGCCTCTCGCTGCCATTGATCATCCCGGTCGTTACCCTGTTGGCACTGGCCTTGAGCCGAACCAATCCTCGCCAGGGGCGCTACGCCAAGTTGTTCCCTGCGGTCTTGATTTATATGACATACCTGGTATCACTCAATGGTGCCCGGGGCGCAGTGGAAAACGAGCAGCTGTCCCCCACTATCGGCCTTTGGCCAGTGCACTTGCTGTTCTTTGTGTTGGGCCTATTGATGTACTACGGGCCCAACTGGTGGGCGCGGATAGGGCCACGACTGCGTGACCGCAGTAGCAACCGGGCCAGTGGGTAGCGGCAATGAGGATACTGACCCGATACGTTAGCAAGCAGGTCATTTTTTCAGTCCTGTTAGTGTTGCTGGTGATACTTTCCCTCGACCTGTTAGGTAGTCTCATTGAGGAGTTGGATGAGATCGAGAACGAGTACACCTTCAGGGAAGCGCTCCTCTACACCGTGCTGATAATGCCTGGCAAGCTCAGGCTCTGGTTGCCGTTTGCGGCCATGGTCGGCTGCCTGATTGGGCTCGGTTCCCTGGCGAATAACAGTGAGCTGACCGTAATGCGTGCCGCGGGGGTGTCGACCAAGCGGGTTGTCTGGATCGTGTTTCGCCCGACACTGTTTCTGATCCTGGCGGCGATCGTGCTCAATGAGTATGTCGCGCCTTACACGGATCAAATGGCGGAGGCTCGCAAAAGCCTGTTGCAGTCCGGCAACAAGGTGTTCTCCTACAAGACCGGGGTCTGGAACAAGGAGGGTAATCATTATATGCATTTTAACAGTGTACAGCCTGGTGGCTTGGTCCATGGCATTGCCTTGTATGACTTCGACGATGAGCGCATTCTGCAAAAAGCCGTGTTCGCCAAGAAGGCGGTCTTTGTCGAGGACGAGGCTTACTGGATGTTACAGTCGGTCACCGAGACCCGGGTCAGCAGAGATGCTACCACCACCCATGACTACCGCGAGTTGCGCTGGGATACCAAGCTGACGCCGGCGTTACTGGACATCCTCATTCTCGATCCCGACCAGCTGTCATCGATGGCACTGTTGCGCTATGCCCGTTACCGGGACGCACAGGACTTGAATTCCGACTACTACATGCTCGAGTTCTGGCGCAAGGTGTTCCAGCCGCTGTCCATTCTCAGCCTGGTGTTGATTGCGATTTCCTTTGTTTTCGGGCCCCTGCGCGAAGTAACCATGGGGTATCGCGTGTTTGCCGGCGTCATCGTCGGGATTGTTTTCTGGACGATTCAGGAACTGCTGGGGCCGGCCAGCCTGGTGTATAATTTTTCAACGGTGCAGGCAGTGTTGTGGCCTATTATCGTGTGTGGCTTGATCGGTGTGGTGTTGTTGCGGCGGGTCTAGACGGGCCCCGCAGGGCGGCCCCCCCTGGCGACCATTGGACAAGGGGGCAGCCATCGGCTTGCACCACTCGTCAAGGACAACCAGCCTTGACCTTCGCGGCGCGCCCTGCCAATGAGCGCCAGAGTCTCCGCTGAGGCACTACCTAATTGATCAGAGATGCCCTAGTTGTTGCTTTTCGGTAACTGAGCCAGTCGTGATCCAGACAACCTGTCGTGCCAGCTGCACTTTTCCTTGTCAAACAGCACCCAGAGGTAGCCAAGCCCGAAGCAAAGGGCGGATATCCAGGCACAAAAAAAGCGCAGTACCGCCTTGCCATAGCTGACCCGGCCACCGTTGACATCATCAAGACGCAGGCGCCACGCCTGCATGCCCAGGGTTTGGCCATTGTGGTGCCAGAACCAGACGAAAAAGAGAAGCATCACCAATACCAGGTAGACCCTGAAAACGATACCACCGGCTATTGGCTCGATGTCCTTGATGACTTCCCCTGTGTTGACCGTGGCGCTAATCGGTGCCATCCCCAAAAGTCCGGACACATACTGGTAAAGGCCGGTTGCCGCAAAGAACAGGGCGAATACCAACATCGAATCGTAAACCATTGCCCCGAGCCTGCGCAGCAAGCCCGGGGCCGGCAATGCCTGTTCCATGATAGGTTACCTCTAAAAGCCCGCATTTTAGCGCAGACCGCTGCTGATGCGCTAACGCCCAGCTTTGGGCAGCTGGGATGATACGTGCCGAGGCAGGTGTTGGCAGGATTACGGCGTCCTGCAGTGGTTCAGGGATTGGCTTTTTAGGGGCAGCGCCAACTGCTACCTTGCACCGCTGTCAGGAAGTCTCGCCAAGCGATGGGGCGCCGTGGCGATAGTACGACCAGGGCATTGCCCTGGCCCTTGTCCCGGGTTAGAAATCTTTATCGGCGTTGCCGAGGTGCTTGCCGTTCCTGGTTATTCCGGGGATTCCAGCTCAAAATCCGGAACCTGCGGTGGCGTCTTGGGAGCTGACGGTTTTTCGTGGGGCTTGAGTATATTCCCCTGCGGCTCGATCTTCAGGTGGCTGGTATCCGGTGATTCAGGCGCAACGGTGTGACTGCTTGAGGGGACTGGCGTTCCGGCCGGTGCCAGGCTCAAGTCGATCGTGCTCACGATTTTGGCCGCCGCCTTCGCCTGCACTGTCGCCAGAAGATTCACCCCCGGCTCGGCGAGGCTCAGCCTGGAGTTCATGGGAATTTGCACAGCGGCGGGCTGCTCCGGCGGTTGGAGCGGAGCGTCAGTGACTGCTGCGAGCTCAAGCGAGCTGGTGTCGACCTCCAAGGCTGCAACAGCCCTGCGTTCTTCATCCCGCAGCAGAGATTCTCCCACTGGCGCAATGCTAATGGGAGTCTTCACTGGCTGGTGCTTCTGGTTGCCCTGTGGTTTGGTGGGCAGCCCGCTGCGGCGGAGGTAGACAATAGCCCCTGCCTGTTTAAGCACTTCGCGGTATCGCTCTGCAGCTGCACGCTCAAGCCCTGACTTGAGGACTTTCGGTTCGCCGCTGAACAGCGCCGCTACTCGCTCTTCGGTGCTATTGAAAGCCCGCGCCAGGGCAGTCACGACCTGCCCAAACTGCAGGTTGGGCATCACTTCGCCCTTGAACACTACATCGTATTTATCCATGCGCCTTATAGTCTGCCTGCCCATGATTCGGCCTGGAGTCAGTATAGCCAGGCTACCGCCAAACAGGGAAGCCGTTGTTGGGATAAGGCGGGTTGGCACTTTTGGCAATAAATGTGCTGTTCTGCTAGTCTGAATAGACCCTCAACCGAGTGCCTGGTGGCACAATAAACTGCGATCCGGCAGCGAAGTTGGGTAAATTATTCATGCTATAATCAGTCACTTTTTTATCGGTTGGTCTCCCCATTATTTCAAGTATAAAACCCACAGACCAAGAGCCCTGTTCATGTTAAAGAATATCGGTGCCAACTGGATGTTAACGCTGTTGAGTATTCTCTCGGCGTTTATCCTGATGCCCTACACGATTGGCGTGTTGGGCAGTGTAAAGTACGGCATATGGATTCTGGTGGCTTCGGCTACCGGTTATCTATCGTTGCTGGTGTTGGGCACACCGATGGCATCGGTGCGCTTCCTCTCGAAAAGCATCGCTGAAAAAGACTATAAAAAAGTGAACGAAATTGTCGGCGGTTTCGCCGGCCTTTACCTGATGCTGGGGCTGCTGTGTCTCGCCGTTGGCGCCGTTATCTATGCGCTGCTCCCGATTCTCTTCAACGTCCCTGCGGAACACCTGGATTCGGCCCAGCGCGCGCTGGTAATCGTCGTCTTCAGTATCGCCGGTGGCTTTATCGGCCGCTTGCCCGGGGCGGTATTTGCCGCCCACCAGGATTTCGTGATTCGCAATTTGATTCTCGCCGCGGCGGTGGTGTTGCGACTGGTTCTGACCCTGGTGCTGCTGGATGTCGCACCGTCGATAATTACAGTTGCGGTTATCCAGTTGATTCATATCTCGTTTGAATTCCTGGTGTCCACCTACGTCATGCATCGAACCTACCCGGAGATTCGCCTGAGCCTGCGGAAATTCGAGCCCGGTGTCCTCAAGGAGATTTTTTCGTTCAGTATCTATGTCCTGATCCTCAACCTGGGTATCCAGCTCAGCTACCAGACAGACGCGCTGGTTATCGGTGCTTTCAGCGATGTGAGCCGGATAACGTTCTACAGCGTCGCCAACAGCATTACGATTTACTATATGGAGTTCATCATCGCCATAGCGATGGTGGTGATGCCCAATTCCACCAAGCTTCACACTGAAGGGAGGATGGATGACCTGCGTGCAATGTTTTTGAAGTGGTCGAAGGTGGCGCTTGCCCTGACGATGGCAGGATGCTTGTTTCTGATGGTGCTCGGCGGGAAGTTTCTGGGCTGGTGGATTGGACCTGAGTTTGAGCACGACAGTGGCCAGGTCCTGTTTGTGCTGGTGTTGTCCTTCCTCTTTCTTCTACCAGCCCGGGGCGTCTCGATGCCGCTGTTAATGGGAATTGGTAACCCCAGGCAACCCAGCCTGTTTTTCCTGGTAATGGCCGTGCTGAACGTTGTTATCAGCATTATTCTGGTGAAACCGCTGGGCATTCTTGGGGTGGCGCTGGGAACTGCGATACCCAATGTTATCTTCGCGATCTATCTCGTATACAAAAGCTGTGCCTTGCTGGATGTTCCTGTGTTGGAATATCTCCGTTACGTGTATCTCAAGCCGTTGATTGCCGCCATCCCTGTCCTGGCGTTGCTGGTTTGGGTGCAGCATACGTTTAACCCCGAAGGCATTTGGGAGCTGATTGCAGCGGGGGTGGCCTCTGTGGCAGTGCTGGGTATTGCCTGGTTAGTTCTGGTGTTGAGGAACGACCCCTATATCGAGCTTGACCTGAAGGGTCTACTAGCCCGCCGCAAGAATGGCTAAACCAATTTCCGCTAATTAACCCGCCCCGGTGATCATGAATATCCTATTCGCTGTGTTGCTATCTCTACTCGCCCTGGTCGCACTGTTTGTAGTGGCTGAGTTCGCTGCCAGGCAGTACCTGCGCCGCACCAGTTATCGGGCCTGCGTACCCAAGCGCCTGACAATTTTCGAGCCGGACCCGGAAATATTGCCAACTCTCGAGCGCAAGGTTCGTGTGGTCAATAATTCTCTTGGGGAGCGGGGCAGCGAGCCTCCTCGGGGAAGCAGCTTTTTCAAGGTGCTTTGTTGCGGCGGAAGTTCCATGGAGAGCCTCCTCCTCGACCAGGACACCTCGCCAGGAGGAAGCCTGGAAATACACCTGAAAAAGGCGCCGGAGCTTGCGGGTGTGGAGGTCCAGGTGGGTAATGTGGGCAGGTCGCTCACCGATACCACCACGCTCAACGCGATGTTTCGCAAGCTGCTACCGCAATACGACCATATAGACGCAATCGTGTTGTTACTCGGTGCCAGTGAGGTCGCAAGGTGGCTCGAACTTGGGGCGCCCGAGGCCGGTATTACCGAGAAAAAGACTGTTAACGCGATGTTCGCCGAGCACCCGGAGATTGCCTTCTCATTCACGCCAAAGGGCCTGGCGCTGAGGAAGATACTGGGGCGCCGGCGAGCCCGCGAAACCCAGACCTTTAAGAACGCAGGGCGGAGATACCTCGAGGCTCGCAGGATGCGGGCCAATGCCCTGAAAACCATTGAAGAAGTGCCTGAAACCGGCGCCTTTTTGCAGCAGTTCAGGCAGGCATTCGCCGAGACCCTGGAATTGGCCAAGGCGAAAGCACCTATAGTGGTGGTGGCGCGCCAGCCGTGGTTCGAAAAGCAGCAATACTCGGAGCAGGAGCTATCGCAATTCTGGCACGGTAGCGTAGGCAATGCTTTCCATTGCGAGGTGACTGAGTTTTATTCTCCCCGGGTGATATCGGCGCTGATGCAAAAGATCGATGCAGCAGTGGAGCAATTGAGCTCGCAGATGGGAGTCCCGACCGTTGACTGCAAATCTCTACTGCCGCCGACGCTGGACTACTACTACGACCAGATTCATTTTACCGCGCTGGGCAGCCAGATAATTGCTGGTAAAGTCAGTGAAGTCATTGCAGCGGAGGTCGGTCGCAATCAGGGTAAATATACCCAGGGGCAATAGGGTTGCACCGCTATGGGGCATCCTTATCAAGGGCCCTGCGCTGAATCATATCCAGGTAATCGTCCATTTCGGCGTCATCTCTGAAAACGGGCACATCGGGTAGAGCCCTGACGACATCGAACACTTTCTGAATCTGGGGCTGAAGGCTAAGAATACAGGTTCGTCCATTGTTTGCCTTCATCAACTTATTGGCAACCAGGATGCTCCTCAGACCGGCACTGCTGATGTATTCCAGCTCCGCCATATCGAACACCAGGGTATTGGAATTTTCCAGGGTAGGAGGAGCCAGAGCTGCATCCAGGTTTGGCGCGGTCAAGGTGTCGAGCCGGCCCTTCAGTTCAACCTTCTTGATACCCGCGGCTTGCTCAATTACCTGGATGTCGAGCGACATTTCGTGTTCCTCGCGTTTTCGGTTTGGATGGCCATCTCAATTTATGGCTCATGACAATGCGGTTTCAGTACTGCAATAGAGCATCAGGATATTGTATTTGCCGGATCTTTGATAGCGGACCTTTGTCGCCAATCCTCGCATCAGGCAGACGCCAAGACCGCCCACCTGCGTGTCCTCGGTGGGAAGGTCCGGGGCTGGTAGCGGTTGTCGTGTTGGATCGAAGGGCCTGCCGTCATCCTGAAAGCGCAATACGGTATGGGGTGGCTCACGGTAAATGCTGAAATCGATAGAGTGTGGGTCATTATCATCGAAGCCGTGATTGATAATATTGACTAATGCTTCCTCAAGCAGTAACAGCAAATTGTGCTGTATTGCCGGGTCGATTCCATACCGTTTGCAATACCTTTGCACCATGGCATTGGCCGTCGATAGGGAGGCGTGGCAACTTGCAAGCCGAACAGTGCCGAAGGCCTTCATGCCGGCCTGTGGTTGCTGATTGTCACCAGGGTCATGTCATCGAAGGCATGACCGTGCTGGTAATCCATAATATCCCGCATCAGGTCCTCCACCAGGCTATCGGCACACTTTTTCTGCCGGGACTCGGCCAACAGTGCCAGCCCCTCGTGTCCCAACTGGATCCCGCTGGGGTCGGCGGCCTCGTCCGCGCCATCGGTATAGAGCAGGAGAGTAGCACCGGGTTGCAGAAATAACGACTCCTGTTCATAACGGGCGTCACTCACCAGTCCAAGGGCCGGCCCGGCCTCCAGCTGCGGTCGGCAAAGAGGTTCGTCCGACGCCGGGTTTAACAGCAGGGGGGGTGGATGGCCGGCGCTTGCAAGGCAGCAACCACCATCGTCGATATCGATTACACCCGCCGTAGCCGTGACGAACATGCAGTTATCGTTATTGATTAGCAACCGGCGGTTTAGCCCGGCAAGCAATTGTGCCGGTGTCTGGGTGTTGCCAAGCAACTCGCGGATCTGCGCCGCACATTGCGCCATAAACAGCGCTGCGGGTACACCCTTGTCGGAAACGTCGCCAATAAAAAAGAAAAGTTGTTGCCGGGCCAGAATCTGGTACAGATACAAGTCACCGCCCACCTGGCGGGCTGGTCGGGTGCTCGCAACCAACTCGATGGTGCCGAGTTGGAGCCGACTGTGCCCGCCGTCCGGCAGCATCTGCGCCTGAATCCTGGCGGCGATAGCAAGCTCAGTCTGCATTCTTTGCCGACGACTGGTTACCTCTGTGAGTTGGGTAATATGCTCCTGCAGATCTGCCTGCATGGCGCCGATGTCATGGGCGAGCATGCCGATTTCGTCCTGCAGTTGCAACGGCGGCATCGGCTTATTGATATCACCACGGGCGATATGGCGGGTATGCGTTGCCAGCGTCTTGATCGGCTCGCTCAGCATTCGAGACAAGGTGAGTATCAGCAGGATCAATAAACCACAGGACGCCGTGAATCCCGCTATTATCCATTGCCTCCAATCTCGTGCGCTCGCTTCCAGTTCCTCCACGGGAACGCGAGCGACGATCGACCAGTTTGAATTTTTCAAGGGTTGGTAAGACAGCCAGCATTGCCGCTCGGGTTGCTCAAGACACGGTACCGTTATTTGACCGCGTTGTTGGCGCTCGGCGGCCTGCAGCAGCGATTTCAGTCGCGCATCGCCCTCGGACCAGCCCGGCAATTGATGCATTTCTACCATGCGAAGCTGTGGATGCGGATGGGTAATGATCCGCCCGCCTGCCGAGACGATAAATACATAACCCTGTGCAAGCCCCAGCGCGCTCATGCTGACAAGCTCGTCCAAAGTTTGCAGGCTGATATCAGCGGTTATCACTCCGAGAAAACGCGATATGGAAGACCCATTGCCGGTGATCACCGGTGAGCTGTAAGTTACCATAGGGATATTACCGGCACCTCGATCAAAGTAGGGCTCGGACCAGGTAGATCTGCCCTGATCGATCGCCTCGCGGTACCAGGGACGTTGGCGGTAGTCGTACGCTTCGCTCAGATCCATTACTTGAATGCCGTCGCCGGTGCGATAGGCATAGGGGGCGAAGCGGTCCCTGCCCACAGCAATGTCGGGTTCCAGTGCCAATGCCATACCGTAAATGGCAGCATTGTCCTGCACCAGCTCTCGCAACAAGCTCTCAAGCTGGTGAATATGGGTTCCGGTGTTAAGCAGGCTGCTGCGGGCGGTGCGCACGTTATTACTGGTGCCCAGCAGCAGTGCCTCGATATCCTGCACAATCAGACTGACCTCCAGCTCGGCCCTGGCCTGTGACTGCAGGCGCAGCAAAGCGCTGGCTTGCCGATAGAGCAGTGTCGAAAAGCCGAAAAATATCAGCAGGCAGGTACCAAGGATCCAAAACAGAAAGCGGTTGGCGATGTGCTTGAAGTGGAAGAGCGACATAGTACTGATGATTGCCCCGGGGCATTGCCTGCTGGTGAAAAGGGGGGATCTTGGCAGCTGGCAAGCCTATAATAACGGTGAAATGATGGCCAGGAATAGAGTTTATGAGCGTTCAGTCGTCCATTGAACGGACTTTGCGAGACAACTTTGCTCCCAGCTACCTTTCGGTAGCGAACGAGAGTCACATGCACAATGTGCCGCCGGGTTCAGAATCCCACTTCAAGGTGGTAGTGGTATCCAAGCAGTTTGCTGGTAAGCGCAAGGTGGCTCGCCACCAGATGGTGTACCAGCAGCTAGCAGGTTTCCTTGCCGATGGCGTACATGCGCTGGCACTGCATACCTATACCCCTGCGGAGTGGCAGTCTCGTCTCGAGCAGGCACCAGCATCCCCTGAATGCTTGGGCGGGTCCGGCAAAAAGCGGTGAAAGTCGCCACGGGCCTGCCTTAAAATCGAGGGTTTGGTGGAATGCGCCAGGTTTATTGTCTTTAATGATGGGTGTCCTGCCCGTGCAAAAAATGAGGTTTACTATGTCTGACGCTGGTGATGGTAAAAAGGTGACCGCGGGCACTTCCAAGGTGCTTCCCGTGATCCTTTCCGGTGGCAGTGGAACGCGCCTCTGGCCGCGATCACGCAAACATTACCCCAAGCAATTGTTGAAGTTGTCCGGATCACTGTCGATGCTGCAGGAAACCGTGCACAGGGTTGACCACCTCTCCGCCGGGCTCGTAGTTTGCAACGATGATCAGCGTTTCCTGATAGCCAATCAACTCCTCGAGCTCAACTACAAGCCGGAAGCTATCCTGCTGGAGCCGGTTGCACGCAATACCGCTCCCGCGATTGCCATGGCTGCCTTGAGATCATTGCAAATGCACCGCGACCCGGTGTTGGTCGTTTTGCCGGCTGATCATATGATTCGTGATCAGCCAAAGTTTAGCGAGGCGTTGCAGCGCGCTGTAGAGCGGGCTGAGCAGGGCTTTCTGGTGGTATTCGGCGTCAAGCCGGATAAACCTGAAACCGGCTATGGCTATATTCAGGCTGGCGCTGGTGACGAGGGTGGCGCGGCGGTCTCCAGATTCGTTGAAAAACCTGACGCGCCGACGGCCAGCGAGTATATAAACAGCGGCGAATATTTCTGGAACAGTGGTATTTTCGTGTTCAGGGCTTCGACCCTGATCGAGGAATTGACGCGCTTTGAACCGGACATGGTTGCCTGTTGTCGTCGGGCGCTAGAGCATGCCAGCCAGGATCTGGATTTTATTCGCTTGCACAAGGAGTCGCTTGAAGCTTGCGACTCCAAGTCCATCGATTACGCATTGATGGAACGGACCGAGCGCGCCTGGATGATTCCGTTAAATACCTTCTGGAGTGACCTCGGCAGTTGGTCATCGCTGTGGGAAGTGATGGACAAGGATGAGCAGGGCAACGTTAAACTGGGCGATGTGCTGGCCGAAGACTGCAACGGCTGCCTGTTTCATGCCGAGGACCACCTCATCGCAGCAATCGGAGTAGACGACCTGGTGGTGGTTGATACCCGGGATGCGTTACTGATATCAACCCGGGAGCGGGTACAGGATGTGAGGCAACTGGTGGCATTGCTGGATCAACAGGGCCGCGAGGAGCATCTGTCCCACCGGGAGGTCCATCGCCCGTGGGGCAGTTACGACTGCGTTGACAAGGGAGAGCGCTACCAGGTCAAGCGTATCGTCGTTAAACCCGGTGAATCGCTTTCGCTGCAAATGCACCATCACCGTGCCGAGCATTGGATTGTGGTAAAGGGTACCGCAGAGGTGCAAGTAGGTGAGCGTTGGCAGGTGGTGGCCGAAAACCAGAGCGTTTATATCCCGCTGGGAGAAAAGCACCGCTTGCGCAATCCCGGTAAGCTGGCATTGCACCTTATTGAAGTGCAGAGTGGCAGTTATTTGGGTGAGGACGATATCGTGCGATTCGAGGACAGCTATGGCAGGAGCTAGCCGCCGTAGCTCACCGATTCGGCGGCCAGGCCTTTGGGGCCTGGGCAGCCTGCTAGAGTGTCTTGTCCCGCAGTGGTACGACCTCGGCGGTAAAAGGGCGCTGTGATGTGTTGTCACCCTGAGCCTCGATAAGGGTGCGCAGGGTTGCGTCAATTTTCGCCTTATCGAGCTGATCGACTGCATTTCTCAGGGATTCGAGTTTGGGGCGAAGCCAGGTCCACTTGACCGAGGTTTCCTCGGAGCGAAGAATTTTTGGGTGTCGGGTTGCAGTCGCATTCCCGGTAATGAAAAGCTCTTCGTGCAATTTCTCGCCGGGCCGCAAGCCGACATACTTGATTTCGATCGCGCCATCGGGATTTTCGCTGTCCTTGACCGTGTGGCCCGCGAGCTGGATCATGCTTTTCGCGAGATTGTTGATCTTGATGGGAGCACCCATGTCGAGGACGAAGGTATCGCCGCCTTCACCCAGGGCTCCAGCCTGTATGACCAGTCCAGCGGCCTCGGGAATCGACATGAGAAAGCGAGTAACTTCTGGATGGGTAACTGTCACGGGGCCGCCCATGGCGATCTGCTGCCGGAACAGGGGGACAACGGAGCCCGAAGACTCCAGAACGTTACCAAAACGCACGGTCTCGAAGCGGGTCTTACTGCTGCCCTGGTTGCGGGCATCGTCCTGGATAGCTTGCACCAGCAATTCCGCAACCCGCTTGCTCGCTCCCATGATGTTGGTAGGCCGTACGGCTTTGTCAGTGGAAATCAACACGAAAGTTTCGATGTGCGCAGACAGCGCAGCCTCGGCGGCCGCAAGGGTGCCAAACACATTATTCTTGATCCCCGCCACGGGATTGTTCTCAACGATTGGCACATGCTTGTAAGCGGCAGCATGGTAAACGGTGTGTACTTCGTATTCCTGCAGCACCGATAGCATCAATGCCCCATCCTGAACCGACCCCAGCAGTGCGACGATCTCGACGTTGTGGCAAGGGGGAAGCGATTGATGAACGTTGTAAAGTGCGTGCTCAGAATGATCCAGCATGACCAGTCGTCTGGGTTTCAGCGGGATCAACTGACGGCATATCTCCGAGCCGATTGAACCTCCGGCCCCGGTCACCAGTACAGATTTGTCAAACACGTTGTGGCTCAACAACTCACAAACCGGTTCAACCTCTTCCCGCGTCAGCAGATCGCCAACATTGGCCTCGCGCAGGTCTTCAATGTTGACACGACCAGCGATTAGCTCGTTCATGGCCGGCACGACCCTGACGTGAACGGGCAAAGGCTCGAGGTAGCGCAAAATGCGCCGGCGATTCTTTTGATCAGCCGAGGGAATCGCCAGTAGCAGGTCGCCAACTTCATACTGGTCGATCAGCTGCGCGATAGCAGCAGGCGGGAACACCCGCAGGCCGGCGATTTCCTGGCCTTGCATCCGGGGGTCATCGTCGACGAAGGCCACGGTGACTAATTCCCGCCCATAGCGCAGCGCACCGGCGAGTTGTACCCCGGCGGAGCCCGCACCCCATACAATAGCCCTGCCCGTGCCCTCCCCAGGGCGCAGATAGACATGCCTGATGATGAGCCTTACGCTACCGATGGTAACAATGTTCAGTACCCAGAAAATTGGCAGCACCGACCGGGGCAGGCCGCTGTAATGGGCTACGATGACGGCCAGCACCGCCCACAGCATGGTAGTCAGAGTGACGGACTTGACGATAGTCCAAAGTGCCTTCTGGCCGAGATAGCGGATGACGGCACGATACAGGCCTAGCCTGATGAAAACCGGGATGCTGATCAACGGCGCCGCGAGGAACAGAATCCACTCATCGGCGGGTATCATGTAAGGGGTTTTCAGTCGCAGCGAAAAAGCAACCCAAAGCAAGAACGGTATAACGAGGGCATCAAATACCAACAGGCTGCGCTGCATAGCGCTTCGTGGCATTCTGGTTCGCCACTCGTAAAGAAAGGGATTACTCATACATGCTTGAAAACAAGGTGAGCCACACCAGGGGCAGCCAGGCCAAACTCAGCCACGCCAGTTGCCATGAAGGTGCTATTATGACAAGCCAGGCCAGTGGCAGCAACCACAGTATATTGATGGTCATTGCCACTATTGTGACGGTGCGATGCGCGCTAGCTCGCCTTTCCGTCATTGATTGTCCCCGGCGCTGGTAATATCGGGCCAGAGAGCCTGCATAGCGCTGGTAAGCATGGCTGCGGTGAGCGGTGTGCCAGCGCTCACCGCCCAGAATCCGCCGCAATAATGTCACTGTGCTGTCTACCCAAAAAACGCTGCCAAGCACCAACCATGTGACCATAGGCAGTTGGTCAGTGGAGATGCTGTCCAGGGCAAAGATCCCCAGGACATAGCCAGCAAAGGTGCTGCCGACATCACCCATGAAAACCTGCGCCGGCGACCAGTTCAAGCTGAGGAAGCCGGCAAGCGCTGCCATCAGCAGCAACATGACAGACACCAACTCCGGAGTTGGGGAGGGGCGGCTCCCCATGGTAAGAAGTGCTGCACCGGCACAGATAAAAAAGGCCTCGCTTGCCGCCAGGCCATCAATGCCATCCATAAAGTTGAACAGATTAATCCACCACATCATGAGAAGTGCCGCTATGCCAAGCGCCAGCCACGCCGGCAGAGAGAGTGCGGCTATAGAGTGAACGGGCACCATCAGCGCCGCGATCACGGCCACCCATTGACCGATCAGCCGGTACCCGGCGGGAAGCGGCGATATATCGTCCCAAAGCCCCAGCCCCGCCAGCAGGCATCCGGCGACCAGTAGACAGTTGGTAAAACGCCAGTCCAGTACCCCGGTGGGGCCCAGCATTGCCAAGGCCAGCGCGAATGCCAGCACCATAGCGAGGCCGCCACCGTGGGGAACGAGTTGGATATGAGAACTGCGCTCGTTAGGCTCGTGTAGCAGGCCCAATTGCGCTGCATGGCGAATCAGTAGTTGGCCTCCCCAGCGCGACAGGCCGAGGGTGATGGCGGCTACCAGCAGCAGCGAAACAATTGGAAACATCAACCCACTTGCCCTGATCGCTGCCGACTGCGCATTTCTGCAACGATGTCGGGCAGGCAGGAATAGAAATCCTGCCGTGGCTGCCAGCCCAGTTCCGTCTTGATCCTGGCTGCGTTGTAGCGGGCGTTGCCGAACAGGCGTTGGTAGGCGGCTGAGTCCCAGGGCATGGCGGCGCCGCTCAGGCGATTCCCGAGGTCTCCGAGTCGGGCTGCCCAGCGGAACAGTCCCAGCGGTAGTCGGTACCCGGGAGCGGGACGGCCCAGTGCCTGGCCCATGGCATCGTACAGTGCGTGGGTCGAGTAGTCATGGTCGTCGCATACGATATAGAGGCGTCCCCGGGCAGACCTGCTGTCCATCGCCAGTCGCGCCGCATCGACAAGATTACCCAATCCCACCATCGAGCGCTGTTGGTGGGTCTGTGGAAGCGCCGGCATACGCCCCCGGTCGATAGCCTCCAGCATTCTTCTCAAGTTGCCCTTGACTCCCGGTCCGTATACAAGGCAGGGACGCAGGATGACGGCATGCGGAATCCCATTGCCGGCCGCTCGCTGCAACAATGCTTCTGCAGCGAGCTTGGACTCACCGTAAAGGTTGTCCGGAGGGCATTGCCAGTCTTCGTCCACTGGCTCATCCCCCGGCCTACCCACCGCCTGCACACTACTGAAGTAAACCAGTCGGGGTACGCCGGCAGCGGCAGCAGCGCCGATCAGTTGTTCTGTCGCATCGACGTTCAGTTGCCACAGGGCGCTGCGCCCGACCCTCGACAGGCCGCGAAAGTGGGCAGCACCAGCGCAATGAAAGATTCCGTCCACCCGGTCCAACAGTGACGAGGGCAAGGGATCATGGCCGAGGTTGACGCTATAGCTTTCATGCCAGGGTCCGCAAGCGTTGTGGTGCAGTAACGCCCGTACC
The DNA here is from genome assembly GCA_963808975.1 of uncultured Gammaproteobacteria bacterium. Lineage (GTDB taxonomy): Bacteria > Pseudomonadota > Gammaproteobacteria > Pseudomonadales > JAHEGP01 > JAHEGP01. The sequence continues at coordinate 282,668 of CAWEHR010000009.1, forward strand.
CGGTGGCCGCTGGATTGCAGGCTATGGCACAGTGCCTTGCCTATAAAACCTGTCGCTCCGGTTACCAGATATAGCGCCATAATGGTGTAATGTCAGCGGGAGAGGGTAGGCTGGTCGCGCAAGCGCCTGGTTTTGTGCCATGCCCGTGTCTGCACCGAAGCCCTATTCGGGGTTGGGGCCGAACAGGCCAAGACCCCGGGAGCGGGAGATGTGCTCGATAGCCTTGAGTGCCCTGACGCTATTGCCGGCCTCGTTGAGTCGCGGCGAAAAGGCCACAATGCTCATCTTGCCGGGAACCACCGCGACAATGCCGCCGCCAACACCGGTCTTGGCCGGCAGGGCGGCAGAATATGCCCAGAGGCCAGCCTCGTCATAAAATCCAGCCATAAACATGATTGCCAGGAGCTCGGGAATATTGCCCTTGCTGATGAGTTGCTTGCCGGTTTTGGGATTCTTGCCGTTGTTGGCCAGTGTGGCACCCATCATCGCCAGTTGCTTGGCGGTCACGCCCACGGAGCATTCCTTGGTGTATACGTCAACTGCCTCCAGGGGGTCGCTGTAGAGGCGACCAAAATTGAACAGCATGTTGGCGATAGCACGGTTGTTGTAGTTGGTTTCAGACTCCGAAACGTAGACGTCGTCGATCAGTCCAAGCTTTTCTCCGGCCAGTTCGCTGTACCAGTCCAGTATCTTGCTCCAACGCCGTTCGGGGGACTCTGCTTCCAGCATGCTTACCGCGGCGATCGCGCCGGCGTTTACCAGCGGGTTGACCGAGCGCTGTTCGTTGAGCTGCAGCGCGATGACGGAGTTGAAGGGCATACCCGTTGGCTCTACCCCGATTTTTTCCCGCAGTGCCTCAACTCCTTGTTCTTCCATGACCAGCGCAGCGGTGAAGGGCTTGGCGACCGATTGGATGGAGAAGCTATAGTCGACATCACCTGCGGTATAGACTTTGCCGTCGACGGTGATGATGGCGACACCGAACAGTTCGGAGGGGACCTTGGCGAGCTCGGGAATATAGTCGGCGTTTTTCCCGTCTTTCAGGCCTTTGTATTTGGCGTAGGCCTCATCAACCACTGATTGCAGGTCGCCGGTGGCGAGAGCCTGTGCAGTGCCTGTTGCCATTAACAATGCACTGAGTGCCAACACGCAGCGTGCGAAGAAGTGCGCTGTGGGAGTTTTCAATGTGTTCATACCAGCCTCCGGAAACGAATTGTCGATCATCGCAATTCCTTGACCCCTGCAACTCGGGGCATTCAAAGGCAGCTTACCCGATTATCGAGTCCGATCACAATCACCCTGGCACTGCACACAGTCAGGCCTGCAAGTGCGCTGCGGTGGTTGCGGTCGCTGATCGGCGCGCTGCCATTTCGGCGCTTTAAATGCTGGCCGCGGCAAAGGGGCGTCTGGACCGGCGATAATCCATCCCCGGCAGCAGCGTTTTACCTCGTTTACAATTCCGACGGCAGACTCCAACTACTCGGTGGCGACAGCAGCCAACAGGCACGGCACCAGCAACTCGGCCATATGCGCAGCGATGCCTCGGTTGAGACCGGCGCCACGCCCGCCGCCAACAACGTCAATCTGCTGGCGCAGACCGTGGTGCTCAATTACACGGCTCTGCATGGCGAGCAGGGCAATTTCGCATCCTTGTTTCCCGGCCACGGGCTCGGCAACAGCTCGCTAATGGACAGTATGACTGCCTTTGCGCCAATAGTGTCTGGGGTGATATGAACGCGGTGAATGTTACACACTTTCCAACAACCGCGTCGTGGGCCACGGCGGTGCGCTACATTTTCGCTCCACCGGCTGCGGCTCGAACTTCTGCCGGCTCGTCGTGCACCCGCTTTATGACGAATGCCCGCAGTGCATCGGCATCTTCCACGCTGAGTTTGCCGCCGAAGTTCGGCATGCCAAGGTGCGCGGCGGTACCGCCGATGACAATGCCATACCACTGGCCCGGCTCATACTTGTAAAGGTCCAGGTGCCTCAGATCCGGCGTGGCACCTCCTCCGATCGCAAGTTCCCCATGGCAGAACGAGCAGCGTCTCGAGAAGATATTTTCGCCGCTCCTCACGACGTCTGCGGTAACCTCGGGCATGGGCGGCAATGCCTCTGGAACCGGCTTCAGGGGCGGTAGCGGCGGTAGCGAATCCTTGCCATCGAGCTTGAAGGCCATAATGCGGTTCAGGTTCCCGCGGCGCCAGGAGTTTGTGTCTGACAGGTTAGCCAGTTTCCCGAACGTCAATGGCCCGCCTCCGCCCCAACCGGCAAGCACCGCGACATACTGCTCACCGTCTACGGTGTAGGTAATCGGCCCGGCAATGACACCCGTCTGGGTTGGCGCAGACCACAACTCCCTACCGGTATCGGCTGAATACGCACTGAACTGTGCACTGCCGGTACCCTGAAACACCAGATTGCCCGCGGTTGCCAGGGTGCCTCCATTCCAGACATCAGCGCGTTCAGCTCGCCAGACCTCTTTTTGCTCAACCGGGTCCCAGGCGATCAGCCGGGCCCTGATCAATTTTCGCATGATACCAAGGGCGCCCTGCAGGTCGGCCACGGTTATATCCTTGTCTGGAGTCTCCAGTTTCTCCAGGACGCCCTGCATAATCCCCAGGTCCTCGGCGGTCAGGCCTTTTTCCAACTCGAGCGCCTTCGATACGAATCGTTTGAGTTCCTCTTCGTCTCCCAGCACAGGCGGAGAATCGATAATGACGGCGCCAAGGTTCCAGTCGCCCCGAACGTACTTGAATTCCCGGTCCGGAAAGTAAATCATCGGTACTTCCATAGCCGGGATATAGACAAGGCCCGTGTCAGGGCTGTAAGACATCGGCGGCCAATCGTGGGCGCCGAAGGCGAAGGGTAGCTGAAACGAGGGGACGCCCTTTTCGTAATATCGCGTGCCTTCACGCTCCACGGGGCGGCCTGTTTTCATGTCAATATGGCTCGCCCAGGTGACGGCGACAAAGGGCTCGGCGCTAATGAGTTCGCCGGTCTGGCGATCCAGCACATAGAAGAAGCCGTTCTTGGGCGCTTGCATGATGACCTTGCGCGGCTTGCCGCCGATCTCCATATCGGCCAATATCATGTGTTGTGTCGCGGTGTAGTCCCAGGTGTCGCCGGGTGTTGTCTGGTAGTGCCAGACGTATTCCCCGGTATCGGCGTTCACCGCCACAATGGAGGACACGAACAGATTGTCGCCACTGCCACCCGCGCGTATGCCCTGGTTCCAGGGGCCGCCGTTGCCGACGCCAATGTAAAGCAGGTTTAATTCAGGATCGTAGGTCAGGCCATCCCAGGCGGTGCCGCCGCCACCCATTTTCCACCATTCCCCTTTCCAGGTTTTTGCGGCCATCTCAAGGGCGGGTGTCTCGAACGGCTTGGATGGATCGCCGGGAATGGTGTAGAAACGCCAGACCTGCTTGCCGGTTTCGGCATCGTAGGCCGTGACATAGCCTCGCACGCCAAGCTCGGATCCGCCGTTACCGATAAAGACCTTGCCGTTAGCCACCCGCGGCGCGCCGGTGATGGAGTACGGCCACTCCCGGTCTACAGTCAAAACTTCCCACGCTTTTTTGCCATCAGCGGCGCCAATGGCGACCAGGCGCCCATCCAATGTGCCGACGAATATCTTGTCACCCCAGGCTGCCACCCCGCGATTGACCACATCACAGCAAAGGTGGACTGCCCAGGCCCTGTCTACCTGCGGGTCATAGGTCCACAAGTGCTCGCCGGTTCTGGCATCGATGGCGTAGACCACGCTCCAGTTGCCGGTGACGTACATGACACCGTCTATCACCAGTGGGGTAGCCTCGAGGCCGCGATTGGTGCCAAAGTCGAAGTGCCATGCCAGACCCATATCCTTGACGTTCTCGTCATTGATCTGCTTCAGTGGGCTGAATCGCTGTTCACTGTAGGTGCGACCGTGGGTCATCCAATTGCCGGGTTCCGCATCAGCATTGACCAGCCGCCCGGCGGTTACCGCCCGGCCCGCAGTGGACGTCGCTGTTTCTGTGGCCGCTGCTATCGCCAAGCCGGAAAAGAGTAGGGTGGCGACAGCCAGCATTGCGTTTGTCCGCTTCACTGATTAGCTTCCTCTTCCTCGCCGCTTGCTGCCGGCTCGGGGTTCTGGCTGGAGAAATAGGCGGCAATGTCATCGATATCCTGGTCACTCATTGGTTCCAGCATACCCGGGGCCATCATCGGGTTTTTGCGCGCACCGCTTTTGTAGGCCTGCAGTGCCTTGCTCAGGTACACGGCGTGCTGACCGGCCAGTTTCGGGAACATGGGGTTTTCGCTGCGACCCTCGACGCCATGGCAGCCGGCGCAGGCTACAGTTTTGGCCTGGCCGCGGGAGGCATCCCCCGAGGGCATCGCCGCGCTCTGGTAGGGAGGCTGAGCCGCATAGTAAGCCGCTATCTCTGTCATATCATCGGCGCTGAGGCGACCGGCCATGGTCTTCATGATACCGTGATCTCTTTCATCCTTGACGTACGCCTGCAGCGCAGTCATCAGATAACTTTCATATTGTGACGCCAGGATCGGGTTGTCTGGCACTGCACTGCGCCCCTCGGCGCCGTGGCAGCCTGCACAGACCGCGACTTTCTCCGCGGTCTCCGTTGCGTTTGCTCCCGATACGGACATTGCCAGCCCGAAGCCGACGGCGATTAGCGCAGGTTTGATGAGTTTATTCATAGCACTGGATTCCTTTGTTTTTTTATGGCAAAGCTTTTGGCACCGCAGGATAGAAGAATCCACATGCCGCAGCGATTGGGTTGTAGCAAGACTGTACTTCAAACACGGGGATAGACTCAATATATTGCTCAGGAAAACCCAGCTCGTCGGCAAGATAGCCACTGTTTTTCGATGGTTTCCACTTGGAGTGTTTAGCTTGCGCAGAATGAGCCCCGGCAACTGCCGGCCCCGCTGCATAACACTGCCTCCGCCTGGGCCGAGGGCGCAGAAGCTTGCCAGGTATAGCTAAGTATCTTAATAAGTAATCATTGTAGGTGTATGATTCTATGATTTATTATTATTTAATATATGCGTATTATATGCCAAGTGCCGCCGCCCTGGACAGTGCCATGGCGCTCCACGGAAAGTGTGCGCATTTTGCCGGCGTGGGAAGGGACCATGAGCATGGGCCGTCGGCTCGTTGCCGCATTGCTGCGATGACTTTATAAAATTGGCCTCCCGGTTTAGACTGCGGCGGTATAACAACTTGTGGTTCAAACCTTTTCGGCCGGGCATCCCGCCCGTTCCCGGTGCGGGACAGTGGTGGCGAGTGCTATATTGCCGATCCGGGCTTCGACGCCTCCACCTGTGGCCAGGATGGGAGCATGCCGGCCTGACCTGGGACAGGTGCCTTTTATTATCCGCCACTTTATATCGGTCGCAGCGACAGGCTCTCTATGACACATCCACCCATTGCCGTTCATCTTCGTGTGGTGCTTTCCAGGCTCTGTCTCTGCTTACTGTGCTGTGCGTTGTTGCCGGCGCCATTACTGTTGGCGCAGGATGAGGGCTCCGATCCATCCTACAGTGGCGCTACCCTTGCCGCTCTCAATGCCACTATCGAGCAACTCGATTCAGACAAGGAGTTGGATGACGACACGCGCCAGTTACTGCTGGAGCTTTATCGCAAGTCTGTCGCCAACCTGCAGGCGGAAGCGGCAGATCGGGAGGCTGCCGAAAAGTATCGTGAAAGCATTGAAACCGCGCCTGCCGAGCAAGAAAAACTGGAGAGCGAATTAGCGGCATCCAGGGACAAGCCGCTCGACACCTATCCCCAGTTCGCCGACGAGGCCTCTGCTGACGAGCTGGCCCAGGTTTTGCTCAAGGAACGCGCCAATCTCGCGGCGGTCGATGCCGATGTCACGCGCTTGAAGTTGACTTTGAAGGGAGAGCAGGACCGTTTGGCGGAAGCACGCCGTGAGCTGACCAGGACGAACCTGGAGCGGGAAAAGCAGGCCTCGAGCAACCTTACCAAGGCCGCACCGACGGACTCCTCCAGGGTGGTCAAAGCCAGGGAGCAGTACCGAGAGAGCTTGATGCTGGCGTTGTCGGCCAAGGTGACGCGGCTCGAACAGGAGTTGCTCAGCCACGGTCCTCGAATGGAATTGCTGAAAACCCAAATCGCCTTGCGTGAACAAACTCTCGAGAATCTCGCTGTAAAGGTAGAAAGGCTGGAAGGAAGACTGGGCAAACAGCGCCGAGACGATGCGATGCAGGCGGTGGCGTCCGCCAAGGCGGCCCAACTTGAAGCCCAGGGCAAGCACCCGCTGCTGGTGGAGGTGGCCCATGAAAATGCGGCTGTAAGCCAACGTCTGGCCACGCAATCCCGCGAGATCGAAAAAGTGAACAGGGCCACCGGCGCGACTGAAGCGCGGGCCAAGGAGTTGGAGAGCAGTTACAGTATCGTGCGCCAGAAGCTGGATATCGCCGGCATGAATAAGGCGCTGGGGAGGATTCTGCAGGAACAGCGGGCCGCGCTCCCGAGCCGGCGGGAAATTCGCGGCTCGATCGAGGACAAGGGGCGACTGATTGCAGACCTGGCGCTGCAGCAGTTGGTACTTGAAGAGAATGCAATTGCATTGAAAGACATAGACGCCTATGTCGGGCAATTGTTGTCAAAGCTCGATCCGGACGAAGCCGAGGACCGCGATGCACTTGCTGAAGAGCTCGGGGATCTGCTCAGGCAGCGCCGGAAGCTTTACCGGGAGGCAGGTGAGGTTAGCACTGCCTATCTACAGAGCCTGAGTGACCTGGAGTATGCCGAAAAACGCTTGCTTGACAATACGGAGCAGTACGACGCGTTCCTCGGCGAGCGTCTGCTCTGGGTGCGCAGCGCAGCCAACCAAAGCCTGGAGCGCCTGTTTACGATATCAAGGGAGCGCCTGGAGCACTTTTCGGTCGAGTCCTGGCGCGAGGTGATCGAGCTGGCTTTCGAACTGGATCGACTATGGCTTCCTCAATTCTTCGGATTATTACTTGCACTGGTTTTGTACCGGCAGCGGGGTGATATAAGGGCTCGTTTGCTGGAGACGGGCAAGCAGGTGGGCAACCCGGTTCATGACCGTTTTGCTTTCAGCTTGAAGGCATTGCTCTGGACTTTACTGTTGGCAGCTCCCTTTGCACTGGCCCTTGCTTCCGTCGGCGCCAAACTGGCGTTCGCGCCGGATCCGAATGCGCTCTCGCAGGCTCTGGGGATTGCCTGCCTCTGGGTTGCTGAATGCGGCTTTTTCATTGCCGTTTTTCGCGAACTGTGTCGACCCGATGGATTGGCGCAAAGGCATTTTCTCTGGCCGAAGGAGTTATTGTCACCGCTGCGCCGCGAGTCGCTGAAATTGTTCCGGTTTTTCCTTCCCGTGGGTTTCATTACCGTCACGCTCGGAAGCCTCGATACCACCGGCATGGAATCGGGGTTTATGCGGGTGGCCATGGTGGCGTCCATTTGGCTATTCGCTGGTTTTTTCCTGCAATTGCTTGGCAATAACAGGAAGTGCATGACCGTGCTGCGCGAAACCAGCCCCGACTCTGTCCTGGTTCGCTGGCGAAGATTATGGATCACTATTGCTGTGCTCATCCCGTCAGTACTGACGGGCCTCACCTTGGCCGGTTACGTCTACACCGCATCTGTGTTGATGATCAGCTACGTCGATACTTTCTGGGTTGTCATCGCGGTGATCATGGTCCATCAACTGGGCTTGCGGTGGCTTCGGGTGGTTGCAGCGCGGCTGAAATACAGGGTGCTGCAGGAGGAGCGCAAGCGACAGCTACAGGAGTTGCTTGACGCCGGGGAAAGTGCAAGTGAAGCAGAAATAAAAGTGCAGCAGCCCGATGTGAATCTCGAGCACCTTGGCAAGGGTAGCCTCAAGGTCGTCAACATCGTTGCAACATTCCTCGCCATCGCGGGCTTGTTGGTAGTCTGGTCCAATGTGCTGCCAGCGCTAAATTACCTCGACAATATTGTTCTCTGGACCTACTCCGGTATAGAGGACGGTTCTTCCACCATTATGCAGGTGTCGTTACTTGATCTTGGCTTTGCGCTGTTGGTGGTCGGCGTTACCTATTTTATCTACAGTAGCCTTTCCCCGGTGCTCGAGCTGTTGTTTCTGCAGTTCAGCGCTATGGACAGCAGCGATCGCTACACAGCCATCAAATTGCTTCGCTACGTGGTGCTGACCGTGGGTTTCGTGATGGTCACAGGAATGCTGGGGATGAGTTGGTCCCAGTTCCAGTGGTTGGCCGCGGCGCTGGGGGTGGGTATCGGCTTCGGCCTGCAGGAAATTGTCGCGAACTTTATCAGCGGCCTGATTATCCTGTTTGAGCGCCCGATCCGGGTCGGTGACAGGGTCACAGTAGGCGATGTCGATGGTATAGTTACTCGCATTCAAATCCGGGCTACCACTATCCTCACCTGGGACAGGCAGGAACTGCTGGTGCCGAACAAGGAGTTTATCACCGGCCGATTGCTGAACTGGAGTCTGTCAGACCAGGTGTCGCGTCTGGTAATTCACGTCGGCGTGGCGTACGGTAGCGACGTTGAAAGGGCCATGTGGCTCATGGAGCGTGCGGCGCGAGACCATGAGAAGATTCTTGAAGATCCTGCACCCTTCGTAACATTCGACAACTTTGGTGACAGTACCCTGAATTTGATACTGCGTTGCTTTCTCGATGATATGTCAGCCCGATTGACCACCAGCAGTGAATTGACCCTTGCTATAAACACGGCTTTTAATGCCGCAGGGATCGAGATCGCGTTCCCGCAACGGGACATCAATTTCGCGGACGACCAGGTGCTGCATGTGAATCTGCATCGGCAACAAAACCCAACATAACCTCGAGTACCTTCATGATATTGAGAGAGCGGGCCACCTCAAGGGCCATACCATTCCAGTTGTTGCTAAGCTTTGCATGCCTGTTGCTGCCGGCACTACTATGGCCTGCCCTGGCGCAGCAACCGGCGCAGGATGCATCTTCCCCGGCGACCGAGGAGAGGGCTCAGGAGGGGCCGGTCCTGGGCGAGGCCGAGGCCCAGAGGTTTGACAAGATGTTGGCTGGCCTGGAATCTGTGAAGTCTCAAATAAACAACCTCAATGCAACCGTCAAAACGAGCGAGGGCGCCCGCAGGGAAGTTTTCCAGTTGCGTTTGACCAGGTTGTGGGTTGATTTGGTGGATGATCGCAACAGTTTCGCGCGCGCTGTCTATGACAGCCGGGGTAAAGGTGCCCGGGAAACCGAATACTGGGACCGGGCCATCGCAGAGCTGAAGGGCCAAATTGATATGGCGACATTCGCGATCGGGCGGTTGACTGCGGCTATCAAAATTCCTGCTTTCGATGCGCCCTCGGCTGAGCAGGCCATCACCCATGCCCGCAATGGTGAACTGGTCCAATTACAGGACAGGCTGTTCAGGCTGCTGATCGAGTCTATGGAGCTGTCGCAGCAATTTGGGCTTGAGGTAGAGGAGGAGCGCGAGTTTCTGGAACAGCGTATCGAACAGCGAGCAGAGCTCAACTCGGCATTACTCGATGCGGCCATGATGGATGTGGCTAATCATCGTGCGGTTCTCGATACGCTTCCGGAGGATACCGATGTACAAGCCCAGCTCGCTGTTGCCAAGAGCCGGGTCAGCACCCTTGCTGCGTCGCTTCAGTCGGTCGTGGCCCTGATGAAAAAGCTGGGACTCGATACTTCGGCCTACAACCAGCAAATAATCAGTGGTACCGGGCAGATCAGTTCAGATACCGTCAGCGTGTCTGTGCTGGGTAATCTTATTGCCGAGTGGACCAAGAACCTGCATGGCTGGGTGGTTGAAGAAGGTCCCGATATCATCGTCAAACTCCTCCTGTTCCTCCTGTTCTTGCTGGGTGCATTCAAGCTCTCGCAGATGGCGGGCAGGCTGGTTGAGACGGGTCTCAAGCGATCCAACGTCGATATATCGCAGCTGTTGCACAAGATGCTGGTCTCGGTCGTCAGCAAATTGGTGCTTGCCGTTGGTATCTTGTTTGCCTTGTCGCAAATTGGTATTTCCCTGGGGCCGGTGTTGGCGGGTATGGGTGTTGCCGGTTTCGTGATCGGTTTTGCCCTGCAGGACACCTTGTCAAATTTCGCTTCCGGGATGATGATCTTGATCTACCGGCCCTTTGATGTCGGTGATGTTGTCGAGGCGGGTGGAGTGGCCGGGACCGTCAGTCATATGAGCCTGGTCAGTACCACCATATTGACCTTCGACAACCAGACGCTGGTCGTGCCTAACAACAAGATTTGGGGGGATGTTATCAAAAACGTCACCGCCCAGAGAACCCGGCGGGTCGACCTGATGTTCTCTATTTCCTACGATGATGATATTGCAACCGCCGAGCGTATTTTGCAGGATGTGGTGGCCGCCGACGAACGGGTTCTGACTTCGCCGGAGCCGACAATCAGGTTGCACCAACTCGCCGACTCCTCGGTAAACTTTATCGTCAGGCCCTGGGTAAACACCGGTGATTACTGGGGTGTCTACTGGGATTTGACACGTGCGGTCAAGCAACGCTTTGATGCCGCGGGAATCACCATTCCCTTTCCGCAAATGTCGGTGCATGTCGAGCAGCAAGCGGCTGCCCCCGCCGTTGAAGCCGAACACAAGGCCTGAGCGAGCCCCTGCAACGCTCGCGCCAAAATCGGGCATCGGAGGGAGTTCTGCCGCTGTGGGGCATGACTTGGCATCGGTACCGGGGTTATTGGTGGTATGATTGGGGCCTTGCGCCTGGCATTGTCGTTTGTGCGGTTTTTCCACCACCTCGCGAAGTCAAACAAAGAACGGTTGTTGGCCTGCGAAGGCCAGGCAGTGATACAGCATTTCAATGGCAATACGCCAACCCGTAACTGCTCAACAGTTTGCCCGCCCGTCATGGCCGAAAGCATTTTAATTGTTGCTGAAATACTGGACAATCTACTTTTTAGCCTGGCGTCAGGCCGCTATCCCGGACCGCAATGAATATGTCATCCACTATCCTACGAGGGGGCAAGTTGGGCCTTTGCTCGGCTTACCTGTTGTTACTTTTTCTGTTGGGCGCCTGCTCGTCCTCCGATAAGCCTTCTTCTGCCGAGCTGGCCAAGTTCGACTACGACTTGATCTACAGCTTGCCCGAACGAGCCCTGGATTTTACCAGTGAGGTACAGCCCGTACTCGAACAGCGCTGCGTGGTTTGCCACGGTTGCTACGATGCGCCCTGTCAGTTGAAATTGTCCTCTGTTGCCGGCATCAATCGTGGGGCCAGTAAGGAAGTCGTCTACAACGGGGCGCGAATCAAGGCCGCCGAGCCGAGTCGATTGTTTATCGACGCCAGTACCACTGAGCAATGGCGGCAACGGGGTTTTTACTCCATCTTCGCCCCGAATCGTGATGCCGCCGGCCCCCAGGAACGGTTGAACAATTCCCTGATGTACCAGATGCTCCTGCTCAAGCAGCTCCACCCCCAGCCGGTGGCCGGGCTGCTGCCTGCCAGTATTGACACCAGCCTCGGCCGGTCGCAGAGCTGCCCGAAGCTCGATGAATTCGATAAGTACGCCAAGAAGTTTCCACTGCAGGGCATGCCGTTTGCGATGCCCAACCTCGCCCATGGCGAGTACGCTACACTGGTGCACTGGATTGCCCAGGGCGCGCCCATGCCCGAGGATGTGTCGCCGAGCGCGGGGGTTCGGCCACAGCTGGAAAAGTGGGAGCGCTTTCTCAATGGTAGCGGCAACAAGCAGCAGTTGGTCAGTCGTTATATTTACGAGCACCTGTTTCAGGGACACATACACTTCGAGGGTAGCGACAAGCGCGAGTTTTACCGCCTGGTGCGGTCCAGTACTCCACCAGGGCAACAGCTTGAGATTATCAATACACGGCGGGCCTATGGTGATCCTGAGGGACCGGCCTACTACCGGCTGGTGCGTATCCAGGGCAGTATCGTGGCCAAGGACCATGTTGTCTACCAGTGGTCTGATGCGCGCCTGCTGCGCTATCGCCAGCTCTTCCTCGATCCCGAGTATGAGGTCGATGAATTGCCGGGCTTCGAGCCGGAGTTGGCTGCAAATCCGATCCGTACTTTCGCGGCGCTACCCGCGGAATCCCGTTACCGATTCCTGCTGGACGACGCGAAGTTTTTTATCGAGGGCTTTATCAAGGGTCCGGTTTGCCGCGGGCAGATCGCGCTGAATGTGATCGAGGACCAGTTCTGGGTGGTGTTTTTCGATCCCGACGCAGCGCTGGCATCGAAAGATCCCGACTTTCTCAACGCTATGGGTGACTATCTCGCATCGCCGTCAGAGCTGGGCGACAACTTCAAGGTGATCAGCGCTCGCAAGCACTACGGTGAACTGCATAATAAATACATTCAGGCCCGCCAGCATCATCCCTTTACCCCCGCCGCGGCCGCGCCCATCGAGGAAGCCATGGACTATGTGTGGGATGGCGACGGCTACAATCCCAATGCCGCCCTCACCATTTTTCGCCATTTCGACAGCGCTTCGGTGGATTACGGGTTTCTCGGGGACTATCCGGAAACGGCCTGGGTCATCGATTATCCCCTGCTCGAGCGGATTCACTACCTGCTGGTGGCGGGCTACGACGTCTACGGCAATCTGGGCCACCAACTGAACTCCCGCCTCTACATGGATTTCCTGCGGATAGAGGGTGAGGATTACTTTCTCAGTTTCCTGCCCGCGGCACAGCGGGAGTCGATACGCACCAGTTGGTACAGCGGCATCCGCTCCGGCATGGAAGATGCGCGGGACGACACCGACTGGTTTGAGCGCGAGTATGTTACCGGCTACCAGACAGACGACCCGCAACGCGAGCTCTACCAGTACCTGGAGCGGCACCTGGGGTCTCTGGCCGGTGGCGTCGACTATCTCAATCGTTGCGACGGCCTCGATTGCGCCGAGCCAGAATACAGCCCGCAGCGCCTGCGGGTAGAGCGGGCGATGCGCCGGACGACGGAAGTCAGTGGCATGATGATCCAGTACCTGCCCGATGTGGCCCTGCTAAGGGTGCGCATGGGAGGGGACCCAGCGGATGACCTGGCCTATAGTTTGATCAGCAACATCGCCTACAAAACGGTGAGCTCAATGTTTCAGACTGAGAAGCCTGGAGACCAGCGCGACTACGCCTTTGACACCCAGACTGTGTTGCCATATATCGCCGGCAGCTACCCGGACCTTTTTTACGAGGTGGATTATAAGGATATCGATGAGTTTGCAGAGCGCTACACCACGCTGGTGAATACGGAGCAATACCAGCAGTTTGTAGCGCGCTTTGGGGTGCGGCGGACAGATTCCAGGTTCTGGGAGACCTCTGATTGGTTCAACCAGCAGTATCGCAGGGAAAAGCCGCTGACAGCCGGCATCCTCGACCTAAACCGTTACAAAAACAGGTAGCTGCCTCTGCCTGTGCTACGCAAACTTCTGCACACCCCTACATCAGGCGGCTGGAGTCGGCTCTGCGATGCGCCTTGATCGCTTCTTCGATGTTGATCAGTTCCACCACATTTTCGAGGTCAATGACGCCAGCGAGGTTGCCGTGCCGGGTAACACCCACCAGTGGGGTTTCCATGCCTCGCAACCGGTTGAAGATTGTCTCCATGGCTTCGTGCTCATCCACACAGGGCAGCTCGGCGAGGGCGATTTGCTGCACTTCGGCATGTTCGCCGTAGTCCCGCAGGCCCTGCAGCAGTGCCTTTTGGGTTAGAAGTCCCTGGGGACGGCCGTCACCGAGCACCGGGAAGTGCTTCTGGGTCGTTTGCAGGGTCAGGTCCGCTGCCCGCTGCAGCGAGTCTGAGCTCTGCAGCATCTCGAAATGGGTAATCATCGAGTGGCCGGCAGTGGATTTGAAAAGCGCAGTGTGCATCTGCTCGGAACTGGCTTCGCCGGCTGCGCCCAGCCAGATAAAGGCCGCTATCAGCATCAGGAACGGGTTGTACAACAGTCCCAGCACGAACATGACCACTGCCAGGCCCTGGCCGATTGCCGCAGCCCTGCGGGTAGCCGGCTCCCTCCCCATACGCATCGCCATTGCGGCACGCAGTACCCTGCCGCCGTCCATGGGAAACGCCGGCAGCATATTAAACACTGCTAGCATGAAGTTCAGTATCATCACCTTGTAAAGGAACGGCACGTCAGCAGTCAGGGCACTATCTGCGTTTAACTGGACGGGGCTGAGGTTGAACCAGAGCCACAGTAGCACTGCAATCACCAGGTTGACGGCCGGTCCGGCGACGGCAACCAGCATTTCCTCCCGGGGATCCTCGGGCATCTTCTCCATCGCTGCCACGCCGCCGATAGGGAGAAGGGTGATACTGCGGGTCGTGGTGCCGAACCTGCGCGCGGTGAGCGCATGACCGAACTCGTGCAGCACCACGCAGCCGAACAGCACCAGGATCAAGGCAATGCCCTCGATGACCGCGCTCATGCTCTGGGTATTTTGCCAGTATACGATGCCGATCCACAGTAAAAGCAGGAAAAACGTCAGATGAATCGATACATCGATGCCGCTGATGCGGGCGACTTTCCAGGACCATTTCATAGCTGGGCCTTTCTGTTTGGAGTGTCCGTTACCAGGAAGGTAACGAGCTTTGCCTCATTTTGGATCAGTATACCAACTTTGAATCGGCTGGCGCATTTCGATGGTGCGATCCGGCTCGCCGGCATTTCGACGGCCGGTGGCGCGCCGTCCGGGGCAACTTTGCAGGCCCCATGAATGTGGTAAGATCAGCGGTTTGAGGGTAGGGGGAATCCCATGACAGGAAAACCGCGCCCGGATGAGGCCGCCCGCACCATGGTGCAGGATTACATCTTTGGGCACCACGGCCGGAAGGAATTCACGGCAGAAGAAATCGCACGCTTCAAGAGCCGCATCGTCGGTTTGCTGCAGCAGCATAATGCGGTTCTGGTGGCCCATTATTATACCGATCCGCTGTTGCAGGAACTGGCAGAGGAAACTGGCGGCTGTGTCTCTGACTCACTGGAGATGGCGCGCTTCGGCAAGGAGCACCCCGCCGACACTCTGGTCGTCGCCGGGGTCAAGTTCATGGGCGAGACGGCCAAGATACTCAGCCCCGAAAAGCGCGTTCTAATGCCGAATCTCGAGGCGACATGTTCCCTCGACCTCGGGTGTCCGATCGATGAATTTTCGGCCTTTTGTGATGCCCACCCCGATCGCGTCGTGGTGGTTTATGCCAATACATCCGCCGCAGTCAAGGCTCGCGCCGACTGGGTGGTCACCTCCAGCATCGCCCTGGCGGTCGCCGAGCACCTGGCGGAGCGTGGCAAAAAGATACTCTGGGCTCCGGACAAACACCTCGGCAGTTATATTCAGCAAAAAACCGGTGCCGACGTGTTGTGTTGGGACGGAGCCTGTATCGTGCACGAGGAGTTCAAGGCGCAAGGGCTGATTGATCTGAAGCAGGTGTACCCTGATGCTGCAGTTCTGGTACATCCCGAGTCCCCGGCATCAGTGGTTGCGCTTGCCGATGTGGTGGGTTCCACCTCGCAGATCATTCGGGCTACCCAGGAGCTTCCCAATCGCCAGTTTATCGTCGCTACCGACCAGGGTATTTTTTATAAAATGCAGCAGGCCTCACCCGACAAGGAACTGATTATCGCGCCCACGGCCGGAAGCGGCGCCACCTGCAGGTCCTGTGCCAATTGCCCGTGGATGGCGATGAACTCGCTGGAAAACCTGGCCGAGACCCTGGAACACGGCCGCAACGAAATTCATATCGATGCAGTTGTGCGGGAAAAGGCGCTCAAGCCGCTGCAGCGTATGGTTAACTTTGTCGCTGAAAACCCGGTGCGTTAGTTTCCTGGCCGGATGTGGCCTTGCGCGACTGCTCGGCCTGGTGGTGGTTTACGGGCTTGCGCATTCACCGGTGATTACCCCGCGGGAATTCAGGCTGAGCCCCTTGGCGCCGCGATATCCGGCCATCACGGTCTCTATCAGTGGAGGACTGGCGTTGTTCATTACGACCCAGTCAATCATGAAATTGGCCCCGAAGGTGCCGCGCATATCATGCTGGTCGATGATGTAGGTTGCCGTAGCCATTGGCGCCAGTTTCCACGGTGTAGAAAGAATCGCCTCAATCCTTTCGCCCTCTCCACCATAGTAGCCGATGCTCATAAGGTAGATGGGCTGCTCGCGATCGGTGTTGCGAATGCTCAGGTTGATGGCCAGCGGGATACTGCCACCCTCGAACAGGTAAATGTTGGAGTAGGCGGCCACGTAGGTGGAGCAGGTGATATTTTGCGGCAGCGCCTGTTCCGGGTCGACCCGATGAAAGTGCGGTCCTTGCTCGGGCCGGCGGGTGACGTAACTCTTGGCTGCAAGCGCGGGAGCAGGGAGTAACATAGTGATCTGGCCAATTAGGATTGCTGCTAGGGCAGCATATTCTCGCGCCATGGTGGCTTCCTGCGATAGGGGAGGCGCCAGTGGGATCGGTGCCAGGGTGCCTGCGTCACTCTACTCGAATTCGAGGGCTTCTTTCCAGCGTCTTATCTCGCTGATACGTTGTCGCAGTCGCGCGCCGGTGGCAGTGTTGGGACCGGCCTCCAGCAAGGCGTAGTTCAGTTGTCTCATGGCCTGGTCGGGCTGTCCCATGAGCACGAAGTACTCGGCCCGCGCCTCGTGCAGGCCGATGATATCGTTTGCAAGGCCCCTGACCTCGGCTAACTGATACCAAAGGTTGGGGTCCGATGGGCGCCGCTCGGCGTGATCTTCAAGTAGCTGCGCCGCTTCTTCTCTGTCGCCCACCCGCAGCAGCGCCTCGTAATAGGTCATCGTCAGGGGATGATTGCCGGGGTTATAGCGCAGCTGGCGTTGCAGCATTGCCACCGCCCTTGTCGCGTCGCCCCGGGCCTGCCACAGTTCACTCTGCGCCACCAGGTAGGTAATACGCTGCGGATCCTGTTCCAGCAAACGATCGATTTCCTGTTGCGCCTCTTCCAGGCGGCCTGCCCGGGTCAGAGCCAGCGCCAGGCCATAGCGATAAGCATTGGCCAATTCTGCGTCATTACTGACTTCGGAACGAAAGTGCTTGATAGCCGCATTGACGTTTTTCTCGAAGTGTAGCTTCACCCGCGCCTGCATCAGGTGGTATTCGAAATTGTCCTGGGGCTTGCGTCTGGGGTAGCGAACGGCACGGCTACGGGCGTCGGAAATTCGTCGCTCCGTTATCGGGTGTGTCAACAGGAACTCGGGTGGCTTGCTGTAGTAGCGCCCGGCGCGCTGCATTTGTTCAAACATGCCGGCGACAGCCATTGGGTCCATGTCGGCATTGACCATGGTAATCATGCCAATCCGATCCGCTTCCTGCTCGTTCTGGCGGCTGTAACGCAAGCGGCTCTCCAGGGATGCCGCCTGGGTTGCTGTTATGGCTGCCAGGCCCGCGTCGCCACCTGCTGTGGCCGCGATTACCAGTGCGCCCAGCAGGGCGGCAAGATTGGTGATGGTGGCGTTCTTTTGTTTCTCTACGCTGCGGGCGAAGTGGCGTTGGCTGAGGTGGGCCAATTCGTGGGAGAGCACTGATGCCAGTTGATCCTCGTCCTTGGCATAAAGAAACATGCCGTTGTGAACGCCAATGACGCCGCCGGGCACGGCAAAGGCATTCATGGTCTTGTTGTCCACCACCACCAGTTCCAATCGGCGGTCCTGCAATTGGCTGAAGCTGGCCAGGCGATACACCAGGTGCTCAAGGTAATCGGTCAGCAGCGGGTCGTTGATGATTGGCGCCTCATTGCGGAACGCCATCAACCAGCCACGTCCCAACTGGTATTCCTCGTCGCTGGAGAACATGCTGGAGCTGGCATCACCAAGCGCCGGTATTTGCAGGTCAGCGCTGACAGGCCAGGCGGGGGAGGCCAGTTGCAGGCACAGTGCCAGGATCATCCCAGGGATGAGGCGCCGACCTAAAGTTTGGGTGAGAGCAGCGAACATAGCTAAACAGAACGGTTCCCGTTCCGGTTCCTCCTGGCCGGATCGGCGGCATCGCTTGCACTCTCTGCCTCCCTTTCCAGAAACTCGAATTGTGATAGCATACCAGCGCTTTATGGGGATTGCCGCCGGGTTTTTCAATGACACTGCACCTTGATGCCACCGGGCTTGAATGCCCACTGCCGTTGCTCAAAGCCAAGCAAGCGCTCAACCGGATGCAATCCGGACAGTCCCTGCGGGTACTCGCTACCGATCCGGGGTCGGTGCGCGATTTTCGCGTGTTTTGTGAGCATAGTGGGCATTTGTTGCTGGAATCTTCAGAGGCCGATGGCGTCTATAGTTATGTGTTGCAAAAGTGTTAAGGCTTTTGGTCAGCAAACCCTCGGCCGGTTGATTGACGGCGAGTGTGCGCTTGGTGACCCGGGAATTCTTAAGATTGTGAATACCTGAATTCGTTCCCCTTATGACACCAGGCAGGTAGACCCCCGGGCAAGCGCGGGGTCGACCTGCATCCGATGATGAAGAATTTTGCCCAGTTCTGGAATCGAGCTCTCTATGCTGAAAGTCTTTAGTCGCTGGTACCAACAGATTTTTGCCGAAGAAGAAGCCCTGATCCTGTTTCTTATGATCGCGGCCATCCTGGTATTGATGATGACTCTTGGCAATGTGCTGGCACCTTTCGTCGCCAGCGCTATCTTCGCGTTTCTGCTCGAAGGTTCGGTAGCAAGCCTGCAGCGCTGGGGACTGCCGCGATTGGCAGCTCTTTGCCTGACCTACATTTTGTTCGTGGGTGGATTCCTGGTAATGCTGGTGTTTGTTATGCCCCTGGCCTGGCGGCAGATGCTGGCTTTGTTTAACGAGTTTCCCGGTATGCTGGCAGCGGTCCAGGAGTCACTTATCGGCTTGCAGCAGTCGTTTTCCGGAATTATCAGCGAGAAACAACTGGCGCAATGGGCCACTGTTGCCAGTGAGGAGTTTACCCGCTTTGGCCAGAAAGTGCTGAGCGTTTCTGTCTCCAAACTGCCCAACGTGGTGGGGATCATGATTTACGTGGTGCTGGTGCCTATCCTGGTGTTTTTCATGCTGTTGGACAAGGACAAGATTCTTGCGTGGGTGGCAGCATTTTTGCCCGCGGAACGGCCCCTGATGCACAAGGTCTGGATCGAGATGAACAAGCAGGTCGCCAATTACGCCCGGGGTAAGGCGATAGAAATCCTGGTAGTAGGCCTGGTTACGTATGTGGCATTTTCGATCATGGGTCTGGCTTATGCTGCCCTGCTCAGCCTGTTGGTGGGGCTCTCCGTGCTGATTCCCTATATCGGAGCTGCGGTGGTGACCATTCCGGTAGCACTGGTAGGTTTTTTCCAATGGGGGTGGAATAACGAATTCTTCACCCTGGTCATTGTCTATGGCGTCATCCAGGCCCTTGACGGAAACGTACTGGTTCCACTGTTGTTCTCTGAGGCCGTTAACCTGCACCCGATAGCAATCATTCTCGGGGTTCTGGTTTTCGGTGGCATATGGGGGCTGTGGGGGGTTTTCTTCGCGATTCCGTTGACTACCCTGATTAAGGCTTTACTGCAATCCTGGCCGCGGAAGAACGCCGCCCCTGACGTGGAGATTATTACGGAATGAAATGGGTCTACTCTCGTTTTATGCTGGCATGGCTGGCTCTTGCTCTGGCAGCCTGCAATTCGACAGCACCGGTAGTGGGAGAGCATGCCCCGAGCCAGGAGGCCGCAGCGGTTGTACACAGCCCCAACGACCAACGAAGCTACCAATATTTCAAGTTGCCGAATCGCCTGCGGGTAATGGTAATTTCAGATCCTGACGTCAAAAAGGCCGCAGTGAGCCTCAATGTTGCAGCCGGCAGCCAGGATGACCCGGCCGATCGCGAAGGCCTGGCGCATTTTCTTGAGCATATGCTCTTTCTGGGCACGGAGAAGTTTCCCGTTGCCGGTGAATACCAGGAGTATATTGCGACACATGGTGGACAGCACAATGCTTTTACCAGCTTCGAGAATACCAATTACTTTTTTGACATCAGTGCGGCCTATCTGGAGCCAGCCCTGGATCGCTTCAGTCAATTTTTTATCAGTCCTCTTTTTACCGCCAAGTATGTCGAGCGGGAGAAGCACGCGGTGGAGTCTGAGTATCGCGCCAAATACAATGACGAAGCCCGGCGTGGACTGGATGTATTCAAGGCGGTTATCAATCCCGGGCACCCATTCGCGAATTTTTCAGTCGGTAGCCTGGAAACCCTCGCAGAACGACCCGATTCCCAGGTCCGCGACGATCTCATTGCGTTCTATAAATCCCACTACTCAGCCAATGTGCTGAGCCTGGTGGTGCTGGGCCCGCAGCCTGCCGCTGAGCTGCGGGCAATGGTCGAGGAGCACTTCGCGGCCGTCCCGGACCGCGACCTTACCCCGGCGGACATCGACGTGCCCCTTTTCAGTCCCGGAAGCCTGCCAATGGAAGTGCTCGTTACGCCGCAGCAGGACATCCGTAAGTTGGATATGGTGTTCCCGGTACCGGAGGCGAGGCTGCACTGGCAGGCAAAACCTTTACACATGTTAGGCGATGTGCTCGGGCATGAGGGTGAGGGTAGTTTGCTGCAGTACCTCAAGCGCAGAGGTTGGGCGGACGGACTCGCCGCGGGCGCCGGCCTGGAATACCGGGGTGGCAGTGCTTTCACCATTACAATCAGCCTGACTGAAGCGGGTTACGGTGCCCGGGACCAGGTCGTTGAGGCGGTGTTCCAGGGCATTAATCGGATTGCCGGGGAGGGCATCAACCGGCAGCGCTTTGACGAGCAGCGGCAGATCGCGGATATCGAGTTTCGGTTTCAGGATAAAAGCGAAAGCATCCCCTATGTGCTGCAGGTTGCCAGCGCACTGGAACACTACCCGCCGTCCATGGTGCTCAAGGCGCCCTACGCACTTACCGATTACGATCCCGCGCTATACACTGATTTTCTCTCCCGCCTGAGGCCCGATAACGTTCTCATTACTGTTACCGGGCCGCAACTGGCCGCCGACAGAAATTCACCGTATTACCAGACGCCGTATTCCGTGCGTTCCCTGGACGCTGCCCGGGAGTTGCAATGGCAGTCGGCAGGTGTGAATCCAGACATAGTCATGCCGCGCCCGAATCCCTTCGTACCGGCAAGTTTTGAACGCCTGTCGGCCAGCAGTGCGGAGGAAAAGCCGGAACCTTTACTGGATCAGCACGGGTTGCGGCTGTGGCATGGTGACGATTCCCGGTTTGCCGCGCCCCGCGCGAGTCTGCGGCTGGGCCTTTATAGCCCCCTTGCCAATGACAGTGCGCGCCATGCGGTGCTGTTGCAACTGTACGCCGCGATCGTCGCAGACTCGCTCAATCCGAAGTTGTACCCGGCACTGCTGGCTGGTTTCAGCACACAGATTCACCATTCTCGTGCAGGGTTGCAGGTTTCGATTGACGGATTCAGCGACAAGCAGGATCAGCTGCTGGCGTTAATGCTCGAGGAAATCCAGCGAGCGCCGATAGACCCGCAGCGCTTTGATGACATCAAGCGGCAAATAGTTCGCGGCTGGCAGAACAGCAAGCTAACTGCGCCCTACACCTACCTGCCGGGAGCGTTGAGAAATGCGCTTTACACGCCCTACTGGGATGAAGATGCAAAGCTGTTGGCGGTTGAATCGCTGCGCCCCCGGGACCTGGAAGCCTATCGCAAGGAGTTCCTCGCAAGTACTCGCATCGATGTGCTCACCTATGGGAATACCTCCAGGCAACAGGCGATGGCGCTGGGGCGGCAACTGGAGCCCCTGGTGCAGGGCAGCAAAGCATCCGGCGATTTGCCAGGCATTGAGCTCACCTTGCTAAACGACGGCGAACGCCGGCGATATCCCGTCGCTCTGGAGCATAATGACGCCGCGATAGTCTACTATGTGCAGGGGAAGTCTGACGACAATCACCAGCGTGTGCTGATGGGACTCACCGGGCAAATAATCCAGACGCCGTATTACCAATCCCTGCGCACGGAACAGCAGCTGGGTTATGTGGTCTACGCAGCGACTACCGTGTTGGAACGCTGGCCAGGGCTCAGTTTTACCGTGCAGTCGCCGGTTGCGGACCCCGCAAGTCTGGTCGAGGCCAGCGAAGAGCTGATAAAGCAGTTCGGCAGCACCGTAGATGCAATGAATCAGACCGAATTCGACAAGCACCGGAGTGCCCTGGTGAGCCTGATCAACCGACCCCATAAGAATCTTTACAGTCAGGCCGGTTATTTCTGGGATCAGGTGCGGCAGGATTATCAGAATTTTGATCGCCGCGAACAGTTGACTGATGCCCTGCAACAGCTTCAGCTCGAGCAGTGGCAAGACTTTTATGGCGACAACTTTCTCCCGTTACCCAGGCGGGCCTTGGTAGTGAGCCAGCAAGGGGCGCGAAAGTCCGCCGCAGGGGCCTGGGCCGACAAGCCGGTGATAGGCACGGTGAAAGAATTTAAAGAAGCCCATCCCCAGCAAGCGTATCCCTGAATAATCCCTGCCCATGGCGGCGCAGGTGTCCGGCGCGAGCAGTTGGCACCGTCTCATATGGGTTGGCCAGCGCACGGTATTCGGGCTACGATTGAGAACATCAGGCTGTAATATGCCGCTCCAGAGGCGGCCAGTTCAGCCAGGCCGGAAGGGGTTCGCCACATTTTAAGGTAATGGAGTAGGCGCTGGCCGTGCCCCGTTTTTTGTGACTGAAAAGCCCTTATACTTCCGGATTTTGCCGAAAGTGGTGCAGACGCCCTTATCAAGAGTCGGCGTCTTGTGCCACTGGAAACCTGAATAATCTTGCAAGGTATACTGCATGACTACTGCAATACTGCGTGGAGCGTCCCTCAAGGGCGTCGCTACTTGTGTTCCCGAAAAAATCTTCGACAACGTGAAGGATTCCGACAATTTCGACCCCCAGGAAGTCAAGAAAGTCGTCACCATAGCGGGGATCAGGCAACGGCGGATTGTCGGCGAGAACACCTGCTCGAGTGACCTCTGCCTGCAGGCGGGAAGACAGCTGCTGGAGCAGTTGCAATGGTCTGCGGACAGCATCGATGCGCTGATTTTCGTGACCCAGACACCGGACTATTTCCTGCCCAGTACCTCATCTTTACTCCATCGTGACCTCGGTCTCCCAATGTCATGTGCGGCTTTTGATGTTGGGCTGGGGTGTTCGGGTTACCCCTATGCGCTTTGGCTTGCGTCCATGATGATTCAAACCGGGGCGACGAAGCGGGTGCTGGTGATGCATGGCGAGACAGCGTCCCTCATAACCTATCCCAGGGACCGCGCAACAGCGCTCCTGTTCGGCGATGCCGGCTCAGCGACGGCTCTGGAGCGTGAAGGGGATGACCAGTGGGGCTTTTCCCTGCACTCGGACGGAAAAGGGTACCAGGACTTGATTATCCCTGGTCGGGGATTCAGGGAGCCCCGGCCGGCTGAGGATAGAGACAACTACCTGCATATGAACGGCGCCAACCTTTTCAACTTCACGATCCAGAAAGTGCCCCTGTTGATACAAGATACGCTCAGCCTCATGGGCCAGGAAATCGACGATATCGATGCCTTTATCTTCCATCAGTCAAACCAGTTCATGATGCTGCACATTGCAAAGAAATGCGGGTTACCGGCAGAAAAAACGCCGATCATTCTGGGTAAGTACGGGAATTCTGGAGGACCATCGGTGCCCCTGGCGATGACGCTTCATTATCAGGGCAAGGAGCTGGAGTCTGCCCAAACGGCAATGCTGCTGGGGTACGGAGTCGGGCTCTCCTGGGGCTCGACCCTGCTCAAGGTGAAGCCTGAGACTGTTTTCCTGCACAGCGAGTATGCGACACGGTAATTCCCGGGGTACGGTACCGCTGGTACCAGGCTGGCAAGTGGTGGCTGGGACCAATGTCATTGCGCCATTGGCGCTTACAATAGTGGGGTAAAATAAAGTTTCTATTACAACAGTGCTGTTTTTCACCTATATTTTAACAATTGTCATCCAGTCGTTTAACCCATTGGAAATCGTCGAGAGAAAACATGCCGGACAGTCAAATTTCTACATCGCAGGCGCTGACAATGATTGCCTCTGCGATCAATGCGCCCGAGGACCAGGTCCAGCCTGAAACAGATTTGCAAGATCTTGAATGGTGGGACTCCATGGGAGTTTTGCTGTTGATGGCGGAGCTGGACGAGCGATTTGGCATAATCCTCGAAGAGGAAACCATCAGCTCTTTTGTCAAGGTGTCTGATATTTTGAAAGTACTGTGTGACGCTGACGCACTGGCGGATACCGTCAGTTAAGTAGTGCGCAGCCATCAGGGGCAGGCGTGGCTCAAAGGGCTATAAGAAACGCCACGAAGCCCTCGCATGATGCCGGGACTGCCCGTTCATTGCGCTGGTATCGTTGCTTTTGGCGGGCCCCGGGCGATTGACCTTGGATCAGTCGCCTCGCATCCGTGGCGCCCTTGACAATAAAGGATTGTGCGCTTCCTCCAACCTGTCCCGTTACCCCTACCATTGCTTTCCTATGCAGGCACAATCATGAGATACCGTTTTGTCGATAGAATTATTGCCCTTGAGCCTGGCGTTAGCATCGAGTGCCAGAGAAACTGGCCTGAAGAGCTCGAGATATTTGCGGATCACTTTCCGGGCTTCCCCGTGGTGCCGGGCGTGTTGCTGACCGAGATGATGGGCCAGGCCGCAGGACTTTGCCTGTCGAGCCGTAGCAATGATCCCAACTCTGCGATGCTGATTCAAATCAAGAATGCAGTCTTTCGAGAGTGGGTGAGGCCCGGTGAGCTCTTGCATATCAGGGCTACCATCCTTTCGTCCCAGTTGAAGCTGGCGCGAATCGTGGCGAGTACCGAGCGCGATGGTGCGCAGGTCGCCAGTACGGAACTGCTATTTGCTTTTGAAAGCAAGAGCAAACTTGGATTGCCTGATACGGACCCGCTTTTGCTGGAGTTCTGGAACAGGACAAAGTCGGGGGAGGGGTAATGAACCAGCTATTTTCGGTTGCGGATAAGACCATTCTGGTTACCGGAGGTACCCGGGGAATAGGAGCGGCGATCACCAGAGCCCTGGTGGCGAACGGTGCTACGGTTATCGCCAACTACGTTCGGGATCAGAAAAGTGCCGAGCTGTTACAAGCTGAATTAGCAGACACTCAACTGACCCTTGTGCGCGCGGATCTGTCGCGGGAAAAAGGCATGGACAAGCTGTTCGATACACTTCTTCAGGCGCTGAACGGGAAAGCCCTGGACGGTCTTGTTCATAGTGCTGCGACCGGGATCCATTTACCTTTCGACCAGTTGCAGTTGAAGCACTGGGACTGGACCATGAACCTCAATGTGAGGGCCTTTTTTGATTTGATGACCCGTGCAAAAACGCTTCTTGCGCCCGGTTCCAGTGTTATTGCCCTGTCCTCTGAAGGCGCTCACCACGCGATCCCCAATTATTCTGTGGTGGGCGCCTCCAAGGGCGCTATCGAGTCCTTGTGCCGACACCTGGCGGTGGAAATGAGCGCCTCGGGTGTGCGCGTGAATGCGCTTTCACCCGGTAGCGTATTAACCGATGCCTGGAATGCATTCCCCGACAAGGATGCACGGATCGAGCGTGTGCTGAGTAAGATTCCCGGGGGTAAGTTGACCACCCTGGAGGAGGTGTCTTCGGTTGCGCTGTTCCTTTGTTCAGATGCATCCAGGGCAATCAATGGCCAGACCATCATAGTCGACCACGGAGAGCGAATTTCCGGCTGATCGGCGCTTCGGCGCGGGAAGCAGGTTCCAACGCAGCGCAGGATAAGGCATCATTTCGTCTAGCCTCATGTGGAGAAAACATGGCCATTCTATACCTTGATCGCGTCCTGCCAGCAGCCCAGGCGGCACCGGGACGCAGCCGATGAGCGCTGTTGCCGATGCCTAGCCAACTAGAGCGACTATCAAGGGTGCTCGCGCAATCGTTCAATCTCGAGACCAGGGTATTGGAGCAAAGCTTTCGCCTGGCCTCAGAGGAAGACATCCTCGCCGTGCGCAACATGCGCCGCCGGGTATATGACGCCCAAATCAATGCTAACGATGAGGATTACCTGAAATGGCGTTATTTCAGGCATCCCGGGTTGCCTTCGACACTGTGGGTTTTCGAGTACCAGGGTGCGGTGATTGGTGCAATGGGAACCGAGCCCGTGGAGTTAATCAACGGCGACAAATGCGAACCGGCCATCAGGAGCATGGATGCCATAGTCGACCCGGAATTCGACAACCGTGGGCTTGGCGCGTGGATGACGCTGGTTTTGCAAGCGCGCTACGACTGTATTCTGGTCTGCGGAGGTAACGAAAAATCCAGAAGCATGCTGAGAAAGCTCTTTCATCCGCTGCCCATGAGGCAGGGCTATAAGCTGATGCTGGCCTCCAACAGCTACCTGAAGAGTAAGACCGCGGCGCCAGTAGCAGCCTTGATATCCCCCGCAGTCAATTTGTTGCTAGCGGGTCACCATCGTATGAAATGGCTGCGGCTATCTACCGCTGGTAACGTCGCGTTCAGAACTCTCGATTCCATCGATGATCTCATCGAACTTCTGCCCGCGACACCGGGCTTTCTCGGTGCGGTAAAAGTTTATCGGTCGAGAGAGTACCTCGCCTGGCGCTATCGCGATAATCCGCTGGGGACTTTTCGCGTAAAAGCTGCATTCAGCGGTGAGCGCTTGTTGGCTTACGCGATCTACAATGTGGACGGCGGGAGCGCGAAAGGCCCCGTTGGCATCGGCAGAATCGCAGACTGGGATATTTTTACGACTGAGGCCGGCAAAGGTCTACTGCCTTTGCTTTTCAAGCAGGTGGTCGTGGAATTCAGTCACATGAAAGTCGAGCAAATACTCATCACTCTCAGTGATGAGGTGTCGGCCGAAGCTGCTGAAAAAACCGGTTTTATTCTCCGTAATCCAGACTCTGAGCTCTTTGTCTATCACAAGTCGGCACAGTCTGGTGATCCTATCTTCTCGCCGGGCTCATGGTATCAGAGCATCAGTGACTCGGACGCTGAGGGCATCTAGCCGCCATATCTCACCGATATTTGGAATTCTCGTTGAGAGATTGTGCACTGTGCGGGATTTTACGACCAAGGGCATAGCCGTAGCTATGGCCGCGGAAGCAAAATTTCGCACAGGGTGCAAGATCCGGCGAGAAACCAAATAGGCTTTTGAGTTTGCAGTAGAAGGTATCGATTGATACAGACCGCCGAATCGGTGATATATGGCGGCTAGTGGCTGCATCCCAGGCATTGCTGGTCGTCGCTAGCGTTTGCCATAGGGTGGACATCAATCCCGGTCTGTCGGAGAACGTCACTGCGCTTTCGGTTATAGCGAAATCGGGCATTGGTCACGATGAATCTTTGGCTGCCAGTTGCTCCAGGTCGACCGGCTCCACCAACTGGGGCCGCAGGTGCAAGTAGCGCGTGGTCTTGCGCTTGCGCTCTATGTCTCGGTAAATCAGTCTGGCTTGCGATGCGCCTACACCAAGATGGCTGGCGAGGGTTTCTGCTGACTCACCATTGTTGTAACACCACAGCGCGACATCCATCTGCTGGTACGGGAGGGAAAAATAAAACTCGTCCTGGCCCTGCTCAAGGCTATAGGTATCGGTGCTCGGAACTGCACTGCAGATGATTTCCGGCAGGCACAAGTGGGCGGCGAGGGCATAGACCTGGGTCTTGTAGAGATGGGCGATGGGCTTCAGGTCGGCTGCACCATCACCGTTTTTCACAAAAAAGCCTTGATCGTATTCCAGCCTGTTCGGTGTCCCGACGACTGCATAGTTGAGCCTGTCAGCATGGAAGTATTCCACTGTCTTGCGGATACGTTGCTTGTAGCTGGTGGCAGCTACGATGGTGCGATAGGCGTTCAATGGCATGGGTTTCTCGTATCTGTTGCCACCGGGATCTTCCACGATGAGCTTGAAGGTATTGATCTGGCCCTCCAGCCCACCCTGGATTGCAATTTTGCTTTTCCATGCCGAGGTATATTCGGGAAACAGGGTGCGAATAGCATCATCGCGCCACTGGTAACAGCCTATGGCTTCGAGGGTTGGTGCAATATCGAAAGTGAGATACTCGATACCCAGATGTTGGGCGAGGATTTCCCCGTTGCTCAGGCTGCTGCTGGCAGAGTCCCGCTCGGGCAACAGCAGTCCGTATACCTTGCCCTTGCCGATGGCCTTGACCGCCAAAGCGGCGGAGACTGCACTATCGATACCTCCTGATATCGCGACCAGTAGTCCACGGCGATGCAATTTTGAACGCAGCAGCTGTCGAATCGAAGCGCAAATGGTATCGATAGCTTGGTCGTGGTCGAAATCCAGAATTGGAAGAGTTTTTGCCGTCATGGTGCGCCTGTATCCCCGGGGCCGAGACCTTGATTGTAGTTGATTGCTGCTATCCCCGGCGCGCTCTCAGCGCCCTGACCACGTTTTCGTCATCGCAGGCCACATCGACACTCTGGTACAAACTGCTCTTCAGAATGCGTTTTTCGACGAAGGGGCCTTGCCCGGCACCGAGCTCAAGGCACAGCCAGCCGCCGGGCTTCAGATATTGGGCCGACTCCTTGATGATCCGGTCGAGTATCTTGATGCCGAAAGGGCCGCCGTTAAAGGCCATCTCGGGTTCGTGCTCGGATATCTCAGGCGCCATCGTTTTCAGGTTGGAACTGAGGATATAGGGGGGATTGCAGATGATCAGGTCGACACTGTGGTGAAAGTCGGGGCTGTCGAAAGGCGAAAGCAGATCACCCGAGAAGAAACTGACCTGGTCATCCAACTCGAGATGAGCGGCGTTCTCACGCGCCAGCGCCACAGCATCCTCCGACAGGTCTGCCCCCCAAATTTTGACCTGGGGGCGATGCTTCAACACCGCCAGCGCCAGGTTGCCACAGCCCGTACAAACATCGATAATCACCGGCCGCTCGACGCAGCTGGATATTTCATCAACGCACTGCAGGGCGAGGGAGCCCAGTATTTCGGTCTCTTTACGGGGAATCAGCGCCGACTTGCTGGCAAGCAGCTCGATGCCCATGAATTCCTGGCGGCCGGTTATGTGCGCCAGGGGGGTACCGCAGAGCCGTTCTTCGATCGCTGCCAGCAAACGTTCCCGCTGTGCAGCAGACAGGTCCTGGGGCTGCACCCGGCTCGCCGCACCAGCGGCCACCGGGCTACCCGACGCATAGGCCCATAATGCCAGGAGGGAGTTTTCAGCGGTTTCTTCCGGCTTGTCAGGCAGTGGTTCCAGCCGTGTGTGCAGCTCAGAGGCGAGTTGCCGAAAGAGGCGTTCATTGTCTTCCTGCATTTACTGTAAAACCTTTTTCGATATTTTGTTGGAGTCAGTTTTGGGCAGTTCATCCATGATCACAACTTCCCGGGGAACCATGAAATTTTCCAGCTTTGCGATACAGTGCTGGCGCAACTGGCGTGGTTGCAGGTCGCAGCCCGGCTCCAGCGAAACGAATGCCTTGATGTACTCCCCCTCCAGCGGGTCTGGAATGCCGATTACCGCGGCTTCGCGTACACCGCGGATACTGTGCAGGGCGTTCTCAACTTCAACCGGGCTGACTTTCTCGCCTCGTGCCTTGATGATGTCGTCGGTTCGCCCCCTGAAATAGAGAAAACCGTCTTCATCCATGGTAAAGCGGTCATGGGTGCAGAGTACTTCCTCGCCGGGGACAATGCCGGCAATCAACATCTCCCGGGTTTGCTCCGGCTTGTTCCAATAGCCCTGCATGACGTGGGCGCCTCGCACGTAAAGAATCCCTTCCTCGTGGGCGGCCACGGGCTGCATGTTGTTACCGAGCAACATTACCTGTGTGCCCGGAATAGCCTTGCCGACCGAAGTGGAGTGGGAATCGATCAACTCGGGCTCGAGGTAACATACCCGTTTACATTCCGTTAACCCGTACATCTTGAAAATCAGCGCATTGGGAAATATCTTCTTGAGGGTCGGGATATAGTCTGCCGGCAGCGCCGCGGCGGTATTGGTTACCCTGGTCACCGAGGGTAGCGTGAACGGTGCTTTGTTGTAGGTGTTGACCAGGGCCGAATAAACGGTGGGTACGCCGGGAAATACGGTGGCATTAGATGCCCTGAGCTGCTCGAAAACCTGTGCGGGAAAAGCAAAGGATTTACCGATAACGAGGCTGGCCCCAAGCCGCACAGCCATCAGGATTTGATACAAGCCGTAGTCAAAAGCGAAGGGCAGAAAGCACATGATGCGGGCGTCCGAATCCAGCCGCAGGTATTCCACCAGGCTGTCGCTGGTGAAAACCATGTTCTGGTGTGTCATCTTCACACCCTTCGGGTCACCGGTACTGCCCGATGTGTAGATCAAGGCAGCGAGGTCGAGGTTTATCGATTTACAGCGGGGGGCGGCGGGTTCTGCCGGGGTGGAGGCATGAATGTCGTCAAATCGGGTCAATGGAACGGTTCCGAAAGGCTCGATGTAATCTCCGGCATAGATGATCTCCCGCAAATGGGAGTTGTCCGCTACGGCGGGGATGAAATGCCGGGAGACGATCGTGTCGGAAAGCAAAAAAGACGCTTCGCTGTCCTCCAGGATATAGGCCAGCTTGTCCTGCTTCGTCAAATGATTGACCACCAGGAATGTTCCACCCGCGTATAGCACGCCGTAGATTGAGGTCATTACATTCCAGGAATTCTCAAGGAAGATTGCGCAGCGGTCACCATTTTTGCAGCCACGTTCGCGCAGGTGCCGGGCAATGTTCTGGCTTTCCCTGAAGAAGTCTGCATAGCTGTATGCCTTGCCCTCAAAGATTGCCGCTGTTTTCTCAGGGTGGGTTTCACAGGCAATGGTCAAGCTATCTTGCAACAATCGCCTGATGTTCATGGGAGACTCCTCGACAGGTAGAACCAATCAGCCATAGCAGGGGGGGAGCACAATTTGGGTAAGGTTAGCCCGGAAATTGCACCAGCTGCCTGAATTAGCGCGCAGGTATCGCGTTGCTTTTGCGTGCTCGCGAGCGTAAACGCAGTCATAGCCACGTCGGAGTGAGCATGTGCGCAAAATCGACGCGAGATCAAGTGGTATCCAGGCAAACAGCAGGGGTGACATGTTGTACCATGGTGAAAAACTCGCGATATCCTTTTCTACAAGGGCCAGATAAATAAATTGGCGTGTGCTGCTGCATTATTCGGGTTAGCTGGATTTGGTTTCGATAAAGGCCAGCACCTTGTTGATGGAATCGAGGTTTTCCGGCACCACCTCATCGCCAGCGACGGGTATCGATAAATCGTCCTCCAGCAACGAGATCAATTCCAATACGCCCATCGAGTCGAGGATGCCGTTATCGAGGAAAGAGTCGTCGTCTCCCAGCGCCTCCTGATCGTCGGTGAACAGGTAGTTCTCGAGGATAAACGCTCGCAGGACGCCTCGCATTTCTTCCATACAATCTGATTCCCAATATTTAATGTTTAACAAAGCTGTCGAAAAGAATCTGGGTGCTGAGAATTCCCGTCAGGGCCTGTGATTCTGACGTTGACAGGGGCCTGCCTTTGCCGGCTTTTTTAAGCAGTAGTGCCACTCTCTCAGGAGAGAAAAAACCAGCCTCGCGCAACAGGGAGTCCGACAGGTAGTAACGGAACTGTTCTGCTGCCAGGGGGTTGCGACCGGTGTTGATATCAGGGGCTCGATAGGGCTGCTTGGAGCGGCTGATGATCTCGCTGGGCAGGTAGGGAGCCATCGCCTTTTTCAGCACGTACTTTTCGTTCATTGCCTTCATCTTCATTTCTGGGGGTAGCTTGCTGGCAAATTCAATAATACGGTGGTCCAGAAAAGGGAAGCGACCCTCGACCGAGTTTTTCAATAACATACGATCGCCCTGGCTGTTCAACAAATAGCCCGACATCAATGTCTTGCTTTCAATATATTGCGCGCGATTGAAGGCATGGTAGGTGCCGATTTTAGCCGGCAGTGAATCCAACAATACCTGCACGGCATTGCCCTGCAGTTGGTCTTGCATGGCAGCGGAAAAAAACCGTTTGGCCTTCGCGGTTGTGGTCCAGCGCGGGACGTGGGAGAAGTATAACAAATCCGGCGTATCCAGGGCCTGGCCGAAGAACGATTTGAGATAAACATTATCGTTTCCGCCGTGCAGGTCCAGATAGGGATACAGTCTCTTGAGCAACAGGGGTCGCCAAGCTGAATCCGGGTTACGAGCCCAAAAGCGTCTTACCTTGGCTTCCTTGAAGATGTCATAGCCCCCGAGCACCTCGTCTGCACCTTCGCCGGTCAATACCACTTTAAAGCCGTTGGCCCTGACCAGTGCGGACAACAGACCCATGGGCACCGGAGCGGTTCTCAGGATCGGCGCTTCGGTGTGATAGATGGTGTCCGTGAACGAGCCTGCAATATCTTCGGCCCCCACCAGAATGCTTGAATGCTCAGTTTGCAGTTTGTTGGTCAGGGCTTGCTGGTAGCCTGCTTCGTCGAAGTTCTCCTGATCGAAATTTACCGAAAATGTGCGCAGGGGAACGTTTGAGTACTTGTGAATCAGAGCGACTATCGACGAAGAGTCCAGACCTCCGGACAGGTAGGCGCCAACCGGCACGTCTGATCGCAGGCGAATGCGTGTGGCATCGACCAGTAGATCGTGAAACTCGCCAATCAGTTGCTCCTCGTTGGAGCGACTGATCTCCCCACCGTATTCCCAATCCCAATACTGTATCTGCTTTGTGGCGGTGCGCGTGACCACAAGCATATTCCCCGGGGGTACCTCTAACACGTTCTCAAAGATCGTATTGGGTGACACCGGTGCCCAGAAGGTAAAAATCTGGTCGAGGGCCTCGGGCGAAAGCGATAGCCCGTTTCCCAGTGCCGGCCTGATGGCTTTCACTTCGCTGGCAAATATGAAGCGCCCCCGGTCGACGGTGTAGAACAGCGGGCAGATACCGACACGATCGCGCACCAGAAGTAATTGCTGTAAGCGTTCATCCCAAAGCGCGATGGCAAACTGGCCATTGAGATAATTGACAAAGTCCAGGCCATACCTTTGGTAGAGGTGGAGAATAACTTCGGTGTCGGAGTGAGTAACAAACTGGCAGCCATCGGCCGCGAGTTCATTGCGCAGCTCGACAAAGTTAAAGATCTCACCGTTGAAAACGAGCACCAGGTTTTGGTCCTGGCTTTGCATCGGTTGTTTGCCCGTCGCCAGGTCAATAATGCTCAGCCGGCGGTGTACGCAACTGAACCCATTGTTCGAGTAGACGCCTTCTTCGTCGGGGCCGCGATGGGCTATCTTATTTCCCATCTCTCGCAGTAGTGGCCTGGCGGGCAACGACGACTGCCGCCCATCCAGATTGAGAATTCCCGCAAACCCACACATTTTTCGTTATCCCACAGAGCGCTGCGCGGAAGAACCCGGACTGAAAACCAACGGATTAACCCATTCGGGTTGATACAATTCTGCAGGCGTCACAAGATTCGACCTTGGTCACAATGAGTATAGTAATAATTGAATCGAAAAAGCGCGCTTATGCTCATATTTGGGGGCGGGCAAGCTTTCAGTTCCAATTATCGGTTCGTTGCAGCGATCAAAGATGTGCAGCTCTCGACGTTATGGTTAACATCGAATCGACGAATGGGAGCAACGTTGCTAAATTTGTTGAAGGCAGTTTGCCAGCAGTGCAGGCATACAGCTGCCGGTGAGTAGGGATTGCCCGGATGTCGAACGATGGGCAGATAAACCCCGCATGCCGAAGGCCTTCTGATGGTGGCAAGGTAGTATAAAAACAGTGAGCAGAACAGCACAGATGGGAATGAGTCATGCCCTGATTGTCGATGATTCGAGAACTTCCGCAGCATTGCTTGGCAAGATGTTGGCGCGCTGCGACCTCAGCAGCGACAAGGTGTCATCGGGGGAAGAGTGCTTGACGTACCTCGCCGGCACCAGCCCGGATATCATCTTCATGGATCACATGATGCCCGGTATGGATGGTTTCGAGGCTGTGAAGGCGATCAAGGTTCAGCCGCGCCTGGCGTCGATTCCGATCGTCATGTATACGTCGAAAGGCGGCGCGATGTATAAGGGCCAGGCCAGGGCGCTCGGCGCCGTCAATGTGCTTCAAAAGCCGGCGGCGGAGAACGACGTTATAGACCTTCTACACGGGATTCGCGCGAAACCTGTGATCGGTGCTCGCACTGCGACCACGACCACTATGCCGGCCATTACCGATGAGCAGCTGACCGCTGCATCCAATACCGATCCGATGAATCCTGCACCCGGCGTCAATAACGCACGCCTGGCCGCCGGTGCTGCGCCTCAGTTGCCCCGCTGGGCTTGCAGTGAACAGCTTGCCGACGGCGGGCCATCGCGGCGGCGCCTGAGTCACGCTCTGGTTGTTGATGACTCGCGTACATCCGCGGCACTGCTGGCAAAAATACTTGCGCGAAACGGTATTGGCAGTGACAAGGTGGGCTCGGGAGAGGAGTGCCTCGAGTATCTTAAAGCCAAGCAGCCCGATCTCATCTTTCTTGACCACATGATGCCGGGTATGGACGGCTTCGATGTGGTCAAAGCGATAAAGCGGCAGTCGCGCCTGGCGGCGATACCCGTTGTCATGCACACGTCCAAGAGCGGTGAAATGTATATCGGGCAGGCCCGTGCGCTTGGGGCGGTGGGTGTGCTGGAGAAGCCTGCGAGTGAAGAGGCGTTGCTGGAGGTTCTCAACGAACTTCAGCCCGTTGACGCAAGAGCAGCAGGTTCAGAATCTGGCCCTGTGAGCCCCGCGAACAGGGATAGGGATGAGCAGGGTAGCCGGCAGCAGCGGAAATCCCCGGGACATGTCGAGCAAATTCCGTTGCCCCCGGCCGAGTCCTTTCTGCCCACCCCGGCAAGCACTCGCTCCCGGCGGGCGCAGCTTCGGCGCCGGCGCCGAGGATTGCTGGGTGCGGTTCTGGTTTTGCTGGGCGTGCTGGCAGCTATGTGGTTCAAACCGGGCAAAGGCATCGAGGTTGACCAGGGGGCGCTGCTGGATGCCCTCGAGCAGTTGGGAAACCAGCAGCAACAGTTCGCATTTGGCCAGATTCCCTTCGATGATAAGCGCAGGTCCAACCTGGAGCAGATCGTTCGCGTCCTGCAACTGGCGGGCGTGGGCGCACAGATCGAGCTGCGGACCCATGTCGGCGAATTCTGCAGAGTTTATGCCGATACCGGGAGAGCGGAGTTGCCGGACCCGACCCTGCCGATCGAGCAGTGCGACATCATTGGCTATGAACCCGGTGAGGCGCAGGCCCTCGCAAGCAGTCAATCACTGGATTTCAGGCTATTCGCGGAAAAGCTCAATGGCGACGGCGGCCCGATATCGATCAAGTTGGTGCCGGTTGGAGTATTTGAGCCGCTTGCAGTGTACCCGGCAGATAGCGAAATACCCCAGGCAGGGGATTGGAATCGCATTGCTGCGCGCAATCAGCGGGTGGAGATGACATTGCGCCCCGAACCCTCGCCCTCTCTCTGACATACCTTATTCCGCGCTGCGGGACTGCGGCCCTGTGTCCGTGTACCGCAAATAAACAGCCCCTCATAGCTGCGCCCGCCATGAAGCCGGAGCGCCGCCTTCCTCCACCCTGGATACTGCACCAGCTGCCTGAGATAGCGCGCGAGATCAAGTGGTATCCAGGCAAGCAGCCGTGGTGGCATTTTGTACCCGGATGAAAAACTCGCGATATCCTTTTCTATACGGGCCAGGTAAATAATTTGGCGTGGGCTGGTGCATTATTCGGGCTGACCTGACCACCGTAGTCGTCTCGCCTTGAGCCTTTTTCGAATCCCCGGAGTCAGGCCGGCAACTTCCACGCTGCGATTCGGTGGTATATAGTGATCCCCAGTCAATAACATGATCTTACGGTGGCGGTTTCCGCGCGGGCAGCCGTCGCCTGTGTAGTTCGGGTGTTTCATCAGCGGTGGTGAGTGCAACCGATCTGGGTATTTGCAGGGATGAGGAGGCGGCATGCGTGAAGATATAGATCCTGTGGAAACCAGGGAGTGGCTGGATGCACTCGAATCGCTGGCAAACCACGCTGGTAAAGGCCGCACAGCCTATGTGCTTGCCCGGCTGGCGGAGCATGCAGCGGACATAGGCATCGAATTGCCACCGGCGATTGTGACACCCTATCGCAACAGCATTGCACCCACCCAGCAGAAGACCATGCCCGGCGATCTCTTCATGGAGCGCCGGATTCGCTCTCTGATCCGCTGGAACGCGCTGGCGATGGTTATGCGTGCCAACGACAACGATGAGGGCCTGGGCGGCCACATATCCTCTTTTTCCTCCAGCGCCACCCTCTATGATGTCGGTTTTAACTATTTTTTCAGGGCTGCGGAGCCGGACCGACCGGGGGATCTGATCTATTTCCAGGGACACAGTGCCCCGGGGATCTATGCGCGCTCCTATCTTGAAGGCCGTCTCACCGAAGACCAACTCGATAACTATCGCCGCGAGGTCGATGGCGCTGGACTCTCCTCCTATCCCCACCCCTGGCTGATGCCGGATTACTGGCAATTCCCCACGGTCTCCATGGGGCTGGGTCCCATTCAGGCAATTTTCCAGGCTCACATCATGAAGTATCAGGCCAAACGCGGCCTTGTCGATAGCAAGGGCAGGAAGGTCTGGTGTTTTTTGGGTGATGGTGAGACCGATGAGCCGGAGAGCCTGGGCTCGATTTCCCTGGCCGGGCGCGAACAGCTCGACAACCTGATCTTCGTTGTCAACTGCAACCTGCAGCGCCTCGATGGCCCGGTGCGTGGCAACGGTAAGATCATCCAGGAGCTCGAGGGGATTTTTCGTGGTGCGCGCTGGAACGTCATCAAGGTGGTCTGGGGGCGACACTGGGATATGTTGCTTGAGCGTGACGAGACCGGCCTGTTGCAGCGTCGCATGAACGAGGTTTGTGACGGCGAGTTGCAGAACTACAAAGCCAATGGTGGCGCCTACACCCGCAAGCATTTCTTTGGTAAGTATCCTGAACTGCTGGAACTGGTCAAGGATCTCTCGGACGACGACATCATGTATCTCAACCGGGGTGGTCACGACCCTTACAAGATCTATGCGGCGTATCATGAGGCGGTGAATCACCAGGGGCAGCCCACGGTTATTCTGGCACAAACGGTTAAAGGTTACGGTATGGGACCTGCCGGTGAGGCCCAGAACGAAGCTCACCAGCTGAAAAAGCTCGACATGGAAAGCCTGCGCAAGTTTCGCGACCGGTTTGGCGTGCCACTTTCCGATGAGGCGCTGGAAACCGTGCCCTACTATCGCCCCGCGCCTGATAGCCCCGAAATGGTTTACATGCTGAAGCAGCGAGAGCCGCTCGGTGGTCCCATACCGACGCGCCGGACGGATTTCGAGGCCCTGCAGGTACCCTCCCTGGACGCATTTTCAACCCAGCTCAAGGGGAGTGGAGAGCGCAGAATCTCTACCACCATGGCCTTCGTCAGAATGCTTTCCACGCTGACCAAAGACAAGCAAATCGGGCCAAGGGTAGTGCCGATCGTTCCAGATGAGGCGCGCACCTTTGGCATGGAGGGCATGTTTCGCCAACTGGGCATCTATTCGTCTGTCGGGCAGCGCTACACTCCGCACGACGCGGACCAGGTAATGTTTTACAAGGAAGATGAGAAGGGCCAGATCCTGGAGGAGGGCATCAACGAAGCGGGTTCCCTGGCGGCCTGGATGGCCTGCGCGACATCCTACAGCAACAATAATTACGCGATGGTGCCGTTTTATATCTTTTACTCCATGTTCGGTTTCCAGCGGGTCATGGATTTGATCTGGGCCGCGGGAGACGCCCAGGCCCGGGGCTTTCTAATGGGGGCGACCGCAGGGAGGACCACCCTCAATGGCGAGGGCTTGCAGCACCAGGATGGTCATAGTCATATCATGGCCAACCTGGTGCCCAATTGCCTTTCCTACGACCCTGCATACGGCTACGAGTTGGCGGTTATCATCCAGCATGGTCTGGAGAGAATGTACCAGGAAAAGGAAAACTGCTTTTACTACATCACCTTGATGAACGAAAACTATCAGCAACCCGAAATGCCGGTTGATTGCCAGGAAGGTATCGTCCGCGGGATTTACCAGGTGGAGCGTGCGCGTGAGGGCGCGGAGCAACGAGTTCAACTGCTGGGAGCTGGAGCCATTCTCGGCGAGGTGAGGGCGGCGGCAGATATCCTGCGCGCAGACTACAACGTCGATGCCGATGTGTGGAGCCTGACCAGTGTCAATCAACTGGCGCGCGAGGGGCACCAGTGTTTGCGCTGGAATATGCTCAACCCGGAAGAGACAGAAAAAGCAAGCTATCTGCGGCGGCAGTTGGAGTCAGTAGCTCCTGCATCTGTGCCGGTCATCGGGGCAACCGACTATGTCAAGGCTTACCTTGATCAGCTGGCGCCATTTATAGCGGGGCGCTTGGTAACACTCGGTACCGATGGCTTCGGGCGAAGTGATACGCGGGCAAAATTGAGGAGCTTTTTTGAGGTGGATCGCTATTTTGTAGTCGTGGCTGCGCTCAAGGCATTGGCCGATGAAGGCAAGGTTGAAGCGGGCCTTGTTACCAGGGCCCTCAAGAGCTTTGGTATCAAGCCGGATCGGGCAGACCCCGTTAACAGTTAGCCCCGGGTAGTTATTTGTTGGGCCAGAAAAGGACACCGTTGTGACCAGCGAAGCAATAAAAATTCCTGATTTGGGCGGCGAGGAAGCACTGGAAGTTGTCGAGATCCTCGTGGCGGCCGGTGACCGGGTGCAGCAGGACGATATTCTGCTGGTACTGGAGTCCGACAAGGCTGCAATGGAAATCCCGAGCCCTGTTGCCGGCATTGTCAGCGCAATCGATGCCAAGGTAGGGGACAGGCTGTCAACTGGTGACATTTTCGCCCATATTGAAACCTCGTCCAGTGAAGACGATGCATCAGATTCCGGCACTGCCAGGGCCACAGCTGCTGCCCCGGCGCCGTCTACAGCCGCCGATCAGGGTGACGAGGACGATGCACAAACCCCCGAGGCCGCCGCAGGTGCTGAAGATGCCGGCGAAGCGGAGTTCGAAGTGCAGGTGCCGGAAATTGGGGGTGACTCCGCTGCCGAGGTGATTGAGGTTCCTGTGGCTCCGGGGGAGGACGTGCAGGAGGGCGACATCGTGCTGGTGCTGGAGACCGACAAGGCGTCAATGGAAATCCCCGCTCCAAGGTCCGGTACGGTGCGCTCGGTGGCTGTGCAGGTTGGCGATAAAGTCAGCCATGGCGACCCGATGTTAACGCTCTCGGTGAGAGGGTCCGCAACTGCCTCAAGCCCTGCAAGGCAGGAAACCGCGACCCAGGGCGCCGAGGCTGCCCGAAGTGAGCAGGCCAGGCCTGATGAATCCGCTGCGCGGGACCAACTCCCTGTCACAGGGCAGGGACCGCAGGAGGGAAAAAGCACAGGCGCTGGTGGTGGCTCATCCCGGTCTGGGGCCGCACATGCCGGACCCGCGGTCAGGAAAATGGCCAGGGAACTCGGTGTCGA
The DNA here is from genome assembly GCA_963808975.1 of uncultured Gammaproteobacteria bacterium. Lineage (GTDB taxonomy): Bacteria > Pseudomonadota > Gammaproteobacteria > Pseudomonadales > JAHEGP01 > JAHEGP01. The sequence continues at coordinate 322,195 of CAWEHR010000009.1, forward strand.
CCTGTCAGTGGTAACAGGTACAGGGCCATCCGGGCGAATATTGAAAGAAGACCTGCAAAATTACGTCAAGGAGGGAATGGCAAAAGTTGCCACTGGTTCGGCGCTGCCCGTCGCACCCCCTGCAGCGATCGATTTCAGTCAGTTCGGGCCGATCCGCGTTGAGCCGATGTCATCGGTGCAAAAGCTGACCGCCTCGAATATGCACAGTAGCTGGTTGAGCATACCGCGAGTGAGCCAGTTCGACGAGGTGGATGTCACTGCGCTGGAGAAATTTCGCAGTAAAATGAAGCGCGAAATGGAGGAGCAGGGCGTCAGGTTGACGCCGCTGCCTTTCCTGCTGAAGGCCTGTGCTGCGGCGCTGCAGAAAAACCCCATGTTCAATGCGTCCCTGCACCCGGACGGTGGGCATCTGGTATTCAAGGAATACGTCCACATCGGTATGGCGGTCGATACACCCTCTGGCCTTCTGGTGCCGGTGCTGCGCGACGTCGATAAAAAGAGCCTCTCTGAGTTGGCGAAAGAATCCAGCGAGCTTGCCATTCGTGCCAAGGCGCGAAAATTGAAACGCGAAGAAATGCAGGGGGGTTGCTTTACCATTTCAAGCCTCGGCAATATCGGTGGAACCGGTTTCACCCCGATAATCAATGCCCCGGAGCTCGCCATTCTTGGCGTGTCCAGACTCACGGTGAAGCCGGTTTGGAGTGGCAAGAAATTCAAGCCCCGAAAAATGCTGCCATTGACCCTCGCCTACGATCATCGTGCTATCAATGGCGCCGTTGCCGGACGCTTCATGCACGACCTGGGCCTGATTCTCGCCGATGTGCGCAGGCTGCTCATTTAGCCCGCCATGGCAGCAGGCCGGCCGAGAGCAGTGTTGCAGCTAACCGTTCGATATTGCTGGCTGGGATCAATCGCTGGCAACCGGCTCTCTGGCTGTTTGATGGAGAGCGAATTACGGGGGCGCCAAGCCTGCGCGCCAACTTCATGAGCGGACACCACCATCACCATAGTCCCCACCACCCTGCCGACTACAACCGGATGTTTGCCATCGGGGTAGTGCTGAACCTGGCTTACGTGGTTTTGGAGGCCGGCGCAGGCCTGGTGATAGGCTCGCTGGCGCTGGTGGCGGATGCGGGTCACAATCTCAGTGATGTGCTCAGCCTGTCACTGGCCTGGTCGGCCGCCTGGCTTGCCGGGCGAGCGCCAACAAGGCAGCGCAGCTACGGTTTTCGCCGGGCAACGATATTGGCGTCTTTACTGAGCGCAGTGTTATTGCTGGTGACCATGGGGGCGATAGGCTGGGAGGCACTGGAGCGAATTCGCACGCCCAATCCGGTCAACGGTAATATTATGATGGGGGTTGCCGCCCTTGGTGTCGTCGTCAACACGGCCACCGCACTGTTGTTTTTGCGCGACCGCAAGCGCGACTTGAATATTCGTGGGGCGTTTCTGCATATGGCTGCCGACGCTGTGATTTCCCTGGGTGTTGTGATTGCGGGCGCCCTGATTTTGCTGACCGGATGGCTATGGCTTGACCCCGCGATAAGTCTGGTGGTGGTCCTGGCTATCGTCATTGCCACCTGGAGTCTCCTGAAAGAGTCGTTAGTGCTGCTGCTGGACATGGTCCCGGCCGGGGTCGATGCCGCGGCGGTCGAGGCCTGCTTGCGAAGCTCGCCGGGGGTCGAGGATCTGCACGACCTTCATATCTGGTCGGTGAGCACTACCGATGTGGTGCTCACTGTGCATTTGGTCATGTCCGAGGCAACAAACCATGATCAGTTCTTACGCAGTTTGCGCGACCAATTGTTTCAGCGTTTCGATATAGGGCACACTACGATACAGATCGAACATCAACACAATGCACACCCATGCCAGCATTCAGTGTGCTGTTACCATCGCTAACCATTCGTACAGGAGTAAACCAAATGTCTAAGGACAGCAAGAGCACGGGCAGCGCTACCGACCAGGCGGTGTTTGGCGACTCCGTCCTCGGGGTAGTCGACGAGCCCATATACTCTGGCGCCCTCAGCTTTATGCGGCGCAAGTACAGCAGGCAGCTGGATAACCCGGCGGTGGACGTTGTCGTGACCGGGGTACCCTTCGACCTTGCTACTACCCACCGTCCAGGTTCCAGGTTTGGCCCTGCTGGTATCAGGGCGGCGTCAGCAGGACTCGCCTGGGAAACCACGCGCTGGCCATGGAACTTCCAGGCTTTCGACGAGCTCGGGGTAATCGATCACGGCGACCTTGACTTCAGCCCGGGCGAGCCGCAGTCAATGGTCGGTGCGCTGCAGCAACACGCCGGCAACGTACTGGCTGCCGGAAAAACCATGCTGACGCTGGGCGGGGATCATTTTATTGCCTTGCCTTTGTTGCGGGAGCATGCAAAAAAGTACGGCCCGTTAGCCCTGCTGCATTTTGATGCGCATACCGATACCTATAGCCAGGGTAGCGCCTACGATCACGGGACCATGTTTCACCGGGCATTGGAAGAGGGCCTGGTGCTACCTGAAAGCACCGTGCAAGTCGGTATTCGAACCAGTTATACCCGGATGGGGCATCCTTTCACCGTGCTTGATGCGGCCTGGCTGAATGATCACGGCGCAGGGCGAGCACTCGAGGAAATCCGTAGCGTGATTGGTAACAAACCTTGTTACGTGAGCTTTGATATCGATTGTCTCGATCCGGCATTTGCCCCGGGAACCGGGACCCCGGTCTGTGGCGGCATCAGCATGGATTTTGCGTTGAAGATGGTGCGAGGCCTGTTACCCCTCGAGATAGTCGGTATTGACCTGGTTGAGGTGGCCCCGGCTTACGATCACGCCGAGATAACCTCCCTCGCAGCAGCCACCCTTGCACTTGAGTTTTTGTACGTCCTGGCGGCCAGGAAGCGCAGCGCTGACAAGGTCTGAGCTTGTTGCGGGCGGCGGCAGCTTTATTGACGGGAGGCCAGCGATATTGGAACCTTTGCCCCGCCAAATGCACTGCGCGGGCGGCTAGAGACAATCGATAGAACACAACGGGTACGACGACAACGCACTATCATGTGCCATTTAAAACCGGGGAAATAAGCGATGAATTACAAGTTACCCTTGCAACAGTTTATTGAAAACGTTGCCAGACATCCCGACAAAACCTATTTGCACCAGCCTGACAACGGTGACTGGCGCACCCTGACCTGGGCCCAGGTGGACGACCAGGCACGACGCATCGCCAGCGGGCTCCTTGCCCATGGCCTGCAGCAGGGGGACAGGGTTGCGATCCTGGCGAAGAACAGTGCTGAATGGTTTGTCGTAGACTTCGCTATCATGATGGCCGGCATGGTCAGCGTACCGATCTATGCAACGGCCGGCGAAGCCACCATTCGCCATGTGCTGTCCCACAGTGGGTCGAAGGCGGTCTTTATCGGCAAACTCGACAGCATAGAAGCTGCTGCCTCGGCAATCGGGGATGAGATCCTGAGTATCGCTTTTCCCTACCCAACCGCGCCCGCCCAGCAGCAATGGAACGACTGGCTCGAGCAATACGAGCCCTTACAGGAACTTGCCAATCCGGGCCCGGACGATGTTTTCACCCTGGTTTATACCTCCGGCAGCACCGGCCTGCCCAAGGGCGTGGTGCTCACCCATGACAACGTTGCATCATCTGCCTATTATGCCACTACCCTGAACCCGGTGGGCGATGATCTTCGGGTGGTTTCCTACCTGCCATTGGCACACATCACAGAGCGCTGCGTTATCGAGTTGCCGAGCCTGTACAAGCCAGCCGATGTTTTCTTTACGGAATCGCTTGCCACCTTTATCGACGACGTCAAGCACGCCCGGCCCACGCTGTTCGTTTCCGTGCCTCGGCTGTGGGCCAAGTTCCAGGCCCAGATTCTCGGCAAGATACCGGACGATGCCCTGCAGGCCATGCTCGAAGATCCCGCTCAACGCGATGGGGTGGTTAGCATGATCCGTGAGGGTTTGGGTTTTGCTGAAACGAGGGTCTTCGGCTCCGGCTCAGCCCCGATTTCACCCTCTATTCTGAAGTGGTATGCGCGTCTGGGTATCAATATCAGCGAGGGTTGGGGAATGACCGAGACCTCCGGACTGGCCTGCGGCAATAACCCTTTCAATGAAGACTGGTTGGGTACCATCGGTGTTCCCGTACCCTGTGTCGAGATGAAACTCTCGGACGATGGTGAGATGTTGATTCGCGGCGCCTCGATCTTCAAGCAGTACTATAACAACCCGGAGGCAACTGCACAGTCCTTTATCGACGACTGGTTCCGAACCGGCGATAAAGCAGAGATGGGGGCCGACGGTTCGTTCAGGATCACCGGGCGCGTCAAGGAGCAATTCAAGACCGCCAAGGGGAAGTACGTTTCGCCGGTGCCCATAGAGAGCCTGTTTGGCGTCAACCCGGAGATAGAGCAGGTCTGTGTGCTCGGTTCCGGCCGTAAACAGCCGCTGGTGCTCGTGGTTCTCAATGAGATTGTCGTGCCGAAGCAAGCCGATGCGCAGCAGCGGCTGGAGAAGACACTGGACCAGGTTAACAGCCAACTCGAGTCGCACCAGCGGATTGACGCGGTTATCGTTGCCAGCCAGCCCTGGTCTGTCGAGAATGAATTGCTGACACCGACCATGAAATTAAAGCGTGACAAAATCGAGGAACGCTATCGCCGGTATCTTGAAGCTGAACTGCCGGCACCGGTGGTATGGGAGCTCGACCTCCAGAGCGCCTGAATTGATGGCACCATACCCAAGCTGTTGGTGGCGGCGTGACGTTGCGTTGTAGTTGGGCGTCGGGCTCTGACCTCTACCTGGCCTACCATGACCGGGAATGGGGTGTACCGCAATACGACGATCGCGTTCTGTTCGAGTTCCTGTTGCTCGAGGGTGCCCAGGCCGGATTGAGCTGGGCGACGATATTGAACAAGCGGCAGGGCTATCGCCAGTTGTTTGCGGACTTCGATCCGGTTCAGGTTGCCGCGTTCAGTGTCGCCGAAATTGAAGAGCGACTGCAAAATCCGGCAATCGTGCGCAACCGTGCCAAGGTCAACGCAGCAGTGACCAATGCCCGGGCTTTCCTCGATGTACAGCGACAGTACGGCAGATTTAGCACTTATATCTGGCAATTCGTGGGGTCGCGCCCGGTGCAGAACCGATGGCAATCACTCGACCAGCTGCCAACCAGGACGATCGAGTCCGAAGCAATGAGTAAAGACCTCGCAAAGCGGGGCTTCAAATTTGTCGGCAGTACGATTTGTTATGCCTTCATGCAGGCCATGGGAATGGTCAACGATCACACCGTGGATTGTTTCCGGCACGAGGAGTGCAGGCGACTGGCAGGCGCTGCGGACAAATAGTCCATGCTACCTGTGGGCATCCGCCATGGTTCGCCGCTATTTGGAGGCCTTGTCTTGGACGCCTGGTCGACAGACCCAGTAGATAAGCCGAAACAGCGACAGGTAGCAAAAATGCACAGTGGCGAATCGGCGAGACAAGCGCAGCAGACCCTGTTATGCGGCTGCTGACAGTGGCGAGAGCGTGCGCTAGTTCAATCGGTTTGCGGGTGGTTGGCTATACTTGGTAGCTATGGAAGGTTTACGCGCAAAGCGGATTTCCCCCTACTCTCGATTCAAGTCGGGGGTCGCGTCCCTTGCCGACAGCATTATCCCAGAGCAGTGTCGGCGCAACCATCATGAAACCCTTCGCTCCCGGGTGCTGATTATCGTGATGTTCAGCCTGTTTGCCTGCCTGTGCTTGATTTATTTGTGGTTGCCCCGGATCATTTCCCTGACGCCAGAAGGGAGACAACTGGCGAATCACCTGGTTGTCATGATGGGGCTGGGTTCAGTGATATGCCTGCTGGTACTCAGGGTGTTCAATTCCCGGTCGCTGGCCGCAAACTTGTATGCGGTTTTCCTGTGGGCGGTATTTTTTCAAACCGCTTCGTTGACGGGAGGGATCGAAACCCCGGGACTTTCCCTGTTTATATTGCTGCCGGTTTTGCTTGGAGTGACCTCCGGAACCCGGGCAGGACTATACTGGACCGTGGTGGTCTGTGGCACCTGGTTGGTGCTGTTACTGTTGTATAGAAAGGGTTACCAATTTCCGCAGATCGTATTGCCAGAGAATTACAATACCGCGCAAATAATCTGCCTCTCGCTGTCCTGCCTGATGGTGGTGGTCGTGGTGGTGTTGTACGAGTTCATGAACCACCTGCTGCGCGATGGCTTGTCCAGGGAGAGGGAGAGCCTGGATTATCTCGCCCGACACGATCAATTGACGGGGCTGCCAAATCGTCGCAGCTTTATCGCGGAGTGGGAACTGGCATTGGCCCGTGCTAGCCGCAGCAAGACCCGGGTTGCGATTCTGTTCCTGGATCTCGACAAATTCAAGATAGTCAATGACGGGCTTGGTCACGGGGCGGGAGATCAACTGCTACAGGAAATGTCGCGACGCTTACACGGCATGCTGCGTTCCACCGACTTCGTCGCGCGCTGGGGTGGCGATGAGTTTGCCATGATCGTCGAGAACGTCGGCGACCAGACTGACCTAGAGCAGGTGGCGGCTAAACTGGTGGCGACAATCAGGGAGCCCATGGTCATCGATGGCAAGCGCGCCGAGGTGGGCGTTAGTATCGGTGGCGCCATCTTTCCGGATCAATCCGAACATGGGCCTGAGTTGGAGCGCATAGCTGACCGGGCAATGTATACCGCCAAGCAAAATGCGACGGGGTTCGTGCTCGGGCTGGTTTGAGCCACCTAGGCAGTTGCGGGCCGATATCGTGAACTCAATCCCGGCATTGGTCGGTACACGGCGAGCATGGCCAGTCATTACCACCGGTCTGCTGGTTGAATTTCCCTGTTGACCGGCTTTCGATGGCAGGGTTTTCGCGGGTATCTTGACCTCTGTGGTATGCATTGACCCGCGATATGGCGTAAATTGGCGCGCATTGATCAAAAGGCCTGCACAAAAATGACGAATGATATTGTAAGTCAGTTGCTGCGCCCGGACGCTTACCCCCACCCGGTCGACCATGTCGAGTTGCGCGAAACCCATATTTCCTGGGTGTTTCTTACCGGAGATTTCGCTTACAAAGTCAAAAAGCCCAGAAACCTGGGTTTTCTCGACTTCTCCACATTGGCGGCGCGCAAGCATTTCTGCGAAGAGGAGTTGCGCCTTAACCGGCGCTTTGCGCCTTCGCTTTACCTGGCAGTCGTACCCCTGACCCGGAATCAGGGTCTGCACATGGGGGGCGCGGGTGAGGTGGTCGACTACGCGGTAAAAATGCGGCAATTTGATGACGCTGCCTTGTTATCCACGATCGCGGCCAGCGATGGGCTGAGCGCTACCCTGATAAGAGATCTCAGCCGGTTGCTGGCGCAGACGCATGCGGGCCTCGAACCGGTTTACCCTGCATCTGGCCCGGGCACGCCCCTGGTCATACAGGACGCGATGGTGCAAAACTTCGAGCAGATCGCCCGTTATCCCATTGCGCCCATTATTATCCAGCAATTGGCGGATCTGCGGCGTTGGTCTGACGAGTGCATTGCCCAGCGGATGCCAATGATGTTGCGACGCATTGCGCTGGGCCATATCAAGGAACTCCACGGCGACCTGCACCTGGGTAATATCGCCATTGTCGATAGCGCACTGACTTTTTTCGATTGCATTGAGTTCAACCTGGAGTTTCGCGTGATGGATACCGTTGCCGAACTCGCGTTTCTGGCAATGGACTGTGAGGCAAGGGGCTTGCTGGTGCAAGCCCGGCAACTTATCAACGATTATCTTGAGTACAGTGGTGATTACTCCGGCCTGGCAATGCTGAACTGGTATCGCTGTTACTTTGCTATGGTGCGAGCGAAAGTCAGCCTGCTGCGGGTCGAGCCCGGCGACCCGGGATTGGCGGAGACTGAATCCTATCGCGATTTCCTGCGCTATCTCGAGCTGGCAAGGGGGTTCGCCAGCCCGTCAACCCCCTTTCTCGCTATCACTTGTGGAGTGTCGGGCAGCGGTAAATCGACCGTCGCGAAGGCCGCGTTCGAGGCTACCGGGGCCATCCGCATTCGCTCCGATGTCGAGCGCAAGCGCCTGTACGGCCTGGCGCCGGAGAGCGTTAGCGACTCTGTTGTCGGGGGTGGTATTTATACGTCGGGCGCCAGTGCGGCCACTTTTGCACGCTTGCACGAGCTGGCGCAAGTGTGCATCAAGGCGGGTTTCCCGTGCATTGTCGATGCAACTTTTCTGCGCCGGAAACAGCGCAAGCCCTATCGCCGGCTGGCACGGGACCTGGATGTGCCCTTTGCGATCCTGCAGTGTGAAGCACCACCCGACAAACTGGCCCGGCGAATAGAGAAACGTCAGTGCCGGGGGAATGATCCCTCGGAGGCAAGCGTAGAAGTCATGCAGCGACAACTCGAGTTCTTCGAACAGCCGGCCGGTAAGGAGAGCAGCGCGGTGATTAAGGTGGATTCGCGCGCCACACTGAAAAAGGCAATCAACCGACTACGAGAGCTGACCGCCGGGGTTGGATTGCGCTAACCCGCACAATGCACCAGCACACGCCAACATTTATCTGGCCCTTGTATAAAAGGATATCGCGAGTTTTTCACCCCGATAAAAAATGTCACCACTGCTGTTTGCCGGGATACCAACTGATCTCGCGTCGATTTTGCGCACATGCTCACTGCGGCGTAGCTCTGGTTACGCTTACGCTCGCGAGCACGCAAAAGCAACGCGATAGCTGCGCGCTATGCTCAGGCAGCGGGTGCAATATCCGGGCTTTGGCGCTTAGAAGTTGACGGAGATATCCGCATACAGACTGCGAGGCTGGCCGACAAAATAGCGGTATTCGCCAAAAGCGTAATCGGCGCGCTCCGCGTATCTGGCGTCGGTAAGATTGGTAAGACGAATACCGCCACCGATGCGCGGTGTGAACTGGTAGCGGGCGCGCAGGTTCAACAGATCATAGCCTTCATAGCTGAACTGGTTGGTGGGTTCAAGGTAGTAGGAGCCCATATGAACCCACTCAAGCTCGGCCCGCCCCTGGAGGCTGAAATCCCACAGCAATCGCAACGAGCCCATGTGTCGCGGCGCCGTGTCGATGTCGTTGCCCTCGATATCGATATCCGGGTCCACGCCCACGGGGCTTGGACTGTTGGCGTAAAGGTGGCGCGCGTAGGTGCCATTCAGTTGCAGGGACCAAAGCTCGGCGAGCTGCCAGCCGAGCGTATATTCAAGCCCGTAGTGGCGGGTTTTGCCGTCGCTGACGTTGCGACGATCGGAGTCAGCGAAAATGACGTTGTTCTTGTTCATCCAGAAGCCGACCAGGGCGAAATCAGCTGCAGCGTAAGTTCCTCTGAAACCGATTTCAATGCTATCCATCTCCTCTGCATTAATGTCTGCAACCTGCTGGCCATTTTGCAGCCTGTATAGCTCCGTCGCCTCGGGCGGCCTGAATCCGTGCTTATAGGCTGCGGTCAAGTCAAGATTTTCGATGATGCCCTGGGTAACTCCCAGGTCGTAGGACCAGTTGCGGAAACTGTCATCCCGATCTGCGGGGCGCGAGTAGCGGCAGGGGTTATCACCGCACGGCGTGCCGTCCTCCCGGGTGGCGCCATCGATCATGCGGTTGTCATAATCGTACCAGATGCCGTTGTAGCGCAGCCCTGCGTTCACCAGCGTGGTCGAACTTGCCTGCCAATCCGCTCCGGCAAAGACTCCCACCGAGACGGCTTCCACCGCATAATCGTACTGTTTTCCCACTGGGAAGATGTCGGACCCGGGTACCTGCGCAAACTGGGTCTGGGCCAGTTCGGCGTCGGTGTACTCAAGGTCGGCACCTACGCGCCAGTCCAGCACGTCGGATGCTTGCTGGTAGATACCGGACTGCAATCCCAGCCCCTGCTGCCAGTTTTCCTCGAGTGGTTGTCCCGGCAGGAAGTGTTGCAGGAATTCACCGTCGATGTAACGCAGGTAAGGGGTTAGTTGCAGCAAACCGTTACTGCCAATTTCGCGCATGAAGCGTGCATAGAAGCGTGCGGTCAGGTTCTCTCGGTAGGCGTCCGGAAATGGGTTGGTGGTGGCGATATCGTCGTCTTCAAAGGCATCCTCTCCCTCGATATACCCGGCGGTATCCTGGTCGAGGTTGCTCAGGCTAAGGAGGCTTTCGACCCGCCAGATGTCGCCATTGTAGTCGTTTCGAAAACTGATTTTCTGTTGATCGTAACCTGAATCATCCTGGTAGCCGCCATCGTGAGCGGCATTGAAACTTATCCGCCCCGCAAAATTTGTACCGTTGAGATAGCTGTAGCTGAATTTCGCGCGGCCATAGTCGTTGGGACCCAGTTCAAGGTCAAGGGATCCAGCGGGGGCTTTTGACGGCGCCATACTGATCACGTTAACGACACCATGCAGGGCGTTGGCACCATGACTGGTGGTGCCGGGACCCCTGAGAACCTCAATCCGTTGCGCTTGCTCGGTATTCACGTCGAATAGCTGGTTGACGTTGCAAAACCCCGTGCCCCGCAAGGGTATATTGTCCTCTGCCATATAAAAGTTGCCGCAGCTCCCAGGGCCGGTAAATACAGGTGAGCGAATTGCGGTGAGGTGTTCCTGACCATTGCCGCGACTTATCCAGGCCCCGGGCACAGCCGTAAACAACTGATTGGGATGCACCGCATCCAGTAATTCGAGCTGTTCCTCGCTAACCACGCTGATACTGGAGCTGATGGTCGCGAGGTTCTGCTCAACGCGAGATGCGGTTACTACCACGCTTTCCATGCCGTCCTGGCCGAATGCAGCAGGGTGCGAGAGGAGCGTAGCGAGGGCAAGAAAAAGCGTTATATTTTTCATGGCGGCACGTTACCAGAAGGGCGCAATACGGGTCAATGGAAAGTCGCCAATAGAACAAAGCAGATGTTGAGGGCGTGCGCTCACCGCCGTTTCGGGTCAGGTGCCTGGAATAACGGTTTGGCTTGTATGCGGGGGCAATTACTGGCTGGCAGGTGGCAGGGCCTCCATCCACTGCGCCGTAAGTTCCAGCAACAATTGCCGGTAGTGTGGCTCGATGAAGATATGACTGGCTTCCGGGTAGTACTCAACCCGCAACAGATCCTTGAAATCTACCCCACTGAAACAATCCGTAAATTGCTGGGGATAGATAAAATCCAGGCTGTAGTTGCCCGTAAACACCATCAGCATATTGACACCACGCTCGACCAGGTTTTTCAGTCCCGCTTCTATCTGTGTTTTCTCCGGTCTGGGCGAAAACAGGGGTTGCTCGAAAAAGCGTTGGTTGGCGATTTCCTCTTTGGTTTGTTGCCGGGGCTCGGCGCGCTTGGTCTTTGCCAGGCTGCGCTGAGCAAAGCTCTTCCAATTTTTCCATCGGCGTAACTTCGGCCCGTAAAAATGCAGATAGCTCTTCCAGGTTGGGAAGCAATGAAAATCGTAGGCAATCAAGGCCGTCACCCGCGGGTCGAGGGTGGCAGCGACGAAACCGTTGTGGGCTCCGGAGCATAAGCCGCAAAGCGCAAAGCGTTTTGCCTCGTACCGTGTCTGCAGGAAGTCCATCACCTCGTGAATCTCGGCCACTGCGATCTGTTCAAGGCTGGCGCTACTGCGGCGGTTTGCACTGTCGCCGATACCAGAAAAATCAAACCTCAGTACCAACAGCCCGGCACTCGAGGCCAGGAGGCGGGCGATGCTCACCGACAGCCTGCAGGTTCCCACATGGTGCATGACCCCGGAATTGAGGACGATTACCACTGGCTTGTTTTTGTCAATACGGGCAGGCTGGGTGATAACACCAACGAGGGGCACCGGCGAACCGATATTTACTGAGATTTCGCGCACTGGGGAGTTCGGCATTAGTTGAACCAGCCTTTGATCGCCGCAATAATGGGCTGTGGCAGCATAATGCTGCCGATATGATCAACGTAGTTCCAGTCGTGGGGTGCCGGGCAGTGCTGGTAACTGACGGTGCTTCTGGACGACCAATGGTCACGGAGTTCATGCGAAGAGGGATTTTCGTGGGAGGCCAGATGCAGTATCGAGCCGACAGCGCTGACATTCATTGAAGGTATGCGCAGGTCAGCCAGGCCTCGCCGGAATTCCGCCGGCATGGCAAAACCATTGAGGTAAAGGGTGCCATCAGGAGCAATGAAGTTAGTGGCCCCGGCTTCGATGGCCAGCTCTTTTTGCCCGGCGCACAGTTCTTTCGCCCAATTGCCTCCATCGGTAATGGGATCCCATAGGACCAGCTTGCTGATATCCCTGCAGCCAGCGCCAGCGGCCGGGGCTATCAAGCCGCCGAGCCGCAGACCGATAAGTGCAACGTTGTCTATCGCGGCAATATCGCGCAGCTCCTCGATGGCCAGCACGGTGTCGGCAACCCAATGCTGGGGAGTTACCCCTGTCATATCACCCGCAGAATCGCCGCTGCCCCGGTAATCGAATCGAAGAACGTGGTAACCCATTTCCGCAAGACTATTCGCCAGTTGGCGCAGGGGACGATGCGATCGCATGTACTCCTGGCCGAAGGGGTAGCAAATCACGATGCCTTCGGCACGGTCGTTATCAGGCCGCGCAGCGCTGTAAACGCCGTAGAGGCCTGTTGCCGTGCCAAAGAACAATGACTCCATGGTGCCGCGAGATCCTCCATCGGGCGGGGCGGGTTACGGCACCTGGGCGGGAAAGTTTTCTCCAACCAGGCTTATTGCAAGCGCAACATATCCGCAGCCGGCAATTATAGCGCTATTTGATAGCTTTTTTGCTAAACAACCGTCTTATGATACCGTTTTCGCCGGCTTCCCCGATGGTGTTGCTGGCTCCGGCCCCGGGCGCATTGCCTGAGGCCATGTGGTGATCGATTTGCGCTGCAAGTTGGCCGAGGCTGTTAAGCATAATATCCAGCGGTGTAATTTTTACGCCGCTACTGTCCTCGATGCGGTTGATAAGCGTGAGCGCCAACAAAGAGTGCCCCCCTATGTCGAAAAAATTCTGGTCGGTACCGACTACCTCGAGCTGCAACAGGTCTTGACAAATGCCGGCGATCAGTTGCTCGGTGGCAGTCTCGGGGACTGCTACCTGAGACTGCTGCCCCGGGGACTGCGAGGGCTCCGGTAGCGCCGAGCGATCGACTTTCCCACTGGAGGTGAGTGGCAGGCAAGCCATTTCAACAAAAACCTGTGGAATCATGTAACGAGGCAGAATTCCCCGCAGGTGGCGTCGCAGTTCCGTGTTGGTCAGCGACTCGTGCGGTTGATAGCAGATGTAGGCGAGTAGACGCTGGTCTCCGTCCTGGTCCTGTCGCACGATGCAGACGGCGCGCTCGACCGCTGGATGGCGCTCCAGGGCCGCATCGATTTCCCCAAGCTCAACCCTTTGGCCACGCAGCTTGACCTGTGAATCGTTGCGACCAAGATACTCAATAACGCCATCTGCCCGTTGCCGCACTCGATCACCAGTACGGTAAAGGCGCGCCCCCGGGTTGCCAGTGAGATGGTCGGGGATGAATACCTGGGCAGTAAGATCGGGGCGCTTCAAATAGCCACGTGCCAGTTGCACGCCACCAATGAAGAGTTCCCCGTCCAGCCCGGGGGGCAGGGGCTTCAGGCTCTCATCCAACACGTACAACTGGGTGTTCGCTACGGGGCGTCCGATTGGTACGGTTTTACCCTCATCCAAGGGGTCACAATACCAGCTGCTGACATCGATGGCGGCCTCGGTTGGACCGTAGAGATTGTGCAGCTTGGTATCGGGCAGCAGCTCATAGAAAGCATCCTGCAAATCCCGGCTCAACGCCTCTCCACTGCAAATAACATGCTTCAGGCCTCGACAGCGCGCAACCTCGCTGTCGCCGAGAAACGCGCGTAGCATCGAGGGGACAAAGTGCACCAGCGTTACATTGGCCTTGTCAATGGTCTCGACCAGGTAGGCGGGGGACTTGTGCCCCTCGGGCTCGGCCAGCACCAGTCGCGATCCCGTTTGCAGTGGCAGGAAAAACTCCCAGACCGATACGTCGAATGTGTAAGGCGTCTTTTGCAGCACGCGATCGCTGCCATCGAGGGGATAGGTCCTGGCCATCCACAGCAGGCGATTGCAGATAGCGCGATGTTCGATCATCACGCCTTTGGGATCGCCAGTCGAGCCGGAGGTATATATCACGTAGGCGAGATTGTCCGGGCTGACGGGCAAGCCGGGACGGGTGTTCTCCCTGCCGGCAATACTCTCCCATTCGGAGTCAACAGCGAGGCGCTCAAGTGCGGAGGGCAACTGGGCTGTAAAGCGCTGCTGACAGAGTGCCAATTTGGCGTCGGCCTGCTGTAAAATGTAATGCAAACGCTGCTCGGGATACTCCGGGTCCAGCGGCAGGTAGGCTGCCCCGGCCTTGAGAATGCCGTAGAGCGCGATCACCATCTCGGCAGACCTTTCCATCAAGACAGGCACTATATCGCCAGCTTCTATGCCGTGCTCTCGCAGCTGGTGGGCGAGCTGATTGGCACGCATGTCTAGCTCGCGATAACTCAGCTGCTGGTCGAGATACTCGAGCGCAACGCGATCCGGGTGCCTGTCCACTGCCGCCTCGAAAAGCGATACCAGTGAAACCTCGTCGAGGGGATAATCAACGGCTGTGGCGTTCCATCGCTGAAGTAGTGTTTGTTCCTCAACCGCATTGAGAAGCCCGAAATCTGCTATGGTGCTGGCTTCGGATGCGTCACAGATTGCCTGCAATATATGCTGGTAAAACGCCACCCACTTCACCACCGTTTGGCGTTCGAGCAGATCGGTATTGAAATCGACTTCGAGCGCAATGGTCGATTGCTCGTCGATGAGATTGAAAAACAAATCGTATTTTACGAAGCTGCGGGGCGTATGCACGAATTCAGCACGGTCGCTTTCAAACCACAGGGGCGCCATTTCCAGGTCCATATTGAAGCTCGCGGAAACCAGCGGCAGGCGGCTATGGTCGCGGGGCAATTTCAGCATGCGAACCAGTTCGCCATAGGCGAGATCCTGGTTGCTCTTGGCGTCGTTGAAATCGTTGCGCAAGTCTTTCAGGAATTTGTCGAATGCCTCGCTTGCTTTAACGCGCTTGCGCACCGGTAGGAAACTGACCATGTGGGTAACGAGACCGTTCAGGCCGACATTAGGATGCCCCGCAGCGGGGATCCCGACGACGATATCCTCATTGTCTCCCAGTTTGTTGAGCAGCACATAATAGGCAGCAAGCAGGACGACAAAAAGCGTCGTATTGTTGTGCCTGGCGTAGGCTCGCAACTTATCGTTGAGCGCCTGCTCGAGACTCATGTGCAGCCGCTCTCCCGCATAGGTTTTAACCCGCGGTCGGGGGTGATCCAGCGGCAGCTTGAGGTCCCCAGGCAGCTTGCTAAACACCTGTTGCCAGTACCGGCGGGCATCTTCCAGTTCGCCCGCCTCCTGCTTCTCCTCGGCTACGGTATCGAGTTCAGACAGCTTTGGAGGCACTCCTCGATTGGGCTGTCGACCCTGCTTCATCGCGGTGTAGTAGCTGGCGATGTCCTGCATGACGACTTCCATAGACCAGCCGTCGCAGACAAGGTGCGACACCGCGAAGCACAGTCGGGTTGATTCGCCAGCGTGCTGTATTACGCAGAAGCGAACCAGCGGCCCGCTCTTGTAATCGAACGGCTGGTCAATATTGTTGCGCTCCAGATTTTCGAGCCGTTCCTGCAGCTCCTGGCCTGCAAGCCCGGTCAGGTCATGGAATGCCACCGCGGGCGCCATATAGGGTTGAATTGCAATACCAGACTCGTCCTCGAGCACTACCGCTCGCAAACTGGCGTGGCGATTGACGACCTTGTCGAGGGTCAATTCCAGAACCTGCTGATCAAGCGGGCCCGCAAAATCGAAGATGATTTGTTCGTTGTACGCACTGCCGGCAGCGTCGCCCATCATCAGTGTCAGCCAGATCTCCTGTTGTGGCGGTGTCCATGGGCGCACCTCGGGCTGGCGCTGTTGCGACTCGGGGAAGAAGCCATTTGCTATCAGGGTCTCGCCGGCCTTGGCGAAGGCATCGACCATCTGCTGAATGTCGGCATCGCTGTGAGCGGTGGTCAGAAAGCCGGGGCGGCCCTCCCAGATGTGAATGCCGTGGTAGCGCAACTGGTGGTAGAACAGGCCCTCGTAATCGGGGTTGCCATAGAATCGCGGCAGTATCACCGAGGCAAAGTAGGTGACCTCGACCGGCACCCCGAGGCGATGAAAGTGACGGTTGACCTCTTCCGCAAATAGGGCCGCGCGCCGTGTAACGGCTGCCTGTAGCTGCGAGCCCTCGGCCTTCAGCTTGTCCAGCACCGCCTTGACGGCGACCAGGGCCAATGGATGGCGGATGAAAGTGCCGGCGAAATAGGTTACCCCGGCTTCGGGGAAGGAGTCATCCCCGTATTGCCACATGCCGCCGTCGAGGGCGTCCATGTATTCACTCTTGCCGGCGATGATGCCTATGGGCATACCACCACCGACCACCTTCCCATAGCAGCAGATATCGGCTTCGACGTCATACCAGGCCTGGGCGCCCTTGTTGTGCAAGCGAAACCCGGTGATGATTTCATCGAAAATCATCGGTACGCCAGCCTCCCGGGTTATCGTTCTGACCTGCTGAACGAATTCTGTGGGCTGTAGCTCCGGGGTCCTGCTCTGGATCGGCTCGATCAGCACGGCGGCCAGTTCGTCGGCGTGGGCTTTTATGATGTCCAGCGAAGCCGGGTCGCCGTATTCGAGTACCAGCAGGTTATGACTGGCACTGGCGGGAATGCCGGGGGCGGCGGGTATGTTCTTTCGTTTGCCGTTCACCACCTTGGTTTTTACCAGCACTTCATCAAACATGCCGTGGTAGTCACCCGAGAAGGTGATGATGAGATCGTTGCCGGTTACCGTCCTCGCGACCCGCATGGCCGCCAGCACGGCCTCGGAGCCCGTGTTACAGAAGCTCGCGCGATCCATGCCGGTCATTTCACAGACCAACTTTGCCGCTGGACCAGCAATCTTCGACTGTGGCGCATAGTCCAGGGTCTCATCGAGCTGACGATGCAGTACATCGAGGATGAAATCGGGTGCATGGCCAAAGAAGGTAGCGCCAAATCCGCCAGCGCAGTCGATGTACTCATTGCCATCGATATCCCACATGCGGGAACCCTTGGAGCGCTCCCCAACCAGCGGGTAGGTGATTTCCTTCCACGCGTTTTTAAAGCCCGAAACGGCCCTTGGGTCGGCGAAATGCGGGCGGTGCTCTGCCGTGAATTGTTTTGATTTTCCGGTCTTCTCCAGCACCGCGCGCATGAATGTATCCAGATAGGCGAGCTGGGATGCGCTCCACTCGCTGCTCATCGAGCGCTGTACTGGCTTGAATGGCCCAAACCGCCCTGTGGCTGAGGGCGCTTCCTGACCCGAGGCCGGCACCGCAATGTGTTCGCCAGCGGTTGAATCCAGGGCCTGGGTTGTGTCCTGACTGGTTTTCGACTGGCCGAACTGACCGCTCTGCAGCAGCGCCAGCATCGCGTTCGATGCTTGAATCTGCAGGGCAAGAGCCTGGGCCAGGTCGTTACTGCCGTTACCCGCAACGGGGATGGCTGCCGTCATGGAGGCCACTTTGCCTACCGTGGCGGTCGCTGCTGCGCTTACCGGGGCGGGGGCTGGCTGCTCAAGCACTGCACTGGCCGGCAGTTGATGGTCGATATATTGAGCCAGCGCCTGCAGGCAGGGTGCATCGTCAAACAGTTGGCGGAAGGTAATCTTGACCTTGAATTCTTTCTTGAAGCGAAGGTTGGCCTGGGTGAGGAAAAGCGAGTCAAACCCCATATCGACAAAGGACTCGGCGGGGTCTATATCATCGGCATTCAGGCCTGAAAGTTCCTGGATTATGCTCTGCAGCTTGGTCAATATCTGCTGCTGACGCGACTGTTGCGACACTCTCTCTCTCCCTGGCTCAGGCGTTACTAAAGATTCGGCGGGTTGTACTGTGCTGTTGACTCTTGAGCCCTGCTGCTCCGGTCCTGCCGCCGGCTCGACAAGGAACCACTTGCGCTGAAACGGATACTGGGGCAGCAAGGTGCGCCTGCCCGCAGGCCATAGTGTTTTGCGCTGCGTGTCGATATCGACACCGCAAGCCCATAATCGACCGCATGCTCCAAGCACGGCATCGGGGTCAGAAATTGTCTCCCTGGCGTGGCGCAGGCTGGGTACGGTCCGGTTGGCGAATTGCTGCTGTTGCAGGCGCACCAGCGAACCCAGCGTTCTACCCGGGCCCACTTCCAGGAATACGCGGTCGTCATTTTGCGCCAGCAGGTGGATGCCGTCAGCGAACCTGACAGTATTGCGCAGGTGTGCAACCCAATACCGGGGGTCGACAGCCTGATCATCAGTAAGCCACTCGCCACTGTAATTGGATATGATCGGGATCGCCGGCTTGTTGAGTTCGATGCCTTCCAGGTAAGCCCTGAAGGGCTCAAGGATCGGATCGAGCAAGTGGGAGTGGGCAGCGACATTGATGGGGATTCGCTGCGCGTCAACGCCATCGCGTTCCAGCGTTGCCAAGAGCTGCGCAATTGCCTCGCTGGGACCCGACAGCGTGCATTGCTCGGGTGCGTTGACGGTTGCCAGGCAAATTTCGGCTGACAGGTAGGTTGCCACGCCTGCCGCTGACAACGCCACGCTCAGCATGCCACCGGCGGCAACCTGCTCAAATAATTCGCCCCGCAAACGCACCAGCCCGAGGGCATCTTCGTAAGACATCACCCCGGCCAGGCAAGCGGCAGTGTTTTCGCCCATGCTATGGCCGATCAGGGCGTCCGGTAAGACTGAGCGGCGCTGCCACAGGTAGGCCAGCGCCATCTCAACGATAAAGAGGGCGGGCAACTGCAGCGATGGCCGCTCCAGTTCCCGTTCAGCTTTTTCTGCCTGTGCAGGCTCGGCAAACCACAGCGACTTGAGGTCGACCTGGTGGCGCTGCTGCAGCAGATCTAGCCCCCGGTCTATATCCGCGCGAAACTTCGGATCCGATGCATATAGGCCAGCGGCCATGCCATGATACTGGGCGCCGCCACCCGGAAACATAAAGACCACCGACGCAGGGGAGCGACTGCTTTTCCCTTGCTGTATCCGGCTGCGGTCGAAATTGGACAATGCGCTGGCGGCGTCCGCGACGCTGCTTGCGACCAGGCTGAGGCGGTGGCGGAAGTGTTCGCGCCCGTTCGCCAGGGTGAAGGCGACATCCTCCAGTCGCGCTGCCGGATGGCGTTGCAGGAAGTCGCCGAGCTGGGTTGCGGCTTGCTTTGCGGCAGACTCGGTTTTGGTTGAGAGCAGGAGTAACTGGGATCCCGGGTGGGCCACTGGCTCGGTTCTCTGTGGCGCTTCTTCCAGCACCAGGTGGGCATTGGTCCCGCCAATGCCAAATCCGCTGACACCCGCCCGCCGGGGCAGCGCTGCTGGCATCCAGGGGGTGGTTTCGCGACAGACATAGAAGGGGCTGTCGGTGAAATCGATCGCTGGATTGGGCCGTTGAAAGTGCAGCGTCGGCACCAGTGTTCTGTGGTGCAGGCAGAGCGCGGTTTTAATCAGGGCGGCGACCCCTGCGGCCGAGTCCAGGTGGCCGAAATTCGACTTCACCGAGCCAAGCCCGCAGTAGGCCGTGTGCTGCGGGTCGCGGCCAAAGGCCTGGGTCAGGCCGGCCACTTCTATCGGGTCGCCCAGGGCGGTGCCAGTGCCGTGGGTTTCGACATAGCTGACGGATTCCGGCTCAACACCTGCAATCGCCTGCGCCATGGCGATAACCTCAGCCTGGCCGTCGACACTGGGGGCGGCGAAGCTGACTTTGGACGAGCCATCGTTGTTGACGGCGGCCCCACGAATGACCGCATAGATGGTGTCGTCGTCCGCAAGCGCATCTTCCAGCCGTTTCAGCACTACGACACCAACGCCGTTGCTGAATACAGTGCCTTGGGCGCTGGCATCGAAGGGTCGGCAGTGGCCATCGGGCGAGCCGATATCTCCCTCCTGGTGCAGGTAACCGTCCTTTTGCGGAAAGGAAACCGATACACCGCCAGCCAATGCCACATCACAGCCATAGGTCATCAGGCTCTGGAACGCCTGGGCAGCGGCCACCAGCGATGTGGAACAAGCGGACTGCACATTGACGCTGGGCCCCCGCAGGTTGAGCTTGTAGGACACCCGGGTGGTGAGATAATCATTCTCGTTGCCGAGCATCGCCGGCAGTTGATCGGCGGGGTCGAGCAGGCCCGGCACAGAGTGCAGGTTGGACAGCAGGTAGGTATTGTTGTTCATCCCCGTGCTCATGCCGCCCCAAACCCCGACACTGCGCTCCATGGAGGATGGCGCATAGCCAGCGGCCTCGAGTGCATGCCAGCAGGTCTCCAGAAACAGCCGTTGCTGGGGGTCCATCAATTCCGCTTCCCGCGGGGTGATGCCGAAAAAAGCGGCGTCAAACAACTCGGGGTCTTTGATCAGGCCTCGGGCCTTGACGTAGTTGGGATCTGCAACCTTGTCTGGCGCGATGCCTGCCGCCAGCAACTCGTCATCGCTGAAGACAGTGATCGATTCCTCGCCCGCCAGCAGGTTTTCCCAGAATGCCTCTACCGATTCGGCCCCCGGGAAGCGACAGGCCATGCCTATGATGGCGACGGCGTCCTGATCGGACTCATTTTCAATTTCGTTCATCGATTATGTACCTTGGACAGTCGTTTCCCACGGGCAAACGCCATTTTCTGTTTGCTCGCCCGGTCCTTGAATGCCGCTTTGGGTGTCGGGGCCTGGCCTTCAGGTTCAGCCAGGTAGGAGGCAAGTGTGGCTACGGTGGGATATTGGAAAAGGATTACCACTGGAACTTCCCGCCCTAAACGGCGGCGAATCTCAAGCCCGAGTCGCAGGCTCAAAATCGAGTTCCCGCCCAGTTCGAAGAAATTATCGTTCACACCAACCTCATCCAGTTCCAGCAGTCCGGCCCAGATCGATGCCAGCGAAGACTCAAGATCAGTGCGCGGCGCGACAAATTCCTGCTCCAGCATCGGTCGTCGCGTCGACGGGGTTGGCAGCGCCCGCCGATCCAGCTTGCCGCTGGGTGTCAGTGGCAGGCTCTGCAATACCAGGTATTTGGCCGGGTGCATAAAATCGGGCAGGGAAGTGGATAGCCCGGCCCGCAACTCCTGCACGATCGGTGCCATCGCGCTTACGTTCAGAGGCTGGCTTGCCAAATGGCGCAGGGGGATTGTCCGGTCCAGCGTGGGCCACAGGCAGCCGCCCTGATCCCGGGTATTGATCAGTGCATCGAAGCAAGCGGGGCTGGCGGATGGGAGCAGCTGGACCCGGCAGTGATGACTCTGCTGCAGGCCGAAGAATTCGTCCGGGTGCATCGCCCTGGCTTTGCTGGCTGCGGCTGCAGCACACTGCCTGAGGCTGGCGATCGTCTCATGCCGGGGATCATCCAGGCAGCGGGCCAGCGCGGCGGCGTATGTCAGCCTTGCGTTGGGGATTGCCCGCACGCCGATGCCACCGGCATTCGAATCCAGGTGTCGCATTATGTCGGCGGTCTCCAGGCCGGGCTGCCATTCAAGCCATTGCTCTGGCGATTGGACAGCCGTGGTTTGCCTGCCTACCTCCAAAACCACATCGTAGCGGTACTGCGACAACTCGTTGTCATAGTCCCCCGGCTTGAGTTGCACCGAAACAGCCCGGATCCCCTCGATCTCCTCCGCCAGGCGGTAGAACAGCATGGGGTCGATGACCAGCTCCTGATCTTCCCCCAGGCGCAGTTCAACTTTGGCCCGGAGGCTGTCGGCACTATCGCCAGAGCTCGCCCTGAAGCATTCCACGGTGTTAAAAAACAGGCGGCGCGTGCCGCGATTGGTTACGTCGCCGATAAAAATACTGCCGCTTCCCTCCAGCAGTCCCACCGCCTGCCTGATGACCCTGAGCAGATAGTCCACGCTGACGAAATGCTGGGTGACCGAATTAAGGACAACAGTGTCGTAGCGGTCGCCGTGCAAGCGCTCCAACTGGTCGGCAGCCAACACGGAGGCCCGGGTCTTGTGGGCGAGGTCGTCTGCGATGCGCAGCTGGGCCTGCAAGGTTTCGATGGATACCGGAGAATAATCAGTAGCATGGTAGTAATCGCAGTGGGGGGCGACACCGAACAGAATCAGCCCGGTACCCGCGCCGATTTCCAGTACACGACGGGGCCCGCGCTCAAGGATGCGCGCCACCGTGCCGTCAACCCACCGGCGCATTTCATCGTCGGGCAGTGGTCGACCGGTATAGCTACTGTTCCACCCACTGGTATCGAAGCGCTGTTCAGAGCCGACAGCGCCCTGTTGATAGGTGCCGTCCCAGACATCCTGCCACTGCTCCAGTTGCTCGCGTTCGAGTTCGCCGGTATGCCGGGCCGACTGGGCATCCAGTACCAGATACGCCAACAACTTTCGATCACCACCGGTTTCGCTGCTAGCGACGACGGCACAGTCCCGCACCTCGGGGTGTTGTCGCAGGTGGCTTTCGATTTCGCCGGTTTCGACCCGGTGCCCACGGATCTTGACCTGGCCGTCCAGCCGACCGAGGTAATGCAGGTCACCGGCGTCATCCATGCGGGCGAGATCGCCGCTACGATACAACCTGCCGCCGAGGGCCAGTGGATGGGCAATGAAGCGTTGGGCGGTCAATTCGTCCCGCTGCCAGTAGCCGTCGGCCAGGCTATCACCGCTGATACACAGCTCACCGCTGTCACCGTTTGCAACCGGTTCAAGTTCAGTGTTGAGCAACAGGATGCGCGTGTTGCTTATGGGCTTGCCGATCGGTGGCAGAGTCGGCCAACGGTCGATACTCTGTGGCAGGGTGTGGGCGGTGACCACATGGGTTTCCGACGGGCCATAGTGATTGTGGAGCCGACAGTGCGGCATGCGCTTGAAAAACTCGACGATGGGGCGATTCACCTGCAATTGCTCACCTGCGGTAATGATCTGTGCCAGCGAGGTGGGCATGGGGCCAAAGTTCACCGCAGCTTCCAATAGCTGTTGCAGCGCCACGAAGGGCAGGTACAGGCGCTCGATGGCATTTTGGTTGATGAATGTCAGCAATCTGGCAGGGTCGCGCCGGGTTTCGTCGGCAATGAAATGCAATGTCCCGCCGCTGGCCCAGGTGCCGAAGAATTCCTGGAAGTGAACATCGAACCCCAGTGGGGTGAATTGCACCGTCCTCGCGGCCGCTTGCAAATCGGGGTGTTGCAACTGCCAGCGAATCAGGTTGGCCAGGGCGCGATGGGGCATCGCGACACCCTTCGGTGTACCGGTGGAGCCCGAGGTGTAAATCAGGTACGCGAGCTGCCCGGGGCCAGGTTCGGCAACCTCGATATTCGGTGACGGCCCGCCCGCGCCGGCAATGACGCTCTCTACTTCCAGCAGCGAGGGGCCTGTGCCGAAAAGGTCACGGTGCTGTCGCGAAACCAGCAACAGTTTCGCCCCGCTGTCGGAGACCATCAGCTTGAGCCGCTGCTGGGGATAGGCCGGGTCGAGGGGCACGTAGGCGGCCCCGGCCTTGAGCACACCAAGCACCGCGACGCCCAGCTCAATGCCCCGCTCCACGCAGATTCCGATGCGGTCCCCGGCGCTGACGCCGTGCTGTCGCAACAGACCTGCAAGGCTGCGTGCCTGCTGCTCAAGCTGGCGGTAGCTCAGTGTGTGATGCTCGAACCGGGCGGCTATCGCCTCCGGCGTACGCTCAGACTGTGCTTGGAAGAGCTCGTTGATCGAGCCCTTGGCTAACTCACCGTGTGCGAAAATGTTGTTGTGCCTCCTGAAATACCTGGTGCCCTGCGGCCATGGTGATACGTAGCGCAGATGGCGCAGGCCTCTATGGTCCGTAGGGGATGGCTTCCGCAGATTGCTCGCCAAGTGAATAGCGCTGGTCGCAAGACCTTTCGCCACTTCGCTGAGCCAGGATACGGGTGATCAGGCCCACCAGGTTTATGAGTATTACTCCACTATATTTTATAGTCCAATTACCGCAGATTTTGAAGGGGAGGGAAGCAGTTCCTGTTCGGCCCGGAGATGGATGGCATTAGTGGACTGGCGGCATGCCCGCCAGTTTAAGCGACCGCCGTGCCAGCACTGGTGGTTGCAATAAATTGCTGCAGTTGCGCGCCCCAGTGCCAGGGATCGTTGGCATGTTCTGCAATGACCAGCTCTGCGTTGGGCAGGGTGTCGGTGAGCACGCGGGCCGTTGACAGGGGATGAACTGGATCATCGCCCCACGCCAGTATAATGGTGGGTATTTCCAACTGCCGCAGCCGCTCCAGGTCTGGCAGGTCAGACAGGGCGGCACCCCGCAAGGCTGCCGTTATGCCGGTGCTGCTGGCCCGTGCCAGCAGGCTAAGGGTTTCACGCCGCAGGGTGCGGATAAAGTCGCCCTTGCCAGCAGGCAGCGGCAGCCAGCGGAGCAATTTCAGGGGGGCACCCTTTGTCGCGGCCAATAAGGAAGCGGCTCGCCGGTAATTGCGCGCGATACGCTGACGCTCTTTCCAGGCCGTAGGTGGAATTACCAACAGCAGGCCCTGAACCCGCTGGGGCTGCTGGCAGGCTGCGTGCAGTGCTGTGGCGCAGCCCATTGACGCGCCGCCGAGAAAGGTCGAATCAGTGCCGTAAAAGTCCGCAACCTGCCACATGGCGCGGGCCATGTCTGGCCAGCGGTAGTCTTCGGGGTGGGGTGTTGCGGCCGATTCACCGTGACCGCGTGCGTCGTAGCGGATCAGCCTTGCATGTGCCGCCATACCGGGCCAGTCCAACCATCCCACGGCATCTTCCTGCGCCATGCTACCCAGCAGCGAATGGCCCCATACCAGGTTGGGTCCGCTGCCGACCGAGCGACCCAACAGGTAAGCGCGACATCTGCCGCTAACCTCGATTGGGTCGAGCCCAAGTGGGTCTGCGGGCACTACTTGCTGGCCCTTCCGCCCGGTAGTTCTGGCACGGTGCCGGCAACGCCGGGTGTGGTCCGGGCCTGCAAGGTGTCGCCTGTACCCAACTCCGGGACGAGGGCAATCGATTGCTCCCAGGCTTCGAACTGGTCGACATCACGCTTCAATTGCTTGAGCGTCCAGGCCAAAACGCCGATATCATCCATCAGACCGACCAGTGGCAGCAGGTCGGTGATGAAATCGAAGGGCAGCAAAAAATAAATCACTGCTGCAGTCAGCATCGTCAGCGAGCGCCAGGGTAGCCGGCGATACTCCCCTGAGATAAAAGCCCTGAGCATGCGCAGTGGCAGGGTGAGGGCATTCTCCACCGCGTTGACGTAGACATAGGACCCATCTTCGGCCTTGGCCTGTGCCTTGTTGAGCAGGACGCCCAGGCGACGGGGGTTTCTCAGGTAGGGGGTGGCAAGCGAGAAAGCGCGCGCATAACTTCGGTGTCGGGTGATGATTGAAAACAAGGCCATGTTCGATCGACGCATCTTAGTGAAAGGAATTTTCCGGGGCTGATCCCACAAACCATGGCGCCGACCGCGAAACCCCAGCCCCAAATGGCGAAAGAACCAGGCTCACTGGAAGCGCAAGCCCCCAGGCCCTCAGGCGGCATACACTACCATAGCTCGGTGGATGACGCGATATCGCTTGCTGACAAAGTGGAGATGCGCCGTATTGCGAAACCCAGTAAATGGAGCGTCCGATAAAGGCTGCCTCGGCCCGGGTAGAGGGAACGCGACGCTTTTCACTGTGGTGATATTCAGGGATAATCCCGGCGCTGAGACGGGCGACTGCTGGAAACCGACCTGGTCGTAGCACGCTGATGCTTTACCGCCACTGAAATACCCAGCTTCGGGTCGGAGCGACGATGCGTCCTTGAATTTGAATAGTAAGCCCCCGGGGGCTATATGGTTGCCACTAACTACGAAAGGCTTTCGGCCCAGGACCTGCAATTGCTGGTGCTGGAGTCGCCGTCCACACCGATGCATATCGTGTCGACGGAAATATACCGTAACGGACCCCTGATAGGGGACGACGGGGGCGTAGACATCAATGCCTTTCGCGACCATGTGGACGCAATTTTGCACCGCATTCCGCGCTACCGGAAAAAGCTTAAATGGATTTCCTATGCCGACATCCCGGTCTGGATCGATGATACCTCCTTCAACCTCGAATACCATATCCGCCACACGGCTCTGCCCCGTCCGGGTTCCACAGAGCAGCTGAAAAACCTCACCGCACGAATACTCGAGCGCTCGCTGGACCGGGAGCGTCCCTTGTGGGAGCTTTGGCTGGTGGAGGGCTTGCCGGGACGACGGTATGCCATCATCAGCAAGATTCACTATTGCATGCTTTCGAGCCTCGACGGACTGAGTATCAACCATGTGCTGATGTCGCAGACCCCCGAGCAGATCGTCCCCCAGGCCCCGCCGTTCGTGCCCGGTAAAGCTCCCTCTGAAGTCTCACTGCTGTGGGACGAGTGGAACCGCAGGTATGCCCAGCCGATAGACGCGCTCCGCAATGCAGGTGAGCTGCTGCGGCGGCCAAGGGAAGGAATCGGGGAGCTGGAAAAACGCCTGGGTGCGGTGAGAAATTCGCTGAGTTCCATGATCCGTCGTCCCCCGGACACGCCGGTCAATGGGGAGTTATCTGTGCACCGCCGGGTCGAGTGGCTGCGGTTGCCTCTAAAGCCGCTGACAGACTTTACCAACGGGGGTGATTGGTCGTTAACCACGGTGTTACTCGGCCTGTTGGCGGGAGGCATTTACAAACTGTTTGAAGCGCGACAATTTGACCTGAAAAACAGCGAGTTCAACCTGGCGATACCGGTGACCGGGCTTTCCCAGACCCGCTCGACCGCCGCCGACGGGATTGTCACCTGGGTGGTGCAATTGCCGGTGGATGAGCCTGATCTCCAGACCAGAATGAGGCGTATAGATGATGAACTGAGTCGACTGGGCGGCCGTGCAGGCGCAAACCCGGAGTTACTGGTAGACGTGGCGGCCCGGGTGCCGGCAGGGTTGCTGTCGCTGTTCACCACGGGCAGGAGTTCCTGCGCCAACGCATTGATGACGGGGGTGGCTAATGCGCCCCGACAGATGTACTCCATGGGCGCAGAGAAAGCTGAAATCTACACACACTTGCCCCTGATGTCAGGCGCCGGGCTATCGACATTGCTGACCACTTACAATGGCAATGTGTTCTGGGCATTCAATGGTGATTATGACCTTCTGCCTGACCTGTCACTTGTGGAGGTGGGAGTCAGTGAGAGTTACCAGGCGCTGGTACAACCTTCTGGAGGCAAGAAACCGGCGGCAAAGTCTCGAAGGAGGGGCAGCCAGCGGAAGCGCGGTAGCAGACAAGACGCCGGGAGTCGCGGTCGGTCGAGCCACTAGCCGCCGCTGCGCTTGACCTTCCAGCCCTGGCCTTGCAATTCGGTCATCAGGCGGTCACGGTGGTCGCCCTGGATTTCGATCACGCCGTCCTTGACTGCGCCACCACTGCCACAAAGCTTCTTGAGTTTGGCAGCGTAGGCCTTGAGCTCCGCCGCCGCCAGGGGCACGCCACTGACCAGCGTTACCCCCTTGCCCTTGCGGCCTTTGGTTTCGCGGGATACACGCACGAATCCGTCGCCGGTTGCAGCGGCAGGCTTTCGTTGGCATTGGCAGCGGGACACCTGCTGGTGGCACCGGGGGCAAAGCCGGCCGAGGCCGGTGGAGTATACCAGGCCGCCGGTGCGGTTGGTGTTCACAGTTAGCACTCCTGTCGAGTCTGAGTGGGCGACCGCAGCCAAGGAAGGCGGGAGACGCAGCTTATATTGTAGTCGCGCCGGCGAATGCGGGACAAGGGCGTTTGTCGCCATCGCCGTGTGCGGCGGTCGCCGCGCAACAGGCGAAAGTGGAATGCGGGTAAAATAGCGTAGCAGAGGAGAGTTGGGTTTATGGCAGATTCAGGTCAGCAGACCTATAACAAGCAGATCGCAAGCTGGCTGTTGGCCTGTGCCGCGGTCATTCTCGGTATGATCTTACTCGGCGGTGTCACTCGCCTTACCGACTCCGGCCTGTCAATGGTGGAGTGGAAGCCGCTGTTGGGGGTTATCCCGCCGCTGACTGACGAAAGTTGGCTGGAGAGCTTTCGCAATTATCAACAGTTTCCCGAGTACCAGAAGATCAATCGTGGTATGTCATTGGAGGAGTTCAAATCAATCTACTACTTCGAGTATGCCCATCGCGTGCTTGGTCGATTGATCGGGGTCCTATTTCTGCTGCCATTCCTTTTCTTCTATCTTACTGGGCGCCTGCCGGCGAAGTTGGCACCGAAACTGCTGTTGCTCTTCCTGATGGGTGGATTCCAGGGCTTACTGGGCTGGTTTATGGTGAAGAGCGGCCTGGTAGACAAACCCCACGTGAGCCAGTACCGGCTGACCGCGCATCTGGGGACCGCGGTCCTGATCTACGTTTACATGCTCTGGCTGGCATGGGGCTTGATGGGGCATTCGGGCAACCCGCCGGTAGCCCTGCGTCCGGGTTTAAGGCGATTTTCCTACGTCATTACCGGCTTGCTGTTCGTGATGATCTTGTCCGGCGGACTGGTGGCCGGTACCCACGCCGGCCTCGCTTATAACAACTGGCCCTTGATGGGGCAGTCGTTTTTTCCTCCCGGCCTTTACGCTACCCAACCCGCCTGGCTGGCGGCCCTGGAAGATATCGGCACAATCCAGTTCAATCACCGCATGCTGGCTTACTTGCTGCTCGTCCTGATTTTTGTATTTGCCTGGAAGGCTCTTCGAGCCGGGGCGGCAGGGGGGTTGCGAATCGGGATACTGCTGATGGTTGGCCTGCTGGTGTTACAGGTGAGCCTGGGGATCAGCACTTTGTTGTACCTGGTACCGGTACCGCTGGCGGCGGCGCACCAGGGGGTGGCAATCTGCTTGCTCACCAGTGCGCTTTATGTCAGCTATCGCATGGCACATAGTTCAGTTGTCAAGCAGTGGCGCTATGGTATAACGGCAGCCTAGCCGCTCACCAAAAGGAGGTCACCGATGCAGGTTTATCGAATCATGGCGCTTGTCGACCCGACGCTTACCCGGCAGGCAGCCGTTGAGCGCGCCCTGCAGCTTGCCGAGGCGACCGGCGCAGACCTGCATGTCTACGCCTGTGCCGAACTGCAGGGGGATGCCCCGGTCAATGATGAAGCGCGGCGGGCCCTGTTACAGCCATTGGAGCGACTTGCAATGGAGCTGTTGGCGTCGGCGCGGGAGAAGGGTATCAGCGCGACCAGCGAAATTGAAGCCAGCAGTGACTGGCGCTCTGCCGCCGTTGCAGCGGCTGCCCGTTGCAGTGCAAATGTACTGGTGAAGTACTGTTTCGACCACAGCGAATTACAGCGCCAGTTACGAATCACTTCCGACTGGCTGCTGTTGCGAAACTCGCCCTGCCCGGTGCTTTTGGCCCGGGGTAACGCAGGCTGGCAGCATCGGC
The DNA here is from genome assembly GCA_963808975.1 of uncultured Gammaproteobacteria bacterium. GTDB lineage: Bacteria > Pseudomonadota > Gammaproteobacteria > Pseudomonadales > JAHEGP01 > JAHEGP01. The sequence goes on from CAWEHR010000009.1 coordinate 351,669, forward strand.
GCATACTGGCGGCGGTCAATATCAATGTTGGGGATGGCGCGCATGTCTGGTTGAACAACCAGATCATCAGTGTCGCGCGCGGTCTGGCTAAGGCGACCGGGAGCGAGGTTCACTTCGTCAATGCGTTCAGGAGCAATTATGAACGACCCAACGAGGAAGAATTGGCGCTGCGCTGCGGGGTGCCCCTGCAGCAGGTGCACGTGAAGGAGGGGGCTGCCGCTGAGGTGATCTCCGGCCTGGTCGAGGTCATCGGTGTAGATCTGGTGATTATGGGTACGGTCGGTCGCAGTGGTATCAGGGGCAAGCTGTTTGGCAACACCTCGGAGAAACTACTGGACATCATTCATGCTGATATGTTGGTGGTAAATTGATCCCGCGCCCGTTGCCGTCGAACGGCGTAATGGTGCACCTCATGCCTTACTTCATGGGGGCTTGCTCCTCGCCGCAGCGCAATACGCCCACGGAGGCGACGCCGTTAACTGGCTGGTAGGCGGGGATTTTGATGTAGCAGGTGTCGTTTCGCGTCTGCGCCTCGATACTCCTTTTCCCCTGCACCAGTTCCGCCTGAAAGACCCCGCTTTCGTCGGTAGTGGCAAGGCCCGCGACACCGTGCAGCAGTGCATTGGCCACGGCGTTGCCGTCCTGGCCGACGATTCGCCCGAAGATAATGTCGACCTGGTCGACCTCCCATCCCAGTTTGACGACATTACCGGGATACAGGGTGACCGAGTATTCCTTGTCTTCGAAGTAGACGAAGCTGCTGCCGCGCGGGCGCAGGCGAACCGTGTAACTCTGGAAGGGACGTAGTGTAATCAGCGAGCTTTTCCCGGCCCTGACCACCCCGCGCCTGCCGCCATTAACCAACACGTCAAACGACAGGCCAGTAGCGGAACCGCCGACAGCAATCATCACGGCGCTTTGGTTCTGGTGTTCTCCCCCCAGGGCAAAACCGCCCGCCGCGGCGGTGAAACTGCTCGCAATATTGCCGTTGAGAACCGTCACGCTGTCGGCCTGGGCGGTGACGTGCTCGGCGCCAAGCCGTATTCTGCCCAGCTCGCCAGCCCAGTCCATATTGGCCCCCAGGGAGTGTCCGTACTGGTCCTTCGATGCGTTCATATTGGTGCGCAGCTTCGACTCCCAGCGGTCTCGGCTGTCCCAATTGGCATTTGCCGTACCCCTCAAGTAGCTGTCGGTTCCGGGGTTGGAAACCTGGTAGACGTACTGGGGGTCGAGGTTGAAAGTCCAATTGTCCCGGCCAAGGCGCCAGCGCAGCGTGGCGAAGAAAAAGTCCTGTCCGCTGTCGTGGGTGTATTGCAGGTTGAGCCGCAAGTTGGAATTCCTGTTGCGCAAGACCGGCATATCCCAGCCAACAGTATAACTGTCGACCGACTCCTTGGCGGGGCCGTCAATATATCGGGCGCTGAATTGGAAACGGGATTCCTCCACCGGTATGTTCAGGCTGAAAGTCGCCTGGCGCTTGACATCGCCCAGCAGGTCGGCGACGTTCTCCTGGACATCACTGTCACCCCAGATCTGCCGGTAGTTGCCGACCAGCCAACTGCGATAGAAGTTGAGGCGGAAATCGCCGTTGAAACCGAAGCGGTTGCCGCTGGCATAGGCGGTATTGAGCGACAATTCGTAGAGTCCACCCATGCCGAACCAGCCCAGTTCCACCATGGTATCGTCAACGGTACTGCTGATGCCGCCAACCAATGCGTTGGACCCTGAAATGCGCTTGTTGATGCCGCCCCTGATAAGGTAATGATTGGTTGTGTCCGGTAGCGTGCTGCTCGGGGTCGGGATGGTGATCTCACCGGCCTCCAGGAAATAGAGGGGCATGTCCAGCGGTGGCAGGCGATTACTTTTGACGTAAAACTGGGTTTCAAGGCGATCACCGCCGCTATCGCTGATACGAATCTCTACATTGTACGCACCACCGGGCAGGTCGGAGGTGTCGAGTAGCTGGTTGCCGGCATCGTAGATGCGACTCGAGATCAGTCTTCCATCCTTGAAGATAGCGACTTCTCCGCGACTCTGGAGAAACACCTGGATCTCGTTGCCGCTGGACTGGCGCAGATCCTCGCGCATGTCCAGGGCGGTGCCAAAGCGTGCGCCGGCAATTTCGTACTCGCGGGAGAAGCGCAGGCCCTGGTTTTCAGTCAGGAAGTACCCGAGTTGCAGGCGTCGAGCGTCCCAGTCCCGCTGGTAGGCCAGGGTCTGGATGTTGAAAAACTCGCTGTCGGTATAATTCGATACCATCTTCAGCGAGTTTTGCCGGTAGGCGATCGAAGTCAGTGAATACAGGTTTGAGTTGGCGTTGATGTCACCGTCAATGCCGGAAAACGCATAGTTGACGTTTTGCAGCAGTGAGAAACCCGCGCTGGATGGCGGGAGGTATTTATTGCCATTGCTATTGGAGACGGCAAGCAATTCGGGATTGATGAACAGGTCGACCCTGAAGCTGTCCGGGTTAAAAATAACACCGGCTACAGCGGCGTCCAGAAGGCCACAGTTTTGCTGGCCCCTGTAGTAACAGCGTAACTCCTGATTACTGATCTGCGTCGCCGAAAGTTGCTCGATAACGCTGGCAGGATCGAGCAGATCAGGTATTTTCTCGACCACTGCCCGCGGTTGCAGCAGGGTGATTTCGTCGGGGTTGAAGCGTGCCGGGCTGGTAGCCAGAAATCGATTGCCAAAATAGATATCGACCAGGGTTTCCTGCTCTTCGAACAGCGCTTCAAAGCCCTCGGGCACGCTGCCCGGCACCGGCCGTCGGGGAATCGTGGTGGCTACCGGTAGTGCGGGGGAATCGACTGGCTTGTCGGTGGCGGCCAACGCCGGGGTGTCGCCCTCTGGGGAATCAGCAGCATGCAGGGTTGCAGCGCCCACCGTGGCAACCCATAGCAGCAGCACGCGCAGGTTCCGTTGCATCGAATCACTATAAGTTGGATTTCGAGAAGCCAAGGTTCCGGGACAATCTACTGAACCGTTTCCCTGCGCGTACCCTTGAAGTTGCTCAGGCTGTAGTTTGCCGGAGTATCAGCGTAGGGCAGGGCGACTTGCCACTCGTTGCCCGCGTAGAGGCGGCGTGCAGGCAGGTCCTGGCAGTTGGCGTCGTTGGGATCGCATTGGGTGCCGCCCCCCAGCAGTACGAAGCTGTTGCCCCTGTTGCGAAAAGTCAGGGTGGTTCCACTGCGTTCGATTTCCAGTTGCTCCCGGGGTGCCTCGGGGTGGATCAATGCGAGAACCTGATAGGCGACAACCACGCGCACACTAGCGCCTTCTTCCTCCTGCAAAGGCGGCAGTATTGGCGTGAAGTTGATCCGATAGACCCGCTCGGGCCCGGCTGTGGCCAGGTTCACCAGTCGCACCAGTTTTCTGCCCTTGGGCGGGATCACCAGTTTGGACGGGGTTGCAACAAAGCTGATCGAATCCGGGTCGGTAATCTCTTCGCGAACTTCATGCTCGGTACCGGCATGCCTGACTTCCAGTACTTGAATTTTCACATACGCATTCTCGCTATCATCGTTGATTACCCAGATGTCCTTGCGAGGGGCTTCGTCAGCGGTGAACTCGACCACCGATTTATCCAATAAGATGCCGGCGTTTGCACTGGTAAAGCCGACCAGCAAGCAACACAGAATAAACAGGCGGATTCGGAGTCTCATAATGTGAAGTCCTGTGGGGTTCATTCAATAGCAACGGTCAAACTCAGGTAGCCGGAAAATTCCCGGCCAGTCTTGTCGCGCAGTTGGTGCGGGGGTATCTGGATCGCGATGGATGCATTGTCCTCGCCATTACAATCGACGCCGTTGCTCTGCACCCGGTAATTTTGGGAGGGAATGCCCGGCGACATCGGCTCAAGCACGTTGCTGCGCAGGTCGCCATTGAAATACAAGTTAAAATTGACGTTCTCACCACTGTCACCGTGTAGTGAAAATGGCGTGCTGCCGCCCCGGTCACTGTGGGCAACCAGCCGGTAATACCCGTTCCTGCTGCCCCTGACGCAAAATTCCTGGATGGCCTCTATGCCAGTCGACAGCATGTCGTCATCGACCACCAGTTCGATATCCCTGAGTTTGCTGACCTGGACGTTCTGGTTGAATTGCAGGCGTATGAAGATCTGACCGCTAGAGTGCAACCCAGGGCGCCCGTCGGTGGCGCCATTGCCGGGTAACGGCAGTAGCAGAGCCAGTAGCAGGAAAAATGTGAACCTCATCAAACTTTCCGTGGTAAATAGTGGGGCTGCGCTGGCCTAAATATAGGCCAGCTAAGGTAATGCGCCAGAATTCTGGAGGTTTTGGAGTGGTGCCCGGGTATGGCGCTACTTCATGTACGCCAACTCCCTTTTTGTCCCGCCGCCCGGGGGGGTGATTCAGTGCTGGCGGTTTCAGGGGCGCTCATTGTATGCTGCGCGCTGCAAAGCCATAATTTTTGCGGGAGCTTTGGGCGATGGATACAAGCTTGCTTTCACCTGTTCTGGGGATGGTGTGCCTGACATTTCTGGTATGGATGTGGATGTTTATCACGCGCTTTCGCCATATTCTGGCGAACCGGATCGATGCCCAGGAAATGGCGACGCCCAGGGCGCTTTACGACCTGCTGCCCGCGTCGGCGGCCAACCCCGGTTACAATTTTCAAAACCTGTTCGAAATCCCGGTGCTCTTCTACGTCATTTGCTTTTACCTGGTGCTGATGCAACAGGTGGATGGCACGCATGTGATCTGCGCCTGGATTTTCGTGGCTTTACGGGCGGTACACAGTGTCATCCAGTGTGGTTACAACAATGTCAATCACCGGTTTTCGATTTATGCGCTATCGTGCATATCGCTCTGGGTCATGCTGGCCCGTGCGGTATTTGCCTGATCAATCTTGCCTGGCGGTCTCATTGCGGGAGAGCTGGGACTATATAGCCCGGGCGGGTGAGCCCCGGTGTATCAAGGAGTTACCCCGATGAAAACGCTGCACATTTTTCGTCATGCCAAGTCAAGCTGGAAAGACCCCCTGCTCGGCGACAAGGAGAGGCCGCTAAAGAAGCGCGGCCTGAAGGATGCCGTACTGATTGCCAATGCCTGCAAATCGGCAGGCTGGAAGGGCGACTCGGTGTTCAGCAGCACCGCGGTCAGGGCGCGACAAACCATTGTCGAGATTTTCGAGGCGTTAGGTCTCGATCCCGACGGGGTCACCTACAGTGATGATCTGTATACTTTCGACTACCGGCAATTATTGGATTGGTTGACCCAACGCAGCGAGACGGAACTGACAATCGTCGGTCACAATCCTGCACTGCACGACCTGATAGCGTGGTACAGTGGAACGAATCTGGAAAAATTTCCCACCGGCGCCTATTGCCAGCTTGCAATCGATGTCGACAGCTGGGTGATGTTTTCCCATGAGAAGGGTGTGATCAAGCAGCTGATTTACCCCAAAACACTCAAGAACGCCTGAAGCCGGGCACGCTGCTAGCTAGCTGCTCAATCTCACCGATTCGGCGGTCTGTATGCATCGATACCAGCTACTGCAGTGAGATTGGTGGCTAGCCTGAATAATGCACCAGCACACGCCACCTTATTTATCTGGCCCTTGCAGAAAAGGATATCGCGAGTTTTTCACCCGGGTACAACAGGTCACCACTGCTGCTTGCCTGGATACCACTTGATCTCGCGTCGATTCTGCGCACATGCTCACTCCGACGTAGCTATGGCTACGTTTACGCTCGCGAGCACGCAAAAGCAACGCGATAGCTGCGCGCTATCTCAGGCAACTGGTGCAATATCCTGGCTAGGCATCAGAGTCTTCTGGTGATTGAATCGCGTTTTGGCGAGTTTGCCTGGCGATAAACCGCTTCAGGGCATCCTGGCTGCGAATTTTACGCTTGCGGTCCTGGTTAGCGAGCTTATTTGACTGCCCATCTGCCAGCGAGCGGGCCTTGACATTATCGCGCCATTGAATATCGAAGAGTTCCTGCAAGAAGGCCTGATGTCCAGCGTCGTAAATCGGGCAGGTTACCTCCACCCGGTAATCGAGGTTGCGGGTCATCAGGTCGGCAGAGGAAATCAGGTAGCGGGGATCGCCATTATTCTGGAAGATATAGATTCGCGCGTGCTCAAGATACTTGTCGACGATGCTGATCGCCTTGATGTTCTCGCTGCGCCCCGGTTGTTCCGGAACCAGGGTGCACATGCTGCGGATGATGAGCTGCACCTCTACCCCGGCTGCGCTGGCTTCGTATAATTTGGTGACGACCTCGGAATCAACCAGGTTGTTGCACTTGAGCTGTATCTTCGCCGCTTTGCCCTGGCGGGCCCAATCTATCTCGCGATCGATGGCTTCGATCAATGTCGGTCTGTTATTGTAGGGTGAAACACTAATGTGCTTGAACTGATGTCGCTTGTAGTTGTGCTTGATAAAGTCGAACACATGCGCGATGTCGCGGCCGATTTCCTGGTTGGCTGTGAAGAGGCTGATATCGCAGTACAAACTGGCCGTCTTTTCGTTAAAGTTGCCCGTGCCGACATGGCTATAGTAACGCGGGGTGCCTGCTTCCTGGCGTACAATTGAGATGATCTTTGAATGTACCTTCAGGCCCGGCACGCCGAAGATGACATTGACGCCGGCGGCGGTCAGCTTCTGCGCCCAGCTGATATTGGCCTGTTCGTCGAAGCGAGCCTGTAGCTCCACCACTGCTGTCACCTCCTTGCGATTGCGCACCGCATTGATCAATGCGGCAGCCACCAGGGAATCCGAGGCGACCCGATACAGGGAAATATGAATCGACTTTACCTGTGGGTCGATTGCTGCCGTGCAAAGCAGGTCGATCACCGTATGAAAATCGTGATAGGGGTAGTAGAGCATGATGTCGCGCTGCTGAATGGCATCAAAGATGTGATGACCATGGGTCTGGAACTTGATCGGCTTGAGTGATGGGTACAAAAACCGCGCCGGGCCCACGTTGGGAAAGCCGATGAAATCCTTGGCATTGTGATAGCGCCCGCCCGAGGTATAGCTGTCGTACTTGCCCATTTTAAGCTTGCGCGTGATCATCCCCACCAATTCCTCGGGCATGGCGCGATCGTAGACAAACCTCACGGCGTCTGCCTGGGTGCGGCGACGCAGGCTGCTGGAGACGCGATCAATATGGTTTTGGGTGATGCCCTCCCCAAGCTCGAGTTCAGCATCGCGGCTGATCTTGAAGGTGAACGCCCTTGCGCTCTGGATATCGAGAAGGCCACGGAAAATCAAAGGCAGGCAAGTGCGAATGATATTGTCGAGTACGATAAAAACAGTTTCGCGCTTGCCGTTACGCGGCGGGATCTTTATGAAGCGCGGTAGACGGTTGCTCGGAATCGAAACCGCGCCGTAGCGCATGCTGTCATCACTGAGTCGCAGTTCAATAGCGAAGTAGATCGAAGCATCATTGAGTGTGGGTAGCTCGCCAAACTCATCAATGAAAAACGGGTCGAGGTAGTTGGCGATCTGGTCGTTGAAATAACCCACGACTGATTCGAGTTGGGCTTCTGTGAGCTGGGTCTCGTCGACAAGGTAAATATGATTCCTGGCGAGTTCCTTCATCATCTGGCGGTAGCAGTCGTCGAAGCGTTGCTGCATTCCATGTACGCGCTCGTTAATGCGATGGAGGAGGTCGTCGTACTGCTGCTTCTTACCACCTGAGGTCAGGTTGGCCAGGCGCCGTACATCTGCAACCCGCACCCGATAAAATTCATCACGGTTACTGGAATAGATTCCGAGGAACCTGACCCGCTGAATGAGTGGAGTCGAGGGGTTTTCTGCTTCCTGCAGGACGCGCTCGTTAAAGGCGAGCCAGCTCAATTCTTTATCCACAAGATTCAACACGAAACGGTTACCTCCATTGCAGTTCAAGGGCAAGACAAACTCGAAAAGATAGCTGTTATCTCGATAATACAGCGCTTATGATGAGCCTGTCCTTATTGGAGATCAACAGATTGCCGATTGAAGGCCGGTGGATACTGCTTGTTCCATCGCGGCCGATAACTCAAGTGGGGAACAGCTTTGCAGCACTCTAACGAAAACAGTGAACCGACATATCTCGCATTGGACCTGGGGTCCAACAGCTTTCACCTGGTGCTGGCTACTTTTCGCGAGGGCAAGATGGTTCGTCTGGACCAGCGCAAGGATACCGTGCGTCTGGCGAGTGGGCTGGATAGTGAAGGGCGTTTGTCGGAAGAGGCGCAGGAGCGGGCACTGCAGGCGCTACGCGGGTTTAGCACATTGGTGGTCGACCTGCCGCCGTCCCGGGTGCGAGCGGTGGGCACCAACACCCTGCGCGTGGCCAAGAATGCCAGTCGCTTCCTGCGCCGGGCAGAGGACGCCCTCGGGCATCGCATCGATATTATCAGCGGTATTGAAGAGGCGCGCCTGATCTACCTCGGCGTTTCCAAGGATCTGGCCACGGGGGGCGGGCAACGGGTGGTCATTGATATTGGCGGTGGATCCACCGAGGTCGTTCTCGGTGACACCAAGCCCCTGTGGCTCGAAAGCCTGTACATGGGTTGCGTATCATACAGCCGGCGCTTCTTCCCCGATGGCAGGCTCAAAACCAGCGCCTATGGCAAGGCCGTTCGTGCCGCGCGTCGGGAATTACTGGGTTTGTCCGGAAAGCTCGGCTATGCCATTCCCGATGAGGTGGTAGGGTCGTCGGGGACTATCCGTGCGCTGGGAAGCATCCTCAATGCCCAGGGTCAGCAGGACATTACGCTTGCCGGCCTGGAGGGCATCCGGGATGCCATCCTGCGTTTCAAAAGCACCGAGGAGATTGACATACCCGGGCTATCGGAGGACCGGGCGCCTGTTATCGTTGGTGGCCTCGCTATACTCGAAGCCCTGTTCCGCGAATTGAATATCGCGCATATGCAGGTGTCCGAGTATGCGGTTCGTGAGGGCATCATCCATGACCTGGCGGGCCGCTTTCATCATCGCGACAAGCGACAGGAAACCCTGGAAGGGATGATGAAAAACTACCAGGTCGACATCAATCAGGCGCAGCGAGTAGGCAGTATCGCAACCGGCTTGTGGCAGCAGATCAGCCTGGACCCACAATGTGGCGACTGCGAGATGTTGCGCTGGGCTGCAAACCTCCATGAGATTGGTCTCGCCCTGTCCCATGCCGGCTATCACAAGCATGGAGCCTACATCCTGCAGAATGCCGATATGCCGGGTTTTTCCCGTCAGGAGCAGCAGCTTTTGGGCTTCCTGGTATTGAACCATCGTCGCAAATTCAGGGGCATCGACGCGAATTACGGCTTCAATCCCGACTGGGGTTTGGTGCTGTGCCTGCGCCTTGCCTGCATATTCTCCCGCTCCCGGCGTGACAACCTGCCGCCACGGCTGCTGCTGAGTATCGTAAATGCCACGAGCTTCGAACTCGAGGTGGACGAGAAATGGTTGGACGAGAACCCCTTGGTGAGGGACGACCTCAAGACTGAAGCCAAGTACTGGAAGCGCCTCGATGGCAAATTCAAGCTGCGCACGATTACCTCCTCTCCCGAAGGCGTGGAGCAGGCCGAGGTGGAGGCCGAATAGCCGGATCATCACCCCTTAGTGCAAAAGCTTTTCCTGACCCGTTAGAACCACCCGCCAGGCGAAACGCTATCCTTCGATGGCTGCCCGCGCCAGCATCTTTATGTTGTCGCTAGGCTCGTGCTGGAGTCGGCTATGGTGTTGATACAACTCCAAGCAGCTGCCGCCGGCCATAGCCCTGGCGAACCTTTGCGCCGGCTGCGGCCACACTGGCCGAGTGCCGATGAAATTTTCCACAGAATCTGTGGATAACTATGGGAATAAAGTGTCAGCTAGTGTTGTAGTAACGCGTTTACAGGGTATCGTCGAGATTTGCGCAAAAAACGATCAGATTAAACTAAAGTATGTAAAAACAATAAGTTATGATTCATTATTCATGTGCATTATGGTAAATCCACGTTTGTCCTAACGGTGTATTGCCACGACCAGCCACATGTGAATAACCTGTAATCCCAAGGTGCGCAGCAAAAGACTGAGCCTATCAAGGCCTGTGGGTTAGTAGGCACTATCATTGTGATCTTGTGCACAGTTTTCCCCCTTACTCTCCCCGGTAAATACAGCCACTGGTGCAGGTTTCGCGCACCTCGATCTGGCTCAGTTGGGGCAGCGAAGGCAGCAGTCGCCGCCATATCCAGCGAGCCAGTACTTCGCTGGTCGGATTCTCAAGGCCCTCGATGTCGTTGAGGTAATAATGATCCAGGCGCAGGTAAATGGGTTCGAAGTGCCGCTTTATTTCGGCGAAGTCCATTACCCAGCCAGTATGCGGATCCACCTCTCCCTGGACGTGAATGCGCACATAGAAGGTATGGCCGTGCAGGCGGGCACATTTATGACCCGGCGGCACGTTGGGTAGTCGGTGAGCGGCTTCGAAGGAGAATTCCTTGAATATTTCCATCAACGAATGACACCAGTTAGGGGAAGCCACAGTATACGAATAATGCTGACAGAATCCATTCACTGTACCCGTGGGGCATTGCCTGTAGGCCACCCATGGGGTGTCGGGGAAAATTCCTGTCTCGACGGGAAAATCTGTTTGACATGGTAAGTCTATCCGGTAGAATGCGCCCTCGATCGCTCAGGGTGATTAGCTCAGCTGGGAGAGCATCTGCCTTACACGCAGAGGGTCGGCGGTTCGATCCCGTCATCACCCACCATTTTTATCGTTGTTGCAATAGTTGCTGCGATCGATGTTTTGCCTACCGGGGACCGGTAGTTCAGTTGGTTAGAATGCCGGCCTGTCACGCCGGAGGTCGCGGGTTCGAGCCCCGTCCGGTCCGCCATCACAGTCAGTTTCAATGACCTTAGAGGAATTGCCAATCTCTTGGGATGGTTGGAATTCGATTTCCCCCTGCAGAAACAGCCGTATTTTACAATATCTGCCGATTTTGTCGCGATTTGTCAGTGTGGAAGGTCTGTTGCCAGCCTCGATCCGGATCGCAGTTGAGCTGTGCCTTAGGTCGAGGGCACTGTCGATACGTCGCATCGCTGTAGTTAAGCTGCGAGCGTCCAAAGGCCGTGATTTACATAATCCTGGCCCGCTTGAATGGCGAGGCGCCCCTGCAGCGGAACCCAGGCCTTCACCCAACTCGCCGTTAGTGCTTGGCCCGGTTGGTTGTTTCGCTCCTGGCATGGGGTATTTTGTCAATAACGTGTATCAACCGTGAGCCTGCAGCCTGCCGCTTATAGTTCGCTGCCTCGGTTTTACACTTTACAGAGGCCAGCCTGATAAACTCACTGTAACTCGATTCAATCCGCCGCGGGCTTTGGAGTCCTGCACCTTTCCGCTCCCCGTTCCAGTACTCGATCAACTCCCGGGTACCGCCTGCATTGAGTTTGCGTTTGATGCTGGAACGATGCTTTTCAACCGTTTTCACGCAGATACTAAGTAGGCTGGCCGCCTCTTTGTTCGTGAGGCCCTCACACACCAGTTGCAGCACCTGGCGCTCTCTGTGCGTAAGCGAATCCCTTCTCGCGACTGCATCACGGCCCTTAGTGCACTGGACGTACGCATTTATCAGAATAGAAGTAACCGGCGGGCTGAGGTATGCGCCCCCCGACGCAATGCATTCGACCGCGGTTACAAGTTCTGACTGTTCGCAATCCTTCAACAGATAGCCTTTAGCGCCGGTCTCAATAGCTGCCAACACACTGGCGCTGCCGTCATCCGCAGAAAGAAAGAGTATACCGGTGTCGCGTTGACACTTGGCGATCATCCGGGCGGTGCCAATGCCATTGAGCTTGGGTAAGCTGGTGTCTAGCAGCACGACATCGGGTTTTCTCTGCTTGACCGCCTTGAGGGCAGACCATCCATCGCTGGCTTCACCAACAATCTCGAACCGCGCCTCGGCCGCCAGCAGGGCGCGAAGGCCGCACCGGGTAATGCTCTGGCTATCGACGATAAGTATTTTGACTGGTTTGTCATGCAGGACGGGCATTCCCTAGCCCCCCTTTTTTATCTCTGGTTGTCGCACCTTATTCAAACAACGTCGGATCTAAAATCATGCAATATTGATTCCACAAAAAAATTAATTAATTAAAACAGGGGGATAAAATCAGCGCTTCCCGGGCAACAAGTTCAATGTGTAAAGAATTTCGACACTTGCGGGCCTTTTTCCGAACTTTCGAGTGTTCAGGCCGCTGCACCAGGCGACTACCGCGCTTGGCTTGTTACACCACCGTGGGTGGCCTCAGTAGGGTTTGATGCCGCGTTGAAGCAGGATAAAACACCCGGGGTGTCGCCCGCCCGGGGGCTGTTTTCAGCAGGGTAATGCTACCACTAGCCCTCCTCATGTCGCGCCGCGGCACCCCCAGTTCGGCTACCAAACCCTACCCTTAAAAGTAGTGTTTAGCACGGATAAAAAGTGGGGGTGTAGTGCTGGAATGTTCGGTCCAGGAATCATAGATTAATAGTAGGGGAAAAATAGATCCGAAGCGGCAAGGGCAAAATTATCGCCATTGCCAGATAGCAAAAAGTGGGGAGCAGGCATGAATACTAGCTCCTGTTGCGCGGCACGAGGCGTCCACCGACCCCCGCGCTGATATGTTCAGTGGCGTAATCGCGCGACCCAGCCAACACAGTGAAGTGAGGTGAAGATCATGGTAGCCAAACGGAGAGACTTTCTGAAAGCCGGCGCAGCGCTGCTTGCAGGCGCTGCCGTGCCCTGGCATCGATTCATTCAGTCGGCCTACGGGAGCCCGCTGGCCGTCGGCCTTAGTGACCCGGCACTGCAACCGCTGTTCGAAAATGAGGCGCCCAATGCTCTGGCTGCGGGATTCAAGTTCGCCCCAAGCAAGAGCAATAAACTCAGCGTTGTCATGGCCCAGGCGACACAGATGACCGGACTGGTCGGAGCCAACGGGAACCCGGTGCCGACTACGATCTGGGGTTATGGCGAAAACGGGCGCGGTGTCACCTGGCCGGGTCGCACCATCGAGGTCAACACCGCCGATGACCCGATTGAGGTTAAGTGGCAGAACAAACTGCTGGACCCGATCACGGGTGCGCCCTTGCCGCACCTGTTCCCCGTCGATACCAGCCTGCACTGGGCCTACGCGCTGCATGGGGCAAGCTCGGTCAATGGGGTGGATTATCGGCAGTTCTCGATTGCGGCCAACGGTGTTCCGGTCGTCACGCACGTGCACGGTGGCAGGAACGATAGCTCCTTCGACGGCAATCCGGAGTACTTTTTTTCGCCGGGCTACGGGGTGCGCGGCCCGCGATGGGTCGATAAGAAATACCTGTACGGCGGCCCCGATTGGAACGATACCGCCGGCATGAACTGGTACCACGATCATGCCCTCGGCATCACGCGGCTAAACGTCTATGCGGGGCTCGCCGGGTTCTTCGTGGTGCGTGACGAGGCGGACACCGGTGCTCCCGATAACGGCCTGGGCCTGCCGGCGGACCCCTACGAACTCGGCTTCGCGGTCCAGGATCGCATGTTTCGCAGCAACGGCGAACTGTTTTACTCCGCGTTCCCGGGAGATCCCTTCTACGACGACTTCATCACTGACGAGGGGGTAAGGCTCCCGCCGGAGCTCTTTCCCTCCGGGGGTCCGACCGCCCTCGCGGAGTTCTTCGGCGACCACATGGTCGTCAATGGCATGATCTGGCCGAAGTACAGCGTCGAGCGGCGACAGTATCGCGTTCGCTTCCTGAACGGCACGGACAGCCGCTTCATGCGGCTGCGCCTTCGCGTGATTGCCAACGGGGCGAGCAATCCCGAGGCGACCGATCCTGCAGCCGGCTACGTCACACCGTTTCTGGTCATTGGCTCCGACCAGAGCCTGCGCGCCGATGCGGTAGCGGTCGAAGAGGTGGATTTCTTGCCGGGCGAGCGGCTGGACCTGATCATCGACTTCAACACGGTACCGCCGGGGAGTCGCGTGATCGTCGAGAACCTGCTGGGCGACGCCCCTTTCGGTGGCGAACTTCCGGAACCCGACGACCTGTTCCCGGACCGCCGCACCGACCGGGTGATGGCTTTCGATGTGGAACTGCCGTTCGATTACGGGCGATCGGATACCACCATCGGGGTGGGGACCCCACTACGGGACGTTGGTGTCGAGGTCTGGGACGCCAGCCGCACTCGCAAGTTGGCCTTGTTCGAGGGCCAGGACGAGTTCGGGCGCCTGCAGCCGTTGCTGGGCACCGCCGAGCCGACAACCGATGTTACTGGCACCTTGGTGAACGGCTCGCTGACCTGGTTCCAGCCTATCACCGAGACCCCGGAGCTGGGCGACACCGAGATCTGGGAATTCTACAACGCGACCGGTGACGCCCATCCGGTGCACGTCCACCTCGTGCACTTCGAAGTGATGAGTCGCGAGGGCTTTGACGCTACTGTCGTCGAGCAACCCACGCAACAGCACAACGGCACCCAGGGCGTGGGCTTCAGGTTGGAGAACGTTATTACTAACGGCGCGGTTCGCGGACCCGATCCCGCAGAGGAGACGCGTCGCGACATGGTGATGGCCCTGCCGGGCGAGGTCACCCGGATCAGGATGACCTTCGGCAAACCCGGTCGCTACGTCTGGCACTGCCACATCCTCTCGCATGAGGATCACGAGATGATGCGTCCGTTCCATGTGGGGCCCGGTCCGCTCTGAGAGAGATCCCTGCTCGCCCACGCATTGATGCCGCCCGCTGGGCGGCCTGGTCGTTGGCCTCGAGATAGTCCTCTGCGCCGTAGACGGTAGTTGGCCAAAATGTGTCCTCAGGACCGCCCTCACCGTCACGGCGTGGGGCCTCACCATCATCAGCAACCTGGCCCATGGTGTCGGAGGGCGGCGGCAGGTGGGTGAAGTGCTCTCATGCAAATACGAATGCGTTGAGTTTATTGCCGTCCAGGTCGCGAAAATACCCCGCGTAGAATCCCTCGCCCCTGGGACCGGGCGCTCCTTCATCGCTGGCGCCGAGTGCCAGCGCCTTTGCATGAAACGCGTTGACCGCCTCCTTGCTGGGCATCTGAATGGCGAGCATGACCCCGTTGCCAACCGTGGCCGGCTTGCCATCGAACGGTTTGGTTATGGCCAGTGCATGTTGGTGCATCGAGCTACCCCAGGCAATAAATCCACCCTCGTCAAAAATGCGCTTCTCGCCGATGGTTGACAGCAGCTCATCGTAAAACCTGCTGGCCCTTTCGAGATCGTTGGTTCCCAGTGTGGTGTAGCCGTTCATCGAGATTCTCCGCCTTGGTGTGCATTACCGATAGCGTACCAGACGTCGGATGCCCAGGCCCAGGGCTCGCCGCCGCCGGATGCGCCCCGTACCAAACGCAGCTAACGGAGATCCCGGCGGCAGCTGTTACCCATCCGGCTTGAAAAGACCGGAAGCCCTCGCCGAGCGGCGCGCGCGTGGGGTAAAATGGCGGATTGGCAAGATTCTCGCACACCATTTGCATTAGCGGGCAGTTGCAATAGCGGGCAGTTGCAATAGCGGGCAGTTGCAATAGCGGGCAGTTGTAATAGCAGGTAGTTACGAGAGTAGATTATTGCGAGAGTAGATTGTTGCGATCACAGACAGCTGTAATAGCAGATATATAGCCTGAAGCCAGCTAGGGAGCACAAGCAATGTCAACCGGGCAAGTGAAAAACACTGCGCCATTGGTCAGTATCATCATGGGTTCGCAGTCGGACTGGCCAACCCTGCAGCATGCAACGACGGTGCTGAACGCCCTGGAAGTGGGTTATGAGACGCGGGTGGTATCTGCGCATCGCACGCCCCGGCGCCTGTATGAATTTGCGGCCGAGGCGGACCAGCGCGGGGTCAGGGTGATCGTCGCCGGGGCCGGTGGTGCCGCGCACTTGCCGGGGATGGTGGCATCCATGACCTTGCTCCCGGTAGTCGCGGTGCCGGTGCAAAGCGCCGCCCTGAACGGCATGGATTCACTGCTCTCCATTGTGCAGATGCCGCGGGGGGTGGCGGTGGCTACCCAGGCAATCGGTGTGCCCGGGGCTTTCAATGCGGGGTTGATGGCGGCCCAGATTCTCGCGCTTGGCGATCCTGGCCTGCGACAGCGACTCGACGACTGGCGCCGCCAGCGCAGTGCCGAAGTGCCACTGGAGGTAGAGCCTTGCAAATAGCGATCCTCGGCTGTGGCCAATTGGCGAGAATGCTGGCCCAGGCCGCCCGGCCGCTGGGTATAAGCTGCAATTTCGCCGCCATCGCGGGTGAGGGCACCAGCTGCGTCGACGGCCTCGGCACGGTGGTCGCCTGGGACACCGGCGACGTGACGGCATCCAGCGCAGAAGCGCTCTATCGTGCGCTGGGCTCACCCGCGGTGATAACGGTCGAGCGGGAGTCCATCGATGTGGAGCTGCTGCGCGCCCTGCAGGTTCATTGCCGGGTATACCCTGACCCGGACAGTGTGCGCTATTGCCAGAACCGGCGCCTGGAGCGACGGCTGTTGGCGGCTACCGATATCCCGTGCTCTCCCCACAGGGAGGCCTTTTGTGCCGCCGATGTGGTTCGCGGCGCGGACCTGCTTGGCCTGCCCCTGGTAGTCAAGTCTGCCGAGTCGGGCTACGACGGCAAGAATCAGTGGCGCCTACGCAGCGCTGCAGACATCGAGGCTTTTTGCGCCAGTTATCCCCGGGGTGACTGGCTACTGGAGCAGTGGGTCGACTTTGCGCTGGAAGTTTCGGTGGTGGCCGTGCGCTCGGCGGAGGGTGAGTTCAGGGCGTACCCGGTTACCGAGAACATCCATGAAGATGGCATCCTGCGCGTCTCGATCGTGCCGTGTCGCAAGGTCTCTTCCGCTCTGCAACAATTGGCCATCGACTATAGCGCCGCCATTATGCAGGAGCTTGGCTATGTCGGCGTGATGGCGGTGGAGTATTTTGTTTTGCAGGATCAGGTATGGGTGAACGAAATGGCACCCAGGGTGCACAACAGCGGCCACTGGACAATGCTGCCCGTAGTGGCGAGCCAGTTCGAAAACCATGTGCGGGCGATCTGTGGCCTGCCGCTTGGCAGCACCACCCCGGCGGCGGCCAATTCCCACCTGGGTATGGTGAACATACTGGGAGAGCCCGCCGGGTTTGAAGCCCGGGGCACAATGCAGGTACACCACTACCATAAATCGCCCCGGCCCGGGCGCAAGTTGGGGCACGTCAACGTCGAGGCGAGCAATGAGGCGGACCTGATGCAGCAGCTGGAGGAGATTTACCGCAAGCTGTACGGCCACGGTCTCCCTGCTGGCGCTGGCCAGCCTGCCCGCAAACCCGGATAGGCTGGGGACACGCGGGGCAGCTTGTAGCGCGCACGAAAAACAGTTGGCTACCGCAAGCAAAGCCCGATAGGATGGAACCAAAATAGCCGGGGAAAAGGATACCGCCAATGGCCGCAAAAATGCTGCAGATTGCTGACAACTTCTGGAATATTCGAGGTTCCTTCAAGATCGGGGGTGTGCTTGATATCAAGACCCACTGTTCCCTGGTGGAACTCGCCAGCGGCAAATTCGTGCTCCTCGACGCCTACACGCTCCCGGCGAAGGTCAAGCGACAGATTGACGATCTCACTGACAATGGCGACGCCATCGAGGCCATCATCAATCTGCACCCCTTTCACACGGTGCATGTCAAAGCAATGCAACAGCAGTACCCCCGGGCGAAACTCTATGGCACTGCGCGTCATGTCTCCTTGCTTCCCCAGTTGCAGTGGGAGCCAGATTTTACCGAAAGCGCTGTCCTGCAAGAGCGTTATGCGCCGGACCTCGAGTTCTCGATTCCGGCAGGGGTAGACTTTATCTCCAGCAACGACAAGATCCATTTTTCATCGGTACTGGCCTATCATCCCGCATCGAAAACCATCCATGTCGACGATACCCTCATGTACGTCAAGCTGCCGCGAGCAGCGGGTATGATCGGCGTACAGAACCCGCTGGTGTTTCATCCCACGCTGGCAATGGCCTTGCTGCGCCAGCCCGGCGCTGCACGGGCTTTTCGGGAATGGGCTTTGACGCTGGCGGACAACTGGTCAGGGGCGCTGAACCTCTGTGCCGCCCATACCGGTAACCTGCTGGAACAGGGTGACGACAGCGAATCGATAGCGCATCGAATCGAACAGGCATTACACAAGGTTGAGCGCCTGTTGGACCGGCACGAGCGCAAGTACGGTTAACAACTGATCCCCCACGCTACCGGCAGTGGCCCCGCAAGCCCGGGTTGGGTGCCGGGCCCAGACACGTTAACGGGGCCAGACGAAACGCGGTGTATGCGGATGATCCGATCATACTGGGGATAGCGTAATCAGATGTGGCGCGAGCATTCAGGCACAAAGTCACCGGGCACAGCCCCAAGCAGCGAGGAAGGAACATGAGCCATTACCGAGCACCCCTGGATAATATCAATTTCACCTTGTTCGACGTGTTGGACGCGGGCCGATTAGCCCAGTGCGAGCGTTTCGAAGACGCGACCCCCGACACCCTCAAAGCCATCATCGAAGAGGCCGGAAAGCTGGCAGAGAACGTTCTCCTGCCGGTCAATAAGGTGGGGGATGCACAGGGTTGCAGCTATGATCCGCAGACCCATTCGGTGAAGACGGCAGATGGCTTCAAGGAAGCCTACCAGACCTACCGCGAAGCCGGCTGGAGCGGGCTGACCGCGTCAACCGAGTTCGGCGGGCAGGGGCTGCCACACCTGCTTAAGTTTACAATCGACGAGCTGGTCTGCTCCAGCAACCTGTCCTTCGGCATGTACCCGGGGCTTTCCCACGGTGCCATCAGCGCCCTTACCGAGCATGCCAGCCCGGAACTGCAGCAGCAATATCTTGGCAAGCTGGTGGCCGGTGACTGGACGGGCACCATGTGCCTTACCGAGCCACAATGCGGAACTGACCTCGGTTTGATCCGCACCAAGGCCCAGCCGTCGCCAGACGGCAGCTACGAACTAACCGGCACCAAGATCTGGATCACCGGCGGTGAACACGACATGGCGGAAAACATTATCCACCTGGTGCTTGCAAAACTACCGGACGCACCGGAGGGAACCAGCGGTATCTCGCTGTTCCTGGTGCCCAAGTTCCTGCTGGACGGGAGCCGAAACACGGTGTTTTGCGGTGGCCTTGAGCACAAGATGGGCATTAACGGCTCGTCTACCTGTGTCATGAATTTTGAAGGCGCCAGGGGCTGGCTCATTGGTGAGCCAAACAAGGGGCTGCGTTGCATGTTTACCATGATGAACTCCGCCCGCTTGATGGTGGGTATCCAGGGGCTCGGCCTGGCAGAGACCGGATATCAGGTGTCACTCGATTTCGCCCGTCAGCGCCTGCAGGGCAGGTCCGTGTCCGGGCCGAAAAACCCCGACGGTCCGGCAGACCCGATCATCGTCCATCCCAATGTGCGCCGCATGCTGCTGCGCCAGAAGGTTATCATCGAGGGCTCGCGGGCGATGGTGTACTGGACCGGGCTGCACCTCGACCTGAGCCATGCCGACCCCGACGAGGAGCGGCGCCACCAGTCAGACGACATCGTGCAGTTGATGACCCCTGTGGTAAAGGCGTTTCTCACCGACGAAGGGTTCTTCTCCTGCGACCAGGCGCTGCAGGTCATGGGTGGCGCCGGGTTTACCCGTGACTGGCCGGTGGAGCAGTTGCTGCGCGACGGGCGGATAGCGAGGATTTACGAGGGCACCAACGGCATCCAGGCTCTCGATCTCGTGGGTCGCAAGTTGCTGATGCGTGGTGGGCGGCTGCCCGGAACCTACCGGGCCGCGATGAACGCGATGCTGGCGGAAGTGAGTAACGATGCCCACAAGCAGGCCTGCCAGGTTTTCCTGAAGTCCCTCGATAACGCCCTGGCGTGGCTGATGTCCAACGCGATGACCGACCCGGAGCAGGCCGCCACGGTCGCACCGATACTGTTGCGCATGTACGCGCTCTCCACCCTGGCGGTGCTGTGGGCAAAAATGGCGGAGCAAAGTGGCAAGTCAGAAACCGTCGCGCTGTATAGCAAGGGTTTTCTGGAGGGTAAGCGCAAGGCTGCTGATCATTTCTTCAGTCTTTTCACTCCTGAGGTCCAGGCTCTCGAAGCGGAACTGGCGGCCGGTAAGGAAACCATCATGGCCTTTGCCGACGACGAGTTCTAAATGCCGGGGGCAACCGAGCTCCTGTCAGGGATGGGAAGCGAGCCCCGCGTTACGCTATAAACGAAAGCGCTGGCGCAGAAAGCGGGCGATGCCATCGATATCATGGTGGCCGATCACGGCAGTGGCAGCCCCCTTGACTTCGTCACGGGCGTTTTCAGGCGCGTAGGATTCGTCGGCCTGCTCGAACATGGGCAGGTCGTTGTCACTGTCGCCGAAGCACACCACCCGTTCCACGCCCAGTTCGGTCTTCAGCGCAGACACAGCGCCGCCCTTGTTACCGCTGCTATGATGAATATCGATCCAATACAGGTCGCCACCCTCCAGCGCCTTGCCCATGTACGCAATCAGATGCGGTTCGGTGTCGACCAGGCGCGCCACCACCTCCAGTGCTGGTCGTGGCCCCAGGGCGCTGATGTTGGTGATATCGGCGTCTGCCGGCATCCGGGAGAGCGGCAACAGCGGCAGATTCCGGTCCTTGCCAATCAGTTCAGCAAGGCGCTGCTCAGTTGGGTTATGCAGGGGAGGGTGGTAGACGGCGTGGTGTTGCCCTGGCTCCAGTGTGAAGAGAAACGGGCTGACATCACTCTCCATCAGGGCCTGTAGCAAGTGCTGGATCTCGGATGCAGTCAACAGGTGCTGGTGACTGTAGACCTGGTGCAGGGGATTCCAGATTACGACGCCATTCTTGAAGATCTGCGGCAAATTGAAGCCGTGGCCGTGTAACAAATCGCGGGCCGCATGCAAGGTTCTGCCCGTGGCCACCGTGTAGGCAATATTGCGCTGCTGCAGGCGTTTTAGCGTGTCGCGGGTATAATCGGAGATGCGGCTATCTCGATTGAGCAAAGTGCCATCGAGGTCGAAAACTATCAATTCCATAGTGTACTGATCTTATTGGGGCAAGAGGTGTATCTAGCCCGGGTACAAGGTAGCTCGCCTGCTGGCCGAAGTATATCAGCGGCTGCTTGCATGGCGGCGGCCGTCGTCACTTATACGCGCTGTTTACCAGACCTGCTCTGCCCACGCTGCTTTTTCGCTGCTACTTTCATTACCCGCGTGGCAATTACGCGACCAGCCAGGTGTACCATGGCGCATTTCGGGCTATCATGAATCCTGTAATCCCCGATATATGCAAACAGGGTGCCAGTTGCGCTGGCGCTTGTTGTCGACCGATAAGCTCTAAGGCAACTCTGATCAATTCGGTAATGCTTCAGCGGAGCCTCTGGCGTTCATTGGCAAGGCGCGCCGCGAAGGTCAAGGCTGGTTGTCCTTGACGAGTGGCGCAAGCGGTTGGCCGCCCCCTTGTCCAATGGGCGCCAGAGGCCCGCCCTACGGGGCTTTGCGTCGCGTTCGTCTACTGCGTTACAGCCGTTTGAAAGGCAACCAGCCTTCCTGCACGACTGCGCCTTATAGACAAACGCGACGCAAAGCCTGGAGCGTCACCTAATTAATCAGAGGTGCCCTAACCCTGAACATTGAAAAAACCCGGAAGAAACCCTCGTTTGAAACGCTACTTAACGGTAAAAAAGAGCAGTATCCATGGGCGTGGTTTATTTGCGCGCAAGCCCCTGGCGCGGGGAACGGTGCTGGGAAAGTGCCGTACCCGTCCCCATCACGGCGACGCACCGAATGCCCATACCCTGTGGTTGGATGATATGCATGCGGTGGATGTGCTGTGCAAGTTGCGCTACATCAATCACTCGAAGAAGCCCAACGTGGTGTATTACGATGACCTCACTGTGGTGGCACTGAAGCATATCGAGCCGGGCGAGGAGTTGGTCCACGATTATGGCGACGCCTGGGATTAGGGTAGCGCAATGGTTCTCCGGCGAAGCATTATGTTGTTTGTGTTGTGCGGCAAGGCTATCGCAGGCGAGAGCCTGTGGTACTGCAATGAGCTGGAGTCGGCGGGGCTGCGATTTCAATACGGTCTGTGGTCCCAAAAAAGTTTCAATATAGCAGGCTACGCAATACGCCAGCGTGGCTTTGATCTTGACCTTGAAAAATTCGGGATGCTCGCGGATACGACGCAATGCTCGTTCGACTACCGGGATTCCATTATCAGTTGTACGGATCGCTACACGCTGTTTAATCTCAACACCCGCACCGGCAAGGCGGCGATGGCTCATGCCCTGGGTTGGGTCAGTGAAACCCGGGCGCTGAGTTATGCCACCAACGATTTGAGTGTCAGTGCCCTGCTGTGCAAGAAAATCATTCCCGCTGCCGAGAGCAGTCCACCCACCGCCCGCCGATGACCCGGGCCGAATACCGCGGTGAATTGTGTGCGCAGTTCACCCGGTCTCCTGCTGTGAACCAGCTCACACTATCGCCCGCCGGAACAGCATCTTTAAATGGCTCCTGCCACATGTGGAGTAGGGCTCGACTATTCTTTGATGCAGCGGGACGAGTTCGCCGGCATCGGCACTCGCGTGCTTCGGTCATCCATGCTGTCGCCGGGCAGTCAGTCAAACAACAGTAGAGCCATGTCACTAGTCAATGCCAACAGTGAGCGCACCGCGGTGCTGTTTCTTGCCCAGGGTAAGGTTTTGCGGCAATTGCGGTTTTCCGAGTTCGAGGCGGTGCTTGATCGCGTCGGCGCCATGGGCGAATTCAGCGCCAGCAAGGCGCAGGCGGTATTCCTTGAAATAGACGGCTCCTTGAGAGTGCGAGCTGCGGTATTTTTTCTGCTCGAGTTTGATGCTGACGGTTATCCCGATCCCCAGTGGAACCTGCCACTGCCGTTACTGGCCAGCGAGGCGCAACCCGGTCCCGATATGGGTGCCGGCCCCATTCGCCTTGCGACCCGCAGCCGCTGTCCCGTGGCTTGGCACCGGGACCAGCTCTGGGACCCGCCACTGACGGGTACGGCCAATCCCTTCGACGTGATTGCCCGGGTGGTGAAGGAAAACCGGCTTGGCATGTCTACCTTCAGTGAACCTGACAGGAGCCTCGCGTCTGCTAGCGACGCGGGACAATCGCCAGCCAACACTGATCGCAACAGTGACGCGGGTGTATTGCGGTCGGAGGAGCGCACCCGCCTTGCGCGTCGTTTAAAGGCGGCGCGTCGCAGGGTTGCCCAACTGCGCAGCGATCAGGAGCAACGGCTGGTGGAACTGCACAGTCGTCACCGGCGCCAGTTGCTGGAACTTGAGCAGGCGGTTGCGTCCCTGCAACTGCGATTGGGCGATGAGCACCGCGTCAGCGCGCAGCTAAAGCAGACACTGGACGCCCAGGCGGAGCACTTCGGGCGCATGCGCGCCCTGATCAGCCAGCAGATAGGTACCGTTGAGGATGGTGACCGGCTGGGACAGCAGCTGGGCGAGGCGTTTAATGTCAGGCTGGATGCCGCGACCGCCGAATTGCAGGAGCTGCTTGAGAGAAAGGACGTCGAGCTGTTTTACCGTGATGGTGAGATCAAATGCCTGGGTGAAAAGATTGCCCGGCTTGAACACCAGAATGCCGAGTTGGCAAATAAACTGGCAGGCAGCGATTTCCTGCACGAGATGAGCGATGCGGGTATTTCCTTCGTGGCGATGCAACCGGGCGCCGGCGAATTCAGGGTTCCCCTGGAGGATATACCGGCCTACCTGCAGTCTCCACAGGAGTATGCTGCGCGTTTTTGCTATGTCGATATCCAGCACTACCGGGCATGGCTTGAGCACAACTGCAAGCCGGTTTGTATGGAAATCGCGGAAAGCGGCAGGTCCTGTGGCCTGCCGGTGCATCGCTGTGGCTCACCGGCTACCTTTGAACCCGGTGAAAGCGATCGCTGCAGCCAGCACAAGGCCAGCAGCATGACCCTGCGGCAGGTAATGCAATCGCGGGGCGCTTAGCCCATAATCTTCCCCGCGGAAACTGTCTCCAGGCCCTCGGGCCGTTGCGTGGTCCGGGAGCCCGTCGGGCTCGGATGCTCACAGTGCGTTGGGTGGAAAAGCGAGTCCACTTTATTCGCGATTGTGAGGCATAGCGCTGCCTGTGTGACCGGGGCGCCGACCGGTCCTGGGGCGCAAGAAAGGGCTGGTTTCCCAACGAAGCAGTGAATTTATCCTGAATCCAACAGGCTGCCAGCGATGCCCAGCGATGAAAGCCCGGTAACCGCGGCCCTCAAGCAAGCCGACATCCTGGTGCAGCCATTGAACGAGCGCCTTGCCGAAGAGCGTGGTGTGCAGCTTTCAGTCGCCCGGCTGGACTTGATTGGCGACGGCGTCGCCGGCAACAAGTGGTACAAACTGTACCCGAATCTCGAAGCCGCGCGGCGGCTGGGTTACCGTCGACTTGTGACATTTGGCGGTCCCTGGTCCAACCACATCCACGCCCTTGCGCAGGCAGGCCGGCGCTTTCAGTTTGATACTGTTGGCGTTATTCGTGGCTACGCGCATTTGCCGCTGACACCGACCCTGTTGGACGCCCGGCGCTGGGGCATGCAACTCGAGTTCGTCGGCCATGCGCAGTATCGGCGAAAGACCGATCCAGGCTGGCTGTCTGCATTGCAGCGTCGCTATGCACCTTGCATGATGATACCTGAGGGCGGCAGCAATCCAGCCGCCGTACTCGGGTGCGGCCGGCTGATGGCCGACCTGGAAGCGGCGGGTTGTTGTGCGGCCACGGTGGTGCTGCCCTGTGGCACCGGTGCTACGCTCGCGGGAATCCTGCAAGGTCCGGGCCGGATCAGCAAAGCGCTCGGCGTCAGCGTGCTCAAGGGCGACAGCGGCATCGGGGACAGGATCCGGATGCATGCAGCGGGGCGCATAGCAGCCGGCGTGTGCTGGGACATCGACAACGAGCATCATTACGGCGGCTATGCCCGCACCACCAGGGAGCTGCTGGATTTTATCGAGTGGTTCCACCAGCGCCACGGCATCGTTCTGGAACCAGTGTATACCGGCAAAATGATGGCCGCGCTCTATCAGCGCCTGCAACAGGGGTGGTTTGCCCCGGGAGAGCGTGTGGTGGCGCTGCACAGTGGTGGTTTACAGGGGCTCAGGGGCTTTGGCGGAAAGTGGCCGTGGGCCCGGGAGCGCCTCGCGGAGAGAGCGCATCCGGCCTGAACCGGCAGTTCAACCCGAATAATGCACCAGCCCACGCCAACATTTATCTGGCCCTTGTAGAAAAGGATATCGAGAGTTTTCCACCCGGGTAAAGCATGTAACCCCTGCTGTTTGCCTGGATACCACTTGATCTCGCGTCGATTTTGCGCACATGCTCACTCCGACGTAGCTACGGCTACGTTTACGCTCGCGAGCACGCAAAAGCAACGCGATCCCCGCGCGCTATCTCAGGCAGCTGGTGCAATATCCGGGTTAACCCGAATAATGCACCAGCACACGCCAACATTTATCTGGCCCTTGTAGAAAAGGATATTGCGAGTTTTCCACCCGGGTACAGCATGTAACCCCTGCTGTTTGCCTGGATACCACTTGATCTCGCGTCGATTTTGCGCACATGCTCACTCCGACGTAGCTACGGCTACGTTTACGCTCGCGAGCACGCAAAAGCAACGCGATACCCGCGCGCTATCTCAGGCAGCTGGTGCAATATCCGGGTTAATCGAATTCGACCTGCGTGTTGCGTGAATTCCCCGCTATAATGCCGATCTTTAACGGTATTGGCGCAACAATGGCAACTTTTCAAACGATAGGCTTGATCGGTCGGCTCGACAATGACCAGGTCGTCGACACCGTTCGTGACCTGCTGGCCATACTGCATGCACGCAATCTCACGGTCTTGCTCGAGGACGATATTGCACGCCTGGTGCAGGACCCACAGGTCGAGGCTGCGGACCGACGCACTATAGGCGAGCGCTGTGACCTGGCTATTGTGGTCGGCGGCGACGGCAGTTTGCTGGGCGCGGCCCGGGCCCTGGCTCCCCATGACTGTGCAGTGCTCGGTATCAACCGCGGCAGGCTTGGCTTTTTGACCGATATTCGGCCGGAGCAGGTGGCGCAAAAAGTTGGCGAAGTGCTGGACGGAAAATTCCGGGTAGAAGAGCGGTTCCTGCTGGATGTGGAGGTCAATCGGGGCGAAGGGGCCATCGCCCACGGCGAAGCGCTTAACGACGTGGTTATCAACTCCGGTCGTTCGGCAAGGATGATCGACTTCGACCTGTACATGAACGGTAGCTATGTTTACAGCCAGGATTCAGACGGGCTCATCGTATCGACCCCAACCGGCTCCACTGCCTACGCGCTTTCCGGCGGCGGCCCCATAATGCACCCCGAACTGGATGCTATCGTGTTGGTGCCGATGTTTCCCCATACGCTCAGCGCGCGTCCCATAGTGGTCGCGGGCGATACTGACATAAAAGTAGTCATCGGTAATTGCCACCCCTACGTAAGTTGCGATGGCCAGGTGCATTTGACTACTGCTCCCGGGGATGTGGTGAACATCTGTAAAAAGCCTCACCGGCTCAAACTGATTCATTTGCTGAATCACGATTTTTATGCAGCCTGCAGGGATAAGCTCGGCTGGAGTAACAGGTTGGCGAATTAGCGCAGACTATGGAATTGGAGCTCATTGTTACCGACATACGGCAGGACCTGCGCCCCTTCAGCGACTTGCTGTGGCAGCGCGGAATCCCCCATCGTATCCACGAAAGCGCCGGCCGCCAGGTAGTGTCTATTGATAACGCTGCCATGGCGAATATGGTTCAGGAACTGTACCGCCGATTTTCCAGTGGGCAACTGGCGCCCGCACCGCCGCCGCAGGCAAGTAGTGAGTCAGGTGCCGTGCCCGACTGGCAGTTGCGCCTGCTTGCGGCACCAGTGACCCTGGCGCTGGTGATAGCCTGCGTCATTGGCGGGCTCATCGTATTCAGTGGCAGGCAGGAATGGATTAGCTTGCTAACCTTTCAATCGTGGTTCGAACTGGGCGGGGCGCGTTTTTACCAGCCCCTGCTGGAGACGCTGCAGGCGGGGCAATGGTGGCGATTGTGGACCCCCATATTTCTGCACTTCGGGATTCTTCACCTGGTGTTCAACGGCTTGTGGCTGTGGGAGTTCGGCCGCCGTATCGAGGTGCACCAGGGCGCTGCCCGACTGCTGCTGCTGGTGCTGGTCATCGGCTTGGGGTCCAACTTCATCCAGTATTTGTTTGCCCGTAATATCATGTTTGGAGGGATGTCCGGTGTGGTCTACGGGCTGGTTGGCTATTGCTGGGGCTGGAGCCTGTTGCGACCCGGCCAGGATTTTGGCATACCAAAGGTGCTGGTCTACGCGATGCTGGGTTTGATGGTTCTGGCGCTGACCGGTATTTTCTCGCTGTTCGGTTTCGGGGCGGTGGCCAATGCCGCCCATTTCTCGGGTTTCCTGATCGGCCTGCTTGTCGGGCTGTTACTGGCAGGTGTTTTGCGAGGGCAATATGGATTATCAAAAACTCATTGATAACATGACTCCCGATATCTACCTGCGTCTAAAGCAGTCACTGGAGTTGGGCAAGTGGCCTGATGGCTCCGGCCTCAGTGCCGAGCAAAAAAAGCTGTGCATGGAGGCGATCATCAGCTGGGAGTGTCGCCACCTGGCACCCGAGCAGCGCACCGGCTATATCGACCGCGGCGCTAAAGCGATCGGCGAGACCTGCAGCGACCAGCAGGTCCTGCAGCTAAAAGACTCACTTCACTAGGAGCCATGGAATGCAGCGAATAGCCAGTGGTGGCTTGCGCAAGATGCGTGCCGAACTCAGCGACCCGGTGCGCTACTCGCTGGTGCTCGATGACCGGGAATGTGCGCTCAATGCACACCTTGGCAAGCGCATCGCGCTGCAATACCTCGGCAGCATCAATTGCTGCTATTGTGGCCGACTTACCAAAAAGAGCTTCAACCAGGGCTATTGCTATCCCTGTTTCAAGCGCCTGGCACAGTGCGACAGCTGCATCATCAGTCCTGAAAAGTGCCATTATTTCGAGGGTACCTGCCGCGAGCCCGAGTGGGCCGACGATCACTGTATGCAGGAACACTTCGTCTACCTGGCGAACTCCAGCGGGGTGAAGGTGGGCATAACCCGCGGTTCGCAGCTGCCGACACGCTGGATCGACCAGGGCGCGGTGCAGGCCATGCCGGTGATTCGGGTGAAAACCCGCCAGCAATCCGGACTGGCAGAGGTCATCATCAAGCAGCATATCACCGACCGCACCCAGTGGCAGCGGATGCTCAAGGGACAGGTTGACGTGCTGGATTTACCCGACATATGGAAAAACCTGCTGCCCCTGGTTATGGAGGAGTTCGAGCAACTGCAGCACGAGCACGGCTTGCAGGCGATACAGATCCTGGAGCAGCCCGAGACCGTCGATATCCGCTATCCCGTGACCGAGTACCCGAGCAAGGTCAAGGCACATAATTTTGATAAACAGGACCGGGTGGAAGGTGTGCTCATGGGCATCAAGGGGCAGTATCTGATGCTCGATACCGGTGTCGTAAATGTTCGCAAATTTACCGCCTACCAGGTCGAATTTTTTGCTGAGGCATGATTTAGTATGAAAGAAGCGCAACCCGCTACCATCTACCTGTCGGAATACCAGCCCCCCGATTTTTTGATCGACACCACCGAACTCTACATAGACCTGCATGACGATTACGCACAAGTGGCGAGCAAGCTGGCGCTGCGGCGCAACCCCGGGGCACCCGTTGTCGCCACCGACCTGGTGCTCAATGGGGTAGGTCTCGAGCTGATGAGCCTGCGCATAGACGGCGTCGAGTTGGAACCCGAGCGCTACCAGCTGGAGGGGGAGGAGTTGCGCATCCTGGCGGTGCCAGGCCAGTTCACGCTGGAATGTGTTTCCCGGTGCAAGCCGCAGGACAACAAGTCCATGGAGGGCCTGTACCGGTCCCGCTCCATGTTTTGTACCCAGTGCGAAGCCCAGGGCTTTCGCAAGATTACCTGGTATCTCGATCGGCCCGATGTGCTGTCGCGCTTCATTACCCATATTGAGGCGGAGCAGGGGACCTTTCCGGTACTGCTCTCCAACGGCAACCTGTTCGCAGGCGAGATTCTTGCCAACGGTCGTCATCGCGCCAGTTGGGAAGATCCGTTCCCCAAGCCCTGCTACCTGTTTGCCCTGGTCGCGGGGGATTTGCAATACCAGCAGGACGCGTTTACCACCCGCTCGGGCCGGACGGTCGACCTGCGCATTTACGTCGAGGCCAAGGATCTCGACAAGTGTGACCACGCCATGCTGTCACTGAAAAAGGCGATGCGCTGGGACGAAGAGGTCTACGGCCGCGAATACGACCTCGATATTTATATGATAGTGGCGGTGGACGACTTCAACATGGGGGCCATGGAAAACAAGGGCTTGAATATTTTCAACACCTCCTGCGTCCTTGCCAACCCGTCGATCACCACCGATGCCGGCTTTGAGCGTATCGAGGCTATTATCGCCCACGAGTATTTTCACAACTGGTCCGGCAATCGTGTGACTTGCCGCGACTGGTTTCAATTGAGCCTCAAGGAAGGCTTCACGGTATTTCGCGATTCCCAGTTTTCCGCCGATATGAACTCGGCCACCGTCAAACGGGTGGAGAACGTCAAGTTGCTGCGCACCGCGCAATTTGCCGAGGATGCCGGTCCCACGGCGCACCCGATTCAACCGCAGTCGTACATGGAGATCAGCAACTTTTATACCCTCACGGTGTATGAGAAAGGCGCCGAGGTCGTGCGCATGTTGCACACTTTGCTGGGGGCCGAGGTGTTTCGCAGGGGCAGCGACCTCTACTTCGATCGCCACGATGGCCAGGCTGCCACCTGCGAGGATTTTGTCGCGGCGATGGCCGATGCCAGTGGTCGCGACCTCAGCCAGTTCAAGCGCTGGTATCGCCAGGTTGGCACGCCCCATGTAATCGTGCGCGACAGCTACGATGCCGCCAAGCAGATATACACCCTGACATTCGAGCAAAGCTGCCCCGGCAGCGACCCCCTGCATATCCCGGTAGCGATAGCCCTGTTGCCGGCCCATCACACTGTTGTCGACAACAGCCTGCAGCAACACGAGGGGGTGCTCGAACTCACCGCAAGGTCCCAAAGTTTTAACTTCGCCCATGTCGGGTCGAGACCGGTACCCTCGCTGTTGCGGGGATTTTCTGCACCGGTGAAGCTCGATTACGCCTACAGCGATGACCAACTCCTGAGCCTTATGCAAAACGACAGCGATGGCTTCAATCGCTGGGATGCGGGCCAGCTCCTGGCCACACGCACGCTGCAGAAACTTGTCGCCGACTACCGCAACGGTAGCGCCCTGCAACTGGACGATACCCTGGCAAACGCCTACGCGCGACTGCTCGCCGATCCCGAGCTGGATCCGGCGATGGTGGCGCTGATGTTGCAGTTGCCGTCAGAAGCGTATATCAGCGAAGAGGCTGACATCATCTACGTCGATGCTATCCATGCGGCCCGGGATTTCGCCCAACGCCATATCGCGACCAGTTTGCAGGCGCTGTTGCTCGACGTTTACCGGGCCAATATTTGCCAGCAGCCCTATCGCGCCGGGCCCCAGCAGATTGCCCAGCGCAGCCTGAAAAACCAGTGC
The DNA here is from genome assembly GCA_963808975.1 of uncultured Gammaproteobacteria bacterium. Classification (GTDB taxonomy): domain Bacteria; phylum Pseudomonadota; class Gammaproteobacteria; order Pseudomonadales; family JAHEGP01; genus JAHEGP01. The sequence goes on from CAWEHR010000009.1 coordinate 382,327, forward strand.
CTGGCTTACCTGGTGGCAACCGAGACCGATGCTGCGATCGAGCTGTGCCGCGACCATTACGACAGCGCCGATAACATGACGGATACGCTGGCGGCGCTGGGTTCCCTACTACAGATCGACACGGACGGCGCCCACCAGTTATCACAGCGGCTGCTGGACGATTTTTACCAGCGGTTCTCGCACGAGAGCCTGGCCATCAACCAGTGGTTCCAGATTCAGGCAACGGCGACCCGCCCGGGAGCCCTGCAACGTGTCCAACAACTTATGCAACACCCCGCCTACGACCCCAGCAATCCCAACAAGGTTCGCTCCCTGGTGGCGGCATTCTGCAATGCCAACCCGGTGAATTTCCATCAACGGGACGGTAGCGGTTACCGCTTCCTGGTGGACCAGGTCAGCACCATCGATGGTTACAACCCGCAGTTGGCATCGCGCCTGCTGGTGCCGCTAACCCGCTGGAAGAAGTACCCCCCGGCCAACGCCGAGGCCATGCGCGGGGCGCTGGAATCTTTGTCGAAGGGGCAACAACTGTCCCGGGACGTGTACGAGATTGTCAGCAAATCGCTGGCCTGAGTGCGGGCCATCGTATCCAGGTGATCGTGTCCAGGCCCGTCAGTCCTGCCGGTATAACGGTGGCAACCGGTCCCCTTGCTGGTCGCCCCCGGGCCGGTGCCCGGCCCCGCGCTGGCGGCTGGCAGCCTCCAGCAGGGACTCCGGGTTCCACTTCGCGTCTCGCCCCTTGCCGTAGAGATGCTGTTCCAGCTTTCGTGCCTCATCGAGCAGCGCCTGATCCGCCCCCGCCGCCTCAAGCTCGGTAATGCCCGGCATGTGGGGCAGTTGCCAGTACTGTTGGCTCCAGTGTTGCAGGGCAGGGTAGATCGATCGCGCATCGCCGCTCTTACAGGCGCTGCGCAATTGCTGCCAGGCCTGGGCTTCTGAATCGACCGGAGCCACTGAGGTGGTTGCCGTTGCCGTGCCTGCAACACCGTGTAAGCGTCGCCGTGCCTGCAGGTAGAGCAGTAGTGCGCCGACACATGCCAGCAACAGCAACGCACTAATCCACCACCATTGACGATACAGGTACCAGGCCTGGGGGGTGGGCGCGGGTGGGGCTGCGGCAGCCGGTGCCGGGGCTTGCACAGTGGGCGCGACAGCGTTGGGGTCCGGTGTTGCCTGGGCCCCGGGTGCGACCTCGAAGGTGACTGCCGGCAGTACCGCGACCCGGGCGCTGTTGCTGCTCACGTCCCACCAGGGAATGCGCTGTTCCGGGAGCGAGAAGCGCCCGGGACGGGTTGCCACAATCGCGATCCGCTCCGTGCGCTCTCCGCGGATGCCGGCGGATGTCACCCTGTCGTTTGCCGAGGGCTGGTCGGGATACAGTTTGAGTCCGTCGATATTGGGCAGGAACAGCGGCGGTAGCTGCGCGGCCATCACCCCGAGGGCCTGCAAGGTGATGGTCCGGGTTATCGAGTCTCCGACCTCGAGTTGCTGGATGTCCTGGCTCCACTCCTCGCTCAGCTTCACATCATTTGCCGGCAGCCACTCGCTGGGGGCGATACCCTCGGGAATCTCCAGCACATTGATGGTCAGCGGTTCGGTCCGTCGCAACACGCGCTTGCTGCGTCCGAAGGTGGGGTCGAACATCGAGCGGGGCTGGCCCGACAAGACCTCCGCCACCAGGTTGAGGGGGTCGATCACCAGTTCCCCGGGTATGTTGGGGAATATCGCGTAACGATACTCGGTGACGTCGTAGCGACGCCCGCTCCGCACCTGCTGGAAGTTCGATTCGCCCAGCTCGCGCACGATGGCCTGGTCGATTTCCGGCTCCTCCAGCCGGAAGCGCGCGGCCTGGGTCATGCTGACGCGCAATGTCAGCAGGACTTGCCCGGTAACATAGACAATATTGTCGGACAACTCGGCTTCGAGAATGACATTGCCGTCACCGGCTGCGGTGGAATCAGCGCCCTGGCGCCTGACGTTGATTTCGATGATCGGGGTTTGCTCGTCACCGAGCGATATCGGCGGAATGCTGGTGGCGCCGGAATTTTTCGGCATCAACTGCACCACCCAGCTTGTCGAGTTGTTCATCTCACCGTTGACGATGGAACTTCTGTGGTTCCGGCTGGTGCCGAGCACATGAAAGTCGGCTTCGAGGGGAGCGAGGTCCGGCTTGGTCAACACACTGATTTCGTCGACGCTGATGGTGAGGGTGAAGGACTCGTTCAACGCCACCTCGGTGCGATCAACCGATGCGGTCACCTCGGCCCTGGCCAGCGCCGCGAGAGACAACAGTATTAACAGCAGGTAAACCTGCCGCCCCATGGCATGCATCAATAACGCTCCCCGCTATTCTGGTCCCCGCGCTGTTGGCGCTGGCGATACTGGTAATTGAATTTGCGCTGCAGCAGGTCACCCGGTTCATCCGGAATCTGGCGCAGCCACTGTTGCAGCCGCTCGTTCTCCTCGGCGGATGCCCGCGCGCTGGCCGACTCGGCCTCACTGCCGGGGCTGGGCTCCGGTGTCTCGGGAGCTGCCTGCTGCTCCGCTTGCTGTTGCGCAGTTTGCTGTGCTTGCTGCCCCTCGGTACCGGGCTCCCCTTTGCCGGCGTCCTGCTTCGGCTGCTGCTCTTCCTGCTGCTGTGGCGGTTGCCCGCGGTTATCATTCCCGCTGTTCGAACCCCTCGGTTCAGACTCGCCCCCATTATCCTGTTGCTCGCCGCCAGCGCCCTGGTCCTGCTGCTCCCCCTGATTCCGTTGGCTCTCACCCTGGCCTTGCTGGCTGTCGCCCTGGTCACCACTCTGGTCGTTGTTCTGGCCTTGTTGCTGGCCGTCGCCGGATTGTTGTTGCTGTTGCTCTTGTTGCTGCAACAGCTTCTCGACCTGTTCACGATTGCTGGCCGCATCCTCGTTACCGGGGTCGATCTCGAGGGCGCGCTCGTAGGCTTCCAGCGCCTGCTCGAGATCGCCGCTTCGGGCCAGGGCATTGCCTCGATTGTAGTGCCCGGAACTGCTGTTATCGCCGGCGAAGGCCTCCGCCGCCCCACTGTAGTCGCCAGCCCGATAGCGAGCTGCGCCCTGCCACTGCGGGTTGGAAAAGGTTTCGGCGGCCTGTTCGGCCTCTCCCTCCTGCAACAGGGAAAGGCCCTGTTGGTCATCGGTCAACCATAGATCGGACCACGAGAACGCATGGCCCTGCTGGCTCGGCAGCAGCAGGCCGGCACCGACCAGGCCCAGTAGCCAGCCTCGCCTGAATGCCAACAGCGCCAGCGGTAGCAGCCCCAGCACCAGCCAGGGGCCGGCGTCCCGCCAGTTGTCGAAGCGCTGCTGGGTATCGGCCGCCTGGACGCCCGGGTTTGCCAACTCGCCCGGGTCGGGTCGCAGCAAATGCTCGATATCGCGGTCGCTGAATACGCTGCGCTGGTAGCGAACCGGCCCGGTCAGCGCCCAGCGGGCGAGCTGGGCGTCGTTGAGGCCGGCTACTACCATGGCGCCAGTGGAATCCTTCAGGAACCCGCCACGGGCCAGGGGGATGGGAGCGCCGGCATCCGTGCCAATACCGAGCACACTGAGGCGCAGTGATGCACCGGTGGCGAGTTGCCCGAGGGCAGTAAAATCCTCTGCCGGAATTCGGTCGGTTATAAACAAAACCCGGGCTGACTCCACCGGGCTGTTTGCCACCAGTTCGGCTGCAAGTTCCAGGGCGCGAACGGGCTGGTTGCCGATACTCGGCATGGTGCCGGGCTCCAGGGAAGGCAGCAACAGTGAAATGGTCTCGCTGTCATCGGTCAGCGGTGTGACCACATGGGCATCATTGGCGTAGGCGACCAGCGCCGTCATGCCCTCGGTGCGCAGGCGCAGCACATCGCGTATCTCTCGCTGAGCGCGCACCAGCCGCGAGGGTTCGACATCCTGTGCGTACATCGAGGGCGACAGGTCCAGCAGGATGACCAGCGCATCCTGTTTCTGGTACACCGGCTGGGGTAGCTTTTCCCAGGTGGGGCCAGCGAGCGCGACGACTGCCAGTAACCAGGCCGCAGCCAGCAGCCAGAGCGGCAGTTTGCTGCCAGCGCTGGCAGCACCTTCGCTCAGAGCCGGGAGCAGTTCGGGGTCGATCACCTTGCTCCAATTGCTGGCGGGCTCGACCCGGCGGCGCCACAGGTGCCACAGGAGCAAACCCAGCAGCGGTAATCCCAGCAGCCACAGGGGGCGCATGAAATGGAAGTTCAGTAAGCTATCCATGGCGCCACGCCTTGATGCTTACACCGGGCCAGGCCCAACGGATGCTGAGGACGATGCTGCAGAGCAGCGCCAGCGCCAGTGGCCAGTGGGCCAGTGAGGCCTGGGGGCGGAAGATCAACTGGTCTTCGCCGGTCGGCTCCAGTTGATCGAGCAACCGGTAGATCGAATCCAGTTCCCGGGTATTCGCAGCACGAAAATACCGGCCACCGGTGATATCAGCAATCGCCTGCAAGCTCTCCTCATCGAGGTCCGCCGAGGGATTGATGCGGCGCGAGCCCAGGGGGGTGCCGAATATGCCCGGTATTTCCATTTCATTGGCGCCGACGCCAATGGTGTAGATTTTTATGCCGGCGCTTGATGCCAGCTCGGCTGCCTTCACCGGGTCGATGGTGCCGGCAGTATTGGCGCCATCGGTCAACAATACGATGACCCGGCTTTGCTCGGGGCGCTCCAGCAGACGCTTGACGGCCAGCCCGACAGCATCGCCGATCGCGGTGTACTTGCCGGCGAACCCGGGCTGGGATTCCAGCAGCAGTGTGCGCAGCGTCGCCAGGTCGAAGGTCAGGGGAACGTGACTATAAGCCTGGCTGCCGAACAGAATCAAACCGAGCTTATCGCCCTGGCGGCGCTCTATGAATTGGCTCAATACCGCCTTCACAGCGTCGATTCGCGACGCCGTTTGGCCGTCTACCTGCATGTCTTCGATGGTCATCGACTCAGACAAATCAACGGCCAGCAGCATTTCACGGCCCGATATTGCCTGGCGCACGGGCTCCCCCAGCCAGCTTGGCCGGGCGGCGGCAGTCACCAGCAGCAGCCAGCACAGTATCGCCAGAAGTCGATTTATTTTGCTGAGTTCCCCGCCCGGCTGTCCCACGCCCTCCAGCGCCTGCCACTGGCGATAGAAAGGCACCCGCAGGGCAAGTTGTTGCCTGGTGGCCGTCGGCAGCAGCAGCCAGGCGAGCAGTGGTAACGGCGCCAGCCAAAAGACCTGTGGTAATTCGAAGGACAGCATAGCGAGCCTAAAATCTCCCCTGCGCGCTTATCCAGGTCTGCGCGAACTGATAGAGAGCTGCGGCATCCGCGCCCACCTCCTTGCTGTACGCCTGCTCCATCGCGAGTCGCAGATTCCGGCGGACAGCGGCGTCCTCATCCTGCGTTAAAAAATCAGCCCATTGCCGGCCGCTGAGGGCGGCGACCTGGGCAGGGTCGTAGCACTGTAGCGCCACGCGCTTCAACAATGCCGATACCGCCTGCACGAAGGCCGGCTTGTCGCCACCGGACTGATAGGCCTGGTAATACTGGTCGAGTTCCTGCAGCGCGGCACTGCGGTACCGGGGTTTGCGCCTGCGCCCCCTGAAAGCCTGGATCATGCGCCATAAAACGGGTGTTAGTAGCACCAGCGCGCCGAGCAGCCACCAGCCGGGCGCGGGTGGCCACCAGCCGGGTTCCTGGGGAAGGTGAATGTCGCGCAGGTTTGCCAGGGGGTCTTCAGGCACTGCCCGCCCTCCTGCGATTGCGCTGGAACAACCGGCCGAGAATGTCCAGCGCATTGTCGGTGGTGCTGATCTCCGCAACGGGAATGCCGAGCCGCCCCAATTCGGTATGCAGGGTGTCCTCTCTTTGCCGGGCCTCTTCGCTGTAGCGTTGGCGCCTGCTGTCACCGCCCGTATCGATCCGGGTTCGATGGGTTCCGTCACTGATCGTGTACAGCCCGTCGGGGGGCAGCTCGCGCTCGAGGGGGTCGAAAACCCGGAATGCGGTGATGCTGTTATGGCGTGACAGTTCGTAGAGCTGGCGCAGGCCGTCCTTATCGAGGTCGCAAAAATCCGAAATCAGGTAAATGGAGTTTCCGGTTTTGGCAATCCGGCGCAGGTCGGTGAGCGCTTCGGTAAAACCCACGGTGTCACCGTCGGCAGCCGGGTTTGGCGCCGGCAACTGGCGATTGAGCTGGTCGAGTCCGGCGAGCATTTTCAATACTGCCTTGTCGCTGCGCTGGGACTTGAACTTCAGTATTTGCCGCGTACCCAGCACGAAGCCGCCGACCCGGTCCTTGCGCTTGAGCGCAGACCAGGCCAGCAGGGCCGCGATGTTGGCAGCCTGGACTGACTTGAAGCGCACCCGGCTGCCAAAGAACAGGCCGTTGCGCTGGTCGCAGAACACCAGCACCGGGCGCTCCCGTTCCTCGGTAAAAGTCTTGGTATGGGGAACAGTGGTGCGGGCGGTCACCCGCCAGTCGATATTGCGCACATCGTCACCGGGCTGGTAGCCGCGCACCTCGTCGAAGTCCATGCCACGGCCCTTGAGGCGGGTCTGGTAGGGGCCGGCTAACTGGCGGGTAGCCTTGCGGTTGGGCGCCAGGGAAATCGACTCGGCGGCACTTTTCAGCGCAATCAGTCCGTCGAGTCGGGTGTGGGTACCGACCAGCCCGGACGGCCTCTGTTCACGCTTTTCCGCGCTCATCATAATCTCAGGCCACGGGCAGCCGCTGGATAATGCGATCGATGACATCGTCGGCACTGATATCATTGGCCTCGGCCTCGAAGCTGAGAATAATCCGGTGGCGCAGGACTTCCCTGGCGACTGCCTGGATGTCATCGGGGCTGACATAATCCTTGCCCTGCAGCCAGGCGTGGGCCCGGGCGCAGCGGTCGAGGGCGATGGTGCCGCGGGGGCTGGCGCCAAAGCTCAGCCATTGCCTGATCTCGCGGTCATTGGCGATACCCGACCGTGTGGCCAGGATCATTTGCACGATATAGTCTTCCAGGGCATCCGACAGGTGCAGTTCCAGAATCTCACGGCGGGCCGCGAATATGGTCTCCTGGGAGATATGCACAGCGGCTGCCGCGTCTGGCGAGTCGTGTTCTTCGCTGCGCGCCAGCTGCAAAATCGCTTTTTCGGCGTCGGCGTCGGGATAGTCGATATTGACCTGCATCAGGAAGCGGTCGAGTTGCGCCTCTGGTAGGGGATAGGTACCTTCCTGCTCTATCGGGTTCTGCGTCGCCATCACCAGGAACAGTTCCGGCAGCGGATACGATTTACGGCCGACGCTGACCTGCCGTTCCGCCATCGCCTCGAGCAGGGCGGACTGGACCTTGGCAGGGGCCCGGTTTATCTCATCGGCGAGCACCAGGTGATGAAAGACCGGGCCGGGTTGGAACGCAAAGCTGCCGTCCTCGGGACGAAAGATATCGGTACCGGTGATATCGCCGGGCAAAAGGTCTGGCGTGAACTGGATGCGATGGAAGGTGCCCTCGATCGCATCGGCCAGCGATTTGATGGCGCGGGTTTTGGCGAGGCCGGGCGCCCCTTCTACCAGCAGGTGCCCATTGGCCAGCAGTGCGATCAGCAAGCGGTTGGTAAGCTGCTCCTGGCCGATGATCTTGCCGTTCAGCCAGTCACCGAGTTGCTGTATCTCTGATCTGTAATCCATAGCCTGTGCGGTCCGCTAAAAATGGCTGCGAAATTGTACTTGAGTCAATGCCGATCGCAAAATTTGCTGTGAATAAAGCGATAAATACGTAGTATTGGGGAAGCGTCTCGAACGCCTGGTGTGCCATAAGACAAATACCTGGTGTGCCATAAGACAAATAATCGCTGCGGAGTTCCCATGGTTTTGGTAACAGATAACGAAAAATTCAACGAACTACTGGGGCAGGAAATCGGCAAGAGAGTACGTCCCGAGCTACAGCAAAGCGTGCTCAGTTTTGCCCGTTTCTTCTTTGCCAATTTTCCGCTGGAGGAGTTGCGCAATAGGGAGTTGGCCGATGTGTTCGGCATCTTGTACTCCAACTGGATGAATGTCCAGAGATTTGACGGCGAGCGATCGCGTATCGAAGTCCTCAATCCCTCCCACGAATTCCATGGATGGCAGTCGAACAAAACGGTCATCCAGGTGCTGGCTATCGATAGGCCATTTATCGTCGGCTCGATTCTGGGTGAGCTCAACGCCCGGGAAATCGTGATTCACACTATTCACAATACCGTCATTCACACCCGCCGCGATGACGATCATCAATTGCTGGAACTGACCGGTCGCAACGATTTGCGCGAGGGTTTTAACAGTGAGGCGGTGATTTTTCTGGAGATAACCCGCAACAGTTCCCGGGAATTCAGCGACGACCTGAAGGACACGCTGCGAGAGATACTCGACGAAGTGGGCACCGTGGTCGACGACTGGCAGGCGATGGCAGAGTGCGCGAGGGGCGCGATCCCCGAGATGCTGGCGAGCAAGGCGACCCGGGAGGATTCCGGGCCCATCGACGAGGCGGTGCAGTTTGCGCAATGGCTGCTGGCCAATCACTTTACATTTCTCGGCTACCAGCAACTGGCGCTTGAGCACGGGGCTGACGCTACCCGGTTGATTGCCGATGAGGCCAGTAACCTTGGCCTCATCGGCTGCGGCTACGGGCTGCTGCCCGCGGCGCTGCGCAATGACCTGCTGCAGAGCTACCATGACAACCCCCGGCAAATAATCAGCTTCGGCCGCTACCGTTTTCAGTCGAGGGTGCATCGGCGCAACTATCCCGAACTGGTCGTGATCTGGCGTTGTGACGAGGCGGGCGAACTGGTGGGCGCACACTGTTTCATGGGCCTGTTTACCTCGCTGGTCCACACCGACTCGGTGCGCAGTATCCCCATCGTTCGCAACAAGGTCGACAGCACCCTGTCGCGTGCCGGATACAGCGCCAACAGCCATAACGGCCGGGAGCTCATTCGAATTCTCGAGACCTTCCCGCGGGGTGAGTTGTTTCATATCGACGAGGACACCCTGTTCAGTCTGGTGATCGCCATTTTTCGCATTCGGGAGCGACGACAGGTGCGATTGTTTATGGCGGTGGACCCGGTATTCGGCTTCGTCTCCTGCCTGGTTTATGTGCCCAGGAACCTGTTTCGCACGGAGTTGCGCATCGCGATGCAGGACATTATCGGCGGCGCTGTCAATGCCATCGACGGCGACTTCACCAATTTCTTCTCCGAGTCGGTGCTGGCGCGAACCCACTTTTTGTTCCGGGTGGCGCCGGGCTACGACCCCCACGTCGACGTGACTGCGCTGGAGCAAGAGCTGGTGATTGCCGCCAAGTCCTGGCAGGAACACCTGCGGGAGGCTTTGATCGAGGAGTTGGGTGAGGAACACGGTAGCCTTGAAGTCAATGAGTTTCTGGAGGCGTTTCCGCGTTCCTACGAGGACGACAACGAACCGCGGATAGCCGTGTACGATATTCAACAGATTCGTAGCCTGGACGACTCCCACAATGTTGGGATGAGTCTCTACCGGGCATTGGAAGACGACGCAGACCTGCTGCGCTTTCGCCTGCTGCGCGAGGGCGAGCCTATGATCCTGTCGGACATTATCCCGATTCTCGAAAATTTCGGCCTGCGCGTGGTTGCCGAGTCCTCCTATTTGATCAGGCCGCGCACCATCGGCAAGTGCTGGCTGCAGGAGTTTACCCTGCAACACAACAGCATGGACAAGATCGACCTGGAAAGCGTGGGTTACAATTTCAAACGTGCGTTTTACCGTATCTGGAGCGGCGACTCGGAGAACGATGCGTTCAATCGCCTGTTGCTGGCGGCCCGGCTCGACTGGCGCCAGATCAGCCTGGTGCGGGCCTTTGCCCGCTATATGAAGCAACTGGCTTTCCAGTTTGGCGAGGCGTACATAGCCGATACGCTGTTCAATAATGCCGGGATTACCGCCCTGCTGGTGAACTACTTCGAGCAGCGCTTCGACCCTGGCCCCGGGGTTGATAATGCGCTGCGGGAATCCCGGGAAGGCGACTGCCAGGAGCGGATACTGAGCAGCCTCGACCAGGTGATCAGCCTCAATGAGGATCGGGTGCTCCGGCATTTCTTTACCCTCATCGGCGCCACGCTGCGCACCAACTATTTTCAAACCAGCGCCGATGGTGAATTCAAAAATTATATCTCCCTCAAGATCAACACCTCCGCCATAGACGAGGCACCCCTGCCGCGGCCGGAGTTCGAAATCTTTGTCTACAGTCCGCGCATGGAAGGCGTGCACTTGCGCGGCGGCAAGGTCGCCCGCGGCGGCTTGCGTTGGTCGGACCGCTACGAGGACTTTCGCACGGAAGTGCTGGGCCTGGTGAAAGCCCAGCAGGTGAAGAACGCCATCATCGTGCCGGTGGGTGCCAAGGGGGGCTTTGTCTGCAAGCGCCTGCCCGGTATCGAATCCCGCGAGGAGCGCCAGGCCGAGGGCATTGCCTGTTACAAAACCCTGATTCGCGGCATGCTGGACATTACCGACAACCTGGTTGCGGGCGAAATCCTGCCGCCACCGCAATTGGTGCGCCACGACCCCGACGATGCCTACCTGGTGGTGGCGGCGGACAAGGGCACGGCGACCTTCTCGGATATAGCCAACGCCGTTGCGGCGGAGTACGACTTCTGGCTGGGTGACGCTTTCGCATCCGGCGGGCAGTACGGTTACGATCACAAGAAAATGGGCATTACCGCCCGCGGCGCCTGGGTCTGTGTACAACGTCACTTTCGCGAGCTGGGTGTGAATATCCAGACAACCGATTTCACGGTTATAGGAATCGGCGATATGTCGGGTGATGTCTTCGGTAATGGTATGCTGTTGTCAGAGCATATCCGGCTTATCGCAGCATTTAACCACCTGCATATCTTTATCGATCCCAATCCCGACGCCGCGGTGTCATTCGCCGAGCGCCGGCGCCTGTTCGATCTGCCGCGCTCGAGCTGGTCGGACTACAATACCAAGTTACTTTCCAGCGGTGGCGGAATTTTCTCGCGCAGCGCCAAGTCTATCGTGATTTCAGCGGAAATGGCCGAGCGCTTTGCCATTGAGGAAAGCCGGCTGGCGCCGGACCAACTGATTCGCGCACTGCTGAAAGCCCCGGTCGACTTACTGTGGAACGGGGGTATCGGCACCTATGTGAAAAGCCAGCTGGAATCGGATACCGATGTTGGCGACAAGGCCAACGATTATGTTCGCGTCAATGCCACCGATCTCGGTGCCCGGGTTGTGGGGGAGGGCGGCAATCTCGGTATTACCCAGTTGGCGCGAGTGGAATATGCGCTTGCCGGGGGTGCCATCAATACCGATTTTGTCGATAATGCCGGCGGCGTGAATTGCTCCGACCATGAGGTCAACATCAAGATCCTGCTGGATGACCAGGTGCGCAACGGCGACCTCACCGTCAAGCAGCGCAACCAGTTGCTGGTTCAAATGACCGATGAAGTGTCGCAACTGGTGCTGCTCGGCAACGACAAGCAGGCCCAGGCACTCAGCGTGGCCCATTCCCGATCAACCCGGGGCATGGAGGAGTTTATCCGCTTTATCCAGTCGCTGGCGGCAACTGGCCAGCTTGATCGCGACCTTGAATTCATCCCGGACGACGAGCAATTGCGAAGCCGCAAAGCGGTTAGTATCGGATTCACCCGCCCCGAACTGGCGGTACTGACCGCCTACAGTAAAGCGCAGCTGAAGCAGTCCCTGGTGGACAGCAGCCTGCCGGAAGACCCGGTAGTCGCCAGTGTTATCGCCCAGGCATTTCCGGACCTGATTAACCAGCGTTTTGGGCAAGCCCTGCATGAGCATCGGCTGCGGCGGGAAATCATCGCGATGCGCGTGGCTAACGATATGATCAACAGTGGCGGCATTACCTTTGCCCACCGCCTCAGGGAGTCCACCGGCGCCAGCGACGAAGCGATAGCTCGCGGTTTTGTCTTTGCGTCGCGGGTATACCGCCGGGACGACTTCCTTGCGGCCGTCAATGCCCTGGACTTTAAAGTCGATACCGCCATGCAGTACCAGATGCTCGATCGGACCACCGGGTTGCTGCGCGGTGCGACCCGCTGGTTCCTGCGGGGGCAGCGTTCGGAAGTGCCCCTTGCGGATCTGATCGATGCCTACAGTGCCGGGGTGAAAGAGGTCTGGGACCATCTTCCCGAATTCCTCCAGGGGGATATGGGGGCATTCTGGCGCTACTCCTATGATGATTACATTGCTGCCGGTGTCGACGAGCAACTGGCCACCTTTATTGCAGGTGGTCCCATCCTCTATGCCGGCTTGAATATCGCCGAGGCTGCGCAAAAGGTTTCCACAAGTGTGCTGGACGTGGCTCGACTGTATTTCAAAATCGGTGAGGAACTCGGTCTCACGGAATTCAGCCGCAAGGTTTACGAAATGAAGGTGGAGAACCATTGGCAGGCGATTGCCCGCGAGGGGCTGATTGACGATATAGCGGCACAGCAGCGGGAGATAGCCATCGCGGTACTCTGGTGTGGCGCATCGAATGCGGGCAAAGTAGACGATTGCCTGGCGCAATGGATCAGCGGTCGCCAGCCGCTGGTGGACCGCTGGCACCGGTCACTGGCGGAAATACGGACTGCTACTGCTTCGGAATATGCAATGTACTCCGTGATCCTGCGAGAGCTGGCAAACCTGTCCTCGACCGAGTGAGGGCTTCTGCTGACCCGAAGTCGGCGCCCCGTGCCGGTTTTGGGAAACTGTGGCGCAAAAAAAACCCGCCTGAGGCGGGTCTACTCCAATGTGCGAAAAATCAGGCGATTTCGTGTTGAACGATATTGCTCAGGCCCGACACGCCTTTCAGGGATGCCCAACTGTCGTTGCGCCCTTCACGCCAGCCACTCAACCAGTGTTGTCGCGTATCACCGCTGGCATGGGGGCACTGGCTTTTGGCGCGCCCGGAGATGCCGGCGTGATAGCCCTTGTGATAGGCCCGGTCCTTCATATCGCGTTTCTGTCTTTTCATGCTGATTCCTCTTAATTCGACAGGCACACTGCTACTGAGGCATCCAGGACGATCATGGCCTGGCAGCCAGCACGCTGTCTATACAAGTAGCAAAAAAGTGATGGCAGGGTTCCTGCCCGTTGGGACGATATACGATTGACACTTGTTACGGAGTGGGGATTGAGCATTGCTTGTCCACTGTCCTGGAAACCCGAGTAAACCATGCCAAGGGTATGAAGTCGAGTTCGGAAAGCGTGTCGGGTAAACGGGAGTTACCTGCACTGCCAGGCCTCGACACCCCAAAAATCGGGGGCTGGCGGGCAACTGCGACACTCTTTATATCTTATGGATATAAAGAAGTCTTTCTAGAGAAACAAGTTGTCTAAAAATGGCATGTCGGGGCAGCGAAAGGGTAACCGGGTCGGCGCCTGTGCGCTGGCTGGCAGGAAGTCCGGCAAACGCCTCCCCGAACCCGGCTCGCATACCCCGCTCAGTCAGCGGCTGCTTGGGTGGACACTGCCGGGTAAGCAGCGGCATCGCGGCTGGCCATCGCCGCCGCGATGTATTGTTGGCGGACACAACGCACGTAATTGACGGGTTCAATCCCCTTGGCCATTCCAAAGCGTGCGCGCCGGGCAAATGCGGGTTGTGACAGCATCAGCATGGCCTCCTCGACATGGTCGAACCACTGGTTCGGGTCCTTGCCCTCGCGCCGGGCTAAAATCCTGGCGTCCCCAAGGTGCCCGATTCCTGCGTTGTATGCGGCGAGGGTAAACCAGTGGTGCTGGGCCGGGTCCGTTGCGCCAGCGATCTGCCGGCGCAGCCATGCCATGTACTTGACCCCGGCGTGCAGGCCGATTTCCGCGTCCTGGATATTCTCGAAACCCAGGTCAAGCGCGGTTTGCGGCAATATCTGCAGCAGGCCCTGGGCGCCTGTCCACGACGTATAGGATGGGTCGAAGCCGCTCTCGCAGGCGACCTGGGCTGCAATCAGGCGCCAGTCGAAGTCATACAGGGATGCGTAGCGCTGAATCAAGCCGTCGTAGCGAGACAGGGCGCCCGGCTCCAGTTCCTGGCCATTGCTTGCCTGCACGGCGGGCCTGGGATCGGGGGTTGAGAAGTAACGCTGGATCGCCTGCTGGCGGAAATCGCCACTGTTTCGAGGTAGTAAAAACTGGTTGATCGCCCGTAGCAACTCGGGATTGTCCTCACGCACAGCCCAGGAATGGGCGCGCGGGCCGGTGAGACTCAAGCTGGCGGTAACGTCGTGGCGCCAGCGCATTTCGAGATTGACGATATGACTGTCAGCGACCGTAAGGTCGATTTCCCCCTTGCCAACCTTGTCGATCAACTGATCGGTGGTGAGTTCCTCTGGCGCAGCCTTGACCCGCAAAATGTCGCCGCTACTGATAAGATCCTGCAGGGTTTGCCAATAGGAGCTGGATTTGCGTACTTCGATCGTGCGGGAATTGAGTTCATCCAGCCCGTTCACCGTGCTGTCGGGCCTGGTGACCAGGACTTCGCTGGAGTAGTGATAGGGTTTCGAGTAGGCGATATTGATGCCGGCTCGCCAGGGCGTGGGAGACAGGAAAGCGGCTACGATGTCTACCCGGCCATCGCGCAGCAGATCGTAGATGCCGCTGTAATCGTCGATGGCAACGATATGAAGGTCCAGGCCAAGGTGCTCGGCAAAGCGCCGGGCCAACTCGTACTCGAAGCCGAACAGCTGCCCGCGCCAGAGAAAGTAACTGGCAGGCGTATTGGCCATGGCTACGCGCAGGGTGCCTCGCTCGAGTATTTTGTCAAGATCGGCACGGGATTGCATCGGAGTGGGGCGCCGATTTTTTTCGGCGCTGATAAAACGATTCAACTCACCCAGCAGATTGATAGCGCTGATCCGCACAGCCCAGGCGATATCCCGCTCTACACTCACCGGGAATGCCCCTCGGATGTCATTGCGGTACTGGCTTAGAGTGTCCAGGTAGTTGCCGTCTGCGATCCCCAGGTCGATCGTGCCCTCGGCAATTCGATCCAAAAGGCTTTCAACGTCCAGGGCGGGGTTTGCATTTTCAACCCGCAGCTGGGGGTGGCGGGCCTGCAACTCGCGGGCGGTAATCGCAAACGAAGTTCCCGGCTGCACCGAGAGAGTCCTGCCGGCGAGGTCACTGCGAGCGTCCAGTGGCTCTTCCCTGCGGGTTACGATGTATTCCCGGGTGGTGTCCAGGGGGAGGGTAAAGTTGACGCGATGTTTGCGCTCGGGGAGGACAGTCATGTTGCTGGCAATGACATCACCCCTGCCTTCACGCAATGCCGGGATCAAATCGGCGAATTCCGCGACTGCCACCACCCTGGGCTCAAGTCCCTGTTGTTCAGCGAAGCGTTCGAGCCGGCTGATATTCGGACTCTCGGCATGATCATTGCGGGCGAGATGACGAGTGTCACCCAGGTGTACCAAAATCCGCAGTGTGCCCAGTTCACGGATCCTGGTGAGGTCACCGGTGTGGGAAGATTCCGCGGGGCCGCGAAGCCTTGCTGAGGGTGTCAGGGAAGCCGGTGTTTGTGCCGCCGTTTCCTGATCGCTGCTTTGCTGGCAGCCAACGATCATCAAAGCCCATAGCAGCAGCCACCAGCCTGGCGCCGTCACGGGCTTGCTGTACTCTTCGCTGCGCCATTGGCTCTCTCCCCGGGGCCGTGTCGGCGAAGTGGACAAGGAGAGCGCAGTGCGGGGTAGGGATTGAATAAGTCTCGACGCCTCCAGTAACACCTTGCAGCGGGCAGCGAGGTGGCCGGCCACTATCATAATTTTACGCGGGGGTCTGGCTGGATCCATCGAACGTTAATATGCTGAGAGTAAAGCCTGCATGGCATCTGCCGTGTTAAAAAGGCCTTAAAATGCCCAGTTACTGTTGGTAAACTCCGCGGGTTCGGCCATTCTTGCTTTGCATCTGCTGCCTCGAAACCTTTTTGCAGAAGCCTGGTAACGCTCCCGGCTTTTCTTTATGGGTTACGCTGCGGTGGACTAATGGACTGGACTGGTCCATTCTGTCGCCGCTATCAGCAGCCGCCCGCAACAGGGAGGATGGATCATATCACAAACAGCGGATTACGGTATGGATCACACCTATCGACTGGTTATTTCCTGCCCTGATCAGGTAGGAATTGTGGCGGCGGTCAGCCAGTTTATCGCGCAGCAGGGCGGTTGGTTAATCGAGGCCAACTATCACTCCGACCGGGATGCCTGCTGGTTTTTCATGCGCAATGAGATTCTCGCACAGTCACTGGCGGGAACCGCTGACGAATTTCGCGAGGGTTTTGACGAACTTGCGCAGCGCTTCAACATGACATGGCAGTTGCGAGACTCCCACCAGCGCCAGCGCGTTGCCTTGCTGGCGAGTCGCGCGTCACACTGCCTCGCGGACATACTGCACCGGTGGCACAGTGGCGAACTCGATTGCGATATTCCCTGCGTCATTTCCAATCACGATACCTTGCGCAGTATGGTGGAATGGCACGCTATCCCCTTTCACCATGTGCCCGTCGACCCCGGCGACAAGGCGACTTCCCATGCTGAAATCGATCGGTTGTTGCAGCATTACCGGGCTGATGTGGTGGTGTTGGCTCGCTACATGCAGATCATCCCGGAATCAATGTGTCGGCGCTATGCCGCCGCGATGCTCAATATTCACCATAGCTTTTTGCCGTCGTTCATTGGCGCGAACCCCTATCAGCAAGCCTACCAGCGCGGTGTCAAGCTGATCGGTGCCACTTGCCATTACGTGACCGCAGAACTCGATGAGGGGCCGATCATAGAGCAGGACGTGGTTCGCGTCAGCCATCGCCAGAGCGTCGCCGACCTGGTCAGGCTGGGCAAGGATGCGGAACAGCGGGTCCTGGCGCGGGCGTTGCGCGCGCACCTCGAGGACCGGGTGATGCTGCATGGCAACAAGACCATCGTGTTCGATTGACAGGCAGGTTCCCAGGATGTCATTTTGCTGTAACCGAAGCCGTTTATCTATGCCACCTTCAAGGCAGCAGATGAATCAGGACCATGTCAGAGAAGCCAGCGACAATTTTGATCGTAGATGATGAAGCGCCCATTCGGGAAATGTTGCGCATGGCACTTGAGGGCAAGGGGTTTGCGTGCCTCGAAGCCGCGGACGCGGTGCAGGCGCACAGCGTCATCGTCGACGAGAAGCCCGACCTCGCGCTGCTTGACTGGATGATGCCCGGGACCAGTGGTATCGAGTTGATTCGCCGCCTCAAGCGCGACCAGACCACGGCTGACCTGCCGGTGATCATGCTGACCGCACGCAGCGAAGAGGACAACAAGATCCACGGACTGGACGTCGGCGCCGACGATTATGTCACCAAGCCCTTCTCAACCCGTGAGCTGGTGGCACGGATCAACGCACTGCTGCGTCGCACCGATTTCGGCCAGAAAGACGAGATCCTGAATTTTGGCGCGTTAACCCTGGACCCTGTAAGCCACCGGGTGTTTGTCGGTGGCGAGCGGGTTGAGATTGGCCCCACCGAGTTTCGCCTGCTGCATTTTTTCATGGTGCATCCGGAACGTGTCTACAATCGCAGCCAACTGCTGGACCAGGTCTGGGGCGGCAATGTCTATATCGAGGAAAGGACGATCGATGTGCACATTCGCCGGCTGCGGAAGGTTTTGCAAGCGGCAGACAATGGCATTGACTGCAGTGAGTTCATCCAAACCGTGCGCGGCTCCGGCTATCGTTTCTCGGCGGCTTGAGTCGACTGGCAATGATTAACCGGGAATTCCTCCGCGAATTGGCCCGACTACTGGCGCTGGGGGGTTTCGGCGCGCTGACCGGCTGGTTGCTGGGCTGGCCATGGCAGGGTCTGGCGCTGGTCATGTTTGCCTACTGTTGTTGGCACCTTGTCCAGGTTGCGCGGCTCGCCAACTGGCTGGCCGGTGATACCCGGCTGGACCCCCCGGAGAGTCACGGTATCTGGGCTTCAGTGCTGGACAGGTTGTACCGGTTGCAGCAAGCACATCACGCCGAGCACGAGCAGTTGCTGGACGCTGCCAACTATGTTTCAGAGGGTGTGGCATCGTTGTCTGATGGCGTGATCATGGTGGACCCCGACGGTGTCATTGTCTGGTGTAATGACGCAACTGAGCGGCTGGTCGGTGTTCGCAGTGCCAAAGACAAAGGCAACCTGCTGGTAAACCTGCTGCGTGACCCGGACTTTGTGCGCTACTTCCAGCGCGGGGATTTTTCCGCCGGTCTCGAGCTGGCATCGCCAAACGAGGGTTGGCGGATATTGCGGATAGAGGTTACCCTGTTTGGTGCCGGTAATCGCCTGGTATTCATTCGGGACAGTACGCAGATTCACAAACTGGAGCAAATGCGGGTGGACTTTATCGCCAATGTTTCCCACGAGCTGCGTACACCTCTAACCGTCATCAATGGCTACCTCGAAACCCTCGACAGCATGGACGGTGAGATCCCCGTGCCAATGCTGCAGCGGGCGCTGGGCCAGATGCAGGTCCAGAGCAAGCGAATGCAGTCCCTGATCGACGACATCACCCTGCTATCACGGCTGGAGTCAGAGCCCGATTCGCAACCGCCCAGACCCATTGACGTCGCGGGGATGGTATCCATGATGGCCGATGACGCCAGCTGCAGCATCGGCTCGGGCCACCATTTCAAACTGCGGCTCGATGCGAGCTGCCAGCTGCAGGGTGAGCATAAGACGATTCACAGCGCCTTTGGTAATCTGATGGACAACGCCTGTAAATACAGCAGGCCTGGCAGTGATATTTACGTTAGCTGGCGGATCGAGGATGAGGGTGGCATTTTCGAAGTCGAGGATGACGGTCCGGGCATCGACCCGGCAGATATTCCCCGCCTGACCGAGCGCTTTTATCGAGGGGATAAAGGTCGCAGTGCCGGGTCAGGGGGAACAGGCCTGGGACTGGCTATTGTGAAGCACGCGCTAAAGCGTCACGATGCAAGACTGGAGATCGAGAGTATCGTGGGCAAAGGCAGTGTGTTTCGCTGTATTTTCCCCGCCCATCGGCTTGTTCACGGCGCCGAGATGGCCACGCGTTAGCCGACTTCCCAGGCGCGGTAAGCGAATAGAAGACCGCGGCGGATAGCTGGATGCATTTCACGCCTCAATGCTGGCAGCTTCCAGGCCTGAGCCGGGTTCGGTGAGGCCTCATATTTATAGCCATATCCAAAGCAGGGTCATAGGCTTGTAATAAAGCGGCACTATTCTTCCCGGGTGTTAACGGAGAGTGTCCATGTTGAGGAAAAAAACCGGCGATATTGTCGCCAGGCGCAGCACTGGCATACAGTTATTGGCTGCTGTGGCAGTTGTGCTGGTGTGCTGCTTGGGCTCTCGGGTTAACGCGGCTGCAAGGCTCGACCCCGACCTCGAGCCCTATCACCAGGTACGCGGCGTGGCGGGCAGTTTTTCCAGTGCCGGCTCCGACTCAATGGCAAACCTGGTGAGCTTATGGGCAGAGCGGTTTATGCGCTATTACTCCGGCGTGACTTTCCAGGTCAAGGCCGCGGGCTCATCCACTGCGCCCCCTGCACTCGCGGAGGGCACTGCGAATATTGGTCCGATGAGTCGCTTGATGGAGGCGCAGGAGCAACAGGCCTTTGAGCAGAGCCACGGGTACCCGGCTACGCCCGTGGTGATCGCTATCGATGCGCTGGCGGTTTACGTGCACAAGGATAATCCTGTCCAGGGGCTTACACTGCAGCAACTCGATGGCATTTTTTCCAGCAACCGCAACTGTAGTAATGGTGCCGGCCAGGCTATCGAGAACTGGGGCCAACTGGCCCTGCCGCAGCCCTGGCAGCGCCGCAGTATTCAGGTATTCGGGCGCAACTCCGTATCCGGTACTTATGACTTTTTCAAGAGCAGGGCTCTGTGTGGTGGAGACTTCAGGAAAACCGTCAATGAGCAGCCGGGCTCGGCGTCAGTCGTGCAGTCGGTGGGAACGACGATCAATGCCATTGGCTATTCCGGTATGGGATATCGTACAGCGAGCGTGCGCGCCGTTCCGATTGGCGGAAACGGCAAATATTACGCCGCCAGCGCTGAGAATGCGGTGGCCGCGGTTTACCCGCTTTCTCGCTACCTCTATATCTATCTGAACAAGCCCCCCGGCGAAGCGTTGCCGGTGATCGAGCGCGAATTCATCCGTTTTATATTGTCGCGTCAGGGGCAAAGAGTTGTGCTCAAGGATGGCTTTATCCCACTGCCTGCAACCCTGGCGGAACAACAGAAGCTCGCTCTTGGCCTTTAGTCACGAAATGGCGCCGATTCGGCGCTCCTTCGTATTGCCGGGGTGATGCTGACCGTGTAACGTCCGCAGAGCAAGGCCGGTTGCCCATGCGCTCACCAGTGCGTCTTCACTGGCCCTCAGCCGGACTTTCATTGTTGCCAACGCTTGCCCGAAAACCTTGCAAGGTTGGCGCAAGTCACTGTTACTATTAGTATTATTGTTTCGATGTCACAGCGCTGTCACATTGTCACCCTACAGTATGGAGCATGGATCCGACTCGTTCCCCTACACCCCAATCCGAAGTGTCTGCGCTGCTCGCGCGGCGGGCAGCGGGCAGTGCTCCCCTGCGCGACAAGTGGTCTGATCGACTAGCGGAATGGCTCATTACCCTGGGCGGCCTGGGCGTTATCGTTACGGTGCTGTTGATCGCCTTTTATCTGGTGTACACGGTGATACCCTTGTTCCAGCCGGCAAGTATCGAGGTGAGGGCCAGTTTTGCGACGCCGCTGCCCGAGGCGGGGGAATCGGTGTATCTGAGCAGCGACGAAACCCTTGACCTGGGTTTTCGCCTGACCGGTTCGGGTGCAATGATCTTTTTTTCCCTTAGCGACGGATCACCGGTTCGGGTCGAACGTCTTTCGCTTGAGGCGGGTGTGCGTATCAGTAGTACGGCCGTCGACCCTGAGGCTGATGGGTTGCTGGTGCTGGGTTTGAGTAATGGATCGGTAATCCTGCTGCGCCCACGTTACGAACAGAGCTTCGATCAATCCCGGCGCCGTGTCAGTCCGCACATTGATTACCCCTATGGGGGAGACGCTTTGCAGTTCGCGCCCGGAAAAGAATTGCAGAGTATCGCCGTGCGCGAGGACGAGGACGGCGCAATGGTGGTGGCTCAGGCCACCGGCGCGCTGCGGATCGGCTTGATTCGAAGATCGGTAGTACCGGGTGCCACCCCGGCTATGCAGTTCCTGCCGCGGTCCGAGCCGCCAATGCCCGTAGCGGTCAAACTGCTGTTATCCCGTGACAAGCGCTGGTTGGTACTGGCCGACTCCGATGGCCAAATTCATGCCGCCTTGCTGCAGCAGTCCGAGGATTTTAGCGGGATTTCGGTGTTGCCCCCGGGCGGGGCAGTGCATGACATCGACTGGGCAGCCGCAGGTCAGTCACTGCTGGGCATTGATGACGACGGCGTCGTTACACAGTGGTTTTTGTTGCGCGATCCGGCCGACCCGGGCAGTTTACAACTAACCCCGGCGCGGCATTTCAGTGCCGGTGTCGGGGTCCGGCTATTGGCTCCCGAGCTCCGACGCAAGGGTTTTGCAACCGTCGACGAAGCAGGGTTTGTCAGCCTGTTCAACACCACGGCGCAGCGGCAGGTACTGCACCAGCGCCTGACCGAAAGTGCTGTCGTCAAGATGGCGCTTTCGCCCTGGGCAGATGCGTTGTTGTTGGAGACAGCGGATGGTCGCCTTGGGGTCTGGGCCATAGATAACCAGCACCCGGAAGTGTCCTGGAGCGCACTCTGGAGCAAGGTTTGGTACGAGGGTTACCCGGAACCCGGGTACGTCTGGCAATCGTCCGCAGCCAATGCCAGCATCGAACCCAAACTTAGCCTGGTGCCACTGGTTTTCGGCACCTTGAAAGCCGCGCTCTTTGCTCTATTGATTGCGACGCCGCTGGCCCTGGGCGGAGCGATATTCACCGCGTACTTCATGGCACCGGCCATGCGCGAGCGGGTAAAGCCGTTGATAGAATTGATGGAGGCACTGCCCACTGTCATCCTGGGTTTGCTTGCAGGCCTGTGGCTTGCGCCCTTTCTGGAGAGTCACATGGTGGGCGCACTACTGTTTTTGCTGGCCCTGCCCGTGTTTATTTTGCTGGCCGCGCTGGGCTGGCACCTGCTGCCGTTAGCTTTCAGCGGCCGGGTTCCCGACGGCTGGCAGGCGGCATTTATGTTGCCTGTCATCCTGTTGGCCGGCTGGCTGTGCTTTACCTACTCGCCGGTTTTAGAGCAAGGCTTATTCGGTGGCGACTTCGTGGCCTGGTTGAGCCAGGACCTGGGCGTCAGGTTTGAGCAGCGCAATGCCCTGGTCGTGGGCATTGCGATGGGCTTTGCGATAATCCCGACGATCTTCTCCATCGTCGAGGACGCCATATTTTCGGTGCCCCGTCACCTCACCCAGGGAGCGTTGGCGCTTGGTGCCCGGCCCTGGCAGACGCTGTCGCAGGTCGTTCTGCCAATGGCGAGCCCGGCGATTTTTTCGGCCATGATGATCGGCCTTGGCCGAGCGGTGGGCGAGACCATGATCGTACTGATGGCGACCGGGAATACCCCCATCATGGATTTCAACGTGTTTGAGGGCATGCGTACCCTCGCAGCAAACATTGCGATGGAGATTCCCGAGGCCGAGGTGGATAGCACCCACTACCGGGTTTTGTTTCTCGGGGGATTGGTGCTGTTCGTAATGACCTTCGTGTTTAACACCGCCGCTGAATTCCTGCGCCAGGGCCTGCTTTCGAAGTACCGCAGCCTATGAACAAAGCTGATGACAAGCAATGGCGGGAGTGGTGGCGCGGCGGCGACTTGTTCGTATGGCTCAACGCTACGGCGGTTGCCATATGCTTGTTGGCAGTCCTGGGTGTAATCCTGTTATTGCTGGTGCGCGGCAGTGAACATTTCTGGCCAGCGAGGGTGATGGCGGCAAGATATTCTGCCCCGGCAGCGCCCCAGGAACAAGTCTTCGGCCAGGTCAGGGCCCGCGAAACCGTTCCTGCGGAGCAACTCACCGGCTCCGGCGTCGAGTTTACCGGCGCCGCCAATCAGGTTGAGCGCATCCTGCTCCAGGTTGGCAACCGTGAAGAAACCGGGGAGGACTTTCGCTGGCTGGTCATGCCCTGGCTGCAACAAGTTCGCTATCCGCCGCAATTGATGCTGGTGGAACGGCGAGAGTGGGGCAACCTCTACGGGTATTTGCAAGGGCTGAACACCACCACGGATAGGCGCTCAGCGCGTGGGGAGCGCGGCGGCGGTGCGGCCGCGGCGGGAAGGCTGTGGCAGGAATTCCAGCAAAGTATTGCGCGCGCAAGGGAGATCGACGATCGTATCGAGGCGTTAAAACACGATGAAATCAACGATCTCAACTACCAAATGGAGCAACTGGAACGTCGGCGCCTGGCCATGTTGGCGGCGGAACTCGAGCCCGAGGAAAAGATAGACCGGGAGCGTGAACTGGCCAGGCAGCGCAGCGAACTGGCCAGCGGCTATGAGGCCTTGCAGCGGCGGCTGGAAAAGTACCATCGTGAGATGGGTGAGGATAGCTACGAGGTCCTGCTGGCCAGCGGTGAAATCGTTACCCTGCCGGTGGCCAACGTGGTGAGGGCCTATCGGCCCAATGCCCTGGGCTTTGTTGGCAGGGCAGAGGTCGCTGCTGATCGACTGTGGGAATTTCTGTCCTCACGGCCGCGCGAGGCCAATACCGAGGGCGGTATTTTCCCCGCGATTTTCGGTACTGTGCTGATGGTGCTGTTGATGACTGTACTGGTAACACCGCTGGGAATTCTGGCGGCTGTTTACCTGCGCGAATACGCCACACAGGGGCTGGTGACGCGGGCCATCCGCATCGCGGTGAATAACCTTGCTGGTGTGCCGTCGATCGTATTCGGCCTGTTCGGGCTTGGTTTTTTCGTCTACACCCTGGGCGGAGGCATCGATAAGTTGTTCTATAATGAGGTCTTGCCCGCCCCGACGTTCGGGACCCCCGGGATTTTCTGGGCGGCGCTTACACTGGCGCTACTGACCTTACCGGTGGTGATCGTTGCCACCGAGGAAGGCCTGGCACGTTTGCCCCAATCCCTGCGTGAGGCCAGCTTCGCATTGGGTGCAACCCGGCTGCAGACCGTGTTCTGGGTCGTGCTCCCTGCGGCGAGCCCCGCGCTGATGACCGGTATGATTCTTGCCGTTGCCCGAGCGGCAGGGGAAGTGGCGCCATTAATGCTGGTGGGGGTGGTGAAACTCGCACCCGTGCTTCCGGTGGACGGCAATTTCCCGTTTCTGCATCTGGAGCGCCAGTTCATGCACCTTGGTTTTCACATATACGATGTTGGCCTGCAGAGTCCGAATGTCGAGGCGGCGCGACCCCTGGTCTATGCGACCGCATTACTGCTGGTAGCGGTGATCGTGGTGCTGAATCTCGGCGCGATTCGTATTCGTAATCGGTTGCGGCAGCAATACAAATCCAACGACATCTAGAGCAGTTACAAGCAGGGGAGGAAAGCGGCTTATGCAGAGAACACCAGGGTACGGCAAGAGATCGCATGGCTGACCAGAAACTCAGGAAGGTCGCTCCCTCTGAAGTCGCCGAGCTGGTGCGATTCAAGGCGGCTTTGCGCACTTCTTCGGTCGAGGCGCCGGAGACTTTCCTCGAGGTCGAGCACCTCAATCTTTTTTATAGCGGCAAGGTGCAAGCGTTGTTTGATATCAATATCGCCTTCCCGAAGCGGCAGGTCACGGCCTTCATTGGTCCCAGCGGCTGTGGCAAGTCTACCCTCCTGCGCTGCTTCAACCGCATGAATGAGCTCATCGACGGTTGTCGCACCGATGGCCGTATCCTGCTCGATAGCCGTAACATCTATGGTCGTGACGTCGATGTGGCGCAGTTGCGTCGGAGAGTGGGCATGGTATTCCAGAAGCCCAACCCGTTTCCCAAGTCGGTGTACGATAACGTCGCCTTTGGCCTCAAGGTGCAGGGCATCAAGAACAGCCGGATTCTCGATGAAGTGGTCGAGCGCTCACTGCGCTCCGCAGCGCTTTGGGATGAGGTCAAGGATCGCTTGCAGGACAGCGCGCTGTCGCTGTCAGGCGGTCAGCAGCAACGCCTGGTGATAGCGCGCACGATTGCCGTGGAGCCCGAGGTGCTGTTGCTGGACGAACCCGCGTCGGCGCTGGACCCGTTGTCGACCCTCAAAATCGAGGAGCTGATTTACGAGCTTAAAGCTCGCTATACGATTCTCATCGTGACCCACAACATGCAGCAAGCTGCGCGGGTCTCGGATTACACAGCTTTTATCAATGCCGGGCAATTAGTAGAGTACGACACTACTGACACGATTTTTACCAATCCGGCCAACAAACAAACGGAAGATTACGTCACCGGCCGGTACGGCTGAAAACCAGGTTCAGCAGATGAATACGACCCCGCAATCCCAGCACATTTCCCAGCAGTTCAATCGCGAGCTACACAAGGTCAAAACCCAGCTGCTTGAGATGGGAGGGATGGTGGAGCGCCAGCTTTCTCATGCTATCTCCGCTCTGGTAGACGGTGACAGTGGCATTGCCCAGCAGGTACGCGATACCGACAGGAGCGTGAATTTCATGGAGGTATCGATCGATGAAGAGTGCGCCCGTATCCTCGCCAGGCGCCAGCCCGCTGCGGGAGATCTGCGGCTCGTCATCGCGATCAGTAAGCTGACCACCGACCTCGAGCGTATCGGCGATGAAGCCGGTAAGATCGCCAAGCAGGGGATTTTGTTGAGCGAGAATGCGATGGGTGCGAAGGGTTATGGCGAGATCCGTGATATCGGCCGCCAGGTGCGGGAAATGCTGCACAGTGCCCTCGATGCCTTTGCCCGCCTTGATGCCCAGCGTGCGCTCACCGTGGCCCGCGAGGATCGATCGGTAGACCGCGAATACAAGCGGGCCGTGCGTGAAATGATTGCACATATGACGCAGGATCCGGAGCAGATCGGTCGTTCGTTGAACGTGATATGGGCGCTGCGTGCGTTGGAGCGTATTGGTGACCATGCCCGCAACATCGCGGAGCACGTGATCTACCTGGTAAAAGGCAAGGATGTGCGTCACATCGGCCTCAAGGCTATGGCGGCGCAGGTCGATGAAGAGGAATAATGCGCGCCGGGCCTGCCCGGGCGATGGCTATGCTTATGGACTCAGGAGAGAGCGTTGTGGATGACATCCGATACCCCCGAAGAATTGCGTTTATTCTTGGCATCGCCCTGATGCTGGCTACCGCGGCCTTACACGCGAGCGATATACAGGGCCGGCTGACGCCAATTCTCGCGTCTGACATTCGTGCCGAGGGCAGCGCGAGTCGGGATCGCTACCGACACCCCGCTGAAACCCTGGCATTTTTCGAAGTGATGCCGGCGCAAACCGTGGTGGAGATATTCCCGGGTCGCAACGGATGGTATACCGAAATACTGGCACCGTTGCTGCGCGCTGACGGCTTGCTGTATTGCGCGCACTGGGACTTAAATTCTCCCCGGGAATATTTTCGGACCTCGCGCAAGGCCTTTGACCAGAAGCTCGCGGCGCATCCTGAGGTGTATGATCGGGTGAAAGTCACCGTGCTCGAGCCGCCTCAGCACACGACTATCGCACCTGCGGCCAGTGCCGATCGCGTGCTGACCTTTCGCAACGTGCACAACTGGATGAAAGCCGGTAACGCCGAGGCGGTATTCACGTCGATGTTCACCGCCCTTAAGCCGGGTGGACTGATGGGCGTGGTGGAGCACCGTGCCCCCGAGGGTACTTCCGAGGAAGCCATGATCAACTCCGGCTATGTCACCGAGGCACGGGTCATTGAACTGGCCGAACAAGCGGGCTTCGAGTTCGTGGCGAGGAGCGAGATCAATGCGAATCCGAAGGATTCCGCTGACCACCCTCACGGCGTGTGGAGTTTACCGCCCTCCCTGCGTGGCGGTGCCGAAGACAGGGATAAGTACCTGGCTATTGGCGAGAGCGACCGCATGACCCTTAAATTCAGACGGCCGGGATGAAGCACGACGACGAAGCACGACGATGAAGCACGACGATGCAATGCGGGCCAGCAGCGGCGAAAGTGTCGCCGCCGACCCGGATTCCTATGCCGTTAATTCGTTACGTCGCTTGATGCCGGCCAGCAGGCCAAGGCTGGATATAAACAGCACCCCGGCGGCCGGTATCGGCACCTCGCTGACTCCTTGCCCCGAGCCTTCTCCCAGGGTACCGAAGCCCGGTGTGCCCAGGTCGCCGGCGCCAAACACCATCGATGGGTGACTGGGGAGGTAATTCCCGGCGCTGATCGTGCCCTCGAGCGAGCCCAGTTGCATGCTGACGCCGGCTTCGCCAAAACCGTCGGCGCTGGAGTAGCTGAGTGCAAAGATGGTCTGCTGGTTCCACTCCAGGATGATACTGTCAATACTATTTGCGAGGGTAAAATCCCGGTAGACATAGTCTGGCGTGTAGCCTCCGTTGCTGCTGGTGTCACCACTGCGGCCCAGGACCAGGTAGTCGCCGGGGTTGATCCATAGCGGTGCCGTGGTGGATACGGTGTGCGCGTTGGTACCGTTGTCGCGTAGGACCAGGTTGTTGATGTCGAGGGGGACGGTAGTGGTATTGTAGAGTTCCAGCCATTCCCCCGCGCTGTCGGAGACCGCTGCGGGGTTGGCCAGCACTTCGCTGACGACGAGGTCGCCCGGTTGGATATTTGCGGCGGCCACGATGCCGCTGGCGGTAACAGAGCATCCCAGGGTAATGCGGGCGAGTATGGGTTTAAGCTTCATAGGATCTTCCTTGATTATCGGGTTAGGGCATCGATGCCAGTCGTTCTTCCTGAACGACCGGTGGTACAATAGCAGGCCGTGGATGACTGTGTCATTGGTGATTTTTCTGCATGCCAGAGGGCTTGCAATATGTTACAGATTCCGGTGAATCGACTATCCGATGAGGCACTGTGCGGATTGATCGAGGACTTTGTCACCCGTGACGGCACCGACTACGGTGAGGTAGAACTCACCATGGAGCAAAAAGCGGGAGCAGTCCGCCGGCAGTTGGACAGCGGTGATATTTTGATCGTGTTTGACCCGGCCACCGCCACCGCGAGTTTGCTTAGCCGAGAGCAAATCCAGGCAGACAGAGGTAACGCCAGCGAGCAGGACCGCAACCCACCCTGACGCGATTTAGCGTCGTTACAGTCAAAACAGGATTATCGTTGTTATGCCCCATTCCCCTGATGCCACTCTGGATGCTGTCGGGCTCTTCTGTCCGGAGCCAGTGATGCTGTTGCACAGGAAGGTTCGAGAGTTGGCGAGTGGTGAGATTCTGGAAGTGATGGCAACCGACCCTTCCACCCAGCGGGATATCCCCAAGTTTTGCGCATTCCTCGGGCATGAGCTGCTTGGGCATTCAGTCGAGGGCGACGTGTTTTATTTTTTTATTCGCAAGCAGTGACGGGCCGCGATGGAATCCTCAACGAGCGCACCGGTGCAGCATTGTGCCCAACATCGGGCAGGGGACTTGCGTCGCATCTTCGACCAGCTTTTTCTGCGCCAATACAACACCTGTCTGCGCGGGGGTGGTGCTGAACCCATTTATATACCGGCGAGCTCTGCCGGGGAGTTGCATCGGGTGATATTCCGCCACGATTATTTTTCCAGCGCCCTGCATGAAGTGGCTCACTGGTGTATCGCCGGGTCCTTGCGCCGCCAGCAGTTGGATTATGGCTACTGGTATGTACCCGACGGCAGGGATGCAAAGCAGCAGCTGCGCTTCGAGCAGGTAGAAGCCAGGCCTCAGGCACTGGAGTGTTTGTTCGCTGCAGCCTGCGGACGCCCGTTTCGCCCCAGTGCCGACAACCTTTGTGCGCCAGAAATGGACCTGGAGCGCTTTGCAGGTGCCATTCACAGGCGTTTGCGCGAATACTGTGAGCAGGGCCTGCCCCCGCGGGCGGAACGATTCCGGCAGTCACTCTGTCAGCGCTACGATACTGACCCCAAGCTTGACGCGGCAAACTTTTTGGTCGAGGCATGGTGTTGAACGGTTAACCAACATGAAGCTAGTGATTGATGAGAATATCCCGGCCGCAGCGGCGGTTTTTGGTGAGTTCGGTGAGCTTTGCCTGGTGCCGGGCCGCGAGATTACCAGCGCCACGTTGCGCGATGCGGACGTGCTGCTGGTGCGATCAGTAACCCGGGTCGGCCGCGATTTACTCGATGGCAGCCGGGTGCGCTTCGTCGGTAGCTGTACCGCGGGAGTCGATCATGTTGACCAGCAGTACCTGGCGCAGGCCAATATAGGCTTTGCCCATGCCCCGGGCGCCAATGCGCGGTCGGTGGTTGAGTATGTGTTCAGCGCCCTGTGTCGCCTCGCGGTCGATCAGGGCAGGGTTAAGCCGGGCATGTCGGTGGGTATTTTCGGACTGGGCAACGTAGGCGGGTGCTTGTATAAGGTGCTCGAAGCCTGCGGGTTTCGCTGTTTAGGCTACGATCCATTTCTGTCGGAGGGGTCGGGAATGAAGCTGGCGAGCGACCCGAAACAACTATTGCAGGCCGATATCGTTACGCTGCATACACCACTGACACGCGATACCGCGCATCCCACCTATCATCTGCTTGGCAGTTCGGAGCTGGCATCGCTACCCCGAAATGCTGTGCTGATAAACAGCAGTCGTGGTGCGGTGGTCGACAACAACGCCCTCAGACGTCTGTTGCCCCGGCGCCGTGACCTGGCAGTAGTGCTGGACGTCTGGGAGAACGAGCCGTCGATCGACCTTGCGCTGATGGACCTGGTTACCCTGGCGACACCCCACATTGCAGGCTACAGCTATGATGGCAAGCTTCTCGGTGCGAGGGTAGTTGCCCGGCATCTGTTTAACTGGCTCGGTGGCGCGCAGGATAGTGACCACGTCCAGGGCGCGGAGCCTGAGCAGTTGCCGTTGGCCGGCAGTTGGAGCCGCCTGTGCCAAAGTATGCTGGGGGTGTATGACATTGCTGCCGACGATCGCAGGATGCGCGCTGCACTGGGCGCGCCCGGCGACCACGGCGCCGCGTTCGAGCGCCTGCGGCGGGATTATCCCATTCGCCGTGAAGTGCGGTTCGCAGCCGGCGATGTCTCTTCGGCGGTCACACAATAAGCTGGCTGCTGCGGAATGTCGAAAGTGAGGGAGTGGTAGTTTTCAGAACGTGCCCTGAACGGGCGGAAGAAAAGAGCCGCAACGCGCCCCAGGAGCGCAGGCCAGAGCCTTAGCCACTCTTGTGCTTTGGGTGTTTGAACTGTTCGAATTGCAGTGCCAACTTGTCGCAGGCCTGATCAATCATTTCTGCCGTTATCGCCACCTCGCGACCGTTTGCATCGATAATTGCGGCGCTGTGCAGGAACTGATCGTCCAGCGGTTGGTACTTCTTGGTCTTCTCTGTTGCAGTCATGGTTAACCCAGCTCGAGCCTATGAGTCAGTGTTTGTCTAGTACGTAACTATACTAACAGGAATTGCCATGTATTCCAAAATCAACTTACTACCAGTTTTCTTGCCTTTGCGGGCCCTACAACCGGCTCTTCGAGCCCGGAATTGCCGGTGCCTCTGGTAACTATAGCCGATTAGTCTGGAAAATCCCCGTGCCCTGCTTTCCCCTGGCCGTGCCCGGCGGCCGCAACTCCTGCACGCACACAATTTACAGGAGAGTAGATGGCGGTGCGATGGCGCGGTTCACTGCCCCGGGCATGTGTTGTGTCATTTTCTAACATTGTCCTGTCACCCGGGCGACAAAATGGCGTTGATTACGTCGGCGCACGTGCGGGTTCAGTGGAATTTGTGCGCAACCTCGAACAATTGGCGCATGACAGTGGCGAGTTCAACATCAGGGCCGGCTCTGAGGCAGCGGCGCAGCACGTCGATAGTGGCTCGCGGGGCGGCGCCAGCGGCAGCGGGTGGCCCTGTTTTGGCTGTCGGGTCGAATCGGTAGTGTGAACTGAGCAGGGTAAAGCCCTTGTGCGTCAACACGGCCTGGTCTATCGCCTCCTGGCGGATAGTCGACTCGTAGGTCAGGTAGCCCTGTTCCGCCAGCCAGATCATGGTACTGAGGCATGCGATGTAACGGTTACTGTGCAGCCCATACTCATCGGGCTCGTCGGGGCCGCTGATGTCCTCGACGTAAATCGCTATCTTGCGGGGAAAGGCCCGGTAAAGCTTCTGCAACACCAGGCCAGCGTCACGGTAAAAATTATCGATGTGTGAATCACCCATGCCGGCGCCCGCTTTGGCCCTGCCTACTGCTCGTAATGGCGCAGGAAGTTTTCGAAGGCGTCGATGGCATGGCCAAGGTCGTCGATACGTGGCAGAAATACCATGCGAATGTGGTCGGGGGTGCGCAGGTTGAAGGCGGTTCCCTGAACGATCAGTACCCGTTCCTGGATGAGGAAGTCCAGCACCATTTTCTCGTCATTGTGAATCCTGTAAACCGCCGGGTCGAGCCGGGGAAACATATAGATGGCACCCCGGGGTTTGGTGCAACTGACCCCCGGTATGGCGTTGAGCCGCTCCCAGGCAAAGTCGCGCTGTTCGCGCATGCGCCCACCGGGTAACACCAGGTCGTTGATGCTCTGGTAACCTCCCAATGCGGTTTGCACGGCGTGTTGCGCAGGTACGTTCGAACACAGCCGCATGGATGCCAGAATCTCCAGCCCTTCGATATAGTTGGTCGCACGGTGCTTGGCCCCGGAGATGACCATCCAGCCAGACCGAAAACCCGCCAGCCGGTAGGTCTTGGAAAGGCCGTTGAAGGTGACGCATACAATATCATCGGCGTAACGCGCGGCGGGAAAGTGCTCGGCATCATCGTAGAGGATCTTGTCGTAGATTTCGTCGGCAAACAGCATCAGCCGGTGTTCCGTGGCCAGGGCGACAATCTGTTTCACCAGTTCCTCGGGGTAGGCGGCTCCTGTCGGGTTGTTGGGGTTGATGAGCAGGATGCCCCGGGTCTTGTCAGTGATCTTGTCGCGAATATCATCCAGATCCGGGGTCCAGTCGGCTTGTTCGTCACAGACATAATGCACTGGTCGGGCACCGGTGAGTTTCACCGCCGCCGTCCACAAGGGGTAGTCGGGGCTGGGAATCAGGAATTCGTCATCGTTGTTGAGCAGGGCCTGCATGGCCATGACGATGAGTTCGCTGACGCCGTTACCCATAAAAATATCGTTGATCTCGACATTGGGAATTCTAAGCTGCTGGCAATACTGCATCACCGCCTTGCGCGCCGAGAACAGGCCGCGGGAGTCACAATACCCCTGCGACGAGGGCAGGTTGAGGATGACGTCCTGCATGATCTCGTCGGGGGCATCGAAGCCAAATGGGGTTGGGTTGCCGATGTTCAGCTTGAGGATGCGGTGGCCCTCTTCTTCAAGTCGTGTCGCCTCGCGCTGCACCGGGCCACGAATGTCATAGCAAACATCTTTCAATTTGTTTGATTTGTAGACCGTATACATAGCAGGCTGGCTCTGAATAAAGCGGTGAGAAAAGTTACCAAAACCGATATTCTAGCACTCTCATGGGCTTTTGCTGAAAGCGGAGTTTTTTATGGCTGAGTACGAGAAGTCGGATCAGGAATGGCGGGAGCAACTGACCCCCGAAGAATATAGGATCTGTCGCGAACAGGGCACCGAGCGCGCTTTCACTGGCAAATACTGGGACACCAAGGCACCGGGAACCTATCTCTGCCGTGGTTGTAATGCAGAGCTGTTCGCTTCCACTACCAAGTATGATTCGGGCTCCGGTTGGCCCAGCTTCTACCAACCCATCGACGATGCAAACGTGGAGGCCGAGGTCGACTCCAGCCTGGGCATGGTGCGCACCGAAGTGCATTGCTCGCGCTGCGGCTCGCACCTTGGCCATGTTTTCGAGGATGGCCCGCAGCCGACAGGCCAGCGCTATTGCATCAATTCGGCATCGCTGACGCTCAAGCCGGAGCCAGAATAACGTCGCCGGAACTGTTCTGAATCGGGTGCAGGATACACTGAGGCCTTGGCCGTTGGCGCCCAGCCTTGGCCCAAACGGCGTGCACAGGGATTTTGACAATTAGCTCTTGACTCGTTTAATGGCGCTATTTAGAATGCGCGCCTCGTCATTGTGATGACTCGACGACAGGTTATGTCCCCTTCGTCTAGTGGCCTAGGACACCGCCCTTTCACGGCGGGAACAGGGGTTCGAACCCCCTAGGGGACGCCATATTCAAACCTGCAACGTTGTGTGGTAACGTTCAGGTATAGAGCTGTAAGTTCAACAGGTAACGCGCGGGAATAGCTCAGTTGGTAGAGCGGTACCTTGCCAAGGTACAGGTCGCCGGTTCGAACCCGGTTTCCCGCTCCAAATATTAAGGCCCCTTGATCGGGGCTTTTTTGTGGGCGACGGGTTCGCACCGGCGAGCCGGTTCTCAGCGGGGTGCCGCACCACCGGTTTGCCGCTCCAAATATTAAGGCCCCTTGATCGGGGCTTTTTTGTGGGCGACGGGTTCGCACCGGCGAGCCGGTTCTCAGCGGGGTGCCGCACCACCGGTTTGCCGCTCCAAATATTAAGGCCCCTTGATCGGGGCTTTTTTGTGGGCGACGGGTTCGCACCGGCGAGCCGGTTCTCAGCGGGGTGCCGCACCACCGGTTTGCCGCTCCAAATATTAAGGCCCCTTGATCGGGGCTTTTTTGTGGGCGACGGGTTCGCACCGGCGAGCCGGTTCTCAGCGGGGTGCCGCACCACCGGTTTGCCGCTCCAAATATTAAGGCCCCTTGATCGGGGCTTTTTGTGGGCGACGGGTTCGCACCGGCGAGCCGGTTCTCAGCGGGGTGCCGCACCACCGGTGTGCCGGACCATCGGTGTGCCGGACCACGGTTTCCCGCTCCAAATATCAGGCCCCTTGATTGGGGCTTTTTTGTGGGCGAGGGTTTTGTGCGGGCTGGCGCTGCGTTCAGCAGGTATGCCATGCTCCGTGCCAGCCTTTGGCATGCTGCCTCCCGTGGTCCTGCGGAACAAGCGCAGCAGCCCGCACGACTTTGCGAATGCCGATTCTCTGTGTAACATGTCCTCCCTTTGTCCGGTCGCCAGGGCGCTCTGTTCTGTGCGGCCTGTTCACCGCTTCGACACGTTATCTGGTTGCAATGGAAAAACCTCTGGTCATCAACGGGCTGCGCAAGCAGTACGACAACGGCTTCGAGGCCCTTAAGGGCATCGACCTGGAGGTTGCTGCCGGTGACTTTTTCGCGCTTTTGGGGCCGAACGGGGCGGGCAAGTCGACCACCATTGGCATCATCTGCTCGTTGGTGCGAAAGACCGCCGGCTCGGTGTCAATCTTCGGTCACGACATCGACCGGGATTTTTCCGCGGCCAAGCGCCTGATCGGTGTGGTGCCCCAGGAATTCAATTTCAACCTGTTCGAAAAGGTTCAGGATATCGTCATTACCCAGGCTGGTTACTACGGCCTTCCCCGGGAGTTGGCGGTGCAACGTGCCGAGAAATACCTGCGCCAGCTTGGGCTCTGGGACAAGCGCAGGCAGAGTGCCCGCACCCTTTCCGGCGGCATGAAGCGTCGCCTGATGATTGCCAGGGCGCTGGTGCATGAGCCCCGATTGCTTATCCTCGATGAGCCCACAGCGGGGGTCGACATAGAAATACGCCGTTCCATGTGGCAGTTCCTGCAGCAGATCAACGCTCAGGGCACGACCATTATCCTCACTACCCACTATCTTGAGGAAGCCGAAAACCTCTGTCGCCATGTTGCGATTATCGACCGTGGCAGGATAGTGGAGAACACCAGCATCAATGCGCTGCTGAAGACGCTACAACGCCAGACATTCGTCCTCGATATCGCCAACCTGCCGGCCCGGCTTCCGCCCATCGAAGGCTTTGCTGTGACTCAGAGCGACGAGCATAGCCTGGAGGTTTCCGTCGAGCAGGGGCAATCACTCAATGAATTGTTTGAACGCCTGGACGGCGCGGGAATGACGGTCGCGGGCATGCGCAACAAAGCCAATCGCCTGGAAGAGTTGTTCGTCTCGTTGGTGGGTCAGGGTGAGCGGGACGAGGGCGCCTGAATGCCGAACCGCGAAACCCTGATAGCCCTCTATACCCTTGTGCGCAAGGAAATTCGCCGCTTCACCCGCATCTGGGTGCAAACCCTGGTGCCGCCGGCTATCACCGTGATGTTGTATTTCATCATTTTCGGCAACCTGATCGGGTCGCGAATCGGCACTATGGAAGGCTTCAGCTATATGCAGTTTGTCGCCCCCGGGTTGATCATGATGGGCGTTATCACCAACTCCTATTCCAATGTGGTGTCATCGTTTTTCAGTGCGCGATTCCAGAAACACGTGGAGGAGTTGCTGGTGTCGCCGGTCCCCAATTACATTATCCTGCTCGGCTTTGTCGCCGGCGGCGTCGCCCGGGGCTTGATGGTCGGGCTTATCGTTACCGTCCTGGCCCTGTTCTTTACCTCGCTGCATGTGCACAGCCTGACGGTTACCATTAGCGTTGTAGTGTTGACCTCGCTCCTGTTCTCGCTGTGCGGCTTTATCAACGCCGTGTTCGCCGAGAACTTTGATGATATTTCGATCATCCCCACCTTCGTGCTCACACCGCTGATATACCTGGGCGGGGTGTTTTATTCGGTGAGCCTGTTGCCCGATTTCTGGGCGGCGCTGTCGCAATTGAATCCTATCCTTTATATGGTCAACGCCTTTCGCTACGGTATTCTTGGTATTTCGGACATCAATATCGGTTTCGCGTTCGTTATGATTATCGGCTTTAACGTTACGGCATTTGTGTTCAGTCTGCATTTGCTGAAAGCCGGCAAGAAGTTGCGAACGTAGTCCGATGACGATGCATTCAAACAATTCTATGCCGGAATTCGAGATGGCTGAGGCGGACTATAAAGACAACACTCCCTTGGGCAAATCCATCGCAGCGGTGGATCACTACACGCCGTCGCTACTGTGCCCATTGCCAAGGGATGCCACGCGTGAAGAGATTGGCCTGAACCCGGCGCGCCTGCCGTTCAACGGCGTCGATATCTGGAATTTGTACGAGGTTTCCTGGCTCAATGAAATGGGTAAACCCCAGGTCGCGGTGGGCCAACTGGTAGTGCCCTGCGAATCGCCCTACCTGGTCGAGTCGAAGTCGCTGAAGTTGTACCTCAATTCATTCAACCAAAGCCGTTTTGCCTCGCGCCGCGAGGTTGCCCGCACCATAGAAGCCGACCTGTCGGCCGCGCTGGCCACCCCGCTGTCCATCAAGCTGTGGCCGCTGGCGACTGCCCAGGGCAATGCCCTGGGGGTGATGGCGGGTGAGTGCCTCGATGATATTGAGCTGCGCGTAGCGCAATACCACCCGAATGCGAACCTGTTGGCGCTGGCATCGAGTCAGCCCGTGCAGCAGCAACTGTACACCGATCTGTTTCGCTCCTGCTGCCCGGTCACCGGCCAGCCCGATTGGGCCAGTGTACAAATCAGCTATAGCGGGCCGGCCATCCGCAAAGCGAGCCTGCTGCATTACCTGGTCTCCTTCCGGGATCACAGCGGTTTTCACGAGCAGTGCGTTGAGCGCATCTTTGTCGATATCAGGGCACGCTGCCAGCCACAGCACCTGAGCGTGTACGCACGCTTCCTGCGCCGTGGCGGTATCGACATCAACCCCTTCCGCTCCACCGGCCACGGCCACCCCGAGCACTGCCGGCTGGTCCGCCAGTGACCTACCCCTGCTGGCGTCAGCCGGGTGCGTAGTCGACTGGGTGCGTAGTCGACTTGCGCGATATGGCGTCTTCCGTTAAAGTGCCGCCTCGTTGCAATTCTGTCGTCAAGCGTAATAGGTGAGGTGTCCGAGTGGCTGAAGGAGCACGCCTGGAAAGTGTGTAACGGGTAACACCGTTCGAGGGTTCGAATCCCTCCCTCACCGCCATTAACATGGCCAGAACCCTTGTATTATTTGGCTTTCGGCCCGATTTAGGCGCTTAAATTCCCTTCTGTATACACCTCAGTGCACACTCTAATAGTTGTTGGTTGCAAGCGGTGCGGGCTAAATGGCTGTCGTCAGAATTCCATCTAATAAATAGCGCCACGATCTAGCGCAGTAAACCGCGAAATCTCGCATCGCGATAATGGCCAGTCCCGGCTGCGCAGCGTCGCCGCATCGAATCGGATATTGCGATTTACCAGGTCCTGTTCGACCAATTTGTACGGGCGCACAAGACGCCATCCAAGCGCCTAATCCTCAACTTTGATGCCACCGCTACGAAAGCGGCAGCCTCATCATCACAGCGAATCAGCCGCTCAGCGAATGGGATCAGGTCTTGCCGGACAGTAAGATGACGGTGGCCGCCATTGATCGACTGATTCACCCGCGTTGACTCACTAGAAATCACACTATTAGGGGGTCGTTGCCTCATCTAAAATCACACTACTTATGACGAATAAGCTGGGGGATTTAGATGATTAAATTGATGAGCCTGACCGCCCGCCGGGAGTTGCTGGCTAGTGTTCGCCAGAGTTACCGGGATGCAACCTGGGCAGAGAAAGGGGAAAATACTGGATGGGTTTGTTGCAGTCACTGATTACGAACGAAAATATGCTATTCGGCTGTTGAGCACTGACAAAGTAACTATCCCACTGAAGAAGCGACCTTCGATTCAGCAGTATGATGAGCAAGTACGGCAGGCGTTAATGGCGATCTGGTATGCGGCCAATAAAATCTGCTCGAAACGCCTCGTTCCGTTTTCTCCTCAATTGATCACGGCCATGGAGAAGCACGGCCATCTTCGTCTGTCAGAGGATGTTCGGGCGACGTTTACTTCGCATCAGTCCGGCGACGGTAGATCGTATGCTGAGTCCGGAACGGGAGAGAATCAGGCAAGGTGTCAGTACTACGCGACCGGGCAGTTTGTTAAACGTCAAATCCAGATCAGGACATTCGCTGATTGGGACGACGTTACGCCGGGGTTTGTCGAAGCCGACTTGGTGGCTCACTGCGGAGGTAATACTAGCGGCCATTCTTGAATACATTGACGCTGGTTGATATCTGCACCGGTTGGTTGGAGATAATGCCCTTGCTCGAAAAAGTGCAAAGGATGTTATCGATGGCTCTACGGGTCGCGGACGATTTAATGCCATTTCGATTACAAGGGACTCGATACGGATTGCGGTAGCGAATTCATCAATTACGAGGTGCTGGATTACTGCGAGGATAATCGCATTACCTTTACGCGAGCCCGAACACACCGGAAAAATGATCAAGCGCATGTTGAGGAAAAGAATGGTTCCGTCGTCCGTAGGTTGGTGGGATATGACAGATATGAGGGCATGAAGGCGTGGGAATCCCTTGGCTCAGCTTTATGCGGTCCTGAGGAAATATGTAAATTATCTTCCAGCCATC
This sequence comes from uncultured Gammaproteobacteria bacterium, assembly GCA_963808975.1. Taxonomy (GTDB): domain Bacteria; phylum Pseudomonadota; class Gammaproteobacteria; order Pseudomonadales; family JAHEGP01; genus JAHEGP01. Next base: position 420,750 of record CAWEHR010000009.1, read on the forward strand.
GTTGAAGCTCCTGGAAAAGGAGCGCCGGGGAGCGAAAGTCTCCAAGAAAGCTACGATGTCGGCCAAGACACCCTTCCAACGTATTCTGCTTTCGGATGAAATCTGTCAAGCCAAGAAGGATACGCTGACTCTAGAGTACGAAACGCTTGATCCTGTGAGTTTACTGGCCCAAATGGAACTATTGCAGGATGAGCTATGGCAATATTCCTGGAATAAGAAAGGCCAGCCTGAAACCGAGCTTATTGTCACCAAAGAAGATGTTATTGATCACAGTGTCGCTTGCGATGACGAATCCTCCATCCAGAGCCGCTATTATCGCTCAAGCAAGAAGATTGATTTACGGAGCGCACCTCGGACTTGGCGCACTCGAAAAGACCCATTCGAAAAAACGTGGGATGAAATTCGATTGCGTCTAGAGCTAATGCCCGAGACCGGAGGTAAAGAGCTCATCCAGTGGCTCATGAGCAAATATCCGGGCGAGTATTCCGTGGGCCAAACCCGCACCTTGCAAAGAAGAATCGCTCACTGGCGCCAAGAACAAGGCAGCCAGGAAGTAAAAATGCGCGCATTACTGACCTCGACTACCCAATCTCCACTGCCCTACTCAATCACACCCGCCGGCGTCCAGCCTCGCTTGGGTCGTGGGAATGAGGATGATGAAATAGCTCAACCAACGGCATGATGGTTATACTGGGCTGCGAAGAATGGTTTAGGCCTAGGGATTGGAGATACAGATTCCGGGGATGAGGCGCACTGCCGGCCAGTAGTATGATTTCTAATTGAGGCAATACGACCGGACAAGATAGTTGACGCCTAACACCTAGTACGTATTTTGCGGGAGCCACCTGCTGGTCAGCTACCTGCGCCGGAGCAATATTGATGCGGCCCGTCATAGTTGCGCCATCCTGTCATTGCTGGTCAAGGCACTGCGCCAGCATTGGCCCGGTGTAAAGACCCTGTTTCGAGAGGATAGTGGCTTCTGCCGATGGCCCATGCTGCGCTGGTGTGATCGCTATCATGTTGGTTATATCGATGGTACTGCCAAAGTGGTTATCGCCATCTAAGACGTTGAGGGGTCGATAGATTCCTGGCGTGGAACACGGCAAAATCTGCTCATGGTCCTTGGCGCTTGAGCGCGTGCCCTGCACTTTACCCGGCGCCGCTAAGTAGGTACTTTAGAGATTTGGGTTTGCCGGAGTTGGCAGCACGGTGAGGTGTACCGCTATCGCGATTAGCCATGAGAAGAAGCAGGATACGGAAGAAGAGAATGAAGGATAACTATCTTGTCCATGGAACAAATGCCATGAAGGGCGCTCTGCGATACCTCGAAGGTGATGACTATCGATATGAGCCCAGAAGCGTAAGTATCTATCTATCGGCTGCCTGCAAAGCCTTGTCGTTTTTGGTAGAGGATGAAGATGCGATTAAAACAATCGCAAATGGAATGCGTGATGCCCGCGACCAGTCCTTCTATGAGTTCGATCATTTAATTGAAGAGTTCGTTAAACCAGACCACGCGCTAATGATTGCTGCAGGCATGGATGAAAAAATGGCTGCTTACTTCTTCAGAGATGTTGAAGCAATGCGTGAATCGATTGAACTGAATATAGAAATCGAACCTAGGCTACTGAGAAAGCGTATCGCAGAGCTTAGGTACTCAGTTTGTGAAAGCGGCATGGAAGGCCATACAGGCGGCAAGAGTCCATTGTGGCGCTCAGCAAAGGTTATTGGAGGCGGAGCGATCGTAACCACGAATTATGCAGCAGATGCCATCATCGGCGGCTTGGCGAGCACGGTCTCCCAAACTTTCGGCGGCTACTTGGTTGGCAAGGGACTTGATGGCTAACAATAGCCCGCTCTGGCAGGATAGTTGACACTACCTACTTTTCGACCAGTGGGGCGGTTTGGAACCATGAATGAGACGTTATCCCGAGGAACGGCGAAATGCCGTGCTGAGCAAATTGTTACCACCCTATAACATGAGCGTATCGGAACTGGCGGCTGCCGAAGGCATTTCGGAGCAGACACTTTATAATTGGCGCAAACAAGCCAAGTTGAGAGGTCAGCCTGTGCCGGGCCCCAAATCCACAACTGACGCTTGGTCTTCTGATGCCAAGCTGGCTGCTGTTATCGAAACAGCGGCGTTGTCCGAAACCGAGCTGTCGGCATACTGTCGAGAGCGTGGTCTTTATCCTGAGCAGATCCGGCAATGGAAAGCCGAATCGTTGAGTGGCTTTGATCGCCATGCCGATAGCCAGCGCCAGATGGACAAGCACCGGCGGGACGACAAGCGACAGATAAAACGCCTTGAGAAAGAACTTCATCGCAAGGACAGGGCGCTCGCGGAAACAGCCGCGTTACTGGTGCTCCAAAAAAAGCTCGATGCGCTCTGGCAGAACAACGGAGAGGACGAATCACACCGTTGCCAGAGCGCAAAGTCACCATTGAGCTAATCCAGCAAGCCTGTCGGAACGGCGCGAGGTTACCCAAAGCCTGTGAAATCGCGGGGATCGGTTTGCGCACCTACCGCCGGTGGCTTTCTGGTGGAGAGGTGCACGCCGACAAGCGACCGGAGTCAGAGCGACCCGTGCCGTGCAATAAGCTCAGCGATGAGGAGCGCACCAACATCGTCGATGTGTGCAACCAGCCGGAATATGCCAGTTTGCCGCCGAGCCAGATAGTCCCCGTCCTGTTGGATGCGGGTGTGTACCTGGCTTCTGAGTCGACGTTTTACCGCATCCTTCATGAGCGGGGTCTGCTGCACAAGCGAGGCAGGGCTCGCCAGTCACGGCCTACGCCAAAGCCCACAACGCATACGGCAGATGCACCGAATCAGGCGTATTGTTGGGATATCACGTATCTGCCGTCAGACGGAATGATTATTGACGCTCCAGCCAAGGATTTGGTCAGAAGTATTGTCGTATCTCCAGAAGCGCCTGATTGGTATAAAACAATGATTGAAAAGGTTGCCAATGATTACAGCATTAATGTGCCAGTAAGGAGGTCTAAGCTCGCATTTGGCCCGATATGAATCTAACACTTACAAGCAAGTGCACAAACTACGTTCCGCCAATTTTCGGTTAGTTTCGTTCACAGTACCGAAATTTGGCCGTACTCCGTTTGGACCCGTTGTGGGCTTTTAAAAAACTCAGTCGGTCCGTGTTTTGGGCCAATGACAATTAGAGCAATTATTGCTACCAGAGGGCAGTTCAGTATCAAGGAAAGTGCAACTTGTAACTTCGAACATGCGGTTCATCACCTGGTAGATTATATGTTGGACCGATCCGTAATTTACCCGAGTGACAACAATTATGATGTTGATACACCGTCGCATGACCCGGCGCCGTTGCGGAAGATTATCCTGTTTGCCCTCTCTCTAAAGGCAGGCATCCAGCAGGTAGATACATAGAGCGGCTCAGGTTATCGTCAATGGCTATGCCTTTCCAGGAATTTCAAGCTAAATTGAAGTACCTGATCGCCCTGCGTTTGCACGTACTGAAAATCGACGCGGGATTTCATGGTGATTGAAGCTGCGGCAATGCTAGTTGTCTTTTGCCCTCCAGTGGCATCAATAATAATATCCCGGTAGTGTATTGATGCAGGCGTTCCTATAATTCTGCAATAGTATTGCTCCAATAGGGGAAACCAGGAAATCTTATTTCTATTTTTACTTCTTAAAGTTATTCGATGAAGCGCCATTTCCAGAGCGTTGGTGATCGCATCAAAGTCCTCGAAGTCAACTCCGTACTCCTTTTTATCATTTTTGCATGATTCTTCAGCAGTATTGAATTCTGCCGAATTGGCTATATCCTCACTGATAAAATAGACCTTTAGCCCGGGTATCACGTCTAGTAGAAGCTTGCGCAGTTTGGTCAGGTCGGCAAAGGAACCGTGGCTTGGAGCTAGGGAGTCTTTGCGGTTGCAAGACCCCAATAGCCACACTTCCGGCAATTCTTCAGTTGCTGACGCCACGTGCGGTACCAAGCCACGAAATATCTGCTGCCAGGTCCAATAAGGTTCGACCCCGTTGGCCAAATCCCGCGCCTTGGACAGGCGCGCGGAATTGCAGTTTCCCAAAGTCGGGATCTTCAGAGTCTTCACTTTCCCATCGTTCCCGGCTTTTAATTGCCACGATTGCAATTCCTGGTCAAAGTTAATTTGGGTCTTTGCATGTTCAGGGGACACAAGAAATATGATGGCTTTTTTTGCTTTCCCATGTTTACTTCTGCCTGGTGGCTTTAAACTGGATTTATTCTTCACAGCCAAGTCGAATATCGGGAAGAGATCGCTCAACCTTAATGCAATAAAAATGGAAGTGAGAAATAGAATAAGTGAGCAGCCAAAAAGCATGCCGTAAGAACCGGTGGCACTTAGCAATGGTGGCTCCAGGCCAAATGCAATCCAAAGCGCGCCGATCGCGCTCAAGATAGCAAATAGCTTTGAACCCAGGCGTGACATCCAATCCATGACGTGCTGCATGGCAGTCTGGTCTTGCTCATGCGTGTGCGTCACGTGCAGCTTATACGACACTATTGCGAACAAAACCCAGAACAGCAAACCGACCAAAGCTACCGCATAGTCTACCCACATATCGTTCGTAAACGACGTGTCCTGCCCACTATGATGAGGGCGAATCAAGTGCATTAGAGCGTAAGCAAGCCAGTGCAGGCTGATGAGTGCCAGCAAGCCACTCACTATCATTAACCGTTCACGGCACACTTTGCGTTTGTATGATTTTTGGATGAACCGTTTATGCTTCGTTTCAGACATTTGCATCGAATTGCCTTTCATCGTTTTCTCTTTAGCTGATTGTTGCAAACTCCGCCTTCGCACTACGGCGGCTCCTTAACCCCCGCTGTTTCACATCGGCTAGCCAGCTTCACTATATGTATGCCCGCGAATGAACGATCCTGATATCTGAATTCAACCTTTGACAAAAGGGTGGCATAACCCTGTTATTGGCTTTCTCCAAACAATCAAGTAAGACGTCACCGTGCCTAAGACTACCGTTCTTGAGCTAGAAGGTCGAGACGCGAGCTACCCATTGACAGAGATGTTTGATGCAGGCTCGGCAAATTGTCCGGCAGCAGGTCGGGTTGCAGGAGTTGCTAATCCAGCTTGCAAACAGATGCATGCCCGCCTTCTCACTAGCAGCGGCAAGGCGCGAAAGACACACCAGGACCAACCAATTATGTCTCTCGAGTATTTAATGCCAATTTCTGTGGAAAAGGTACCACTGGTGGATGTTTTGCGGCTGAAATAAAGCCTTCGAGCAGGTATCAAAAATGGCGATCACGCTTAATTGCGTTGATTACCCGCACCAGTCAGTAATGATGGCCATAAGTAACCTACGTTGCGTTGGCAGGCCACCATCAGGCAGCTCTAACTCACCTTCTTTCGACCGTCAAATTTGTCCCACCAGCCTAAACGGCTCAGGTGTCTGCGACCTCTACGGGATGTTCTCATGACCATGTACTCACTGAAGTTTCAACAGCCTAAACGGCTCAGGTGTCTGCGACCGGGCTTAACATCAAGTTGACCTGCTGAAAAAGTTTCAACAGCCTAAACGGCTCAGGTGTCTGCGACCGAGCCAGGTCGTCCCTCACCAGTTATTGTCGACAGAGTTTCAACAGCCTAAACGGCTCAGGTGTCTGCGACAGATGAGGTAGAAAGGGTTCAGCGATCAACAACGTTTCAACAGCCTAAACGGCTCAGGTGTCTGCGACCAGCTGACAGGTTGCTGATCGCGGATTCGAAGCTAGGTTTCAACAGCCTAAACGGCTCAGGTGTCTGCGACTGGGTGCAGTTAGTCGATCAACCAGTATCAGTCAGTTTCAACAGCCTAAACGGCTCAGGTGTCTGCGACAGTGACGCTGAGGAGCCCTCAAATGGGCAGCGCGACATGCTTTATCGGCGAACCCCGCTCGCTGTCCGCCTATATTCCCTTTCGCATTACGCCACAGAGGCATTGTAAACAGCTAACGCATTGATTTGCAAGGATAGGCGGGAGCTACATCACAGAGACGTTTATACGTACCATGTATCCTTTTGATTTTATTCATCTAACATCCAGACGAAAATAGGGGAGTTCTTGCGAACCCATTGCCTGGCCGATTCACAGGATAATTACTCCTGGGAAGCTGGCCACTGGTTCGCCCGCAAGGGTAGAAGAGGCGGAGCGGCAGGAGGCGCAGAGTCGATAGAACCTGATGTTTGTCTCTTCCCCCTGTATGTCCCGAAGCTGTTGCTTAACCTGCTCTAAATCCTGCCGCCGGCGCACCGATATTTCGAACACCGATTCCTGAATTCTTTCGCCATAGCGCAGCAAGCATTTTCCGATGCGAGTGCGCACTTGGTTGTCACTGATATCAAAGCATACAAGCCATACTTCCATCAGCGGTTGATCCAAGCCCGGAAGTCCGAATCATCTCGGAGCCACGCGATAAAACGCCGGTTCTGCCGGTGCAGATGCTCCAGAGGTTTGCGGGGCACAGTCTCGCCAGCAGCCGTAAGCGGAGTTTCAAAGCGCTGCGACAACATTGCCAGATATTGGCGCAATGCCCCAGGAGCTAGGCGGCAGCCATGTTGGGGATGCTGGGTAAAGTCATTTGGTTTTAGCTGTCCCAGAGTGACGGCGCGCAACGCCGTGCGTTCCACCAGATGGCGAAAAGGCTCCATCATATCCGAAGCGAGGGCAGCATGGCGGCCGCGTGGTTGATGGTAACAGCCTACCCAAGGGTATAGACCATCTGCCCGCAGTAGCGTTTCTGTATGGCTATAGAGCAGAGTATAACCGAGAGAGAGCAGGGCATTGAATGGGTCGCGTGGGGGCCTGCGGTTTCTTCCTGTGAAGCCATATTCCTTTGGTAGGAAATTAGTCAACGCCTCGAAATAAAGGCGAGTGGCGCTACCTTCAACGCCATTAAGGTGGTTCAATCCGTCTGCCTGGCCTGCTCGTTGTGCGGCATCCCGCAGGCTGTCCAGTTTTTGCCGTTCTAGCGGGCGCCTCTGTCGCAACAGTTCCCGCATATGGCGGATGCGGGCGCTAACCAGTTGCCGTGCAACCGGTAAAGCCATTCTTGGGTCAGAACAGCAAGCCAGTTGTTGCAGCCAGAGAGAAGACCCTTCGTTCCCAGCGGTACCGCTCCAGAGTGTTCCCTGGTAACGTCCGCCGCTACCGGCAAGGTGGACCGGCACATTTTGTCGCATCGCCTCACGTATAGCTGGTGTTGTTATGTGGTGATTGCCTAGCAATAGCACCGCAGAAAGCCCACCCCATGGTACCTCCTGAATAGGCTGCTCGTCGCGCTCAACTATCAATCGGCCGGCGCGAGTGGAGACCAAGCTTGACTTACCTGTCAGCATTAGCAAAGTGCCGTGGTCGTCCCGCTGCCCCAGCCGCAGTGGCTTCTGTTCTTCCTTTAGGGTCGGTGCCGTGGAGCTATCGCCAGCGGATATGGCCTTTAGGGGTTGGTTCAGCATGACTGGCGAGCGACTGCCCAGGCGCGCGAGCCAACTGTTGCTGGGCGGGGGCCGAGTAGGCCCGGCTGGCGCTGGCGACGCTCTCTGGCTACTCAAATCCACGACCAGGTCGTTCATGAACAGGTAACCTAAATAGCGGAACCCTTGTTCAAAGGGTACCATCCGGCTTTTATCTGCGTTAAGTTCCAATCCCATGTCGGTCAGTGAGCTGCGTACCCGCCGGGCTGCCGCCTTCTGCCTGCTCGCGGCTTTTGCACAGCACTACAAAATCATCGGCGAATCTCACCAAACGGAAACCGGCGGACTCCAGGTCGCGGTCCAGATCATCGAGAAAAAGATTGGCCAGCATTGGACTGACTGCCGCCCCTTGAGGCAGACCCTGATGGCGCTGGATGAGTGATCCTTGGTAGTCCACGGGGGCGGCAACCCAGCTCAGCAGCTCATCCGTCACCGGATCATCCCGCAGTAGCGTGCGCAGGCGGCGCTCCAGCCGCTGCCAATCTACATTGTCGAAAAAATCCTCGATGTCAGCTTCGTAGACCCAGCGGTAGCCTGCACGCCAGGCGCGCTGGATATCCATGCTCGCATTCACGCGAGACTGCCCACGTCGGTAGCCATAACTATGAGGTGACATAACCGATTCGAGTAGCGGGGTGAGCTGCTGGGCTACAGCCCTCTGGGCCACACGCTCCCAGAATGGTGGAATGGCAAGTGCGCGCAAGTCACCGTCTGCTTCCGGCAACACCACACCCCTTAGGGGGACAGGTACTGGGGGTGGCCCGGCGAGGAGCCTCTTCTGGAGGCGCTCCATATCGTCAGCCAGGCGTTCTTCCTCTGGAGTCGGCAGGTTCTGTCGGGCCAGCCACCACTCTTCCTCTACAGAGTCTTGCGCCGATTGCGCTTTCTTGTTGTTGTCCCTGATCGCCTCGTAAGCGCTATATAGATTGTCTTCTTCTATCACTCGTTGCAAAAGGCTGTTTGTGGATTTCACCAGGGGGACGGTTTGCGCGCAATCCTCGCCTTCGAGCACGTAACGACCCAGGCCGAAGGCGCGCATTTGGCCAACACCCAGATATTGGCCCAGTACCAACTGACAAAGTTGAGTTGGGGCATAGTCTGCTGCCGCGCCCAACAGGATCTCGCCGGCCATACCTGACAGGGGTTTTGCTTTGCCGTCTCGATTCCTGTATTCGCCGTCGACCCAGAACAGGTCGGCAGCCTGGCTTGGAATGTCGCTGATGTCCGCTCGCAGCGGACGGGGCTGGCCCGTGCCACTTACTAAGTGAGCGAAGCTGTCCCACAGGCGAGTCAGCAGCAGGTCGATATCGAGATCGGCCGATTCACGGCAAAAGCGGCTCTCACCTTTACCCCGACTCGGATCTGTCTTGGCCTTTAATAGTCTTACAGGGCTCAGCCAACGCAAGCTAAATTGCGGAGCGCCCTTCCAGGCCCGGGTTTCTGATTGCAGTTGATTGTAATCATACGGCGTAAGGTCTTGAGGACCGCTAACCGGTCGATCGGTAAAGATATCGTGCAGGGCTTCGAGTTGGAGATTATCGCGCAGGGGCAGTCGCGCCTCACGCAGCGGCGCGCCGGCGGGGAGCTTGCGCAAGCGGTCTATGAGATTAAGCAGGAGGGTTTCGCCGCCGTTGATCGCATAAACTGCGAAGCGATAGAGCTCGCCTGGGCGGTAGTGGCTGCGGCCCGACTCCGGAGCATCCAGCGAAAGCAGTGTGTCAAATCTGGGGGGCGACCCAAGAAGATGACGAATAAAGGCGTGGACGCTTGCCTGATGCAATAGCCCGAACTGAGCGTCACCGGTAAACCTGAGGGTAACCGCCAGAGCATGCAGTGGGAGCAAGCTACTGAGCTCCAGATTGTTGCGATCCTGTCCTGCCATTCATTCCTCCGGTTGGGTTGCGGTAATCAGGCCAGACGATCTATCCAACCCAATTCGTATTCGATCCGTTCCATCTCCTGAAGGGTCAGCGTCCTGCCTTCTTCGAGGCGGGCCCTCAGGCGCAGTACCAAGGCCTGGTCTGCAGGTTGAAGGGTAACGCTCACTCGTCGGCAGGTAACTGTCACATTGAGCAGCTGGCTGAGAAACTGCGCCGCTGCCAGGTGGCCGATCGCGGATTCGAAGCCAGCGGCGATTCGGGACCTGGCTTCATCAAGCGTTATCGGGCCGGTGAAACGGTAGTCTCCGTAAGCAGTTAGGACAGGGGTATTAAGGAGATAAATCATGGCATTTCAACGCTCAACTGCAGCTCTGTTCTAATGGTCGATGCCCCAGGGTTCTTATGTGTCGGCAACTATTGGATTTAGTTTTCGTTGTCTCGAGGAAGCGACCTTGATCATTTGGTGAGGAAACGAATCGCCTTGGGCAGCTCATTTGAGTCCGCACCTCAGGCAACTGATGAGCCGATATATGCGCAGTAGCGCTCGAAAAAAGCGGGGGCGCACTGGCAGTTCTCGTTGTTGCTTGGGCCCTTGCTTTCGGTGCGTCTCCTGCGGGAGAACCGAGTTATTCGTTTTGATCTGGGCAGCATGCTGTTTTTGGATTAGTACTGAAAAGCAGGCCACCAGATTTGTAGCGCGGCTTTGACCAAGCTTGCGCGAATAGCGCCGGCCGGATTTTGCTACCAGGGAAGTGAGGGGGTGCAGAGCATCGAGCAACCACCAGCGTGTCAACATCCGTGGTTGGGGAATTAGCGACTGTCCTGTTCGCATAAGCTGAATCCTCGGGTTGAGATTATAGCCACAATTTAGTCCCAGTAAACCCTCTTCAACTGCAGGTTTATGCAAACACCTTGAGCTTATACAGCAAGCTGCTTTGACTGATAATTGGCTATCCTGCGGAAGAATTTTACTATTAAACAACCGCTGTCGTTGAGGCCGAGGGCTTGCATGCCTGCGTTTCGAACAAGGAGAAACGCGCTCATTCAAAACTCGTTGCTCATAGGTGGTGGTATGACTTGCGGTTGAGTGCTAGCATCGCTGCCATCCGATTGTTTGGGGGCCAAGCTATGAAAAAAATTCGGCTAACCTATCGGGTTACAACACCCATGTTTCTCGGCGGTGCTGGGCATTCTGCAGAGTTGCGTGAACAGAGCTTCAAAGGGGCGCTTCGTTTTTGGTGGCGAACGTTGCCGTCGGTCAGGGATCAGACAGGAGGTGGCAATCAAAATTTGCTGCGCCAGGAATCTGAAATCTTCGGTTCCAGCGACCAGAACATTGGTCGCTCTAAAGTGAGATTACGGATAATCGAGAAAGATTTGAGCCTTCTAGAAGCGGGCAATGTTCTATGGAGTAATGAAGCGCACCAGGCAAGAGGCAACGAGAGACGTGGCGGTGCGTTTTATCTTGGTTACGGACTAATCAACGCGTTTTATAGCAGCAAAACTGGAAAGCTTGCTGGCCAATTGTCTCGCGATTGCTTTATGCCGGGAACGTTTACGATTCAGGTTGCATTGGATCGGCGATTAAATGACCAGCAGCTAGAGTCGGTTCATGATGCCCTGCGTTTGCTGGGCGCCGTCGGTGGTTTGGGGGCACGTAGCCGACGGGGCTATGGCAGCCTTTCTCTGGTAAGCTGGAAACGCTTCGAAAATGGTCAATGGGTTGACACACCAGGTTGGTGTCCGGAAACTCCAGCTCAGACTCTTGAGACGCTCGGACTGCTGGGTAGTGAAAGCATCGGTAATGGCGTGCCGGACTGGACCTCATGGAGTAAAAACAGTCGTGCAGTTGTCTTCGATAGTGATCATGGCAGCGTACGTGAGTTGCTGGACAATATCGGTCGCGAACTGTTGTATTACCGTGGCTGGGGGTTCAACCGAAAAGTCTTAGGGGTAAACCGCGAAGAAAATTTTCCCCATGATCATCATTTGTTCAAGAATCGAGCCAAAAATGGGCACTATAATCTTCCCGCAAATTTCGACTATCCTTTGCGCACCGCCTTTGGTCTACCGCACAACTATGGAAAGCCCCCTCGCACGCATGTGACGCCAGCAGGTTCACTTAATGGCAAGTCGCTTGAGCGCCGCGCCAGTCCCTTATTCATTCATATTCACCAGCCCGACCACGAGCAGCCCCCTAGCGGGCTGGTATTTAGCTTGCCCGCAAGATTCCTGCCTGATGACTCAAATGGAAAGCAGCGCGTGCGCGCCTTTGATAGTGCCGTCGAATTGAACACGTCAAGCGATTTTTGGAATCCAGTCAACGGATTTTTGGATCGCCTCGCAGGCACTACAGATCCCGGTAATCCGCTATCAGGTACCGCTAAAAAAACATCCTTGAATGGCCGGGAGATTGGCTTGTGTGCGGCGGGGGGCGGTTAGAAGTATGAGTGATTCGATGTATCGATTGTCGTTTACGATCGGTCCCGTTCAGGGTTTCGTAGGGCAGGCCCGCCGTACGAAAGATTTTTGGGCTGGTAGTTGGTTACTGTCATACCTATCCGAAGTGGCGATATTGGCCGCAGAAGAAGGCGCACAGAGCATTGTGATCCCGTATCGCGGTGATCATGACAAAGGGATCATTACTTCGCTGCGCTCCGTTATAGGTGGAATTCCTAATCGGTTTGAAATGCGATTTGATAACGCTGCAACGGCCAAGTGTGCTGCTGGCAACGCAATAACACAGTTCAACAGCGAGTGGCTGGCTATAGCGGAACTCGTGCGTGCAAGTTATGTTGACCCAATTGCGAATAACGGCAATCAAACAGAAGAAATATGGAAAAGGCAGGTCGAGAGCTTTTGGGAGTTGTCTTGGGTGGTGACTTCAGAGAACACCCCGAACCAGCTGGCAGGCCGTGCGCTGCAGGCGCGTAAACATTTTCGCAATGTTCAGGCAGACCCAGAGCCGGGTGCCAAATGCACGCTGATGAGTGATTATCAGGAATTGTCTGGTCATTTCGGGGCTGGCGAGTGGGCTAAACAACGAGAGTTCTGGACTAAATTCCGGGATAGCCTGGAAAAACATGAAGGGCTGGACCTGGGGTCGAGTGAGCGATTGTGTTCGATTGCGATTATCAAGCGCTTCCTGCCCAATGTCATTGCCAGCCTGCCGGTTCACGTTTCGTTGCGGGGTCTAGAGCCAGATAACGTTGCAGCAGACATCGAAGAACAGTCACGTTGGCCGTCTCTGGGTTTCTTTGCAGCGCTGCCTTGGCTGAAACGTATGGAGACAGCAGAAGCGATAGAGTACAACCGGTTGGCCCAGGATTTCGGAAATAGTGGAGCAGAATCGTGCGGTGGATTTTGGCCCTCTGAAACTGCTCCGGCTAAGCTATTCAATATCGAATGGGCAACGGTTGATGCAACGGCGTGGTTCAAGACCGGACTGATCAACAACGAGCCCAATATGTCCAAGGTCAAGCAGCAGCTCCTGCTAGACAAGCTGACATCTATTTACGAGCAGCAAAATGAGCCCATTCCCTACTATGCCTTGCTACTTATGGATGGCGATTCTATGGGCAAGTTGCTTGAGCAACTAGGAGATTCAAGCAAGCTGAGTCTTCAATTGGCGGAGTTTTCAAAGAAGGTTAATCCGATCGTACACAAATACGATGGGCGGCCGGTTTACGCTGGTGGTGACGACGTTCTGGCATTTCTGCCCGCAGAAAAAGCGTTAGCCGCTGCGACCGAGTTGGCGGGAGCCTATCGGGAAAGCTTTGGCAATGTTGCCCAGGCCACACTGTCGGCAGCCATCATTTACGCGCATTGGAGGTTTCCACTATCAAGGGTCATTCGTCTGGCACATCACCTTCTGGATGATGTTGCGAAGGAAGCTACCGGGCGCGATTCACTGGCGTTGGCGATCGTGCAAGGCAGCGGTTTGAATGCAATTTGGGCGGCTCCTTGGAGTGTCATTCTCGGGAAATGTGACGAATATGAACACTTGGTTCCGCTGACAGATATGGTGGATCGTTTTGCCGCTGATGATCGAGAGCTGGGGGCTGAGGGTGGTAGTGTCCGATTTAACGCCAGCTATCTGTATTTACTCCGTCAGCAATTCGTAACTTTGTTCTCCAGACCGAACGTCACCCCCGGCAGCTACCAGAGATTACCGATGATGGATGGCAGCGTGGCGCAGAATGAAATTCTTGTGGAGCTAGCACACAGCGAGTACCGTCGACGGATGACAGCGACTGAGCGCGCCGAAAAAAGTCGGTCGCTGACAAAACCAGAGGTTGAGCAACTGATGACGTTCAGCCAAGAGTGGTTGCGAGATGAAACTTCAGGGCAGATTCATTGCAATGCATCGAAATTTACCTTTGATGGATGGAGCATATCCCGATTCATGAAGCAGGTACGTGAAGGAGTACTACCCGACCATGAGTAGTGCCACCATCCCAAGTTGGTATCGCCTTGAGGCGGTCGACGCATGGTTTTTTCGTGATGGCAAGCCGTTCAATCGCGGTGAAGACCAGGGAGATTTTCGAAGCCTGTTCCCGCCAGCCGCCAGCACCACCATCGGTATGATCCGCTATGCACTAGCAATCGAAAACGGTTGGAATGGGAGGGGGTCTTGGCGTAATGCCGAGGATAGTAACGGGTTAAGTTTAAAAAAGGTGCTGGGTACAGACGCGGAACAAACGGGGCTATTAACATTTAGCGGGCCTTTGATATGTTTAAACGAGCAACCGCTGTTTACCGTTCCCCGGCACCTGATCGGCTTTGAAAAGAATGCTCTCGATACGGGGGCAGGCTTTGAGAAAGTGTTTCAAGCGCTCGATTGGCTGGTGCCAAGCGATATCGGGAGCTCTGATATTGAGGAGCATGATAAGAAGCTCTTGCCGGCACCCCTTGGAATGCACACTGCCGATGATGTTGGAAAGCGGCCAACTCAACCAGAAGATTTCTTTCTAACTCTTACCGGCATGCAGGAAGTGGTTGTGGGAAGACTGCCGAATTGCGAGCATTTTGTTCATCGCAACCAACTATACGAGGTGGAATCACGGGTTGGCTGTGAACGCGACCTTCAATCCAGGTCGGTTCAGGAAGGACGCTTGTTTCATCCCCACTTCATTCGTATGCGGAAGGGGGTCGCGTTGACAGTCGGTGTCAGTGGAATTCCAGACGGTTGGGGGGTTCCCGGATTGGTATCCTTTGGCGGCGAGTCGCGCATGGCCGGCTTGGTTCCTTCCGCGCGGTTGGACTTTTCTGCGAACGTGGGCTTGTCCAGTAAAAAGGTTGCCGTAATATTACTGACGCCCGGGATGTTCGGTACTCAATGGTGGGGTGCGGGCCCAGGAGATGAGGCATCGGAGCTATCTCAACAGCTTAGCGGTACCGTGCTGACTGCAGCTATCGATCGGCCACAACGCATCGGTGGGTGGGACGGAGTTAATGGGAAGCCGTTACCGAAACGGCCCTTCGCACCGGCGGGCTCAGTGTGGTGGATTGAATCGGCCAGTGATAATTTGGTTCCGGGCACGTTAGTGAACCTTGGTCAGGCAAATCACTTGGGATATGGAATGGCGGTGATTGCAGCGGTCAGCGAGTTATGACATGGAAGACTAACCTTGTAGTCAGAGCATATGTGTAGAGGCGAATGATGGAAGCGAGAATGTTCGGTTTTCTGGCAGAAACGTCAGTGCATCCCGGTTCAGGGCAGGATGCAGGGTTGATTGATTCGCCGGTCGCGCGGGAGGCGACGACTGACTACCCGGTCGTCTTTGGAAGCGCACTCAAAGGTGCACTGCGCGACACGATTTATTGGCGCAAGTATGAGCAACAGTTGAAGGCATTGCCGCAGCAAAAGGATCAGATTTCAGAGCAAGAGAAAAAGGCTGTGGACAAACATTCTTCTAATCACGCGGACAAGTACTTTGGGAAGCCAGACCAAGCTGGCCCGATTCTGGTTTCTGATTTGCGGTTGCTGCTGTTGCCTGTCCGCAGTCTTTCTTCTTGCTACTATTGGGTAACTTGCCCCTATTTGATCGAAAGGTGTTGTCGTGACGAAGTGCGAGCTCGCCGCACGGCAGTGAAGTTCGACTTTAGCCAGCTCGCCGATGGTCTTTACCTTGCGTCAAGCAGTGCCACCCCGAAGACAATTTACCTGGAGGAACGCCAATATCAATATGCTGACGAATTGCCGGAAGGGCTGGTAGACTTTCTAAGTAAATATATCCCGCATGCATCGGCGCAGGCCAGACTGCCCTCACAGTGCGTAGTGTTGTCAGATAACGATTTTGCTTGGTTCGCTCGTTATGGGTTGGCGGTTGCTGCGCGAAACGCATTAGACCGCGACAAGAAAACCAGTCGAAATCTTTGGTATGAAGAAACTATTCCACCCGACTCATTGTTCCACTGTTTGCTGGCTGGCCGAAGCGCTGACATCCTGAGTCTAATGGCGACTGAGCTGCAGGAAGCCTCCTACATTCAGGTGGGGGGGAACGAAACAGTGGGACAAGGCTGGTTTGCAATTAGCCCAATTGGAGGCTTGTAATGTCAGGGAGCTCTGCCACGCGCACCACCATTGAGCAGCAGCGAGCAGCACATGCGCTTGCTGTTGTCCAGAAATTAGCTGAACTCGGCGAGGCAGCCTATGGAAACTACGTTTCATACGTTTCCGCTTTGCCGGCCCAGATGATGATGAACGGACTGGGGCAGGCGCTGGCGACCCTGATGGCGGCAGCCGGTCGCACAGAGGAAAAAGCGAAAGATGCTCACTATCTGCTGTACTCGCACGTCGCGCGGTGGCTAATAACACAAAATGATGAGTGGGTGAATGAGGAGCCAGAAGTGGTAATCGATCGCCTGGTCAGCTTGGATCAAGCTATGTATTTTCGTGCGCAGGTCGAGGCGCTGGCATATTTGAACTGGCTAAAGAAGTTTGCCCGTGCAATTTTGGATGAAAAGCTTGACCAGGGTTGCGAAAAATGAGTTGGCGACTCCCTCTGTATAGCGCGGCAAGCCAGGCCGATCTTTCCTTGGGTTCGGGTAATGTGGGCTTGCGCTACACAAAGTATGCCGACGCCTGGACTCCCGACGCAGAAAAATACCTGGTCTTCGATCCGCGGAACGAGGATCGGCGGGACGAGAATGACGACCGTTGTTGGATCGATCATTTCGTCCAGACTCCGGTGGGCGATAGCGCGCAGCTTGAAGAAGCTGTGGATCGATTGGAAAAGCTGATCGGATGTCTTGGTGGCAAAGTAATAAGGCTGAGGAATACTGGATCTCGATTTGTTACCGGAATGGGGCTACAGCATCCAAGCGGTAACGGATTTGCATGGCATCATACGCTCGGGGTTCCATACCTTTCCGGCAGTAGTCTGAAGGGTGCTGTATTGGCGTATGCCTCTGAATACTGTATGTCTGACGAAGAGCGCACGAAGTTTGACAAAGCTAATGGTGACGAAGACTTTGGTAAGCGGGATTCTGTTGGACAATACATCTTTACTGATTTGCTGCCGATGGAGCGCGTGCAGTTAGCAACCGAAATCATGACGCCGCACTACGGGCCGTATTACCAAAATGGCGCGACACCAGGGGACTGGCATAGCCCGGTACCAATTAATTTTTTGACGGTCGAGTCTGACCAGCCTTGGATGTGTGGCATTCTGCCGACAACGCCGCAAGCGGGATTGACGACGCGGTCTCTGGAGAATATGGCAGAGTTGCTTTTGGGTGCATTGTGCACAACGGGGGTTGGAGCAAAAACGAATGTCGGTTTCGGTTACTTTGATCCAATTTAGTGAGTGGTCAACCGGTGGTGGCTTTTGGTTATCGTCGTTTCGGAGCCTAACAGGTTGTTGAAAAAAGCAGCACGCCTTTTTCAATACACAGAAAATAAACACACGGCTAAGCTTTAAAAATAATAATAGTTTAATAAAGCAATTAGTGCTGGGGGTGAGTAACCGAAAAGCACTTGCAAGATTGGCTAACCGGCATTCAAAACCCACAAATTTTGTTGGTGCCCGATAGTGTTCAGTTTAGCAATTATTAATTGGTGCGCCTTTTTCTTTCTTCGCTTTGGCTTTCTCGGTGGCTGCTTGTACGGCTGGCTTAAAACCGACCAGTTTTGCACCCCAATTCACTTGCAATATTCAGGACCCCGTTGCCTGTTATCACTAAGTATCGCTTTGATGCTCGTTGAATCGATACTTCTTGCTTCTGAGCCCGTGCAGGCAACGCTAGACTCAAGTACAAGCGCCTAAAAAAATGACCGGCATCATCTTTAGGGGAAGATTGCTTGCATTATTAACAACTTGGCTTTGCGATTCAGCTGCAACTGAACGAAAATGTTTAGATTCATGTGGCGACGGATTTTGCTATTGGATTGTTTTTGGGCCGTCCCGACCAATGACTAAATGTAGCAGTAAGCACATGGAATGGAAGCCATGGGCTTGGCTATATGATAAGAGCGGTAACACCGCAAAGGAACTGCATGACAAATCCTCAAAAATCGTTCGCCCCCGGCCAGCGCGTTGAAATCCGCGACGCTGAGTGGCGCATCCGTAGGGTGGATTACAGCACCGACGGTGGTTACGTAATAACCTGCGACGGTTTATCAGAACTGGTCCAGGGCCGTGAGGGTTTGTTCCTGACCAAGCTCGATGAGGTTCGCGTACTCGCGCCCGAAGCAACCGAGCTTGTCGATGACCCCAGCGCCAACTTTGGCGCCAGCTTGCTGTATCTTGATTCCATGTTGCGCAAGACGGCCCCTTCGGATGAGCGTATCCACCTGGGGCACAGGGCGGCCATTGACTCTCTGGACTATCAGTTGCAACCCGCGTTACAGGCGCTCAAGCAGCCTCGCCAGCGTATTTTAATCGCCGATGCGGTCGGCCTGGGTAAGACGCTGGAAGCCGGCATTCTGACCAGCGAGTTGATTGCCAGGGGGCGGGGCAAGCGGGTATTGGTATTGGCTGTTAAATCGATGCTCACCCAATTCCAGCAGGAGTTTTGGAATCGCTTTACTATACCGCTTACCCGGCTGGACTCCGTCGGTTTGCAAAGGGTGCGGAACCGCATTCCTAGCAACCACAACCCATTCCACTATTTCGATCGCTCGATTATCTCTATAGACACGCTCAAGCAGGATATCGAATACCGGCACTATCTGGAGCAGTCCTACTGGGACATCATCATTATTGATGAGGTCCACAACGTGGCCGAACGAGGCAGCAACTCGCAGCGCTCCCGGCTTGCCAAGCTATTGTCCACGCGATCCGACACGTTGATCATGCTCTCAGCTACTCCCCACGACGGTAAGGCCGAAAGTTTTGCCAGCCTGGTTAACATGCTCGACCCAACGGCAATCGCCAATCCCTCGGATTATGGAGAGGAGGATTTTCGGGGCCTTGGCCTGGTTATTCGCCGCTTCAAAAAAGACGTGCGAGAGCAGCTCCGTGGCAACTTTCCCGATCGGGAAATACAGGTTGCTAGAACCGAAGCGACATCTGCAGAAGAGCATGCCTACGATCAACTGATGGATGTGAGTTTTCGCAATCTGGATGGACCCAGTGCCGGCGCTGGCCAGCTGTTCCGTACTACCCTGGAGAAGGCGCTCTTTTCCAGCCCCTTGGCCTGTCTTTCCACTGTGCGCAACCGTATTGCCCGGCTCGAGAAGCGCCTGCAGACCGACAGGGATGATGAGCGGCGTACCACGATAATCGAGGATATCGATACCCTGCAGGGCTTGGAGCTTGCGTTACAGGCTATTGGGCCGGACCAGTTCAGCAAGTACCAACTCCTGCTCGATCAGGCCCAGAAGGATCTGGCCTGGAAGCCTCGTGACCCCGAAGACCGTCTGGTCATTTTTACCGAGAGCCTGATTACACTGGATTTCCTCCAACAGCATCTGCCATCAGACCTGAAAATAAAACCAAACCAGATGGCGACCCTACGCGGCGATATGCGCGACAAGGAGTTGATGGACACGGTGGAACAGTTTGGCCGCAGGGAGTCGCCTATACGGTTATTGTTGTGTTCAGATGTTGCCTCAGAGGGTATCAACCTCCATCACCTTAGCCATCGCATGATTCATTTCGACATTCCCTGGTCGCTGATGGTGTTCCAGCAGCGCAATGGCCGTATTGACCGCTATGGCCAGACCCAGCAGCCCCAGATCAGGTATCTCTTGACGGAGAGTAGCCACCCCAAGGTGCGCGGCGATCAACGAATTCTTGAAGTTCTGGTAGACAAGGACGAACAAGCGGGCAAAAACATCGGTGATCCCTCAGAATTCCTCGGCCTCTTCGACCAACAGGCCGAGGAGGAGCGTGTCGCGCAAGAAATGGAAAGGGACGATTGCGGGTTTGATCTTGCCGCGGCTTTCTCAGCAATGATGGACGAGAGTGTGGCCGACAGTGCTAATCCTCTCGATAATTTTGTCCCGTCGACGAATACGCAGACATTAACCAACAGCGTTAGTCCCCTCCCACGCATTTTCCCCAATGGCCTGGAATATGCGCGGGCAGCGCTGCGTTGGTTTGGCGAACGTGGCGAGAAGCTTGATGCCGGGATTGAGGACGACACGTTCTGGCTGACAGCGCCTGATGACCTGAAAACCCGCCTGATGCAGCTGCCCCGCGAAGCGCGGCCTGAGCACGATCATTTTATGCTCACCCCCAATATCGAACGTATCGCGGACGAGATTCGCCGTTCAAGACAGGAAGACGACAGTGCGTGGCCCGGCCTGCATTTTCTTTGGCCTATTCACCCTGTAATGGAATGGCTGTCGGATCGGGCTCTCAATGCGTTTGGCAGGCATACCGCTCCGGTGATTCGGCTGACAAAGTTAGGGCCTGACACCACCATTGTGATGATTCACGGTGGTTATCCCAACCGGCGGGGACATGTGCTGATACAGGAGTGGGTAGGGGTTGAGCTGCAAGTTGGCGAGGTGGTTGGTGTTCTCTCTTGGGAGGAACTCAAGGAGCGGCTGGACCTGCGACCGGGTGCATTACCCAATCCGGCGCGCCAGGGCGATACCTCGGTGTTAAAGGCAATGTTGCCAGCGGCGGTGGAGGCGTGCCGCCAAAGACTTGGAAGCCTCAAAGTCGCTTACGAAAGTGAGCATGGCCCAATATGGAGTCAGCGCGCAGCGCGCCTGAACGAACTCCGGCAACAGCATGAAACCCAGCTCCAACTAGACCTGGCGCGCTCGGCGGAAGCAGAAGGCAAAAAGGAAAAACGGCGACGTGAAAAGCA
Source organism: uncultured Gammaproteobacteria bacterium (assembly GCA_963808975.1). Taxonomy (GTDB): domain Bacteria; phylum Pseudomonadota; class Gammaproteobacteria; order Pseudomonadales; family JAHEGP01; genus JAHEGP01. The sequence continues at coordinate 441,398 of CAWEHR010000009.1, forward strand.
GGAGCACATCGATAAGGTTTTCGAAGATCACCAGAGCTGGTTACGCAACACACAGGAAACTGAAGAAAAGCCTTACCTGCAGATAGCAGCGGTATTCACCGGGATGACAGCGCAATGACCGCTCGCGAGGCTCCAGGCATACCTGATGCACACTCACCGGACGTGCTGCCAATGCAGGCGTTGCTTCCTATGCATATTGTTGCCGGCCTGGGTGGCGCAGAGCGGGAATTAATTGCCACCTGCCTGGCGCTCTTCGATGAATCCTCTTTGAGTTCATATCTCAATCGCGCGTACGACACTACAAAAGGACGGATACTCGAGCTGACAAGTGGTGAACTCGGTGAGGTGGCAGATAACGTCAAACAGTGCCAGCAGCAATGGCTCGAATCGAGTTTAAGTGTCGAGTACCTGCGGTTAACGCTGTGGATGCAGATACGCAGTGCGCTACAACTGTCGCCAAAACTATCGGGTACCTATTGCGGTGCCGAGATGCTCGCGGACGATGTCTCGGCTGCCGTGGTCAGTATTCTGTCACCCCCTTCTGGCAAACTGGAAGCGGGCAAGAAATGGCTTCGCGACCGGGGTGTGCTAAAGCCAGGAGAAGATAAAGAATGTGTTCGTATAAACCTCCACGCTGTCGTCGAGCCGGTATTGAAGGAGCTGCTAGAGGCAGCACTAGCTAGTGATGCCGGCGACGATGTTGTAAAGGATGCCATCGATCAGGCGATTTCTGCGATGGAAGAACTCAGCCAAGAAGACCAGGCCCGTATCAGGGAGGAGTTGGGGGTAGAGGATATTAGTGCCGCAGCCCTGGCAAGAGTCATCGCCACTGGTGGCGGGCTGGCCGTTTTCAGCGGTGCGGTCAGTATGGCTGGGTTTTCGGCTTACATCCTGGCAGCGCAGGCATCCGCGTTTATTCCCCTGGTCAGTGGCCCTGGGCTGGTGTCTTTCGTGGCGGTAGTGTCGAACCCGATTACTGTAGTCGCGGGTACGCTAGGGGCGGGTTGGTGGCTAGGCAGCTCCGCCAGCCAAAAAATTCGAGCCACAGTCGCAACGCGTATCGTCGCTATGCTAGCGATACAAGGCATGGGCAGTGGTCGCGCAGGCTTGAAGTCCGCACTCGCGGCCTTCGCGAGTGCTCCTGGCCTGCCGCAGCAAGCGGACTTACCGCCCGAGCTGGTCGCGCAGTACCAGGATGAATGGCGGCTGATCGGCACGCAGGCACAACCAGTCTATGAGTGGTCAGAACAGGAGTGGCAGGTGTTCGAGCAGCCACTCACCGACGCGTCGCAATCTGATGGCGCAGGTACCGAGAGTAAGAACACCGCCGCCATGGGCACGATGATGGTCGGCGATATGCTGTATAACGCCGCGCAAATCAGCCCGGATGTGATGACGGCAGCGGACTTCTCCTACCTTGTAGACGTTGATGGCCCGGTTGACTTTGCCTTGCTGGCAGCGGGTATGAGCGTGGGGGCCGCGGTTCGCTTGAAAGGCTATGTGGCGGAGCAAGTGGTTGCGGCCAAGTTGCAGGCGGCGGGTCATGTGGTGAGTTTGCCTGAATCAGCCAGTGAGCCCGGCTGGGATTTGCTGGTAGATGGGCAGCCTGTACAGGTGAAGTTCCACAGTGGTATCGATGGCATTCGTGAGCACTTCGCTGTGTACGATTATCCGGTGATTGCCAATACCGAGTTTAATGGGGCAAATCCCCGAGGAGTTTGTCGGTCGGGTTCATTTCATTGACGGCGTGAGCAACGAGTTGGTCACAGATATTACTGAGATGTCTGTCGCCGCCGGCCAGAGCATGACTGACCCGGATGTGGCCGTCATGGCCTTTGGCATTAGCGCATTTCGTAGCGCTAAAGGACTCTACCAGGGCGAACTGACTGGGGCCCAGGCAGTGGAGCAGGTGCTAATGGACGGCACCGTGCGAGTTGGTCTAGCCTTCACCGGCAATTGGGCTGGTGCTGGTGTGGGTTTGCTTCTGTTTGGGCCCGCAGGGGCATGGGTACTGGGCGCTGGGTTGCCCATCCTGGCGCAGTCGCAAACCAGCAGGGTGGTGGGACAGGTAAAGGATAAGGCGGCATTCCCGGAGCGCAAGCGCTGGGCAGCGCGTGCCCACGAGTTGCTGAATGCGCTTCAGGCGGCGGGTGTGAAAGCGCTCGAATCCCGCTCAGAGCAACTCGATCAACTTATCCGCGGCATGGAGCCAGGGTTCGCTCAGGAATACGTCGCCCACCGTGCTGAAGACCAGCGCCTGTTTGCTCTCGAGTGTATTCAGCGTAAGACCTCTATCGATCGTCAATCGGGCCTCCAGGCCGAACAGCGCTTCTCGGCTACTCTCAAATGGTTGGCCGCAAGCGATGTCCACCCCATGGTCTATCAGACAGAGCTAGAGGGGGTGGCTGGTTGCATGCAGTCGCGGCCTGGCTTAACCGATGAGTGGCATTCCGAGGAGGTGCAGCAGAAGTTGAGCCAGGCGAAGGCATACGGGAAGGGTGCTGTGCAGGAGGGCCTCGCCATTAGCGAAAAAATAGGCCGTTGGTGGCGTGGTGGCGGATCGAACAATGAGAAGTAGGGTATTGGCCGTATGCAACTGGTAGGCATTGCCAACGAAAACGAGTTCTACTCCGATCATTACCTGTCGGAGATATTCTCGGGCGATATCCGGGATGTACTGGCGGCATGGCAGGAAAGAGAGGCCAGCGAGCGCGAGCAGGCCAAAGCCAAAGGGCAGGGCGGCAGCAAATACAATGGTTACCGCAGTCCGCCGAATGCGCTGAATGCCCTGGCCCACGGCCTTTTGCAGCGAATCGACGAGACCGGCCGCAGTCGCGCTACAGAAGAGCGGCTAATGTCCGCGCGCGGCCTGGCGCGAGACCTGTTGGCACTTTTTGATATTCCCGCCAGACCGTATACCAAGGTAGTCGAGGATGAGTCGCTGGTGCCCCTGCTGGCGGAAGTGTGTGACACGGCGGGAAAGCCCCTCTTGTGGGTGTTGGAGGCCTTGCCTGCACTAGGCGATGAGCCAGATATCGACCCTCTGGCCTGTGTCATACAGCCGGAACAGATTGAATCCCTGGTCGACGGTGCAGCCGGCAACACTCATTTCGCAGAATCCCAAACCTGGCAGCAAGTGCTTAGCCGGCAGGTATTTACCCTGGCCCAGCCGCCGCGCTGGGTCATCCTGGCGGGCCCCCGCCAGTGGTTGCTATTGGACCGCGCCAAGTTTGCCCGCAATAGATTATTGCGCTTTGACTGGGTAGAGCTGTTGCAGCGCCGCGAGCTGGATACTTTCAAAGCGGTGAGTGCGTTACTGCACAAGGGTTCGCTGCTGGACACCCAGGGCCTGTGCCTGCTAGATACCCTGGATGAAAATGCCCATAAGCATGCCTACGGCGTTTCCGAAGACCTTAAATATGCCCTGCGCGAATGCATAGAGCTACTGGGCAACGAAGCAGCGGCCCAGCTAGAGGCTAGAGCACGCTCCCACAGCAAGAGTATCTACACCAGCGGCGATTACGCGCTGGATGCGGCAGAGCTCAGCCTGGAATGCCTGCGGTACATGTACCGGCTGTTGTTTCTTTTCTATATCGAGGCGCGCCCCGACCTGGGATATGCTCCTGTCGCCAGCAGTGTCTACCTGAAAGGCTATTCACTGGAACACCTTCGCGAGTTGGAGCTGATTCCATTGATGCGCGAAGCGGAGCGCAATGGCCGCTATATCAACGACTCCATGCAAATGCTGTTCAGGCTGGTGCACGAGGGTTATGTACCCAGCGAGGGTGAGCAGCAGGATATACTGGCGCAGGCGGGCGCCCAGACCGGGCGTGATGCGTTTTCCATCCACGCCCTCAAGAGCCACCTGTTCGACCCCCAGCGGACCCGCAATCTGAACCGGGTGGTGTTTCCCAACCATTTGCTGCAGCGTGTGATTCAGCTGATGTCTTTGAGCCGCCCCGGCAAAGGGCGCAAACGCCGTGGCCGCATTTCCTACGCGCAACTGGGTATTAACCAGTTGGGGGCAGTTTACGAGGCGCTGCTCAGCTACCGTGGCTTTTTTGCAAGCACCGATCTATACGAGGTGAAGCCGAAGAACGAGAGCTGGAACCCGCTGGGCACTGGCTACTTTGTCAGTGCAGAGGCGCTCACCGAGTACGAGGAAGATGAGAAAGTTTTCATCAAGGACGATGCTGGCCAGAAGCAACTGCTCAAATACCCCCGGGGCAGCTTTATCTACCGCCTAGCCGGGCGTGACCGCCAGAAAAGCGCCTCCTACTACACGCCTGAGGTGCTCACGCGCAGCCTGGTGAAGTATGCCCTGATGGAAGTGTGGAAAGAGCAACTGGAGCCTCTGACCGATGATGCCGCCCGTGCCCGAGCGCGTGCTGGAGCTGACTGTGTGCGAGCCCGCTATGGGCAGCGCCGCCTTCCTGAATGAAGCCATCAACCAGATGGCCGACAAGTACCTTGAGCTGGCCCAGAGCGCGGCGGACGAACGTATCCCCCAGGCGGAGTACGCCAGGGAGAAGCAAAAGGTCAAGATGTACCTGGCGGACAACAACGTGTTCGGGGTAGACCTGAACCCGGTGGCTGTGGAGCTGGCCGAGGTATCTCTGTGGTTGAATGCCCTCAGCGCCGACCGCTTCGTACCCTGGTTTGGTTTGCAGCTGCACCACGGCAATTCTTTAATCGGCGCCCGCCGCGAAGTATTCACCCTGGGGCAGCTGAGTGCCACCGGTGAGGGAAGCTGGCTCAAGAGCGCCCCGGAGCGGTTGCCTCTTGGCCAAAGCAGGGCAACCAACCAGATTTGGCACTTTCTGCTGCCCGACAGTGGTATGGCCCTGTACAACGACAAGGACGTCAAAAAGCTCTACCCGGATGAGATCAAGGCCATCACTGCCTGGCGCAAGCAATTCACCAAAGCATTGAACTACGATGAACTGGAGCGCCTGAAGCGCCTGAGCGAGCGCATCAGTGATCTGTGGGATGAAATGGCCCAGAGCCTGTCCCGGTTGCGTGCGCGCACTACCGACCCCTATGCCATTTATGGCCGCAAGGCCACCGGCGAGTTCACCAGCCTTGGCTACAAAGACGCCGCGCTGAATCAGGAGTTGCTCGCCAATCAGCTGGAGAACGCCAGCGCCTACCGCCGTTTGAAACTGGCCATGGATTACTGGTGCGCCCTGTGGTTCTGGCCCATTCAGTCGGCAGGTGATCTGCCGGATAGGGATGAGTGGCTCCTCGACCTGGAAAATCTGTTACTGGGCGACACCGTTGCCACGGTGCGCGAGGGGCAGCAGGCAAACCTGTTTGCCGAGACTAATCCCGAGGAAGGCAAGCGCTTTGTCAACAAGTACGGAGTGGTGAATTTCAAGACGCTTTTTGCCGCTTTCCCGCGACTCAAAAAAGCCGATGAGATTGCCCGCAAGCGCCGTTTTTTTCACTGGGAGCTGGCCTTTGCCGACATCTTCAAAGAGCGGGGTGGCTTCGACCTGATCCTGGGTAACCCGCCCTGGATCAAGGTGGAATGGAGCAGCGGCGATGTGCTGGGCGATTATGAGCCTCGGTTTGTTATTCGCAAGCAAACCGCGCCGCAACTGGCCCGGCTGAGGGAGGAGACCTTTGAGCGCATCCCTGCGTTGAAAAAGGGTTGGACCGACGAGTTTGAGGAGAGCGAGGGGACGCAGAACTTTCTTAACGGCCAGGTGAATTACCCAGAGTTGCGTGGTGTCCAGACCAATCTTTACAAGTGCTTCTTGCCGCGTGCCTGGGCTAATGGTAGTGAGAGGGGAGTGGCGGGGTTTTTGCATCCGGAGGGAGTGTATGACGATCCCAAAGGTGGAGCTCTTCGGCGGGGTCTGTATCCACGTTTGCGCGCACACTTCCAGTTCCACAACGAACTTGATTTATTCGCGGAGGTTCATCACGCTACTATTTACAGTATTAACGTTTTTGGGCCATATCGCGAGACCTCCAGCTTTCAACACATTGCGAATCTTTTTGTGCCCCAGTCAATTGATGCCTGCTTTTCGCACACGGGTGAGGGCGAAGTACCCGGTATTAAAGAGGAAGTCACGAGTAGCTCAGGGGGTGTCAGAAGCGCTTGGAACACTAACGGTCATCTAGATCGAATCATCGAAGTAGGCGAGCATGAATTGGCACTGTTCGCGAGTCTCTACGATGAAGCTGGCACCGATCCATTGGAGGCGCGCCTCCCGGCCCTTCACGCCAGGCAGTTAATCAGTGTGCTGGAAAAGTTTGCCGCGCAGCCCCGGCGATTGGGAGACCTTAACGGCGAGTACCTATCATTGGAAATGTGGCATGAAACTAATGCCCAGAAGGATGGCACTATCCGCCGCGAAACCCGCTTCCCCGATAGTCCAGATCAGTGGGTACTTTCCGGCCCCCACTTCTTTGTGGGTAGCCCCTTTTACAAAACACCGCGAGCAGAATGCACCCAGAACAGCCACTACGACGCACTGGACCTGCAAACGCTCCCCGACGACTATCTGCCGCGCACCAACTATGTCCCCGCTTGCAGCCCGGACGATTATCGAGCTCGCACATCGAAGGTGCCGTGGGTAGAGGAGGGGGAGCGAGGACCGCGCAGGGTGACGGCCTACTACCGTTTTGTGAATCGGGAGATGGTAGGCCCCTCATCCGAGCGCACCCTTAATACTTCCATTGTTCCTCCACATGTTGGTCACATAAACACGTGTTTTAGTACCGCATTTAAAGCTCAACAGCAGCTCATCGACTTTTATGCGTTTTCACTCTCTATACCTCTTGATTTCAGGGTTAAAAGCACTGGCGTAGGGCACGTTAACAAGTCACTACTTCAGCAACTTCCATTGCTGAGTACACCGGGTGCGAGAGCTTCTCTGCACGCCAGAGCGCTGAGTCTGACCTGCTTAACAAAGGAATATGCAGAGCTGTGGGAGGCAAACTGGGTAACAAGCTTTAAAGAAGAAAGGTGGACATTAGTTCCTGTAAACGCTTCTAGCAATGCTCTAGAAATGAATTTTTTTCAGAATCTGACGAATTTTTGGCGGCGAGATAATGCTCTTCGAGGCGAATACTCCCGCCGCCAGGCTCTTCTCGAGATAGACGTGCTTGTGGCTCAGGTACTAGGGCTCACTCTTGATGAATTGCTCGCCATCTATCGCGTACAGTTTCCGGTAATGCGTCAATACGAGGCGGACACTTGGTACGACCAAAGTGGTCGAATCATCTTTACACCCAGCAAGGGGCTAGTCGGCGTTGGCCTGCCGCGTACAGCGAGAAGAGCAGACCTCAATGCCGGTATCCACTACAGCATCAACAGCTCCGAGCGTAACGAGGAGGGCGTCGCCCTAGGCTGGGAAGATGTCCAGCACCTCAGCGAAGGCGTGGTCAGTAAAACCTTTATGGATGACACGCGCCCCGGTGGACCCACCGAGCGCACTGTGGAGTACCATGCACCCTTCTTCAAACCAGACCGGGAAATGGACTACCGCATCGCCTGGGAAATATTCGAAAAACAAGCCAGGTAAAAGTCTACGTGAATGGGCTTCTGGTCAGATCCCGGAAAGTTTTCCCGCTTGGGCAGCGTCGATAGAAAGTCGTTGGCGATTGGCAAGCCGATGAGGGGCACAGAACTGAATGAACGCGCCCAATCAGCTGACTATCACCTGCTGAATGACTGTCCTTCCACAGGGCAGACTGAGCAAATCTACTCTAGTATACATTTACTGCTAATGGAGATGTTTTGAGCAGCACTTAAAGTGCGTACTAGGAGGAACAGTGGTATCAGAGATAATTGAACGAGCGATTCTGGAAACAGAAACGGGTCTACTGACGGACACCTTTATCGTGGTCATGCTGGCGATTTTCGTGCTGGCCTGCATTTTTAAAAAGACCGATAAGTATCATGCCTATACCCAATATGTACCCACGCTACTCACGACCCTGGGTATTCTCGGCACATTCTTCGGTATTGTTGCGGGGTTACTCGGTTTCGATGTCAAGGACATCGATGGCAGCATTGGTGCGCTGCTGGCTGGTATGAAAACGGCTTTCACCACCAGCCTGGTGGGTATGTGCCTGTCGGTGTTATACAAAATTCTAGTTTCATTTGGTGTGCTGGCGCCGAAAAGTGAAACGGCTGTCGACGAGGATCAACTGGGAGTTGCTGAGCTGTATACCGTAATGACCGAGCAGCGAGACGGTATTCGAGCACTCACTGAAGCGATTGGAAGCGGTGATGAATCCAGCCTGATGGGACAAACGAAGTTACTTCGATCGGATATGAATGACGCCCTGAAAGAATCACGTAGGGATTTCGAGGGATTTCAGGTGCGGCTATGGAACAAGCTGCAGGACTTTGCCGATATGTTATCCAAGTCGGCAACTGAAACAGTGATTGAAGCCCTCAACCAGGTTATTCGCGACTTCAACCAGAACCTGACCGAGCAATTCGGGGAGAACTTTAAACAGCTGAATGAGGCCGTACTCAAGCTGGTGGAGTGGCAGGAAAACTACAAAGCGCAACTGGGGCAGATGTCGGATCAATATTCTCAGGGGGTCACAGCAATAACGGCTACCGAAGCAGCAGTAGCCTCCATCGGTGAGAACACCAACCGTATTCCTGAATCCATGCGGCACCTGGCTGAGGTTATGAACGTAAATCAGCACCAGATAGATGAGCTTGGTCGCCACCTTCAGGCCTTTCAGGATGTGAGGGACAAGGCCGTTCAAGCAGTGCCGGAATTGGATGCCCGCATCGAGAAGACGCTGACCGGCGTTGAGGGTGCGACGAACAAATTGGCTGAGGGTCTCGCCGAGGTTACTACCCAGGTAGTCAGTACCATTAATAATGGTACTGAGCAGTTCATTGACGGTGTGAACAAGTCCAATGCCGCACTGGTTGAAAGTTCACAGGCTGTGGCCAAAGACAGTGACCAGATCAAAACCCTGTTCCAGGATGCGACCTCAGGGATCAACAACAGCTTCCGAGATATGGCGAACAACATGGAGCAACATAGCAAGTCAGTAGCGGAAAACCTGAAGTCGTCGGGAGATGCCCTGGTAGAAGAAGCAGCCCGTAGTCGCCAAAGTTTCGAATCTGGCCTCGCCACCATGCGAGAGGAGCTGGCCAATTCGCTTCGGCAGGCATCAGAGCAGCAGGTCCAGGAAATGCAAAGGTTAATCGGCTCCGTTGAGAAAACCATGAGAGATGCAATTAATAAGACAGGTGAATCGGTCGCGAATCAGGTGGTTGCGCTTGACCAGGCCATGGAACAGGAAATCAATAACAGTATGCAACAGATGGGTAAAGCACTCGCATCCATTACCGGCCAGTTCACCAAGGACTACAGTAAATTGGTCAATCAAATGCAGGCCGTCGTTAGGGCAGCTTAATCAGAGGGACGTATGTCGAGTATTTTTAGCGCAAGCGCCACTGAGCAGGAGGAGAATCACTGGCTGTCGGTCTCAGACCTGATGGCCGGCCTGATGGTTGTGTTTCTGTTCATCGCAATCGCTTTGATGAGAGACGCCATTGTATCCGCCGACAAGATGCGTGAAGTCGCAGTTACCTATCAACAGGCACAGGTGGATATTTATAACGCCCTGGTCACGGAGTTTGAAGATGATCTTGAACGATGGGATGCCGAGATTGATCAGGATACGCTGACGTTTACGTTTCAATCGCCGGATGTTTTGTTTGAAAGAGGAGAAATTACGCTAAGCCAGCGCTACCAGGAACTGCTGGCGAATTTTTTCCCGAGGTATCTGGAAGTTCTGGAGAACTATAAAGAGTCAGTTAGTGAAGTCAGAATAGAGGGCCACACCAGCAGTGTCTGGAATAGAGCGACCAATGATACCCGAGCCTACTTCCTCAACATGGCTCTGTCACAGGGGCGAACGAGAAGCGTTCTAGACTATGTCTACTCGCTGGAGTCCGTCGCGCCGCACAGAGATTGGATCAAGAGTCATATAGCCGCCGTTGGACTTTCTTCCTCCAGAGCGGTCATCGTAAATGGTAGTGAAGATCTGCTGAGGAGTCGGCGTGTCAGTTTTCGCGTGATTTCCAATGCAGATGTGCGCATCAAACAGATAATTGAGGTCGACGGATGAAGGTGATTTCGCCGGCGAGTCAGCTCTGGCGTCTGGTCAAGCAGATGGAGGCTGAACTTACTGGATTTGTCCTTACTATTGAAGCCCGGCCCCCGCCCTGTATTGATATCGATAAACCGGGCGGCATCGATGTTGTTCTTGAGGACGTAAAATCCAAGGGGGGGCTATTAGATCATGAAGGGCGTCAAGTTGTACTCTACATTCCCGATCAAGGCAGAAATATTGATGATGTGCTGGTCGACGGCTGGAATAAGGGCAAAAAGGTCCATGTCGCCGATTGCAAGGTTCTGGATAATATGCGCGAAAAGAATCGCTTTGAGCGCTATCGGGCTGTCGCCAACACTTCGGGAATGTTTGAGGTGTTCGGCACTTCCTACCAGACTGGGCAACATGTAGAGGGAACCGCAAGTCTGCGAGCGTGTATCGTCTGCCTCAAACACCTTAACTACAAGGGCTATGTAACGGAGCCGTGTAAGCAAAAGGAAATTCTAAAAAGCTTCAATCTCGAGGAGTTTTTTCTTACTTACTCCACGCTATTTCGGACGCTGCCGAGCAGCATACGCCAGAAACACGGTGGGTATTCTTCCAACTGGCCAGAAATTTCCAACGCGCTTCGTGCGAAAAGACACTGGCGGTGTGAGGGCTGCAAATTAGATCTATCAGGACAACGTCATCTGCTTGACGCCCACCATGTGAATGGCAATAAGGCTGATAATGATAACGGTAACCTGCAAGCGCTTTGTAAAGACTGCCATCGTAAACAAATCATGCATAGCCATATGGGCATTAATTCCCGTGATATGGTAACTATACAGCGACTGCGCCATGAGCAGGGTGTTCTCGGAGGAAATGGAAAATGGGAAGACAACATCAAGCTCGTAGATACGTCTTTTGAGGGTTTGTTGCGCCTGTACCAAAAAAGAAATTCGGCGATGCCGGAGATTGGCTACGACATTGTGGACAGCCGTGGTGCCGTTTCTGTGCAGGCTGAGATAGCCTGGCCAAATAAAAAGTTGGCAGTGGTGATGGACGACGAGGAGAAACAATTGCTTGAGGCCAGCGGCTGGCGAGCTCAAACGTTGGCAGAGGCGCTCCGGGATTACCAATGACCCCTGGCGAAGAAATGAGATGCTAAGTTGATACCGGGTATCGTGGCCAGTGAACTGCAGGAGGCTGTTACGCAGTTTCTGCGCAGCGCATTTCCATTTGCAAACCCGGTATTGCAGCTAGGGCAGAAAGAGACCAACTCCGGACCAACCGCCCTGATCGATGAACTGCTATCAACGCATGGCGAACTGTTCAAGGGGCCTTATCTTGATGTACAGCTGCCTTTCAGGCTGGCGCAGGATGGTAGTAACCCTTTTTCACAACTTAAACTGCGCTTTACTCCCTATGCCCACCAGATGCGGGCTTTTAATCGATTGGCTGGTGATGCCCCGGCATCCACCATCGTCGCAACCGGAACGGGCTCCGGTAAGACTGAGTGCTTTATGCTGCCGGTTCTCGACGACTGCTTGCGCCGTCGCGAGAAGGGCATCAAAACGATTGTTGTCTATCCGATGAACGCGCTGGCGGTCGATCAGGCGCGACGTTTCTCGCAGGAGGTTGCCAAATTCGACACCCAGCTCACGGTGGGCCTGTTCGTTGGCGCAGCGGGCTACACCAGTGACAAGATGGGGCCTGAGCAGGTCATCACCTGTCAGGATACGCTCCGGGACCACCCGCCCGATATCCTCCTCACCAACTACAAGATGCTCGATTTCCTGTTGCTGCGTCCCCGGGATCAGCGGCTTTGGCGATTTAATACACCGGGAGTATTGAGGTATCTGGTGGTCGATGAGCTGCATACGTTTGATGGCGCCCAAGGCACAGATCTTGCCTGCCTGATTCGTCGCCTTCGAGATAGATTGGATGCAGGAGCCGAACTGGCCTGTGTGGGCACATCTGCCACCATGGGCGACGGTGTCGGTGACGAGTTGGTAGAGTACGCATCCACCATTTTCTCATCAGAATTCAGCGGCCAGTCGATTATTGGTGAAGACAGATTGTCAGCTGATGAATACCTTGGCGGGGCTAACCCAGAGACAATTCTCTACCATCATTGGCCTGCGAGCGATGACCCACGCCTGAATGCGAATCTTTACGCAAATGCAAGAGACTACGTATTTCATCAGGCTCGCCTGTGGTTTCCAGAGCTTTCCATTGCCAAACTGCCCGCGCTCAATTCAATAAACCCGAGAAATTTCGCCGCGGCCAGCGTCGAACTGGGCACGCTGTTACATCAGCACCAGGTTTTCCATCAGTTGATACGGGATACCTCGAATCTTTTGAGTCTTGAGGATTTGGTAGAAAATTGGTCGAGGAGCCTGAATCTGGGCGAGGGACAGTCCTCTGCCGCTCTATTGGAAAGTCTCGCAGCTTTAATCTCAGTAGCCCGTTTATGGGATCGCCCTGAGCACCCGGAGCCAGCGAAGTGGTGCAAACCGTTTCTGCAGATTCGCTTTCAACTGTGGCTGCGGGAGCTGCGTCGAATGGTGTGCTCGCTGCCCAACAGCATAGAACCGCCTAAGCTTCGATTTGCCGACGACCTACAAAGCCTTGAAGCGCCGCTGCATTTGCCCCTGCTGCAATGCAGAGAGTGTCATCTCGGTGCCTGGGGCACGGTGCAACGAAAAGGTGATAGTCACGTTGTAGCTGACCTCCAGGCGTTTTACCAAGCCTGGTTTGGGTATTCTCCCCAGGCAACGCTTTTGGTTCCGCTGTCGCCGGAAGAAAAGTGTGGCGGTGCGGAGCAATGGCTGTGCGCCAAGTGCTTGCGGCTGCAGTCGACTGGCGGCGATTGCATCGAATGTGAAGCGGGTGAATTGGTCCGGTTGTGGGTGCCAAAAATTCTACGAGACTCGCGCAAAGATGAACTGCGCAGTCACCATGACTGCCCGGCTTGTGGTGCTCGCGATTCACTGGCGGTGCTTGGCTATCGAGCCACGTCCCTCGCTAGCGTCATGACGGGTAAATTGTTTACTACCCATTTCAATGATGATTATAAGCTGATCGCTTTTTCAGATTCAGTGCAGGATGCAGCTCACAGAGCAGGCTTTTTGGGTGCGAATACGTGGCGGCAGGTCATCCGGCATGCGATGTCGATCTGGTTGCAACAAGAGCCCGTCGCAATATCTCTGCGAGATGCTGCAGATAGATTGCCTGGTTACTGGCTAGATCGCAGTGGTAGCGATCCCGATTACTGCGGGCGGTTTATTGCTCCCAATATGCAGTGGCATCCAGGCTATATTCGGCTCAAGGAGCAAGGTACGCTACCTACCGATGGCGATCTCGTTGACCAGGTTAGCAAACGCTTGTCTTGGGAGTGCTTCGCCGAGTTTGGGCGTCGGAGTTTACTCGGTCGATCATTGGAGAGAACGGGTCAAGCCGTGATCGGTGTTGACGTTCAGCAGTTGTCGCCTGTGCTAGCCCAAATTGGCAATGTCCTTCGCGAAGAAGTGGAAGCTTTGCGTGAGGCTGATGATCGCGCTTTTTCATCATTCGTACTTGGCTGGTTACACCACATGCGCCAGATTGGAGCGATTTACGATTCGGTGCTGGATAGCTATTTGGCCAATAAAGGGCGCGAGTATCAGTTGCAGCGTTTGCCCTGGATGCCAGGATTTGGTCGTTCACAGCGTCCTCCCGCCGCAGTCACCCTCGGACATGTGAGTAATACTCTGGAGCCAATAGTACTCACTAATCGTGGTACCTGGGCAACCAATTGGCTAAACAAGACCCTGGCGAAGGATGCGGTTTTCGTGGCTGGTGAAGCCAGGCAGATCTACAAGGTGACACTCGAACACCTGACCCGCGCGGGCTGGCTCGTCCAGAGAGAGGCAGCAGATGAGTCACTGTGGCTGCTTGATCCTCAACGTTTGCTGCTGGAGAGAGAGTGCAGGGACTTGCAGTGTGATACATGCCGACATCGAGTTCACACCACTGCTGTTCTGTGCAGGCAATATGAGGCTATGCCTTGTCTGCGGGCCCAGTGTGCTGGGTTCCTGAGTTTGCTACCAGTTCAATTACCCAGCACTACCCCGGCAATCCCTGATCCCCATCGTTTGGTGCCAAGCGAGCACACCAGCCTGTTGCCTGCGGAAGAACGTGAGGCGATAGAGCAGTCATTTATTTATGGTGATAAACCATGGGACATCAATCTGTTATCGGCAACACCCACGTTGGAGATGGGAATAGATATTGGTGATTTGTCCTCGGTTTTGCTTTGCTCTGTGCCCCCCGGCCAGGCCAATTACTTGCAGCGAATCGGACGGGCGGGCCGGCGTGATGGCAATGCGCTTGCGGTGACAGTGGCAAATGGAGAGAACCACGATCTGTTTTTTTACCAGGAGCCGCTAGACATGATGGCGGGTTCAATGCGCCCGCCTGGTGTATTTCTCAGGGCGGTTGCAGTATTGGAGCGCCAGTTAATTGCTTATTGCTTCGACCGCTGGGTCGCCAGCGGTGTCGACGAGAGTGCTATCCCGGGGCAATTGCGCAAGGTGCTTGATGCGGTCGAGAAATCGCGTCTCGACCAGTTTCCATATTCATTGCTCTCCTTTATTGAAGAGAACAGAAATTCAATATTCAACGGTTTTGCCTCTCTTTTTGACGCCCTTGAGTCCGGCGCGGTTCAATATCTTCAAGACTTTATCCAAAACTCCGGAGATCGTTCGCTTAATCTGCGCCTCGTGGAGCGACTTCAGCAAGTCGTTCAAGAGCGTGGTGTGCTGCTTAAAAAAGCGAAAGATCTCAAGATAGAACGAGAAAGGCTGCTTGGTCTTCCCGAAGATGAGGTTACTCTGGAGCGCATTTCGGGAGTGGAGCGCGAGCGTAGTGCAGTGCTCTCGTTGCTGGCGGCGATTAACAATCAACCGGTTCTGAATTTCTTTACTGATGAAGGCTTGCTTCCAAACTATGCGTTTCCTGAGGAAGGTGTCACTTTGCGGTCCGTTATATTACGGCGCAAAACGGCCGGGCAGCGGCGAGAAGGAGAGTCAGCTTACGACAAGCAGTCTTACAGCTTTCAGCGTTCCGCTCAGGCTGCGCTTGGTGAGCTTGCGCCGGAAAGCCGCTTTTATGCGGTATCTCATGAGCTGCAGATTGACCAAATTGATTTGCAACTATCCCGCGCTGAAGCTTGGCGGTTTTGTGATAGCTGCCATTTTTCAGAGTGTGTGGACCTTGGCGACAGGCACAGCGCATGTCCCCGTTGCGGAAGTCCTCAGTGGTCGGATAGTGGACAAAGACATACGGTGCTTAAGCTGCGCCAGGTGTATTCGACGGCGGATGACCGATATGATCGTATTGGCGACGATGCTGAGCGTCGTGAACCGCTCTTTTTTAACAGGCAGAAGTTAATCGATATACCACCTGAATGCATGCAGGGGGGATTCCGGCTAAAAAGTGAGACGCTGCCCTTTGGTTTCGAATACATCGAGAAAGTTACTCTTCGGGAAGTGAACTTTGGCCCAGGCATGGGAGAAGGTCACAATTTCTCAGTCGCAGGGCGGGAGGCGTCTCGGGTTGGATTCAAACTCTGCCGCCACTGTGGGACGGTGCAGAAGAAGCGGCCACGGCGCAATGAGAAAATGCATGCGTTCACGTGTAAGCTGAGAGATGATCCTGCTCAGGAATCGTGTGAGGATTTTTTTGAAAGTTTGTACCTCTATCGGGAGCTTACCTCCGAGGGAATAAGAATCCTGCTGCCGTTGAGTGAAGTGGCTTACTCCGAAGCCAAACTCTATTCATTTATTGCCGCGCTCAATTTAGGCCTAAAGAAGCACTTCCAGGGGGATGTTCAGCATCTTGAAGTTACTGAGATGCGTGATCCTCCGATGCAGGGAAGCGGTGAACGAATATATCTCGTGCTCTACGACCGTATTCCCGGGGGGAGTGGTTACCTCAAGGATCTAATGCGCGATCCACAGATACTTTTTAGTGTGCTGGACTCTGCTCTGAATACATTGACATCCTGTTCCTGCGTAGACGAGGAGCACCTGGATGGGTGCTATCGGTGTATTCTGGCCTATCGAAACAGCCGAAACATGCCGGACATTTCGCGCAAAGCGGCGGAAGACTTACTGTCAGAGATTCTTGCTCTCAGAGATCAGATAGAACCTGTACAGACTCTTTCGAGCATCAACACGAATGTGCTGATTGAGAGCAAGCTGGAGCAGAAATTTGTTGACGCACTGGCGAATATTCCTGGTGCGCAGCTGACTAAAACACTAGTGAACGGAACAGCTGGAAGTTTGCTCACCTTGCCCGGCGAGGGCGCGCGCCCCGTCGCCTGGACAATTCAACACCAGGTTAAGTTTGGTCCTGCAGACGGCGTTGCTCTTCAGACAGAGGCTGATCTGGTACTGACGCCCGCCAGAGCAGAAGATGCCGCAGACTCTCGTTCGATTGTTGTATATCTTGATGGACTGCAGTACCACCATAACATTCTTGACGATGACGTTCGCAAACGCACCGCCCTACAGCTCGCCGGATACCGTGTGTGGTCATTGGGTTGGGATGATCTTCCTGCAACGGGGAAATCGATCTCTCTTAGTAGCATTAACATGATGTCTCGTGTCGCACGGCAGCAGGATGCCATGGCTGGCTTATGGCAGAAGAGCGCAGAAAACTCCGATTGGCCAGGCTCGGCTGACTTTTCCATTGGTAATCAACGGGACTCTTTTGACTGGTTAGCCTGCCTTTTGGGGTCTCCTAAGACGGCAGAGTTTTTGCTATTTCAGAGCGCAGTCTATCGCGGGTTTACTGCATTAGCTCCCGCATTTGCAGGAGACGCGAGTGTCAGGCAAAAGATCTCTTACGAGATGAGTGAAAATGCGCCGGCATTTGTTCGTGAACAGCTGGATATTGATGCGCAGGATCATGTTCCCGGTGGTTTTATGGATGCGCTAAGCAATAGCCCGGGGATGGTTGAGTTGACCACCGTATTGCCAATCAGTGCTGTGCAAACGGGTGACCTAGCCACGATCGGGGAAAGCCTCGGGCTTCACCTGTGCATTGATGACGCCAAGGAGCAGTCTACTGAAGAATTCAAAGCTGGCTGGCGCGGCTTCTGGCATGCCGCCAACCTACTTCAATACCTGCCGAAATTCAGCATGGCAACCCGGCTATGTGTCGCTGATGGAAGTCTGGAGGCGGTGCATCTAGACCAGATTTACGCTTCGCCGGTTGTTGAAGCTTCGATCGAGCCCAAGAACGAGCTACCTCAGGACTGGCGAGAAGCGCTGGAATTCAGCGACGTTGATCCAGACCTGCTAATAGGCTTGTCAAGCAAACCGATACCCGTGCCTGAATGTGGACTTGATCTGACGGATGAGTCAGGCGAAATCATAGTTGACGGTAGTATGGTAGAGCTGTGCTGGTCTCAGCAAAAAGTTGCTGTTGTGCTTCAGCCAGTCGATGAGTTTCCGTCGGGCTGGACAGTTATCGTGGCGAATGAGCAACTACTAATCGCAATGGAAAAATTAATCAATGAGGGACGATTTAATGGCTGAAGCCGCACTGGATTTGCAGGTCGCCATCTCCCAGGACTTTTTCTCAGCGTTTGCCGATATACCCCGTAGCAAGCAGAAAAAAGTAAATGAGTTTGTTAGTAAGTTTCGGACAAACCCCAGGGCTAGTGGCATCAACTACGAGCGAATCAATGACGCGGCCAGTCCCCAGTATCGATCAGTTCGCATAGATCAGGATTATCGCGGAATCGTCTATCATCCCGAGAAAGGTAATGTTTACCTCATGATGTGGGTAGATAAGCATGACGATGCTTACGACTGGGCCCGGCGCCACAAGTGCCATATCAATCCCGAGACCGGGGTACTCCAGCTGTATGAGGTTGTTCACTCGCAGCCAGGGGAACCTGATGCGACAGCAGAAGTTGATACAAGTACAGCGCATATTGATGTGCCTGCGAAGCCCATTTTTAATTGCCGGGATCGAGAGCTGCTCCGATTGGGAGTGCCTGAGGAGCAGCTTCCATTAGTTGCCAAAATCACTGCTGTCGAAGAGCTAGAGGCGATTAAGGCCAGGCTGCCAGTGGACGCCTATGAAGCTCTGCTCTTTTTAGCGGATGGTGTGCCTCTGGATGAAGTGCTGGAAGAGTATGCTCGTCCAGCAGGTCCGCAGGTTGATACTGATGACCTCTCAGCGGCGCTGCAGCGTACTCAGAGTCAACGCAAGTTCCATGTGATCGGCGATGAGCTTGAGCTACAGTCTATGCTCGAGGCTCCTCTTGAACAGTGGCGTGTATTTCTCCATCCCACTCAGAGAAAGCTGGTAGAGCGAGACTGGAATGGGCCGATTCGCGTGCTCGGCGGTGCGGGTACGGGTAAGACGGTTGTCGCTATGCATAGAGCTCGGTGGCTGGTTAAGAATGTGCTTAGCTCCGACGAGCGACTGCTTTTCACCACGTTTACCAGAAATCTGGCAACTGATATAGAAGCTAATTTACGAAAAATCTGCAGTGTTGAAGAGATGAAGCAGATTGAAGTAACGAATATCGATGCTTGGGTAAACAGGTTCCTCAAACGTGAGCACCAGGGCGCAAATATCGTTTATCCAGGGCAATCGAATTTTGATGCTTGCTGGAACAGAGCCATACAACTTTCAAGTAGCGAACTTTTATTACCTGACACGTTCTACCAGGAGGAATGGCGCCTGGTGATTCTCCCCCAGCGGGTAATGAACCAGCGCGAGTACTTCAAAGCTAGCCGAGTCGGCCGCGGCGTGCCTCTTTCACGTAGACAGCGCGCGCTGATATGGCCTGTTTTTGAGGAAATGCGGTTGCAACTGCACCAGAAGGGCTTGATGAGTTCTGAGGATGCCATACATCTGACACTCGATTTGCTTCAGTCTGGCGCCGTGGCCAGGCCCTACAGAGCCGCTGTAGTGGATGAGGCCCAGGACTTTGGCAGTGAAGCACTTACATTGGTCCGTCATCTCGTGGAGGAACAGCAAAATGACCTGATGATTGTGGGTGATGGCCATCAGCGGATTTATGGCCGTAAGGCTCCGCTTAGCAGGAGCGGCATTAATATCCGCGGTCGCGGCCGAAAGTTAAGGGTCAACTACCGCACCACAGAACAAATTCGGCGCTTCGCAACTGCAATTCTGGAGGATGTCGAAGTGGATGACCTTGATGATGGCCTCGATCCAGTAGCAGGCTACCGTTCTTTGGTCGACGGCCAGTCACCTTTACTCAAAGGCTTTCAAGATAAGGACAAAGAAGCCGCATGGGTTGTAGATGAAATCGATCGGTTGATTGAGTCCGGCCAAGCCAGTCAAGACATTTGTGTGGTTGGCCGCACTGCCAAGCAGCACCGGACTGTGGAGAGCGAACTGGCTTCTCGAGGAAGGGAGCATCATCGGATTAGCCGTGATTCTGCCGACAACCACCGCATTCCGGGAGTAAGGCTGGCGAATATGCACAGGGTTAAAGGCCTGGAATTTCGGGTGGTTTTTCTGGTGGGAGTGAGTGAAGGCGTCATGCCGTTAGTGTATGCGCTTGGCGGCACGGACGATCCGGTAGAGCAGAGGACGCGGGAATTGGGAGAGCGTGCCTTGTTTCATGTCGCAAGTACCAGGGCAGTTAACGGGCTTTATGTCACCTGGAGTGGCGAGCCAAGTAAATATCTCTCTTCGGAATGAAGTTTGTAGTTTGAATTTGACCTGGCTGAGGGTTGAGGAGGTCCCCGATCAGGTCTGAGCCACTACACTACAATTAAACACTAGCGTTCACTCGTCTCAGGTCTTTTTGCAAGCAGGACCAGCGGGGGCATTTGAACGAAAACCTACGGTTTTGAATCCTGTGGCACCCTCGTAACCGTAGGTTTCCGTTTGATAGCCGTTTATCCCTGTATTTGAGGTTCGGCCGGTAAAAGCATTGAATTTAGCCACAAAACCTATAACGCATTGATAATAAAAAGGAATATCAATATTCTTCTTCCGCCTGACGTTTGTCGAATCGATGCTTCTCCTTGGCCTGCCTACTTGGGGTCTTGTGGAAGAACCGACAAATTTGACAAGTTTGCTCGTTTAAAGGCTGGCAACGATTCCTTCATTAAACAGCCAGATGGTCAAAATGCAACCAGTCGGCTACAGCGAGCCCTGGAGCTGTTTAAACTGCCCTAGAATCACTGCTTTTTCCTGAAGAATCACCTTATTCTCGTCGGTCAGAAATGCCACTTTATCCTGGGCGGTTTTCGGTTCGGCTTTGGTGGTCTCCAATGCGTGGGATAGCACGGCCACTTGTTTATCGGTATCTGCTTTCTGAGTGGTGAGCACGGCCACGTTTTCCGCCAATTGATCATTTCTATGCTGATATTCCCGGCACTTCGTCACGATTTCTTCAAGCTCGTGTTTCAGGTTCTGGATATCTTCTATCTTTCCCTTCAAGTCGCTATTTAGCGCCGCATTGGCCTGTTTTAATTCATCGGCATGTCGTTGTAACTGCGCATTGGCGTCAAACAGCTCTGACGCTCTCGACTCAGTTTGGGCGAGCCGGTGTTGCAGATCCTGGATCTGATCCTTCAGCCCCTGGTTAACTGAACGGAATTGTTCGCGCTCCTGCTGGCGGTCTTCGGCAGTGCGCTGCTGGTAATGTTCGAAATGATCGCGAATATCCCGGTTTTCTTGCTTGAGTTCACTGACACTTTGTTTCAAGTCATTGGTTCGTGTAACAGCTTCGTCTCGCTGGGACTCGGCCTTTGCCAGGCTGACACGCGCGTCTTCCAGGGACCGACTTTGTGCGCTTTTTTCTTTACTCAGCCGTTCTGCCTGGTTCTCAAGATCCTGTTGTCCGGCAGTAAGTTGCGCGATGGTGTTCTTGGCATGGGTCAACTCTGTGCGGAGTTCTTCATTTAACGCCTCAAATTCCCTGCGCGCCTGTTCGATACGGTGGTCGGCCATCTGCTGTACCCGCTCATGCAGGGACTTTACCACCTCGACGAGGTCGTTCGGCAGTCCACTGACATCGGCCGTCTCCCCATTGTCTAACCGCCAACGCTTGAGCAATGGCGCGATGGTGCTTTTGCTGCCGGTGCCCCAGATGCTCGCGCACCCGATCCACCGTGGGCTCTTGGCGACGGCTTTTAATGACTTCAGCTGCTTTAGCGATATCGTGATAAGTGACTCCGGCACGGGCCATGGTGATTCCTGTGGGTCCCGAATATTCATGCAGCCTTCGGAAGATAGACATGGTGAAGGCCGTGACGGCTGGGAATTCAACAACGTTGCAAGGATTCCGATGCTCGTACGGGACGACCGTCCGGCGCGTCGCTGTTCAAGGACTGGTGTGTTCGCCACGGATGGTAGTAATCCAGATACGACGACATAAGTCGCTTGAGATGCCGCTCGTTGAGCACGATGACGTGATCGAAAAGTTCTCGGCGTAGCGTCCCGATCACTCGTTCCACATAGGCGTTTTGCCATGGCGACGCAGGTGCCGTGATGACCTCGTTGATACCCAGACTTTCAATCCTCCGCGTAACGCGCTCGCCGTATATGCCATCGCCGTCTCGAATCAGATAACTCGGAGCAGTATCAAACGGAAACGCTTCGACAGATCTGTTGCGCCGTCCACTGCGCCGTAGGATGTTCCGTCACATTGAAGTGAACAATTCGCCGCCGGTCGTGGGCCAGCACGATGAAGACGAACAACACCCGAAACGTAGCCGTCGGGACGATGAAAAAGTCGATCGATACCAGATCTCGAACATGCTGGTCCAGGAACGTTCTCCACGTCGGTGACGGCGGCCCGGTCTCGCTTCGGCTTATACTTTTCCACCGTTGACTTGGCAACGTCGATTCCAAGCATCGCAAGTTCAGCGACGATCTTCGGCGAGCCCCACGTCGGATTGGCTTCCCACATCCGCCCAATGAGCTTTCTGAGCTCTGGCGAGATTCGAGGTCGGCCGGCTTTAGCCGACTGACTGAGTGCACGCCAGTGGTCACGGAATCGCTTTTTCTGCCAGGTCGTTACGGTCCTGGGCTGGACAAAGTACAGGGCTCTTCGCCAGCCCGACCAAAATTTCGCTATGAAGCACCAGAGCAGCCGGTCAGCAGGCCTAATTCTTGGTCTTTGTCCTGATTTTCGATACAGAGACAACTGATTCCGCAGCGCCGCATTCTCCGCCTGCAAAGACAGCCGCGATCGGACAGATGTAGTCACCAACGTCAGAGTAAAATGGATTAGTCGTATCATGGGTCCGAGGAGCAACCATCACCCAGAAATATGCAATACAATCAAGAGTCTCCAATTTTCGGGACCCACAGGTAGCTGTGCCTGACGATCACTGTTAATAAGCATCCCACAATATTTGCGACGGAACCGTGTCCAGTCCCTGGCCATTTCCTCATCGGAGAAATCCTGGGGCAACGTCTCCGGTTGGTAACGTTGCCGTTGAGTCAGGAATTTTTCATTGGCCGTCATCTGTCATTATTCTTTCTTATCTTAGTATCCGGCTTCTTTTTGATGTCGCACGGCAAGAATCGTTGCGGTTTCACCATTGAAGCGATACAACGCGATATAGCCACTACCTCCGAAATCGATCAGCCATTCCCTAAACACTGGATCCATATCTTCAACAGGACGTCCTGCCTCTGGCTGGTGTGCCAGTATTTTCACGCCTGCCCGTATTGTTTTGATGGCACGTCGAGCCGCGTTTTCATCTTTCAGGGCAAGGAAGCGATAGAGTCGCTGTACGTCAGCGAGAGCTGGCGGAGACCAGATCAGATGTGGCAATTAGGCAGCTCCGCATCTTCGCCCGCCTCAAGCTTCGCCAGCCAAGCGTCAGCTTCTTCAAGCGTCAGGTGCAATCCGTTTTCCTGGTAGGCTTCCCAGGCTCGCAATGCATCCTGTTTGAAAGATTCTCGCTTTTCCTCACGCTCAACATAGTCTCGAATCGCTTCGCGCATGATCCAGTGCGATGAACGATGTCGCACTTCAGCTAAGTGCTGGATCCGGTTTTTCAGATCATCATCAAGTTTTACTGATGTTGCCATTTTGCCACCTAAATATCAAAAGGTAATACCTTTGGATACTATATCATAAAATCTCTTGCTGACCACCGAGTAAAGAAAACCCTCGTTTTATTAACAAATCCCGACAACTGACGAAAACGCTGGCTTCTCAAGAAATGATTTCATGCTCACTTATTTTCATCGATCAAGCCGACATTGACTCTAGAATTTGATTTTCTCGGCCGCCTTCTTGTTCCGTTTCTTTTGGCGTCGATCATAGATTCGGGTGGTATTCACATCCGCATGGCCGGCCATATCAGCCACAGTGCCAATATCCACATCGCAATCCAGCAGGTAGGTAATAAAGCTGCGCCTCAAGTCATGGGGGGAGGCCTTTTGCATCCCTGCTTGCGCCACACGACGGTTCACGATGGCATAAGCCGCTCGATCTGACAGGCGCCTGGCGCCGATATGTCGCCACCGATTGATGCCAACAAACAACGGACCTTCCCAGGCGCCACGCTTGGCCATCCACTGCTCCAGTATTTCTGCGGTTCGACCCGGCATGATCAACTCGCGATGCTTGTCACCCTTGCCAATGACCACGATCGTCCCTTCAGCGGCATCAATGTGCCCGGTATCAATTTTGACGATTTCGGCCCGGCGCGGACCGCATCCAAAGAAGATCGCCAGCAGCGCGGCGTCCCTGACCCCGGCAGGGCCTTCAACGGTCAGGCAATGATCCATCAGTCGGGATATTTCACTGGCCTCCAGTGCGCGACCCCGGGGTAATGCCCGGGATTTCACCGACTTGACCTGGCGTATCATCTGGTACTCGTCGGCCGTCATTTGCTTGGCCAGGAATGCTTCCCTGCACACGCCCTTGAGCGCAGACAAGTACAGGTTGCGCGTTGCAGGGGAGCGGCCTTTGGCGCTGAGCGAACCCAGCAGGTTGAAAACACCTTGCCGGGTAATGTCTGTCCAGGGGACGGCTTCAATACCGGGATAGTCGGACATTAATGCGATCTGGTTGAGCACACGGCGCATGGTGTTCCGGCTTTCCCTGGAGGTCAGGGACAGGATGTACAGGTTTGCCGGGTCGCAGTGCCTGGCATTATCGAAGCCATAGCCATGCTCGGCGAGGGCTTTATCGACGTGCCCGAACAGCTTGACCGGCAATTGATCCGCCATACATGAGCCTCCCCCGAGAATGACTGCGATGAGGGGGAGTACGGTACACCCCTGCCCTCGTTTTTATTTTATTATAGCGTAAATAGGTATTTACGGATGTTATAAAAAGTCATTATTTAGTATGTACCGTACTGTACCGTTCTGTACTTTTATGGCAAATTGGCCTATATTCGCTCAGAAACACGGCGCTTTAGCAACAAACTCCGCTAAACAGTATCGGTACACGCCGAAATACCATTTAGGAAACCACCGGGAAGAAGCCGATGATTGATATGCGAAAAAGAGAAAAGGCCGTTTACCGGGCCTGTGACCAGTTAGCTAAAGACGGCATCGAGCCCAGTGTCCGGCGGCTGCGGGACATTATTGGCGGCAGTACGGATGTTTTGGCACAATATTTGCGATCCTGGAGAGAGCTTCAGCCCACGCACACCGAGGACGACGCAAGCGCCAATAGCGTGCAGATCGCAACCAGCAACCTGTTTGACCAGATGATCAACGAGGCAAGGGGCATTCTTGCCGCAGACGAAGCTCTGCGTGATCAAAGGCTCAACGAAGCCGCAGTACAACTGGAAGCCTCGAAGGCCCAACTGCAAGCTGCCGCTGAAACCATCCGCGACCAGGTCGAACAAGGCAATGCCCTCAAGGCCGATAATGACAACCTTAAAAACGCCCTTGCCCAGGCCTCTGAACAATTAGCCGTTAATCGGGTACAGCTGGAAAATGGCGGGCTGGAACGCAGCAGAATGACAGCTGAACTTGCAGCATCAAAAGAAACCAACCGGGCATTACAACGGGAGCATCAAGCACTACATAACAGGCTCGACGCAACACGCGATAAAGCTGCCGCAAAACAACAAGACATGTCCGAAACACTGATTGCGGCTCACGATACGATTGATCAGTTAAGGAGCCGGCTGACTCAGGAAAAACAACACACCAAGGAGTTGATTGAAGCGGCAAAGCAGTCAGCGGAAGACAGTCAGCAGAAGATGAAGCTGATTCGGGAAACCGAGGAAGGCATCGACGCATTGCAAACACAAGTCGCCAACCATGAAAAGGAAGCGTCCGCCAACGCGAAGAAAAGCGCTCTGCTTCAGCAGGCCAACGAGCATCTGGAATCCCGTTGCACACAATTACAGAACACCGTTGAAGCCCTTAACATCAAGCTTGAAAATCAGTCCAGGGCTGATGGACTATCCCATGCACAGCAGATGGCAGCATTGACAGAGCAGCTATCCAGACTCACGAAGAGGCTCGAGTCAGCCAACGTTCGAAAAGGATAGGCCACCGCAAAAACTGTGGTCAGTACATGGACTGAAATCAAAGGAGCGCCGAAGATGGCAAGCGAAAGGGCTGGTACCTGAGCCCCTAACAAGAAAAGGCAGCGCACAAGGAGTTCATCAAGCCTGTACTTTTCAACGAGTACAGGGGCATTGGTCAAGTCAATCGATAATGCATCACACTCCCTGAAGTAGCTGCGAATACCAGTGTCCTATACGAATTCAATCAAGTTCGTGGCCGGCTTCTTGTTTGGCGTCGGTTCGGCAAAGATAATCTAGCCGAGTTTCCGGCACGCCTCTACAGTAACTCCCAATCCGAATAGTGATACAGTTGATCCTGAATGGCTCACATGTTTTTTAGTCGATAAAGATAAGCGTTTCTAGATTGGGACTATGGTCAATCAACAGAGATTAAATCACCGGCTAAACGAAATAGATAAGCAGCTCGCAAAGCTTGCAGCAGAACGGGAGCGCCTGCTACGTGAGCGAATGCAAATCCTGGCGACTCCGGACAGGTTATCGGTGATCGAGGAGATTACTCCGGATCAAAAGATACAGCTGTTTTGTTCGTTGTTTCGTGGGAGAACCGACTTGTTTGCAACTCGTTGGGAAAACTATTCGGGCCGATCTGGATACTCGTTTGCGTGTCACAACGAATGGAAACGCGGGGTCTGTGACAAACCTCGCATTAAGTGCAGCGAATGTCGACATCGCTCCTACATACCCTTGGAAAAGTCGGTCATCCATGGCCACTTAACCGGCAAATTAACCGCCGGGGTCTATCCACTACTTCATGGCGATGTGTGCTGGTTTTTAGCCGCAGATTTCGATAAGTCAGATTGGAAAGACTCTGTGGCTGCATTTAGAGAATCTTGCACTGATGCGGGAATTGATTGTGCTGTCGAAATATCACGCTCCGGTAACGGCGCGCATGCCTGGATCTTCTTTGATGCACCCGTAGCTGCAATACAAGCCCGGGCATTAGGATTCGCTCTCATGGACAGGGCCATGGAACGTTATCCAAAACTGGGCTTCGATTCCTATGATCGACTGTTTCCCAATCAGGACACGATGCCTACCGGCGGCTTAGGGAATCTAATAGCTCTACCTCTGCAATACGAACCTCGAACACGGGGAGCGTCACTGTTTGTGGACAATGAACTCTCGCCCATCGATGACCAATGGACATATTTGTCTGGCCTGAAACGTCTACCCGCTGCAGGACTGGGGCAACTGATCGTAAATCTTGGCTACATCGTGCAAAAGCCAAGCGCACTCGATTTAGACGGTGAGCAACCTTGGGAAAATAATCTACCCATTTCGGAGAGCCTCATCCCGGCTTGCCCAACGCAAACAACCTTAGTCATCGCGAACCAGATCTTCATTCCAATTTCAACACTACCGTCTCAGCTTCTATCGAGACTTAAACGCCTAGCCACATTTTCCAATCCCGTATTCTTTAAAACCCAAGCATTAACCCATCTTTGTCAGTAGACACCCGATTTCAGCTATTTTGACGGAATAATAGCCGTGCCGGCGAAATTAATTGTATGCAAATCATATCGTTATATTGACGGGGCCTCCAAAAAACAAAATGTAGTGACATAAAATATGTTTTTGGGGTTGACAGATTACAGACCAGTCCATACTGTACCGGCATGTTTATTCGCCGCGTCAAAACACGGACCACCGAAGACGGAACCGCCTACTACAGTCACCGCCTGGTGGAGAGTTATCGAGTCGGCAATCGCGTGCGCCAACGCACCCTGCTCAATCTCGGCAACCACTTCAACTGCCCCCGAGAACAATGGCCCGAATTGACACAACACATCGAGCAGATCCTGCTCGGGCAGGATAGTTTCTTCGATCCGGAGTCGGTGGAGCTGGAGGAGTATGCGCGCACTCTAGTCAATCTGCTATTGCACAAGTATTCCGGCGGTGAGCTCCTCGCCATCGCGGGCAAGGATGTTGGTCAGCATGAAGGCAGTCATTCAAAAGTCGATGCGGATAAGCCGGCGTATCATGCCGTTGATCTGGGCTCGCTCGAGCATAGCAACAGTCGCTCGGTGGGTGGGGAAGCGCTGGCGCTATCGGCCGTGGAAGAGTCGGGCCTGCTCGAACATCTGAACACGCTGGGCTTCAATCGTCCGCAATTGCATGCCGCGATAGGCAACGTGGTCGGTCGTATGTTGCAGCCAGGCAGTGAGTTGTCTACTCACGCGTGGTTACAAACGCACAGTGCCCTGGGCGATCTGTTGGGTTTCGATTACGAGAAGCAGGGGTTGTCGGCGCTGTACCGCGCCGCTGATTTGCTTTGGGCGAATCACGAGGCGATTGAAGCCCATCTCTATCAACACCATGTGGCTTTATTCGGCATCCAGGAGTGCATCACTCTCTACGATTTAACGAACACCTTTTTCGAGGGAACGGGCAAATACAATGATCTCGCCGCCTATGGCCACTCCAAGGAAAAGCGCCGTGACTGTCCCCTGGTCACGTTGGCATTGGTACTGGATGGCAGCGGTTTCACCCGGCGCAGCCGGATTTTTCCCGGTAATGTAAGCGAGCCGGCCACACTACAGCAGATGATCGAGCAATTGCGTTCACCGCTTGGTGAAGTCGCGGACGATAGCGATGAGGATCTCAATGATGTACTGGATCTGCGGTCTGCACCCACCATTGTCATGGATGCCGGTATTGCTTCGGAAGGCAACATTCAGTGGCTGCGGGATCATGGTTTTAACTACATCGTCGTCAGCCGCAAGCATCGCCGGCTATTCGATGAAGAGCAGTGTGTGGCAGTCAAAGAGCGGGAGCAAGATACTGTACGTGCCTACCGCGTAGAAACGGACCAGGGTGAGGTGGAACTCTACTGCCATTCTGAACGCAAGGCCGCCAAGGAATCTGCCATGCAGCAGCGTGCCTCGCAGCGGCTGGAAGCCGAGTTGCAGCACCTGGTCGAAGGCCTGGACCGACCACGTCGACTCAAGCGCCTCGACAAGGTCCATGAAAAGATCGGGCGCCTGCGTCAGAAATACAGTCAGGTGGCCCGTTATTACGATGTCACGGTTGACGGCGATGCCGACAAAAATATTGCCACCGCGATCCATGTCCAGCGCATTACACCTGCCGCCGGGGACAAGCACGTACACCCCGGGGTGTACTGCTTGCGCAGCAATCAGACACAGTGGGATGAGCAGCAGTTGTGGTCCACCTACACGATGCTCACCGACCTGGAGGCAGTGTTTCGCAGCCTCAAGTCAGAACTGGGTCTGCGCCCGGTCTACCATCAGAAAACACACCGTGTGGAAGCGCACTTGTTCATCACACTATTGGCCTACAACCTGGTGCATCAATTACGCTGCCGGCTAAAAACGCATGGCATACACGACAGCTGGGACACGATCCGCACGACCATGGGAACACAAGTGCGCATCACTACAAGCCTGCGGGGTGAGAACGGGAAACAGATCCACATCCGCAAGAGCTGCCGACCCAACGCGGATCAGCAGCTGGTGTTGCGTGCTCTGGGCTTAAAGGGCTTACCCGGTAATACCGAAAGGACGGTAGTGGTACCGTAAATCAACAAACCGTAGTGACCTAAAACACCGATCGAAATGCTAGCGCTATGATTTTAATGGCATTTTTGATCAGGCTGACAAAGATGGGTTAAGCGTAGTTCGATCAACGTTTATCGGCTGTGGATACTACGATTCGCGACGTACTGTTGCGAGAAGCAGCTTGACGAGAGAGAACAGTTTTCCCTGGTTGGGGTTCACAAATTCTCCAAGTGGTACGCCCGGTCGCGTCACATCGATTTCAACACGGTATTCGAGAGTGCACGCAGCGCGCTCTATGCTTGGGCAACGGCACTGCAAACGCTGAATGAGTCGTTGCCTCTCTGGGCTCCCGCAAAGAAAGCATTGCCATCGCCATCACCTTTGATATGCGAGTTTTCAGAGCATCTGCGCCTCGAGCGCGGCAACCCGGAAATCACGATTCATAAGAAGATCCAACACGTTATTCGGTTCAAGAAGTTTGTTAATGAACGAGGCCACAAGCTGCATCAACCCCGCTTGCCGGATATCGATGAGTTCGTGATTGTTCTCCGTAGGCGTGTATGGACTCCTCCTCTTTTGCAAGCACTTTGTTCGATTGCGTCAAGGTACGACTGCCTGCGTGTATCCGGTCTCATTGATGATGCCGTTCTCGTAGGCATCGGACCCTGATGGGCTATTCGCACGCCAGCTCCCAAACGCTTTAACGAGCTCTTCGGCTCTGCGCCTACTGTGGGGTTTTCTGACGTCGGTTCAACCTGTTCGCCATCAAGCATAATGCTCTGCAACCGTGGTGATATGTCCTCCTGCCAAATTACAACTCTGCGATTATGCAGCCTGCTTTTCCGCTGCAAGCATCGGGTCGTAGGCCACCTCATTGTGCACAATCGCCCAGGCTATTCGCGCCGTCTTGTTCGCCAATGCCACCGTCGCAACATTCACATGCTTCCGCGCTGTTAGCTCATTTAGCCATTGGCTCAGCCCATCGTCTCGATCCCTTGCATGCCGGAGCACGGCTCTGGCGCCATGCACCAGCAATTTCCTCAGGTAGCCGTCACCGCGCTTACTGATGCCCAGCAATCGGTCTTTCCCTCCAGTGCTATGTTGGCGAGGCGTGAGCCCCAGGGAGGCTGCAAATTCACGTCCCTTCCTGAATCCCTTGCCATCACCCAGAGCGCCGGCCAGTGCACTGGCTGTGAGTGGTCCAACACCGCGCAGTTCTAACAACCGTCGCGCAACCGGGTCGTTCTTGACACACCGCGCGATCCGCTCATCAAGGCTGCTTACCCGGCTGTCCAGGTAACGCAAATCTTCTGCCAGGTCGGTGAGTAAAAATCGAAATTCGTCAGTCAGGCCGTTCTCTGCGTCTTCGAGCCATTGTGGCAATGCACACCGAAGTTGCTGGATACCGACTGGCGCGACAATACCGTATTCACCAACAAGGCCTCGTATCTGATTCGCCTTTGCCGTGCGTTGACCGACGAGTTCCTCCCGTATCCGGTGCGCTGCCTGGGTATCCTGCTGTTCGATGCTCTTGACGGCGACAAACCGCATTCCGGGCCGACTCATCGCTTCGCAAATGGCCTCAGCATCAACACGGTCATTTTTGTTGCTTTTTACGTAGGGCTTGACGAACTGAGCGGCGATCAATTTTACGCGATACCCTCGTTTCTGCAGCTCTCGCCCCCAATGGTGCGCCGACGCACAGGCCTCCATAGCGACTTCCGCACCGGGCTCTACGCGCTCACACAACAATTCAAGCCATTGACTGCGCTTGAGCTTGGCTTGCCACTGAGTGCTTTCGTGACGATCAACAGCATGCACATGGAAAACAGATTTTGCGATATCAACACCTACTCGTGTAATGTTCATCGTGGGCCTCTCCTCATCCTCTGAATGGTTGTGTTTCCACCTGCCATTCTGGCGCATCGACGCCGAAATGATAGGGTGAGGAGGAGTCCATCCCATTGCTATGCTCGTGCCACTGTCGCTGATATTTGCTCGACCTTGCGCGTATTTGTCCGGTTTTTGTATATGACCGAGCGCCTGCCAGCTGATTTTTCATCGTCGATCATGGCACCCAAAACGCGCCCTCATGAACGCCCACATAGAACGATTGCCTGGGAGGACGTGCAACGTATATTGCGGGCTGTCAATCGCCGTACCCCGTGTGGAAAACGCGATTACGCATTGCTGCTGATGATGAGCACTTATGGATTGGGATCTGGTGAAGCGATTCAACTGACGCTCGATGACATTGACTGGAAGGCTGGCACTCTCCACGTGGTGCGCCCAAAGACAGGTTCCGATTTCATCCTTCCTCTATTGCCCGCTATCGCACGGGCCTTAGCCGATTATTTGCAGCATGGCCGGCCACCGCATGCCCAGAGCCGGCATTTGTTCATCACCATGAGAGCTCCACATAAGCAGTTAGCTTGCTCGGTCACAATCAGGCACATCCTCCACACCCATGCACAACGTGCCGGCGTGACTGCTACTGTAGCGTCCTAAACATACTATACATTTTGTAGGGCGGCCTTGGCCCGTCCAACTTTTTCCAGTATCTCTTCGACGCTTTTCGTCCAGACGAAGGGCTTCGGTGTCTCGTTGTGCCGATCGATGTATTCTGTGATTGCAGCTTCAAGCTCTTTCACGGAAGTAAATACGCCCCGCTTCAATTGCTTTTGTGTCAACAACCCAAAGAAGCGCTCCACCAGATTGAGCCAGGAAGAACTCGTCGGAATGAAATGGAGCGTCACGCGCCGATTACGCGAAAGCCACTTCCTCACTTTCTCGTGCTTGTGGGTACTGTAGTTATCAACGATCAGATGCAAGTCCAATTCCTTTGGTGTTTGCTTTTCCACGATTTTCAAGAAAGATAAAAATTCTTGATGCCGATGCTGCTGCTTGCATTCACCGATCACTTCGCCGCTGGCTATATTTAACGCTGCGAATAGTGTACTCGTTCCATGACGTTTGTAATCGTGAGTCATCGTGCCAGCGCGCCCTTTTTTCAGCGGAAGGCCTGGTTGGGTACGATCCAGCGCCTGGATAGATGATTTCTCATCAACACAAAATACCACAGCATTTTCCGGAGGGGAGAGATAGAGCCCCACAACGTCCACCAGTTTTTCCTCAAATCGAGGATCGTTACTGACTTTGAATCCCTTCATCAAATGCGGTTTGAGTCCAGACTCCTGCCAAACACGGTTGACAAAACTATGCGTCGTCCCCAATTTCTTTGCCAGCGTTCGCGTGGACCAATGTGTCGCGTCATTCGGTTTTGACTGCGTGGTCATCTCGATTATTTTGGAACGTAACTTGGCCTGCTCGGTACTTTTCCGACCACCTTGATTGTTGCCACGGGGTCGTTCTTTTTCTACACCGACAAATCCGTGTGCGGCATAGCGATTTCGCCAACGACCAACCTTGTGTGCGGTGATGTTTAGCTCCTGAGCGATTTCAATATTGCTATGGCCTTGTGAGGCCATTAAAACGATTTTGGACCTCTCTATCAGGCGTACCGGTGCTTTTCGGCTACCGATGGTTTTTTTCAGTAAGTCTTCCTCTTCCTGCGACAACTGAATTTCTACGGCTGCATTCATATTAATCCCCGGCGAAAACCCGAAGATATTATATATGATTACTTTGTACAGGACACTACACTACACTACCTACCTCGGTACTCATGTGTTGCGCCATACTCAAGCCTGCCGGCAGATGGAACTCGGCATCCAACCGAAACTCATTGGCGATATCCTGGGCCATCGGAACCCGGAATCGACCTCGGCCTACCTGCGCGTAGCAACAGAGAGCCTGCGGCATCTGGCATTACCGGTACCGCCGGCATGACCAGGATTACGCCGGAAGAACTGTCACATGATATTGCGGAATTCCTCGAGTTCAAACGCGCCTTGGGTTATACGTATCAACGTAGCGAGGCCACATTATGTAATTTTCAACGGTTTGCCGAGCGTTACGTTGGTAACGACGGATCAAAATGCGCGGTGATCGAGCTCGAACCGACTATCAACGCCTGGCTTTCCTGCGTCGATGGTCGCAAAGCAGTCACTGCCTCGCTCTACTTGGGGGTCGTGCGCCAGCTTTGCCTTTATCGGCAACGCCGTGACCCCGACTCCTTTGTCCCGGATCATGCTTTGGCACCACAGTCAGAGTCCAGCTATTTTCCATATATCTTCTCGCAAGAGGAGGTTCATCAACTTCTGACAGCAGCCAGGGCACATCAAGGACGCAATATCTGGTCAAGAATGCTCCACACGCTGATTCTGATTCTGTACTGCACCGGGCTCCGCTTCGGCGAGGCGGTACGACTGCGCATTGCAGATGTGGATCTTAGTCAGGCCCTGTTTCTGATCCGCGCGAGCAAGGGCAGGACTCGGTTCGTACCGTTTGGTGCCGACCTTGCAGAACAAATGGAGGCCTATATGGAGGAACGAGCCCACATAGAGAGTGCGACGGATTGCTCCGAGAGCGACGCATTTTTCATCCGTCGGGATGGAACGCCATTGACAGTCAAATCGGCATCCGAAGCGGTCAGACTACTGCAGAGTTATCCAGTCGGTAGAGCACTGCAATTTGCTGCAAGACCTTGTGGGCCTCCAACTCGACCGTCGCCCCTTGGCCGCATCGGAGAATTTTTTCCTGCAGTGCGCCAACAGCCGCCGTGTCCGGTAATCTGCGGATACTCCTCCACCAGACGATTGTACGGCTTATCTCGTCGCTCACGATGACACCCGCAAAGCCCTTTAGCGCTGGATCGAGCCAGGCCTTCAGTGCATCGTAATTGCGCCGTTCATGGTAGTGAAACAGGATAGCCGGTTGGTCCGGTGGACCGCCGCGGATACCCCACAGATAACTCTTGTTTCGATCGTTGCGTTCAGGTTCGCGCAAAACCTGCAGGGTCGTTTCATCCAGATGCCACAGTGGGCTGCTTGCCAGGTGTTCCTTTAACAGCGGCACCAGTGGCTGCAGGCGTTCGGCCAACTGGATCGGCCATTCGCACAAGGTGGAATAGCCGATCTCAATGCCTTCTCGCTTCAGAATGCGCTCGGTCCGGTAAAACGATACGGCGTCGACAAACTTGCTGGTAATGACATCGGCCAACAATGAACTGTCGGCAATCGCTTTGGGCAACATCACAGCGGCACGCGGTGCTACCTTGATGCCCGGCTCCGACCCCGACGGATATTTATCGCCCTGATCCGCCTGCTTGCGAACATACTTGGCCCGCTTCAGGCACTTGACGTAGTATTCTCGCTGCCGCACGGCTAGTTGCTCACTGGTCTCGTAGCCGACCAACTCCCAGTCATCGCCCATCGACTGCTTGTCTTCAGTCACTGACGTATAGCCTGCGCAAGCTGGGGTTAAAGCCCGCACGGGGCCGAAGGGGACCGCGGCCATATGACTTTCGACATGCGTATGCCGTTCACCGCCTCACCGACTGGTATCACGGTGGTGTTGATGTTCACTCGCAGCTGCCCTGGCTATCGGCCTACATGGGGCATGTCAACGTACTCGGTACGGAAGTTTACCTGCACGCCACACCCGAGTTGCTGCAGCTGGCAAGTGACCGGTTCGCACATCGGGTCTATCAAAGGGGCTCGAGTTGATGGCTCGTTCTAAATCACCAGAGCTGCTGCCTCTGGTACAGTCATTCTTCGAGGACCATATGGAGCGCCACTGCGGTGCCAGTCACCACACCGTTCGGGCCTATCGTGATACCTTGAAACTTCTCTTCCGCTTCCTAGCCGATCGATTGGGATGTGCCATCAGTGACCTTCAGCCAGATGATCTGAACGTCGAAGCTATCAAAGCATTCTTAGTGTACCTCGAGAATGAGCGAGTCAACTCCGCCGCCACCCGCAATTATCGACTCACCGCAGTTCGCAGCTTCTTCAGGCACCTGATTCGCCAAGATCTCTCGCGTGCAAATCAGTATCACCGTGTACTGGCGATTCCTTCAAAGCGGACACGCACATCCCCCGCGCACTACCTTGAACCCGAAGATATCCGGTTGATCCTGCGACAACCCGATTGCCGCACTATTTTCGGGCGTCGAGACCACGTATTGCTGCTCTTTCTATATAACACCGGCGCACGGGTCAGTGAAGCAATTGCCGTTCGTGTTCAAGATCTGTGCCTGATCAAGCCAACTCACGTCCGTCTTCAGGGAAAGGGCAATAAAGTCCGCCACTGTCCCTTGTGGCGTGAGACTGTCGATGCCTTGCAGCGGCTGCCCAGCGTGCGTGATGGAGGTCGAAATGATCCAATCTTCCACAACCGGAACGGCCAACCGATCACGCGCGATGGTATTGCCTATATTTTGAACAAGCACGTGGCCGCGGCAGCTCGCCAGGCACCCGCCTTGCATCGTCGGCATATCACGCCGCATTGTTTGCGGCATAGTTGTGCCGTTGCGCTTTTGCAAGCAGGTGTTGACGTCACCGTAATCCGGGATTATCTCGGCCATGCGAGCATCGCCACCACCAGCCGTTATATTACGACGAATCTCCAAATGAAGCGCGATGCACTGGAGGCCTTCTGGGAACGATCCGGTCTGACTCCCCGGCGTGGTTCAAGCTGGGAGCCCAAACCGAACTTGTTGGCGTTCTTAGAATCCCTATAGTAAGCCGGATTTATCTGGATTAAAGCAAAGCCAAAAACCTAGATCAGATCAACATTTATCCATGAATTACAGGCGGTCCTATGGAGTTGGAGAACATACCGACCGGCTGCTCAAGATAAATTCCGGCTCGGGATATTGCGCCTTATCTTGAGCGCAAGATAAGGCGCACGGCCGCCGCGGTTTCGAGCGGGCGCTGACGATGGAGCCGGAGCTGGCGCAACAGGCGCTGGATCGCATGGCCGACCTGTACCAGATTGAAGCGGCAATCCGCGCCCGGGAGTTCGAGGGCGATGCGGTCGTTGCCTGGCGAGCAGCACACAGTGGCCCGATCGTGGACGCCTTCTTTGACTGGGTTGCTGAGCAACGCCAGCGCGCCGAGCTGTTGCCTTCCAACCCGTTGAGCAAAGCCCTGGCTTACGTGGCTGAGCGGGAGGCGGCGCTGCGCGTGTTTCTCACCCATGGCGCCGTACAGATCGACACCAACCACCTCGAGCTCGAGTGATGCGGTGCCATCATGGCGGATAAAGCCGCTTACGCCAGTTGGGAAGCCAGTGCCCGTGAGGTTGAGCGCATTGCGCGGGACCGCAGCATACCCTTATGGGAAAAGGCCCACCGTGTCGGGGCAGCGTACACGACTGTCGCCCTGGACGGATTACGCTCCAAGCACCGGCACAAGATCTTCCGGCACATTGCCGAGGTGAATGTGATCCTGAAGAAATACATGCCGGAGAGCTTCGAGGACTATCAGCATATGGACGAGGAAGACC
Source organism: uncultured Gammaproteobacteria bacterium (assembly GCA_963808975.1). GTDB lineage: Bacteria > Pseudomonadota > Gammaproteobacteria > Pseudomonadales > JAHEGP01 > JAHEGP01. Next base: position 477,972 of record CAWEHR010000009.1, read on the forward strand.
TGAAGGCACTGGTTGCGCACTTCAGGGCGATGGGGCCTGGAAATTAATTCTCAGACCACCTCAACCGCAAGACGGCTTAGGATGATCGCTTACGATACAAGGGCAAGTGATAAGTAAACTTGTCGACCAGCATACCCACCAGGAAGCTGACATCAGCAACGCTGTTTTCCAGTACGTTGGGCGCCGCCGGCGTGGTGGTGATCTTGCCGGAGTCCTTACGCTTCAGCACCGCACGCTGGTAGCACAACACTTCAAAGGCACTTTGACGTTGCGCCAGCCGGCGGCCGGTCTTGTAGCCGATAACCTCGTACTGATCGGCATCGGGGCCACTGAGTTCCGGGGAATCGAGGGAGATGGTTTTGACTGGCACCTCGGGGCCGAAGCGCAGACCGCAATCGGTCACGCAGTCATCGTCCCGCTGCTTCCTGCCTTTGCCGCGCTCGTAAGTGATCTGCTGCTTCTCACCCGGCGGCAGCGGTGGGACCGGCTTACCCAGCAAACCGGTGAGCTGGGGTTGCTCCGGATTCTCGATGACGCGCTTCTCGGATTTGCTGCCAAACAACTGCTGCTTGAACCAATCCAGTTGCCGCTCGAGCTGCGCATTATCCTGCTTGAGGCTGGATATCTCCGTGGCCTGGGTCTGGATCAGCGCATCCGGATCGACGGGTTTCGCAGGGGTGAGTGAGGCGGCAGACATGACGCCATTGTACCAAGCTGGGCCTCGTCCGGGGGTAAATATTCGGCCTCCCCATAGGTCTTTTTAGGCCAACCTGAAGAAATTACGGGACACACGCTCCGTATTTCGCTATAACGGTCGTCATGGAAGACGCCGCCACCCTCCCTGAAGCGCCACCCCTGGCCGATCAGCGCGATGATCGCCCCTTCGCCAACGAAGCGGTTGTCCTTAGCAAGCTCGACTACATCGAGTTGAAAGCCCAGTGCCATTCTTACAAAGCGCTTTTCGAGCGAGCACTGGAGCGCGAAGCCGACCTCAAGCGGGAACTGGAGAACGAACGGGCGAAGGTACGAGACCTGAACCAACGCCTTCACGGTCGCAAGAGCGAGCAGTGCCGGCACCGCGAGTCCTTGCCCAGGCTACCCGTGACGGGCCCTGCTCGTCCCCGGGTCAGCAAACCGGATCCCCGGGGCACGGACGCACACCACGGCCCGACTTGCCTGTCGCGGAGGAAATCCGGGACTTGGGCGCGCACGAGAAGTGCTGCGCCGACTGCGGATTGCCTTCGCGCGACCTCGGCACGACAGAGGATTCAGAAATCGTTGAAATCCAGGTGCGTCCCTACTCCGCAAGATTCGCCGCAAGAAGTACCGCGGCTGCCACTGCCAGGGTGAACAGCGGATTGTCACGGCTTTACCGGCGCCCCGTGTGCTCCCCCGGAGCAATCTCGGGGTGTCCGTCTGGGTTGAGATCCTGCTCCACAAATACCTGTCGTCACAGGCGACCCATCGCCTGTTGAACGATTTCGCCCACCTCGGTTTTCCCCGTCCCAGGGCTTGGTGACCGGCGGACTCCAGCGCCTCGCCCCTTTGTTCGAGCCGGTGGTCGAGGCAATGCGGGACAAACAACTGACGGAACGCCTGTTTCACGCCGACGAGACCGGCTGGAAGGTGTTTGAGGAGGTCGACCACAAGGCCGGCCATCGCTGGTACCTCTGGGTCACCCAATCGCCGTCGGTAGTGCACTACCGGATGGCACCGGGCCGGGATGCCGCTGGAGCACTTCAGTGCATTGGCGGACGGTCAGTTTCCGGTCTTCCTCGTCTGCGACCGCTACGTGGCCGACAAGAAACTGGCGAAGGAGCTGCCTGTCATTACCCTGGCGTTTCGCTGGGCCCACCAGCGCCGTGATTTCCTCGAGGCGGCCCGTCGCTGGCCCGGGCTGAAAGCCTGGATGTTCGAGTGGGTCGAGGCGATCGGTGAACTGTACCACCTGAACAAGCTGCGCCTGCCCCACTGGGAAGAGGGCAGGCCGCTGGGAAGGCAATCCCGGGACTTCCAGCGGCACCACCGGGCCCTGCGAAAGCACCTGTCGCAGATGAAAGCCCGCAGCGCGGCCTGCCTGCTGCAGGAGGATCTACACGAGGCGCAACGGGCGGTGTTGGCCAGCCTGAACAATCATTGGTCCGGCCTCGTCCTATTTGCCAAACACCCGCAGGTTCCGATGGACAACAACGCCGCGGAGCGCAGCTTGCGTAACCCGGTGACCGGGCGCAAACGGTACTATGGCTCCAGCCGGGTGTGGAGTGCGGAACTGGCGGCTGTGATGTTCACCGTGTTGCAAACAGTGCGGCTGGGCGGCCTGAATCCGAGGCACTGGTTGAGCACGTATTTGACCGCCTGTGCGCACAGCGGTGGGCAGGCACCGGTCGACCTGTCAGACTATTTGCCGTGGGACCTGACCGAAGAGCGGCGGGAGAATCGAGCCGGCCCTGACCGGTGATGGCGCCGTTTGCGGCAACGATTCGAGGACACAGGACGACGAACACCCAGGCAGCTTAACCGCCGAGGAGAGCACGCCACGACTACGAACGCTATAGCGGCCGCGACTTCAGCACCGAGGAGCCGGCCTTGATCCGGGCCCTGATTGCTGAAAACCGACTGCGGCAGGGCCGATCTCTCCTGGATGACCTGCAAGGCGCTGGGCCGGCACAAGGCCGATGGCGGCCTCAAGGCGATGTCCTGCGGTGGCCATGTTGCGTATGCAGGACGACGGGGTGATCCGGTTGCGGTACCGACGGTGAGCGCCTGACCAGTCGGATCGCGTTCACGTAGTGGACGGCGCCAGACGGTGATCGAGGCGCCGGCAACCGGTTGGCCCTGCTGCAATTGTGCCCGGTCCAGGCAGGGCGCGCTCCGCTTGTGGAATGAATATATTCACCGCTACCACGACCTGGGCCAAGACGCCGCCGGGCGCCGAGTTGCGCGACTTTGTCGACCAGCGGCGAGCAGTTCGTCGCCCTGTAGGCTTTTGCGCCAGCGCCTGGCAGGCGCGCCGCGGGAAACTCATCGGCTGGAATGACGACCAGCGCGAAGCGCAGTTGCATCGGTGGTCGACAATGCCTGCTTCCTGA
>CAWEHR010000010.1:0-86709 GCA_963808975.1 uncultured Gammaproteobacteria bacterium
CCAAGTGAAACCTCGGTTCCCTCAGGAGCCGGGGTTTTTTTTATAACGGGATAGCTGGGGCGTTGGTGTAGGGCCCGGGAGACCCGCAGGGTGAGAGATAGACTGCGAGGCAGTAAAAGAACAGCGGCTAGTGAACTGCTGCTGGGTATTGTCAGGTGATGTAACAGAAATAGGATTCAATTTCTGTTGCTGCCCGTTAAACCTGGATTTTCTTTAGCGTTTTAGTTGGTTACCCTACTCCATCATTTTGTATGGCGTTTCCGCAATTGGACAGTAAGCGAGACTTAATAACCAAGCTGGCAGATGGACGATACCACTCCGGCGAGGAGCTTGGCAGGGAATTGGGGATATCCCGTGCCGCAGTTTGGAAACAGCTGCAAAAACTCTCCGAGTGGGGCGTCGAATTCGAGAGCTGCAAACGGCGTGGTTACAGAATACCGGGCGGGCTGTCATTGCTGGATAGTGATACCATCACAGACAACCTGGAGCCGGCGACGCAATCATTAATCACCTTGCAGGTGTTCCAGCAGGTCGACTCTACCAACGAAATCGCAATGAGTCTTGTCACAGACAGTGGTGCAAGCGGCAGCTTAGTTCTGGCTGAAATGCAAACCGCGGGAAAAGGACGACGCGGTCGAGCATGGGTCAGCCCCTACGGCCGCAACATTTACCTTTCGGCGGTACACCGTTTCTCCGGTGGCGTCGCAGTTACCCAGGGCCTGAGCCTTGCGGTCGGTGTTGTCGTAGTGCAGGTGCTGCGAAATATGGGCGTCCATTACCTGCAACTGAAATGGCCAAATGACATCCTTTGGCAAGGCAAGAAGCTTGGCGGTATCCTATTGGAAATCAGTGGTGACCCCGCTGGCAGCTTTGATGTAATCGTAGGCCTTGGTATCAATGTCAATATGTCGCCGCGGGAGGGTAATGAAATCGACCAACGGTGGACAACGCTGGCAGACATTACCGGCGCTGTGGTCGACCGCAGTATTTTGTGCGCCAAGTTGGCCAACGCTCTACTCCCCATGTTGATTGAATATGAAAAGCACGGTTTCACTCGTTATCGCAGCGCCTGGCAGCAACTCGATAGTTGCCTTGATCAAGTGGTCGTGTTGACCGCCGGGGACCGGCAGATTAGCGGAATTGCAAGGGGAGTCACTGAATCCGGCGCCCTATGCATTGACACACCCCACGGTCGCCAGGAGTTCAGCGGCGGTGAGGTCAGCCTGCGCAGTAACTCATGATTCTGGATGTCGACATTGGTAACAGCCGGGTCAAGTGGCTTTTACGAGAAGGTGGCTGCGTTGCTGAGCGCGGGTCCTGCGCTTCAATTGACAGCCTGATATCGCTGTTGCGACGGCGCGACTTGTTTCCCAGGCGCACCCGGGTGTGCTGCGTGGGCGAAGCGGGAGGGGTGGATCAATTGGACACCTGGCTCATGCTGAACCAGTTGCCTGCAGTGGAAAAGGCGGTATCGACCCGGTCTGGAGCAAAAGTGACCAACGGGTACCAACAGCCGGAGCGCCTCGGCGTAGACCGCTGGCTTGCAATTTGTGCGGCCTGGCACCAGTCTGAAGGGGCCACTGTGGTGGTTGATGCAGGGAGTGCCATGACAGTTGACTTTGTCGATGGTCAGGGAAACCATTGCGGCGGCTATATAGTCCCGGGGTTCGCAATGCAGCAGCGCAGCCTGATCGCGAACACTCGTCTGGTGCGCTTTGATACAAATCCGTCAGGCTTGGAGCTTGGTCCGGGTCGCTCCACGACCGGCGCTGTCAATAACGGCATTACCCTGATGCTCAAGTCAATGATCGAAAGCGCACTGCAGTATTTTCGATTGATTTCAGGCGAGGCGCCGGAGCTGTTTTTGACCGGTGGCGACGCTGAATTGCTCAGCGATTTTCTGCAGGTGCCGCACATACTGGAGCCGGATCTGGTGTTGCATGGCATCAATTTGGTAATGCCCTAGGCTATGTATCACAGGGCAACCGCTTGACGGGAAGGCCAGGTAGCGGTGGTATAGCACTGCAAGGCTTTTCGTTTTGGCGCTGATTGGTGGATTGGCTTGCTCAGTTATAATTTTTTCTTCCCGGAAGGACGATGGCAACAATGCGGTGGTTTTTTGGTTTTTTGATCGTCGCAAATATTGCGTACCTGATTTGGCAGAGCAGCCAAGAGCGGGCTGGTCCGGACGCTATAAAATCGGCCTCAACACAAATCATTGAGTCCGACGCCGAATCGCTTGAATTACTGTCAGAAATGGATCCCGCAACTGTCGCGCAGAACACCAGGGCTGCGAGTGCAACACCAGCGCAGGTGGAGAAAAAGCAACTATGCTGGCTACTCGGTCCTTTCAAGGAAGAGGTGACCGCGAAGCAGGTAGCTTCCCGGTTCCAGGCACTGGAGATTACCGCCAGTTTACGCAGTATCGAGGGAACAATCGGTGTGGAGTATCTGGTGTACAGTGGTCCCTATGCTTCCCGGGCTGATGCGCTGGGGAAACTGCGTATGCTTCAGGAACTGCAGATTGACAGTTTCCTGATTACACGCGGAACGCTGGCAGACTCTATTTCCTATGGCCTGTTCCCAAAAAGGTCCCAGGCGGAAACTCTGAAAGAGGATCTGGCGGAAATGGGATACGAGGTAAAAATAAGAGAAAACAAGCGCAAGGAGGCCCAGCAATGGTTATTGGTTCCTGTAGCCGCTACTGAGAAAGCACCTCTTTCGCTATGGCAAGACCTGGAATTCGACTTCGTTGGCATCAATCGACAACAAAAATGGTGTGATGCCATTGCTTCATCCGGCAGCATCGACTAGAATGCTCGCCGCTCTAAAGGCAGGCCTTGAGCTGGCGTAGCTCAGCAGGTAGAGCAGCTGACTTGTAATCAGCCGGTCGGGGGTTCGATTCCTCTCGCCAGCTCCAATTTATTTATGCAATAAAACAGGGCGCAGCAGCACTTCGCTATTGACATCATAGAGGTGCATGCTCAGAATGCCCGGCTACTTTTTTGGTGGGGTTCCCGAGTGGCCAAAGGGATCAGACTGTAAATCTGACGCGCAAGCTTCGGTGGTTCGAATCCACCCCCCACCACCAGATCTTAGCCAAAGAGCGCAGAGTTGGCGTTCGGGCAGCTTGGTCGAAAGAATTGCGGGTATGGTTCAATGGTAGAACCTCAGCCTTCCAAGCTGATGGTGCGGGTTCGATTCCCGCTACCCGCTCCAAATGGAGTTAGGTTGGGTCAGGGCTCATATAGCTCAGTCGGTAGAGCACTTCCTTGGTAAGGAAGAGGTCACCGGTTCAAATCCGGTTATGAGCTCCATTATATTGCCGGACACCTGGGGTGTTCGATGTGGGTTTGATATATAGAGGTCCGTTAGGAGAAGGTCGCAATGGGTAAAGCTAAATTTGAACGCACCAAGCCCCACGTGAATGTGGGCACGATTGGTCACGTAGACCATGGGAAGACCACGTTGACGGCAGCCCTGACCCGGGTATGTGCGGAGGTTTGGGGTGGTGAGTTGCGCGATTTTGACCAGATCGACAATGCGCCGGAAGAGCGGGCGCGCGGTATCACGATTGCGACGTCGCACGTGGAGTATGAGTCGGAGAATCGTCACTACGCGCACGTGGATTGTCCGGGGCACGCGGACTACGTGAAGAACATGATTACCGGTGCGGCGCAGATGGATGGAGCGATTCTGGTGTGCGGTGCGACCGATGGGCCGATGCCACAGACGCGGGAGCACATTTTGCTGTCGCGCCAGGTTGGTGTGCCGCGGATTGTGGTCTTCCTGAACAAGGCGGACCTGCTGGCGGAGGATTGCGGTGGTGTGGACTCGGAAGAGTTCGAGGAGATGAAGGAGCTGGTTGAGATGGAGCTTCGTGATCTGCTGACGCAGTACGAATTTCCGGGAGACGACACGCCGATCATCATGGGTTCGGCGCTGATGGCGCTGGAAGGGAAGGATGACAACGAACTGGGAACGACAGCGGTTCGTGCGCTGGTTGATGCGCTGGACACCTATATCCCGGAGCCGGAGCGAGCGGTTGACCAGCCGTTCCTGATGCCGATTGAGGATGTGTTCTCGATTTCGGGCCGCGGCACGGTGGTGACGGGGCGGGTTGAGCGTGGCATCGTGAATACTGGCGACGAGGTTGAGATTGTGGGCATCCACAACACGGTGAAGACGACCGTGACGGGCGTTGAGATGTTTCGCAAGCTGCTGGACGAAGGTCGGGCGGGGGAAAACATTGGTGCGCTATTGCGCGGTACCAAGCGTGAGGATGTTGAGCGAGGCCAGGTTCTGGCGGCGCCGGGCAGTATCAAGCCGCACACCCGATTTGAGGCGGAAGTGTATATTCTGGGTAAGGACGAAGGTGGGCGTCACACGCCGTTCTTCAAGGGCTATCGTCCGCAGTTTTACTTCCGCACCACGGATGTGACCGGGGCTGTTGAGTTGCCGGAGGGCACCGAGATGGTGATGCCGGGAGACAACATTCAAATGGTGGTGACGTTGATTGCGCCGATCGCGATGGAAGACGGTTTGCGTTTTGCGATTCGCGAGGGCGGTCGTACCGTGGGTGCGGGCGTGGTAGCGAAGATCCTCGAGTAAGGATAGCGCGGGGCGGCGCCGAAGCTGTCCCAGTATCGACAAGGGGTAAGGGTGAAAGCTCTTGCCCTCTGCTTTGTTTAGGCCAGTAGTTCAATTGGTAGAGCACCGGTCTCCAAAACCGGCTGTTGGGGGTTCGAGTCCCTCCTGGCCTGCCAATTTCAGGTTTGTTTCGGCAAGCATGACACTTTCGAGGTTTAATACGGCGCAATGAGTTCCAATGCGGAAGCAAAATCCAGCCCGCTCAATATTTTGAAGTGGGTTCTGGTCGTCGTACTGGTCGCAGCGGGTGTTGTTGGTAATCAGTATTTTTCTGATGAAAGCGTGTTGTACCGCGTGTTGGGCCTGGTTGCTGTCGGGATTGTAGCGGTACTGATTGCGTTGGCGACAACGCAGGGGGCGGCATTCGCCACACTGGTCAAGCAGGCCAGGATAGAGATTCGCAAGGTGGTGTGGCCAACTCGTCCGGAGACGCTGCAAACGACGTTTATAGTGCTCGCGGTTGTGTTGATCGCTGCATTGATTCTGTGGGGGCTGGACTCGTTGCTGGGTTGGGTAGCCTCCCTGATTATTGGTTAGAGGTAACGCATGTCCAAGCGCTGGTATGTGCTTCATGCCTATTCAGGCTACGAAAAAAAGGTCAAGACTGCGCTTGAAGAACGTATTGAGCTGCGCGGCCTACAGGAAAAATTCGGTCGTATCCTGGTGCCCGCGGAAGAAGTCGTGGAAATGCGATCCGGCCAGAAACGCAAGAGTGAGCGCAAGTTTTTTCCGGGGTATGTATTGATCGAGATGGAGCTGGACGACGATACCTGGCATTTGGTCAAGGAAACGCCCAGGGTAATGGGCTTTATCGGTGGCAAGGCAGACAAGCCCGCGCCGATCAGCCAGGCGGAAGCCGAGGCAATCCTGCATCGAATCGAGGAAGGTACTGACAAGCCGCGGCCCAAAACGTTGTTTGAGCCAGGGGAAATGGTGCGAGTTATCGACGGCCCGTTCAATGATTTCAACGGAGTTGTCGAAGATGTGAATTACGACAAGAGCAAGCTCCAGGTGGCGGTACTGATTTTCGGGCGATCTACACCCGTAGAGCTGGATTTTGGGCAGGTTGAGAAGGCCTGATCACCGCGCCTCGCCACGGGGCGACGCTGCAAACGTGGAGTTCGAGTACGTAGTCGTGTAGTTGATGGCGCCGCTGTGCGGTTGCCGGGGAGCCCAGGACCAGGCATGTCGCCTGCGAGGCGCTAACCACCCATTGGGAGAATGAAAATGGCAAAGAAAATCCAGGCGTATATAAAGCTGCAGGTGGCCGCAGGTGCAGCCAATCCGAGCCCACCCGTCGGTCCTGCTCTGGGCCAGCATGGTGTCAATATCATGGAGTTCTGCAAGGCATTCAATGCCCAGACTCAGGGGCTTGAGCCCGGCCTGCCAACGCCTACGGTAATTACGGTCTATTCAGATCGTAGTTTTACGTTCATCACGAAAACGCCTCCTGCCGCAGTATTGCTGCTCAAGGCCGCCGGCCTGAAAAGCGGTAGTGGCCGCCCCAATACCAATAAAGTGGGCAAGGTAAACCGGGCCCAGTTGGAAGAAATTGCGACCATCAAGATGCCGGATTTAACCGCAGCCGACATAGATGCTGCGGTACGCACTATTGCCGGCTCGGCTCGCAGTATGGGTTTAGAAGTGGAGGGCGTGTAAATGGCCAGATTGAGTAAGCGGAAAAAGGTTCTACTGGAGAGTGTGGAGCCCGGCAAGTCCTACCCGGTGTCGGAGGCTGTGGATTTGCTGACCAGGCTTTCAAGCGTCAAATTTCCGGAATCCTTTGATGTCGCAATCAACCTCGGGGTTGATGCGCGCAAATCGGATCAACAGATCCGCGGTGCAACCACATTGCCCCACGGTACGGGAAAAACGGTACGTGTTGCAGTATTTACACAGGGCGATAATGCTGACGCAGCGACTGCTGCCGGTGCTGACCTGGTGGGAATGGAAGACCTGGCTGATCAGGTCAAGGGAGGCTCCATGGATTTCGACGTGGTGATAGCCAGCCCTGATGCCATGCGCGTTGTTGGCCAGTTAGGCCAGATATTGGGGCCCCGGGGCCTGATGCCAAACCCCAAGACCGGCACTGTTACCCCAGATGTAGCTACAGCGGTGAAAAATGCTAAGGCAGGCCAGGTGCGCTACCGCACTGACAAAAATGGCATCATCCATGGTGGTATCGGTCGAATCGGTTTTGACAGCAAGGCCGTGAAGGAAAACCTCGAGGCCCTGCTCGCTGACCTGAAAAAGGCCAAGCCTTCTGCGAGTAAGGGTGTGTACCTCGGCAAAATTACCCTTTCTACCACGATGGGGCCGGGTTTAGTGATCGATCACGCAAGCCTGGAAGTCTAGATTTGACGGCGCCAGGTAGGCGCTGGTAACAACTTTGTGGTCTTTGGACAGAGAGCCCGAAGACCATCAAAGACCGCAGGTGCCCGTCACCTTTCTGACCGGACCGACTGTTGCTTCATCATCCTTGTGGGTGATTGGATAGCTGGCAGGCCGAAACCGGTTAAGGGTGGCGAGCTTAATCTTCGCCGAGAGGCGAGAGCCTGCGCAGATGGGTGTAGCCCGGCCGGTTGGCCGGGTGAGTAGCACCAAATCGTTGCCACCGCATCTAGCGGTGGCTTCAGTATGGAACTATCAGGAGTAAAACAACGTGGCGTTAAGACTCGAAGACAAACAGGCGATCGTCGCCGATGTAAACGAGACCGCCCAGTCTGCTCTGTCATTGGTCGTGGCTGATGCCCGCGGCGTAGACGTTACCAAGATCACCGCACTGCGCAAGCAGGCGCGGGAAAGCAACGTCGATCTGCGTGTCATCAAAAACACCCTGGCCAGGCGCGCTTTCGTCGGCACTGAATTCGAGTGCACCGCGGAAGCGCTGGTTGGCCCGAGCCTGTTCGGTTTTTCAATGGAAGATCCTGGTGCAGCCGCGAGGTTGTTTAAGGCATTTGCCGCTGAAAACCGCGCCTTCGAAATCAAGGCGCTTTCCATCGCAGGCCAACTGATGGGTCCGGAGAAAATTGACGTGTTGGCCAAGATGCCGACCCGTGATCAGGCGCTGGCGCAGCTTGCCAGCGTGATGATCGCTCCGGTGACGAAACTGGTGCGTACGCTCAATGAAGTCCCCTCCAAGATTACCCGGGTGGTGGCGGCAGTTGGCGAAAGCAAGAAAGATGCTGCCTGAGCAGCGAAGATCCTAACTTAACCAAGGAGTGAGATTGTGTCTCTGTCCAAAGAAGATATCCTCAATGCAATAGCTGAAATGTCCGTTATGGACGTCGTCGAGCTGGTTAGCGCGATGGAAGAAAAGTTCGGCGTTTCCGCCCAGGCAGCAGTGGCGGTAGCGGCGGCACCTGCCGGCGGTGAAGCAGCAGCAGCGGCTGAAGAGCAGACTGAATTTGACGTCATGCTGAGTGCTGTCGGCGAAAAGAAAGTCAATGTTATCAAGGCTGTTCGCGCTATTACCGGGCTGGGCTTGAAAGAGGCCAAGGCGCTCGTTGACGGCGCTCCTTCAGCTATCAAAGAAGGTGCCAGCAAGGATGAAGCAGAAGAGGCCAAGAAGGCTCTTGAAGAAGCCGGAGCCACAGTCGAGCTTAAGTAAGCTCGGTTTGGGCCGCTTAGCCGCTATAGGCTATACCGGGCCGGTGGGTTTTCCCGCTGGCCTTTTGTCGTTTCAGATGATTTCGGTTAGCGCCACCGCCATGGAGTGCTTGGCCGCCGGAAGAGAGCATCGGGTGGAGTAAACGCAGTTCCACCAACATAGTCAAGAGCCAACAGGGCGTTAACGGGCCCGGCAGGGCTCTGCGTACAGGGCTCTGCTGTTGCTTCACAGCGCAGTCCAGGTACCGACGAACGTATCCGCAGGTATAGCGGATTTGTTTGTACAGTTTAGCAAGTGAAACGGTTGGGGCCTTTTTTGCCGACAGCCGTCTCAACAATCACGTCACCAACTATGTCAGCAGTGGCAATCGGGGATAAAGATGGCTTATTCGTACACTGAGAGAAAGCGCATCCGCAAAGATTTCGGCAAATTGCCGCATGTGATGGATGTTCCCTTTCTACTATCCATTCAGCTTGATTCCTATCGCAATTTTACCCAGGACAACGTCGAGCCGGCTGCGCGCCGTGATATTGGCCTGCATGCGGCTTTTAAATCGGTCTTCCCCATTGTCAGCTATTCCGGCAACGCTGCCCTCGAGTATGTGGATTACAAGTTGGGCCAACCCCACTTCGACGTCAAGGAGTGTCAGCTTCGCGGTGTAACCTACGCCGCGCCTTTGCGGGTAAGAGTGCGCCTGATTATTTATGATCGAGAGTCATCCAATAAGGCGATCAAGGACATCAAGGAGCAGGAAGTGTACATGGGGGAAATCCCCCTGATGACCGAAAACGGAACCTTTGTCATCAATGGTACCGAGCGCGTGATCGTCTCCCAGTTACACCGGTCGCCCGGGGTGTTCTTTGATCATGATAAGGGCAAAACCCACTCATCGGGTAAGCTGCTCTATTCGGCGCGCGTCATCCCCTATCGCGGTTCGTGGCTCGATTTCGAGTTCGACCCCAAGGATCTGGTTTTTGTTCGTATCGATCGTCGGCGCAAACTTCCCGCCACTATCTTGCTGCGCGCTCTGGGCTTCAGCTCCCAGGAAATGCTGGAGCTGTTCTTTGAAACGAATGTTTTCAATGCCGGCAAAGATGGCACTTTTACCCTCGATTTGATTCCGTCGCGCTTGCGCGGGGAAGTGGCTGCTTTCAGCATTGAAGACAAGAGTGGTGAGGTGATCGTCGAAGAGGGGCGCCGGATTACCGCCCGGCACATTCGGCAGATGGAAAAGGCAGGTCTCGATAAACTGGAAGTGCCCGCCGACTATCTGCTGGGGTTGGCGCTGGCGCGCGATATCCCCAACCCCGATGGGGGAGAGGAGTTACTGTTCGAGTGTAACACCGAGTTGACCGCAGAGGTGATGGAAACGCTGCTGGAGAATGGTGTCTCCCGAATCGAGACGCTCTACGTCAACGACCTGGATTGCGGCCCTTTCATTTCAGACACCCTGCGCACCGACATCACCCGCACGCGGTTGGAAGCACTGGTGGAAATCTATCGCATGATGCGTCCGGGAGAACCACCCACCAAGGAGGCGGCGGAAAACCTGTTTGGCAATCTGTTCTTTACCCTCGAGCGCTACGACTTGTCAGCCGTCGGCCGGATGAAATTCAATCGCCGCCTCGGGCGGGAAGAATTCGAGGGCGAGGGTACGCTGGACAAGGAAGATATCGTTGCGGTTCTCAAGGCGCTGGTCGATATCCGCAACGGCAAGGGCGTTGTCGATGACATTGACCACCTGGGTAATCGCCGGGTGCGCTCGGTGGGTGAGATGGCTGAAAACCAGTTTCGAGTCGGTGTCGTCCGGGTTGAGCGAGCGGTCAAGGAACGCCTTTCAATGGCCGAGAGCGAGGGCTTGATGCCCCAGGACCTGATCAACGCAAAACCGGTGGCGGCGGCGGTCAAGGAGTTTTTTGGGTCGAGTCAACTCTCCCAGTTCATGGACCAGAACAACCCCCTGTCAGAAGTCACTCACAAGCGCCGTGTATCGGCACTGGGGCCTGGCGGGCTGACACGCGAGCGCGCCGGTTTTGAAGTGCGCGACGTCCACCCGACCCACTATGGTCGAGTTTGCCCTATCGAAACGCCTGAAGGTCCGAACATCGGTTTGATCAACTCGCTGTCGATCTACGCCAGGGCCAATGAGTACGGATTCCTCGAGAGCCCCTACCGCAAAGTCTTCGACAGCCGCCTGACAGATGAATTCGAATACCTGTCGGCGATTAACGAAGGGGAGCACGTCATTGCCCAGGCCTCGGCCGAGGTTGATAGTGACAATTGCCTAAGCGACGACCTGGTTGCCGTTCGACACATGAACGAGTTCACCGTCAAGCCGCCAGAAGATGTCGATTTTATTGACGTTTCCGCGAAACAGGTGGTGTCGGTTGCGGCGGCCTTGATTCCCTTTCTCGAGCACGACGACGCCAACCGGGCATTGATGGGCTCAAACATGCAGCGCCAGGCCGTGCCCACCTTGATCGCCGAGAAGCCCCTGGTAGGTACGGGAATAGAGCGTATCGTCGCCCGGGATTCCGGTGTGTGTGTGGTGGCGAAGCGCGGTGGCGTTATCGACAGTGTTGATGCGGCGCGTATCGTTGTCCGGGTCAGTGAGGACGAGATCGGCGATGGCACCGGAGTGGATATTTACAACCTGGTGAAGTACACCCGCTCTAACCAGAACACCTGTATAAACCAGCGCTCGGTGGTCAAGCAGGGCGACGCCATCGCCCGCGGTGATATCCTCGCGGATGGCCCCTCGGTCGACCGGGGCGAACTGGCGCTTGGCCAGAACATGCGTATCGCCTTCATGCCCTGGAATGGTTACAACTTCGAAGACTCGATCCTGGTATCCGAGCGGGTAGTGAAGGAAGATCGTTTCACTACTATCCACATCCAGGAACTGACCTGCATCGCGCGGGACACCAAACTGGGTGCCGAGGAAATCACCGCCGATATTCCCAATGTCGGCGAAACGGCGCTGAGCAAGCTGGACGAGTCCGGCATCGTGTACATCGGTGCCGAGGTCAACGCCGGTGATATCCTCGTTGGTAAGGTCACCCCCAAGGGTGAAACCCAACTCACACCGGAAGAGAAATTGCTGCGGGCAATCTTTGGCGAGAAGGCCTCGGATGTTAAAGACACTTCCCAGCGCGTGCCCTCCAGTACCAAGGGAACGGTTATCGATGTCCAGGTATTTACCCGCGACGGCTTGAAGAAGGACCAGCGCGCGCTGGAGATCGAAAAGCAGCAACTCGATCAGTTCCGCAAGGATCTTAACGAGGAGTACCGGATTGTCGAAACTGCGGCCTTTGATCGCCTGGTCAAGGTGCTCGCCGATCAGGCGATCGTGGCAGGGCCCGGTATCAAGAAGGGTGCCAGGCTAAGCTCGGAAGCGCTCGCCAATATCAAGCAAGGCGACTGGTTCAAGATGCGCTTCGCCGACGACAAGAACAACGAACTGCTAGAAACCACGGAGCGTAATCTGGAGGAGTTGCGCAAGGCGCTGGATGCGCGCTTCGAGGACAAAAAGCAGAAGCTGCAAAGTGGCGACGACCTGGCGCCCGGGGTATTGAAGATCGTCAAGGTGTACCTGGCGGTCAAGCGGCGCATCCAGCCGGGAGACAAAATGGCGGGCCGGCACGGAAACAAGGGTGTCATCTCGGTGATTATGCCGGAAGAGGACATGCCCTTTGACGCAAACGGAGAGCCCGTGGATATCGTTTTGAACCCACTGGGCGTGCCATCGCGAATGAACGTTGGGCAGATTCTGGAAGCACACCTTGGCCTGGCCGCCAAGGGTCTCGGTGTCAAGGTCGACCAGATGCTGCGGGAGCAGCGCGCAACAGCCCAGGTACGCAAATTCCTCGACGAGATCTACAGTTTTGGCGAAAGCGACGCGGTGCAGGAACTGAGCAGCCTGAGCGACGATCAGGTGCTGGAGTTGGCCAATAACCTGCGCGCTGGTGTGCCCATGGCGACCCCGGTATTTGATGGGGCGCGGGAATCGGAGATCAAGGATCTCCTGGAATTAGCGGGGTACAAGCACGAGGACGGAACGCCAAATACCACCGGCCAATTGGTATTGTTCGATGGTCGTACTGGCGAGCGCTTTGAGCGCCCGGTCACCGTGGGTTATATGTACATGCTCAAGCTGAACCACCTGATAGACGACAAGATGCATGCGCGATCGACCGGTTCCTACAGCCTCGTAACCCAGCAACCCCTGGGCGGCAAGGCGCAGTTTGGTGGCCAGCGCTTCGGTGAGATGGAGGTGTGGGCGCTGGAAGCCTACGGTGCCGCCTACACCCTGCAGGAAATGCTGACCGTGAAGTCAGACGATGTTAACGGTCGTACCAAGATGTATAAAAATATCGTCGACGACGATCATCGAATGGACCCGGGTATGCCGGAATCTTTTAACGTGCTGTTAAAGGAGATTCGCTCGCTTGGCATCGATATCGATTTGGAGTCCGACTAGAGCATCGTCGTGACTGTTGGGTAATGCATTAGCGGGCCAGGCTGACCACAGCCGGCCCTGGAAACACCGAGCGGAGGAAGTGCCTTGAAAGACTTACTTAACTTACTGAAGTCCCAGGGACAAACCGAAGAATTTGACGCCATCCGTATTGGCTTGGCTTCTCCGGAGTTGATTCGATCCTGGTCTTACGGCGAGGTCAAAAAGCCGGAGACTATCAATTATCGTACCTTCAAGCCCGAGCGCGACGGTCTTTTTTGTGCCAAGATATTTGGCCCGGTTAAAGACTACGAGTGCCTTTGTGGCAAGTACAAGCGCCTCAAGCACCGCGGTGTCATCTGCGAGAAATGTGGCGTGGAAGTGGCATTGTCCAAGGTGCGGCGTGAGCGTATGGGCCACATCGAACTGGCCAGCCCGGTTGCCCACATCTGGTTTTTGAAATCCCTGCCCAGCCGCATCGGCTTGTTGCTGGACATGACACTGCGGGATATTGAGCGCATCCTCTACTTCGAATCCTATGTCGTGACCGACCCGGGGATGACGACACTGTCGTTGGGCGCGCTGCTGACCGATGACGAGTACTACACGGCGATGGAAGAGTTCGGCGACGAGTTTGTCGCCAAGATGGGCGCCGAGGCGATCAAGGAACTGCTCAGCAACATCAACCTGGAAGAGCAAATCCGCGAGATCCGGGAGGAAATTCCCCAGACCAATTCCGAGACCAAGATCAAGAAGTTGTCCAAGCGGGTAAAGCTGATGGAGGCATTCGTGTCTTCAGGCAATGATCCGGAGTGGATGATCCTGACGGTCCTGCCGGTATTGCCCCCGGATCTCAGACCGCTGGTTGCCCTCGATGGTGGCCGCTTTGCGACCTCAGACCTGAACGACCTCTACCGGCGGGTCATAAACCGTAACAATCGCCTGAAGCGCCTGCTGGACCTCAACGCACCGGATATCATCGTGCGTAACGAAAAACGCATGCTGCAGGAATCGGTCGATGCGCTACTGGATAACGGTCGCCGTGGTCGCGCTATTACCGGATCCAACAAACGGCCGCTGAAATCCCTGGCCGATATGATCAAGGGCAAGCAGGGGCGCTTTCGCCAGAACCTGCTGGGTAAGCGCGTGGATTACTCCGGGCGTTCGGTGATCGTGGTTGGGCCGACCCTCAAGCTGCACCAGTGCGGCCTGCCCAAGAAAATGGCGCTGGAGCTGTTCAAGCCGTTTATTTACAGCAAGCTTGAGCATCGTGGCCTGGCAACTACCATCAAAGCCGCCAAGAAAATGGTGGAGCGCGAGCCACCGGAAGTCTGGGATATTCTCGCTGGCGTTATTCGCGAGCACCCGGTCATGCTCAACCGTGCGCCCACCCTGCACCGCCTCGGGATCCAGGCTTTTGAGCCGGTATTGATCGAGGGCAAGGCGATACAGCTGCACCCCCTGGTGTGTGCCGCGTACAACGCAGACTTTGACGGGGACCAGATGGCGGTGCACGTACCGTTGACCCTGGAAGCCCAGCTCGAAGCCCGAGCCCTGATGATGTCGACCAATAATATCCTGTCGCCCGCCAATGGCGAGCCGATTATTGTCCCCTCCCAGGACGTGGTGCTCGGTTTGTACTGGATGACCCGTGAACGCATCAACGCGCCGGGTGAGGGTATGGTGTTCGCGGACATTCAAGAAGTCTCCCGTGCCTACGGCGCCAGCAAGGCGCACCTGCAGGCAAAGATCAAGGTGCGCGTCACCGAGGTAGACTTCGACAAGGATGGCAACCGGGTCGAGAAAACCGAGCTCAAGGTGACCACGGTGGGTCGCGCACTGCTATGGGAAATCGTGCCCGAGGGCTTACCCTTTGAATTGATTGACCAGAATATGGGCAAGAAGGCGATCTCGCGGGCGCTCAATGAGTGTTACCGCAAGGTGGGCCTGAAGGCTACCGTTATCTTCGCCGACCAATTGATGTACACCGGCTTCGAGTACTCGACACGGTCCGGCAGCTCGATCGGGGTCAACGATTTCGCGATTCCCGATGCCAAGGCCCAGATCATCGCCGATGCCGAGGCTGAGGTGAAGGAAATCGAAGACCAGTTTGCCTCCGGCCTGGTGACCCAGGGTGAAAAGTACAACAAGGTTATCGATATCTGGTCGCGGGCAAACGATCTGGTTTCCAAGGCCATGATGGAAGGCATTTCCAAGGAGGTCGTCG
Source organism: uncultured Gammaproteobacteria bacterium (assembly GCA_963808975.1). Lineage (GTDB taxonomy): Bacteria > Pseudomonadota > Gammaproteobacteria > Pseudomonadales > JAHEGP01 > JAHEGP01. The sequence continues at coordinate 14,944 of CAWEHR010000010.1, forward strand.
TCAACCGAGAGGGTAAGGACGAAGAGCAACCTTCTTTCAACTCGGTCTACATCTATGCGGACTCGGGTGCCCGGGGCTCCCCCGCACAGATTCGCCAGTTGGCAGGTATGCGAGGCCTGATGGCGAAGCCCGATGGCTCGATCATCGAGACGCCCATTACCGCTAACTTCCGCGAAGGGCTCAATGTGTTGCAGTACTTCATTTCCACCCATGGTGCCCGCAAGGGGCTGGCGGATACTGCATTGAAGACGGCGAACTCAGGCTATCTGACCCGACGCCTGGTTGATGTCGCCCAGGACCTGGTGGTAACCGAAGTCGATTGCGGGACTGACAAAGGTATCACCATGATGCCCGTCATTGAGGGCGGCGACATTATTGAGTCGCTGGGTGATCGAGTGCTGGGACGTATGATTGCCCGCGATGTATTCAAGCCCGGTACCGATGATGTTGCGGTGGCGGCCGGCACGCTGCTGGACGAGGCCTGGATCGAGCGCCTGGAGCGCATGGGTATCGATGAGATCATCGTGCGCTCGGTGATCAGCTGCGAGACCCGCTACGGCGTTTGTGCGGCCTGCTACGGCCGCGATCTGGCACGCGGTCATTTGATCAATGAAGGGGAGGCGGTGGGCGTCATCGCTGCGCAGTCGATTGGTGAGCCGGGTACCCAGTTGACCATGCGGACCTTCCATATCGGGGGTGCGGCTTCGCGGTCAACCGCGGCGGACAATATCCAGGTCAAGCAGGATGGACAGGTTCGCTTGCACAATGTGAAGGTGATCGCCAAGACTGACGGCCAGTTCATTACCACTTCGCGCTCCGGAGAAATCGCGGTGGCGGATGAGAATGGTCGCGAGCGCGAGCGCTACAAGCTTCCGTATGGCGCGGTCATCAAGGTAGAAGACCATGCGCAGGTCAACGGGGGCAATATCGTTGCCACCTGGGATCCCCACACGCACCCAATTATTTCCGAGGTTGAGGGTATTGCTCGCTTCAGTTCGATGGAAGACGGTATTACCGTTCGCCACAAGACTGATGAACTTACCGGCCTGCGCTCGGTTGAAATCATCGACCCGGCGGAGCGGCCTGCGGCGGGTAAGGATTTACGACCCGCGGTCACCCTGGTGGATGCCGACGGCAAGGAATTGACGATACCCGGAACCAACGTACCCGCGCACTATTTCCTGCCGGCTGACGCGATTCTGTCGCTGGAAGACGGCAAGCCCGTCCGGGCCGGTGACATTATCGCGCGTATTCCCCAGGAGGGCTCCAAGACCCGTGATATCACCGGTGGTCTGCCTCGGGTTGCTGACCTGTTCGAGGCGCGGAAGCCGAAGGAGCCGGCGATACTGGCCGAAATAACCGGTACCGTAAGCCTTGGTAAGGAAACCAAGGGTAAACGCCGCCTTATCATTACGCCCCTGGACGGCAAACCCCTGCCAGATGGCAAGGACCATTTCGAGTTGCTCATACCCAAGTGGCGCAGCCTGACTGTGTTTGAGGGTGAAACGGTGGAAAAAGGCGAGATCGTCTCCGAGGGCCCCCTCAGCTCCCATGACATTCTGCGGCTCAAGGGTGTCGAGGAATTGGCCAAGTATATCGTCAACGAGATCCAGGACGTGTATCGCTTGCAGGGGGTGCGCATCAACGACAAGCACATCGAGGTCATCGTGCGCCAGATGCTGCGTAAGGTCGATATTACCGAGGCCGGGGATTCCTCCATGATACGCGGAGAGCAGATGGAATTCGTTTCCGTGCTGGAGGAAAATGAGCGGCTGGTCGCTGAGGGCAAGTTCCCGGCCAACTTCGAGCGAGTGCTGTTGGGCATCACCAAGGCATCACTGGCGACCGAGAGCTTTATCTCGGCAGCCTCATTCCAGGAGACTACCCGGGTGTTGACCGAAGCTGCGGTTACCGGCAAGCGCGATGAATTGCGTGGCCTCAAGGAGAACGTGGTAGTTGGTCGACTCATCCCGGCAGGCACCGGCCTGACGTATCACAATGAGCGGCGCCGTCGTCGCAACGAGGACACCGTTCGCAGGGAGGGTGCTTCGGCAAGTGAAGTCGAGGCCGCATTGACCGAGGCACTGCGCCAGGACTGAGCGAGGCCCTGCCAGGCAGTCGGCCCGGGGTAAAACACCGGACGACTGCTTGACGGCTGCCAGAGCGGTCTATAAAATGCGCCATCCTTTTTTAGGGCAATATTGGTTGCGCTTTGCTGTAAGCAGTAGCTGTAACCCGAGCGGAATTTTCTGGAGTTAATTACATGGCAACGATCAACCAATTGGTTCGTAAGCCGAGAAAACGCAAACTGGCGAAAAGCACGGTGCCGGCTCTGCAAGCCTGTCCCCAGCGGCGCGGTGTCTGTACCCGGGTGTACACGACAACCCCGAAAAAACCTAACTCGGCATTGCGTAAGGTGTGCCGTGTGCGTTTGACCAACGGCTTTGAAGTCTCTTCCTACATCGGTGGCGAAGGGCATAACCTGCAGGAGCACAGTGTCGTGCTGATCCGCGGAGGCAGGGTGAAAGACTTGCCCGGTGTGCGCTATCACACGGTGCGCGGTACACTCGATACCAGTGGCGTCAACGATCGTAAGCAAGGTCGTTCCAAGTACGGCACCAAACGACCCAAGTCATAGGGCTATTAAACTCTGTGGCGGGGCGCATCCAACACCCCATCAACCTTAAGTAAGGCCGAGCCACCGCCGTATAGACTGAGCGGTAATGTGCCCGGGCTACCTGAATAGAAGGAATAAAGTCATGCCAAGAAGACGCGTTGTAGCCAAGCGAGAAGTCCTGCCTGATCCCAAGTATGGCAGCGTTACGCTGGCGAAGTTTGTCAACCACGTTATGGTTAGCGGCAAAAAGTCATTGTCTGAGCGCATTGTTTACGGTGCCCTCGAGATAGTTGCCGAGCGCAGCAAAAAGGACCCGGTCGAGACATTCAACCAGGCGCTGGAAAACATCGCACCGATGGTAGAGGTCAAGTCGCGGCGGGTCGGTGGAGCCACCTACCAGGTGCCGGTTGAAGTGCGTCCCTCGCGTCGCCAGGCGCTTGCCATGCGCTGGTTGGTGGAGTACTCCCGCGGACGGGGCGAAAAAAGTATGCCGATGCGACTGGCCGGTGAAATACTCGATGCATCCCAGGGCAAGGGCGCAGGTGTCAAAAAACGGGAAGACGTGCATCGCATGGCGGAAGCCAATAAAGCCTTCTCGCACTATCGTTTCTAGTCGTATTGATGCAGTTTATCCGGAGATTAAACCGTGGCACGTAAAACCCCCATTACCCGCTACCGCAATATCGGTATTGTCGCTCACGTCGATGCAGGCAAGACCACAACGACTGAGCGTGTGTTGTTCTATACCGGCTTGTCCCACAAGATCGGTGAAGTGCACGACGGTGCGGCCATCATGGATTGGATGGCGCAGGAGCAGGAGCGCGGCATTACCATTACCTCGGCCGCTACCACCTGTTTCTGGGCGGGTATGAACCAGCAGTTTGATCAGCATCGCGTCAATATCATAGACACTCCCGGACACGTCGACTTTACCATCGAGGTAGAGCGCTCCCTGCGTGTTCTCGATGGTGCGGTGGTCGTGCTATGTGGCTCCTCGGGTGTCCAGCCGCAGACCGAGACAGTGTGGCGCCAGGCCAACAAGTACGAGGTTCCACGGTTGGTTTTCGTGAACAAGATGGACCGTGCCGGGGCCGATTTCGCGAAGGTTGTCAATCAGCTCAGGGATCGCCTGGGCGCCAATGCAGTGCCCATCCAGATGGCTATCGGTGCTGAAGAGAATTTCAAGGGCGTCATCGATCTGATCAAGAACAAGGCGATCCTCTGGAACGAGGCCGACCAGGGCATGTCGTTCGAGTACGCTGATATCCCCGCCGACCTCGAGGATATTTGTGCAGAAATGCGCGAATACGTGGTGGAGGCCGCGGCCGAGTCCAGCGACGAGCTGATGGAAAAGTACCTTGAAGGCAACGAGCTCACTGAGGACGAGATCAAGCAGGGTTTGCGCAAGCGCACCCTGGCCAACGAGATCGTGCCCGTGCTGGGTGGTTCTGCCTTCAAGAATAAGGGTGTGCAGGCGGTGCTCGATGCCGTCATCGAATACTTGCCAGCGCCGACAGAAGTCAAGGCGATCGAGGGCACACTGGAAGATGGTGAAACTGTCGAATCCCGTGAGGCCGATGACAAAGCGCCTTTTGCAGCACTGGCCTTCAAGATTGCCACCGATCCGTTTGTTGGCACGCTGACCTTCTTCAGGGTGTATTCCGGGTGCCTTGAGAGTGGTACCGCGGTCTATAACTCGGTCAAGCATAAGAAGGAGCGGGTCGGCCGGATGGTGCAGATGCACGCCAACGATCGCCAGGAGATAAAGGAAGTTTTGGCGGGGGACATCGCGGCCGCCATCGGCCTGAAAGATGTAACTACCGGTGACACCCTTTGCTCGGCAGACGATATCATCGTGCTGGAGCGCATGGAGTTCCCCGAGCCGGTGATCTCCGTTGCGGTTGAGCCGAAGTCGAAGCCCGACCAGGAGAAAATGGGTATCGCGCTGGGCAAGCTGGCCCAGGAGGACCCCTCCTTCCGGGTTAAGACCGACGAGGAGACAGGACAAACCATTATCTCGGGTATGGGCGAGCTCCACCTCGACATCATCGTTGACCGCATGCGCCGGGAATTCAGTGTCGAGGCCAATATCGGCAAGCCGCAGGTTGCCTACCGCGAAGCAATTCGTAACACCAGCGAGATCGAAGGGAAGTTCGTTCGTCAGTCGGGTGGGCGCGGTCAGTACGGTCACGTTTGGATCAAGTTCGAGCCGGCCGAGGAGGCGGGAGCGGAAGGTCTCGAGTTCGTCAACGAGATCGTCGGCGGCGTTGTGCCCAAGGAATACATCCCGGCGGTACAGAAGGGTATCGAAGAGCAGATGCGCAATGGTGTGCTGGCGGGGTACCCGCTGCTGGGTCTCAAAGCGACCTTGTACGACGGCTCCTTCCACGATGTCGACTCCAACGAGATGGCCTTTAAAATCGCGGCCAGCATGGCAACCAAGAAGCTTTCCAGTCAGGGCGGTGCGGTATTGCTCGAGCCGATCATGAAAGTGGAGGTCGTTACTCCTGAGGAGAATATGGGCGACGTTGTCGGGGACCTCAATCGTCGTCGCGGCTTGATTCTCGGCATGGATGAAAATGCTTCCGGCAAGGTTATCGACGCTGAGGTGCCGCTTGCAGAAATGTTTGGTTACGCGACCGATTTGCGCTCGGCAACTCAGGGTCGTGCGACATATACGATGGAGTTTGGCAAATACGCCGAGGCGCCAAGCAACATCGCTGAAGAAATAATCGCCAAAACCAAGGTTAGCTAACAAGCCTTCGCAGTCAGGGGAGAGAAAGACAATGGGTAAAGCTAAATTTGAACGCACCAAGCCCCACGTGAATGTGGGCACGATTGGTCACGTAGACCATGGGAAGACCACGTTGACGGCAGCCCTGACCCGGGTATGTGCGGAGGTTTGGGGTGGTGAGTTGCGCGATTTTGACCAGATCGACAATGCGCCGGAAGAGCGGGCGCGCGGTATCACGATTGCGACGTCGCACGTGGAGTATGAGTCGGAGAATCGTCACTACGCGCACGTGGATTGTCCGGGGCACGCGGACTACGTGAAGAACATGATTACCGGTGCGGCGCAGATGGATGGAGCGATTCTGGTGTGCGGTGCGACCGATGGGCCGATGCCACAGACGCGGGAGCACATTTTGCTGTCGCGCCAGGTTGGTGTGCCGCGGATTGTGGTCTTCCTGAACAAGGCGGACCTGCTGGCGGAGGATTGCGGTGGTGTGGACTCGGAAGAGTTCGAGGAGATGAAGGAGCTGGTTGAGATGGAGCTTCGTGATCTGCTGACGCAGTACGAATTTCCGGGAGACGACACGCCGATCATCATGGGTTCGGCGCTGATGGCGCTGGAAGGGAAGGATGACAACGAACTGGGAACGACAGCGGTTCGTGCGCTGGTTGATGCGCTGGACACCTATATCCCGGAGCCGGAGCGAGCGGTTGACCAGCCGTTCCTGATGCCGATTGAGGATGTGTTCTCGATTTCGGGCCGCGGCACGGTGGTGACGGGGCGGGTTGAGCGTGGCATCGTGAATACTGGCGACGAGGTTGAGATTGTGGGCATCCACAACACGGTGAAGACGACCGTGACGGGCGTTGAGATGTTTCGCAAGCTGCTGGACGAAGGTCGGGCGGGGGAAAACATTGGTGCGCTATTGCGCGGTACCAAGCGTGAGGATGTTGAGCGAGGCCAGGTTCTGGCGGCGCCGGGCAGTATCAAGCCGCACACCCGATTTGAGGCGGAAGTGTATATTCTGGGTAAGGACGAAGGTGGGCGTCACACGCCGTTCTTCAAGGGCTATCGTCCGCAGTTTTACTTCCGCACCACGGATGTGACCGGGGCTGTTGAGTTGCCGGAGGGCACCGAGATGGTGATGCCGGGAGACAACATTCAAATGGTGGTGACGTTGATTGCGCCGATCGCGATGGAAGACGGTTTGCGTTTTGCGATTCGCGAGGGCGGTCGTACCGTGGGTGCGGGCGTGGTAGCGAAGATCCTCGAGTAAGGATAGCGCGGGGCGGCGCCGAAGCTGTCCCAGTATCGACAAGGGGTAAGGGTGAAAGCTCTTGCCCCTTGTTGCGTCCGGTTCGGCTGCTGGCCCGGATAGCTAGGCCTCGCAAGGACGTGAGGTAGCGGCGACAATTCCACAATGGCGGCCTGGTGCGGCGGCTAACCCGAATAATGCACCAGCACACGCCAACATTTATCTGGCCCTTGTAGAAAAGGAGCTCGCGAGTTTTTCACCCGGGTACAGAATGTCCCCACTGCTGTTTGCCTGGACACCACTTGATCTCGCGTCGATTTTGCGCACTTGCTCACTCCGACGTAGCTATGGCTACGTTTACGCTCGCGAGCACGCAAAAGCAACGCGATACCTGCGCGCTATCTCAGGCAGCTGGTGCAATATCCCGGGCTAGTAGAAGTTGGGGTTTACGTCAAAACTAATTTGGTGTTTCGCGGGAAATACCGGTTGACAGTGATAGTGCCCAACCTTAGAATGCGCGCTCTGTTTTTCGTGGGTCTGCGGCTAGACCGGCGAGCAAAATTGTATAACCTGGAGTTCTGGACTAGTGCAAAACCAACGAATCCGTATAAGGCTGAAGGCGTTTGATCATCGCTTGATCGATCAATCCACCCTGGAAATCGTCGAAACTGCCAAGCGCACCGGTGCCCAGGTCAAAGGTCCTATACCGCTGCCGACGAAGAAAGAAAAGTTCACTATTCTGGTTTCGCCCCATGTCAATAAGGACGCGCGGGACCAGTATGAGATTCGCACACACAAGCGCTTGCTCGACATTATTGGCCCGACGGAAAAGACTGTCGACTCGCTGATGAAGCTCGATCTGGCGGCGGGTGTTGAGGTTCAGATAAGTCTCGGCTAAGCCGGGAGCAGGCCCGGCTCGCAGGCTGGGTCGGGTGTGACGCACTGGAATGTGCGGCCATAGCGGGTTAAAGCCCCATACACAAGAGGTTTAAAAAATGGCTATTGCTATTGTCGGCCGCAAATGCGGCATGACACGGATTTTTACGGACGAAGGTATTTCAATTCCGGTAACTGTGATTGAGGCCGAACCCAATCGCATTACTCAGGTCAAGAATGCTGATACCGACGGTTATCATGCCGTGCAGGTCACTACTGGTTCACGTCGCGCTTCCAGGGTCAAAAAGCCCAGCGCCGGTCACTTTGCCAAAGCGGGCGTCGACGCGGGTCGCGGTCTCTGGGAGTTTCGTCTCGACGGCGCCGGGAAGGAAGAACTTGCTGTTGGTGGTGAGCTGACCGTAGGGGCTTTCGAGTCCGGGCAGAAGGTCGACGTGACCGGTGTCTCCAAAGGAAAAGGTTTTCAGGGCGGTATCAAGCGCTGGAACTTCCGCTCTCAGGACGCCACCCACGGCAACTCTCTCTCGCATCGATCTAATGGCTCCATCGGCCAGAACCAAACGCCCGGGCGTGTATTCAAGGGTAAAAAGATGTCCGGCCACTTGGGGTCGGAGCGAGTCACCGTGCAGAGTCTGGAAGTTGTGCGGGTCGATACTGAGCGCAACCTTCTTCTGATCAAGGGCGCCGTACCCGGCGCCACAGGTGCGGATGTCATCGTGCGTCCTGCTGTTAAAGCCAAGAACTCGTAGGGGATAGCTAATGCAGTTGAACGTTGCATCGGCCGCTAAGGAGTCTGGAGAAACCATTGAGGTTTCTGACGTAACCTTTGCCAAAGAATTTAATGAAGATCTGGTTCACCAGGTGGTCACTGCGTACCTGGCAGGTGGTCGCCAGGGGACCCGCGCACAGAAAAGCCGCTCTGATGTCAATGGCGGTGGTCGCAAACCCTGGCGACAGAAGGGTACGGGGCGTGCGCGAGCTGGTACTATTCGCAGCCCGATTTGGCGTGGAGGCGGTGTTACCTTTGCCGCTCGCCCGCAGGATCATTCGCAGAAAGTGAACCGCAAGATGTACCGCGCAGCCCTGCGCTCAATTTTTTCCGAATTGGCAAGGCAGGAGCGCCTGGTAGCAGTCGACGCGTTCGCGGTCGATCAGCCCAAGACGAAAGCGCTGGTGGCAAAGCTGGGCAGCCTGGGATTGGACAACGTGTTGGTGGTCACCGAGTCGGTTGACCAGAACCTGTATTTGTCCGCGCGCAATCTTCACAAGGTCGACGTGCGCGATGTCGCAGGGCTTGACCCGGTGAGTTTGATTGCTTTCGACAAGGTGCTGATCACCGTGCCGGCTTTGAAAAAGGTTGAGGAGATGTTGGCATGAGTGCCGAGCATTTATACAGAATCGTTCTGGCCCCCCACGTGTCGGAAAAAGCGACCATGGCAGGCGAACGCAGCAACCAACTGGTTTTCCAGGTTGCGGTCAACTCGACCAAGCCGGAGATAAAGAAGGCTATTGAGAAACTGTTCGATGTTAAGGTGAAGTCGGTGCAGGTGCTCAATGTAAAAGGAAAGGTCAAGCGTAATCGTTTTGGCTATGTAAAAAAGCCATCCTGGAAGAAGGCGTACGTTACGCTGCAGGCCGGGCAAGATATCGATCTTGAGTTAGCAGGATAATCAGGGGAGTCGGTTAGAGATGCCAGTAGTAAAATGCAAGCCCAGCTCTCCGGGTCGCCGCTTTGTTGTCAAGGCAGTCAATCCTGAGCTTCACAAGGGTGCCCCTTACGGGCCCTTGCTTGAGAAGCAGAGCCGTAATGGTGGCCGCAACAGCGCAGGTCGTATTACCACTCGCCATGTAGGCGGCGGGCACAAGCAGCACTATCGCATCATCGACTTCAAGCGAAGCAAGGATGGTGTGACGGGCACAGTAGAGAGGGTCGAATACGACCCCAATCGCAGCGCCTTCATCGCACTGGTGTGCTACGCCGACGGTGAGCGTCGCTACATTATAGCTGCCCGGGGAATGAAAGCAGGGGACACGATTGTTTCCGGCGACCGTGCGCCGATCAAAGTGGGTAACAGTCTGCCTTTGCGGAACGTGCCGCTGGGTACCGTAGTTCACTGCCTTGAGCTCAAGCCTGGTAAGGGCGCGCAGGTGGCGCGCAGTGCCGGCGCTGGCGTACAGTTGGTGGCGCGGGAAGGCCAGTACGCCACAGTGCGTTTGCGCTCCGGTGAAATGCGTAAAGTGCTTGCGGATTGTCGTGCAACCATCGGTGAGGTTTCCAACAGCGAGCACAGTTTGCTTGCACTGGGCAAGGCTGGCGCAAGCCGCTGGCGCGGTGTGCGACCTACTGTTCGAGGTGTTGCGATGAACCCGGTAGATCACCCGCACGGCGGTGGTGAAGGGCGCACGTCGGGCGGTCGTCATCCGGTAAGCCCCTGGGGTACGCCCACCAAGGGTTATAAGACTCGCTCCAACAAGCGTACCGATAAGTACATCGTACGGCGTCGAAACAAGTAACTTCGACCACTGTAGATTAAGAGGACAGATTTGTGCCGCGATCGTTAAAAAAAGGGCCGTTTATTGATCTTCACTTAATGAAGAAGGTTGAAACGGCTGTGGAAAAAAATGACAAGCGCCCGATCAAAACCTGGTCGCGACGCTCGATGATTACGCCGGGCATGGTCGGTTTGACTATTGCTGTGCACAATGGGCGTCAGCACGTCCCGGTTTTTGTCAGTGAAGATATGGTCGGCCACAAACTGGGCGAGTTTGCCGCGACCCGCACTTACAAAGGTCATGCGGCAGATCGCAAAGCCAAGCGATAGCCACCGGGGCTTAAGGGGTTTAACAATGGAACAAGTAGCTGCAAAACTGAAGGGCGCGCGTATTTCGCCGCAGAAAGCCCGTTTGGTGGCGGACCAGATTCGTGGTAAGTCGGTGGAAGAGGCGCTTAACGTGCTGGAATTCAGCAACAAAAAGGCCGCTAACATCATCAAGAAGGTACTGGATTCGGCGATTGCTAATGCCGAGCACAACGAAGGCGCAGACATCGATGAGTTGCGTGTTTCCAGTGTTTTCGTAGATGAAGCGATTACGCTCAAGCGGATCAAGCCGCGAGCGAAGGGACGGGCGGATCGGATTTTAAAGCGTTCGTGTCATATAACAGTAAAAGTGGCTGATAGCTAAAAGGCGACGGGAGAGCACCAGTTATGGGTCAGAAAGTAAACCCAACGGGAATTCGGCTTGGTATTGTCAAAGAGCATAACTCTGTATGGTATGCCGACAAGAATGGCTACTCGGATAAGTTGATCGCGGATATACGCGTGCGTGAGCACCTGGAAGCAAAACTGGCACATGCGTCGGTGAGCAAGATAGTGATCGAGCGTCCCGCCCAGACTGCAAAGATCACCATTCATACGGCGCGTCCTGGTGTGGTTATTGGCAAGAAGGGCGAAGAAGTTGACAAGTTGCGCGGTGTGCTCAGCACAATGATGGGCGTTCCGGTGCAGATCAATATCGAAGAAATTCGCAAGCCAGACCTCGATGCCAGGTTGGTTGCACAGAACGTGGCTCAGCAGTTGGAGCGTCGGGTGATGTTCCGTCGCGCGATGAAGCGGGTGATGCAGAACGCGCTGCGCGGTGGTGCACAGGGTATTCGGATTCAGGTTTCAGGTCGTCTTGGCGGAGCTGAAATAGCGCGTACCGAGTGGTATCGGGAAGGACGTGTACCGTTGCACACACTGCGAGCCGACATTGATTATGCTACTTGGGAAGCGCACACCACGTACGGCGTCATCGGCGTCAAAGTGTGGATTTTCAAGGGTGAGATCCTGGGCGCTCATGCGCCAGCGAATACCGGGTCTGCTGCGTAGACTCGCTGGATTAAAGGGTATAGAGAATGTTACAGCCTAAGCGCACAAAATTTCGCAAGCAGATGAAGGGTCGCAATCGCGGGCTCGCGATTCGCGGCGGAAAAGTCTCCTTTGGCGAGTACGGTTTAAAAGCCTCCGACCGGGGTAGGCTCACGGCGCGCCAAATCGAAGCGGCGCGTCGGGCGATGACCCGCCATATCAAGCGTGGCGGTAAAATTTGGATTCGGGTTTTTCCTGACAAGCCGATTACGGGCAAGCCGCTGGAAGTACGCCAGGGCAAGGGTAAAGGTAACGTCGAGTATTGGGTGGCGCAGATTCGACCAGGAAAGGTGTTGTACGAACTGGAAGGTGTGTCGGAAGAGTTGGCGCGTGAGGCATTTGCCCTGGCGGCTGCAAAACTGCCGATAGCAACGACATTTGTGAAGCGGACGGTGATGTGATGAAGGCAAGCGAGTTGCGCGATAAATCAGTCGAGGAATTGACGGCTGAGCTTATGAAAGCGCGTGAGGAGCAGTTCAAGCTGCGGATGAGCAAGGCCGCAGGACAACTGGGCCAGACGCATCTCATTAAAATGTCTCGACGCGAAATTGCCCGCATCAAGACCGTGCTTACTGAAAAGGCGGGTAACTGATATGTCGCAGGAATCGAATGTGCGAACCGTCACTGGCAAGGTGGTCAGTGACAAAATGGACAAGACCATTACTGTGCTGGTTGAGCGCCGGGTTAAACATCCGGTCTATGGCAAGTACATGACACGCTCCACCAGGCTGCACGCGCATGATGAAAACAATGAGTGCAGCGCGGGCGACGTGGTGACGATCAAGGAGACCAGGCCGTATTCCCGGAGTAAGACCTGGGCTTTGGTCTCGGTAGACCAGCAAGCACCGCAGGTCTAGGTATACAGGTTTTTGCAAGGTGGCCGCGGCTGCTACTGGTGGAGTGAAACACAATGATTCAGACACAGAGTTATTTAGAAGTCGCGGATAACAGCGGTGCACGCCGGGTAATGTGCATCAAGGTGCTGGGTGGGTCACACCGGCGTTATGCTCGGGTTGGCGACCTCATCAAGGTGACAGTTAAAGAGGCGATTCCACGCGGCAAGGTCAAGAAGGGCCAGGTATTGACTGCGGTGGTGGTGCGGACCCGCAAGGGTGTGCGTCGCGCAGACGGCTCGTTGATCAAGTTCGACGACAACGCAGCGGTGTTGCTGAATAATCAGCAAGCGCCGATAGGCACCCGGATCTTTGGGCCGGTTACCCGGGAGCTGAGGTCGGAGAAATTCATGAAGATTATTTCTCTGGCTCCGGAAGTTCTGTAAAGAAAAGGCGATCGAGGTCAAACAATGCGCAAGATCAAGACGAATGACGAAGTGATCGTCATAGCCGGTAAAGACAAGGGCAGCCGCGGCAAGGTTCTGCGCCTGTTGGATAGCGACCGGGTGCTGGTGGCGGGTGTCAACATGATCAAGAAGCACCAGAAGCCAAATCCCCAAGCCGGCGTCCCGGGCGGGATTATTGATAAAGAGGCCCCCTTGCAACTTTCCAACGTGGCTATTTTTAACCCCACGACCCACAAAGCAGATCGTGTCGGTTTCAAGGTAGAGGGCGGCAAAAAGATTCGCGTTTTTAAATCCAGCGGCGAAGCGGTAGACGCCTGAACGCAGATAGGTAAAGGCAATGGCACGGTTGAAAGACGTTTACAACAACGAAATAGTTGCAAAGCTCAAAGAAGAGCTGGGCTTAGAGAATGTGATGCAGGTTCCGCGCATCACCAAGGTAACCCTGAATATGGGCCTGGGTGAGGCGGTGGGCGACAAGAAAGTTCTGGAGCACGCATTGCGGGACTTGCAGCAGATCTCCGGTCAGAAGGCGGTCGCTACAGTAGCGCGGCGGTCCATTGCCGGCTTCAAGATTCGCGACGGCTGGCCCATTGGCGCCAAGGTCACCCTGCGCAGTGACAGAATGTATGAGTTTCTCGATCGATTGATTTCGATCGCTATTCCGCGGATTCGTGATTTTCGTGGAATAAGCCCCAAACAGTTTGATGGGCGGGGCAATTTTGCGATGGGTGTCACCGAGCAGATTATCTTCCCGGAGATTGATTACGACCAGGTGGATAAGTTGCGGGGCCTGGACATAGTAGTGACAACGAGTGCGCGGAACGACGATGAAGGTCGCGCCTTGTTGCGAGCATTTAACTTTCCTTTGAAGAGCTAGGAGCCAGCCAACGATGGCAAAAACCTCCATGATTGAGCGCGAAAAGAAGCGCGCGCGGACAGTTGCGAAATACGCCAGGCGGCGTGCTGAATTGAAGGCGATAGTTGCCGACCCGGATGCTGAGGACGAAGCGCGCTGGGATGCGCAGGAAGCACTACAGAAGTTGCCGCGTGACGCCAGTCCGGTGCGTCAGCGTCGCCGCTGCCAATTGACGGGGCGGCCTCATGGGGTATATCGAAAATTTGGGCTGTCGCGCATCAAATTGCGTGAGGCTGCGATGCGCGGTGATGTGCCGGGCCTGGTTAAATCGAGCTGGTAGACGCAAGCGCGTCACGGGAGCAATCAAACAATGAGTATGCAAGATCCACTGGCAGATCTGCTAACGCGGGTTCGCAATGCGCAATTGGCCGGAATGGCAACGGTGAGTATGCCGTCATCGAAGGTGAAAGTAGCCCTTGTGGAGGTGCTGAAAAGCGAAGGGTACGTCGGTGATTTTGAAGTGCAGGAAGTCAATGGGCATAACCAGCTTACTGTCACCCTCAAATATCACCAGGGGCGGCCAGTTATTGAAGAGTTAAAGCGTGCTAGCCGTCCGGGTCTGCGTTTTTACGCGGGCAAGGATGAGCTGCCGAAAGTAAGGGGCGGGCTTGGGGTGGCGATTGTCTCTACCAGCAAGGGTATGATGACCGACCGTGCCGCGCGAGCTGCGGGCGTTGGTGGTGAAGTCCTCTGTACCGTTTTTTGATAGCGCTTGATGTTTGACAGGTAAGCAGATATGTCACGAGTAGGAAAAACACCGGTTGCAATACCCGCCGGAGTCGAAGTCAAGCTCCAGGGTCAACAGGTATCGGTCAAGGGCGGCAAAGGCAAGCTGGATCTTGAGGTTCACGATTCGGTGCAGGTTGACCAGGACGGCCAGGTGCTGAATTTGTCACCGCGCAATGGCGGCAAGACTGCCAATGCGATGAGCGGTACCATGCGGGTGCTGATCAATAATATGGTCACCGGTGTCAGCCAGGGCTTCGAGAAGAAGCTTGAGCTCAATGGCGTGGGCTATCGGGCCAAAGTTGCAGGCAATACCGTTAACCTGACTTTGGGTTATTCACACCCGGTTGACTACCAGCTTCCTGACGGCGTAACGGCCGAGACCCCCAGCCAGACCGAGATCGTGTTAAGCGGTATTGATAAGCAGCTTGTTGGCCAGGTCGCAGCGGAGATTCGCGGGTTTCGCCCCCCGGAACCCTACAAGGGCAAAGGGGTTCGCTATTCTGGCGAATATGTGCGGCGCAAGGAAACCAAGAAAAAGTAACGAGGTAGCTCATGAGCGTAAAAAAAACTGCAAGACTGCGTCGATCGCGCCGCAGCCGCGCCAAGATACGCGAGCTGGGTGCGACGCGTTTGTGTATCTTTCGTACGCCGCGTCACATATACGCGCAGGTTATAGCCGGTTCTGGCGATCAGGTGCTGGCTTCGGCCTCTACCCTGGACAAGGACTTGCGGCAGGGCTCCACCGGAAACACAGACGCTGCTACCAAAGTGGGCGCGCTCATTGCGGAGCGTGCCAAGGCAGCTGGTATTGACAAGGTTGCTTTTGATCGCAGTGGTTATAAATACCACGGCCGGGTGAAAGCACTGGCTGAAGCGGCCCGTGAAGGCGGACTTGAGTTTTAGGGTTTAGGGTAACGATATGGCGTATAAAGATCAGGGCGACAAGGGGCAGATGGAAGGTCTGCAGGAGAAACTGGTTCAGGTGAACCGGGTGGCCAAAGTAGTTAAAGGTGGCCGCATCTTCGGTTTTACCGCTTTGACCGTGGTCGGTGATGGCCAGGGCCGGGTCGGTTACGGACGCGGTAAGGCCAGGGAAGTTCCTGTCGCAATCCAGAAGGCGATGGAGGCAGCCCGGCGCAACATGATCGATGTGCAATTGGATGGTGATACCATCCAATACCCTGTCAAGGCAGCGCACGGCGCTTCAAAGGTCTATATGCAACCCGCGTCGGCGGGTACAGGGATCATCGCCGGTGGCGCAATGCGCGCGGTCCTCGAACTGGCTGGTGTACACAACGTACTGGCAAAGTGTTACGGCTCTACCAACCCGGTTAATGTTGTGCGTGCAACTTTCAACGGATTGCAAAAAATGCGGTCACCGGACGACGTGGCGCTGAAGCGCGGTAAGACACTGGAAGAAATACTGGATTAAGGGCGGGTAGCAGCAATGGCCAAACAAAGTATCAAAGTGACTCAGATTCGCAGCTCAATCGGCCGCCTGGAATCTCATAAGGCTTGCCTTCAGGGGCTGGGGCTGCGACGCATTGGTCAAACGGTCAGCGTCGAAGACACGCCATCGGTGCGCGGCATGATCAACAAGGCGAATTACCTGTTACGGGTAGAGGAAGCGTAAACATGACTGAAGGCTTGCATTTGAACAGCCTGCGTCCGGCACCGGGTCGGGTGAAGGAAGCTCGCAGGGCCGGTCGCGGCATCGGCAGCGGGCTCGGCAAGACCGGTGGCCGGGGCCACAAAGGACAGAAGTCGCGTTCTGGTGGCACGGTTCGGCCGGGCTTCGAGGGCGGACAGATGCCCCTGCAGAAGCGGCTGCCGAAGTATGGTTTCAGTTCGCGAGTGGGTCGGGCATCGGCGAGTTTACGATTGGCTGAATTGAACAAGGTTGCAGGGGATACTGTGGATCTTGAAGCATTGCGCAAGGCTGGCCTGGTAACCACTAACATCACCCGCGCCAGGGTCTTCCTCTCGGGAGAACTCAAGCGAGCGGTGGCTGTGAAGGGCTTGGCTGTAACCAAGGGGGCGCGCGCCGCTATTGAAGCAGCCGGCGGCTCGGTAGAGGAATAAATGGCGAATCCAAAGCTAACCCAGCAGGCAGGGAAAGGTAACTCCGGCATGGGTGAGCTGTGGGCTCGCCTGCGGTTTTTGTTTCTGGCTATTTTGGTCTATCGGGTGGGAACCCACATTCCCGTGCCCGGTATTGATCCTGAGCGGCTGGCCGCCATGTTCAACCAGAACCAGGGCACGATACTGGGCCTGTTCAACATGTTCTCTGGTGGTGCGCTCGAACGTATGAGTATTCTGGCGCTCGGTATCATGCCGTATATCTCGGCGTCGATCATCATGCAGTTGATGTCGGCCGTATCGCCTCACCTCGAGCAGTTGAAAAAGGAGGGTGAGGCCGGGCGTCGCAAGATCAGCCAGTATACCCGCTATGCCACGGTGGCATTGGCGCTGATCCAGGCATCAGGTATGGCAGTGAGCCTGGCCAGCCAGAATCTGGCCTATGCTCCCGGCTTCACTTTCTATTTCGTCGCTATTACCTCCCTGGTGACGGGCGCAGTCTTTATGATGTGGCTGGGTGAGCAGATGACAGAGCGAGGCATAGGCAACGGTATTTCCATGCTGATTTTCGCCGGGATCGTGGCGGGCCTACCCGGCGCCATCGGTCAGTCACTGGAGCAGGCGCGCCAGGGTGAGTTGAATATACTGGTGCTGCTTTTTATGTTGGTGCTCGCGTTCGTGGTCATCTTTTGCATCGTTTTCATCGAGCGGGGACAGCGCCGCATCGCGGTGCACTATGCTCGCCGCCAGCAGGGTCGTAAGTCCTTTGCGGCGCAGAGCAGCTTTCTGCCCCTCAAGGTGAACATGGCCGGGGTCATTCCCGCGATTTTTGCCAGCAGTATTTTGCTGTTTCCGGCTTCTCTGGCTCAGTGGTTTGGCCAGTCTTCCAATATGGAGTGGCTGCAGGAACTATCCCTGGCGATTGGCCCAGGGCAACCGTTGAACATCATACTGTTTACAATTTTGATCGTGTTTTTCTGCTTCTTTTATACCGCGCTGATGTTCAACCCGGAAGAAGTGGCTGACAACCTCAAGCGGTCGGGGGCCTTTATTCCCGGAATTCGGCCTGGCAAGCATACGGCTGACTACATAGACGGGGTGCTGACCCGACTCACCATGTTTGGCTCAGCTTACATTGCCGTAGTGTGCTTGTTGCCCCAGTTTCTGGTGGTTGCCTGGAACGTGCCTTTCTACCTTGGCGGCACATCCTTGCTGATTGTCGTCGTCGTGGTAATGGACTTTATGGCCCAGGTTCAGTCGCACCTGATGTCACATCAGTATGATCACTTGATGAAAAAGTCCAATTTGAAAAGTTATGGTGGCCGGAGTTAAAGCTCGGTCAGTGGTAAGCCTGTTGAATATTTGGAGTAAGCAATGAAAGTCAGGGCTTCAGTGAAAAAAGTTTGCCGCAATTGCAAAATTATCCGGCGCCGGGGTTCGGTAAGGGTTATTTGTAAGACCGAGCCGCGCCACAAGCAGCGTCAGGGGTAGACTACAGGGGTCTGTTGTCGAGGCAGGCTATTGATTTTTGTTTACTAAGTCGCTATCCTTTGGCGCCTTTTTTGCGGGTCTAAACCTTCCCGGTGTGGGCACGACAGAATAGTAGATTAGATGGAGTGGATTGAATGGCTCGTATAGCGGGAGTCAACATACCGGATCACAAGCACGCAGTAGTTTCCCTTACCTATATCTTTGGTATCGGTCGTACTACTGCGCAGACGTTGTGTTCAGCGAGTGGTGTACCTGAAACAACTAAAATTGGCGAGCTTGACGATCAGCAGATGGACAATCTGCGTAACGAGGTGGGCAAGCTCAACGTCGAGGGTGACCTGCGCCGTGACGTCAATATGAACATCAAGCGATTGCTCGATCTTGGCTGTTATCGCGGCCTGCGGCATCGCCGTGGCTTGCCGGTTCGGGGACAGCGCACCAAGACCAATGCCAGAACCCGTAAGGGACCGCGGCGGCCGATAAAGCGTTAACAATCTTCGTTGCATCGAATGTGTTTAGTGTAGCTGCACCACTTGTGCAGTGCTGATATTAAACGGGATACAGTAATGGCAAAAGGCAGTAACAAACCAGTACGCAAGAAGGTAAAGATTTCTGTTGTCGATGGCATTGCGCACATTTACGCATCTTTCAACAATACTATCGTGACTATCACGGATCGCCAGGGGAATACCCTGTCATGGGCCACCGCCGGTGGTTCGGGTTTTAGGGGTTCACGCAAGAGTACACCGTTTGCGGCGCAGGTAGCGGCAGAGCGCGCCGGCCTGGCAGCGCAGGAATATGGGCTCAAGAACCTGGACGTTGAAGTCAAGGGGCCTGGCCCCGGTCGTGAATCTGCGATCAGGTCGCTGAACAACGTGGGTTACAAGATCACCAATATCACCGACGTAACCCCAATACCCCACAATGGTTGTCGCCCGCCTAAAAAGCGTCGTGTTTAATCGATAGAGTTAGAACAGGATTTATTTACCATGGCAAGATATTTAGGCCCTACCTGTAAATTATCCCGGCGTGAAGGCACTGACCTTTTCCTGAAGAGTGGTGTGAGACCGCTGGAATCCAAGTGCAAGCCGGAATCGACTCCCGGGCAGCAGGGAATGCGCCGCGGTCGACTGTCCGATTACGGTGTGCAGTTGCGCGAGAAGCAAAAGGTGCGCCGCATGTACGGGTTGCTCGAGCGCCAGTTCCGCAATTATTACAAGCAAGCTGCGCGACGCAAGGGTGCGACGGGTGAAAACCTTTTGCAGCTGCTCGAGTGCAGACTCGATAACGTCGCTTATCGGATGGGTTATGGCGCCACCCGTGCCGAAGCTCGGCAACTGGTCAGTCACAGGGCTATTCTCGTCAATGGGCAAACGGTCAACATCCCCTCATACCAGGTTTCAGCAGGTGACGTGATCGCGGTGAAGGAAAAAGCGCGCAACCAGTTGCGCGTGCAGTCCGCCCTGGCGCTGTCTGACAACCGCGCGCCCTGTGAGTGGTTGGAAGTTGACAGCAAGAAAATGGAGGGGGTCTTCAAGGCCGTCCCCGACCGGGCTGAGTTGTCCTCGGACATCAATGAGAACCTGATTGTAGAACTTTATTCGAAGTAATCATTTCATCTTCGTCCCAGCCGCAGGTAAAGATATGCAGACTGCAGTAAACGAATTACTTACGCCGAAGTTCATCGGTGTAGACCAGATATCTACTACTCACGCCAAGGTGACCCTGGAACCGCTCGAGCGCGGCTTCGGTCATACCCTGGGCAATGCACTGCGCCGGATTCTGTTGTCGTCCATGCCCGGTAGCGCCATCACAGAAGTAGAGATTGATGGGGTGCTGCACGAGTACAGCACAATCGAGGGCGTGCGTGAGGACGTGATCGAAATTCTGCTGAACCTCAAGAACGTCGCAATACAGATGGAAGGTAAGGACAAGACTGTGGTCACCTTGAGCGCCAGGGGCCCGGGGGTTGTAACCGCTGCCGATATCCAGTTGGGTAACGACATGGAGGTAAAGAATCCCGAGCATGTCATAGCGCACCTCAGTGATAACACCGACTTGCGCGTCTCATTGACCGTCGCCCGGGGCCGGGGATACGAGCCTGCGGACGCTCGCGCGAGCGAGGAAGATGAGACTACGGCTATAGGCAAATTGCAGTTGGACGCTACCTACAGCCCTGTCCGGCGGGTATCTTATTCCGTCGAAAACGCACGTGTAGAGCAGCGTACCAACCTCGATAAGTTGGTGCTCGATCTTGAAACCAACGGTACGATCGACCCGGAAGATGCCATCCGTAGGGCGGCCACGATTCTGCAGAAGCAACTGGCAGTGTTCGTTGATCTTGAAAGTGCGGCCGAGACGCCAAGGGTCGAGCCGGAGGAAGAGATCGATCCGATACTGCTGCGACCTGTGGATGATCTCGAGTTGACCGTGCGTTCGGCTAACTGTTTGAAGGCCGAGAGTATTTACTACATTGGTGATCTGGTGCAACGCACTGAGGTCGAGCTGCTGAAAACCCCGAACCTGGGCAAGAAGTCGTTGACCGAGATTAAGGATGTGCTGGCATCGCGGGGCTTGTCCCTTGGATTGCGATTGGATAATTGGCCGCCCGCCAGTCTGCGTAACGACGAGCGTGTGCTTACTTCCTGAGTAGCAGTCTCGCTGGTTTTTGATTGTGTAATCTATCGCTGCACAAGCGATCATATCGGAAAGGATAGAGAGTCATGCGTCATCGTAAAAGTGGGCGTCAGTTGAATCGCAACAGTTCGCATCGCAAGGCCATGTTTCGCAATATGACCTGTTCCCTGCTGGAACACGAGTTGATCAGGACTACCCTGCCCAAGGCCAAGGAGCTGCGGCGCCACGCCGAACCGCTGATCACTCTCGGCAAGAGCGACTCGGTAGCAAACCGCCGGCTTGCTTTTGACCGTCTGCGAGACAAGCAGGCAGTGGGTAAATTATTCAGGGAACTGGGCCCGCGCTACGAGGCTCGCCCCGGTGGTTACCTGAGGATAATGAAAGCTGGTTACCGACCTGGAGACACGGCGCCTATGGCCTATGTGGAGCTGGTTGGTCGCCCGGTCGTCGAGGGTGATGACGAGGAGTGACAACCTAAGCCGTGAGCAAAAGCGCGGGAGAATCGTTCAAAAAGCCGGGTTGTGACCCGGCTTTTTGTATTAAGCGTCGAAATATTTTACAGTCAGCTGACGCTATACGTTTGATTGGGGTCTTAACTGTTTGATGAGATTAGAAATAATATTGTTGGCACAGTTGTTGCTAATAGGACAGTTGCTATTGATGGTTATTGCTCAACGGGATCGAAGTACAGCATGAAAAAGATTGGATGCGCGTTGGTTTTACTGGCCTTGACACACTCTTCGGTGGGTCAGGCGTCCTTGCTCAGCGAGCCATATGAGAGAAAGGTCGATTTGGTTCAGGGGGGCACGTTTCCCGGGCCAGCAGGTGCGCTCCCCGTTACCTTTCCCGTAACAACTACCCGGATGCAGGCTGTCGATTATTTCACCCATGCAGCACGCGTGCCGGCGACGGTTGAATCCATGAGTCAGGTGCTGCAACTGGCTGAGGATAAGCGCCGTGCTGATAGCCCGGGCCCGGCCTATATCGGCAATACTGACGAACTGCGGGTAAAGCCGCGGGTTACCGCTCTGCCGGAACCCAGCGTATGGATATTGCTGGCCACCGGCCTGGTTGCGCTGGGTCTTTCGCGCCGCCGCTCGCGGGAGTCGTGACAACTTTTACCAGCGTGCCGTGCTATCAAGGCAAGGCTGCTGATCACTTACACGCGCGGTAATGTCGGTTTTAACAGGGGCGCGAGGAACGCCCCGGTGTAGCTTGATTTGATGTTAGCGATCTGTTCAGGCGTGCCGCATGCCAGTATGCTGCCGCCCTGATCCCCTCCCTCCGGTCCGAGATCGACGACCCAATCTGCAGTTTTAATGACATCGAGGTTGTGTTCGATCACTATCACGGTATTGCCGTGGTCCCGCAATCGGTGCAGTACGCCGAGCAACTGTTTGATATCGTGGAAGTGGAGCCCCGTGGTGGGCTCGTCGAGTATATACAGGGTTCTCCCCGTATCGCGGCGCGATAGTTCTTTCGACAACTTTACCCGCTGGGCCTCCCCGCCGGATAGCGTGGTAGCGGCTTGCCCCAGTGTGATATAAGAAAGGCCCACATCCATCAGCGTCTGCAATTTGTTGGCAACAGCCGGTACATTGGTAAAAAACTCCCGGCTGTCTTCTACGGTCAGGTCGAGCACTTCACTGATATTTTTACCCTTATAGCGTATATCCAGTGTTTCGCGGTTGTAACGTTTGCCACTGCAGATGTCACAAGGGACGTAGATGTCGGGCAAGAAATGCATTTCGACTTTGCTCACCCCGTCACCATGGCAGGCCTCGCAGCGTCCACCCTTCACGTTGAAGCTGAACCTGCCGGGTTTGTATCCCCTGGAGCGGGCCTCCTGGGTCTGGGCAAACAGTTCACGTATCGGCGTAAATATGCCGGTATAGGTTGCCGGATTGGAGCGGGGTGTCCGTCCAATCGGGCTTTGGTCGATGTCGATACACTTATCGACGAACTCGAGACCGCTGATGCTGCGGTGCGGTGCCGGCTGCAGCGTCGTGGCATTGTTGAGGCGAGCGGCCGCTAACGGGTACAGCGTATGGTTGATCAAGGTCGATTTACCTGATCCCGATACCCCGGTCACGCAGGTCATGAGACCGAGTGGTATTTCCAGTGTCACGTTCTTGAGGTTGTTGCCGCTGGCGCCCTTGAGCACGATGTGCTTGCCGGCTCGGGGCGGGATGCGACGCTCGGGCAGCGCGATGTTCTGCTTGCCGCTCAGGTATTGCCCGGTGAGTGACCGGGGGTTTTTTGCGATCCGGTCATAACTGCCCGACTCGATGATTTCGCCGCCGTGAACGCCCGCGCCTGGCCCGATATCGACAATGAAGTCGGCCGCCCGAATTGCATCTTCATCATGCTCAACGACGATTACCGTGTTCCCAATGTCGCGCAGGTGGACTAGGGTTTTCAGCAAGCGTTCGTTGTCGCGCTGGTGCAAGCCGATCGATGGTTCATCGAGGATATACATCACACCCACCAATCCCGCGCCAATCTGGCTAGCCAGTCGGATTCGCTGGGCTTCACCGCCGGAAAGTGTTTCTGAGCTGCGATCCAGGGTGAGGTATTTCAAGCCGACATCCGCCAGAAATTGCAATCGGCTGCGGATTTCCTTGAGTATCTTTTCAGCTATTTCTCCCTGTCGCCCCGGCAGTTGGAGCTCAATCATGTACTGCAACGACTCATGGACCGAGAGTGCAGTCAGTTGCGGCAGGTTTTTATCGTCGATAAATACATGGCGTGCGTCCCGGCACAAACGAGTGCCGTGACATTCCGGACAGGCTTGTGTGCTAAGGTACCTGGCCAGGTCTTCGCGCACCATTTGCGAGTCGGTATCCCGATAGCGCCGCTCGAGGTTGGGGATCACACCCTCGAACGCGTGCTTGCGCTGGTAGATGTCGCCGCGATCATTGACGTAGCTAAAAGTGATCTGCTCCTCGCCACTGCCGTGCAGGACGACGTCTCTGTGCTTCTTTTTCAGCGTCTCAAAGGGTGCATCGATGTCGAACCTGTAGTGCTCCGCGAGCGAGTTGAGCATGTGCGCGTAATACACGCTGCGCCGATCCCAGCCCCGAATCGCACCTTCTGCCAGGCTTGCCTCCGGATGTTGAACCACGCGCTGCAGGTCAAAGAACTGCTTTAATCCCAGTCCGTCGCAACGGGGGCAGGCACCTGCCGGATTGTTAAAGGAAAATAGCCGCGGTTCCAGTTCCCTGATCGAGTGGCCGCATTCGGGACAGGCAAAGCGGGCGGAAAATACGGTATCCGGGCCATCGCTATCCATTGGGCTGACGGTGGCGAGTCCGTCGGCCAATTCCAGCGCATTTTCCAGCGACTCCGCTAGGCGAAGCTTGACCTGCGGCCGCACTTTCAGGCGATCGACGATCACCTCGATAGTGTGTTTTTTGTTCTTCTCCAGCGCAGGTAATTCGTCCAGTTCGTACACCACACCGTCTATGCGGGTGCGAACGTAGCCCTGGGCGCGCAGCTGGTCGAATAGCTGCAGGTGCTCACCCTTGCGGTCCCGGATGACCGGTGCCAGCACCATGATCCGCGTATCTTCCGGCATCTCCAGAATACTGTCGACCATTTGCGAAATGGTCTGCGCTACAAGCGGCAGGCCATGGTCAGGGCATCGCGGTGTGCCCGCCCTGGCATACAGCAGTCGCAGGTAATCATAGATTTCGGTGATAGTGCCCACGGTGGATCGAGGGTTGTGGGACGTGGATTTTTGTTCGATGGATATTGCCGGCGACAGCCCCTCGATATGATCGACATCGGGCTTCTCCATCATCGACAGAAATTGCCTAGCGTAAGTGGAGAGGGACTCCACGTAGCGTCGCTGGCCCTCGGCATACAGTGTATCAAACGCCAATGAGGACTTGCCGGACCCGGATAGGCCGGTGATGACGATCAGCTTGTCCCGCGGTATTTCCAGATCTATGTTTTTCAGGTTGTGGGTTCGTGCACCACGAACAATAATCTTATCCACGAGTTGCCCTCACTACGGCAAAACGATTGATTATATCGCCAGCACAGTGAATGCCGCACCTGTTTTCGAGGCGTCGAGCCCGGCGCCGGGGGGTAATGCCCGGATGTCGGGCGCGCGGCGGCCGCGCAGTTTGCCGGTACGCAGATAACTGGTATTATCGTCAGGCTAAACAATCTACTCACCTGGATAAACCCTCCACTCGATGCAACGCTCAACTGCTAATCCCATGCTGGCTGCCGAAAAGCGAGCCATTCTCTCTCTTGGTCTGCTCTACGGCATTCGAATGCTTGGCCTGTTTATGCTGTTGCCGGTGCTGGCGCTGTACGCCGCCGACTTTGAGCACAGCTCGCCCGCTCTAATCGGCCTGGCACTGGGTGTGTACGGCCTCAGCCAGGCGCTGTTGCAGATTCCCTTCGGCATGCTATCGGATCGCATCGGTCGCAAGCCGGTAATCTATGGTGGCCTGATATTGTTTGGCCTGGGGAGCCTGATCGCAGCAATGGCTAGTTCAATCTGGGGGGTGATTGCCGGTCGCGCGCTGCAGGGAAGTGGTGCTATCGCCAGCACCGTGCTGGCCTTACTCAGTGATTTAACCCGCGACGAGCACCGCACCAAGGCGATGGCTTTCATCGGTATGAGTATTGGCCTCACCTTCGCTGCCGCGCTGCTCATAGGGCCCTGGGTGAGCGTCAGTTTTGGTATCCGCGGCATCTTCTGGCTCACTGCCGGGCTTGCTATAGGTGGCATTGTGATCATGGCCTGGTTGGTGCCGGGGGCAAAGCCCTCCACCGGTTTCGACGGGAATACCAGTACGGCGCGCCAATTTGTGGGGCGGGTGCTGAGAGATCGCGAGCTATTGCGACTCGACTTCGGAATTTTTGCGCTCCACTTCATCTTGACAGCATCCTTTGTTGCGCTCCCACTGCTGCTGCGTGATACCCTCGATTTGCAGGTTCAACAACATGCCTGGATCTACCTGGCGACCCTGGGCGGATCGTTTGTCGCCATGGTGCCACTTATTATCTATGCCGAGCGCAAGCAGAAGGTGGTGCCGGTATTTCTGGCAGCCATCGCCATGCTAGGGCTGGCGGCTGTGACCATAGCGCTCTCGGGCTCCAGCGGCCTGATGTTGGTAGCGGCGATGTTTGTTTTCTTCATGGGGTTCAACCTGCTCGAGGCCAACCTTCCATCACTTGTCAGTAAAAAGGCATTTCCCGGAGGCAAGGGCACGGCGATGGGAGTGTACTCGACTTTCCAGTTTATGGGCGCTTTCCTGGGGGGCAGTGTCGGCGGTCTGATGATGGGGGCAATGGGCTCAGCGGGTGTATTCGGCGTTTGCGCCCTGATAGCGCTGGGTTGGCTGTTGCTGGCGTGGAATATGCGCGCCCCGAATCGCGTTACGGATGTGGTTCTGGCCTATGATGCAAATCGGTTCCGTGGCGAGGAGTTGCTGCGGGAGCTGGCTGGCCTCAAAGGGGTAGAAGATGTTACCTTGATCGACTCGGATAGTCTTGCCTACCTCAAGGTTGACCGGCAAACTTTTGATCACTCGTTGCTGACGCCCTACCAGGCCTCGGTGGTGCCGGTTGGCTAAATGCCGGAGCCTGTTTTATAGTAGTCGAGCGAATTCAGCAGTACGAAAACCAACAGGAGAACCTAGATGGCCCGCGGAATCAACAAAGTTATTTTAGTGGGGAATTGCGGGCAGGACCCGGAAACCAAGTACCTTCCCAGTGGCGGTGCAGTCACCAACGTTTCTATAGCGACCAGTGAATCCTGGAAGGACAAGCAAACCGGCCAGCCACAGGAGCGAACCGAGTGGCACCGGGTAGTTTTTTTTAATCGGCTGGCGGAAATCGCCGGCGAGTACCTGAAGAAAGGCTCCAAGGTGTATGTCGAGGGTTCATTGCGCACCCGCAAGTGGCAAGACAAAAGCGGGGCCGACCGCTACACCACGGAAATTGTCGCCAACGAAATGCAGATGCTCGACAGCCGGGGGCAGGACGCCGGTGGCGGAATGAACCAGGGGGCTGCGCAGCTCCGCCAGCAGCCAGCCCCAAGGCCGCAGGCCGCTCAGCCGGAGCCCGATGATTCCTTTGATGATGATATCCCATTTTAGAGATTAACTGGCCCGCACCGGCTAT
Source organism: uncultured Gammaproteobacteria bacterium (assembly GCA_963808975.1). Classification (GTDB taxonomy): domain Bacteria; phylum Pseudomonadota; class Gammaproteobacteria; order Pseudomonadales; family JAHEGP01; genus JAHEGP01. The sequence goes on from CAWEHR010000010.1 coordinate 41,648, forward strand.
CCCTGAGATTTACCGTGACCAAGCCCGCCGCGTGCGGGCTTTTTTAGGGGGCAGCGTAGAGTGGGCCGCATTGAACCCGGCGGTTCGGAATAGTCCCGGGAGACACTCATGACAATAGAGACATTGCCCCGTGTGATCCACCACGGTGCCATCAATGGTGTGACTGGCTCCTGCCACGAGCTGCAATACGCTCACTCGAAATCGATACTGGTAGACTGCGGCCTGTTCCAGGGTGCCGAAACATCGGGTACTGGTGCCAACAGCCATTCGCTGGAGATTGATTTCCCGCTGCAGCCCATCCAGGCGCTGGTCGTGACCCACGTCCATATCGACCATGTCGGCCGCATTCCCTATCTGTTGGCGGCGGGTTTCGCAGGGCCGATTTATTGCAGTGAACCGTCCGCCCTGTTGTTGCCACTGGTGATAGAGGATGCCATGAAGGTTGGCGCCGTGGGGAATCGTCGCCTTATCAGTCGCTATCTCAGGCAGTTGCAGGATCAGTTGGTAGCTCTACCCTACCGGCGCTGGGTTGATATCGATAGTAGTCTGGAGACTGGCCTGCAAATCCGTTTACAGCCCGCCGGGCACATCCTGGGATCCGCCTACGTCGAGTGTCGTGTGCCCTTGCCCGGGGGCTCCCATACTGTGGTTTTTTCCGGTGATCTCGGCGCACCCCATTCACCGCTATTGGATCCGCCGCAGCCTCCCGAGGCGGCGGATACGCTGGTGATGGAGAGTACCTATGGGGATCGAGAGCACGAGAACCGGGAGCAGCGGGTCGAGCGCCTGCAGGTAATCGTAGAGCGGGCGTTGGCAGACAAGGGCGCAGTGCTGATTCCGGCATTCAGTATTGGCAGGACCCAGGAGTTGCTGTACGAGTTGGAAGAGATCATCCACCGGAGCCAGGGCAGCCTCGCCGCCAGGGGTGTCCCCTGGCGGGAGCTGGAAATTGTAGTTGACTCGCCCCTGGCCAGCCGATTTACTCACTTCTACCGCAAGCTCAAACCCTATTGGGATTCGGAGGCCCGCCAGCGGCTGCGCGAGGGCCGGCACCCATTGGCATTCGAGCAATTGCGCACGGTCGATAGTCACAGTGATCACCTGGCTATTGTCGACTATGTCAAGAAGCGTGATTACCCGTGCATTATTCTGGCCGCCAGCGGCATGTGCGTCGCCGGCCGTATGGTCAATTACCTCAAAGCGCTGGTGGGACAGCAGACCACGGATATTGTTTTCGTCGGTTACCAGGCTCGCGGCACCCCTGGCCGGGCGATCCAGACCTATGGTCCCACAGGTGGTTACGTTTCCTTTGACGGCGTGCGTTATCCTATCAGGGCCGGTGTGCACACCCTGGGCGGCTACTCGGCGCATGCGGACCGATCGGGCTTGGTGGCTTTTGCAACCGGTATAGCGGAAGCTCCAGGGGAGATTCGCTTGATACATGGCGATATTGATGCCAAACATGAACTGGCGCGGGAGTTGAAGGGCTTGCTCCCGCGCACCAGGGTGCTGGTGCCCGGTGATTCAGAGTTGCCCCAAATTGTATAAGCGGTTATTTTGCCAGAGCAATTGTTGGACTCTACGGCTTGAGAATTCTGCTACTCGATCAGGACAGTCAGCTTGGCCACGCGCTTGGCGAACTGCTAGCTTCACACTCTGATATTGAATGGAGTGGGGTGAGTGCCGCGCAACTGTTGGAGCCGGAGGAAAATATTGAGGACCGGATCAGGGAATTCCGGCCAAACTTTGTCGTTAATGCCAACAGCATTGAGTTGGCCGATAGCGAGGAAGGGATACGTAAATCCCATGTCAAGAAAGTAAGAAATCTTTGCCGGGCAGCGAAAACTGCGGGTTCTGGCTTTATTCACATCTCCTCTGCGCAGGTCTTTAACGGATCCCGGGGCAAGGTTTTCTTTGAAACCGATCGGCCCAAGCCCAAAGGCCGGGTAAGCCGCCGTTTGGTTGAATTGGAACAGGCGGTTACCCGAGAGCTCGACCGGCACATCGTACTTCGAACCGGCTGGCTGTTCGGAGCCAATGGCCAGGGAGCGTTCCAGCGGTTTCTGGAGATGCTGGAGCGAGGCGAGGAAATTACCGTGGATCAGGGTGTTGACGGCCCCCCAACCGCCGCCGCTGATGTGGCGCGGGTTTTGTTGGCGATCATCCGGCAATTGGACTGCGGCGCGCCATGCTGGGGTATCTATCACTACTGTAGTTCCGATACGACCGACAGTCGCGACTTTTACGAGACTGTTATGACCCTGGCCGTCCAGTACGGTAACATCGCAAGCAGTTACCCTCCGCCGGAACTACCGGTCGCAGTGACTACCAGCGAGTCCCGGTATCCACGAATGGACTGTCACGCAATTCTCAATACTTTTGGTATCAAGCAGCGGCCCTGGCGCTCCGCGATGACTGGTATCCTCAAAAGCTGGTACCAGCGAAAACCCGCTGAAGAAGCTGTGGTGGTTGATTAGGTGAAAAATATGCCCAAGCAAGTCCATGCGCGCAAGGCTGCGCTCGGCATTGCCGTATTAACGGTGTCAGACAGTCGCAGCGAGGCCGACGACAGCTCCGGTGCCTATCTGGTGGATGCCTTGAATCTCGAAGGGCATCAACTGATCGAGAGAACTATTGTAAGGGACGACATTTACCAGATACGTGCAGTGGTATCCCGTTGGATCGCTGACGAACAGGTGCAGGCAATCCTGGTAACCGGTGGCACCGGTTTTAGTGGCAGGGACTCGACACCGGAAGCGGTCTCTCCATTATTTGACAAGGCTGTCGAGGGATTTGGCGAACTGTTTCGTCATCTTTCCTGGGAAGAAATAGGCACATCGACCATTCAATCCCGTGCGCTAGCGGGGCTTGCCAACAACACGGTAGTATTTTGTATGCCGGGCTCCACCAGTGCCTGCCGCACAGCCTGGAATGGAATCCTGATTGATCAGCTCAATAGTTTGTATCGGCCTTGTAATTTTGTCGGGGTGCTCAAGGTGCGCCCTTGCTGAGTTGTATGTAGTGGGAGCAATGCACTGTATTTGCCAAAGGTTTTCGCCAGGTAGCAACCGCTCGCTGGAGTCTCCGAGCTCGGTGCAGTCTGGTTCGGCTGGAGTCGGTTGACATGGTTCAGCGTGAGCACACGATCAAGATCACCCCGCTGCATGAAGCGCTGGGTTTGATTATCGCGGATGCGCCAGCGCTGCGAGCGCAGGAGAGCATCCCTCTGGTCGGGGCGCTTGGCAGGATTCTTGCCGAAGACGTGGTCGCCGGGGTCGACGTGCCACCCTGGGATAATAGTGCCATGGACGGTTTCGCACTCGACAGCCGGGATACCCTGGATGCGCCAGTTGTTTTACCGGTGCGGCAGCGTATCGCTGCCGGTGAGTTTGGTGAAACCCTTGCGCGGGGGTCCGCTGCCCGAATTTTTACCGGTGCGCCGCTACCTGAAGGTGCAGACTCGGTGGTGATGCAGGAGGACGTGACCTGGCAGGATAATCGTCTGTATCTTGATAAAGTGGTGGAGGCGGGTAGCAATGTGCGTGCTCGTGGCCAGGATATCGGCTGCGGTAGCGTCGTTTTGCGGCGTGGCAAACGGTTGCAGCCTCAGGACCTGGGAGTGCTGGCATCGATAGGAATGGGTGATGTTCCGGTGCTTCGACGGTTGCGGGTTGGCATGGTTTCCAGTGGCGATGAGTTGGCTGAGCCAGGCGCGGCATTAAAGCCGGGCCAGATTTACAATTCGAACCGTTTCACCCTGGGTGGGCTGTTGCAGGCTCAAGGGTGTGACTATCGCGATTTTGGCATCGTCGCCGACACCCTGGAAGCCACTATCGCAATGCTGCAGCAGGCGGCAACCCAGTGCGATGTGCTGATAAGCACCGGCGGGGTTTCCGTGGGAGAAGAGGACCACGTGAAAGCGGCGGTAGAGAGTCTTGGGGAGATTAAGCTTTGGAAGCTTGCTATCAAGCCGGGCAAGCCTCTGGCGTATGGCCGGGTGGCCGGTGTGCCCTTTTTTGGTTTGCCGGGGAACCCGGCGTCGGCGTTTGTCACCTTTGGTGTGGTTGTTCGGCTCTACCTGCTGGCAATGCAGGGTGCTGACTCCCTGCAGTATCGCGCGCGTTGGGTGAAAGCGGACTTTGATTGGCCTCATGCGGGCACTCGCCAGGAGTACCTGCGCGGCAACCTGAGCATTAACGACGCCGGCGAGCAAGCAGCAACGGTATTCGACAACCAGAGCTCAGGAATATTGTCATCGATCAGTCGCGCGGACTGCCTGGTTGTCATGCCGATAGGTGTCACCTGCCGTCGCGGAGAACTGGTGCAGGTTATTGACCTCCGCGATTGGACGCACTGGTAGGCGAACCCCAACTGGCCGAAAATACAGAGGCTGTATCGGTCAGATAAGGCGCTTGGCCGCACCCTGGAAAAATTGCTGCCACAGCCCCGTTAAACGAGTTTTTCCAGTACCAGCGTGGCATTGGTGCCGCCGAACCCAAAGCTATTCGACATGATGCGCTGCAGAGAGACCTTGTCCTGGCGAGTCGTGCAGATATTGAGCCCTTCCGCATCAGGGTCCAGATTGTCAATATTGGCGGAGGCCGCGACAAATCCTTCCTTCATCATCAACAGGCTGAAAATGACTTCCTGCACCCCTGTGGCGCCCAGGGAATGGCCCGCCAGGGATTTCGTCGAACTTACCAGCGGCGGGGGTTGCCCGGCGAAAGTTTCCCTGATGGCCTTTAGCTCCTGCATGTCTCCCGCTGGAGTGGAAGTGCCGTGCGCATTGATGTAGTCAACCGGACCTCCCGCTGTAGCCAGCGCCTGACGCATGCAGCGCACGGCTCCCTCGCCACTGGGAGCAACCATGTCGTAGCCGTCAGAGGTGGCGCCATACCCGGTTATCTCAGCGTAGATATGCGCCCCCCTGGCTCTCGCGTGCTCCAGTTCTTCGAGCACTACCATACCTGCACCGCCGGATATCACGAAACCGTCGCGCTCGACATCATAAGGGCGTGATGCAATCTGCGGTGTGCTGTTGTATCTGGTGGACAGCGCGCCCATGGCATCGAACAGACAGCTGAGGCTCCAGTGCTCCTCTTCACCGCCGCCGGCAAAGACGATGTCCTGTTTACCCATCTGTATCAGCTCCGCGGCATTGCCGATGCAGTGTGCACTGGTGGCGCAGGCAGACGAAAGCGAGTAGTTGACGCCCTTTATTTTGAAGGGCGTGGCAAGACACGCCGACACTGTTGAACCCATAGTCTGGGTTACCCGATAGGGGCCGATTCGCTTGATGCCGCGCTCCCGCAAGATGTCCGCAGACTCGACGACATTGGCGGACGACGCGCCGCCGGACCCCGCGATTATGCCGCTACGCTCGTTTGAAACGTCGCGCGAATCCAGCCCCGCATCGTCGATGGCCTGTTGCATAGCGATATACGACCAGCCAGCCGCATCACCCATAAAGCGCAGGGTCTTGCGATCGATATTCTCTTTCAGGTCAATGTCGGGTCTACCGCAAACCTGGCTGCGAAAGCCCATTTCCGCATATACCGGGTTGTGTCTGATGCCGGAGGTGCCGTTGCGCAGAGCTTCCGCGACGCTTGCTGCACTATTTCCGAGGCAGGACACAATGCCTAACCCGGTGACAACTACCCTTCTCATAAGGCTTTCCTCATAGCATTGATGGCAGGGAGCTCTGGCCATCCAGTTCTTATGGTGATCATGGCCGGGAATTGTACTGTAATCTGGCGTCCTTTGCTCAGGCCGCGGTCATGGCTTTGGACCCGGGCCTGATATCAGCTCTGGCGCCGGAAATTCATTATCGGCCTGTCGACAAACCGTCGTCCAACCCGACTTCTATTCCTGCTTGAACAGTCCCACCCGCAGGTCTCTGGCTTCGTAGATGGTTTTGCCATCGCAGTCGAGTTTACCGTCTGCAATCCCCATCACGAGCCGTCGCTCGATAACTCGCTTCATGTTTAGTGTATAGGTCACTTTGGTGGCGTCGGGGAGGACCTGACCGGTAAACTTGATCTCTCCCGCGCCCAGTGCTCGCCCGCGCCCCGGGTTGCCTCGCCAGCCCAGATAAAAGCCGACCAACTGCCACATGGCGTCCAGGCCGAGGCAGCCGGGCATGACCGGGTCTCCGGGGAAGTGGCAGGCAAAAAACCACAGGTCTGGATCAATATCGAGCTCGGCGACGACCACTCCCTTGTTGAATTCTCCGCCCTCGGAGCTGATGTGGGTAATACGATCCAACATGAGCATGTTGTCGACAGGGAGCTGCGCATTACCCGCACCAAACAGCCTGCCATGGCCACAGTCGATCAACTCTTCCTTGCTATAGGATTGTTTTTGTATCATGTTGCTTTAGCTCCATCTGGTCAGCGGTGATATAGCTCTCTCTATTTTACGCTCATCGACTGGCGTTGACAGGCAGTAATTCCCTAGCAAATCAAGTTCGGGCCGGTGGCATCGTGTCTCTGGCGCTTAGTTGGGTCGCCATTTGGCCGACCTAAAGCAGATAGTGTGAGACGGTCTGCAGTAGGGAAAAGCCGGCTGCGGTTGAGCGCGGGCGGTCTGGAGCTTGGTAGCAGTGGCATTGGCTACGGATTCGAGGAAGAGACAGCGCATGATTTTACCTTTTGGTAGCCCGCTGTCCAATGGAATAGATGCTATGTTGTTAATGTTGCGGACGGTGGCCTGATCACCTGTACGTGTCACCGCTGCGCGCCTTTTTACGCACAGCACGGGATAATCGGAGGAAGAAAGTGCGTATAGTTATCGTGGGTACCGGATATGTCGGCCTGGTAACCGGAACCTGTTTCGCTGAGATGGGCAATCATGTGACCTGCGTCGATATCGATCGGGGCAAAATCGAAGCGCTGCGCAAAGGCAAGATACCCATCTACGAGCCTGGGTTGGAAGCTATGGTATTGCAGAACGCAGATGCCGGTTTTCTGGTGTTTTCTACTGACCTCGAGGGCGCTATGCGGGACGCTGAGTTCGTTTTCATCGCCGTGGGCACGCCACCGGGGACTGACGGCTCTGCCGACCTCAGCTTCGTACTGTCCGTAGCTGGCGAAATAGGCCGGTGTATCGACCACTATATGGTGGTGGTCGACAAGTCCACCGTTCCTGTGGGTACCGCCGAGCGAGTCCAGGCAGCAATTCAGGCTGAGCTCGACCAGCGCGGCGTCGAGGTCCCCTTCGATGTTGTCAGCAACCCGGAATTTCTAAAAGAGGGCGCTGCCATAGAAGATTTTATTCGTCCGGATCGCGTGGTAATCGGCACCGATAGTTCCAGGGCGGAGGAGAAAATGCAGCAGTTGTATGCTCCGTTCCTGCGCAATCACGACCGCATCCTGTTTATGGGTGTGCGTGATGCAGAAATGACCAAATATGCGGCCAACGCCATGCTGGCCACCAAAATATCTTTTATGAACGAAATCGCGGCGGTCTGTGACCAACTGAAAGTTGATGTTGAAAACGTTCGCAAGGGCATTGGTTCTGATAATCGGATTGGCTACTCGTTTATCTATCCTGGCTGCGGTTATGGCGGTTCATGCTTTCCCAAGGATGTCAGTGCCGTTATTCATATGGCGCGGCAGCACCAGTTGGAGCCCAATGTGCTGGTTTCGGTCGAGGCACGCAACCGCCTGCAAAAGCGTATCCTTTTCGAAAAAATCAAGCGCCATTTCAACGGTGCGGTTGCGGGGCGTAAATTTGGCATTTGGGGGCTGGCGTTCAAGCCTGGAACCGATGATATGCGCGAGGCCTCCAGCATCGTGTTGATCAACGCCTTGCTGGAGGCGGGCGCCAGAGTGGAAGCTTATGACCCCGTCGCTTTTGATACCGCGCGTGCGGAGTTTGATTCCAGTTGGTTCGAAAGCGGTCAATTGAGTTTTAACAAGTATCAATACGACGTGCTGAAGGATGCTGATGCGATGGTGCTCGTCACGGAGTGGAAGCGTTTTCGCCAGCCCGACTTCGACGCTATGAAAGACCTGATGAAAAGCCCGGTCCTGTTTGATGGTCGTAACCAGTACGAGCCGGATGTTTTGAGTCAGCATGGATTTACGTATTATGCTATTGGGCGCAGCAATCAGGGTTGAGCAGGATTCACCTGTGTTTTTTGCGTTTTTTATTGCGATCGTTAGACTATAGGGGGGCGGGTGTACCGCATAGCCGCGAAAGTTTAGGGGGCCCTTGCGCAGAATGTCCCTGAGCGCTTTGAACGGCTAAATTACCACGCTTGTCAGGATGAAATTATGATCAAGAAATGTTTGTTCCCGGTTGCGGGTTATGGTACTCGCTTCCTGCCGGCAACCAAAGCCATGCCCAAGGAAATGCTGCCAATCGTAAGCAAGCCGCTGGTTCAATATGCCGTGGAGGAAGCTATCGAGGCTGGCATGAGTGAGATGGCTTTCGTTACCGGAAGGGGGAAAAGTGCAATAACCGACCACTTCGACTTCAGCTACGAACTCGAAACGCAGATACGGGGTACCGGTAAAGAAGAATACCTTGACAGCATTCACCGGGTGCTCGATAGCGCGAGCTTCTCCTTTACGCGGCAGCGAGAAATGAAAGGGCTGGGGCATGCGATATACACCGCTAAAACCCTGATCGGCAATGAGCCCTTTGGCGTGATCCTGGCGGATGACCTGTGCATGAACGCCAATGGCACCGGCGTCATGGGTCAAATGGCGAGGCTCTACAAACAGTTTCGCTGCTCTATTGTTGCCATTATGGAAGTGCCCCAGGACCAGGTCCATAAATACGGCGTGATCGCTGGAGAGTGTATGAAGGAAGGGCTGTTTCGGGTAGAAGACATGGTCGAGAAGCCCAGCCAAAAGGAAGCCCCCTCCAATCTTGCCATCATCGGTCGTTACATTCTCACTCCGGACATTTTTGAAATTATCAAGGATACCCCCGCTGGTAAGAACGGCGAGGTACAGATTACCGATGCACTATTGAAGCAAGCCCGGGAGGGCTGTGTCATGGCCTACAAATTCAAGGGCACGCGGTTTGATTGCGGTAGCATTGACGGCTTTGTCGAGGCGACAAATTATGTCTACGAGAATATCTACCTGAAAACCGGAATCCCGGGATAGCTATCCATGAGCGAGGAGTTGAGCTGCTTCAAAGCCTATGACATCCGCGGGCGGGTACCCGACGAACTCAATGAGGATATCGCCTACCGCATCGGCCGGGCTTATGCCGATGTGATCGAGCCCCGTTCGGTCGCAGTAGGTTATGATATTCGCCTAAGCAGCCCTGGCCTGTGCAGCGCACTCAGCCAGGGCCTGATGGACGCCGGTGTCGATGTTGTGTCGATTGGGCAGTGTGGTACCGAAGAAATTTACTTTGCAGCGTTCCATGAAGACGTCGACGGCGGGATCGTTGTAACGGCAAGCCACAACCCGGCTGATTACAATGGTATGAAGTTGGTGCGCAAGGGGGCTCGACCCGTCAGTGGTGACACCGGCCTGTTTGATATCAAGGCGCTGGCACAAGCGGCCAACTTTCGGCGTGCCGGTGCTGGACGTTTGCAATCTGTGGATATTCGCGCCGACTATATAAGACACCTGTTATCTTACCTTGATGTCAGCGCGCAAAAGCCGCTTAAAATCGTCGTAAATGCCGGTAACGGTGGTGCCGGTGCCGTGATCGATGCGCTTGAGCCTCACTTGCCTTTCGAGTTTATCAAGCTCCACCACGAGCCAGATGGCACCTTCCCCCACGGCGTTCCCAACCCGCTATTGCCTGGGAACCGGGCACCCACCAGCGACGCCGTGCGCGCCAACGGCGCCGATCTTGGTATCGCCTGGGATGGCGATTTCGATCGCTGTTTTTTCTTTGATGAGCAGGGCAACTTTGTCGAGGGGTATTATGTGGTAGGTCTACTGGCTGATGCCATATTGCGCCGCAACCCCGGTGAAAAAGTGGTTCATGACCCGCGCCTCACCTGGAATACCATCGATATGATCGAAGCCCTCGCAGGAGTGGCCGTGCAGAGCAAGACCGGTCACGCCTTTATCAAGGAGAGAATGCGCAGCGAGGATGCGGTTTACGGCGGTGAAATGAGCGCCCATCACTACTTTCGGGATTTTGCCTACTGCGACAGTGGCATGATTCCCTGGTTGATGGTTTGTCAGTTGATGCTCGAAACCGGTAATACACTTTCGCAACTGGTCGCCAGTCGAGCTGCAGCGTTTCCAGTTAGTGGCGAAATCAATAGCGAAGTGGCCGACCCCGCGGCCTTATTGCAGCAGCTAGAGCAGCATTACCGTGCTGAGTCGCTTAAGGTCGAGCATATAGACGGCCTCAGCATGGAGTTTCCACTGTGGCGCTTTAACGTTCGCATGTCCAACACCGAGCCGGTTGTTCGACTGAATGTGGAGAGCCGCGGAGACAGGGCGCTGATGGAGACGAAAACCGCAGAGTTATTGACCCAGATCAGGGGCTAGGAGCCCGTCGGACTGAGGATTATTCTACTGCGCCGTTGGGATAGCGGTCCAAATGTCAGCGATATTTCGTTGCATAGGTTCACTATGCGCCTCAATCTCGCAAAAATTTGACCTCGCCCTCCCACTCGGCTCGCTACGAACACCTGAGCCCGACAGGCTCCTAGAGCCCCCGATGGTTGTCGCGGGAAAGGCCTGCATGCTTGTTGGTCGTGAACTCATGACTGGTAATAATCGCGGTACCACTCGACAAAATTGGCGACACCGGTCTCGATGGTCGTTTGCGGTTGATAGCCGACCCCCTCAATCAATGAGGTTACGTCGGCATAGGTTTCTGGCACGTCACCCGGCTGCATGGGCAGGAAATTCTTCGTGGCGCGCACGCCCAGGCAATCCTCCAGTACCTCGATGTAGCGGTTGAGTTCGACCGGTCGGTTACTGCCAATATTGTATAAACGCCAGGGAGCGCTGGAGGTCGACGGGTCCGGGGCGTCGCTCTGCCAGCCCGGGTCGGCCGTAGCAACATGATCCACGGTGCGCACGATTCCCTCGACGATATCGCCGATGTAAGTAAAGTCGCGGCGGTGGTGGCCGTAATTGAAGACATCAATCGGTTCACCTGCGAGAATTTTTCGGGTAAATGTCATCAGCGCCATGTCGGGCCGCGTCCACGGCCCATAGACGGTAAAAAAGCGCAGGCCACTCATTGGAATTCGAAACAGGTGGCTGTAGCAGTGGGCCATGACCTCATTGGACTTCTTGGTTGCGGCGTAGAGGCTAAGCGGGTGGTTGACGCTCTGTTGCACCGAGTAGGGCATCAGGGTATTGGCGCCGTAAACGGAACTGGTCGAGGCGTAAACCAGGTGTTCTACCCCGGTGTTGCGGCATCCCTCAAGGATGTTGAGGAAGCCAACAATATTGGTTTGAACGTAGATTTTGGGGTTCTCAAGGGAGTAGCGCACGCCTGGCTGAGCCGCGAGATGGACCACTCGCTGGGGTTGGTAGCGCCGGAAAATAGCGTCGACTGTGCCGGGTGTTTCAATATCGTCGATAAAATTGGTGAAGTTGGGATTTTGCAGCAACGGCGCTAGCCGGTCTTGCTTGAGTTGAGTGTCATAGTAGTCGCTGAGGTTGTCGATTCCGATTACCTGGTCGCCGCGTTCCAGCAGGGCCGCTGCTACCGCCGAACCAATAAAACCGGCGCTTCCGGTCACCAGAATACGCATTTACTACAGCCTCCCGTCCACGGCATCCTTGGGCAGCAGGTATTTGATGTCATAGATAACACAATTGTCCTTACCCAGGCGACGAATCCCGTCGATGCTCATTTCCCGAAACTGTTGGTGCGCCACTGCCACCACAATGGCGTCGTATTTTCCCTGCGCGGGCTCGGTTACTACATCGATGCCGTACAGCGCCCGGCATTCCTCTGCGTCAACCCAGGGGTCGTAGACATCAACAACGGCATTATTTCCCTGTAGGTCCCTGACAATATCGATGACCCGGGTATTGCGCAGGTCAGGGCAGTTTTCCTTGAACGCCAACCCAAGTACCAGAATGTTGGAATCGACGATATGGATGCGCTTTTGGGTCATCAGGCGCATGACTTCAATGGAGACTGTATTGCCCACCGATTCGTTGACCTGCCTCGCGGCAGAGATAATGCGCGGTTCAAAGCCGGCTCTCTCGGCCTTGGTTACCAGGTAGTAAGGATCGACGCCGATACAGTGGCCACCGACCAGCCCGGGCTTAAACGGCAGGAAGTTCCATTTGGTGCCGGCGGCCTGCAATACATCGTTGGTATCGATTCCGAGCCGCTTGAAAATAAGGGCCAATTCGTTGACCAGTGCGATGTTGACGTCCCGCTGCACATTCTCGATAACCTTGGCGGCCTCAGCCACGGCAATCGAGGAAGCTTTGTGGGTGCCGGCGGCAACTACCAGATTGTACAGTTGGTCCACAAACTCCGCTGCCGCGGGGGTCGAGCCCGAGGTGATCTTGATGACGTTGGTGAGTCGGTGTTCACGATCGCCCGGGTTGATGCGCTCCGGGCTGTAACCGGTGAAGAAATCGACGTTGTGCACCAGTCCTGAATGGTGCTCTATGATTGGCACGCATACCTCTTCAGTGCAGCCCGGGAACACGGTGGATTCAAAGATTACGACGCAACCACTGCGGATTACGTCACCGACCAGTTGGCTTGCATTCTGGAGCGGGCTCAGGTCCGGTCGCTTGTCCTCATCGACCGGTGTCGGCACGGTAACGATGAATACGTTGGCCGACCGCAGCGCCCCCTTGCTGGCGGTGAATAGAAGTTTGGAGGCACCGCGCAGCTCTTCGCTGTCGGTTTCGCGGGTGCTGTCAATACCGGCTTCGAGTTCTCGCACTCGCTTGGCATTGATGTCGTAGCCATATGTGGCGATCTGTTTGCCAAACTCCACGGCGAGCGGCAGGCCGACGTAGCCCAGCCCGATTATGGCAACTTTGACAGGTTCGTGACTGAGCGGCGCTAGGGTAAAAGCAGAGACATTCATTGGGGGTATCCAGGGTTTGCTTTGACAGGTGAGACTGGGTGAGGGAGTCAGCTCTTGAATAGTTCTACCAGTGCGTTGGTTGAGGGATCGAAGTTTGTTGGCGCTTTGCCTTCGAGAGCGGGATAAATCGACTGGCTAAGCTGCTTACCCAGCTCCACGCCCCATTGGTCGAAGGGGTTGATATCCCAGAGTACACTGCAAAAAAAAGTCTTGTGCTCGTAAAGCGCTAGCAGCGATCCCAGCACCAGCGGCGTCAGGTCCGGCAGCACCAGGGTGTTGCTCGGGCGGTTGCCCGGCATCGCCTTATGCGGCGCAAGGTGCTCGGCTTCTGCTGCGTCCGCACCTGCGTCAAGCAGATCCTGCATGGCCTGCTGCGTGGTCTTGCCTTCCATGAGTGCCTTGCTTTGGGCCAGGCAATGGCTGGCCAGGCGGGTTGTGGATTCGGTGCTAGTTGTGCACAGGTGGCGGCAAAGAATGAAGTCGACAGGTATGATCCCGGTGCCCTGGTGCAACAGTTGGTGGTAGGAGTGCTGGCCCTCGGTGCCGGATGTACCCCATAGTACCGGAGAGGTGGTGTAGTTCACGCTAGTACCATCGCGGCGGGTTGACTTGCCATTGCTTTCCATAACGAGTTGCTGCAGGTAGGCAGGGAGCAGCCTCAGCTGGTAGCTGTAGGGTACTACGGCCAGCGAGGCGCAGCCTTGCACAGTTGCATGCCAGAACTCCAGTGCGGCGAGTATCGCTGGCATGTTCTGGCTGAATTCAGCGTCCCCGGCGTGTTGGTCCATCAACCATGCGCCCTCTAGCAACTGCTCGAAGCGTTCAATGCCGATGGCGATCATCAACGCCAGGCCGCTGCAGGACCAGAGGGAATAGCGTCCGCCAATCCAGTCTGGTACATCGAAGATCAGCTCGCGCCCGATTCCCAGGGCCATAGCCTGGTCCGGTTTGCCAGTGATCGCGGCAAAGTGCGCCTGGCCCTGGGTTGCGTTGCAACGCTGCTCAATCCATTGTTTTGCGAGTCGGGCGTTGAACAGGGTTTCCTCGGTAGAAAACGATTTGGACGACAACAGAAAGAGCGTGGTAGCTGGGTTGAGCGGCCCAAGTACGGCGGTCATCTCAGTATTGTCCAGGCTGGATACAAAGTGAGCTCGCACTTTCCCATCGGCATAGCTGGATAGGGCAGCGTTAGCCATTCGTGGCCCGAGGTCGGAGCCGCCGATCCCTATGTTTACTACATCGCGGATGACCTCGCCGCTTCCTCCCAGCCGTTCGCCTCGATAGAGGCTATCGGCAAAAGCGGCGGCGCGATGGTATTCCGCTTCGATTCGATCTTTCATGGGGGCCGGGTGCTTGCCGACGGCAGCGCGTATGGCAGTATGCAGAGCTGGCCTGTTCTCCGTGTTGTTGACAGGTTCGCCAGTGAGTTGCCGCTGCATCCGGTTGGGGGATTCGCAGCACTGGAATAAACTGGCAAGCGTTTCCAGTGCCGGCGTGTCGATTCTATTTTTCGAGTAGTCCAGTACGATTCCGCCGGCCGCGCAGAGCTGCATTCGGTTGGCGCGCCCAGAGTCTGAGGCGAACAGCTGGATGGTGTCCAATTGATTTAACCGTGCTGCATGTCCCTCTAAATCCCGGAACAATCGTATCGCCAAAGTGTCTTTGTTGCTCACTGACCCTTATCCTCAGATAATTGGTTAATTAAAGACTAAAGTGGTTGTGATCACAACAGCGCGGCGCGGAGTTTATGGCATTGCCAAAGGCCAGGTTCGGGACTTTTCTGGCGCCTTGCCAGTGCTGCGCCGGCAAGGAACCTGTCTGCTAAAATCGTGTCTATAGGTTAAATTCGATTAGAAAGCTGGTATCATGGCAGATTAACTTTTGTGCCTCGACTTCTGTATTGTTCTGTGTGCTATATTGTTCAAATAATGTCCACCGGGTCCCTGAATGCATCGGCGAACTAGACTTGCGGCCCAGCGGCGTTGTGCGGAACTTTGACGGTCTGGCGCGTACTTAAATCACTTTAAGCCAATGGCTTTAATCGAAGGGAATTGGGCGTGGCCCATATTCGTATTTTCAAGCATTACATCCGAACGCCCTATGTAATTCTGGCTGGGCTAGAGGCTATCGCGATAGTCCTTGCAGTCTACCTGTCGGTTTACCTGCGGTATTGGCTGGATCCCGCAGGAACTGATTACGACCCCTCCGGCCTGCTGCTACCTGCTCTCTGGGTCGGTTTTGTCCTGCTCTTTTGTAACCTCGCGATGTCAGTTTACGCAGCCCAGCTGAAAGAGGGTTTTTCCGGCATGGTGGTGCGCTCGCTGGTAAGTTTTTGCCTTTTGGGCAGCGTGGCGCTCTATGTCTCCAATCTCTTGTTTCCCGGCTTGGCGCTTGCCCCAGGTGTCACCAGTCTCGTGATTACCATCTCTCTACTATTGGTACTGGCGATCAGGGTAGTGTTTTTTCGAATGGTCGATGCCGGAGCTCTGCGCCGACGGGTGCTGATCATTGGTGCTGGCGCCAAAGCTCGCCAGATCTGGGAAAATGTTTGTCTGTCCTCCGGTCAGCGCGCCTTCGAACTGTTTGGTTTCGTGCCTTGTGGCGAAGAACAAATCAAGGTAGACCCTTCCAGGGTGTTGAAGCTGGATCAGGGCTTGCCTGATTTCGCACTCAAGAACGGCATCGATGAGATTGTTGTGGCGCCTGATGATCGCCGGCTGGGTTTTTCGGGCGTGGTATCCATGGAGCAACTGCTCGATTGCAAGATGAATGGGGCAGAAGTACTTGAAGCTGTTACGTTTTGCGAAAAAGAACTGGGCCAAATTGAGTTGACCCTGCTGTACCCTGGCTGGCTGATTTTTAGTGATGGCTTTCGCTTCAATGCTTTTCGCACTTATTCCAAGCGCGCATTCGATCTGTTTGCCAGCACGCTTTTGCTCGTTTTGGTCTGGCCTTTTATGTTGCTTACGGCACTGGCTGTCGCTGCAGAGAGCGGTTTCAGGGACCCCGTATTCTATCGCCAGATACGCACTGGCCAAAATGGTGCGCCCTTTGGCCTGATGAAGTTTCGAAGCATGCGAGTTGATGCTGAGCAGGGCGGTGCGGTCTGGGCGAAACAGAACGACGATCGAGTAACACGGGTCGGGAAGTTCATTCGCAGTACCCGGCTGGACGAACTGCCCCAGATTTACAACATTCTCAAGGGCGATATGAGCTTTATCGGACCCCGGCCAGAGCGGCCCGAGTTTGTGGCAGAGTTGGTTGCCCAGGTGCCTTACTATGACGAGCGCCATCGTGTGAAGCCCGGCCTGATGGGGTGGGCGCAACTGTGCTACCCCTACGGCGCCTCTATCGACGATGCTGCCCAGAAGCTTCGCTACGACCTTTATTACATCAAGAACCACAGTATACTGCTCGACCTGATGATCGTCGTGCAGACGGTCGAGGTGGTATTGGTGGGTAACGGTGTAAGATAACGCCACTAAAGCAGGGTTCGCCTGCATACTGTTTTGTTCACATTGAAAGGGTTGCCAACATGGGCTTGCTTAAATTGCTATCTGTCGCTTTCGCTGCTACGTTTTTAATGGCCTGTGAGACGCCTGGGCCGATCGAAGTTCCGGATGCCAAAGTGTCCTATAGTGAGGAGGAGTATCGAATTGGCGTTGCCGATAGCCTCGGGATCAGCGTATGGCGTAACGAAGAATTGTCCGTCACTGTGCCAGTTCGGCCTGACGGGAAAATCTCGATTCCGCTGGTTGGCGATGTCCTCGCAGCAGGGAAAACCAGTGAGGCGCTGGCAAACGACATTACCGCCAACCTGACCGAATTCATTCGCAGCCCACAGGTTACAGTAATAGTGCTGAATCCGGCGAGCACTGATTACCAGCAGACGGTGCGGGTAACCGGTGCGGTGGTGAGGCCAGCTTCTTTTCCTTATCGCAAGGGTATGACGGTTCTGGATGTGGTGCTGTCGGTTGGTGGACTTACAGATTTTGCCGCGCAGAACAAGGCAAAGCTTTACCGCGCTACCGGGAGCGAGGTGAAAGCCTATCCGATTTATCTGCAAGACATTCTGGAGCGTGGCAGGCTGGAAACCAACTATCAATTGGCCCCCGGCGATATCGTTTCCGTTCCAGAACGAACTTTTTAAGTACTTAGTCAATGGATAATTGAGCGAAGATTTATGGATGCTCCTTTTTACAAGCAGATGATTCAGGCGGTTGTGAGAGAGCTCAACCAGTACAAGTCGCTGGCCATGGCCCTTTTTATCATCGCTAGTTTCGTCGTGTTGCTGGTCGGGTATCTGTATCCCAAGCAGTATGTTACTCGATCCCTGCTATATGCAGATGTAACTAATATCATCGAGCCCCTGCTCAGGGGGCGCGCGGTCTCTACCGAACTTTACCGCCCCGCGAAAGCCCGCGAAGTCCTTTACACCAGCCGAATCATGGACCGTGTTGTCAAAGAAGCGGGTCTGGTGGGTGAGGAAGCGTCGCGGGTGGAAATCGACCGAATGGTCAATCATGTCCGCCAGAATACGACGATCGAGGTCGAGAACGAGAACTACTTCCGGGTTACCTACACTGATCTCGACCCCGACTTGTCTTTCAATGTCCACAATGCCTTGGTCAACGTATTCATAACCGATGCGGCCGATAGCAAGCGCAAGGAAAGTCGTGCGGCGTACCAGTTTATCGACGAGCAAGTGAAAGCCTACAGTCGCAAGCTGGCAGAAGCTGATAACAGGCTGAAGGAGTTCAATGCCGCCAATCGCGATGGAACTGTCGAGGCCGTGAGTAGGCGCATCGAGGCGCTGCGAGCGCAGATCGAAGAGTTGCAGTTGCAGATCGACGAGCAAGATGCGCGAACGGCCTCACTGCAAAGCCAGCTCACATCCGAGGGCCAGTTTCTTGCAAAGCGCTCCCAGGTTGACGCTCTGACCGAGAGGCTCGGGCAAATGCAAGGCCAACTAGACACCTTGCGCCTGAGTTATCAGGATACCTACCCTGATATCGTCTCGCTCAAGGGTCAGATAGCAGAGTTGAAGGAAGATATCAGAAACGTCGAGAGCCAGGAGGCTGTCGGGGGCAGTGGTTCTACCGGTGACAGTGCGGCCAATCCATACTACCAGGAACTAAAAAGCCAGGTTGTGCAAGCTCGTGTGGATCAGGGCACATTGCGCAAGCGTAAAAGTGTACTCGAGCGAATGCTCAATGAGGAGTATAAGCGGGCTGAGCGGATAGCAGAGCGCCAGGCAGAACTGACCGAGCTGACGCGGGACTACAATGTAACCAAGGAAGTTTATGAGCAGATGCTGGAGCGAAAGGAAGCGGCCAGGCTGTCAATGACGCTGGATATCGAGGGCCAGGGAGTCAACTACAAAATTCAGGAGCCCGCGGTATTCCCCATAAAGCCTTCGGGTATCCAGTTTTGGCACCTCGCCCTTGCCGGCCCGCTTATCGGCTTACTCTTACCGCTGGGGTTGTTGGTGGCCTATGTAATGGTCGATCCGAGGATACGCTTTACCAATGCCTTACAGGATCTCCTGCCTCCGGACGTGGCGTTGCTGGGTGTTGTGCCACACTACAACACGCCCATGGCGAAGCGGGTTATGAGGAGTGACATGTTGGCGTATGGCGGGCTCGCATTGGTGGCAATGGCCGTATACGTAGGCCTGGTCGTCATGATTCTAACAGAAGCGGTTTGACGGTTATGGACGAAAAAGAAAACGTATTGCGTAGCGTTGTTGGACTGGCGGCTGCAGAGGACCATAACATGAACCGCGGCTCAATCCATGAAATGGCGGAAGTTCGCTTGCTCGAAACCAAGGAGCTCAGTGCCAAGAAGATGATCTATCCTGGCATGCAGCAGCGTGATGTGCTCAATGCTTTCCGGGAGATTCGTACCAAGCTGCTGCAACAGTCGCCGAAAGACAATTTCGTATTATTGGTCAGCTCGATCTGCGCCGAGGGCGGCGCCAGTTTCGTCAGCGTCAACATGTCCATTGCGTTTGCGCTTGCCGAAAATAAAACCGCACTGGTCATCGACTGCAATTTGTATGATCCATCCATTAGTGATCTACTCGTTGCGGAGCCAGATTACGGATTGACCGACTACCTCGAGGATCCCGAGCTCGATATCGACGATATCATCTACTCTTCCGGCATTCCCCGTCTGCGGGTCATTCCCGTGGGGGGTAAGCGCGAATCCGCGACGGAATTTTTTACCGGGGAGCGCATGCGGCAGTTTATTGCCAGCGTCAAGAAGCGTTACCCGGATCGTTATATTATTCTGGATGTAGCACCATTGAGCGCCTCGACGGACGCGCGCATCCTGGTTGATGTCTGTGACTATGCCGTGTTGGTTGTGCCCGGCGGAAAGACCACATCATCGCAGATCCTTGCGGGTGTCGATGCCGTTAGCCGCGACAAACTCGCGGGTATCGTGTTTAATAACTGACCGAGGTTGGGCTACCCATTAACAGGTCGAAAATGGCAGGGCGCGCTAGTATCCCAGCGGGCTGACCCGGTGTTGGCGTCGGCGCGTCACTTGTGATTGGGCCAGCGTTGCAGCTTGTCATCTGATCGAGAAATAGACCTGCCGGGGGAAATCATGAAAATCAGGCATATACCCTATATTTGTGCTTCGGCAGCGCTAATGGGCGCCCCCGCGGTGGCTGAGCCCAATCTGCAGTGGCAGGTCTACGGTGATCTCGGAACCGCTTATGCTACCAACCCCACCAAGGTAGACGATGACCGGGCCGAGGACGACTTTGCGGTTCGGGCCCGGGTTGGCGCGGCCTTGACCCAGAGCACGGCGACCACCGATCTCGATTTCGATTATCGCTATACGCACGTTACATGGATAGACAACGCCCTTGGTGATCGAGATACCCTGGAGGGCGTCGGCAGTTTTAAGTGGCAGCCCCAGGACTATTTCAGCCTTTTCGTTAACAATCGACGCCGCGACCTGACCCAGAATAGTCGCAATCCCGACACGCAGGACAACCGGTCTGTGCGCGGCGTTACTGAGCTCGGAGGGCTTTTTACCGCCCGTCTCGGCAAGGTCGACACCCTTAATCTGGCCCCGGTTTATCGCTTTGTGCGCTATAACAGTGGCGAAGGCGTCGATAGTGATCGCCCGGGAGTGGTAGCCTTTTGGGAGCACCGACTCTCGCCGACCGATAAAATGAGCGTTAACCTGTTCGCCGAACGAATCGATTTTGACGCCGATGAGGTAGAAAACGATCTAGACCGACTGCAGGCATTTCTCGGCTATGGCGCCAGGCTCAACCGCCTCAGCTATGACTTTCAGGCAGGCTACACCTGGGTTGAGGCAGACGTTGATGAAGATGATCTAAATGATATTGAGGGTGAAACGGAGTATTCCGGCCCGCTGTTGAGAGCGGTAGTCCGGTATGAACAGCAAAACCATAGTTTTAACCTGCTGGCGGTGCGGGACCTGACCGATACATCCATCGGTTTGGACGACTCCGATTTCGGCGGCGATTTCGGGTCTGGTGATACTGACGTCAACCGTTTGGCACTGGTCACTCGAACCTCCGTCGACGCATTTTACAATGTAAGATTCGCAGCGGAACAGTGGAACCTGAGGGCCGGCTATCGCTACGACAGGCAGGACGTAGAAGCTACGCCCAGTGGCATCCCGGAAGATGAGTCGCAGGCGAATGACCAGGCCAGGAATTGGCTTTACGCCGGTCTTGACTACGACATGACCCGCAAGATCACAGCTCGTGTAGCTGGAAGCTATAAGAATATAGACTACTTCGAAGATCCCACTGGTAGAAATGACGATGAGTATCGAATAGGGTTGATGTTCATATTCAATATATTCAGATACGGTTATTTGCAGGTCGGTGGGTTGCACGAAGCTCGCACCAGCAACGTCAGTAGTGTCAGTGACTACACGGACAATATGCTGTTCGTCAATCTGCGTTGGGTTTTCCCTGATCACCAGCTCGACCGCTCGGGCCCGCGGGGCTCACGCGGTGAAGAATTTGGTCGGGATTTCGGGTTTTAAGGCTGCCTGCTAATCTTTGGCACCGAGCGAGCTTGCGGTACTAGCGGATGTCCCCGGCGCGTTAAGCAAATTTTTGATCGCCGTGGAATACACGTTGTTGACAGTATCCACCTCCCGGCTTGCCCGGCTGCGTATTTCTGCGCAGGCATCTGGTTTACATGGATAGAAAATCGCCAGTAGAGCGGCATCCTGGCGTCCGAGCAAAAAGGCCGGTAATTGAAGCGCTTTGGCAAGGACGGGTGAGGCAGTGGCGAATCCTCCCACATAATACCAGTACAGTAATTCCGCCCTGCCGCTAAGTGAGCGCAGCTCCGCCAGCTTGATTCTCCCTCCCGCCGGGGTTTGCCAATCGCTTTCGGCGGTCTTTTTCCACTCCCGTTCGTCGGCAACCTCGTTATCCCAGTGGATCAGTTCCTTGCCCTGCTCCTGGGAAAAGTAGACCAACATGTGGACCTGCATTTCCGGATTTCTGGTGGGAAATTGCAGCACCAAATGCTGATCAAAATTATTGAAGTCGGGTTTCCACGTTACCTCGGGTGCGTAATCGATCAATGTACTCTGGCTGTCCCTTACTGCGACCTCGAACTGACCATCCATCGGGGGATGCCCTGTGGACCGGAACAGGAGCGGTCCGCTAATGGCGGCGGTGGTCGCTGCCAATATAGTAAAAAAGCGTGGAGCAGCGGGTTTGATGGCGGTCGCCCGGGATGCGGCTGGCTCAGCAGCAAGCCGCCTGTAATGCTTTTCAAGGCGGGTGGCGAGATAAAAAAATGGCAGCAGGCAAAGCGCAAAAACCACCCACCCCATGCCTTCATGATTTCCCATCAATGGATTTTGCATGTTGCTGTATTGGCCCACGAGAACCAGGCTGAATACTCTTATCCAATTGCAAGCAAGCCCCATCGACGTTGCAATCAATAGCAACATGACCTTGTGCCACCATTCTCGGTAGTACAGGTGGCCGAATAGTGCGCCAATCGTGCTGAACATCAGCAAATAGCTCAAGCCACTGCAGCCACCGCTTACCTGGAAGGTCCCCGCGGGAATACTGATCTGGTTTTCCTCGATGAAGGCAGGGATTCCGACGAGGTAGAGTCCGAATGTACACACCTTCACGGTAAGCCACTGCAGGAGCGGATTCAGCGCATCCCATAACGGCACTGCGGCATAGAAAAGCAGAAACGGGAATCGCAACTGGCGCCCGGCAGTCGGCCCGTAAACTGCCACGATAAAACACAGGAGCAATGCGGGCAGTACAGCTTGCTGCAAAACCAAGACGTCACTGACGCGGCCAAACAGCCACAATAAACTCAGGCCCAGCACTATCCCGAGTGCTGTCCAACTGGGGTTTGGAGAGGTCCCGGTTACCCTGGGAAGCTGTCGTAGGATCAAGATTGTGCACAGCGCCAGCAGGGGAAATCCATGGGAATATGCGCCATCAGGCACTTGCCAGCGAACACCGAAGCTCGCCAGTGTGTCGCTGTAGAAGTAGCAGAGCGCGCCCAGCGCTAACGCGACAGGCAGCAGGGATGCAAATCGTAACTTGTCCATCAGGGTACGGTTTTTGAGTCTATAATATTGGATATTATCAACGACTCCCGCCTTTTATTAGGTGTAAAATGGTGTATTAGTCGTTTATCCCGCACAACACCAAAGTATACTCCCTATGCGCCACGCCCTGACAGTCGATGTCGAAGATTACTATCATGTGTCTGCCTTCGCCGATACCCTTGATCGAACCCAGTGGGACTCAATTAGCCCCCGGGTGGAAGACAACACTCGCAAGCTGCTCGATTTATTCGCGAGCCGCGATACACAGGCTACTTTTTTCGTTCTCGGCTGGGTCGCTGAGCGCTTTCCGCAGCTTGTGCGTGACATCGCAGGCCATGGCCACGAGGTGGCCAGTCATGGATACAGTCATCAACTTGTTTACAGCCAGAAGCCCGAGGTATTTCGGGAGGAAACCGCTAAGTCCAAGATGATGCTCGAAGACATCACCGGGCTGGCTGTAGACGGCTATCGCGCGGCAAGTTACTCAATTACGGGCAAATCGCTTTGGGCGCTGGATATCCTGACGGAGTTGGGTTTCAAATACGACTCCAGCATTTTTCCGGTGTACCATGATCGCTACGGAATGCCGTCTGCCCCGCCGACAATACATGGCGCTATTAGCCCCAGTGGCGGCGAGTTGGTGGAGTATCCCCTGACTGTCGCAAGAGTATTTAAATGGTCACTCCCGGTAGCCGGTGGTGGCTATTTTCGTCTCTATCCTTATTGGCTCAGCCGCGCGCTATTGTCCAAAAGCCAGCGTGATCTGGGCCAGCCATTTATCTTCTATCTGCACCCCTGGGAAATCGATCCCGAACAGCCGAGGATTGAGAATGCCTCGCGCCTGTCGCGGTTTCGCCATTATCAAAATCTAGGGCGCTGTCATCAGCGGCTTGAAAAACTTTTAACGGACTTTGAATTCACCACTGTGGCGAATGTCCTCGCCGAACATACGCAACAAGGCGGATTACCTGTTTATGACTACGGCAGCCAAAGCCTTAAGTCCTGCTGAAAAAAAGCAACTGCTAAAAGACCCGCAGGAGTGGGTGCGTCGACATCAGATTCGGGTCGGGAAACGCTCCCTTGCCGAGTTACTGGAGCAGCGAGAGTCTCTTGCCGCCAGCAGCGCGGCTTTAATGGCAGATTCTCGAGAGCTCTCCCGTCAGATTGGTGCCGCCAAGAAACAGGGAGATATTCCCGAAGACCTGCTGCTGCAGAAGCGTAAGGTTAGTGCCAGCGAGAAGCAGGCAATAAATCAGATGAAGCTTCTGGAGGCGCAACTTTTCGACATGCTCGCACCTTCCGATGCTGAACCCCTCTCGGAGTTGGATAGTGTCTTGTCGCAAGCGGCAGAGCCGATCGCTCCAGTGCCGGATCTCGAAAACCTCAAAGTAATACCGTTGAACAGCTCTTTGGAAGCCGCGTGGGATGATTTCGTCACCCGGCACCCTGAAGCCTCGGTTTATCACCTGAGCGGCTTACGCAATGTAATAGCCGGTAGCTTTGGGCACGAAACGCTTTACCTGGTTGCGGTTGCGGGGGAGCACGTGGTCGGACTATTACCGGCGGTGCGCTTGAAGAGTCGGCTATTCGGTAACTTCATGGTATCGCAGCCCTTTTTCAATTACGGTGGTGTGCTGGCGGTTAATGATCTGGTTGCCCGGCGCCTGCGGTTGGCTGCACAACAAAAAGCGGAGGAATGGGGGTGTAGTCATATTGAGTACAGGGACATTGTGCCATTGGATGGTTTGCCCGCGCGAACAGATAAGGTTGCCATGTGGCTGGAGCTGCCGGGCAGCGAAGCGAAACTCTGGCAGCAGGTGGGCACCAAGGTACGAGCCCAGGTAAAACGCAGTCGGCGATTTGGCCTGTCTGTGCACAGTGGCGGGCTTGAACTGCTCGACGAGTTCTACCAGGTTTTTGCGGAGAACATGCGAGACCTCGGCACGCCGGTGTACGGCAAGTCGTTTTTCAGCAACCTCTATGCCTCCGGAATTGGCCAGCAACAGTTGGTAATCGTTCGCCGGAAGGGTAAACCAGTCTCTGCTGCCTATCTGGTCGCATATCGACAGCGGATGGAGGTGCCCTGGGCTTCGACCCTGCGTAGCGCAAATCGGTATGACGCCAATATGTTCCTGTACTGGGAGCTACTCAGTCTAGCCTGCAACCAGGGTTGCAGGGTATTCGATTTCGGTCGCTCCACAGTTAATGCCGCTACCTACAAGTTCAAAAAACAGTGGGGCGCTCAACCCCGGCAGTTGCACTGGCACTATTGGCTGCAGGGGGGTGGAGAGCCACCCAGGATAAATCCTGATAACCCAAAGTACCGGCTCGTGATCAGTGTATGGCAAAGGTTGCCAGTGTGGTTGACCAGGCTGATGGGTCCAGGGATAGTGAAATACCTGCCGTGATGCCGATCAGCGTGCGTGCTCTGGCAAAAATACCCTTTCTCGCGAAATCGCAGGATTTCCAAACGTCAGTGGGGCAGCCAGGTGTGGGTCCAAATATCGATTGCAAAAATACCAGCAATATGAGATCTTATGTTCCTGTTCATAAGGTCGTCTTAACCTCATAATTTTAAAAGAAATTGACGATAAAAACGCTAGCCAGAGAGATTCGGATTTATTCATGGAAAAGAAGTGCCTGGTCTTGTGGTCCCTGCTTATTTCGATGTTGACCGTAGCGACCGCCGGCCAAGCGTATATGATCAGCCCTGACGCAGGCGCCACCACGAATTCGCCAGTAATGACTGATGGTGCAAAAGGCACTGCCGAACCGGTGGCGGGTTCCCTTAAGGTACCTACAGCCGGTGCCAGCGACACGGATTATGCCCCTGCCAGTGCGGAGGCAGGATCGGCTGCGAATCCTGATGCACTCCCTGGCGATGAGCGTCATAAGCGCTACGAAAACGGTGACGATGAGCAAATGGCTGCTGGGATCATGAACGCGCCTGAGCCGATCGCTCTGCTAATTCTGGGATTCGCGGGCATTGTACTGACAAGGATGCGAATCAAGCGGCGGTCGCATTAGCCATCAAACCTTTTTTAGCGCCACCCCGATACCCTTGCGAGAAGTTTGGTGCGCGTGTCTGATATGTCCTCGTGAACGCCAATGCGGGTCAGCAGGTGGTGGTCAGCCTGTAAGCTGTTTACGCCGCGACGGGTAGTGACCGCCAGTTGGTAATGGTCCCTGACGAGCTTTTCTGCTGCCGGGCTGTGGTCACCGTTGGGGTAGCAGAACGAATTGATCTCACACTGCAATTTTGATTGGAGTATGGCTTTGCTATCCGTAATCTCATGGTGCAGGGTTTGTTGATCTACGCCAGCGAGCAGGCGCCGGTGGTTACAGGTGTGACTGCCAATCTCTACCAGTTCGTGTGCTGCCATGTCGCCAAGCTGTTGCCAACTCATCAATGCTGGCTCCTTCGGCAGATCAATACCCAGTATGCCCTCCAATTCGTCGAGTCTCGATTCCACCTCCAGATCAGGCAGCTTCTTGCACTCGCTGATTACTGCGGCTACGGTTTCGCGATTCACCACTCCAGCGCCGGTTCGTTGCAGCCACTGCCCCTCGTTCAGTTGGGCCAGCCCATCGCCGTAATCTAGCAATATGCGGGCGACACGATTTGGCCAGAACATTCGCCGGGTGCCAATTAACTCTGCCACGGCAAATACATGGGCAGGGGTGTTCAGCTCCTTCATAATCGGCAGAGCGTATTGGTAGTTGTCGCTCCAACCGTCATCAAATGTTATTGCGCAGGCTTTTGCAGGTAATGTACGGCCGTCTCGCGCCCGGCGCTGCCACTCAGTGAGCGACATGAATTCGAAAAACTCGCCCAGGGTTTTCAAGTGCTCCCTGAAGGTATCCGGTGTAACTACCATGCCCGGTTCTTCCTCCTCGTAGCGCGGGTCGGTTGCTGGCAAAATTCGATGATACATCAACACCCATAGCTGGGGCTCGCGCTGCGGCAGTCGGTGTTTACCGAAAGTTGCAGCTGTAACTTGAATAAACTGCTTGGCGAGAAGCCTGGGGTGGTTGGTCATTAAGCAAGGGTCACAAGTTAAGAGTGGATCTGGCAAATTGGGGCCGTCAACGGCGGCGGGCATGCGCTCGGCGAATAGTAAAAGTCTATCAGATAATACTGCGTTTACCGGAAATTGCGGCTATTTTTATATAGGCAGTCTCCGTTGCCAGTGCTTTTCATCAGCGGGTTCGATCGCTTATGATGCGTCGCACTTTACCCCTCCAAATTTTTTCAGGGCAATCCGAGTTCCAGGCAAGATGAAGATATTGCATGCAATCGAAACATCCGGCCCGGGTGGCGCCGAAAACTTTCTTATCCGGACCGCGTTGGCACTGCGGCCAGAGGTTGATTCCACAGTGCTGTTGCTGAAACCCGGCTGGCTGCAGCAGCGCCTCGCTGATCTGGAAATTCCCGTTGTGGTAGAGCCACTGCCGCGAAGCTTCGACCCTGCCTGGCTTTATCGCGTACTCAAATTGATCAAGCAGCAGCAAATCGATGTGATTCATAGTCATGAGTTTGCCATGAATTCACATCTCGCCCTGGTGGCGAAATTCGCCGGCGTGCGGCATGTCGCTACCGTGCATGGCAAGAAGTACTACGGTGACTCCAAACCGCGGAGAGCGATTTATCGTGCGGTCGCGCGGCTGTCGGGCCTGGTTGCGGTATCGGAAGACATTAGAAGTTACCTGGTGGGCACCGTGGGGGTTTCACCGGAGCGCGTGACTGTAATTCCCAACGGCATAGCCGTAGAAGACTATCAGCGAGACAACATTGATGTAGAGCAAGTCAGGGATAGCCTGGGTTGTTCGGATAATAACTTTTTGATCTGTGCGGTTGGTAATCTCTACCCGGTCAAAGGCCATTGTTACTTGATACGTGCAATGGCCAGGCTTGTACCGCAACATCCAAATCTGCGTCTGGTGATCGCCGGGCGAGGTGGGGAACAAGCCGCCTTGGAGCAATTGATCACTGAACTTCATTTGCAGGACCATGTTTCACTTCTGGGTTTCAGAAATGACGTAAAGGAAATACTTTTGGCTTCTGACCTCTTCGTAATGCCTTCACTGTCCGAGGGGCTGCCGCTCTCCCTGCTTGAGGCGATGGCTGCCAAGCGCCCCGTCGTGGTAACAGATGTTGGCGGCATGCCACAGGTTATTAGAAACGGGGTGATGGGGCTGGTGGTGCCACCGGCTGATGAGCAAAGCCTCGCCTTGGCTATTGAATCCATACTGGTTGATGGGCGAGCAGACGATTACGTCGATGCGGCGTTTAAGGAACTGGTGGAGCATTATTCGATCGGTACTATGCTGCTTGATTATCGGGCGCTGTATAATAAATAGTTTATATGCAGGCCAAGTTGGGGCGCGATAAGCAGAACATGATTTATGTTGTGGATGAACTGATTATTAGATTTTGACATCAGAATTTGTGAGGTGCTTTTAGCACTGAAAAATGGGCCATCCTCCCAGTCGATTATTTTGAGCGATAAGAAGGTAAGACCGCTTTTCCGGGAATAATTTCTTGTTGCCTTGTCCAGACTCGGTCTATCTGTATGTTTTTCCGATAATGAATTAAGGTTTTAACCATGAAGAATGACGCTGGAGTTGCATGAAGTCTATTTGGATTACCTGGGAGATACAACGTCGTAATCGAAGTCTGTCCCGTGTTTTGGGTTCAGATTTGTACGAATTTGACTATCACGGCCCGCGCTTGTCTCGATACCTTGCGTCGACTAAAAAGACTATTGCAGCATTGCGTGAAAACGCGTACGACGTCTTTTTTGTCCAAAACCCTTCGATAGTGCTCGCGACATTGGCGGTTATTTGGAAAAGGTTTAACCCCACTAAAGGTAAACTCGTTATAGATTTTCATAATTCGGGAATGTATCCGAAGCATTTTAAGTTTATGACCCCATGGCTAATGAGGAGTGCAGACGGCTGCATCGTCACAAGTGAAGCCTTGGCTTCGGTTGTTTCAGCCTGGGGAGGCAATCCCCTTGTTTTGCCAGACCCGCTGCCCGTGTTGAGTGGAGTCGAGCGTAGGGACTTGCAAGGCCTCTCAATCCTGTTTATTTGCAGTTGGGCTGAGGACGAGCCGGTGGAGGAAGTTGTTTCTGCTGCTAAATTATTGCTGGGTCAGAAACACTTAAAAACTCATATCTATATTACGGGTCGACCAAAGCCAGCACGGTATACCAATATTGGTGAACTGCCAAAAAACGTGACTCTCACCGGTTTTCTTTCAGCTGATGATTTTGATAGCTACCTCGCCTCATGCGACATAATTCTTGACCTTACAACGCGGGATGACTGTATGGTTTGTGGGGCATATGAGGGTGTTGCCGCCGGCAAGCCAATGCTCTTATCCGACAACGGAGCAACCGCTGCTTATTTTACCCGTGGCGTTGAATTGACCGACAATTCGGCCGAAGATATCGTCGATAAACTCCTGTTTATGGCATCCGATTTAACAAAGTACCAGGAGGATATTGAGTTACTCAGGCAGGAAATTGAGGATAGAGAAAGGGAGGCGATTGCAATTTTGAAGCAAAAACTCGGTGTCTCATGCTTGGAGGTACAAAGGGCTGTCACTGGACCGGGTGGATGCTGAGGGAAATATAATCTGGGTAATCGTGGATCTAATTTCAGAAACCCTGCCCCAGTTCTGCTCTTTATTGCCCAGCCGCTGCCGATGGGATAGCCCCGCTGCAGCTTAAAGGAAATAGCAACACCGGCCCATTTAAACCGCCTTTCGAACCTGATGGGATTTCGTCATT
Organism: uncultured Gammaproteobacteria bacterium; assembly: GCA_963808975.1. Lineage (GTDB taxonomy): Bacteria > Pseudomonadota > Gammaproteobacteria > Pseudomonadales > JAHEGP01 > JAHEGP01. The sequence goes on from CAWEHR010000010.1 coordinate 71,042, forward strand.
GGGTTGAAGGGGTGATGCTTGAGCTTTAAGCATGGCTTTTCAATATAAAACCAGGATACCGTTGCAATGATGACAGTAACAACCAGTGCTACCAGGCTCCAGAATACGCTTCCAGAGAAGCCAAGATATATCAGGAAGTTAACGACAGGCATGTGATAGATATAGATGCCATAGGAAAAGTCGTTTCCTTTGGTTGTTCTCATCGCCAGGTCGGGGCTGGAGTAAGCAAAGGAGAAAACTAAAGGTACCAGCAGTAGGTAAAACAGGGGGTCTACGTTGTTACCAAAGTTGGCATTGTGCTGCGATGCGAAAAAGCCGATTACGAGGTATATTGCAAGCAGGTAAAAGAATTTGCCCGCCAACAATTTGTGAAAGTACTCAAAGTTCCGCTGAAAGAACATACCTACCAGAAACATGTAAAACCAGGGCGCGAAGGAGACCGATACCAGTTTGTATAAAAGGTGATCGTGAAAACTGCCGTGGAGATAACTGTAAACTCGATTAATGGCGAAAAAGGCTAGTATAAGCAGCAACAATTTGGCATTGCCGCCCCTATCGAGCTTCAACAGAAAATAGACGATGGGTACGATCACATAAAACTGCAATTCAACGGTAATGGTCCATAAACTGCCATTGAGGACACCGTCACCGTAACCACGCATAAAGTCGGGGTTATAAAACTGGACAATGCTGGCTTTGGCGAGAAAAAGTTGCAACCACTCTATAAAGGAGGCGTCGGCCTGCACCATGTAGCCGCTCACAAAAATCAACACGAATGACAAGCATACTGCCGTTATCAAGCCAGGATAAACCCTCAGTATCCTGTTAGAAGCGTACTCGGATATTTTGGAGTTCGATTCATAGGAGCGAGTAATCAGGTAGCCACTGACGAAGAAGAAAATTGGAACGCCTGGGAAGATATGCAGAAGAAACAACATTCGATCCCAGATTCCAGACGCCTCAACCCCCATAATGTGAAGCGAGTGCAATATAGCCACTTGCGACGCAGCAAAAAGCCGAATCAGGTCAAAGTTATTGTTTCTAAAGCTGGGATTCGTATTACTCGCCTTCATAGTAAGGGTTCATCTTTCCTAATTAAGTCCTAAAGTCCTAAAGTCCTGTTGGGCGGTCTGGTCAGCACAGCGTAATAAAGATGGGCTTTCGTCCGGTAATGACCCGTATGCATCCGGCTAGGAGTTGGCTTCGAGCAGTTCGTTTGACTCCACAATTTTCTTTTGCGCAGAAATTTCGGTGAGTACTGAATTTTTCATGCTCAACGAAAACATGATCATAAAGTAAGTATAGGGATATAGGGCTACCGACATAAAAAAGGCCCCGACTAAATACAGGATTTGCGCTATATCCAGCCCAATTGTGAACTGGTAAAGCCATGGCTGCTCCTTGTCCAGATTCGAACCGCGCAGTAGCCTGCGGCTCTGCTTGTTAATCCGGAACACGATGAAGTACATCCACATGTAGGTGATCAGCCCAAGATAGCCCATTTCACTGGAGACCTCTATCAGCGTGTTGTGGGCCACCTCTCGTCGTTGACCAAATCCACTGCCCTCCGGAATCTCATCGGCGTAATTGGCATGGAAATACGCAGGAAAGGCCTGGAAGCCGACGCCCAGCCAGGGATACTTCTCTGTCATCTCGATACCTTTCTCCCAGTAGAGCAGCCGGGATTGCGAGGTAGAGTCTTCACCGGCTGAGGTAAATCGAGCCTTTTGTTCCTCGGGTAGTAACAGGAAGCCGCCGTAGATGACTGCACCCGCCAGAGCCAGGTATCTGAGATTCAGTTTCCCCTTGACCAGGAAAAAGATGAAGCTGCCGATCAGCAGGGCGAGTTGAGATGCCCGGGAACTGGCAGCCAAAACTGTCATGACTGTGGTTAAGGGGAACAGATAGTAAACCTTTTTGACACTCTCATTCCCGATCATGACCGACAGGCTCATGATAGTTAGCATGGCCATCAGCAGTGATAACTCACCGGAATTTTGAAAGAAACCTGCCGGCCCGGATATGCCATAATCCTGAAAGCCGAAACCACGTTGCACCCAGGTTCTGGCGCCAAAAAAAGAAATTTTAAAGAGAACCAGGAAAAACAGTATCAGGATGAGTTTCAGTTTTTTGGTGGAGTTAATACATGCTGTGAAGCAGAGCGCCTCCAATAGCCAGATAAAGGGGATATCCACGTTTATAAACGAGATCGTGGGGAACTCTGAGTGAAATGCAGAAAGCAGACAAACCGTCGCGAAGGCCAGTATGGTGAAGTGTGGAAGCTGGAATTTCAGCGTGGTTTTAACGCCGGCATATACTAGGCCGCTGATTATGAATAATTGGGTCCAGGGAATAATGTCCAGAAATGGAAAGATTACATGCGGTCTCAGGTAGGAAAAAATGATGTACCCCGCCACAATGTAGAATCCTAAATCCTCATTGCGACAATCCTGAAAATATTGCTTGAAGTCGAGGTAGAGCTTTTTCATAGTGACTTTTAAGTTCTGCTGCAGCGAAGCTTCACTTTACCAAGGGCACGTCGTTATTGGGGTGCGGAGCAAGGGTCGATTGGCCTAATGCAGTGTTGGTTGAAAGTTGATGAGTTTGAACTGCTGGCCGCGGTGAGACCGATACTTTGTTCCGGGCTCTACTCTTCGTCTCCGCTGATTTACAGCATGTGCTAAACTGAATTTCCTCTGTATTGGTGAAGTCACCGCCGGGCCAATGGCAGCCATTTCGGTCCGCAGCAGCCATTTCGATCTGCAATAGTATCTGACACTACCTGTGCTTTCTTTTACCCAAAAGAGCAAAACGTGGTTATTTTTTGCTCTGGCAGGGCCTGAAGGCCTTGAAAAATGAAAATGACGGTTACAATTGCAAGCAGGCATTCCAAAACCAAAACATTGGAAGGTACCCGAGTGACTATATTGTAGTTCGATTGCTCTGTAAGTGACAAAGAAATATGCGGGCTCTACAAGTCAAGGTTGGGTGGGTCTTTTAGGGCAGGTAGGCTGTTGCTGAGCCATGATTATTCAGGGGGCTTGTAAAAGAAGTGGCAAATGTACTAGTGACAGATGGCAACCAGCGCGCGGCGCTGGCAGTGACGAGATCCCTTGGCCATCATGGAGTAACGGTAATCACAGCAGACAGTTGCAGCCCAACGCTAAGCTCCAGGTCTAAATATGCCGTCGCGTCTGAAGTTTATGCCGACCCCAACGAGTTGGAAGCATTCATCGCTTCGATAAGGCGGATAGTCAAACTCCACCGTATTCGCACCATTATTCCAATTGCCGAAATAACGCTGTTCACATTGTTACAGCATAGGGAGGCATTGGGGGATGTTGAAATTCCATTCGATAGTTACGAGAAGATATCTTTGCTGTCAGACAAGGCGAAGCTGGTTGAGCTTTGCCAGGAGAAAGGTTTCCCCTGTCCAAAATCTGTCTATTACGAGAATGGTGTCGCCGCCCTGGCAGCCATCAGAGATTTCGAATTTCCTGTAGTGCTCAAGCCCTACAAGTCCCGGATATTTTCCGAAGGTGTTTGGATTTCAACAGGGGTGAAATATGCGGCATCCGAGGCGGAGTTGCATCAACTATGCACGAGCAACCCAGTATTCGCTGGATTCCCTTTTATGATTCAAGAATATATAGAAGGGCATGGGCAAGGCATTTTTTTGTTGTGTGATCATGGCAAGCCTGTTGCGACCTTCTGCCATAAACGCTTGCGTGAAAAACCCCCTTCTGGCGGTGTCAGTGTCCTCTGTGAGAGTGTTGAGCCGCCGCAGGAAATGTTGGCAATTGCCGGTGACTTGCTGTCATCGGTCGCTTGGCATGGTGTTGCCATGGTTGAGTTTAAGGTCAATGACATGCGTGGGCCTTTTATTATGGAGGTCAATACGCGATTCTGGGGGTCACTGCAGTTGGCTGTAGATGCTGGCGTCGACTTTCCGTATCTGCTTTGGCAAATGTACTCTGGCAAACCGACGACAACCATCAGTAATTACAAGACAGGTCAGCGTCTGCGCTGGCTGATTGGTGATCTCGATCGCCTCTATCTCGTAATCAGATCCCCCGACTTTTCAGTCTCGCAGAAGCTCAGGGAGCTATTGTCCTTTCTCGCGATGTTCCGCAGGGGACAGCGTTTTGAGGTGAATCGCTTGCAGGATATTCGCCCGTTTGGGGAAGAATTGCGTCAGTATCTGTCGAGTCTTGTTCGCAGGCGTTAACTTCCAATCTGCCCATTACGCTTCGTTTTCTCCATTTGGGCATTGATGCGATTGATTGCCTGGTCGATCCTGTCAAAGCAGCTGCCAAAGTATATGTCAGAACGGCAAATAGGGTCCTGAATGAAGGGGGTGGGAGATAAGGACCATATTCCAAGCAGGGTCAGTTGGATGGGAAGTCCATCCTTATTGTGCGTCGCCAGGGCGTTTTCAATGGCATGGAGATGCGCAGGCTCCACTGCCAATACCAGGTCCCCGGCTTGTACTTCAATGTTATAGATCGAGCGACAGCCGTGAGGTGTTAGATCAATGCCTCTTGAGCTGCCATTTCTAATTGCTTCTGTACTCGCCCCTTTGGTTTCGTCGGCTTCAATGCCATACGAAATGCTATCGATGCCAAGAGACCTGGCCTTAGCCTCGCCATAGGCGCTCCTGTTGATATTGCCCAGGCATATAAAGACCAGGCGACGGACCTTGCTCCAATCGGGGCTGGAGTAACGCCTGTACGCTCCGAGTCTGTAAAGCAGCTTATAATACAGTAACTTTACTGTTGCTTGCCGACCACCTGCTTTTTCCAGAATCATTTTCGCCGTGGAATCCTCTTTACTCGAGCGCTACAGTTGTGGGGCTTGCTATTTGATTATTGACAAATGTACAAAGTCAACCGTATTGGGATGGTGGAACAGGTTTGTACCAAGTTCGTGGTTGGCGTTCATTTTTAGCGCTGGATCCCGCGAGTACCAAACTGCATGTGCTTCTCGGATCCTGAAAACTTGGCGATGTTGGGGACAATTATATCGGGTTATTGCAGAGCGACCAATAATTAAACAACGCCCTTTTTGCAAGTTCGTCCAGGCGTAGCGACAGGATTTCTGTGAGCGATCACTTGGCCGGACGCGTAGGTAATCGCCCTCTGTGTTCAGCAGCACAATGACCAGCCTCCGCTGAATCGTCACAGAATTAATCAGAGGTGCACTAGCGCAGTTTCCCTGCATCGAAAAACGTGATCTTTCTTACCGGCCAAACACATCTTGTGTTTGCTCTTGATTTCCAGGTCGCCAAATTCACAACTTGAAGGATAGTTGGCCGATCCAACTCTTCCATGCCACCGGGAAATTGCGGATAGAATGGTGCACTTGCCATTTTTTTACTACCCTATATCGAAGTACTTTCCGGTTTCCAGGCGTCATAGTGCAGAATAAAGATGGTTTCGATTGTAGTGTGTGCCAAATCAGGGCTCATAGGTGCCTGACTTCCTGATTGCTTTTCATGTGCCGGCCAATGCTGGCTACGCCGTGGAGCCCCTGGAAAGGACATTTTTCAGCGTAGTTTCCCACTTCCTTGCTAACAGGCAGCCGGGGGGTCGCATTCATTTGGGCTACAACAACTTCGAAGCGGGCAGGCCCAGGTGGCTGGGTGATCGCGAGGTTCCGTTGCTTGAACTGGACTATTGCAACCTGTCCGCCGCTAAAGTCCGGGAGTTGGAGAGCTACCTTAGGCTAAATCGTATCAGGTATGTTCTGGCTTTCGATCTCAATGTGCACACACCCATCTGCCGGGCTTTTTGCAGGGCGGGAGTCGAGACCATCATCACCTATTGGGGAGCACCATTAAGCGCAGTCAACACCGGCATCCGACTGTTTGCCAAGCGAATTGAAGTGCTGCTTGCACGCAATAAGCCGGACCATTATATTTTCGAGTCCTACGGCATGCAGCGCACTGCGACCCATGGCCGGGGCGTTGCGAAATGGCATACCTCTGTGGTCAGGCCAGGCATCGATGTCGATGCTTTTGCGCGTTATTCAGACAAGTCCTATCTTTACCAGCAGTTTACTATCCCACCACAGCGCAAGGTGCTTTTTTTTGCGGGCCATATGGAAAAGCGAAAGGGAGTGGATGTCATTGTAAAGGCGGCAACCGAGTTAATAAACGAACGCGGTCGCGGGGACCTTCACTTTGTTTTGTGCGGTGACAGGCCAGGTGAAAAGGCCGCATTCGACAGGCTATATATGGGTAGCGGGGCGGAGCGTTATATCAGCTTTGGCGGTTACAGGAATGATATTCCCCAGTTATTGCCAGGGTGTTATGCGGGTATTATTGCTTCCACCGGTTGGGACTCATTTACCTTCAGTTCAATGGAGATGGCAGCGTCGCGGGTGCCGTTGCTGGTATCTGATCTGATCGGCTTGAATGAGGCTATAGTCGATCAGCAAACGGGTTTATTGTTCACCCCGGGCGATCATTTACAGCTCGCCGACCGAATAGAATACCTGGTTGACAACCCGGCAACCAGGGACGAGTTTGGCCAGAACGCCTTCGACAGGGTGAATGGGGAATTTACCGTTGAAAAGCAAAAGGCGGCGCTGTTGGAAGTCCTTCAAACGAAAATAAGGAGTTGACGCCCGCGGGTTTCGCCCCATCCCATCCATGCTCAGCGATGGCTGGATTCGGGTCCTGGTGTAATTCTATCCTCGCACCTTTCCAAGCCTGATAAAGCCTGAAGCTAAACGGCGTTAATTTGCAAGATAGGTCAGCGGGTACAATTTGATATCGGCCCTGTAGTAATTTCCCAGCGGGATAGGCTTTCCTACGGTCACGCGAGGGTTCGCGCCAATGATCTCCAGTGACATCCGGTCGTTCCCTATGTCGCTAACCAAAAAATAATCGGGTCTGATCCTTTCGATGCCCTCGGCCCGGTTGACGGCCCAGTTGACATATAGTGCAGGTATATCAGACTCAGCAGCTAAAAAAGGCGCCCAGTCGCCTGCTACTGACTTGCCCCCCGGAACATACCTCTCAAGGTTCGAGCGCACAGTTTGTGAGTCGAAGGATGGTGCGGCGAATTTGGTGCCAGTGATCACCATGCTCATAGTAAGGTAGCCGAAGAACGACGCCACGATACAAGCTTTAAGTTGATCCCCCCTCAGGTAGTTTCTGTTTCGATAAATAAGCCCGAGGACTATCAGTGCCAGGACGGGGTAGGCCCAGAGCATTGCATCTTTGCTGAGGCCCGCATTTTCCCCTAATAATAACGCCACCACCAGATAGCTGTTTACCACGCTAAGCAGCGACTGGACAATCATCACCACGAGCACAATTATTGTATAACGCTCCAGCCTGGTTAATGCAGCCCAGGAGCGCAGGGTTTGCTTGCTTGTTTGTTGCCGGTAAAACCAGTCGACTATGACCAATATGGCCGCGGGAACAATGGGTACTGAATACCGGGGAGGGTTGTACCCAAACAGGTTGAGTAAAATCGGTACCAGCACAACGGTAGCGACCAGAGCCATTCGAAATAAGTTGCGGCGCAGTATTTGGGAGTCTGCCAAGATGGTGTGTATGAGGCACAGATAGGCCGTTGTGATCAAAAGTGGCGACAGCTCAGCAATATTGTTCCAGAGTACCACCTGGGGGTGAGCAATTATTTCCGAGACGCCACCGGCGACTCTTCGCATCCAGATACCACGGGCTAGAAAAAGCACCAGCAGCCCCGCCAGTGACAGCAAGCCAACGATTACCAGGCTCCTGCGCGTTCGAAACCTTGCGAAACGTTCATCAAATGCAAAAGCCAGCGCGATCATTGCGCAGGCGGGGGCGACATAGACCAGCCCTGACATCTTTACGGCCAATGCGGCGGTAAGGCCTGCGACAGCGAGTATGGCGATAGCCAGCACGTGTTGATGAGGCTTTACCAGGGTCAGCAGAAACAGGCCAGTGTAGGTGAATAAAATCAGGTCGATTTCAAACAGTGCAACGCGAGAAAAGCTGAACAGGGCCGGATCGACTGCCAGCATGGTGGCCGCCAGCAGAGCCGCCCCGGCGCTAAGGTAACGACTTACCACCGCTACCAGCATTACCAGGAAGCCGCTGAAAACCATCACGCTGACGAGCCGCGCACTGGCAAGCTCCAGCCCCCACGCCTTGAATGCCAGGTAGTAGCTCTGCTGTGTAAAAGGGCTTCCTTTGCTCCAGCCGGGATATCCGTCGTTTGCGTTCCAGTGGGTGTCGCCAAAGAGGATGCGGTTTCTTGCGTCCAGGGTTTTGTAGCCCTCATCAATTTGCAGGCCAACGTCGTGGGGTATGTACCAAGCCGGCGGGTCGGCATCGAGATTGGGCACCCGGACGCCAATAGCGACCAGTGCGACGAGAACCAGCAGAAGCCAGGTACGTTGGCTACTGAGTTTTGTGAAGGCATTGGCTGTGCTTTGGTCAAGCTTTTGCACGCTGGAGGTATTCATAGTGTTTTCGCATTGGGAAGGGAATCGTGTAGCGCCTGGGTCTAAGTATAGGATCTTTGAGTACAAGCAATCGGGTCCCGGGCAGAGACAGGCCGGCTGCTATGGCGTCACCCTGTGGCGGGTGCGCCTCGATTCCACGCTTGAGCGCGGAGTATAGCCAAAACCAGTCGTGGCGAACACGGCTTTTACGCAGTGCCCTCGGTCGCTATAACCTGTGCAGTGCAGGGAACCGGCGCTGAGGATCGGCGACTAGTTAATAACTTCACGGATTTTGTACTCTTTTACTTCCTTTGAGTGAGTAAAGATGATGGTTTCGCCCACCAGGCCGATGGCGATCAATTGAATCCCCAAAACGATGAACAGCGCACTGATCAACAGGAGTGGGCGGTCTGCCGCGCCGACATTGAAAAACAGCCTTTGGATCGTGACCAACAGCAGGCCAAGACCACCAAACAGGGCTGCCCCGGTCCCAATCAAGCCAAAGAAACGCAGGGGCTTTTTGTTGAATTTGGTCAGGAATACGATGGTCAGCAAGTCGAGAAAGCGCCGGATATAGATTCCGGGAGAGTAGATTCGACTGTGGGCGTCTGCTTCTGCCTGCGGAATATTGACCTCGTGGACCCTGAACCCCTGACCACTGGCAATAACCGGCAGGAAACGATGCTGGTCGCCGTAGATGTTGAGCTCGATCAGCACATCCTTGCGAACCAGTCGAACACCGCAGCCGAGGTCGCCGAACTCAATGTCGGTCAGCATTCGGATTGTCGAGTTGAAGAGGCCCGCTTGCGCCTGGTTTAAGGCGGAATCGATTCTGGGATAGCGATTGGCGACCACCATGTCATAGTCAGCAATCTGCTCAAAAAGGCTGCCGAGGCAATCCGAGCGCACTTGTTCATAGGGCGGCAGAATGAGTATCAGGTCGCCCCGGGCAGTGCTGGTGCCAACTTCGATGGCGGTTGCCTCGCCAAAGTCTTTGTTGAGCACGAGTATCGAGGTGCCCTGGTCCTCGGCCACCAGGGGTCGCAACTGGGCGGTAATTGCCTCGGAGCTGGGAACCAGTACAAAAATATACTCGAAAGACCTGCCCGTCGCCTCCAGCGCGCGCCTGTATTTCCGGTAGTTGTTGATGGTCTGGTCGTGCCGTTCACAGATGGGAATGATAACGCTGACGTCAATGGCAGTGGTTTCGCTAGTCACTGGATGAGTCCTTATTGGTAGCGGGTTGCGTTGAACTCTCGTTGCCCTGGGTCGCGGGGGCGTCACGGCGATAGAGTGCAAGATTCGAGAGCTGCAGATCACCCTTTTGGTAGGCGAATTCGCACAATAATCCCAGTCCCATCAAGAACAGGGAAAGTGACAGGAAGATAGCGGACATGCTGCTGAAAACAATCGAGGGCTCCTTTAGCGCAAGGCTCGTGGAGGCTTTGTAAAGGTAGAATACGAAGAGAACGAATGGCGCGGCCGCCAATGATGCGAACCAACGTGCTGGATGTTTCATCAGCGATAGGATTGTTTTTATGGTCAGCAGGTCAATCAACACTTTGTAGACTCTGGAGAGGCCATACTTCGACTCACCAAACTGCCGGGCGTGATGTTTGACTTTAACCTGCGCGATTCTGGCGCCGGACAACGATAGCAACGCGGGAATAAATCGGTGCATCTCGTTGTAAAACGGAGTGCTCTTCATCACGCTGGCGCGATAGACTTTGAGTGAGCAGCCATTGTCCTTGATTGGCACGCCGGTAACCTTGCCAATCATCCAGTTAGCTATTCGCGAGGGTATCTTGCGGGTTAGCAATTTATCCTGCCTCTTGTGCCGCCAACCCACCACGATGTCGTATCCCTCTGCCAACTTATCGAGCATCATTGGAATATCGCTTGGGTCGTTTTGCAGGTCCCCATCCATGGTAATGAGAATGTCTCCGCGAGCATGATCGATACCCGCCGCCATGGCAGGCGTTTGGCCATAGTTGCGGCGAAAGTCTATAACGCGCAGGCGCCGATCGGTTCTGGCGAGTTCCGCGGCGCGATCAAAAGTACAGTCGGAGCTGCCGTCGTTCACGAATAGCAGCTCGTATTGGTAATCGCGGCTGTTCATAGCCGCGGTGATCGCCTGGTACAGCGGTTTTACACTGTCCTCTTCGTTATAAAGCGGGACAATAACCGAGTGAAGGGCTGCTGGAGTATCCATTGAGGGTCGGCTGCGACTACGGGCGTGAATTTGGGTTGTTTGTCAATGTAAAAAAATCATAGTTCATGGTTTGGCCTTCTACAATCATGGGGCGTTGGGCTGGTTGCAGTGGTTTCGCCCGCAACGCTGGCTGGCCGGTCACTGCGAAAAAAAGCGACTGCGTCGGTAGTTTGCGTCGATCATGTGCAAGTCGCCTACATGATTGAAGGTATGCGTTCCTATTATCCGCGAGTCCCAGTTGGGCTCAATGCTGGACACTGTCTCTTCACAGTAATCGTCAGCAGTGAGTCGCTTTATTTCACTGAGCTTGAAGCCATAGCCATAGCGATGTGAGGAGTTCTGGCCCGGCCTGTAGAGCCCTTCACCATGTCTGAACAGCTTGCCGGCGGGGCGCGCTTTGCGGCAGTCGGAGACTACCGGGTTTTTGGGGTGTGGTTGCCAGTTTTTGCTGAGCAGCTCTTCAGAGCTAAAAATGCAAAGCTCGTCAGCCAGCGACGCCCCCCTGGTTTCGGTAACCGTGGCAAACATCCACCAGCGGTTATCCTGATAGTGAAGGGTGGCGTCGCCAGCGCGAATATCTTCCATCAGGTTCATGGCGAATTCCCAGCGGTGAGGGAACTCAGTACATCTGTAAATCTCAACGGTACGATTGCTCTGGGTTTCAGGAATCATGTAGAAGTCGTTTTCATGCTTGAAAACAAAGGGGTAGGACAAGTGATAGGGGCGCTCCAATACGGGTTGGGGAGCCTTGTAATTGCCGTTCTCATCCATTTCTATTACAGAAATGAAACCCCTGTCGGTGCCGAAGATAAACTCCTCGACAAAAATGTAGTATTGCCCATTTTCCTGGATGATATGTGGGTCGGCATAAAAGCGGTCTTTTGGCGGGAAAATCTTTTTGTAGCGCCACAGTGATGACGAAAAGGTATCCTTTATGTCATACATCAGTATCCACTGGTTGACGTAAAAGTTGTTGTAGTAAAGCTCAATGGTTTTCTCGATGACTTTACTCCACAAGAGTCTGGCCATTTCGTAATTATTCGGCGTAACGTAGAGTCTCTCCGAGTAGATTTCGGGGTGACGGTTGTCGTGTCGGGCTCGCCTGAAAAACTCATCCGCGCCAACGTCATGAAGCTCTTGCATCTTGCGAGTCATGAACGAGAGTGACTTCCATTTGTTACGGCTGCGGTTGTCCTTGACCGACATCGCACTGGTGCTTGAGTAGGAGCGATAAAGCACGATACCGTTGTCGAGGTCTTCATTGAGGATCTGCAGGATTGACCCATTAACGGGCCAGCTTTCCATACTCTCCCAAAGGCCGGGCGGTCCGCCGCGATTAATGCGGTTGTCTCCATGGTGGAAGGACCATACCCCGTATCTTGCAATGGTCAGGATGTCTCCGCGCAGAATACGAAAACCACAGCGAATGAGTATGTCGATTTTGTGGGTATCAATCCTGACTATATCGCTGCTTTGGAAGCGGTCCGACCAGCGGGTCTTGATCGGCTTGCAGCGAAGCACCGGAATATCAGCCAACAACCCTGTCGCGTCCACTTTCGTGCTGGCATCCGGGACCGAGTGCTTGCGCTCAATCAGCAAATAGTAAAGCGTGTCGAGCAGACGCTCCATGGCGATTGAGGGCAAACGCTTGTAGTTTCGACGCAGTTTCTCCACGAAACTACGCTGTGCAATTTTAATGGCGGAGTCGTTGAGAATGACCAGCTTGATTTCCGCATAATCAGACTGCTGAATATTCTCAATCATTTTGTGCTGCCATTCAGACATTCGCTCGATGTCGTCAAGCAGTAATCCGACCCGTAGTTTGGCTTTAGTCATTGAAGTAAGCAGCCCGCTGGCAGCGAGATGGCTACCAATCGTGCGTTAGATTCTTTGCGATGCATGCTTATGCATTGTTGATTGTCAGCGGACAAGGCTTCACCTGAAAGATAATGATTCGCAAAAAAACGTGAACCTAACATGCCATTATAGACAAGATAACCGGCTGCCGGGAATCCCCACGTGCGTTTAGCGGGCCGAAGAAGCTTCCCAGTTTTAATCAGTGGGCCGCCAGCGCTTGTTGGTAGAGGGTTATGTGCTGTTGCGCCATGGTCCGGGAGGAGAAGTGCTGCTCCAGATGTTGCCGGGCCAGCTCGGCCTTGCAGGCAGCGAGCTCGGGTCGTTGGATGATGCATGCAAGCGTCTCGACAAATTGTTCAGTCCGCTGAGAATCCAGCACATAACCGAACTCACCATGCCCGAGTAAATCAGGCAGGCCGCCTATCTTGTGAGTGACGATCAGCGTCTGGTGTTTCATTGCCTCCAGCGCCACCATTGGCAGGCCCTCATGATCCGAGCATATCACCAACAAATCAAGTTCAGCGATGCACTCTTCGGCATTGTCGACGTGACCTGTGAACGCGACCTGTTCTTCGATGCCGAGGTCCATCGCAAGTTGCATGAGTTCCTGCCGCAACGGCCCATCGCCGATCACCTTGAACACCGGCTGCCCTGGAGCCGCTGTGGTCGACAGCACCTTCTCCGCAATACGCAGGAACAAATCCACGCGTTTTACCGGCGCCAGTCTACCCACGATTCCAATTGTGAGAGGAGGCAGAAATTTTTCCGTTTGATTGCATGCGACGCCATCTGTATCGATGCCATTGGCAATGACGCAAACCTTTTCCGTGCCGAAGCTCTTTCGCAAACCCGTTGCCAGCGGGCTGGACACCGCGATAATCCTGCTTTGGAGGAATCTGCCCGATAAATAGTCGATGTCGTGAATGAGCCTTTTCCGCAAGTTGAGGGCGCTAAACGAATGCTCGCTGGCGCCATGCTGAGTTCGCACGCTGGGTATGCGGTGCCTTGCGCCAACCAGGCTGCCGATAATGTTTTCTTTGGTTCGATGGGTATGAATAATATCGGGTTGGGTTCGCGCAACCCATTGACTAACGGAAACGATTAGCTGTTTGGTGTTCTGGCAGCTTTCATCCAGTACCAAGAGTTCAACGCCAGCGTCGCGAAGTTTCTCAGCCAGTGCCCCCGGGTTCAGGATGACCGCTGATACGCCAACCTGGCCTGATTGCTGCAGCGCGAGTACCAGTGTGTAAAGCGCCTTTTCGGCACCGGCCCACAGGTCGCCTGAGGCAATATGGAGTACTTTCATGAAAGCAGTGAGAACCCGTAAAGGTAAAATATAAGCCGCCGTGTTGCGTGCAACTGGTCAATTTAATGCCATAATTGCAGGTATATTATAGCTGCTATTGGTCGGGCGTAGCTGGCTTTCCTTGTGAATCATATGCCGCGAGTATCCCCATGGAACTGGTTTTCTGGCTGTTGGCCGTGGCGACAGCTTACAGCTACTTCATCTATGTCATATTGCTGCAAGTACTGCCCAAGCGCCGTACCTATGCGGCACTGGATGGTGACGGCGGCCTGCCAAGGGTAAGCCTGATCATCACCGCCTACAATGAATCGGCCCGTATCGCTGAAAAACTGGAGAACTCGCTGGCCCTGGACTATCCCCGGGAACTGCTGGAGATTATCGTTGCGTCCGATTGCTCGGAGGATGGGACCGACGCCATCGTCAAGAATTTTGCACCGGGCCGGGTAAGGCTGGTCCGCGCCGATGAGCGCAAGGGAAAGGAGTATGCTCAATATTGCGCGATTCAACAGGCGGCTGGAGAGATCCTGGTTTTTTCCGATGTGGCCACCAGCATTTCACCCGAGGCCATCCACAGCCTGGTGGATTACTTCCGTGACCCGAAGATCGGTGCGGTTTCCAGCGAAGACCATTTTGTTAGTCAGGATGGGGCAGTGGTGGGCGAGGGCGCCTACGTCCGCTATGAGATGTGGTTGCGACGGCTGGAATCCGATTGTGCCGGCCTGGTTGGCCTCAGCGGGTCTTTTTTTGCAGCCCGGGCATCGGTGTGCCAGCAATGGGATATTTACTCGCCCAGCGATTTCAATACTGCCCTCAATTGCGTAAAGCAGGATTTGATTGCCGTAACAGCGCCAGATGTGCAGGGGCACTACAAGGATATCGTTGAGGCCAAGCGTGAGTACCAGCGCAAGGTCAGAACGGTGCTGCGCGGAATGACCGCGCTTCTGCGCCACCCGGAAGTTTTGAGCTACCGTCGCTTTGGCCTGTTTTCCCTGCAATTGTGGAGTCACAAGATAATGCGCTGGGCGGTGCCCTGGTTGCTGATAGCACTGCTGTTCGTCTCGTTCCTGCTCTGGAACCATGGTCCTGTCTACCGGTTCGCGCTGCTAGCCCAACTGGGCTTTTACACGGTCGGGCTGCTAGGCTCGCTGATTCCGCCCTTTCGAGAATTTGGCCCGGTTAGAATGATTTATTTCTTCCTGCTGGTAACATTGCCCTGGCGGAAGCTTTCATCAAGTTGATCAAGGGCGAACGCATTTACGTCTGGAAACCATCTCAGCGGTGAGTTTTTCGAGTCTATCCAGCAAACTGTTTGCGGGGCGCTTGTACTCCGGTCGGCGAACCGATAGCGCTGCAAACGAATGCGCCGCCCGGCGCGGGGGTGTTCCCTAACACTATGAGCTGTTGTTGTTGAACAGCGGCACCGCCGCGCTGTCACTGGCGATGACGATCGCAGCGGGCTCTGCCGAGGCTTCGTCGCCCGAGGTGATACTGCCTGCTTATGGCTGCCCCGACCTGCTTGCAGCGGCTTATTATGCCGTGGGGCTGCGGCCGGTATTGGCCATATTCAGGCCGCTAGCCCCCGCTATCAGCAGGCAGCTTTGGAGACAGCGATTACCGGTGACACGGTCGCGATTGTCGCTGTCAATTTCCTTGGTATTGGCGAGGGCTGCCAAAGCTGCGCTCCCTTTGTGATTGGTGCGGGTGGTGCTGATCGAGGATGACGCCCAATACCTTCCCCTGGATAGTGAGCCCGCAAGCTATTGCGGTGACGGTAATCCATAGCTTTGGCCGGGAAGCCGGTGTCCCTGGTTGGCGGCGGCGCGCTGCTGATTCGCCGGCCTGCTCTGTCAG
>CAWEHR010000011.1:0-367163 GCA_963808975.1 uncultured Gammaproteobacteria bacterium
ATGAAAATAAAGATGGTGACCACCATCCAACCCAACCCCAGGGCACCCCAGCGGCCATCGGTTGTGGACAGGTATTTGGCGTCCTTGAAAATTTGCCAGAGCACCCAGATGTGCAACAGTAAACCCAGAACCCCTATTTCCCAAAGCAGGTAGGAAACTGTGATGGTTTGTATGCCAAACCTGGCATATTGCGACCAGTACTCACCGTCCAGCCCGCCGAGGAAGGAGTTGGAAACGTTACCTATCCCCAGGCCGAAAAGCAGCTTGATGGGGTCTTCCGACAGGATTGACAGCGCCAGGAAATAGCCATCGACTCTACCGATCTCATCAAATTCCTCGTCCGGCTGGACGCCTTTGTATAAATACCCTTCCATGCGCCCCTCCATGGTCAGGAAGTCCAGAATGCCATAACCCCAGCGGTCCATTATGAAATAGTCATACACAGCAATAAATGCCGCCATGACCCCCGCTACAGTTGCGCCGATCGCCAGTAGTTGACCCAGCTTTTTCTCATTGCCTGATGCCAGGAAGAAAGGCAGCAAGAATGCCAGCGGCAAGAATACAAGCGACGACTTGGTTTCATTCAGCATCGTGGGAATACTGAGATAGGCGCAGGCGACTAGCATTGCCTTGAGCGAGAGTTCCTTTTTTACATACAGGCTCACCAGCAGTGTGATGGTGCAGACCAATAAAATAGTTAGCAAGCTGGAAATGCCAACCGTACCGGAAACCAAATCGTACTGCGTAGGGTAAAGAACCAAGCGCTGGTAAACCGCCAGCGGAACCTGTATCGCGATCAGAGGAACCAGCCATTTCAGTTGCCATTTCAAGTCTCTGGAGGTGAAGTGATAGGCGAAAGGCAGCAGAAAAAAAGGGAGGTACTTGAAGTAGTTGCGTATGCCCGTAATCATCGGCCCGGCGGATACGGTATTAAGGATTACCCCCACAACACCGATTAAGATGAAAGCCCCTATGTAGGCCTTGTACCTCAGGGGCATGCGGGTATGAAAGCCCGAGACCGTAGCCGCCAATACGGCCAGAAAAGCGACCATACTCAACATATCCGGCAGCCAGGTGATTTCCCGGGGTATGATCCCAAGCTCGATGCCGAAGTAATCCAGGGTAAAAATCGATACCAGCAAGCAGATGACCAGTTTATTCAAAAGCTTTGCTTATCCTCGCCCCGTTAGGTTACCGGTTGCATTGATGATGTGGCTGGTCGCTTTGCCGTGCCCAACGCGTTGGGCAAAAGCAAGGCTACCCCTTCTGGCCGAAAGGCCAGCTATTTTGAAAAAAGCTGGTCATATGCCGCCAATAATTTCGGAGTCTCATACTCCCACTCCAGCTCTTTGACCACCCTGTTTCGGCCGAAATCGCCCATGGTCTTTCTCAGGTTTTCATCATCCAGCAACTGCAGTATTTTCTCCGCCATATCGACCTCATCATTTCTGGCCGCGTACAACGACGCTTGCTGCGCAGAAAACCGCCCCTCTGTGAGATCGAATTGCACCATGGGCTTGGCCAGTGCCATATACTCCATGATCTTGTTCATGGTCGACTTGTCGTTCATTTCGTTGGCTACGTCCGGGTTTACACAAACGTCGGCCGTGTTGAGCATCTCCAGCAATTGCTGGTCTGGCACCCTGCCGGTAAAAGTCACATGGTCGCCAATACCCAGTTCTTCAGCGTAGCGCTTCATCTCTTCCAGTTCGGTACCGCCACCGACCAGTCCAAAATGCACATCCTGGCGGCCCTTTTCCACAATAATGTGGCGAGCGGCACGCAACAGGAAGTCCAGGCCTTCCTGCTTGCCCATGACGCCGACGTAGCCGACCAGATAGTTGCGCCCGCACTTCAGGGCCGGAACCGGGTCGATGATCTTCAAGCGGTCAAGTTTGGGGCCACTGCGCACCACGTGCACATTTTCAGGCGCCATGCCCCCGCGCTCTATCGCTATTTTCTTGTAGGATTCATTGGTGGCTATGGATACCGCGGCGGTCTTGAAGGTAAGCCGTTCGCAGAGCACCATCAACTTGTAAAACAAGTCCCGCCGGCCGAATTTCGCCTCATAAAGCTCGGGGTTTATATCGTGATGATCAAACAGGAAGCGCTTGTTGAAGAACAGCTTGAAAAAGCCACCAACGATAAAGATCAGGTCAGGCGGGTTGCAGGCATGTATAGCGTCAAAGCCGTGCTTGAATAGAACCTTGAAGGCCAGGTAAAACTCCCAGAACAGGGCGGAGGAGTATTCAACGGCATAACCCAGGGCACCGTCCGCTTCGAACGGCAGGGGGTGGCGATAGATATGAATCTGGTCGATGCATTCATACTTCTTTTCGTAACCCTTGCCTGTGGGACAGATTATGCAGACCTGGTACCCGTTTTGTTGCAGGGTCGTAGCCTCCTGCCACACCCGTCGATCAAAGGGGCTCGGCAGGTTCTCTACGATAAACAAGACCTTGCGCGGGCTACCAGCAGATGCCATCGTACCGTCCGTCTATGCTTTGCTGTTTGCTGATACGCACCAGGTCAACAATAACTTTTTCGGCTGGAGCGCGCTCGAGAATATCCTTGAATTCAGCGCCGCTGTTACCAATCACTATCACTTCACCATGGCCGATCGCCTGGTCAATGTCATCTACCATCAACTTGGAAATGTGGGGAATGACGTTGAGGATATAGTCTCTGTTGGCGCCTGTAAGGCGGGCGAGGCTCACGCTTTTATCGTACAACCTGACGTCGTATCCCTTACCGATCAGGCGCTCTACCAACTCGACGATGGGGCTTTCCCGCAAATCATCGGTTCCTGCCTTGAAGCTGAAGCCCAGTACCGCAATGTTTCGCTTGCCGTAACGGGTGACCAGATCAAAACCGTGGTCGACCTGTTTCTGGTTGGTATTGATGATGTTGCCAATAATGGGTAAGTCAAGGTCAAGCGAGCGCGCCTTGTAATTCAGCGCACGTACATCCTTGGGCAGGCATGAGCCGCCAAAGGCAAAGCCCGGCTTCATGTAATAGGGCGACAGGTTGAGCTTGGTATCCTGGCAAAAAATATCCATCACGGCGTGGCCGTCAATGTTGATCGCCTTGCAGATATTGCCTATCTCGTTGGCAAAGCTGACTTTTAGCGCGTGCCATACGTTGTCGGTGTACTTCACCATCTCGGCGGTTTCTATATCGGTGCGTATCAACGGTGCATCCAGGTGCGAGTATATATCCACCAGGCACTGGCCGCTTTTTTCATCGATCTCACCGATAACGGTCTTCGGGGGATTGCGATAATCGTAAATTGCCGTGCTCTCGCGCAGGAACTCGGGATTGTTGCAAACACCAAAATCAACCCCTGCCCGCTTCCCCGACGCCTCCTCCAGGGTTGGAATGACTACGTCACGCATGCTGCCGGGCAGCATGGTGCTTCTGGCAACCACCACATGAAACCCGGGCTTGGTGGCAATAGCCCGGCCAATATCTTCACAGACACGCCTTACGTAAGTGAGGTCAAGGCTACCGTTGATCTGGCTGGGTGTACCGACGCAGATAAAGGACATGTCGCTGCAATGCACAGCAGCTTGTGCGTCGATGCTTGCGCTCAACCTACCGGCTTGCACAGCATCGGCGAGGAGCTGTTCCAATCCTGTCTCAATAATGGGTGCGGCGCCACGGTTGATAAGATCGACCTTAACCGGGTTGGGATCGACGCCAATTATGGTATGACCCTCTTCCGCCAGGCACGCTGCGGCAACAGCGCCAACGTAGCCCATACCGAAAATGCTGATTTTCATGCATCAAATACCCGAATAAGAAGATTGGCTAATCCGCCAGGATTTCAATCTTTGTCTTCAAAGTGATACTACTTTCAATATCGACGGAAGCGATCAAGGTGCTGCTCGGAACCTTGCAATCGAAGGATCGCGAAACCCAACCGCAGGGCGCTTCGCTGTTCCCCGATTCCACCACCAACGAAAGCCGAGGATCGAAGGTGAATCGAACCGTTGCCGGCCCGTTAGCAACCACCAATACGTTGTCGTCCAACACCGAGACGGTAGCGACTTCGCTAAAATGCCAGAACTGTTCTACCTTGTGCGCCTGCTTACAGCTTAGCAGGTCTGAAACCTCGAACACCCGATCCTGCTCGTAAAAAGTGACTTCACGGGTGACGTCGACGGGGTCTTTCAGGCACTTATAACCATCGTGGTGACCACTGAGAAAGGACTCACCCGCTTCGCTTCCGAAGCGGTTTAAAGTGGCCCCGGCCTTTCGCAACCACATGAAATTGCCGCCTATTTCAGACTGGTCCAGGCCATCGATTCTCAGGGTATTGTGTGCTGAAGTACCACGAAAATAGTCGCGCCACTTCTTCTCTGTGTGGTAAGCATAGGTGCCGGGGTCTATCAGGATTTCCCTGCCGCCGACAGACAGATAGATTGACAGGGCGTCTGCATGTCCGTGGGCAGCAATGTTCCCCAGGCCCAATGGCCCCACATCCATTAACATTCTGACCTCTGATTGCGTTTCGAAACCAGAACCAAGGATATAGTAGCCGCCCTCGGGAAATGACCGGCGAGTCGGCAGGGCCTGCCCGGCAGCCGGAAGTAACTGGTAGGCATCAAACCCCTTTGAACCCAGTAAGGCAAAGGACTTGTCATCAAAGTCCCCCGCTTTTTGCTTGAAATCTGCTCGCTCGAACAGTACGGCACCGGTGGCCAACAGCGACCGGTAGGGACAAAACTCGGGATTCGTCGACAGGCTTACTGCGTAACCGTCGTCAGCATCGCCAATCATTGGCATATTGCCCCCCACATCAAGCATGCAGGCCAGGTACTCCAACATAGCCTCTATGTTTCTAAGGTAAGAATCGCTGAAGTCACGGGAGTTTGCGCGTTCGCAGAGCAGGGGAAGCAACAGGAAATCAAGCACAAACTGCTGGTAGGAAACCGCCTGTTCCTTATTGACTCCGTCAGAGAAATTCTGGTTTTGTGCCTCTCTTTGCAGAATTGATTTGGCTTCTTCTCCCCAGTCGCTAAATTCCTGCCAGTATGGCCAGGTGCGGCTTGCTATAAAAACACCGGCCGCTTCCCCAATCAGGTGATTGTTGGCCGATGAATAGCCGGAGTAATAGTTGCTGATAAAATGCACGTGCTGGTAAATAGAGGTTAACCATCGATGCCTGAAGTCGCCGCCCTGGTCGCCACCGAAAATATCCGCGTCGGCACCGCCCAAAAGCTGCCAGGCGATGCTCCAGTTGATCAGGCGGATACCGAGCTCCAGTGAACTTACCCAGTGCGGCCCCTGCAGGTAGGGACACTGGTCGAACCAGGACTCCAGGTGGTCTTTTATGGCATCGGCATACACGGCGTCCTTTGTCACTGCATAGGCCTGTGCCAGGGGCGCCAGTTGTAAATGCCTTGCCGGCTCCCACAGGTACTTGATATCCCCAACCCGGCTTTCGCTCCGGTAGTTGAGCGTTTTACCAAACGTATTGGGCGCTAAGGTTCCGGTTTTGGGGTCTTTGCGCCAATTGGGCCTGATGCCCAGTTGGTGGCTTTTCAACGAAAATATATCCAGCTTGCCCTGCATGATGAGGCCTGCCTTCTCCTCGGCGAGGGGCGTCAGGCTTTGTGGCGAGTAGATCCAGGCAGGAACTTTGGCATCCAAGCCACCCACCTCGATGTTTCTGGCAGTGCCTATGCCAAGCGATTCGCCCTTCAAGCTTATCGCCGTTTTGATCCGGCTCTGGATCTCGTCTGTCGACATACAACGCAGGCGATTGAAATACCATTCTATTTTCTGGATCATAAGCTGCCTGGATACTATTGATCTACTGATAAATCGAAAGCAATCTTTGCACCAGCCTTTCTGGCACAAACTGCTCGTGAGATTGCTTGATGTTGGCCTGACGAATGGCGTTATAGCGACTCGTGTCCGCAGTCAGATTCATTATAAAAGTAGCAAAATCCCGGGGGTCGACACTGTCTGTGACATAGCCGTTTTTGCTGTCAGAAATGTGATCTGCAATGCCGCCGACACGACGGGTTATTATTGGAAGGCCGAACATCATGCCTTCAAGAATGACGACTGGCATGCCTTCCGGATAACAGGTGGGGAAAAAAAGTATATCGCTGGTGAGCAATAGCTGCTTTTTCTGTTCGCCCTGCACATAGCCCGCAAAAACCACATTGCCGAGTTCCAGCTTACGCGCCAATGCCTGTGCGGCGTGCAGGCAGTCCCCATCACCGGCGACTACGAGCCGGATATTGAGCACACCTCGGTCCTGGATTATCTTCATTGTTTCCAACGCCAGGTCCCAGCCTTTATCCTTGGTGATTCTCGATAAATACAGTAGTGTCCACGTTTGAAAATTCGTTTTTCCCGGTAATTCCGCGGTGGGTATTTTTTCTGCTACGTTACTTTCCAGCAGAATATGGCCTTTGTAGCCAATGGTCTTGAGGTTCTCAGCAAATTCGTTGGCCAGAACAAGGTGGGTATCGGCAAGGCCGAAGCTATATCGAAAGAGCAGGCGGCGCAGTGACGTCGACTTTACCTTGTGGAAAAAATCGCCCTGCCACCCATGCCAATACACAATTAGCCTTTTTTTGAAAATCGCTTTGGCTATAAAAGCAAATACCATATCCCGGTAAAAGGATTTGGCATTCATGGATGGATTCAGGTGCACGGTGTCGAATTTGCCGACCTTGAGGAAGAATTTCAGGTACACAAACGGTAACAGCAATACGCTGTATTTGCCCTTACTGGCGTTAACGCAGAAATACTCGATCCCTTCGATCTGATCCAGGCGCAACAAGTTGAGCAGGCCCGTAACACCACCCGGAAGCGTAAGCTCAGGTGTGGTGATTAGGACTTTTACTGAACCCATAAACAAGCCGAAATGTAAGCGCGGATCGAAAACTGAAAACCGCTATGAGAAAACCAGGGAGAATATATTGGTAAAAGACATTGCCCGCATGATCCGCAGAGAGGTGCGTTTTCCGTATGGCCTGGATAAGCAATGTGTTTGCCGCGCACCGCCGAATGTATCCCGCCGGATCAAGCCTCTATAACCGTAGCCAAATCCACCCCGGTCAGCTTCTGCACCGCCAGGCGTGCATGTTCCCTGTCGGCATTGCTTTCGATAAAACGCTGCACACCACCAATGCGCTTGCCGCTGACAACTTCCAGTGCCGTGTTAACGTCAACCATATCCTTGTCCTGCGCATAGGCATGGACCAGGGCGTAGTCACAGAGTGTGTTGATAAGCCGGGGAACACCACCGCTGAAATAGTAAATGGCGAGAATCGCGAACAGGTCGAAAATGTAGCGACTGCCGCCGGCTACCTGCACCCGGTGCCTTACATAATGTACCGTTTCGTTAGAATCCAGCGGCTTGATATGGTACTCGGCGGACACTCGTTGCGCTATTTGCGCTAACTCCGGCCGTCTCAGTATGTCGAACAGCTGGGGCTGGCCCACCAAAATGATCTGGATCAGTTGGTCTTTATCAGCATTGATATTGGATAGCAGCCTGAGCTCTTCTAGTGTATCCGCATCGATGTTCTGGGCCTCGTCAACCACCAGCACCACTCTTCTGCCCGCCGCATACTCCTTGATAAAGAAATCCTGCAAATCCCGATAGAGGCTGACTCGATCCTTGCCCTGATGGGGGATATCAAACGCGGATGCCACCCAGTGCATGAGTTCACCAAAGGTGCGGTGGGTATTGGTGATCGAGCCGACGGTTAGCTGGTCGTAGTCGATGCTTCGCAACAGGTGTCGAATGAGGGTTGTTTTTCCTGCACCCACATCTCCGGTGATCACGGTGATACCGCTTTGCTCCAATAAACCGTACTCCAGCATTGCCAGGCCCGCCTTGTGTTCGGGCGACATATACAGGTATTCCGGGTCGGGTATCAGGCTGAATGGCTTTTCCACTAAGCCAAAGTGTTTTTCATACATAAAATGCTACCATCAGTGGTGACGTCGCCTACCTGGCCTTGTTCAAGATCGTACCGATAAGGTTGCTGCCCTCCAGCAAAAGTTTGGAACGGTTTAACTCGGCTTCGGTGGTTACGCCATCTTCCACAACCAGCAGCGTGGCATCGACCTTGGGGGTTAAAATCAACGCATCGTCGTTGCGCAACAGCGGTGGCAAATCAAATATGATAATGCGTGACTTGTAGCGATTCTTGATCTCAGCCATTAACGACATCATGTCAGGTGACGACAAAATCTCTGACGAATATTCATCCTGCGCGCGACCAGGCAGTACCACCAGGCGCTGAAAGCCTGGGTTGACCAGGGTCTCCTCGAGGCTTACAGAACCATTGAGGTAATCGACGATGCCCTTGTTGACCTCGATGCCCAGGGCCTGGTGGATTGAAGGACTGCGCAAATCCAGATCGACCAGCAGCACGGTCTGGTTGACTTCCCGCGACATGGATATGGCTAGATTAACGGCGGTCAGGGTTTTACCGGCATCTTCGTGGGAACTGGTTACCGCCAGGGTATTCCAGTTATTGTCCCGCATGATCTTGAGCAAACGGGTTCTAAGCTGGCGATACGCCTCGACCCTCTCGTCATAGTTAAAACCGGCAATGACGCGGTTTTCTTTTAGTTGCTGTTCATCGATCTCTACAGAACGGGTCTTGGAGTAGCCCACTTCGACCAGTTCGTCATCATCGCTTTTCAGCCAACTCGGGCCCGGGCTCCTGGCAAGTTGGCCGGCGCCCATTGCTGGCGCTTGCCCCACCTTGCCCTGTCTTTCAGCCCTCGCCTTGGCGATAGCTTCCTGTATGCGTTCCATTTATCTCTCCAATCAAACAGATGCCAGACGCTTCCCAAATTGCCTAAGCCGAGCCAAACTTCTCCAAAATGGCATACCAAACAATATCCAAAGGTTTATAGAAGATATGGACGCAAAGCAGCGCCAGCGCTATCCCTGCTATTACGGCAAATATTATCCACAAAAGTTCTCGCGTGACCTTTTTCTTGTCTTCAGTGTTTCGAAGGTAAGGGATTACAACCAGTGGGGCGGCCCCCATAACGGCGGTCAACGCCCTTTCACCCCTGATACCACCACTCATGGTTTCCATCACTACCACAAGCCCCAAACCGCAACCCATGGCCAGTAGCAAGCCCAGAAAGGCTATCGCCGGCCGATTGGGGCTAAAAGGCTTAGACGGCAGGGTCGGGGGATCCACTACGGTAAACCGTTCACCCATCCTGCCTTGCTCAAGGCTTCTTGAGAGGTCGGCTTCCCGCTGTTTGGTCTTGATTTCCTGGTACTTGCGACTGGCTATCTCGTAATCGCGCAACATCGCCTTGTATTCCCGCTCTACCAGGGGAGATCGCTGGACCAAATCCTGGTAGCGGTCAATGGTGGAAGCGACTTCGGTCTTTTTCTGGTTGAGGCTGTTGATCTCAGAGCGCGTGGTTTTCAACTGGGTCGCCAGCAACAGGTATGCCGGGTTGTTGGCAGCACTGGAAGCGGCGGGGGGTGCTGAAGCCAGCTTCGCCTCAAGGCCATCTATCTGCCGCTGTGTAGCGATAACCTTGGGATGATCCGATTTATAGCTGCGCTTGAGCTCAGCCAGCCTGGCGCGCTCCAATGATAACTCAGAAGCAATGTCCTCCCGGGTTTCCACAATATTCCCCGATGCTTCCAGTGAAGCTATCTCGCTACGCAGTCGAATCACATCGGGGTGGTTTTCCTTGTAGATAGCCGACTTTTTCCGATATTCCGCTTTCAAGGCTTTCAGACGATCGGTATCGCTGATAACCGAGTTTGATGCGCTTACCGGGGTCGAAGGATCGAGCTGCGACAGGTTGGACGTTAACTCTATCTCGCGCTTCTGCAATTCCTGTATGCGTAGATTGACATCTGACATCTCACGCTGTGCCCGTTCAAGCGATGCCAGGTTCAGCTGCATGAAATCTGGCAGGGCCGAGCCGTTTTGCTCTTTAAAGGCGGCGATTTCCTCTTCTTTGGCCAGCAATTCCGCATTGAGGGCATCCGCTTCCCCTTTTAGAAAATCGGATGCACCCGCGGCCTGCAGGGAGCGCGTACGGAGATTTTCGTTGAGATACATATCGACCAGTTCTGAAACGACGCCTTTCGCTGTCTCCGGGTCAGAGCTGTCGAATGAGAGTGTAAATGCGATGGTGGCCTCAATCGGGCGCCCGCTGCGCGGATCAATGACATCTGCGCTTTGTAGGTCAAGATCCACATCTTCGCTAAACTTGGCAACCAGCTCGTTTTGCAATAGCTTGGTCGACTTTCCGTCCTCGCTATACAGCTTGTATTCTTCTACCACGCGGGTGATGTTTTCCGCTGTCATTACCCGCTGGGTGATGACCTGTATCTGCTCTGAGGCAAAACCCGTTACCGTAGACTTTACCAGATCACGGGGAATATCCTGCTGTTCGATCAGGATGGTAGCGGTAGAGCGGTACTTCGCCGGCAGGGCAAAAGCGAGTAGCAAGGACAACACCGAGATAAGCGCTGCGGGAATGAGAAACTGATACCGGCGACGCTTTAAAATTGCCCAGTAGATCCCGAGGTCAAGGGAGCTTTCTTCCATATCCGGTTGGTAGGACAGTTCTGTCGACATACTTGATTACCAAATCAAAAAAACGATATTGACCACAGCGTTTCACGCCAATAAATTTGGGAAACAGCAGCTTCGAAAGCTCATTGACCCAGGTGGCTGAACATCATCTCGAAGCTGGAGGTTTCTACCTGATTCCCGATAATTCCTGAAATTATGGAAACAGGAAAATTCAGAATGATCCACCTATTAAACGCCCTTCAAGCCTTTTTTCCAGCGACCCTATCCATTAACTCTAGCAGTTTTATAGCAGCGCTTCACGGATGGATACATCGCTACCGGCTCGACGGCTGATTCGCAACTGGATACCCCTTAAAGCGCTTTTACTATTCAACTGTTACTGACTTCGCCAGGTTGCGGGGTTGATCTACATCCGTACCTTTGAGTACCGCCACGTGATAGGACAGTAACTGTAGCGGTAGAGTGTAGATTATTGGCGCAATAATATCAGGGATATGTGGCATGGGAATGACTGTCACCCCGGGCTCGTTCCTGAAACCCGACTGGCCGTCGGCAAATACGAACAATTGCCCACCCCGTGCGCGCACTTCTTCGAGGTTGGACTTCAGCTTCTCCAGCAACTCGTTGTTCGGTGCTACCGCGACCACCGGCATATCTGCATCCACCAGTGCCAAAGGCCCGTGTTTCAACTCTCCGGCGGGATAGGATTCGGCGTGGATATAGGAAATCTCTTTCAGCTTCAACGCACCTTCCATTGCCACGGGCCACTGCACCCCTCGCCCGAGAAACAGGGCGTGATGTTTGTCGGCAAATGCTTCGGATATCGTTTCAATCTGCTCATCGAGGGTGAGCGCCAATTCCGCCATCGCCGGCAGGGTGTGCAAGCCGTGGACAATGGTCGCCTCCGCTTCTGCGGTCAGCTTGTGGCGTCGCCCGAGGGCTATGGTAAGAATAATGAGTGCCACCAACTGGGTGGTAAATGCTTTGGTCGAAGCAACCCCTATTTCCGGGCCGGCCTCGGTCATCAGGGCGAGGTCAGACTCCCTCACCAGCGAACTTTGCCCCACATTGCAAACCGTTAAAGTAGCGGCATAACCCAGGGTCTTGGCCAGCCTGAGAGCCGCCAGCGTATCGGCGGTCTCCCCGGACTGGGAAATAGTGACCAACAGGGTATTATCCTCCACCACAAATTCGCGATAGCGGAATTCGCTTGCGACCTCTACCCGGCAGGGCACCCCGGCAATACCCTCAATCCAGTATTTTGCGACCATAGCCGCATGGTAACTGGTACCACAGGCGACGATTTGAACCGCCCGGGTGCGATCGAGTATGCGCTGGGCTTCCGCACCCAGCACCTGCTCCAGGATGTGATCGCTACCGAGGCGCCCTCGCAAGGTGTCGCGAATCACCTGCGGCTGCTCGTAAATTTCCTTGAGCATGAAATGGCGGTAGTGGCCTTTGTCCGCCGCGTCTGCTGCCTCTGAAATCCAGGTTACGTCCCGAGATACCGGCTCGCCGTCAGCGGTCCAGATCTCGTATTTACTGGGCGTAATACGGGCAAAATCACCTTCTTCCAGATAAACGAAGCGGTCAGTAACCTGGCGTAGCGCAAGCTGGTCGGAGGCAATAAAGTTCTCACCGATACCAATGCCAATAACCAGGGGGCTGCCGGAGCGTGCACAAATCACCTGGTCCGGCTCATCAAGGCTGATTACAGCCAGTCCAAAAGCACCTTCCAAATCCGGAACTGCCGCCCTCACAGCCGCAAAGAGATCTTTTCCTTGCTGCATTTGGCAATCAATCAAATGCACGATTACTTCCGTGTCTGTCTCAGACACAAATTCGTAGCCCTTGTCCTGCAGTTGCCGGCGCAGGGCCTCGTGATTTTCAATGATGCCGTTGTGCACCAGGGCGAGGCGTTGATTTGATGTATGGGGGTGGGCGTTGCGCTGTGATGGCTCCCCATGTGTGGCCCAGCGGGTGTGGGCTATACCGATTTGCCCCAGCCATTCCCCCCGGGCAACGGCTTCAGCAAGTACTGCAACCTTGCCAACTTCCTTACAAACCTCCAGCTTGTTGTTTTGCAGCACAGCCAGTCCAGCGGAGTCATAGCCGCGGTATTCCAGCCTGCGCAGGCCTTCTATAAGTATTTCGGCAACGGGGCGTCGCGCCGCTGCTCCTACAATTCCACACATGCGTTAAATTACCTGTCTTCTTTGGGATTCTTCTGGGGTCTCTGCCAACCGTCAAGGTTCCGTTGCTTGGCCCGAGCTACCGCCAACTGCTGTTCTGCTATGTCGCTGGTGATGACCGAACCAGCACCTATTGTTGCGTTGTCTCCAACGGTTACAGGCGCGACAATAGAGGTATTGGAGCCGACGAATACGCCTTTACCGATCACAGTTTTGTGTTTGTTCACACCGTCGTAGTTGCAGGTGATGGTGCCAGCGCCAACATTGACGCGATCTCCAATATCACTGTCCCCAATATAGCTGAGGTGGTTTACCTTTGCGCCTTGTCCCAGCACAGATTTCTTGATTTCCACGAAATTTCCGACCTTGGCGCCTTCCATCAATCTGGCACCGGGGCGCAGGCGGGCGAAGGGCCCCACGGTAGTATTCGCAGCCAACTCGGCATCTTGTATGATCGAATTGGCTTCGATCGATACATTATCGCCAACCACCGAATTTATGATGACGCAATTGGGCCCGATAGTGACGTTGTCGCCCAGCCTGACCTCGCCTTCAAAGATGACGTTTATGTCCACCGTAACATCGCCACCGGTGGTCAGGCTACCCCGGATATCAATACGCGCAGGATCTCGCAAGGTGACTCCCGCCACCATCAATTCTTCAGCCCTGCAAGCCTGATGCCAACGTTCCAGGGCGGCAAGTTGTGAGCGGCTATTGATACCCTCCACCTCCTGGGGAGACGTTGGGTGGGGACACTCGATAGCAAAGCCCTCTGCGGCCGCCATCGCTATGATATCGGTAAGATAGTATTCGCCCTGTGCGTTATCGTTGCTCAACTTCGGCAGCCAGCGCTGCAAGTCCGTTGCATTGACTGCAAGAATTCCGGTATTGACCTCACGCACCTGTCGCTGCTCGGTGTTTGCATCCTTCTCTTCGACATTGGCATAAACCCTGCCATTGTCATCGCGCAGAATGCGACCATAACCCGTGGGGTTATCAAGCTCCACCGTCAACAGACCCAGTTTCTTTTCACCGGCGGCGCCAAGTAGCTGCTTCAAGGTTGACGCAGACAGTAAGGGTACGTCGCCGTACAGGATTAGCACAGTGCTGTCGTTTTTGATTTTGGGCATGGCCTGGAGCACCGCATGGCCAGTCCCCAGGCGTTCCTGTTGCACGACCCAGCTAACATCATCGCTATCGGCGAATTGGTTCTGCACCTGCTCAGCACCGTGCCCAATAATCACGTGCATGTGCTCAACACCGAGTTTTCGGGTTACATCAAGAACATGCCCCAATAGCGGCTTTCCGGCCAGGGAATGTAAAACCTTGGGTAAAGACGACTTCATACGGGTGCCCTGACCCGCGGCCAATACTATGGCTTCAACGCTCAATGGATTTTCCTTCCAGAATAAGTTGGGTGACAGAAATTACTACAGGAATAAAAAAAGGGTAGCAATCGCCACCCTTATTAGCCAACAAAACTGGAGTCTTACTTACCGATTGACTTCCGAATTTTCTGCAGGGTTCGCAACTGCGCAGCGGCTTCGGCCAGTCGCGTTGCTGCGCGCGAGTAATCGAAATCTGCGCTTTGGTTGGCGAGTTCATGCTCAACCTGTTTTTGGGCTTCAAGAGCCGCAGCTTCGTCCACGTCATCAGCTCTGATCGCCGTATCAGCGAGAATCGAGACGATGCCTGGTTGTACCTCGATGAAGCCGCCGGATACGTAGTAGATTTCCTCTTCACCGCCCTGTGTCACCACCCTGACCGGTCCGGGCTTCAAATCCGACAACAGCGGAGCGTGCCCGTACTCGACACCGAGCTCGCCGAGCGACCCTGTAGCCACGACCAGTTCTGCCAGACCGGAGTATATTTCTTCCTCGGCGCTGGCTATATCGCAATGGATAGTCATTGCCATAAAAACGACCTCTAGTTAACTATGCAGGGCTGTTACAGGCCCTTCGCTTTTTCTACCACCTCGTCAATGCCCCCGACCATGTAAAATGCCTGCTCTGGCAGGTTATCGTACTCGCCGGCAAGTATACCGTTAAATCCTGCGATGGTTTCCTTCAGCGACACGTACTTTCCGGGGAAACCGGTAAAAACTTCCGCAACATTGAAAGGCTGCGAGAGAAAACGCTCGATCTTCCGTGCCCGCCCTACAATGAGCTTGTCCTCTTCGGAGAGTTCATCCATACCCAGAATCGCAATGATGTCTTTCAGCTCTTTGTAGCGTTGCAATACGGTCTGTACACCCCGCGCCACATCGTAGTGCTCCTGGCCAATAATCAAGGGGTCAAGCTGACGAGACGTTGAATCAAGCGGGTCCACTGCGGGGTAAATACCTTTCGCGGCGATATCCCGACTCAGTACAACCGTAGAGTCGAGGTGAGCGAACGTGGTTGCCGGTGACGGATCTGTCAGGTCATCAGCAGGTACGTATACCGCCTGGACCGATGTGATTGAGCCGACTTTGGTAGACGTGATTCGCTCCTGGAGAACCCCCATTTCCTCCGCCAGTGTCGGCTGATAGCCAACCGCTGAGGGCATGCGTCCGAGCAGGGCAGAAACTTCGGTTCCGGCCAGTGTGTAACGGTAAATGTTGTCGACGAACAACAGTACATCACGCCCTTCGTCGCGGAACTTCTCGGCCATGGTCAAACCGGTCAGAGCTACCCGCAGGCGGTTACCGGGTGGCTCGTTCATCTGGCCATACACCATCGCCACTTTGTCGAGTACATTAGACTCCTTCATCTCGAAATAGAAGTCGTTACCCTCTCGAGTCCGTTCACCTACACCGGCGAACACAGAAAGACCGGAGTGCTCCTTTGCTATGTTGTTGATTAGCTCCATCATGTTAACGGTCTTGCCTACACCGGCACCGCCGAACAGGCCAACCTTACCGCCCTTGGCAAAGGGACAGACCAAATCGATAACTTTTATACCGGTTTCAAGCAGTTCACTGGAAGCAGCCAGTTCGTCGTAGGCCGGCGCCTTCCGGTGAATCGGCATCCGGTCCTGCTCCCCAATAGGGCCAGCCTCGTCGATGGGATTGCCCAGCACATCCATAATACGCCCCAGCGTTTCCGTGCCAACAGGCACGCTAACCGGTGCGTGGGTATTGGAAACTGCGAGGCCTCTGCTAACACCTTCAGAAGGACCCATGGCAATAGTGCGAACAATCCCGTCGCCCAATTGCTGCTGAACTTCCAGCGTCAGATTTTTCTCCTCGACTAACAGAGCGTCGTAAACCTTTGGTACGGAATCACGGGGAAATTCCACATCGATAACGGCACCGATGATCTGCACAATACTTCCGCTACTCATTTCCGCTTCCTCTTAACAAACTTGGTTTTTGTACTGACACCGCAGGCTAAGCCCTTGGCCTGGATTAACTTATTGCCGCCGCACCGCTGACGATTTCTGACAGTTCCTGGGTAATGGCAGCCTGTCTCGCCTTGTTGTAGGCCAACTGTAATTCGTCTATGAGATCGCCCGCATTTTCTGTGGCGTTCTTCATCGCGAGCATACGGGCAGCCTGCTCACAAGCACCATTTTCAACTACCGCCTGGTATACCTGTGACTCTATGTACCGTGTTAGCAGGCCATCAAGCAGCTCTTTCGCATCCGGCTCATATATGTAATCCCAGTGGTGCTTCATTTTCTTGTCTTCGGTAGCCAGCAACGGCAACAGTTGCTGCACTGTCGGCGTCTGCGTCATCGTGTTGACGAAGTTATTTGTTACCAGGAATAATTTGTCCAGGTTACCCTGGGTAAAACCATCCATCATCACCTTGACGCCGCCAATAAGATCGGAGATCAATGGGTCTTCGCCTATGTCACGAATTGCTGCAACGACGTTACCGCCATAGCTTTTGAAAAATGCAGCGGCCTTCGCTCCTATGAGGCAAAAATCGATCTCAACGCTTTTATCGGACCACTCCTTCATCGAAGTAATGGCGGCCTTGAACAGGTTGATATTCAAGCCGCCACAGAGACCGCGATCAGTGGATACAATGATGAAGCCGACACGCTTTACCGCTCGCTCCTGCATATACATATGCTGGTATTCCGGGGTTGCGTTGGCGAGGTGACCAACCACTTCCCGAATACGATTGGCGTAAGGCTTACCCCTTTGCATACGCTGCTGGGCCTTGCGCATTTTACTCGCAGCCACCATTTCCATAGCGCTGGTAATTTTCTGGGTACTGCCGATACTCGTTATCTGAGTACGTATCTCTTTTCCGCCAGCCATATTCTCTACTCAAACGTTGGTTCAACACTGCAACAAAGAGCGAAACCTACCAGGTCTGGGTTGCCTTGAATTTTTCCAGCACTTGCTTGAAGACACCTTGCAATTCTTCGTTCCAATCACCCGTTTGAACAATTTTATCCATGGTCTCGCCGAATTCACTATGCGCATAGGAGACCAGGGCAGACTCGAAGGAACCGATTTTGGCGACCTCGACATCCTTGAGGTAACCTTCGTTAGCGGCGTAAATTACAAGTCCCATTTCGGCAATGGACATCGGTGAAAACTGCTTCTGCTTCATTAACTCCGTCACCCGCTCACCGTGATCCAACTGAGCCTTGGTGGCATCATCCAGATCAGAGGCAAACTGAGAGAAAGCAGCCAACTCACGATACTGCGCCAGGGCGTTGCGAATACCGCCAGACAGCTTTTTCATGACCTTGGTTTGCGCGGCTCCACCCACCCGCGATACTGAAATACCCGCGTTCATCGCCGGACGTATACCTGAGTTGAACATGTCAGACTCAAGGAATATCTGACCGTCGGTGATTGATATAACGTTGGTCGGTACGAAGGCTGACACATCGCCGGCCTGGGTTTCGATAATGGGCAACGCGGTCAGGGAACCTGTTTTGCCCTTTACTTCCCCGTTGGTGAACTTTTCGACGTATTCTGCATTCACTCGTGCAGCGCGCTCGAGCAAGCGGGAGTGCAGGTAGAAGACGTCTCCGGGATAAGCCTCTCGGCCGGGGGGACGACGCAACAGCAGGGAAATCTGGCGATAAGCCCACGCCTGCTTGGTCAAGTCGTCGTAGATGATAAGGGCGTCCTCACCGCGATCGCGATAGTACTCACCCATGGTACACCCGGCGAAAGGCGCCAGATACTGCATAGCTGCTGGGTCGGAAGCGGTAGCCGCTACCACAATCGTGTGCTCCATGGCACCATGCTCTTCGAGCTTGCGCACGACCGCCGCCACTGAAGAGGCCTTCTGGCCGACAGCAACGTATACGCACTTAATACCGGACCCTTTCTGGGCAATGATGGTGTCAACCGCAATGGCGGTCTTCCCGATCTGGCGGTCGCCGATTATCAGCTCACGCTGACCACGACCTATGGGCACCATGGCGTCAACGGCCTTCATACCTGTTTGCACAGGTTGATCGACTGACTTTCGCTCGATGACACCCGGCGCCACCTTTTCCAAGGCGTCAGTCAAACTGGTATTGACCGGGCCCTTACCATCGATTGGCCTTCCGAGCGCATCGACGACCCGACCCTGCAATTCCGGCCCGACGGGCACCTCAAGGATCCTTCCAGTACAGCGACAGGTCTGCCCCTCCGCCAACCCCAGATAATCACCAAGGATTACCGCACCGACAGAATCGCGCTCCAGGTTCAGCGCCAAACCATAGATACCCCCATCGAATTCGATCATCTCACCATACATCGCGTTGGTAAGACCATGAATTCGAATGATACCGTCGGTTACCGATACCACGGTCCCTTCGTTACTCGCTTCAACACCAACATCGAGTTGCTCGATGCGCTTTTTAATAATTTCTGATATTTCCGATGGATTGAGCTGCTGCATGCTCGGTTCCTCAGTGTAGATACTATTGGTTCATTACCTCGGCCAGTTTAGCGAGCTTGCCGCGCACTGAACCGTCGATTACCAGGTCACCCGCCCTGATTAACACTCCGCCCAGTAGACTCTTATCTACTTCGGTGTGCATCTGGACATCTCGATTAAGCCTCGCCCTCAACTTATCGGCCAATTGCCTTTCCTGCGCATCATTCAGCGGAAAAGCGCTGGACACAACAACATCAACGATCTGTTGCTGTTGTGCCTTGAAAACCTCGAACTGTTCGCTGATCTGGGGCAAGAGACTCAGCCGCTTGTTTCTCGCCAGCTCGGAAACAAAGTTTGCTCCCTGCTGATTGAGCTCGTCTCCACACAGGTCGACAAAGACACTAGACAGTTTCGCTGCAGTTGCTGACGGTGAGTCCAGCAACTCGGCAACCTTGGGCTGCTCGGTTACGCTTGCAGCGGTCGACAGCATTTGTGACCAATGGTCCAACTCACCGCTCGATAAGGCATATTCAAACGCAGCCTTGGCGTAGGGACGAGCTATCGTTGAAAGTTCAGCCATGTGCTACCTCGTTAAAGCTCAGCCGCCAGTTTATCGACGAGCTCACTGTGGGCGCTCACATCAATAGAGGACTGGAGTATTTTCTCCGCGCCAGCTAACGCCAGCGTCGATACCTGGCCGCGAAGTTTCTCTCGCGCCCGATTTACCTCCTGCTCTATTTCAGCCTGGGCCGCAACCTTGAGTCGGTCTCCCTCCTCGCGCGCTGCCTGCTTGGCTTCATCGACGATTTGGCCCGACCGTTTGTTAGCTTGCTCGATAATCACTGCGGCCTTTTGCTTCGCCTCATGTAATTCATGAGCAACTTTTTCCTTGGCGAGTTCCAGATCATGTTGCGCACGATCGGCAGCCTCCAAACCATCGGCAATTCGTTTTTCTCGCTCCGCCATGGCGTTGCGAATAGGCGGCCATATAAACTTAAGACAGAACCACACAAATATAAAAAATGTGATGGACTGACCTATCAGGGTCGCATTGATATTCACGCTGACACCTCGTTAGGGATGAAAGGTCTTGTAAACAACCTTTGGAAAAACACCGGTCAAGCGGCGAACATCAGGTACATAGCCATACCGACGCCGATCATAGGTACCGCGTCGAGCAGACCCGCTATCAGGAACATCTTGCCCTGTAACATAGGTGCCATTTCGGGCTGTCGAGCAGAACCTTCGAGCAGTTTTCCACCCAAAGAACCGAAGCCGATTGCTGTGCCCAGGGCACCCAAACCGATCATCAGAGCGGCGGCGATGTAGATAAGACCTTGTTCCATAGTAATCTCCAACTAATGAAGTCAGTAAAGTTTGCGTTGCTCAGTGTTCCTCTTCGACGTCGTGCGCCATGGACATATAGACAATGGTCAAAACCATGAACACGAACGCCTGAAGCGTTATTACCAGAACATGAAATACCGCCCAGGCCCATTGCAGCACTCCTGCGAAAAGCCCCAGCGCCCAACCGGCACCAAACATAATGGCGATAAGAATGAAAATCATCTCGCCGGCATACAGGTTGCCAAACAGTCGAAGTCCCAGGGAGATCGGCTTGGCTATCAGGGAAACAGTTTCCAGTATCAGGTTTATGGGCACCAATAGGATGTTGACGTACCACTTTGGCGCGTGAAAAGGGTGCAGGGTCAACTCTTTTATGAAGCCCAGAACGCCCTTTTCCTTGATGCTGAAGAAAATCATCAGACCAAATACCGTAAAAGACATACCCAGAGTGATATTGACGTCGGTAGTCGGCACGACCTTAAAGAACTGATGGGGATCTCCGGTCAATTTTGCGGCCAGCATGGGCAGCCAGTCGACCGGGACCAGATCCATCAAGTTCATGAGGAAAATCCAGCAAAAAATCGTCAGCGCCATGGGTGCTATCAACTTGTTACTGTAATGAAAGGTATCCTTTACAGTGGTGTCTATGAACTCAACGATTATTTCTACGAAGTTGAGCATGCCACTGGGAACGCCGGCGGTAGCCTTTTTCGCCATTCGCCAGAACAAAAAACAAAACACCAGACCGGTTAAAATGGACCAGGCCAGCGTATCGACATGCACCGCGCTAAAACCCATCGCACTGGCTTCTTCCTGGCTATGCGCCATCGTCCAGGTACTGGTTTCCAACACATGGCTGCCACCGTGTTCACTAACCCGTTCGTATCCCGCCGGCAACTTACCGTAGGTGAGGTTAGTCAAATGGTGCTTTATATACTCCGCAGAGGTGCCGCCGCCTGCCATAGCCTGATCTCTTCTTTTAATTACAACTGCTTAATCACAACTGCCCGTTAGCGTTTGACCAGCGGGGAGAGCATAACGTGGCTCACTATCATCAACCCGAAGCCTGCAAACAGTGCAGGAGGACTCAGATTTTCTACCAAAGTGAAAGCCGAAGCAAACCCAATACCGGTCAATACAAACTTACCCACTTCTCCGCGATAAAAACTTTGCGTAACGCTACGCGCCGCTGCTGCCCCGGAAAACTTGAAAACCTGGCGAGCGAAATACCAGTTGGGAATGCACTGAATCAATCCCCCTAGTAAAAATGACATCGCCACCTGTGGTTTTTGCCAAGCAACCATGCCCGCCATCAGAAGTAAAACCCCTAGCTCCGTGGCAAACACTTTCGCTATCTTCGGTTTGCTGACCTGGGCACCTTTCCGACACTTGTTCTGCCCACCGGTCACTATTTTTAACCCGGCCATTTTTTGGTCAACGCTGCTCGTTTTGTTATTTAGCGAGCAGGAACGAGTATATGGAGTTTAACGTTAGGGTTCAACAATTTATTCGATAGCGGAGGGTTAAAAATTCTTTACAAGAACCAGACCAAAGCATGCAGGCCAGCGTTGTCTGGGAATGACAACTCTAGTCGGAAGTCAACGCTGTTCAATCGGTACCGAAATGCAAAAAGGATTGTTATTTAATGTGTTCGAGAATGCCTTCCAGTTCATCCAGACTGGCATATTTAAAGACCAGCTTACCCTTACCTTTCGCGCTATGTTGAATCAGGACGGGAACGCCAACACGCTCACCAAGGTCTGTTTGCAGACGCTTGATATCAGGATCGACCGCCGCCGGTTTAATCCCCTGCGGTTGCTTGTCCTTGAGCAGTAAATTGCGTACCAGTGATTCGGTCTGGCGAACGGACAGCCCGCGCGCCACAACCTGGGAAGCCGCTGCCGACTGGTCTTCGGGCGGCAATCCCAGCAATGCCTTGGCATGGCCAAATTCCAGATCACCATGCTCCAGCAAAATCTTGACATCCTCCCGCAATGTCATAAGCCGCAGTAGGTTTGCCACAGAAGCCCGCGACTTGCCTACGGCGTTGGCGACTTCCTGCTGTGTGAGCTCAAACTCGTCGCGCAGTCTGGCCAGGGCAACTGCCTCCTCCATCGCGTTCAGGTCTTCGCGCTGAATATTCTCGATCAAGGCCATTGCAATGGCGGCATCGTCGGAAACGACTTTTAAAATACAGGGGATTTTATCGAGGCCTGCAAGCTGTGTCGCACGCCAGCGCCGCTCTCCGGCAATAATTTCGTAACGCTGATCATTGATGGGGCGCACGACAATTGGTTGCAGTATCCCCTGGCGGCGAATCGACTCTGCCAGTTCTTCCAGGGCCTCCGGATGCATGTCACGGCGCGGCTGGTATTTACCTCGCTGTATCAGGTCAACGGGTATCTGCCGCAGGGACTGGCTTTCGGGTGATTCGTTGCCAGCATTTGCGGGCGGCTCTGCGGCGGGCGTTTCGTTCGAAGAACCGGACAACAGCGCGTCCAGGCCTCGACCGAGGCCTCGTTTTTTAGCTGCCATGGGAAACTCCCGCTACTCTGGCTTCTGCGTTGGCTTGATCGTACTGCTTTTGCCGGCGCAGCATTTCCCCCGCGAGGGTAAGGTAGGCGATTGCACCCTTGGACTGCTTGTCGTATTGCAACGCTGGAAGACCATGGGATGGCGCTTCCGCGAGCCTGACATTGCGCGGTATCACCGTCCGATACAAGCGATCGGCAAAGTGATCGGATAACTGCCTGGATACATCGTTGGTCAGGCTGTTGCGGGGATCATACATGGTGCGCACGATCCCTTCGATACGCAATTGCGGATTCACCGAGGCACTGATTTGCTGGACGGTGTCCATCAGCGCCGACAGGCCCTCCAGCGCATAGTACTCACATTGCATCGGTATGATCAGCCCATTGGCCGCTACCAAGCCATTCAGGGTCAGCATATTGAGTGACGGCGGGCAGTCGATGATGACGTAATCGTAACGCCCCGGTATTTGCGCCAGTGCGAGTTTCAACCGCTGTTCCCGGCGATCCAGATCAAGCAACCTGACTTCTGCTGCGGTCAGGTCGCCGTTGGCCGGCAAAACGTCGTAGGCGGCCGTTGGGCTGGTAACGGCGACGCCGTCCACCGGTACCTGCTCTACCAGCACATCATAGATGCTTTGCTCGACTGCGTTTTTGTCGACACCCGATCCCATCGTGGCATTACCCTGGGGATCGAGATCAACCAGCAATACCTTTCGTTTGGTCGCTACCAGGGACGCCGCAAGGTTGACGGCCGTTGTGGTCTTTCCCACTCCGCCCTTCTGGTTAGCTATTGCTAAAATTCTTGTCAAAACCTGGTTCCCCGTTAATTACTGGCGCTGAAGAATCACGAGATGCCGCTGTGCGGCAAGATTTGGCACGGCAACCGACTCCACTGCCCGCAGCTTCGCGCCTGGTGGTAGTTGCGCTAATTCTGCCCCGGGGTAGACACCTTTCATGGCCAGCCAGCAACCCCCCTCCGCCACCAGGTGCTGAGTCGCCAGCACCATATCCCTGAGGCTGGCGAACGCTCTGGACAATACCATATCGAATCCTGCCTTATCCACTACCTGTTCAGCCCGCTGCTGCAGAACCCGCACATTGTGAAGCCCAAGCTCAGTGACTACCTGCAGCAGAAAGCGCGTCTTCTTTCCATTGCTATCGAGCAAAGTAAAGTTGTAGTCGGGCCGGGTGATGGCAAGGGGAATTCCCGGCAGCCCCGCTCCCGTGCCAACGTCCAGCAGGCGCCCGGGCTCAATCCAGGGCAGCACAGCCAGTGAATCGAAAAGATGGTGGGTAATCATTGCGTCGATATCGCGAATAGCGGTCAGGTTGTAGGCCTGGTTCCACTGCTCTAACATTTCTATATAGCGACAGAAATTGGAAACACCCTGCTGATTCAGCCTCACACCAAGCGCCTCACATCCCTGGTGTATTGTAGCGGCCAGGTTTACGGTCATAACTATCAGGCGCTTTGACGGTCGAGCATGCCGCGTTTCTTGAGTGTGATTAATAGCAGCGAAATAGCCGCAGGGGTTACGCCGGGAATGCGCGCGGCCCGCGCGAGGGTTTCCGGCCTGGCCTCGCCAAGCTTCTGGCGCACTTCGTTGGACAAGCCTGACACGGAGTGATAATCGAAATTTTCCGGCACGCGAGCCGATTCGTACTGCCGGGCTTGCTCGATCTCTGCTTGCTGTCGTTCGATGTAGCCACTGTACTTGGCCGCGATTTCCACCTGCTCAGCCACCCTCGGATCTGCAATGCTTGATGGCAGGCAATGATGAAAGTTAACGCCGGGGCGCTTCAACAGGTCCATCAAAGTACAGTCCCGCGAGATCGGGGCTTCGAGGTAGGCATCCATACGCCTGGCCTGTGCATCGCCCGGTTGCAGCCGCGTTGATTGCAGCAGCGCCGTGTGCGTCTCGATCGACTGGCGCTTCTCGCTGAACAAACGCCAGCGATGGTCATCCACGAGGCCCAGCTGTCGTCCCTTTTCGGTGAGCCGCAGATCGGCATTGTCCTGGCGCAGTGACAGACGATATTCGGCACGGCTGGTGAACATGCGGTAAGGTTCTGCCGTGCCCATGGTAATAAGATCATCCACCAGAACGCCGAGGTAGGCCTCATCCCGGCGCGGGCACCACAGTTCACGCCCCTGCACCTTCAGCGCTGCATTGAGGCCGGCGAGAAGACCCTGTGCGGCTGCCTCCTCATAGCCCGTGGTGCCGTTGATCTGACCGGCGAAGAACAGGCCCTCGATTGATCGGGTTTCGAGGCTGTACTGCAAGTCCCTGGGATCAAAAAAATCGTATTCGATGGCATAACCAGGCCGGGTGATATGGGCCCGCTCGAAACCGGGAATACTGTGCACCAGTTGTACCTGCACGTCGAAGGGTAAGCTGGTGGAAATGCCATTGGGGTAAAGCTCATGGGTCTGCAGGCCTTCAGGCTCGATAAAAACCTGGTGCGAAGACTTATCGGCAAAGCGATGGATCTTGTCTTCGATTGACGGACAGTAACGCGGTCCGACGCCCTCTATGACGCCAGCAAACATCGGCGAGCGGTCAAGGGAGCCGCGAATAATGTCATGGGTGGCGGCGTTGGTGTGGGTAATCCAGCAGCAGCGCTGGGCAGGATGTTGCGAGCTATCACCGATGAACGACATGACCGGTCGGGGCTCATCGCCCCACTGTTGCTGCAGGTTGGAAAAATCGACGGTGCGCGCGTCGATACGCGGCGGGGTGCCCGTTTTCAGTCGCTCCACTCGCAGAGGGAGTTCCCGCAGCCGATCTGCCAACGTCAACGATGGAGGATCACCGGCTCGTCCACCGGAGTGGTTGTCCAGCCCGATGTGGATACGCCCACCCAGAAAAGTACCCGCGGTAAGTACCACGGATGGGGCAAAAAACCGAATACCGCTGTTGCTGACCACTCCGGCAATGCGCTCGCCGTCAAGAATAAGGTCGTCGACTGCTTGCTGAAAAAGGAAAAGGTTGTGCTGATTTTCCAGCATTTCACGTATCGCTGCCTTGTACAGCACTCGGTCCGCCTGCACCCGGGTTGCACGCACCGCCGGCCCTTTCCTGGCGTTGAGTATGCGAAACTGTATGCCCGCCCTGTCGGCGGCCCGCGCCATGGCACCGCCTAGCGCATCGACCTCCATCACCAGGTGACTCTTGCCGATACCCCCAATGGCGGGGTTACACGACATCTGGCCCAGCGTCTCGATATTGTGGCTCATCAGCAGTGTTTGTGAGCCCATGCGGGCAGCGGCAAGGGCAGCTTCAGTACCGGCATGGCCGCCACCAATTACTATGACATCAAATTTTGTCGGGTAGTCCACGACCGTTACCTGCAACTGGCTCGAAAGCGGCCGAACATTATAAAGGATCGGTGAACCATTTTTCAGTGTGTGTCATAGCCTTTTTCTTATATGTATTAGTTTTATGTTTTAAGTATTTATATATAAGTCTTTATGTTACTGCTAATGGTAACGAAGAATACTGTGTATAAGCCAATTAAATATTTAAAAATCAATGTCTTAGCTTTTGGGTAACTGCAGCTGTAAGACCTGCCTAAGTTGAATATTGCGCTGTACCCAGTGTGGAAGAAATGCGAGGCAGTTCGCGGAACCGTCATCAAGCACCAGTTTATACCGGTTTATACAGGGTTGTATCCCAATTCTCGCTGCTGAAAATCGAACATTGCCCCGGTCGGGTATTGCAGTGTGGATAAGTTGTTAATAAGGGTGTGTGGAGATAGCGCTATTTGCCGATACAGAAGCTTGAAAAGATGTAGCCCAGGAGATCGTCGGCGCGGAATTCACCGGTTATCTCGCCGAGTGCTTGTTGTGCATGCAGCAGGTCATCGGCAAGTAGTTCAGCCGCCGCCGCTTCCTGTAGCTGGGTTTTGCCCTGTAACAGGCACCCTCTAGCTCGTCGCAAAGCCTCCAGATGACGGCGCCTGGCAGTGAAGTGGCCGTCTCCGCCGGTATATCCCATGATAGATTTGAGGTGCTGTTTCAGTAAGTCCAAACCGCTCCCGGTTTTGGCCGATAGCATGACATAGGCGTTATTGTCACTGGTTCCCACCTTGGGGTTGAGGCCGGAGCTGTCGCATTTACTGAGCACCAGAGTAATCTGGCTACTGTTGCCCAGCTTGTGGATAAAATCCGGCCACAGTTTGCGAGCGTCGGTTTCGGTGGTCTCGTTACTATCGACTACGAGCAGAATTCGGTCGGCGTTGCGCATTTCCCGCCAGGCTTTCTCTATCCCAATTTGCTCTACCCGGTCCGGGTTGTCGCGCAGACCCGCGGTGTCGACGATGTGCAGAGGCATGCCATCAATATGGATGTACTCCTTGAGTACATCGCGGGTGGTTCCCGCCATATCGCTCACGATTGCGCTGTCACGCTTGGATAGCGCGTTGAGCAGGGAGGATTTACCGGCGTTGGGTTTACCGGCGATCACCACTGACATGCCCTCGCGCAGCAGTGTGCCCTGGCGTGCTTCCTGCAACAGTTGATCAAGTGAAAGCAGGATTTGATCGAGGTCCTCACCCACCTGGCTTTCGCCGATAAAATCGATCTCCTCTTCCGGAAAGTCGATGGCCGCTTCCACGTAGACACGCAGCGCAACCAGTGCATCTACCAGTAACTGTATGCGCTGGGAAAACTCCCCCTGCAGAGAGTGCAGTGCCGATCGAGCGGCTTCCTCGGAGCTCGAGTTGATAAGGTCTGCAATTGCCTCAGCCTGGGCGAGATCGATTTTGTCATTGAGAAAAGCACGCTCAGAGAATTCCCCAGGCCTGGCCATGCGCGCGCCCAGTTCAAGCACCTCGCGTAATAGCAGGTCCAGGACTACAGGACCGCCATGCCCCTGCAGTTCGACCACGTCTTCACCCGTAAATGAGTTAGGGGCGGCGAAATAAAGCGCGATGCCCTGGTCTATTACCTGGGGTTCAAGGGCGCTGTGCTGATAGAAATTCCCGTAGTGGGCGTGCCTCGGCTGGAGTGTCCGGGTGGTCATGGCCTGGCCAATGGCCAGGGCTTTGGGGCCGGATATGCGCACGATACCCACGCCACCTCTACCGGCTGGCGTGGCAATAGCTACTATGGTTTCGCGTTGGCTATCATGGAAGCTGGAGTCACTCATCAAGGCTGCTCCTTGCTGTTTAAGTTGCCACCGATCCACCGACTGCAACCCCGGCGCGTCTCAACCCTGTTGCCAGGAGGCGTCCAGGCAATCATGACGAAGCGAAAATAAGGATTGTAGGCAGTTTATCCCTCTGCTTCTATTTTCCGGGTTATCACCCACTGCTGCAGAATGGACAAGAGGTTGTTGACGACCCAATAGAGGACCAACCCAGCCGGGAACCAGAGGAAAAAGAAGGTGAAAAACACCGGCATCCACTGCATGATTTTGGCTTGCATCGGGTCTGGGGGTGCCGGGTTGAGCTTCTGCTGCGCAAACATACTAACACCCATGATCAAAGGCAGAATGTAGTAGGGGTCCATAGCGGACAGGTCCTTGATCCAGCCAAGCCAGGGTGCGTGACGCAACTCCACACTCTCCATCAAAACCCAGTATAAGGCAATGAAGACGGGCATCTGGATCAGGATAGGAAGGCAGCCACCCAGCGGGTTGACCTTTTCCTTTTTATATAGCGCCATCATCTCC
This sequence comes from uncultured Gammaproteobacteria bacterium, assembly GCA_963808975.1. GTDB lineage: Bacteria > Pseudomonadota > Gammaproteobacteria > Pseudomonadales > JAHEGP01 > JAHEGP01. Next base: position 28,133 of record CAWEHR010000011.1, read on the forward strand.
TGGGACTGTTTCTGTTTATCATCCGCATACAGCTCTCGAATCTGGGTCATCTTGGGGGCAACCATGCGCATCTTGGCCATGGACCGATAGCTGGCAGCGGATAGTTGAAAAAATGCTGCTTTCACCAGCACGGTCAGCAAAATGATACTCCAGCCCCAATTGCCGACCAGCTTGTGAATCTGGGTCAGAATCCAGAACAAGGGCTGGGCAATCCACCATAGCCAGCCGTAATCCACAGTGAGATCCAATCCCGGGGCGATTTCTTTCAGTCGGTATTGATCCTTGGGGCCCGCGTAAAACTGGCTGTTGAATTGCCCCGCCTGGCCGGGGGCGATCGTCAGTTGGGGACCGGTGTAGCGAATAAGGTTGTCACCATTGCGGGTTACCTTGGTCGAATACTGGTAACGACCGTCGTTGCCTGGAATCCATGCGCTGATGAAGTAGTGCTGGACAATGGCAACCCAACCGCCATCCACGGTGGTATTGAGCGGCTCCTCCTGCAGATCCCTGAAGGCTATTTTCACGTAGGGCTTGTCATTGGTCATGGTTGCAACGCCGAGGAAGGGTTGCATGCCCAGGCCGGTGGTTTCGCTTGCCGGGTCTTCACTGCTATCGCGTTTCAGCTGGGCGTAGAAGTTTCCTCGCCACGGCGCCTCGGTCTGGTTGTCGACCAGGTAATCGACGGCCACGAGGTAATCGCCGCGGGTAAACGTGTAGCGCTTGATGATTTCCGTGCCATCCGCTTGCTGGTACTTAAGGTCAACAACCAGCTCTTGCTGGTCGTTGGCCAGCTCATAGCTGGTCTGGGGGCTGGTGAAAGTCGGCCTGCCGCTTGCGGTATCGGTACCGTTGTCACCAATCAGCCCACTTTGCGCGATATAGATGCGCTGGGGGTTACGTTCCAACAACACGAAGGGTTGATCACCCTGCAGCGAGGCGAGATGCTTGGGTAGGGCGGCACCAACGATGTCACCACCAAGCAGGTCGATATCGAGGCGCAGGACGTCCGTACTGACCCGTATCGTGGTACCAGGGGAACTACTGCTGGTATCAGCAATGGCCGTGCTATCGGTTCCGGCGGGCAATGCTTGAGCAGTGGGAACATCCTCCACGTTGCCGGCCGCTGTTGGTGCATCGGGTATTTCCTGGGCGCCGGAGGTTTCCCGTGGGGGGTTATTGTCGACCACTGAGTTGAGTTTCTTGAACGCCGTCCATTCATTGACCAGCACCAGGGCGACGGCGATGATAGCTGCAATTATTGTGTAGCGAATCCAGTCCATAAATAGGTCTACCGAGGCTGATGCTGATTGATATGGTTGTCGTGCGAGCAATCTGCTGGTGCGGATTCGGGCACCGGGTCGAATCCGCCAGCATTAAAGGGGTGGCATCGCAGCAGGCGACGTAGCGCAAGTGACGTACCCTTAACCAGCCCAAAATGCTCGATAGCCTGTTCGGCGTAGCTTGAACAGGAGGGGTAGAAGCGGCAGTTTTGCCCAAGCAATGGGCTTAGGCACAAACGATACAGGCGAATCAAACCGGTGGCGAAACGTCCAGGGAGGGTAGCCGTGCCTCGATTTATCAGGGCGTGTTGTCCAGTGTTCGTTTGCACAATCGATTCCACTGTTGGGCAAGCATGAGTGACACCGCAGCGTTATCCAGATCTGCCATACCCTTGCGTGCAAGCACGATAATATCCAGCGGGGGCATGAACTCCTGCCGCAGGCGAAAGCTTTCGCGGATCAGGCGCTTGAGGCGGTTGCGATGGACGGCAAGTTTAACGTGTTTCTTGGCAATGACCAGCCCCAAACGCGCATGCCCGAGTTGGTTTGGGCTGGCGATAATCAGGGCCTGGGGGCATCCGCATTTGAGAGCGGCGCTGGAAAATACCCTGGAGTAGTCACTGGCGGAGATCAGCCTTGAAGACTTCCCGAAACCGTGGGATCCCACCACATCAGGCTATCTATTACGCGGATAGCCGGCGACGACCCTTGGCTCGACGACGGTTGATCAACTGGCGGCCGTTCTTGGTGGCCATGCGCGATCGAAAACCGTGGGTGCGCTTTCGTTTCAAAACACTGGGTTGGAAGGTTCTTTTCATGGTGGACTCTCTGCGTCGATACCGTGGCCTTCAGGCGGCCAAAAAATGAGCGCGAATTCTAGTTGATTACAGTTGCCTTTTCAATCAGATTGGCCTGAGCGCCTATGTCACCGGGTTATCCCCCTCTGCTAACAACTTATACACAACTGATCCATAAGTTATCCACAGGTTTCCTATAAATTGCTCCCGGGGGGGAGAAAACACTGGAAATATCGGCATTTTTTCGGCTAAAATTCCGTATCTATATGATTAATATAGAAAAATCATTTTTTGGAAATACTTGTGGAAAACTGCCTTGATTGTGGATAACCTATCCGCCCTGAGTTCGGATGCTTAGGGTCAGCAGTAAAAAGAAGTCAATAGAAGTCAAGGAGGATAAGGCATTAGGCCGCAGTCAATTTAGGGATAAGTACAATAACGGGGTAGCGGTGATTGATGCTTTACGGGGAAACGGTGATGCCGGTGTTAGTTCAGCCAGAGGCCATTTGGCGACAGTGTGTTCATCTGCTCGAGGACGAACTACCCGCTCAGCAGTTTAATACCTGGATTCGACCGCTAAAAATTGATACCGAAGCCGACGCGCTGACGTTGCTGGCTCCTAATCGCTTTGTCAAAGACTGGGTGGGAGACAAATTCCTGGCGCGAATCTGTGAACTGGCCGAGGAGTTTAGTGGTGGGAAGATTCAGGATGTCGTCATTGATATTGGAAGCCGGCAGCGTGAGTTGGCCAGCCATGTGCTTGAGCGCCGTCGCCAGGTTCCAGTTGGCACCTCGGGAACGATTGAAAAAAGTCATCGTGCCGATATGGGTATTGCGGGTTATCGTAATAGGCTGGCATCGGCGCCCCATGCGACAGGCGCTGACGAGGCACCATCCGCAGGGAGTTCTGGAAACAGGCCCGTAGCATTTACCCGACAATCGGACAAAGAGCGGAATATCCAGGTCGAGGGAGCTATCAAGCACCAGAACTTCCTGGTAGAGAACTACACCTTTGAGACTTTTGTCGAGGGCAAGTCGAACCAGCTCGCCCGGGCTGCGTCATCGCAGGTTTCAACCAACCCCGGTGGTGCCTACAATCCGCTGTTCATCTATGGCGGCGTTGGCTTGGGTAAAACCCATCTAATGCACGCAGTGGGCAATGAACTGGTGCAAAAAAAGCCCAACGCCAGAGTGGTGTATTTGCACTCAGAGCGGTTTGTGGCAGACATGGTAAAGGCCCTGCAGTTGAACGCCATCAATGAGTTCAAACGTTATTACCGCTCTGTCGACGCGCTGCTGATTGACGATATCCAGTTTTTTGCGGGTAAGGAGCGGTCACAGGAAGAGTTTTTTCATACCTTCAATGCCCTGCTTGAGGGGGGCCAGCAGATGATTCTTACCTGCGACCGTTATCCCAAAGAAATCAACGGGCTTGAGGAGCGGCTGAAGTCGCGTTTTGGCTGGGGGCTTACCGTTGCAGTAGAGCCACCGGAGTTGGAGACGCGGGTAGCGATTCTGATGAAGAAAGCCGAGCAGATAAATCTGGAGCTACCCCATGATGCAGCCTTTTTTCTTGCGCAACGAATTCGCTCTAATGTGAGAGAGCTGGAGGGAGCGCTAAAGAGGGTGGTAGCAAGTGCTCACTTCACAGGAAGAAAGGTAGATATTCCACTGATTAGGGATTCGTTGAAGGACTTGCTTGCGCTGCAGGACAGGCAGGTAAGCCTCGACAACATACAACGCACAGTGGCGGAGTATTTCAAAATTAAAGTGGCTGACCTCCTTTCTAAAAGGCGCAATCGGTCGGTGGCTCGTCCGCGACAGATCGCGATGGCCCTCGCTAAGGAGTTAACCAACCACAGCTTGCCTGAGATCGGTTATAGCTTTGGTGGGCGTGACCACACTACCGTGTTACATGCGTGTCGCAAAGTAAAAGAGTTACGTGATAGCGACGGAGATATTCGAGAGGATTATAAAAATTTACTGCGTACGCTGACCACGTGAGTATGAATCCAGGATTTCGTTTGTATAAGGACAGAGTGCACTGATGAAATTTGTCATTAACCGGGAATCGTTGCTGAGGCCTTTGAACCTTGTGGTTGGGGTTGTCGAACGCCGCCATACACTGCCAGTGTTGGCGAACGTTTTACTTCAGCTCGATGACGGCCAATTGTCGCTAACCGGAACCGATCTTGAAGTGGAACTGGTGGGTAGAGTGGCCGTAGATGATTCTTCCATGGATGGTGAGGTGACGGTTCCAGCGAGAAAACTCCTGGATATTTGTAAATCCTTACAAGAGGGTAGTGTTCTGGAGTTTAACTCCGAGCAACAGCGGGCCGTGGTAAAAAGTGGACGAAGCCGGTTTTCCCTGGCGACCCTGCCGGCGAGTGAGTTTCCCAACATTGAAGATAAACTGATCGGCGATTCATTCGATTTGGCGCAGGGTGACCTGAAGCGCCTGCTGGACAGCACCATGTTTGCGATGGCACAGCAGGACGTTCGCTACTACCTCAACGGAATGTTATGGGAAATCCACGACGGGGATTTCAGGGTTGTCGCAACCGATGGTCATCGTCTGGCAATGGCGACGCTGAACAACGCGGTGAATTGCGAAAACCGACAGGTGATTTTACCGCGCAAAGGGGTTTTGGAATTAAATCGCCTGCTGAACGATAAGGATGATCCCATCAACATTTTGGTGGGTAATTCCCACCTGCGGGCAACCACGCCGGAATTCACCTTTTCTTCCAAACTGGTTGATGGCAAGTTTCCCGATTACCAGCGTGTTCTGCCGCGCAATACCGATAAGCACCTCCTGGCAGACAGGGAGGATCTGAGGTCTGCACTGGCGCGCGCAGCCATTTTGTCGAACGAAAAGTATCACGGTGTGCGCCTGCAGTTGAGTGATAATGGCCTGACCATAGTGGCGAGTAATCCGGAGCAGGAAGAAGCTGAAGAGATAGTGTCGATTGATTACGAGTATCCGGCTCTGGAAATTGGCTTCAATGTAAGTTATCTGCTGGACGTCTTGGCGGTTATTCCAGGCAGTGCTGTCAAAATTTCCTTGTCTGATGCCAACAGCAGTGCGCTGGTGGAAGAGCAGGGCAACGCCGAAGCGGTTTATGTTGTAATGCCCATGAGGCTCTAGGGCCGCCGCTCTATAATGACATCCATTCGCTCGCTGAAGGTACAGGGTGTACGCAATATTGCCAAAGCCCACCTTAGCGGGTTATCCCGAATCAATCTTTTTTACGGTGCAAACGGTGCGGGAAAAACTTCTTTTCTCGAGGCGCTTCACCTTCTAGGTTTAGGGCGGTCTTTCCGTTCCAACAAGCAGCTGCCAATAATTGCTCACCAGGAAGAATCGGCAATCGTTTTCGGTGAGGTTACAACCGCATCTTCTAGTGGCAGTCTGGCCTGCAATTCACCCATCATCGCACCTTCTGTTGGCATCGGAGTTCAGCGAAACAGGGACGGATCCAGTGAAATTCGCATTAATGGGCAGCGCGCGGTATCTGCTGCGCAGTTAGCTGACCTGTTGCCGTTGCAAGTTATTGATGCCGATGCTTTTGATCTGCTCCTGGGCCCACCTGGCGTAAGGCGCCAATTTTTGGATTGGGGGGTGTTCCACGTGGAACACGGTTTTCTCGATCTTTGGCGCAGGTGGCAACGAACGCTAAAACAGAGAAATTCGTTGCTCCGCCGTGGTAATATAACGGTTCGGGAATTGGGTGCGTGGGACGTGGAGTTCTGTCGGCTGGCTGAGTCTCTTGCTGATGTGAGGTCGGCTTACTTCGCGCAGTGGCTGCCGGTGCTTTTCGATCTTGTTGCTAGGGTCTGGGGCTATCCTGCAAAACCGGAGATCACCTTCTTCCCGGGTTGGGATCGTCGGTTGAACGCACAGGAAATGCTTAACAGGCAACTGCCCAGGGATAAAGATCTGGGTTACACGACCATGGGGCCACACCGAGCGGATTTGCGAATAAAGATCAATGGCCTGCCGGTAGGAGAGGTCCTGTCGAGGGGCCAGCTGAAGCTTCTAAGCGTAGCCATGCGAATATCCCAGGGCTATATGCTCGATATTAATGCTGCAAAGCGATGCATTTTCCTAGTAGACGATCTACCGGCCGAACTGGACAGTGAACGGCGCTCTGCGGTAATGGATCTACTGCTGCAGCGCAGCGGGCAGGTATTTTTTACCAGCGTTGATAAAAATGGTCTCGATTTTTCGGGTATGGATGCAAATACCCTGAGTGTGTTCCACGTGGAACACGGAGTGATACATCAGTAGATTATCTATGGAAAACTTATGACACCAGAAATTGAAAACCCTGTCAGTTACGACTCTACCAGTATCAAAGTACTCAAGGGTCTAGACGCGGTCAGAAAGCGACCCGGTATGTACATTGGCGACACAGATGATGGGACCGGTCTCCACCACATGGTATTCGAACTCGTGGACAACTCCATAGATGAAGCCCTCGCAGGCTTTTGTAACCAGATCACAGTAACGATACATACGGAGCACTCAGTTACCGTTACGGACGATGGTAGAGGTATCCCCGTCGACCTGCATGAAGAGGAGGGCGTGTCGGCTGCCGAAGTTATCATGACGGTGCTGCATGCGGGGGGGAAGTTTGACGACAATACCTACAAGGTTTCCGGTGGTCTTCATGGAGTGGGCGTTTCCGTAGTAAACGCGCTTTCTGAAGAGTTGACACTGACCATCCGACGAAGTGGAAAAGTGTATGAGCAAACCTATCGCCACGGCGTACCCGAAGCCCCGTTGAAAGCAGTGGGGGAAACCACATCAACGGGTTCTGAAGTAACCTTTCGACCCTCGTCCGCCACATTCACCAATATTGAATTTCATTTCGACATCCTTGCCAAGCGTCTCAGGGAGCTGTCTTTCCTGAATTCGGGGGTTTGTATCGTTCTCAAAGACGAGCGCAGTGGTCGCGTGGAAGAGTACCGTTACGACGGTGGCCTGAAGGCCTTTGTTGAATATCTCAACCATACCAAATCGCCCATCAACAAAGTCTTTCATTTTGCCGCTGAGCAAGATGAGATTGGCGTAGAGGTGGCTTTGCAATGGAATGATGGATACCAGGAGAATATTTATTGTTACACAAACAATATCCCCCAACGGGACGGGGGTAGCCACCTGGCGGGGTTCAGGGCGGCATTGACCCGCAGCCTCAATAACTATATTGAACGGGAAGGACTGGCGAAAAAGGCCAAGCTAGGGGTGAGTACGACCGGTGACGATGCCCGTGAGGGCCTGACTGCTGTGGTGTCGGTCAAAGTGCCGGACCCAAAGTTTTCTTCACAAACCAAGGACAAGCTGGTCTCCTCGGAAGTCAAACCGGCAGTTGAACAAGCGATGAACCGCTTGTTCAACGATTACCTGCTGGAAAACCCCAATGAAGCTCGAGTCGTTGTGCAGAAGATGCTCGATGCCGCCCGCGCCAGGGAGGCTGCTCGAAAAGCCAGGGAAATGACACGAAGAAAAGGTGCGCTGGATATTGCCGGACTACCGGGAAAACTCGCGGACTGTCAGGAAAAAGATCCCGCGCTATCGGAGATTTACCTCGTCGAGGGAGATTCTGCCGGTGGCTCTGCCAAACAGGGTCGTAATCGGAAATACCAGGCGATACTCCCGCTCAAGGGCAAAATTTTAAATGTAGAGAAGGCTCGCTTCGACAAAATGCTGTCATCAGTCGAAGTAGGCACTATTGTCACAGCACTGGGCTGTGGAATCGGCAAGCAGGAATTCAATCCGGACAAACTGCGCTACCACAGCATTATTATCATGACGGACGCAGACGTTGACGGTTCCCATATTCGAACTCTGCTGTTAACTTTTTTCTTTCGCCAAATGCCCGAGCTACTTGAAAGAGGGCATGTTTTTATCGCCCAACCGCCCCTGTATAAGATAAGCAAAGGGAAAGCGGAGAACTACCTGAAAGATGACGACGCCCTTGATGGCTTTCTGACGCAGGCTGCGATAGAGAATGCTGCCCTGCACGTTAACGAAGACGCACCCCCGATCGCCGGCGAGGCGCTGGAAAGGCTTATTACAAAATTCCGCTTTACTATGAAAACGATAGACCGATTGTCTCGGGCCTACCCCGAACAGGTATTGCAATGCTTGGTCTATTTACCAAAACTTGGCCCGGAAGCCCTAGCCAATGAGGCAGCGGTCGGTCGCTGGTGTGAACAGCTAGCAACCCTCTTGAGTAAGGAATATACGCTGGGAGCTGGCTCTGCGATGTTCACCGTCGAAAGCCGCAAGTCGCCCGAGCGTGAGCTTTGGCTACCCGTGGTTGTCATCACTGCGCATGGAGTGCCCACCGAGTACCAGTTTGGTCGAGAGTTCTTTACTGCCCAGGAATATCGCTCCTTTCTGGAACTGGGTGAACAGCTCTCAAAGCTTTTGGAGCCGGGCGCCTATATCAAGCGAGGTGAACGATCACAGCCGGTAGAGTCATTTGGTGAAGCACTGGATTGGCTGATGACTGAGGCCAGAAAAGGCTACAATATCCAGCGCTACAAGGGTTTGGGCGAGATGAATCCTGATCAGTTGTGGGAAACGACAATGGATCCCGATGTCCGGCGTATGCTTCAGGTGACGATAGAAGACGCGATCTCTGCAGACCAGATCTTCGCCACGCTTATGGGTGACCACGTCGAACCACGCAGGGAGTTCATAGAAACCAATGCGCTGGCGGTATCGAACCTCGACGTTTAGCAGAGCGGGTTCAGGCCGGGTTAGTTACCATGGATGAGTGTCGTTTGGCGCGATAAGCGCTGGTAGCTTCAGCCTGCCCGCATCAGGCTTTGTTCATTTCAAGAATTTCCCGCTTGATCCAGGCTCTGGCCTGCTCAGTGATCTCGGCGGCTGATCGACCCTTTGTAGGTATGGGCGCACCGATACTAACCGTTATGGTTCCAGGCCGTTTAACCCATTTGTGTGGTGGCCAGCAATTACCCGCGTTATGGGCGATGGGTAATACCTCGACGCCAGCCTTTACCGCCAGGTTGGCGCCGCCGCGTGCAAAGCGACCGGATTGTCCAGGTTCGGTTCTTGTACCCTCGGGAAAAACCAGTACCGAAAGCCCGGACTTCAGGCGCTCCTCCCCAAGGTGCATCATTTGTTTAATGGCTTCTCGTGGTGCACTGCGATCAATGGGGATTGGCTCCATCAAACGTAGGCCCCAGCCAAAACCCGGTATATCAAGCAATTCTACTTTGAGTATTGTTGCTATCGGGTGCAGGGTAAGTTGCAGGTAATAGGTTTCCCACTGGCTCTCGTGTTTTGAAAGAACCACAGTTGGTGCAGCGGGAATGTTCTCCAGCCCCTCAATACGGTATTTGACTCCGCAGCTCAGTCTTAGCCAAAACAGGGTGAATCGATTCCATAGTAACAGGTAAGGGGCACGCACTGTGTATGGCAACCAGCGGCAGACTAGTAAACCCGTTACCCCAAACCAGATCGTGGCAATTATATACCCCAGGTAAAACAAAACACTGCGGATGGCTGCTAGCATGGTGAGCAACCGCCGCTAGCGCCAACAACAGGGTCGAGCAATGCGTTAGCGACTTCAGCTAGCGACTCGTACCTGCTTATCTGTTGTAGCAGCGCTGGATTGGACTTTTGCAGCAAACTAAAAGTGTTAGATCCCTTGCCGGTAAGAACCAGTACAGGTTTTGCACCCACAGCGATGGCGGCCTCAAGGTCGCGAAGGCTGTCGCCCACTACCGGGACAGATTGTAGCGAGCTATGCGCATGCTCCGCGATTTGCAGCAGCAGCCCAGGCTTTGGCTTGCGACAAAGGCAGTTATCTTCCGGCCGATGTGGGCAGTAGAAAATCCCCTCGATACGTCCACCACTGGATTGCACCAGCCGCCTGAGTTTTTTGTGCATTGCCTCGAGTTGCGGCAGTCCAAACATTCCGCGTCCGAGCCCGGATTGGTTGGTGGCGATGTAAACCCTGAACTGCCTGGATAACCTTGCAATAGCATCGATGCTGCCGGGTATTGGTATCCACTCGTCAGCGCTTTTTATGAACGCATCAGAGTCCTCATTAATTACCCCGTCCCGGTCGAGGATCAGCAGTTTCATTCACTTACCGCGTTCTGAAGTTGTGAAACATCTGCTATGCCCATGAATAGTTGGTTGAGCAAGTCCAACAATCCAATGCGGTTTTGTTGTAGTGCCGGGTTTTCGTCCATGACCATGACATGATCGAAAAAGGCGTCAACAGCCGGTCGCAAGCGTGCCAGGTCCTGCAGCGCCTCGGTATAGGATTGCTGCTCGCACAGCTGGGGAATCTCGTTTTCCAATTGCTGCAGCGCCGCAAAGAGTTCTTGCTCTTCCTTGAGTTGCAACAGCTCTGGCCTGACCACGATGGCGCTGTCAGCTGCGCTGGTTTTAGCAAGAATGTTCTGTACTCGCTTGTTGGCCGCTACCAGAGACTCTGCCTCCGGTTGGTGTCGAAAGCGCTCGACCGCAGCTACGCGTAGGCTGATATCGAAGGGGTTGTGTTTGACCCCCCGGTGACTTTCCTGAACTACATTTTGCACCGCCATCACAGTGTTAGTAGGAATTCCCTGCTCCTGGTAGAGCGCGCGGTACCGGTCGAAGATAAAGCTTGAAACATCGATCTCGACCTTTTCATTAGCGAGCTTGTCACCGTAGCCTGCAGCTGCTGCGTGTATCAGCTGATTCAAATCCAGGCTGCGATAGCCGTGTTCAGTGATGATCCTGATTACACCAAGCGCTGCGCGGCGCAGGGCGTACGGGTCTTTCGAACCGCTTGGCGGCTGATTGATGCCGAAGATGCCAACCAGGGTATCCAGCCGCTCTGCCAGCGCTAGAGCGTTGCCGCAGGGGCTGGCCGGAAGCTCGTCACCCGCGTACCTCGGCAGGTATTGTTCCTTGATGGCGGCGGCCACTTCGGATGATTCACCGTCGTGGAGCGCGTAGTAGTACCCTGCGGTGCCTTGCAGTTCATCGAACTCATAAACCATTTCTGACACCAGGTCACACTTGGCGAGTAGCGCCGCGCGCTCCGCTAAGGTCGCGGCGCAACCTATTTGATCAGCGATAAGCTTCGCCAGTTCGGCTACCCTCGCCGATTTCTCCCACAGGCTGCCGAGCTTTTGCTCGAAGATGACATCCTTGAGCCGTTCCCGGCGAGATTCCAGGGTCTGCTTGAGATCCGTCTCATAGAAAAAGGCGGCGTCGGCCAAGCGCGGCCGGATGACTTTCTGGTTACCTTCAATCACTTGCTGCGGGTCTTTGGAATCGAGATTGGCCAGGAAAATGAAGTAGGGTTGTAATCGATTGTCGCCATCCACGACGTGGAAGTATTTCTGGTGCGATTTCATGGATGAGACCAATGCTTCGGCAGGCACTTCCAGGAAACGCGTGTCGAATTGGCCCGCGAGGGCAACAGGCCATTCCACCAGTGCAGTGACTTCATCCAACAGTTCACTATCGATAACCGCATGGCTTCCCATTTCCCGAGCCTTGGCTTCAACCTGGGAGCGAATGATATCGCGGCGCCGATCAAAGTCAGCGATGACCTTACCCTCAGCTTCAAGTACACCAGCGTAGTCCGATGGTCGCGCAATTGGCAATGCGGCTGGGTGGTGGAAGCGATGGCCGAAACTTTTATTACCTGACTGTATACCCATTATTTTTGAAGTAAGTACTTGCTCACCCAGTAGCATCACGACCCATTGAACGGGCCTTACGAATTCCTCTCGCAGTGCCCCCCAGCGCATACGTTTAGGAATGGGCAAAGTGTCGAGGGCATCGGCGACCAGCCGCGGGAGTGCATCGCTGGCTCCGATCCCGGGTGCTACCCAGCGGTGCACCAGTCGCCTGCCTTTATCGCTGTCTGCCACCTGCAGTTGCTCGAGGGAAATCCCATTTTTGCGTGCAAATGCCTGCGCCGGTTTGGCAGGATTACCCTTCTCGTCGTAGGCGATGGACTCGGGTGGTCCGAACACTTCCCGCTGTTGCTCCGGAGCGTTTTCATCGAGCTGTTCCACCAGCACGGCAATACGGCGCGGTGTAGCGAACCATTTGATCTGGCCATAGTTCAGGCTGGATTCAACAAGGCCTCTTTGAATACTATCTCGAAATGCCAGGCCAAGCGTGCGCAACGCCTTGGGTGGTAATTCCTCAGTACCGATCTCAACCAGAAAATCATGACGGATCACGCTATCGCCTCCTCGCCTGCTGCCGATAACTGTTTTCTTACTTCGTCGCTGGTGAGGGGAAATCCAAGTTGTTCTCGAGACTGGTAGTAGCATTTTGCCACGCCGCGAGCGAGGGTCCGGACCCGTAGGATATAGCGTTGACGCTCGGTTACTGAAATCGCGTGTCGCGCGTCGAGCAGGTTGAAAGTATGCGATGCCATCAGCACCTGTTCATATGCCGGTAGTGGCAGGTTGCGACCGATCAGTTGCTGACAGGCACGTTCCGCCTCGTCAAAGGCTTGCAGCAGAAAATCGACGTTGGCAAACTCGAAATTGTAAGCAGACTGCTCGACCTCATTTTGATGGAAGACGTCGCCATAAGTGACCACGCCATCGGGCCCCTCTGTCCAGATCAAATCGAAGACACTGTCAACCTCTTGCAGGTACATGGCGATACGTTCCAGGCCGTAAGTGATTTCGCCGGTAACCGGAAAGCACTCGAGCCCCCCGACCTGTTGAAAATAGGTAAACTGGGTGACTTCCATTCCATTCAACCAGACCTCCCAACCCAGGCCCCAGGCCCCCAGCGTGGGAGATTCCCAGTTATCCTCGACAAAGCGGATATCATGAATCAGGGGATCGATGCCAAGGCTCAACAGAGACTTCAGGTAAAGTTCCTGGATATCGAGCGGAGAGGGTTTCATCACCACCTGGAACTGATAGTAGTGCTGCAGCCGATTTGGGTTTTCCCCGTAACGGCCGTCGGTGGGGCGTCGGCTCGGTTGCACATAAGCGCTGTTCCAGCTCTCCGGCCCGATTGCTCGCAAAAATGTACCCCAGTGAAAGGTGCCCGCCCCAACCTGCATATCCAAAGGCTGCAGCAGTACACAGCCCTCCTTTGCCCAGAACGCTTGCAGGGCGAGTATCAGGCCCTGAAAGGTCTTAACACCCCCATTGTCTTTTATGCTCACTCTTGCCTCTTTCGCCGTCCTAAAAGCCACCCATTATAGCCTGAGCATTGCGCTTACATAACAACGTGCCGGTTCTAAATTGCTGAATTCAAGCGCTTTCGCTACCATGCTCGGGTCCCCAACAGCGGCAGTCGACAATGGAACTAAAAAGCACCCTGGTAAAAGGCTTGTTCGGTTTTATCGGTGTCCTGCCACTGTCTTTTATCCGCGCTCTTGGGTTCCTGCTCGGTCGAGTAATGTGGTGGACCAGGGGGCGCGAGGCGCTGGTCACCCTGCGCAATATCGAACTGTGTTTTCCCGATCTGGCCCCCGAGGAGCGGCGGCGGCTGGCGCGGGACTCTCTGGTTCATACCGGCCAGTGTGGCTTCGAACTTATCAAGGTATGGATGCAACCCAACGCGCGCTCAGTAGCGCGCATCGTGGGTGTCAGAAATCAACATTTTTTCGACCAGGCGCTGCACTCTGGCAAGGGCCTGCTGCTGCTGGTGCCTCATCTGGGAAACTGGGAAGTTGTTGCCCTTTGGTGCGCCCAGCATCGCGAGGTTACTGCCCTCTACCAGCCACCCAAGCAAGAGCTGCTGGAGCCCATCATCAAGCATGCCAGGGAACGTATGGGCAACAAGCTCTACCCCACCGACGTCAGCGGAGTGAGGGCGGTGCTCAAATCATTGAAGCGGTCTGGGCTCTCCGGAATTCTGCCGGATCAGGAGCCGGATGCTGAAAGTGGCGATTTTGCTTCCTTCTTCCGCAACCCGGCTCTTACCATGACGCTGGTTCATGGTTTAGCCAGTCGCACTGATTGCCTGGTGCTCATGGCTTACGGTCATCGGGTCGCCGGTGGCTGGGAGATCGTATTCAAACCGCCGTTGGGCGATATCTGGAGCATGGAGCTTGAAGAGTCGCTGTGGTCGCTGAATCGTAGTGTAGAGGCCTGCATCATGGATTGTCCCGAGCAGTACCAGTGGGAATACAAGCGGTTCAAGAAACGTCCCGAGGGCCTGGCCAAGGTTTACGAGTTCTAAAATGGCAGTGTGTCACGCTGTATGCGGTACGATCAGAGATTTCTCAAGGCAAACCAGCTGCCCATGCCAGCTGTAACCAGGAATGCGAATAACAAACCAGCAGCCTTCTTGCGATAGTGTTTGCTCAGGTGCGAAGGGTCGTTGGTGGAAAGAATAAAGGCCTGGGATGACGCGGGCTTGCCCAGTATGTGAAAATCGGCCGGATCGTAATGTTGAGCTATGTAGGCCTCGGCCTCTCGCCTCGCCTGCCGTCTGGCCAGCTCCCATTCTGCCTGGTCTACGACCCCATTGCCGTCGCGGTCGAACCGCTCCAACAGGGCTGCCTGGTCCCGTTTCCACTGGGCCAGTAGTGTTGCTTTGTAGTCGTCTGCCTGCTGTTGGGCATCTTTGGCGTGGATAGTGTGAAACCACCCGATGGCATACAGCGGTTGGCCCGGGTGGATGCGGCGCTCGGTATACCGGTAGCGCTGACGCTGCAGGCGCCCCAGTAGTGATGTCTTTTGGGTTCGCGCCGGATGCCGGTTGTAACCGCTCCAGGTTTTCTTATTGGAAGTGGTCACGTCGCTGAGCCGCGGGTCGATCAGGCATTCACCGGTGCTGTCGTAGAGGCGGAAGTGGTCTTCACTACTGCCCTTCTCCACCGTGGTCCAGCGCTTTGATCTGCCGCCCTGGTAGCGTTCGATCCTGTAATCGTACCAGACGCACTCTGTGCCCGTGAGCGAGGCAAAAACCGGCTTGCCCTGCACTTTGTCAGCGATGCCGAGCAACTCAACATAGCCCTGATGCGCAGAGCGAATTTTTGACGTGGGTATATTCTCGATAGTGCGGGCTTTTTTCAGGCTGGTGAATGTCGCCACCAGGAATCCGCCGGAGAACAGTGCAAATAGTGTGAGGAAGATCCATGCCGTCATGGTTCAGGAGTTGGTGAAGAGTGAATTGACATTAACATCGGCGGTTTCAGATTCGGTGAATTCGAGCATCTGGAACGGCTTGAAATTAAAGGCGCGGGCAAGAACCAGGTCTGGAAATTGCTCGATTCGCACGTTGTTGTTGTTCACGGCCTCATTGTAGGTTTCGCGTCGGTCCGCGATGGCATTTTCAAGCCCGCTGATGCGCTGCTGCAGGTGCTGGAAAGTGTCGTTGGCCTTGAGCTCCGGATAGCTTTCAGCGAGGGCGAACAACTGGCCCAGCTCCCGGCGCAGACCGGTCTCGGCTTTACCGAGCTCCCGTATATTGCCGCTGGTCTGGGCTGTTGCCACTTGCTGGCGGGCGCGTATAACCTTTTGCAGGGTCTCCTGCTCATAGCCCATGTATTGCTTGCAGGTTTCCACCAGCTTTGGCAGTTCATCATGGCGTTGTCGCAGCAGAACATCAATGTTGGCCAGGTGCTTGGCTACCGCATGTTTTAGTTCTACCAGACCGTTATAGAGCGTGATCCCGTAAACGGCGATGATTAACAAAACCACCAGGATAATAATTGCACCCATACTCATTTGTTAGCCCTCGCAATGGTCCCTACCAAGTATGGTGCTGTGCCGACGAAGCTGCAACTGCAGTGGCCGCGACTCGTAACAGGCGCGGATATTCTCTCTGCGGCGCACGTTAATCCAGGCCCGGTCCATGTGTGGGTTTTCCTCGGGCGATGTGCTTGTAATAGCGCACCCCCCCTGCTTCCATCAGCGGCGCCAGAACATCGGGGTGAACAACACTAGCAGGGTAAAGATCTCCAGCCGCCCCAGCAGCATGGCAAGGCTCATTGCGGCCTTCGCAAGCGGGCTGGTTTCGCCATAGTTGGCTGCAACGTCCCCCAGCCCTGGTCCGAGATTGTTCAGGGTGGCGGTCGTGGCGGAGAAAGCGGTTTCGTAGTCCATACCGGTGCCGAGCAGGACCAGCAGAATACAGCCGAAGGACAGCATGTAAACTGCAAAAAAACTCCAGACAGCGCTCACCACCTTGGCAGGAACCCGCCGTCGCCCCAGTTTGAGCGGAATGATGGCGTTGGGGTGAATCAGTTGCGAGAGTTCGCGCACGCCCTGGCGAAAAATGAGCAATATTCTCACCGCTTTCATACCGCCGCCTGTTGATCCGGCACATCCGCCCATGAAGGATGTCAGCAGTAGCAGCAGTGGCAGGAATGTCGGCCACTGCGAAAAGTCCGTTGTGGTGAAGCCGGTGGTAGTTGCAATTGAGATGGTCTGGAAAATACCATGAACCAGGGCATCCCCGGGCTCAAGAACATCGGCCCAGGCGAGATAGCCACAGCAGATGACGCAAACCCCGGCGATTACTGCCAGGTAAAACCGGGTTTCGGGGTCTCGCAGGTACTGGAGAACGCTGTGGCGTTGCCAGGTGACGAAATGCAGAGCAAAGTTGATGCCGGCTATTAGCATAAAAACACTGCATATCATCAGGATGGTTGCGCTTTCAAAATAACCGATACTGGCATCATGGGTTGAAAAGCCACCGATGGCGACGGTTGAAAATGCGTGGCAAACCGCATCGAATACGCTCATGCCGGCCAACCAGTACGCCACACTGCAGGCCGCCGTCAACGTGACATAGATTGCAAAAAGCGCCTTGGCAGTACCGGTAATGCGGGGAGTCATCTTGGTATCTTTAATCGGGCCGGGGGTTTCCGCCCGGTACAGCTGCATGCCCCCGATACCTAGCATAGGAAGTATGGCTACAGCGATAACTACAATCCCAATGCCACCGAGCCACTGTAGCTGCTGGCGGTAGTAAAGTATTGATCTGGGGAGGCTATCGAGGCCAGTGATCACGGTGGCTCCGGTGGTGGTAAGACCGGAGATCGATTCGAATATCGCCTCTACCCCGGACAAGTGCGGTTCCGATGCCGTCAACATGAAGGGCACTGATCCAGCGATGCCCAGCCCCATCCAGAACAGGGCAGTGATCAGGAATCCATCCCGGATGCGCAGTTCCCTGCGATCGCGGAAGGTGGGTAACCAAAACGCCAGACCGGATACGAGTATGATCAAGAATGCATAGGTGAACACTGCATGCTCGCCGTCTCGATACCACAGGGATACGCCCAGCGGCACCAGCATGGTGGCACTGAAAATCATCAGCAATGCGCCGAGAACTCGGAGGCTGGTGGCCAGCCGCATAACATCTCCAGTCTAGAAAAAGGTTAAACCCACCTGGAACAGCTTTTCAACCGCCCGTATTTTCGACTTGTCGACGAAAAACAAAATAACGTGGTCGTCGGTTTCGATGATCAGATCGCGGTGGGCAATGAGGACCTTATTGTCGCGCACGACGGCGCCCGTGCTGACTCCATCAGGGAGATTAATTTCGTCCATGCGCCTGCCGACGACACGTGAGCTCCCACTGTCGCCATGGGCAATCAGCTCAATAGCCTCGGCTGCTCCCCGGCGCAGCGAGTGGACATTGGCCACATCCCCTCGGCGCACATGGGTCAGCAGGGTACCGATAGCGATTTGTTGCGGTGAAATGGCGACGTCGATCTCGCCACCCTGCATCAGGTCGACGTATGCCGGGCTCGTTATGAGGGTGATGACTGTGTGGGCGCCG
This sequence comes from uncultured Gammaproteobacteria bacterium, assembly GCA_963808975.1. Classification (GTDB taxonomy): domain Bacteria; phylum Pseudomonadota; class Gammaproteobacteria; order Pseudomonadales; family JAHEGP01; genus JAHEGP01. The sequence continues at coordinate 45,970 of CAWEHR010000011.1, forward strand.
AGTCGCTTGGCGAGCAACGATGCCATGATATTGGCTTCATCGTCGTTGGTGAGCGCGCAGTAGACGTCACAGTCCTCAATATTCTCCGACACCAGGAGGTCCTTATCGGAGGCACTGCCGTTGAGGACGATCGTGCGCTTTAGATCCTCCGACAGAAAGCGACAGCGATCATAGTTTTTCTCAATTAACTTGACGTTAAAACGTCCTTCGATATTGCTGGCAAGGCGATGCCCAATATTGCCACCCCCGGCAATAATAATCCGCTTGTACTTGTTGTCGAGCTTCCGTAACTCGCCCATCACCTGCCTGATATGCTCGCGGGCGGCGATGAAGAACACCTCATCACCCACCTCCACCACCGTGTTGCCCTCGGGCAGGATAGCCTGGCCGCGACGAAAAATGGCGGCGACGCGAGTATCGACACCGGGCATGTGCTTGCGAATCACCTGCAGTTCTTCGCCTACCATCGGCCCCCCGTAGTAGGCTTTTACGGCGACCAATTGCACGCGCCCACCGGCGAAGTCCAACACCTGCAATGAGCCGGGATAATCCAATAAGCGGCTGATGTGTTCCGTGACAATTTGTTCCGGGTAGATAATGACGTCGATGGGAAACCCACCCTCCCCGAACAGTTTGCTGTTGGAGGCAAAATCCGGCGACCTTATGCGGCTTATCTTGGTTGGCGTGTGAAACAGCATATCCGCAACCTGGCACGCCACGATATTGGTTTCGTCGGACGCGGTAACTGCTACCAGCATGTCGGCGTCTTCTCCGCCAGCGTCACGAATCACCCTCGGGTGCGCCGCGTGGCCGGTGACAGTGTTGATGTCGAGGCGATCCTGGAGTTCTCGCAAGCGCTCGCTGTTGCTATCCACCAGCGTAATGTCGTTGCGTTCATTGGCCAGGTGTTCCGCCAAGGTACCGCCGACCTGGCCAGCTCCGAGGATAATGATTTTCATGACTTACCGGCTATATTATGCAGCATGTTCAGCGGACTCGGTCTTTTGCATCAGGGCATAAAAGAAACCATCATTGGCCCCTGATTCGGGTAGTAACTGCCTGCCCCACTGGGTAGCGATTCCCCAAAGAGGATTCAGGGGCAAGAGTTTTGCGTCGTGTGTCCCGGTTGTAAATGCGCCGACAATCCCGTCATTCTCTTCCTCGAAAACAGAGCAGGTAGTGTAGAGCAACAGGCCGCCCGGTCGCAGGCACGGCCAGAGTGAAGCGAGCAGTTGGCCTTGCAGGCGATTCAGCTTGCTAATGTCGCCTGGATTGCGCAGCAGTTTGATATCCGGGTGTCGACGTATTACCCCGCTGGCGGAGCAAGGCGCATCGAGCAGTATTGCATCATACTGCTCGCCCTGCCACCATTGACTGGGATTGGTGGCGTCGCCCTGCAGCAGGTTGGCTTCGAGGCACAATCTCGAGAGGTTTTGCTGGACACGCCGCAGCCTATCGACGTCAATTTCCAACGCATCCAGCGACGCGTCTCCATGCATCAGCTCTAGCAAGTGCCCGGTTTTCCCTCCGGGTGCGCAGCAGCAGTCCAGTATTCGGCAGTGATCTTCGGGTCGCAACAGGGGCGCAGCGAGTTGTGAGGCTTCGTCCTGTACGCTGCAGGTGCCGGCGCCGAAGCCGGGCAGCGCAGACACCTCACAGGGGTGCTCCAGGGTGATGCCGACCGGGCTGAACCGGCAAGGTTGGGCGCTGATACCGGCCTGGGCCAGCTGCTCGAGGTAGTTCTCCCTGCTGTTTTGCCGCTGGTTGACGCGCAAGATCATCGGTGCGCCAGCGTTGTTGGCATCGATAAGCGATGACCAGTGTTGTGGCCATTGCTGTTTGAATTTATCGAGCATCCAGCCGGGGTGAGCACTCGCTTCCGCTTCATCAAGCTGTTGGCTGAGTCGCTCTGCATTGCGCTGATACTCGCGCAGTACGCCATTAACCAGGGACCTTGCCCAGCCCTTGTTCAGTTGTTGAGTGGCGGCTACCGTTGCAGAGATTGCGGCATGATCAGGAATTCGAGTGTATTGCAATTGGTAGAGGCCAAGTAACAGCAAAGCCCGGATGTCAGCGTCTTTGCCTTTCAGCGGTTTCTTGACCAGAAGATCGAGCAAACCCTGCAGGCGCGGATAGAAGCGACAGACGCCGTAGCATAGCTCCGCAAGCAGGGGCTGGTCGCGGGGTGCCACAGCAGAAGTCGCTGCGGGCAGCAAGCGGGTCAGGGAGCCCTTGTGCTGCAACAAGCGCGCCAGGGTCCTGGCTGCTGCCACCCTGGCAGTTTCAGGCTTCGGCATCACTGAACCTGCTGCCGGGCGCAAACAGTGCGGATCTACCGTTCAGAATAGCCGCCGCCGCGAGCGGTTTACCACCGGGGAGTTGCAGTCGGGTGACCAAGAGACTGCCGTCTGTGCAAGCTATCACAATGCCGGATTTGTCGGCTGTGATGATCGCCCCCGCAGGCCCTGCGTACAATGTCTCCTGTGCATAAGCCATCCACAATTTCACGCGTTCGCCGGTGAGCCAGCTCGACGCTACGTTGGCAGAGCAAAACGCCCGAATCTTGCGGGCGATAACGGCCGCGGGTTGCGACCAGTCGATCCAGGCCTCTTCCTTGCCCAGCTTGGGCGCATAGCAACTCAGGGAGTCATCCTGGGGCTGGGCGCTATGCTGCCCGAGTTCCATTTGTTGCAGTGTGGCCAGCAGTGCTTCACTTCCCAGCCGGGCCAGCTGTTGGCGCAAATCATCGCCCGTCGTTTGCTCATCAATGGGGCAGCGGCGCTGGCAAAGCATTGGGCCGGTATCAAGCCCGGCATCCATTTGCATGATAGTGACACCGGTTTCCCGGTCCCCGGCGGCGATGGACCGCTCTATCGGTGCCGCACCGCGCCAGCGTGGGAGAAGTGAGGCATGGACATTGATGCACCCCAGCCTTGGAGTTTCCAAAACAGCGGCCGGCAACAGCAAGCCATAGGCCACAACTACCATGACATCTGCGCCCAATGATTGCAGTTCGGCTTGCGCTTCTGCTGCCTTGAGGCTTGCGGGCTGAAATACGGGAAGTTGATGTTCCAGCGCATACTGTTTGACTGGCGATGGCCTGGGTTTCTTGCCCCTGCCTGCCGCCCGATCGGGCTGGGTGTAGACCCCCACCACCGTTTTGCCGCCGGCTAGTAGTGCCTCCAGATGCTGACGAGCAAATTCAGGCGTACCTGCGAAAATGATCCGCAACGGTTTACAAGGTGGGGATTCAAGAGTCACGGGTTAGCTAGTCAGGCTTTGCTACGTTGCTGCTTAAGCAGCTTACTGCGGATGCGCTGGCGCTTGACAGTCGAGAGGTAATCGACAAAAAGCTTGCCGTCGAGGTGATCAATTTCGTGTTGTACGCAGACCGCGAGCAGGCCCTCTGCTTCAAACTCCTGTGGCTGACCCTCTCGATCCAGCGCCTTAACCTTGATTCCCCTGGGCCGAATCACCGTCTCGTAAAAGCCCGGTACCGAGAGGCAGCCTTCATCGTAATTCTCGGGCTGAGGGTCGAGTACCTCCACTTGCGGGTTTATCAGAACCAGAGGCTGGTTTTTTTCCTCTGACAGGTCGATAACAATGACCCGGCGATGCACATCGACCTGGGTGGCCGCGAGGCCGATGCCGGGTGCCGCGTACATGGTCGCGAACATGTCATCGACCAGTCGCCTGGTCTCAGCGTCGACCGCTGCTACCGGCTCTGCCTTTTTTCGGAGCCTGGGATCGGGGAATTCGAGTATATCCAGTATGGCCATAGCGAGTTTGTGATCAACTTCCAGCAAGTTCTAGTGAAAATCAAGGTTGCGCTGCTAAGCTTATGTCAGCAGAGCGAATAGTGTGTCCAGGCTGAAAAACAGCAGCGCGCACCATGAGTGCTATATTATACAGGTCAGGCAAAGAAAATCGCTGAATTAAAGTGGCATTGGCCTGGTCCTGCTAACAACAACTTGAATAAAGGAATTCCGGTATGAAAAAGTGGCTATTCGGGTTAGCGGCCGCCATGGCAATGGGAATGTCTGCCATTGCGGCGGATGTAGCGTTAAACCCGGATCATCCCGATAAATACATGGTGGTCAAGGGCGACACCCTCTGGGATATTTCCGGTCGATTCCTGCAGCGGCCATGGTTATGGCCCGAAATCTGGCATGTGAATCCGCAGATTGCCAATCCTCACCTGATCTACCCGGGTGATCTGTTATCGCTGGTTTATATCGATGGCAAGCCACGCATCAATGTCAGCCGTGGAGCGATGAGCAATACGGTGAAGCTTGGCCCAACTATGCGCAGTGAGCCCAATGACAGCGCCATCCCAGCCATCCCCCTCGACAAGATCAATGCGTTTTTGAGCCAGAGCAGGTTTGTGGAGCCCGGAGAACTGGCTGCGGCGCCCTATATATTGGCCGGGGATGAACGCAATATCATCTCCGGAGTGGGCGACGAGGTGTACGCCCGCGGCAATTTCGCGCAATACCAGGGCAGTGTTTTTGGCTTGTATCGCGAGGGAACCATGTATCGCGACCCAGTGACAGGTGAAGCCCTGGGTATTCAGGCCATTGATATTGGTGAGGCCAAGAAAATTTCCCAGGACCGCGATATTGCCACCCTGGTGCTCAATCGCACAACCCAGGAGGTTCGCAATGGCGATCGACTTTTGCCTAACGCCAACAAACCTCTAGTGGCAACTTTTCTTCCCAGTGCCCCGCCCCGGCCCGTTTCAGGTGTCATCCTGGATGTGCAGGGAGGTGTTACCCAGATTGGCAGCATGGATATCGTCATGGTGAACCTCGGTGAGCGCGAGGGCATAACCGCCGGCAACGTGATGTCTATTTACAAGCTAGGTGAAACAGTGCGCGACGATGTGGCCGATACTTTGGTAAAACTCCCCAATGTTCGCGCCGGCCTGTTGATGTTTTTCAGTGTGGAAGAAAAAATGAGCTACGCACTGGTGCTGAAGTCTGAGCGTCCCCTGCGAGTGGGCGACCGGGTAGAGATGCCCTGATACGACGCTAGCAGGCAGCCACGCTGCAGCTTCACAGGGTAGTGGAGTTGAAGCGCGGCTTTCTTTGGTTTTTGATATTCGCTGGTTAAACAGCGTTTATGCGTTAAACATTTTGTCCAGGTCAAGGATGACAAATGGATACTCCGAAACAGCTTCTCTGTTTGCTTCTGCATGCCAGGCCTACCCTGGGGCTTGCTGCCATTGAGCCGGTCCTCTCCCGGTTTGCTTCGGTGCAGGAATTCTGGAATGCCCCCGACCAGGCTCTGTTGCTGGAGGCCAGCCCTGCCGTCAACAGAACCCTGCGGACACTTTGCCGGGAAGGCGATAGTGGCGATGCATGGCAGCAGGCCCTGTGCTGGCAGGATCAGCTTGAGCGCGCCGGTATCGCTTTGCTGTGCCCCGATGACCCGGAGTATCCTGAGCTATTGCGGCAGTTGCCCGACCGGCCCGGCGCTATTTACGTGCGTGGCGATAGTGGAGCTCTTGCACTCCCCCAGATAGCGATAGTGGGAAGTCGCAACGCGGGCCGCAGTGGTCTGCAGTTGGCGAGCAGTTTTTCCCGAGAGCTCGCTGCAGCCGGTTTTATTATCAGCAGTGGATTGGCGTTGGGCATTGACGGCGAGGCACACAAGGGGGCTCTGTCTGCCCCGGGCGGCACCATCGCAGTATTGGGAAGTGGCATCGATCGCATTTATCCCCAGCGCCATTGCTCTCTCGCCGAAGAAGTTTCCCGGCAGGGTGCTCTTGTTAGTGAATTTCCTCTGGCAACCCCGCCCTTGCCCCAACATTTTCCCATGCGCAACCGTATTCTGGCAGGAATGAGCCTGGGCACCCTCGTAATCGAAGCCGCAACCCGCAGTGGCTCGCTAATCACGGCGCGCCTGGCGCTGGATTATAACCGCGAGGTGTTTGCTGTGCCGGGGTCAGTGCACAATCCAAACAGCAAGGGCTGCCACCAGCTGATTCGTGATGGGGCCAAGCTGGTTGAAACTGCCGAGCATATCGTGGAGGAGCTCGGGGCTCTGTTGCAATTGTTGGCGAACCGTAAGCCCGAGCCCGCTCAAGCAAAGGTCGGTGCCGCTCCGCTAGACAGCCATCTCGCCAAATTGCTGGATGCGGTTGACTATCAACCCACGGGTTTCGATGCGCTGATTGTACGCAGTGGATTGACCAGTGATCGATTGGCTGCTTACCTTCTCGAACTCGAATTGTCCGGCTGGCTGGAGTCCTGTTCCGGTTCCTGGCAACGTATTCGTTGAACCCTTCTGGCTGGGAACGGCTTGCAAGCCCAATGACTTCTGGGTAACTTGCGAGCGGCGCCGGGGTGAGAAAACCACCTTGCACCCGCCGGGTTTGATGGTTGGCACAATATGTTGGCCTGAAGCGCTTTGAATAACAGGTGAATTGAGGATTGATGAGTAGCTATCGTCTGTCGACTGCTTCGCGCATACTGCGCCGGGGTGGCGTTATCGCCTATCCTACCGAGGCGGTTTGGGGCCTGGGTTGTGATCCAGCGAACGAGTTTGCATTGCGACGGATACTGGAGTTGAAGCAGCGAGATGCCGACAAGGGGCTGATACTAGTTGCGGCCAGCATGGAACAATTCGCTATGCTGTTGTCGCCCTTATCGCTGAGGCAGAGGGAACAGTTGGCGGTGAGCTGGCCCGGGCCCACAACATGGCTGGTCCCGCATCATGGCCAGGTACATCCACTGGTGCGCGGCCGCTTTACCAGTGTGGCATTGCGAGTAAGTGCTCACCCAGTGGTGGTAGCGCTCTGCAAGCACTTTGGCGGCCCCGTGGTGTCGACATCTGCTAACCCGCAGGGCCGCTCACCGGCAAAGAGTGGGCTTGCGGTTCGGCGCTACTTTGGTGGTGCCCTGGATTACGTGCTACAGGGGGGTCTTGGTGGTTCCGCCAGGCCGAGTGAAATCAGGGATTTGGTTTCTGGCCAGATCATTCGACCAAGTTGAGGACTTATGACTGCGATCGATGTTGAACAGGTCAAGAGCTGGCTGCTGGAACTGCAGGACAGTATCTGCAAGGGGCTTGAACAAGAGGACGGCAACGCGACATTTGAGGAGGACGCCTGGCAGCGGCCGGGCGGTGGCGGTGGTCGTACCCGGGTTATTGCAAACGGTGCTGTGATCGAGAAGGGTGGAGTCAATTTTTCCGATGTCTGCGGGCATACCCTGCCGGCTTCTGCTACGGCCAGCCGACCGGAGCTCACCGGCGGCTCCTTTCGCGCCATGGGAGTATCATTAGTTATTCACCCCGATAACCCCTACGTGCCGACTTCACATGCCAACGTGCGTCTTTTCGTTGCGTATAAGGAAGGCCAGGAGCCGGTTTGGTGGTTTGGAGGTGGTTATGACCTGACCCCCTACTATCCCTTCGCAGAGGATTGTCGCAGTTGGCACGAAGTGGCACGACAGGCTTGTGAGCCTTTTGGTGCGGACATTTACCCCCGCTACAAGAAGTGGTGCGACGAATATTTTTACCTGCCGCACCGGGGAGAAACCCGGGGTGTCGGGGGGCTATTTTTTGACGATGTCAACCAGTGGGATTTTGCTACCAGCTTTGCCTTTATCCGCTCTGTAGGAGAAAGCTATCTAACGGCCTATCGCCCTATCATGGCACGCCGCAAGGCCATGGTATACGGCGAAAGAGAGAAGAACTTCCAGCTATACCGTCGCGGTCGCTATGTAGAGTTCAACTTGGTTTATGATCGTGGCACGATTTTTGGTCTGCAGAGTGGTGGCAGAACTGAGTCAATCCTGATGTCGCTGCCACCAGAGGTGGCATGGCGTTATGATTGGAGGCCTGACCCGGGCAGTCCCGAGGCCGAGCTCTATGACAGCTACCTGAAGCCAAGAGAGTGGATTGCAACCAATGACTGATCGTTACGCCGTGTTTGGCAATCCGGTTGCGCACAGCCTGTCTCCGCAGATTCACAAAGCGTTTGCCGCGCAGACCGCAGAGGATATCGTCTATAGTCGTCAATTGGTGGAGCCCGGGCAATTTGCGCTCGAGGCAGAAGAATTTTTCCGCCACGGTGGCAGGGGCTTGAATATCACGGTGCCCTTCAAACTGGACGCTTTCGCCTTTGCGGACCAACTCAGCAGGCGCGCTCGCCAGGCCGGAGCCGTTAACACATTGGCGTATCAGCCCGACGGCAGTATCCTGGGCGAAAACACTGACGGTGAAGGCTTGGTGCGGGATATTCTCGACAATCTCGGTTGGCAACTGGCGGGGTCGCGGGTGCTCTTGCTTGGGGCGGGAGGTGCCGCAAGGGGTGTTGTCGTTCCTATCTTGCAACAGCAGCCCGGGGAGCTGTGTATCGTCAATCGCACAGACAGCAAGGCCCGGCAGCTGGCCCGCGCATTTAGCGGCCTTGGGCCCGTTAGCGGTTGCGGCTACGACGGTTTGTCCCGGTCACAATTCGACTTGCTGATCAACGCGACCAGTGCCAGCCTTGGAGGCGAGTTGCCTCCCCTGCCGGACACAGCGCTGGCTCCCGGAGCGCGCGCCTACGATATGGTTTACGCGGCGCAAGCCACCGCGTTTATGGATTGGGCAATGTCGCGGGGAGCAGCAGAAACAGCTGATGGGCTGGGCATGCTGGTGGAGCAGGCAGCGCAGAGCTTTCGGTTATGGCGCAACGTCATGCCGCAAACGGCCAAAGTGCTTGCTGACGTAAGGCGGTCACTGCAACAGGCGGCTGACTAATCAGGTCTTGGTCAGGCTTGTGCACGGTTTACCTGGGGGCGTGCTGATCCTACGGTGCCGTCATATAAGTCTCTTTCAACCTGACGTAGTTGTTGGCCGAGTAACAGAAGTAATCCATTTCGCGATTACTCAGGGGGCGAGCCTGGCGGGCCGGGCTGCCAGTATACAAGTAGCCGCTGACCAGGGTCTTCCCGGGAGACACCAGCGTGTTCGCGCCAATGACCACATTGTCTTCCACTACTGCCCCATCCATGACAATACTGCCAATGCCGATCAGCACCCGATTGCCGATGGTACAGCCGTGCAATACTGCTTTGTGGCCGACCGTAACGTCATCACCGATGGTTAGCGGCCAGCCGTCTTTATTGAAGGGGCCGGCATGGGTAATGTGCAGTACGCTACCGTCCTGGATGCTGCTGCGCGCACCGATGCGAATACTGTGCATGTCCCCCCTGACCACGGTCATCGGCCAGATCGAGCTGTCGTCGCCGATCTCGACATCGCCAATCACCAGCGCGGTGGGGTCTACCATGACCCGCTTCCCCAGGCGCGGTTCGACGCCAACATGGGAACGAATGTTGCCTGCTTTGTTATGCTTGATAGTCATGCGATACCGACCCCTTATACTGGTTGTACTGGCTCTATTCGCGGCCTGTTATAGCCTTGGCAGCCAGGCCCTGGTGGTAGACCTGCCGCGCTCGGGCATCACTGCGGCGGAACTTGCTGTCATCGTTAACCAACGCGACCCACTCAGCGAGCGTATCGCCGATTACTACCAACAGCGACGTAACATACCCCCGGGCAATATTATCCGGGTCGACTTCACCCCAGGCAAGCGGGTGCTATCGTCGACGGAGTTTGCCCGGGTAAAGATCGCCGTTGACGCTGCAACTCCCGATCACATTCAGGCCTACGCACTGGCCTGGACCGCGCCCGAACGGGTTGACTGCATGTCGGTTACCAGCGCGTTTGCGTTGGGCTTCGACCAATCCTGGTGTGCTGAAGGGTGTCGGATGACCCGGCGCAGCCCTTACTTCAACAGCGACAGTACCCGACCCTGGACGGATCATGGTGTTCGCCCCGCCATGTTGCTGGCGGCCCGGGATTTTGCTTCAGCCAAAAAACTGATCGACCGGGGTGTGCGCGCCGACGGGCGCTTGCCCCGCGGGAATATCTACTTGCTGGAAACCTCGGACAAGAATCGCAACGTCCGCTCAGCCTATTTTCCTGCTGTGCAGCAACGGGTGGGAGACCGGCTTCCGGTATTCTGGGAACAAGCCGATAGCATCCGTGGTAAGTCGAATATCCTGTTCTACTTCACTGGCCTGGCGCGGGTTCCTGACATCAATACCAACCATTACCTGCCCGGCGCTATTGCCGATCATCTCACCTCCGCTGGCGGCAATCTTGCGGGCGATCGACAGATGAGCGCGCTGCGCTGGCTCGAGGCAGGAGCTACGGGCAGTTATGGCACTGTTGTCGAGCCCTGTAATTTCACAGCGAAGTTCCCGCATCCGGCGATTGTGATATCGCATTACTTGCTGGCTAATACCCTTATCGAGGCCTACTGGAAGAGCGTTGCAATGCCGGGCCAGGGGGTCTTTATCGGGGAACCGCTGGCCCAGCCATTTCGCGGTTTCAGCCTGCGCCGAGAGGGGCGGGGCTGGATGCTGAGTTCGCCAGCACTGGATGTGGGTGTCTATCGCCTGGAGGTTGCCGCCGGCCCGGATGGCCCCTACCGCACGATCGCCGACCAGGTGCCAGTGTTGCCAATGCAGCCGGGAATACTGTTGGACGAGCCACTGGCAGCGCATTACCGAATTCGCCGGGCAGTGCATTGAATCGTTTGGCCCTGTCAATCGTGCTGGCCTGGCTGTTTGGCTGCCAACCGGCACCGCAGCTGGAGCCTCTGCAACCGGGCGCTGCAATCCTCGCTTTGGGTGACAGTCTCACTTTCGGGACGGGGGTTGCGCACAGCCAGTCCTACCCCGCGGTGCTGGCAGAGCTGACCGGCAGGATTGTCATCAATGCGGGAATTGCCGGTGAAGAGACCGCCGAGGCCGTGCAGCGCCTACCAGCGCTACTGCAACGCTATCAACCCGGACTGGTAATCATTATCCACGGCGGCAATGATCTACTGCGGCAAAGGGACATCGAATCCATCCGCAACAACCTGGGCGCGATGATCCAGCGGATCCAGGCCAGCGGTAGTGATGCGCTACTGGTGTCGGTCCCAGCGCCGGGCCTGCTGCTGCGGTCACCCGGGCTCTACAGTTCCCTGGCGCTGGAATACGGGATACCCCTCGAGCATCACATTCTCAGTGACTTGTTGGGAAATTCCGCGATGAAATCTGACCCCGTTCACCTCAATGAGCTTGGCTACCATCGCCTTGCGGAGGCGATTTTGGGCCAGATGAGAGACAGTGGTGCGCTGTGATCGTAATCACCGGGGATCAATGCAGGCAGAGACTAGCCAGGGCAATAGCGCTAGAAATGGTCTTACAGAACGTAACAATCACCCTATCGGCTGTGTTTGCCGGGAAATGGCAGGAGACACCTATCTATGACGCAGAACCCTTTGTTGGCTGGCGATAGCCTGCCCGACCTTGAGGCCGTTAAAGCAGGGCATGTGGTGCCCGCCGTCGAGGAAATATTGGCAGATAATCGTGCCGAGATCGCGCAATTGTTGGAGCGAGTAGACAAGCCCGACTGGGACAACTTTGCCCAGCCCATGGAGGAGTTGGGAGAGCGCTTGCAGGATTGTTGGTCCAGCGTGAGCCACTTGCACGGTGTATGTAACAGCGATGAGCTGCGTGTCGCCTACGATGCCGTTTTGCCGAAGCTTACCGCCTACAGCACCGAACTTGGCCACAACACCGGGCTGTACCGTGCCTACCGCGAACTCAGGGACAGCTCTGATTTTGCCGAACTGTCGCCCGCGCGGCAAAAAACGGTCAACAACGCGCTGCGCGACTTCCGCCTGGGGGGGGTTGCCCTGGAGCCGGAGCGCAAGCGACGGTTCGGTGAACTTCAGCAGCAATTGGCTGAGTTGTCGACCCGGTTTTCCAACAACGTCCTTGATGCAACCCGGGGCTGGACCAAGCAAATCGAGGATCCCGGGCAGCTTGACGGGGTACCTGCCAACGTGCTCGATAGCTTGCAGCAGCAGGCGCAGGAGCGCAAGCTATCTGGCTACGTAGTCAGTCTTGACCTACCCATCTACCTGCCGGTGATGCAATATGCCAATAACCGTGATTTGCGGCGTGAGCTGTACATCGCCTATTCCACCCGAGCCTCCGGCCGGGGCCCCAATGCGGGGCAATGGGACAACAGTGAGGTTATGGAGAAAATCCTGTGCTTGCGCCAGGAAATGGCAGGCCTGCTGGGTTACGACAACTATGCCCAGCTGTCTCTAGCCACCAAAATGGCCGAGAGCCCGGAACAGGTTTTAGGGTTTTTGCGCTCTCTCGCCGAAAAGGCCCGGCCAGCCGCGCTGCGGGAGTTTGCCGAGCTGCAGGAATTCGCTCGCGCGCGCGACCGGTTGCAACAGCTCGAGGCCTGGGACGTACCTTACTATTCCGAATGGTTGCGCCGTGACCGCTATGCTATTTCCCAGCAGGAGTTTCGTCCATTCCTGCCTGCACCCCGTGTAATCGCCGGTATGTTCGACGTCGCCAGCAAGCTTTTTGGCATTCGCATCGTGGTCGATGAATCGGTATCGACTTACCATCCGGAGGTAACATTTTATCGGGTAATGCGTGACCAGGAGGAGGTTGCGGCCTTTTATCTCGACCCCTACGCAAGAGCCAGTAAACGCGGTGGGGCGTGGATGGCGGTCTGCCGCAACCGCCATCGCAAGGGCTCGGGAGAGCTGCAGTTACCTGTGGCCTACCTTGTTTGCAACTTCACCGCCCCGGCTGCGGACAAGCCGAGCCTGCTGACCCACAATGAAGTCACCACCCTGTTTCACGAATTCGGGCATGGTTTGCATCATATGCTGACCCGGGTGGATGTTGCCGCCGTCGCCGGGATCCATGGTGTTGAGTGGGATGCCGTTGAGTTGCCAAGCCAGTTCATGGAGAACTGGTGTTGGCAAAAAGAGGCGCTGGACAGCTTCTCAGGGCATTTTCAAAGCGCAGAGCCCCTGCCGGGGCACATGCTGGAAAAGCTGCTCGCGGCGAAAAATTTCCAGGCCGGCATGACAACCCTGAGGCAGCTCGAATTTTCACTGTTTGACTTCAGGCTCCATGTGCAGCAGGCGCCCGGCGACTCCAGGCAGATCCAGCGCCTGCTCGACGAGGTGCGCAAAGAGTTTGCAGTGGTTCCGGTGCCGCCCGAAAACAGGTTCCAGCATAGTTTCAGCCATATTTTCGCCGGTGGCTATGCGGCGGGTTATTACAGTTACAAATGGGCAGAGGTCTTGTCAGCGGACGCCTTTTCGAGGTTTGAAAAAGAGGGTCTGTTCAACCGGGAAACAGGGCGGGACTTTCTCCATGAAATCCTCGAGACTGGAGGTTCCCGGGACGCAGCGGAATCGTTCCTCGCTTTCCGTGGCAGGGAGGTCGATCCGGATGCGTTGTTGCGCCATAGCGGCCTGTTTTCAGCGAAGGAATAAACCGGGAGGTAGTTTATGCAAAACCCGATACGACGTTTCATCGCCGGCGCGGTGTGCCCTCAGTGTGGCCTGGTTGACAAGCTGGTGCTATACGTTGGTAGCCCTGAGCAGCGCCGTGAGTGCGTTGGCTGTGGTTACCAGGATAATTTGAAGGATGACGAAGTCTCCGCCGAACCCGCTACCCGCGTCAACCAGGCGCGAGCGGGAGAAGCGCCGTTGGCCCATGAAACCGAGGTGCAGGTGTTGCGCCTTGGCGAGCCGGGGTCTGCCGACAAGCACTGAGGTCGTGGGAAAACGGGGCGGTTATAATCCCACATTGGTTTACGTGGCAATGACTTGTCGTAACTATCTGGAAACAAAAACAACTGCCCTGATAGTAGTCTTTAGCATAACTCATTTGCTATACTTGCGTCGTTTTGCCGCACCCGGTTCTGCTCCGTAAGTGCGTAGGCTGGCATTGTTGGTGTTTTTGGTGTCCTGCAGCTACCACATATAGTGGTTACAGTGGCTCTACGGTGCGATTCGCGCCGGGCGACGCCTGGCAGCACTTGGTGTCCATGACCCCCATGGGAACTGGCTCGTTAGAGATTCCTGTCCCTTTTACTAAATTTGGAGATACGTGAGTATGTATCGACACGCTAAGCAGCTGTGGCACTTGGCCTTGATTTCATTAGTCGCCGGTCTCGGTGGCGTCAGCTCCAGTGCTGTCGCGGAGCCCGAGCGCTGGGAAGTTAACATGCCAGTGGGGGCCACCGAGGTCAGCCGCAGCATCTACGATATCCACATGTTGATTTTCGGCATTAGCTGCGTGATCGGCGTGGTCGTGTTCGCCTTCATGTTTTACTCGCTGTGGGCCTACCGCAAGTCGAAGGGTCACAAACCTGCGACCTTCCACGATAACACTACCGTGGAAATCCTCTGGACCGTCGTTCCTTTCTTCATATTGCTGGGCATGGCTTGGCCAGCTACCAAGACCATGATCGAGATATATGACACCAAAGACGCCGATATGGACATACTGGTCACCGGCTATCAGTGGAAGTGGTCCTACGAATACCTGCGGGAAGATGGTGAAAACATAAAATTTTTCAGCGCCCTGTCAACGTCACAGGACGAAATCTACGGCCGTAGCGGCAAAAACGAGAATTACCTGCTGGAAGTGGATAACCCGATGGTTATCCCAGCGGGCAAAAAGGTGCGCCTGCTGCTGACGGCAAACGATGTTATTCACTCCTGGTGGGTTCCCGATCTTGGGGTGAAGAAGGACGCTATACCGGGATTTGTCAACGAAGCCTGGACCCGTATCGACGAAGAAGGCCTGTATCGCGGCCAGTGTGCAGAGTTGTGTGGCAAGGATCATGGCTTTATGCCCATTGTGGTTAAAGTGACCAGCCCGGAAGAGTTCGACACCTGGATTAGCGACAAGCAGCAGGAAGCCGCTGAGATCAAGGAACTCATGGCGCAAAATTTCGACCTTGAAGAGTTGATGGAGCGAGGCGAGGCGGTCTATCAACGTGCGTGCCTGGCGTGCCATGGTGCCAATGGTGAAGGTGGCGTGGGTAATGCAATAGCAGGCTCAGCTGTCGCCATGGGTGATATCAGCAAGCATATCGATATTGTTGTAAACGGAGTGCCCGGCACGGCCATGCAGGCTTTCGGCGGGCAGTTGAATGATCTGGAAGCCGCCGCTGTTACCACCTATCAACGAAACGCATTTGGCAATAACATGGGTGAGTTGGTGCAAGCAGTGGATGTGTACAACTTCAAGAAAGGCGGGGGGGAATAACGATGGGTGAACATCACGGACCTGCAACAGGGCTGAAGCGCTGGCTTTTTACCACGAACCACAAGGATATCGGTACGCTTTACCTGTGGTTCAGTTTTGCCATGTTCATTATTGGCGGCGCTTTTGCGATGGTGATTCGAGCCGAGCTTTTCCAGCCCGGTATGCAGATGATATCACCTGCCTTTTTCAACCAGATGACGACCCTGCATGGCCTGGTCATGGTTTTCGGGGCGATCATGCCATCCTTTGTCGGACTGGCTAACTGGTTGATTCCTATGATGATCGGGGCACCTGACATGGCCCTGCCGAGGATGAACAACCTGAGCTTCTGGTTGTTGCCCTTTGCCTTCACGGTGCTCCTGTCGTCATTGTTCATGGAAGGTGGCGCGCCCAACTTCGGTTGGACCTTTTATGCGCCACTGTCGACGACTTACGCTCCACCGAGCGTGACGTTCTTCATTTTCGGCGTGCACATCATGGGTGCATCCTCCATTATGGGATCCATCAATATCATCGCTACCGTGATGAACATGCGTGCCCCTGGCATGACCTACATGAAAATGCCGCTGTTTGTCTGGACCTGGCTGATCACGGCTTTCCTGCTGGTAGCGGTTATGCCTGTATTGGCTGGTGCCGTAACCATGATGCTGATGGATATCCACTTCGGAACGTCCTTCTTCAATGCTGCGGGCGGTGGCGACCCGGTACTGTTCCAGCACGTATTCTGGTTCTTCGGGCATCCCGAGGTGTACATTATTATCCTGCCCGCTTTTGGCGTGGTGTCGCAGATCATCCCGGCGTTCAGTCGCAAGCCCCTGTTTGGCTATGACTCCATGGTCTATGCAACGGCCTCGATCGCCTTTTTGTCGTTTATCGTGTGGGCGCACCATATGTACACGGTGGGTATGCCAATTGCCGGTGAACTGTTCTTTATGTATGCGACCATGCTGATTGCGGTGCCTACCGGGGTGAAGGTGTTCAACTGGATTACCACCATGTTTCGGGGGTCGATCACTTTCGAGACCCCCATGCTGTTCTGCATCGCGTTTGTGTTTCTGTTCACCATTGGCGGTTTTTCCGGCCTGATGTTGTCGATTGCGCCGGCGGATATGCAATACCATGACAGCTATTTCGTGGTGGCACATTTCCACTACGTGATGGTTGCGGGAGCCGTATTCAGCATGTCTGCCGCGGTGTACTATTGGCTGCCCAAATGGTGCGGTCGCATGTACGACGAAACCATGGGTAAAATTCATTTCTGGGTTGCGTTCATCGGCTTTAACATTACCTTCTTCCCGCAGCATTTCGTGGGTCTTGCCGGTATGCCGCGCCGTATTCCCGATTACTCCCTGCAATTTGCGGATTTCAATATGATCTCTTCGGTTGGGGCGTTCATCTATGGTGCTGCGCAGATTCTGTTTCTCTATAACGTCATCAAGACCATAGCCTCTGGCAAGAAAGTGGATGACCCCAAGGTCTGGGATGGTGCTGAAGGGCTCGAGTGGACCTTGCCGACGCCGGCTCCTTACCACACCTTCACCACGCCGCCCCAGGTAAAGTAACCGGATCGGGTGTATGACTGACGTTTCCCACGGCAAGGGATCCATCAAGGCCACCGTTAGCAAGCTGTTGCTGGTGGTGGTGGTGATGTTTGCCTTTGTTTTTGTGGTGATGGTGCCTCTGTACAACGTACTTTGTGATGTGCTGGGTATCAACGGCAAGACTGGCAACCGCTACGAGGCGGTCGAGGCAGAAGTCGATACCCAGCGCACGATCAAGGTTCAGTTCCTTGCCCGCAACAATGATGCAATGCCCTGGGGTTTTGCGCCGGCCGACAAAGTGCTGAGGGTGCACCCGGGTGAATTGAGCAGTACCGCATTCATTGCCAGTAATCCGCTGCAGCAGGATATGGTGGCACAAGCCATCCCCAGTATCGTGCCGTCGCGGGCAGCTGCATACTTCAATAAAACCGAATGTTTCTGCTTTAACCAGCAGCCTCTGAAGGCCGGTGAAAAAGCCGATCTGCCCTTGCAGTTCGTGATTGATCAAGCACTGCCGGCGGATATACACACGATAACGCTGTCCTACACACTGTTCGATATTTCCGAGCGTGTGGCGGCGGCCAATTGACTATGATTCTGAAATTAACAGCAGACTGATAACCACGGAGTTGCACCATGGCAGGCCATAACAGCGGAGCAGATACCTATTATGTTCCAGAGCAAAGCAAACTAGCGTTAGCCCTGGCGAGTTCCGTCGCGGTGCTGATACTGGGCGCCTCTATCGGGCTTAACGGCCTCACCTTTGGTGATGGCGCGAGCTGGGCTCTGATGTATATTGGATTGCTGTCATTCGTCATCACGCTCGCCGTTTGGTTCCGCCAGACCATCAAGGAAAATCGTGCGGGCATGAACAGCGAACAGTTGAAACACTCCTACGTGCTCGGCATGCAATGGTTTATATTTTCTGAGGTTATGTTTTTCGCCTGCTTCTTCGGTGTCCTGTTTTATGTCCGCAACCTGGCGGGGCCCTGGCTGGCAGGCGAGGGAGACAAGGCGGTTACCAACCTGTTGTGGGACGGGTTTCAGTACGACTGGCCGATGGGCACCACGCCACAGGAAGCCGTTGGCGGGGTGAGTTCCCAGGTGCCGGCGAATACCGGCACCTTTGAAGGCCCCAAGGAAGAGATGTCATGGGCCGGTATCCCGCTGATTAATACCATACTGCTGCTGACGTCCAGTGTTACCCTGCACTTCGCTCACGTGGCCCTGAAAAATGGCAAGCGCAAGCCATTCAACATGTGGCTCGCGGTAACCCTGCTACTGGGTTTTACCTTTGTAGGCTTCCAGGCTTATGAATACTACCATGCCTACACCCACCTTGGCCTGACACTGGATGCGGGAATCTATGGCTCGACCTTCTTTATCCTGACCGGCTTCCACGGCTTCCATGTGTGCATGGGCGCCATTATGTTGACAGTCCAATGGTTGCGCTCGACGGTGGGTGGGCATTTCACCGAGACCGACCAGTTCGGTTTCGAGGCATCATCCTGGTACTGGCACTTTGTTGACGTGGTATGGGTGGCCCTGTTCCTGTTCGTCTATATCATCTGACTCAGGGGTCGGCGGGTTGCTGCTGTTGTTGGTTCGATGTCGCCCAGGGTGCCTGGGATCGTAACTGACCGGTAAGTACACCATAGCTGATCAATACCAGTAGCACGATTGCCAGGCTTACCCTGATCCCCAGTGAGTACAGGGTACGCTTGGTTGAGCCCTGGTCCTTGAGCAAAAACACCAGGCCGCTGGCCAGGCTAGCCAGCAACGCAACAAATACGACAACAATTGCCACTTTTAACCACATTAACTCTGCCCCTGAAGAAGTGAGGGGGCAGTATAACCCAGATCTTTTTATGCAATTCCAGCCGGGATGGAAACTTTCCCTGTTTCTAGTGGTGCTGTTGCCCTGCCTTATCGGGCTGGGTATCTGGCAATTGCAGCGTGCCGAAGAAAAACGTGACATCCTGGCTAAGGTAGGGGCACGACGCGGTGAAGCGCCTTTGTCTCTGGAGCAGCTAATGCAGCGCGCGCAGCCGGCCTTCAGCCAGGTGAAACTGCGCGGACGCTATCTGGCGGACAAACCGGTGCTGCTCGACAACAAAATCCATCGTGGCCAGTTCGGCTACGAAGTTGTCATGCCCTTGCGTGCGGAGAGTGGCGTGTTGCTGCTGGTAAGCCTGGGTTGGACCGCTGGCAGCCACGATCGCTCCCAGCTTCCCGTCATCGAGCCGGCTGCTGGGGTGGTCGATTTGCTGGGAGAGGTCTATGTACCGCTGGGGGAGGCCTTCACCCTGGGTGACACCGAGTTTCCCGCTGGCTGGCCGAAGCGGCTGCAGACATTGGATGTCGAGGCTCTTGCTGAAGCCCTGGATGAACCCGTTTATCCGTACGTCATCAGGCTCGGCGCATCGAGTCCCGGCGCTTTGGAGCAACATTGGCAGGACGTCAATATCCTGCCGGCAAAGCATACCGGCTATGCAGTGCAGTGGTTTGCGATGGCTGCAACACTCGTCGTATTGTATTTCGCAGTTGCCTTTGGTTTCCTGCGCAGCCGCGGCGATCAACGGCGCGACACTTGACCGCCAAATGGCGCAAATCGGGCCTTTCCAGCGTATAAAGCTGGAATCGCCTACAGATCGGCAATTAACGTGACTAAACCCAGGTGCAAAAGCTAGTGGCACAGCAGCCCCCTCCCCCCGAAGATATCAAGCGCAATCGCTGGGTTGCCCTGGCGATTATGTTACTGCCAGCACTGGTTTTGATCAGCGCCAGTCTGCTCTGGTTGGCGGTCAAGCGGGGTCACATCGATATCGTTGGCAGCCTGGGCACTCACAACAACGGTACCCTGTTACAGCCAGTGCGGGAATTCGAATCGATCGCGGTGCTGGACCGCAATGATGAGGTTTACCATTATCTGGAGCAAGCGCCGAAGTGGACGCTGTTGATTCCCGGGTCAGCAACCTGTGCTGAAAGCTGTCGCCAGACGCTTTGGCTGACTCGTCAACTGCACACCGCACTGGGGCGACGCGCGGTTCATCTGCGACGTTTTTACCTCAGCGACAGCTGGCCGCTTGACGCAAGTTTCAGCGAGTTCCTTGCGGCTGAACATCCCAGTATGACGATTCTGCATAGCGATGCCGCTGCCATCGAACAACTACTTACTCAGCCCGATGATACTGCGGGCTTGCCCCCGGATAGCTACTACCTGATCGACAAGCGTGGCTTTGTTATGATGGCCTACGGCCCCCAGCACAGCGGGAAAGACGTTATCTCGGATCTCAAATTTCTTATGAAGCAGGTGGGTGATGAATAGTAAAACAGCTGTGTTGACCCGGGAATCAGCGCCCGTGTGCGCCGAACCAACAGGGAACAATGTCACTATGTCAGATAGCATCAGCAAGCCTCCGGGGATGGAACTGCATTGGCAGGATTATCTTGAACTGACCAAACCCAAGGTCGTCGCCCTCATTCTGCTGACCGCTGCCATTGGCATGTTTCTGTCAACGCCGACAATGGTGCCCTGGCAAATCCTGCTGTTTGGCAACCTCGGCATAGGGCTCTGTGCCGCGTCGGCCGCGGCTATCAACCACCTGGTTGATAGCCGAATTGACGCCGAGATGGCGCGTACCCGCAACCGACCCCTGGCCCAGGGGCGGGTGCCAACCCGAAATGCAATCGTATTTGCCCTCGCCCTGGGCCTGACCGGGGTATTGATACTGGTATTTTTGGTGAACCCACTAACGGCGATTCTCACTGTCGGTGGTCTCATCGGCTACGCCTTTGTCTACACCTTGTTTTTAAAGCGAGCGACACCGCAGAATATAGTGATCGGTGGCCTGGCCGGTGCCATCCCTCCCCTGCTCGGCTGGACCGCGGTGACTAACGAAGTGCACCCCCATGCCCTGCTGCTGGTTGTTATTGTTTTCGCGTGGACGCCACCGCACTTTTGGGCGTTGGCGATCCACCGGCGCGATGATTATGCCAAAGTCGATATTCCCATGCTGCCGGTAACCCACGGTATACCTTACACGCGACTGCATATATTGCTCTACACGATCCTGCTGTTTGTGGTTACTCTCCTGCCCTTCGCGGTGGGCATGCTCGGCCCCCTGTACCTGCTCGGGGCGGTTACTCTGGGCAGTGGTTTTCTCTACTGGGCTATCGTCCTCTACCGCGGCAACAATCCGCGGGCACCCATGGAAACGTTCAAATACTCATCGATCTACCTGATGGCCCTGTTCCTGGTGATGCTTATCGATCATTACCTGTTTCCCCAGCCCACTGTCATCACTTTTACCACCTGACCCTACTGCGGTGGTGTCGCTACAACTACTGTTGAGGCAATAAGGAATTGCGCAAGTGAATACGACTCGACGAAACATCTACTGGACTGTTTTGGTGCTGGTGGTTCTGTCTCTGGTGTCGGTAGGGGCTTTTGTCAGCAAGCTGACCAGCCCCCGCGTGATGTCACAACAGGAACTGCAGCTCAATGGCGCCTACTTGTTTGAAAAACCGCGTATCATCAAGCCCTTTGACCTGGTTGATGAATCGGGCCAGGCGTTTACTCTGGAAGATCTCCAGGGCAAGTGGAGTTTACTGTTTTTTGGGTACACCTACTGCCCAGACATCTGCCCTACCACGATGGCAGATTTACAGAAATTCAATACCATGCTGGCCGATACGCCCTGGGCGGAGGACACCCAAATCGTTCTGGTGTCCGTCGACCCAGCCAGGGACACCCCGTCGCAAATGGCCCAGTACGTTCACTACTTCGACCCGGCGTTCAAAGGTGTTACCGGTGAGTTCATGGCCCTGCAGAAATTTGCCAGCAACATGAATGCCGCGTTTGCCAAAGTGCTGACAGACGATGGCCAGTCCTATCTGGTAGACCACACCTCAAACATCGTGCTGGTTAACAGCTATGGTCACTACCACGGTTTCTTCAAGCCCCAGGCAACCCTGTCCCAGGGGCAGTTCGACCCCGGAAAGCTCAAAGTGACCTACCAGTCAATACGCAAAGGCTTTGAAGGTTAGCCTGGGAGGTACCGTTAACGGCGGCTGCGTCCGCGAATGTAACCCTGGGGTAGTCTACCAACGGCATAAAAAAAGCCGGCATGACTGCCGGCTAAGCTAGGGGGTGACCTGGATGCTGGTTCAGGGGACTTTTATCGGTGTCTGCCGCCAGCTCCTGATAACTACAGTCTATCCAAACCTGGTGGCCCTGCATGCCCCGGTTTGCTGAATTGCGAACTGGTGGGCAAAACGCTTTGTCTGCCCATTCAGTGTCGAAGAATCTAATTGGTAGTAATCAGAACGATAGGCAGAGCCGTGCGAGTCGCGTGGATTTTGCAGTTTGCGGTAAATGGCTTGGACGACGAGTTGACGACGTTACTCCGTTGCCCTTGCGTGACGCTGTTGCGCCGGGCATCGCCGTATATGCTGCGGCGGTGGCTGGGACTCCATCGCTGCAGGCATATGTGATACTTTACCGCCCTCACGCCACCACCAGTTGGTGCCATTGCATTCCAGTTTCGAGAGACTACGATGACCGCAAACGGAGAAAAGCCGCTAGTTCTGGTGGATGGGTCTTCCTACCTTTACCGGGCCTTTCACGCGTTGCCCAGCCTGACCACTTCGAGCGGCCAGCCGACCGGTGCCGTCAAGGGTGTCATCTCGATGCTTCGCCGTTTGCAGCAGGACTATCCCAACGGCCAGTTGGCGGTCATTTTCGATGCCAGGGGCAAGACATTCCGCGATGAGATCTTTGCCCAATACAAAGCGCAGCGCCCCTCCATGCCAGATGAACTGCGCGAACAGGTCGAGCCGATCTACCGCATTATCAAAGCGCTGGGCATACCGCTGATCGTTCATCCCGGGGTCGAGGCTGACGATGTAATCGGCACCCTGGCCCGGCAGGCCGCTGAGGTGGGCAGATCGGTGATAGTTTCCACGGGCGACAAGGATATGGCTCAGTTGGTCAACCCGCAGGTGACCCTGGTAAATACGATGACTGGCACGGTGCTTGACGAGGCCGGGGTGGAGGAAAAATTTTCGATTCCACCTGCCCTGGTTATCGATCTGCTGGCACTTATGGGTGACAAGGTCGATAACATCCCCGGCGTACCGGGTGTCGGTGAAAAGACGGCGCTGGCCCTGTTGCAGACTATTGGCGGAGTTGAGGATCTCTACAGCAATCTCGACAAGATTGCAGAACTGGACATTCGCGGAGCAAAAACCCTGGCCGGAAAACTGCGCAAGGAAGAAGCCAGTGCACGTATGTCCTATCAGTTGGCAACCATAAAAACTGACGTTGAGCTGGGATTTTCAGCGGGAGATCTGCTGCAGTCGGAGCCTGACCTGGCGCAATTGGGTGAACTCTACCGGGCAATGGAGTTCAAAAGCTGGCTGGCTGAACTTCTGCAGCCGGGTGATGCCGGTGCGGGGGAGTCGGGGGAGTCCCCGGACTATGAAACCGTGCTCGATATGGCCAGCCTCGAGCGCTGGCTCGGTCAGCTTGAATCCGCGCCCTTGTTTGCCTTTGATACCGAGACCACCAGTCTCGACTATATGGAGGCGGAGCTTGTGGGGGTGTCTTTTGCGGTGGAGGCAGGGCAAGCCGCCTACGTTCCCATCGGGCACCGGTACGAGGGTGCCCCGCAGCAACTGGCGCCGGAACTGGTACTGGGGCGTCTCAAACCGCTGCTGGAGGATGCGGCCCGCCCCAAAGTGGGACAAAACCTGAAGTACGACATGAGTGTACTGGCGCGTTGCTCAGTTGAACTTCGGGGGATCCTGAGCGATACCATGCTGGAGTCCTATGTGCTGGATTCGACCGCTACCCGACACGATATGGACAGCCTGGCACTCAAGTACCTTGGCTTGAAGACCACAAGCTTTGAAGACGTGGCAGGGAAGGGTGCGAAGCAAGTGTGCTTTGACCAGGTGCCTTTGCCGCAGGCCGCGCCCTACGCGGCGCAGGATGCTGATATCAGCTTGCGGTTGCACCAGGTACTGGGCCCCCGGGTAGCGGCTGAGCCCGACCTGCAGCGCGTGCTGCAGGAGCTTGAACTGCCGCTGATTTCGGTCCTTTCACGTATCGAACGCAATGGGGCTTTGATTAGTAAAGACTTACTTGATGCGCAAAGCTCAGAAATTGGCCAGCAATTGCGGTTGCTGGAGCAGGAGGCCTGCGAGCTGGCGGGAGAGGAATTCAATCTGGGTTCCCCCAAGCAACTGGCTGCCATTCTGTTCGACAAGCTGCAGCTGCCCGTTCTCAAGAAAACCCAGAAAGGTGCTCCCTCGACGGCGGAAGAGGTGTTGCAGGAGCTTGCGCTCGACTATCCGTTGCCACGTGTCATTACCGAGTATCGGGGGCTGGCAAAACTCAAATCTACCTACACTGACAAGTTGCCACTGATGATCAATCCGCGGAGTGGGCGAATCCATACCTCCTACCACCAGGCGGTTACGGCCACCGGGCGGTTATCCTCAGCCAACCCCAACCTACAGAACATTCCCGTGCGCAGTGAGCAGGGCCGGCGCATTCGACAGGCGTTTATCGCGCCTGAGGGTTACCGCATTGTGGCTGCTGATTACTCGCAAATCGAGCTGCGTATTATGGCCCACCTATCGGGTGACGAGGGGCTGTGCGATGCCTTTGCGCAGGGCCTTGATATTCACCGAGCCACCGCGGCGGAGGTCTTTGGTGAGCCATTGGAGCAGGTCAGCAATGAGCAGCGTCGCAGCGCCAAAGCCATTAATTTTGGCCTGATATATGGCATGTCGGCCTTTGGCCTGGCGCGGCAGTTGAATGTCGGTCGCAACCAGGCGCAGGAGTACATCGACCTATACTTTGAGCGCTATCCCGGGGTGAAGCACTATATGGACTCAACTCGTGTGCTGGCGCGAGAGCAGGGCTATGTCCAGACTCTCTTTGGCCGGCGCCTTTACCTGCCCGAGATCAATTCCCGCAACGGCATGCGGCGACAGGCCGCTGAGCGGGCAGCAATCAACGCGCCCATGCAAGGCAGCGCCGCCGACATCATCAAGCGCGCGATGATCGACCTGGACGGCTGGCTGTTGTCTGCTGCAGTCGACGCCAAAATAATCATGCAGGTCCATGATGAACTGGTGCTGGAGGTTGCTGAAGGGTCGCTCGATGAGACTATGTCCCAGGCTCGCGAACTGATGGCAGCAGCGGCAGAACTGAAGGTGCCGCTGATCGTGGATGTGGGAACTGGAGACAATTGGGAGCAGGCACACTAATTTTTTTTGAAATGGTTTGAACTTATCTTGCAGCCGCCAGTCATAAGCTCTGTGTGCTCACTAGTGCTCAATTGAAAGGGCACTAGACCTGACCCCGCCGCCATCCCCTGGGCTGCGGGGCTTTTTTTTGCCTATTGTTTATCCCAGGGCGCCTGGCCGCTAACCGCGGGTAGCTCAATTTCCAGCAGCTGGAGCATAATGGTTGCCAGTGCATTGATCCCGGTGGCTTTGAATGCGGAAAAAGTCTGCACCGACAGTTGCTGCTGGCGAGGGGCAACTGCCTCCTTCACCAGCTCAAGCTGCTTGCGCTGAGCCATTTTCTTGAGCTTATCCGCCTTGGTGAGCAGGATGTGTGCCGGCATTTCGCAGGCGCCTGCCCAATCGAGCATCATGCTGTCGAAGTCCGTCAGCGGATGCCGAATATCCATGACTAGTACCAGCCCGCGCAGTGATTGGCGCTGGCGCAGGTACTGGTCGATCAGGTTTTGCCACTTTGCCTTCACCGCGTCGGGGACCCTGGCGAATCCGTAGCCGGGAAGGTCTACCAGTCGTATTCCCTGCTCCAGCTCAAAAAAATTGAGTAACTGGGTACGTCCGGGTGTTTTACTCGTGCGCGCCAGTTTGCTGTTGCGAGTGAGGGCGTTCAGCGCACTCGATTTGCCGGCATTGGAACGACCCGCAAAGGCGATCTCTGCACCCTGGTCCTCGGGGCACTGGCGCAGACTGGCGGCGCTGATCGTAAATGCTGCCTTTTCGAAATAGGCGGACGCCCAAGTATTGGTCATAATCTTGCGGGCTCTTGGAAGATTGCGATTAGTCGGTTTCCGTTATTCCACATCTTGTATATAATGCGGACTCTTGGCGGGTGCCAAGTATACCACGGGGCGTTAGTAAGCTTTCCCCGATCATTCAGTTGACCCAGGGGGTTACTATGAAAAATAAGTTGGCTCTAATCGCTGCTATCGCAGCGTTCTCATCTCCGATCTTTGCTGCTGACGATGCAGTGATGGAAAAGTACAACAAGTCCTGTGCGGCTTGTCATGCAAGCGGCGCTGCGGGAGCTCCCAAAACAGGCGATGCGGAAGCCTGGGCTCCACGACTCGAAAAAGGCGCGGAAACCCTGGTGGCCAGTGTTTCTAACGGTATGGGCGCGATGCCACCCAAGGGTATGTGTTACGACTGTAGTGACGAAGACTACGCTGCGCTCATTGAATACATGGCTGCGGCGCAGTAAATTTATCCCCATACGAAAGAAGCGCTTATGAAACGTGTACTATTGCTTGCCACTGTGCTTTGCGGTGTACCCTCGGTTGGCCTTGCATCCGCAGGTGCCACTGACGGAGATGCCACTGCCGGCGAGGCTTTGACGGCTGCCTGTGCAGCCTGTCACGGGCAGGACGGGAACAGCGCGGTTGGGGCGTTCCCCAAGCTAGCGGGGCAAAACCAGCGGTATCTGGTCAAGCAACTGCAGGACATTAAGTCCGGGCTGCGTCCCGTGCCACAAATGGCTGGTCAAACCGACAATATGTCTGCACAGGACATGGCAAATATTGCAGCGTTTTATGAGGCCCAGACTACCACGGTCGGTCAGGCCAAGGCCGACCTGGTGGAACTCGGCGAGCGTATCTATCGCGCCGGCGTTGCCGACAAGGGCGTCCCCGCCTGCACCGCCTGCCATTCACCAACGGGTCAGGGAAATGGTCCGGCCGGCTTCCCGGCGCTGGGAGGGCAGCACGCAGAGTACCTGGCAGCGCAGCTGAAAGCTTTCCGCACCGGTGCTGACCAGCCGGAGAAGGGGCGGGTCAATGATGGGGAATCGCGCATGATGCGTAATTCGGCGGCCTTGCTGAGTGATCTTGAAATCGATGCGGTGTCTTCCTATATTAGTGGGCTGCACCCTTAGAAAGTGCTGGAATGGTGAAAGGGGTGGCCGCGTGCCACCCTTTTTTTGCCCTGGCTTGTCAGCCGATGGGAAGAGTAAGGGTGTCATAGCCGAAAGGCCGAGTTCAGCCATGGTGACTGATAGCCCAGGTGTGTTGGATGTCGTTCGTGGTTCCTTTGAATTAGCTGAGAATAGGAGTAGTTGATGATCAAACGGGGTTTGTTGAGTTGGGTTTTGCTGTTGTCGATAGCCCTCGGAGGTCATACATTTGCGGGGGAGTACGAAGAGGGAAAGCACTACGTTCGCATCGCCAGTCCGCTGCCAACCCTGGACAAAGACAAGATCGAAGTGGTCGAATTCTTTTGGTACGGCTGTGTACACTGCTTCCATTTCGAGCCCGTGTTGCGCGCGTGGCAGGCGAAGCAGGGAGACGATGTCTATGTGGTGGGTTCACCGGCAATGTGGAATGATCGGATGAAAATCCATGCCCAGGCCTACTACACGGCCAAGGCGCTGGGGGTATCCGAAAAGCTCGACGAGCCGCTGTTTGCAGCGCTGAATACACCACCACGGCCGAAGCTGGATAGCGAAGATGAACTGGTGGCGTTCTTTGCTGAATACGGGGTACCTGAAATGGATTTCCGCAAGGCCTTCAATTCGTTTGGCGTTGCAAGCCAGGTGCGACAGGCTGATGCGCGGGCGCGCAGTGCCGCGATTGAGGGCACGCCGGAATTGCTGGTGAACGGAAAGTATCGCATCTCCGGGAGCCTCGCCGGTGGCCAGGAAGAAATGCTGGAGGTCGCTGAGTACCTCATCGCCAAAGAGCGAGCGGCGATGTAAGAGTAAGTACGATCTCAATTACTGCTGTCTTGGGCTGGGCAGGCGAATGTGCCTGTCGGGTTGCTGGTTTTGAAGAAACGCAGTTGGTAATAAAGCAGGCCAAGCGCTTCATGTAGCGCCAATACGCTTAGCTCAAGTCCCGCGGCGCTGGGAACGAGATCCTGCCAGGTAACAGTTCCCTCGGCCGGACCAAGAAAAAACGTAGGCGCCGGCAGGACACACAGGCCCAATGCCCTGAAGCTGGCAGTGGCCCTTCGCATATGGAACGCTTCGGTTACCAGCAGCACCCGGTCAATGCCCGACCGCTCCAGTATAGTGTGGCTATTGGTTGCATTGTCCCACGTCGTCATGCTCCGTTGCTCCAGCCATTGCACCGGAATCTGGTAATCCTGCCGCAACACATCGGCCATGACTTGCGCCTGTGCCACGCGCCCAAAATAGCCGGTGCCACCGCTGACCAGTATCGGTAAAGAGGTTTGACGATAGACTTTGGCGGCGTAGCGTAATCGCGGTAGCAAATGACGCCCCGGCTGATCTTTACCCCCATATTCAGGGCTGCTGTTACTTCGATCAGCGCCAAGGACAATGATTGCCTGGGGCTCGAAGTTTTCCACCTGATGTTGTGACAGCGGTCCCGCCGGCTCTATCAAACGCATCGCGTACTTCCCAAGTAGTAAGGTGCTCATCGCCCATAGCAGAGCGGTCGAACAGCACAGCAGTCGCCAGGAAAGTGTCGGCCGATGCCGGTGCAGCATGATACTTGTCGCCCCAAGCACAATGAAAAGTCCCGGGGGAAGCAGGAAGGCCTTGAGTAATAGATAGATCATTGGTTGTTGGTCGGGTGGTTCCCAGGCGGCTCGTGAGCCAGGGTTTTTCACAATGGGTTGCCAGCATACCCTATGGCCTCGGAGGTCATTGCACCGGGGGTGTCCGGTGCAGGTATGGCGTGGAGTACCCGTTCTCTGCAAAGGACGCTTTACACTATCTACCGATGCTGGTCATACTAATGGCATTGAGTAGGAAGAAAGCGATGTCCTCAGGCGATTATCACAGCCGGACCGTATTCGAGTCGTCAGCAGCCCAGTCAACGCTGCGCCCGAAACATGGCCGACAATTGCGCCTGCTGAGCTTCAACATGCAGGCCGGCATGGAAGTCCAGCGGTTCCGCCATTATATTACCCGTAGCTGGCAAAACATTCTGCCTGCCAGGGGAAAAATCGAAAACCTCAATCGCATTTCCGAGTTGCTTAGAGACTACGACCTGGTAGGTTTACAGGAAGCAGACGGTGGTAGTCTGCGCAGCGGATTCGTGAATCAGGTCGAATACCTCGCCAAGCTGGGTAATTTCCCGTTCTGGTACCAACAATGCACCCGGGATTTGGGCAGTTTTGGCCGCTACGGCAATGGGCTGCTGAGTCGTTTGCTGCCACTGGATGTTGAGCAGCACAAGTTGCCTGGCGCGGTGCCTGGCCGTGGTGCAATTTTCATGCGCTACGGCGATGACGACCACCACCTCATCGTTATCAACCTGCACCTTGCGTTGGGACGGCGCAGCCAGCAACGGCAGCTTAGCTACGTCCGTGAACTCATCGAGCAGTACGAGCACGTGGTGATAATGGGGGATATGAATACCCATGCCCGGCACTTGCTCGACGGCAGTCCACTGCGGGGTTGCGGGCTATATACTCCGGCCTGCGTCAGCAAGAAGACCTATCCAAGCTGGGCCCCCAACCGAACCCTGGATCACTTTCTGGTGAGTGAAAGCGTCCGCGTGACAAATACCTGGACACCGAACTTTACCGTATCGGATCATCTTCCTGTGGCTCTGGAATTGCAATTGCCCAAGGGCTTTCCAGTCCAGCGCACTAATTGAAGTAATCGTCACCCCCTCCCCCTCGCTGACCATCTCAGCAGGCTTGCGCGGGACTCGTTGTCGCGCCCGAAATCACGCCCATTGCCCCAGGGCAAATATTTTGTCAAGGAGTTAGCGCAATTCGCCATCAGGGTCTACCCTTTGGTACACAGCTTTTTGAAAAATGGCAGCTTCTATCGCTTTTTCAGGGGGTTAGCTGTTCCTGGCCAGATCAATAGACCGAATTCTAACAGGCTGTCGTCGATAGACAGACGTATATAGCGTGGCCTTCGCTTGGTCACCAGTGGTAGTTCGACGCTTTGTCAGCAGTGCAAGAGGTATTTGAATGGACGATAAACCAAAAATCAGTAAAGAACTGGTGAGTAAAATTGAAGACTCCCTGGAGGAGCGCAAGCATGCCGAGGATCGGCGTCGGGTGGCGATGAAATTGCCCAAGGCGCTGGAGCGAAGGACAGGCAAGGACCGGCGCGAAGAGGAGAAATAGAGCGGATTGCAAAAGCCGCTTGACCTCCCTGATGGACCATGGCTGCACTACCGGCGTGCTACCATATTCTAGCTGATGCAATGTTGGCATAATGTGCGTCCATGGGCCGGAAAATGACCAAAAAGAAATACACTACCTATAAGGATGAAAAGCTGGCGGGTCAGGAAATCGCTGACCTGATCGTCGCCGAGTGGCACGTCGGTCACTATTCAACGATTGCTGAAGTCACCACCGCTGTGCATAGGATCAGGCAAGATATACCGCGTAGCGTGATATTCTGGCTGGCCTACCACACGATCGAATCCACTGAAGTCTGCGGCCTGCCTGAACCGGCTTCGGCAGCCTGGCCCCCGCGTTAGTCTGCCCCGGACGCGTAGGTGCAGCGGGCTCTAGCCGACATAGCTCTAGTCTGTCGCGTAGGCACGCAAAAACATCGCTATACTCGAGTCGAGATAAGCCATTACTTGTTCTTCGGTCCATGCTGGCTGGTTCAATAGCGCTCGCATCTGGGCTTCGCCGGTAAGCATATACAATAACTGAATAGCGGCATGGTGGGGGTTGCTGATGCGCAACTTGCCCGCGTGATGCAACTGTGCCAGGTAGTCGGTCAGTAGTCGGGTGGTGTGCTCTGGCCCTTCGGAGAAATAGGCCGCGGCCACTTCCGGATGGCTCTCGGCTTCGGCATCACAAACCCGGCGCGTGCGAACCACATCCTCACTAAGTAATAATCGGAGCAGGGCAGTTGCAAACCGGCGTAGTGTCGCGCGTGGTGGAGCCTGGGTATCGAGCGCCAGTTCCGCTCCCAGGAACTCACTTCGGCGGCTTTGAACGGCGCTCTTGAATAATTCCTGTTTGTTCGTGAAATGACTGTAGACAGTTTGTTTTGACACCCCGGCCGATGCTGCTATCTGGTCCATGCTGGTGTTGTGGTAACCATTACCGACAAACAGCCTGATTGCTGCTTCGAGAATCTGCCTGTTCTTGATGCCACTCTTTGCGCGACCGCGATTGCTCATTACTGAAAAAAATCCTTTACTAGACTAGACGGTCCAGTATAACATTTTGCCGGTCGAAGTGATCCTGGTTGGGCAATTTTCGTATGAAGCGCATGTTTTCAAGACTTTTTCTCATAATTATCGTGCTTAGTGGCCTGGTTGCATGCCGGGGCGCCCCTGAGCCCGAACGACTGGCTCCCCGGGTCATCAGCGTTGCCACTTTGAGTCCAGAGCTTAGCACCGAATTCCAGGTACAGCGCAGGGTTGTTGGCAGGGTAGAGGCGGCGCAGCGCGTCGATATAGGGTTCGAGCAGGGTGGGAAGATCGACAGCATACTGGTTGATCAGGGCCAAGCAGTGGTCGCCGGGGAGAAGCTGGCATCCCTCGACAAGCGCCTGCTGGAAGTCGCGGGTAAAGAGCTCGAAGCGCAGCTTCGGGAGACAAGGGCCCGGCTTGAATTGGTTCTTTCCAGCCTCGAGCGGCAGCAGTCGCTCAAGAAGCAGGGGTTCAGCGCGGAGCAGCAACTCGACGAATTAGCCGCAGAAAAGCAGGCCTTGATGGCGGCTATCGAGCGTTTGGGCGCGGGCCTCGACGCAAATCGCCTGCGCTTGGAAAAGGCCGAGTTGGTGGCCCCCTACGACGGCGTGATCAGCCGGCGCTTCGAAGATGAGGGTGCCGTGGTCGGGGCCGGAAGCCCGGTCCTGCAGTTGCTGGAGTCAGGACAGCTTGAAGTGGTATTCGGGGTGCCGGTGGATATGGCCAGTGGCATCGAGCAAGGTGCCGCCTACCCGGTGACCGTTGGCAATGATACTTTCCAGGCGACGCTGGTCGCTGTGGGCTCTGACCTCAACGCGATAACCCGCACTGTCAAACTGCGCTTTGCACTGCCTGATGATGCCAGCCTGCGGGATGGCGAGTTGGCTTTGTTGATGCTGTCCCGTGACGTGCGGGAGCCCGGCTACTGGTTGCCCGTTTCGGCGCTTGCCGATGGCGTACGTGGACTATGGAACAGTTATGTGCTCGAGCCATTGGATAACAATCAGTATCGGGTTCAGGCAGTCAATGTCGGGGTGTTACATGTGGAAGCTGATCGGGTCTACGTGAGCGCGGATTTCGGCAGCAAGCAGGTCATTGCGACCGGCCTGCACCGTGTCGTGCCGGGGCAGATCGTCAATTCTGCGCCCAGCGAAGAGAGCTGATAGCCATGTTCGCTCAGCGCATCAGTAATCCCAGGCTGCTGGTTTTAGGTATCGCCCTGTTGTTGGTTGCCGGGCTGGGGGCGGTCAATTCCCTGCCCCGCAGTGAGGATCCGGACCTGACCAACCGTTGGGCAAGCATCGTCACACCTTTCCCTGGAGCCAGTGCAGAGCGGGTAGAAGCCCTGGTGAGTGAGAAGATTGAAGTCAAGCTTCGCGAACTGCATGAAATAGAACATATTCACTCCAATTCCCGCCCCGGATTATCGGTCGTTACCCTGGAATTGTTGCCGACCGTTTACGACACTGAGCCGGTTATGGCCCGTGCCCGCGATAAAATCAATGATCTGGTTCCCAGCTTGCCTGAGGGCGTCGGCATGCCACAGTTCGACGATCAGCGCAGCGGCGCGTTTACCGTATTAGCCGCGTTGCGATGGAGCGGCAGCGGTGAAGTCGACATGAATGCCCTGGGGCGCTATGCCCAGGAATTGGCAATTCGGTTGCAGAATCTTCCAGGGACTGAGTATGTCAGTCGGTTTGGTGAGCCGATCGAAGAGTACCAGGTCACGGTGAACATCGCCGAGGCTTCGGCGCTGCAGCTAACAACCCGTGACCTGGCTGCTGCGATAGGCAGGGCCGATGCCAAGGTGGCTGCGGGCCAGCTGTATCACAAGCAATTCCAGTGGCAAATGGAAGTCAGCGGGGCGCTGGATTCCCGCCAGCGGATACGCATGATTCCCCTCAAGATCGGCGCAAATGGGGAGATTGTTCGTCTTGGCGATATTGCCCGGGTCGAGCGCGGCATCCGCACGCCCGCTGAAGAGATGGCGATTATCGACGGTCGCGATGGGGTTGTGGTAGCAGCCCGCATTCGCCCGGATATGCGGGTTGATAGTTGGACGCGTTCGGTACAGGACCTGATGCAGGAATTCAGCCAGCAGCTCCCCGCCCAGGTTGAGCTGCGGCCTCTGTTTAACCAGAGTGTCTATACCGAGGCCCGGCTGGGAGAACTGGCGGGCAACGTCGGTATTGGTTTCTGCGTGATATTGCTGGTGTTGTTGCTAACACTGGGCTGGCGCGCCGCCCTCATCGTTGCCTTTTCGCTGCCCCTGGTCGTGTGCTTCACTTTTTTCTGCATGCAGCTGTTTGGTATCGCCATTCACCAGATTTCCATCGCCGGCCTGATCGTGGCGTTGGGTATCGTGGTGGATAACGCGATCGTGATTACCGAGGCCATTGCCCAGGATCGCAAGCGTGGCGTCGAACGCTATGCGGCGATCGGCGAAGCCCTGAAACACTACTGGTTGCCGCTGCTGGGTTCTACTCTGACAACTGTCCTCGCCTTCATGCCGATCGTGTTGATGCCCGGTCCGGGTGGAGAGTTCGTCGGTGCTTTAGCGCTGACGGTCATTTTTTCGTTGATTGGGTCCTTTATTATTTCCCATACCATCGTTGCGGGCCTTGCCGGACGCTTTATCCAGAGCAGCGAGGACGGGGTATATCGCTGGTACCGACACGGTATCGAGCTGCCGCGGTTACGGCGCGCATTCAGCCGTTCATTGGCGGGCTCTATTGCCCATCCGTTGCTCAGTATTGCTGCGGTCGCACTGGTATCAGCGCTGGGTATTGTTGCCGGTCAGTCGATGACAGAGCAGTTCTATCCCCCGGCGGATCGGGACATGTTCCACATCGAGGTTTTCAACGATGCCCAGGCGAGTATCAACGCCACCCGGGAGCTGGTGGAACGCATCGACGAGGAGGTGTTGGCTCGACCCGGGATCATTGAGACCCAGTGGTTTGTCGGCAATAGCGCGCCGTCGTTTTACTACAACTTGATCGCCAACAAGGATGGTATGCCCCAGTATGCCCAGGCGATGGTCACGGCCCGTGATTACAAGGCTGCAGACCAGGCGATCATTACCTTGCAAGAACAACTCGATGAGCAGTTTGGCGAGGCGCAGATCCTGGTGCGAAAGCTGGACCAGGGCCCGCCTTACAACGCGCCGGTAGAACTGCGCATTTACGGCACCAATCTGGATACATTAAAGCAACTGGGAAATGAGCTGCGTGGCATATTGTCGACCATTCCCAATGTGCTGCATACGCGGGTGACCCAGGATGCCGCCAAGCCCAAAATCTGGGTCGATATTCGCGAGGAGGAAGCCCAACTGGCGGGCTTACGTCTTAACGACGTGGCCCAGCAGTTGCGTGACTCACTGTCTGGCAGCATCGGTGGCTCAGTAGTGGAGAGCACTGAGGAACTGCCCGTGCGCCTGCGTATTACCGATGACGATCGCGGCCTGTATCGCAACCTTGCCAGTACCCAGTTGGTTTCCAGTTTCTCCAGTGAGGCAGCGACCCTGACCAACATCCCGCTGGCGTCCCTCGGCGAGTTGCGTCTGGCACCGGCACGGTCCAATATCGCGCGCCGCAACGGCCAGCGGGTGAACACGGTCGAGGCGTTCGTAGCCCTGGGTGTACTGCCAGCAACCGTGCTGGAGGCTTTGAAGCAGGAACTCGATGCCCAGGGCTTTCAATTGCCTGCGGGCTATACCATGGAAGTAGGCGGAGAGTCGGCCAAGCGCGATGAGTCTGTGGGTAATCTGCTGGCCTACGTTGGCGTGGTGATCACCTTGTTGGTGGTCACAGTGGTGCTGACTTTTAACTCGTTTCGCCTCAGTGGCATTATTTTCCTGGTTGCATTCCAGGCCGCCACCATGGGCATGCTCAGCGTATTTCTGGCGGGCTATGCCTTCGGGTTTATCATCATCGTTGGCTTGATGGGGTTGATGGGGCTGGCGATCAATGCCGCCATTGTAATTCTCGCCGAACTGAAGTCGAATCCGGCCGCCTGTCGCGGGGATGGCAGCGCAATCCACGATTCGGTGATGGTTTGTACCCGGCATATTGCGTCAACCACGATTACCACGATCGGGGGTTTTCTGCCCCTGGTCTTTGACAGTGGTAACTTCTGGCCGCCATTTGCCGTGGCCATCGCCGGAGGTACCGCGCTCGCGACGCTGTTATCCTTTTACTTCGTTCCCGCAGCGTTCAAGCTGGCGGTGACGTGGCGACCGCTGCAAAGCAGCCAGGCGACCAAGGCTCCGGCCCCCGCAACGGCGGTGACCGTCTGATCTGTCCCCGAGGTGCGGGTAGCGACGACCAGCGAGAGCCCGCTCCTGTTAGCTGTCAGGGCTGGTAGCCGGTGACGGCCTTGGACTCGAGAAATTCCTCCAGCCCGTATACTCCCCATTCCCGGCCATTTCCGGATTGCTTGTAGCCCCCGAACGGCGCGGCCGATTCCAGACCGGCACCATTGATGTGAACCATACCGGCGCGCAGCCTGTGTGCCACCCGTCGGGCCGCCTCGAGTTCACCCTGCACATAGCCCGACAGCCCATAAACCGAATCGTTGGCCATCGCAATGGCGTCAGCTTCCGTTTCGTAGCCGAGAATGGACAGTACCGGGCCAAAAATCTCCTCCCGGGATATAGTCATGCGGTGATCGACATCGGCGAAGATCGTTGGCTTGACAAAATAACCTTGTTCCATGCCCTGGGGCTTGCCCACCCCGCCGCAGACCAGGGTGGCGCCTTCATCGATACCCGACTGGATCAGTGCCTGGATTTTGTTGTACTGCGCCTCGGAAACCACAGGCCCCATAAAGACTTCGGGGTCTGCGGGATCGCCGACACTGATACCGGCCGCAACTGCCCGGGCGATTTCAATGACCTGACCCATCATTGTCGACGGCACCAGCATGCGGGTGGGCGCATTGCACGACTGCCCACTGTTTTGCATGCATTGCATGATGCCGGCGCTAACCGCCTGTTCCAGGCTGGCGCTGGGGAGGATAATGTTGGCCGACTTTCCCCCCAGTTCCTGGGATACACGTTTAACGGTATCGGCGGCGCATTTGGCCACCGAAATGCCGGCCCGGGTAGAGCCGGTGAACGACATCATGTCGACATCGGGGTGGGAGGAGAGCGCCATCCCGACCCCCGCGCCATCGCCATTGACCAGGTTGAATACCCCTGGTGGTACCCCGGCCTCGTCGAGAATTTCTGCCCAGACTATAGCCGAGAGGGGCGCTATCTCGGAGGGCTTGAGCACCATGGTGCAGCCACTGGCCAGCGCCGGGGAGACTTTACAGGAGATCTGGTTGGCGGGCCAATTCCAGGGCGTAATCAGGCCACAAACGCCGATCGGTTCCTTGAATACGATTGCCGTGCCGAGGGTCTCCTCGAACTCGAAATCCCGCAGTGCCGCCAGCGCGGCCTGCAGGTGCTGTACCCCGGAGGGAGCTTGTGCCTCCAGGGCGAGGCTGATTGGTGCACCCATTTCAGTGGAGATGGCCCGGGCCATGTCCTCCATGCGTCGCAGGTGGACCTCGATAATGTTCTCCAGCAACTCTATGCGCTGGTCCCGGGTGGTTTCAGCAAAACCCGGGAAGGCCTGCCTGGCGGCAGCGACAGCGCGATCGACATCGCTGGCATCGCCCAGGGCAATGCGTGCAACGGGCTGTTCGGTCGCAGGATTGATCACGTCGAGCATCTGCTGTCCCGCGGCGTCCATCCATTGTCCGTTGATATAAAACTGTTTGTAGCTTTGCATTCGAATAACTCCCAATCAGGGCTGAGCAGCAACAGCGCCTATTGTGTAATACGCAGGCTGCGATAACCAGCGCCATGGCAGGTAATCGGGATGGCTGCTTAAGATGCTGGCGCAAGAAATCGACAGGAGCATGTCGAGAGTTTGTGCCGTTATCAATCCTGCGCCAGTTCGGGAATACCGACAAACAGCGCGAGGGCCTCGGGATTGGCCAGTGCGTCCTTGTTCTTCACGGATCGGCCGTGAACCACATTGGCGACCGCCAACTCCACAATTTTGCCACTTATGGTGCGGGGAATATCGGCCACCTGAATGATTTTTGCTGGTACGTGGCGCGCTGTCGTCCCTGCCTTGATGGTGTTGGCAATCGTTCGGCGCAGCCGATCGTCAAGCTCGACGCCCTCGCGCAGCAGTACAAACAACACCACTCGCACGTCGTCCTGCCAGCGCTGACCAATGACAACGCTATCCAGCACCTCGGCGACTTTTTCCACCTGGCGGTAGATTTCGGCGGTGCCGATACGGACCCCGCCGGGATTGAGGACGGCATCGGATCGACCGTGAATGACGATACCCTGGTGTTCGGTTATTTCAGCGTAATCACCCTGCGCCCAGACTCCCGGGTAGAGTTCGAAGTAGGCAGAGCGAAACTTGCTGCCGTCGGGATCGTTCCAGAACTTGACCGGACAGCTTGGAAAAGAGCGCGTACACACCAACTCGCCTTTGGCGCCCTCGATATTCTGGCCCTCATCGTCCCAGATTTCGACGGCCATCCCCAGTCCACGGCACTGGATTTCGCCACTGTATACGGGGAGTAGCGGGTTTCCGAGAACAAAGGTCGAGATAATATCGGTGCCGCCGGAAATCGAGGCCAGGCAGACATCGGCCTTGATGTCGCGATAAACATATTCAAAGCTCGCATGGGAAAGCGGTGAGCCGGTTGACAGCACGGTGCGCAGCGAGTCGAGTTGATGGGTCTCGCGGGGCCGGTGCCCGGCCTTCTCCAGCGCCGCTATGTATTTCGCGCCCACCCCGAACACCGAGATGCCCTCCTGGTCGATAGCGTCCAGCAAGCGCAAGCCGTCGCCAGCGAAAGGCGATCCGTCATACAACAACAGGGTGCAGCCGCTGGCCAGGCCCGACACCAGCCAGTTCCACATCATCCAGCCGCAGGTCGTGAAGTAGAAAAATACATCGTCGCGGTCGATATCGGTATGCAGGCGATGTTCTTTAAGGTGTTGCAACAAGGTGCCGCCGGCACCGTGGACGATGCACTTGGGCACCCCGGTCGTACCCGACGAGTACATGATGTAGAGCGGGTGGTCGAAGGGCAGCTGGGCAAAGGGCAGGTCAGCGGCACCATGGTCGATGAAGTCCTGGTACAGCACGGCGTTATCGATGCCAGTGACAACCGGTGCGGCGCTCAACAGTGGAACGATGACAACGCTGTCGATCGACGGTATGCGGCTGGCGATCTGCGCCGTGCGCTGCAGGGTGTCGATGGACTTGCCGTTGTAGTAGTAACCGTCGGTGCTGAACAGCAGTTTCGGCGCGATCTGGCCGAAGCGATCCATCACCCCGTTAATGCCAAAATCGGGTGAACAGGAAGACCAGATGGCGCCGATGCTGGCCGTAGCCAACATCGCGACCACGGTTTCCACGATGTTGGGCATAAACCCGGCCACCCGGTCACCGCTGGCTATACCGTATTCGCGCATGCGCGCCGCAAGCTGCATGACTTGTTGGTAGAGTTCGGCGTAGCTCAGCGCCCGCCGCTCACCGTTTTCCAGCAGCGACACCAGGGCAGTACGCTGATCACGAAAGCGCAGCAGATTCTCGGCAAAATTCAGGCGGCTGCCGCCAAACCACCCGGCCCCGGGCATCGTGTCCCGCTGTAGCACCGCCTCGTAGGGTTCGGAATGGATGATTTTGCATTGCCGCCAGATCTCCCCCCAGAACGCCTCCCGGTTATCGATCGACCAGCGGTGAAGGGCGGCGTAGTCGGTAATCTCGACGTCGTATCTGGCGCTGATGCTGCGCATGAAAGCAGCCATCTGACTGTCTTCGCGGCGCTCTGGCGCCGGTGTCCAAAGCAGCTTGTTCACGCCGCCTCCCCGGCCCGGGCTCGAGCCACTTTCGATTGGCTGGCGCGGTTGAGGCGCGTCGAGACGAAATTGCCGGCGGCGATGATGGCGGGCAGATTGACACCGCAGTCGATACCCAGCCCCTGCAGCATATAAACCAGGTCTTCCGTGGCGACGTTGCCGCTTGCGCCCCGTGCATAGGGGCAGCCACCAAGCCCGGCGACCGAGCTGTCGACCACCGCCACACCGGCCTGTAGCGAGGCATAGATATTGGCCAGCGCCTGGCCGTAGGTGTCGTGGCAATGCACAGCCAGCCGTGCAGCCGGGACCCGTTCCATCACCTTTGGCAGCAACCGGTTGAAGTGCCCGGGAGTGCCGGTACCGATGGTGTCGCCGAGGGAAATCTCGTAACAGCCCGCTTGCAGCAGGCGCTCCGCTACGTCGACCACCTGGCCGACAGCCACCGCGCCCTGGTAGGGGCAACCGGCGACGCAGGAAACATAGCCCCTGACCCGGATGTTGGCCGCGTTGGCGGCTGCGAAAATGGGCGTAAAGCGTTGTAAACCCTCTGCAATCGAGCAGTTGGTGTTTTTCTGGCTGAACGTTTCCGAGGCGGCGGTAAATACCGCAACCTCATCGGCGCCGGCCGCCAGGGCGCGTTCGAAACCCTTGATATTGGGAACCAGTGCAGCATAGGTCGTTGCCCCCTTTTTCTCCAGCCGCAAGAACAGCTCGTCACTACCGGCCATCTGCGGTACCCACTTCGGATTGACGAAACTGCCCGCCTCGATGAAGTCGAGGCCGGCGGCACCCAGCATGTCTATCAGCTGCAATTTATCCTCGATTGATAATGGCCTGGACTCGTTTTGCAAACCGTCACGGGGGCCGACCTCCACAACCCTGACTCTTTGTGGCAGGGCGCCTGCCTCACTCATGGGCTTCGAACTCCAGTAGTTGGGCACCACCATCCACCATATCACCAGCCTGGTAAAAAAGGCGACTGACAACACCGTCTGCCGGGGCGCGTATCGAGTGTTCCATCTTCATGGCCTCCATGATGAGCAACTGCTCTCCCTTGTTGACATGACTGCCCGCCGTCACCAGGACCGCAACGATAGTGCCGTTCATTGGTGCCAGCAGACCGTTATCGTCCGGCTCCTGGTTACTCTCGCCGAGATCCGGTTTCAAGAGTGCAAACTGGATCGCGCAGTCGCCACTGTAGAGACTGTAGCGATCGTCGTGCTCGGCGATTGTGGCCTGCAGTCGATGCCCCTCGATATCGGCTATCAGGTGCTGCCCGTTCAGCTCACCCCGGGCGCAGACTTCCCGGCCGCCATAGCGGATCACATAGCGCCGGGCGGCGCCAATACCCTGTTGTTCGATGGAAATTGTCGCCTGCTGCTCCTGCACCAGCAATTCATAGTGGTGCAGGTGGGGTTCGTTCAGGCGCCAGCCGCTGGCCAGGTGCCAGGGTGACCACGGGTCCCGGTTGTCGTGGCTGGCCTGGTGAGCGGCCTCGGACTGGGCTAGCACCAGGTAGAGCGCTGCCAGCGGCAGCGCCCGCTCCAGGTCATGGGGCTGTTGATGAAAAATTTCCTGCTGGTGGCGCTCTATGAATCCCGTGTCCAGGTCGGCCTGCTGGAAGGGTAGGCTGCCGGCGAGGTTGTAGAGAAATTCGACATTGGTGGTCATGCCGCTGATGCGATAGTCGGCGAGGGCGTTGCAAAGGCGTTTCAGGGCGCGGGCGCGATCCTCGTCCCACACCACCAGCTTGGCAATCATGGGGTCGTAGTAGGCGCTGACCTCATCGCCCTGGCGCACGCCGGTGTCGATGCGGACATGGCGAGACTCGGCCGGTGCCTGCAGGTACGACAGGGTACCGGTCACGGGCAGAAAATCCCTGCCCGGATCTTCCGCATAAATGCGCGCCTCGAAGGCATGGCCGTTGATGCTCAGTTGGTCCTGCAGCAGGGGCAGGGTGTCGCCAGCTGCCACCCGCAGTTGCCACTCCACCAGATCCAGTCCGGTGATCATCTCGGTCACGGGATGTTCCACCTGCAGCCGGGTGTTCATCTCCATGAAGTAAAAGGTGCCGTCCTGATCGAGGAGAAATTCGACGGTTCCCGCACCTTCATACTGAATGGCTTTGGCAGCCAGTACCGCGGCTTCACCCATGCGGGCGCGCAGGCGCGCGTCCACTTTGGGGGCCGGTGCTTCCTCGATGATTTTCTGGTGGCGGCGCTGTACCGAGCAGTCGCGTTCGAACAGGTAGACCGCATTGCCATGGCTATCGCAGAACACCTGGATTTCCACGTGCCGCGGATGGCGCAGGTACTTCTCGATCAGCATCACATCGTTACCGAAAGACTTGCTTGCCTCGCGCTTTGCCCCGGCCAGGGCGCTGTCGAAATCGGCGCCGCCCTCGACGATGCGCATGCCCTTGCCGCCACCCCCGGCGACCGCCTTCAACAGCACCGGGTAGCCCATCTCATCGGCGATGGCGCGCAGGAAACCCGGGTCCTGGTTTTCGCCATGGTAGCCGGGTACCAGGGGCACACCGGCCCGCTCCATGATGCGCTTGGCCGCCGACTTGGAGCCCATGGCCTCGATGGCGCTGGCGGGGGGGCCGATAAACCGAATGCCCCCGTCGTTGCACCGGCGACAGAAATCCGCATTTTCGCTGAGAAAGCCATAGCCGGGATGGATGGCGTCGGCACCGGTTTTGCGCGCAGCCGCCAGCACGGTGTCGCCCCGCAGGTAGGACTCACGGGGCGGTGGCTCGCCAATCAACAGGGCTTCGTCGGCCATTTCCACATGCAGCGCATTGCGATCTGCGCTGGAATAAATCGCCACCGTCCCTATGCCCATGCGTCGCGCGCTGCGAATCACCCGGCAGGCGATCTCTCCACGATTGGCGATCAGTATTTTATTGAACACGGTGTATTACTCCCCGTTCCAGTTGGGGCGGCGCTTTTGCAGAAAGGCCTGCAAGCCCTCCTGGCCCTCGGTCGATACGCGAATATTGGCGATCAATTCACAGGTGCTGTCGATCAGGGCCGGGTCGATGGGCCTGCCGCTCACCCGGGCCACCAGCTGTTTTGCTGCGGTTACGGCGCGCGGCCCGTTGGCCAGTATTGCCCGGGCCAACTGCTCAATGGCCTGATCGATGTCTTCCTCGTCTGCCAGCTCGGCTACCAGCCCCAACTCCCGGCCGCGCTCTGCCCCAAAGGTCTCTGCAGTCGTGAAATAGCGGCGCGCGGCGCGCTCGCCAATCGCGGCTACCACGTAGGGGCTTATCGTTGCCGGCACCAGGCCAAGCTTGACCTCACTGAGGCAGAACCGGGCTGTCGATGTCGCCACTGCCATGTCGCAGCAACTGACCAGGCCGACCGCGCCGCCAAACGCCGCGCCCTGCACCCGCGCAAT
Source organism: uncultured Gammaproteobacteria bacterium (assembly GCA_963808975.1). GTDB lineage: Bacteria > Pseudomonadota > Gammaproteobacteria > Pseudomonadales > JAHEGP01 > JAHEGP01. The sequence goes on from CAWEHR010000011.1 coordinate 88,334, forward strand.
AGTTGCCTGGGGCAGTGTGTTGAGGGTTGCCAGCAGTTTTGCCAGCGCCCGGGCATCGCGCAGGTTTTCATCGTAGGTGTAGGCGGCCATACGCTGCATCCAGCCGAGGTCGGCGCCGGCGGAAAAATTGCGGCCCCGGGATGCAAGTACCAGTACCCGCAGTTGCGGGTCGGCGGCAACTTGCTCACAGGCCCCGGTCAGCTCCAGGATCATGGCATCGTCAAAGGCATTGTGCTTGTCGGGGCGATTCAGCCACAGTGTCGCCACGCCGGGTCGGTCAATGTTCAATGCTACGGTGGGCTGGCTCAAGTCTGTAATACTCCGTCGCTAGGGGCCATGTTTACATCCGGAAGACGCCGAAGTGGGTGTCCTCGACGGGCCGGTTGAGTGCCGCCGACAGCGCCAGGCCGAGAATCATGCGGCTATCGGCCGGGTCGATCACGCCGTCGTCCCACAGGCGCGCAGAGGCATAGTAGGGGTGGCCCTGGCGCTCGTAGGTATCGAGTACCGGCTGTTTGAATGCAGACTCTTCGGCTTCACTCCAGGCCTTGTCTTGCTTCTCCAGCTGGTCGCGCTTCAGTTGCGCCAACACGCCGGCAGCCTGCTCTCCGCCCATCACCGAGATACGGGCATTGGGCCACATGAACAGGAAGCGCGGGTCGTAGGCCCGGCCGCACATGCCATAGTTGCCGGCGCCGAAGGAACCGCCTATCAGCAGGGTGAGCTTGGGCACCCGGGTGCAGGCCACTGCGGTCACCAGCTTGGCCCCATGCTTGGCGATGCCCGCGGCCTCGTATTGCCTGCCGACCATAAAGCCGGCGATATTCTGCAGGAAAACCAGCGGGATTTTGCGCTGGCTGCACAGCTCGACAAAATGCGCGCCCTTTTGCGCGGACTCCGAGAACAGGATGCCGTTGTTGGCGACGATTCCCACCGGGTAGCCCCAGATGCGCGCGAAGCCACAGACCAGTGTGGTGCCGAACAAGGCCTTGAACTCGTCCAGTTCGGAGCCATCGACAATGCGCGCGATCACATCGCGGACATCGTAGGGCTGCCGCGGGTCGTCGGGGATAATGCCGTAAATCTCCTGCGCCGGGTAGAGCGGCTCGCGCGGTTCACGTAAATCCATAGAGATGGGTTTGACCCGGTTGAGGCGGCTGACGGCCTGGCGCGCCAACTGCAAGGCGTGGCGATCGTTCTGGGCGTAGTGATCGGCAACCCCCGAGGTGCGGCAGTGAACGTCGGCGCCACCGAGCTCTTCGGCGCTGACTACTTCGCCGGTGGCAGCCTTGACCAGGGGCGGGCCCGCGAGAAAAATGGTGCCCTGGTTTTTGACGATAATCGACTCGTCGGCCATGGCTGGCACATAGGCGCCACCGGCGGTACAGGATCCCATCACCACCGCGATCTGGGCGATGCCCTTGGCTGACATATTGGCCTGGTTGAAGAAAATGCGGCCAAAGTGTTGCTGGTCGGGAAATACATCGTCCTGGCGCGGCAGGTTGGCGCCGCCGGAATCGACCAGGTAGATGCAGGGCAGGTGGTTCTGCTCGGCGATAGCCTGGGCGCGCAGGTGTTTTTTGACCGAGAGTGGGTAGTAGCTGCCGCCCTTCACGGTGGCATCGTTGGCGACGATCATGCACTGTTGCCCGCTCACTCGCCCGATACCGCTGATAACGCCGGCGGCGGCGACATCTTCGTCCCCGTATACCTTATAGGCAGCCAACTGTGACAACTCCAGAAACGGCGAGCCCTTGTCGAGCAGCGTGTTGATGCGATCCCTGGCCAGCAGCTTGCCGCGGGCTTCATGGCGACGGCAGTAGTCTTCGCCGCCTCCCAGCTTGATGGTTTCTATCAGCCCGCGCAGGTCGGCAACCTGGCGCTGCAGGGATTGGCTGTTGCGCTCGAAGTCGGCGCTGCGCGTATCGATAGTGGAGGGCAGGATGGCCATGACTCAAACCGTATCCCGGAACAATTCGCGGCCAATGAGCATGCGGCGGATTTCCGAGGTGCCGGCACCAATTTCGTATAGCTTGGCGTCACGCAACAAACGCCCGGCCGGGAAATCGTTGATGTAGCCATTGCCCCCCAGGATCTGGATCGTGTCCAGCGCGGCCCTGGTGGCCATCTCCGCGGTGAACAGGATGACCGCGGCAGCGTCCTTGCGGCTCTCCTCGCCGCGGTCGCAGGCGCCGGCCACTGCATAGAGATAGGCCCGGGAGGCATTCAAGTGGGTGTACATGTCGGCAACCTTGCCCTGTATCATCTGGAATTCGCCGATGCTCTGGCCGAATTGCTGGCGATCGTGGATATACGGTAGTACCAGGTCAAGGCAGGCTTGCATGATGCCAATGGGGCCCCCGGACAGCACGGTGCGCTCATAGTCGAGTCCAGACATCAGCACCTTAACCCCCTCGTGCTCCCGCCCGAGAATATTTTCTACCGGCACCTCGCAGTCCTCGAATACCAGTTCGCAGGTGTTGGAGCCGCGCATGCCCAGCTTGTCGAGTTTGGGGGAGCGGGAAAAACCGGCCCAGTCGCGCTCGACGATAAAAGCGGTGATTCCCCGGGGGCCGGCTTTTACATCGGTCTTGGCATAGATGACATAGGTATTGGCGTCAGGGCCGTTGGTGATCCACATCTTGCTGCCGTTGAGCAGGTAGTGATCGCCCTTCTTTTCGGCCCGCAGTTTCATGCTCACCACATCCGACCCGGCATTGGGCTCCGACATTGCCAGCGCGCCGATGTGCTCACCAGTGCACAAGCTGGGCAGGTATTTTTCCCGCTGTGCTTCGCTGCCGTTCTTGAAGATCTGGTTGACGCAGAGGTTGGAGTGGGCGCCGTAGGAAAGCCCCACCGAAGCGGAGGCCCGGCTGATCTCCTCCATGGCGATGGTATGGGCTAGGTAGCCCATATCGGTACCGCCGTATTGCTCTGGTACGGTCAGGCCGAGCAGGCCCATGTCGCCCAACTGCCGCCACATGTCCATGGGGAATTCGTTGTCGCGGTCAATCTGCTGCGCCCGGCCAGCCAGTTCAGATTGGGCAAACTGCTCGACGGCGTCGCGCATCATGGCGATGTCATCGCCCAGATCAAATTTGAGGGAGGGGTAACGACTGCTCATAAGGTCACCATCTTAGTTTTCACTGGCTTGTTTCTGTTGGGTTTGCAGCGCTTGTTCACAGCGCCGGCGTACATTCTGCAGATCGCGCTGCATACTGGCGATGTCGCTCAGCTGCCGCCGCAGCGAGGCCTCTCTGTCGGCGATTTTTTGCAGCAGGACCTGCAACTGTTCGATGTTGCCCTGCGCCGGGTTATACATGTCAATCAAATCACGGCTCTCTTCCAGGGTAAAGCCCAGGCGCTTGCCACGCAGGATAAGTTTGAGCCTGACCCGGTCGGCGGTGCTGTAAAGCCGCTGCTGTCCGCTGCGCCGGGGTTTGATGAGCCCTTTCTCCTCGTAAAAACGGATGGTGCGTGTGGTGACACCGAACTCGTCGGCCAGTTGCGAAATGGTGAAGTGCCGCTCGGTCATGCATGGCGCCAGTCGTTGAAGATCTGGCGATATTATCTAACGTTAACGTAAACGTCAATGCAGCCGTTGCGAATGCATCCAGTGGAAGACGTGCCCCGATCGCTGGGTCGGGCGGGTCGATCGTAGTGATGCAGCCGATGGGGCCAGCTTACCGCGGTCGCTCCCGGCACTTTGCTGCGGTGCAAAACGGTAAAGCGCTGCCCGGGTTCAGGCCTTCTCGATCCGGCTCAACCAGACGTCGAGCCCCTGGGCATTCAACTCGATATCCATTGCCAGCAGCTTTACCGCGGATTCACCTTGCAGCGCCCAGTCCTGCCGCTTCGACTGTTGCATCACCCAGTCCGCCAAACCCGCTGTTATCGCCTCGATCCGCTCCCGCCCCCTACCGCCTGCTGCCCGGGCGATTTCGACATGGGATTGCAGACAGGCCTTCAAGTCCCTGGCGCGGGCAGGGATGTCGCGAATCTGGCTGAAGTGGGTCAGGTACATCGCCTCCGGCTGGTAGGAGCAGAGCAGGTCTATCGATGCGTACAGGGACTCGGGATCGAACTGTACCGGGGTGGTGGTGGCAAACATGAACTGGTGACCGTGGTTATCCAGTTGCCGGTAGCTGAGGCCGAAGGTGTCTCCGGTAAAAATGTGGCTGGTGTGGCGGTCGACGATACAGATATGGTGCAGTGCATGCCCCGGGGTATCGAGCAGCAGCAATTCCCGCCCGTTAAGAGTCAAGCTGTCCTCGTGTTGCGCCTCGATAATACGCTCCCCGGGAACCGGCTTGATCTCGCCATAGAGCCGCGCCGCTTTCTCGGCACCGTAGACGGCGATGGTGCCGGCTATCAGTTTGCCGGGATCGACCAGGTGCCGGCTGCCCCGGGGGTGCACCACCACCCTGGCGTTGGGCAAGTGTTGCAGCAGTTCGCCGGTGCCGCCGGCGTGGTCGAGGTGTATGTGGGTCAATATGATATACGTGACCTGCTCTGGCCGGAGTTGGTATTGCTGCAGGGCGGACAGTATCCCCGGCACTGAAGAGTTGACGCCGGTATCGATAATCGCAGCCTGGTCACCCTCGATGAGCAGGTGTATGGACGCGAGCCTGGGTTGGATATAGTGGGCGTCGATGGCGATGACGCCGTTGTGATAATCTATGACTTGGTGCATGCGTTACCCCCGCTGGATCAAGCTGCATTATGGCGAGCGCAGCGGCCAATGGAAAGTGAGTCGCGGTTGCGTCCGGCGCGGTTGCGTCCGGCGCGGTTGGCGCTGATCGTGACTATAAGAAATATTTATGAATTTATTTTAAGTATTAATTTAACAAATTATATGCTGGGCCTTACCATTGGCGTTTTAGCCCGGTACCTGGGGGGTTGGCGAACATGCCTGAAAACTCAAACGAGCCAGTTCAAGCGGTCCCGCTGCACGCTTTGCATCTGCAGCTCGGTGCCAGGATGGTGTCTTTTGCCGGTTACCAGATGCCGCTGCAGTATCCGCCTGGAATCAAGCAGGAGCACCTGCATACCCGGGCGGCTGCAGGCTTGTTCGATGTGTCTCACATGGGCCAGGTGTTGGTCAAGGGTAGGGGTGCGGGCCAGGCCCTCGAAGCCCTGGTACCGGTGGAGCTGGAGTCACTGGCCCTCAACAAGCAGGTCTATGCGGTTTTCACCAACCCCCGCGGTGGTATCGAGGACGATCTCATCATTACGCGCTGGGACGAGGAGCTTTTCTTTCTGGTGGTGAACGCGGCCTGCAAGGTGCAGGACATCGCCTACCTGCGGGCCAGTTTACCCGGCTGCGACATCGAGGAACTGGATCGCGCACTACTGGCCTTGCAGGGGCCGCGGGCCAGTGAGGTGATGGCAAAGCTGGTGCCCGAGGCGACGGCCTTGTCATTCATGAATGGCTGCGCCGGGATGTTGGCCGGGGCCGAATGCTACATTACTCGCTCGGGCTACACCGGAGAGGATGGCTTCGAAATCTCTGTGCCGAGTCGGCAGGCGCGCGCCGTTGCCGATGCCCTGCTGGCGTTTGAGGTGGTGCAGCCCATTGGCCTGGGCGCGCGGGATTCGTTGCGGCTGGAGGCTGGCCTGTGCCTGTACGGTCACGATATGGATTCTGCAACCACCCCGATCGAAGCCTCCCTGGCCTGGTCGATCAGCCCATCACGACGGCGGCAGGGAGCAAAAGCCGGTGGTTTTCCGGGTAGTGACCATATCTTCGGGCAAATGCAGCAAGGCGTCCAGCGCAAGCGGGTGGGGCTGCGGGTTGAGGGCAGGGCGCCAGTGCGGGAGGGCGCCCCGATCCAGGATGCGAGCGGTGCCACCGTGGGTGTGGTGACCAGCGGTGGCTTTGCCCCCAGCCTGGATGCGCCGATTGCCATGGGCTACGTCGATACCGCGCTGGCGGCGCCAGGTACCGAGCTAACAGCCATGGTGCGGGGCAAGTCGCGACCGCTGGTGGTTGCCAAAATGCCCTTTGTCGAGCAACGTTACCATCGGAAGGGGTGAGCAGGTTTGCGCTTGCCGGATGTCAGCTTCAGCAATTCACACGGGTAAGTCCTATGCCTCAGCAACAACTCTCTCTGCAGCAACTGCAAGCTAACGATTCTTTTGTGCGGCGCCATATCGGCCTCTCCAAGGGCGACCAGCAAGCCATGTTGGAGCAGCTGGGATACGATACCATGGCGGAATTTATCGCCGCCGTTGTCCCGGCCGGCATCCTTATGACCGAACCGCTGGCGCTGGGAGAGAGCTGCACTGAGGAAACTGCACTGCTCGAACTCAAGGGCATAGCCCGGCTCAACAAAGTTTTTCGCTCGTTCATCGGTCAGGGCTATTACAACACCCATACTCCCGCCGTCGTGCAGCGCAACGTACTGGAAAACCCTGCCTGGTACACGGCGTACACCCCCTACCAACCGGAAATTTCCCAGGGCCGCCTGGAGGCGCTGCTCAATTTCCAGACCATGGTTACCGATTTGTCCGGTATGGACATCGCCAGCGCCTCGCTGTTGGATGAGGCCACCGCGGCGGCCGAGGCCATGACCCTGGCGATGCGGATGGCCAAAAACAAGAGCCGCCGCTTCTTTGTTGATGCCGATAGCTTTCCCCAGACCATCGATGTCATCCAGACTCGCGCTGAACCGTTGGGTATCGAGATAGTCTGTGGTGACCCGATGACGGAGCTCGAGGGCTGCGACTGCTTTGGCGCGTTACTGCATTACCCCGGCGCCAGCGGGGCCGTGCGCGACTACCGGGCTGCGGTGGAGGGCCTGCATGGGAACAAGGCTGTGGCCATCTTCGCCGCCGATATCCTTGCTTTGACGCTGCTGGAGTCGCCCGGGGCTCTGGGCGCCGATGTCGTTATCGGCTCCACCCAGCGCTTTGGCGTGCCGTTGGGTTTCGGTGGGCCCCATGCCGCTTTCATGGCGACCCGCGAGGGTTTCAAGCGTTCGCTGCCCGGGCGGCTGGTGGGTGTCTCCATCGACAGCAATGGCAATCCTGCCTATCGCCTTGCACTGCAAACCCGGGAGCAACACATACGCCGCGAAAAAGCGACCAGCAATATCTGCACGGCACAGGTACTACTGGCGGTCATCGCCAGCATGTACGCCGTCTATCACGGCCCCAAGGGCTTGACAGCGATCGCAACCAGGGTACACCGATCCACCGTGGTACTGGCGGCGGGGCTGGAATCGCTGGGCTTTGCGCCGGTGAACAGTAGCTGCTTCGATACGCTGACGCTGGCAACGGGGGATCAAACCGGCGCCATCCTGCAGCGTGCATGGGATGCCGGTATCAACCTCTACCCCAAAGACAGCGGACATATCGGCCTGTCACTGGATGAAACCGTCACGCCTGCAGACATTGTGTCGCTGTGGCAGCTGTTTAGGCCGGGCAGCGCACTCGATCTCGCGGCACTGGATGCGCAATGCCAGGACCGTCTGCCCAAGACCCTGCTGCGCGGCCCGGCGATCCTGCACCATGCAGTATTCCAGCGCTACCACTCCGAGACCGAGATGATGCGCTATCTGCGCAAACTCAGTGACAAGGACCTGGCGCTGGATCGCACCATGATACCCCTGGGCTCCTGCACCATGAAGCTCAATGCCGCGGCCGAAATGGCACCCATTACCTGGCCGGAGTTCGGCCAGTTGCACCCCTTCGCGCCGCCCGAGCAGACTGAGGGTTACCGGCAGATGATCGCCGATCTGGAGGCAATGTTATGCGCCTGCACCGGGTACGATGCGGTGTCGCTGCAACCCAATGCCGGTTCCCAGGGTGAGTACGCGGGATTGTTGGCCATTCGCGCGTATCATGCCAGTCGCGGTGAGTCACACCGCAATATCTGCCTGATTCCGTCCTCGGCCCACGGCACCAATCCGGCCAGTGCCCAGATGTGCGGGATGAAGGTGGTGGTGGTGGCTTGTGACAGCAATGGCAATGTTGATCTTGACGACCTGCGCCGGCACTGCGCCGAGCACGGCGATCACCTGGCGGCGATCATGGTGACCTATCCCTCCACCCACGGCGTGTTTGAAGAGGCGATCGGGGAAGTCTGCGCCATCGTTCACCAGCACGGTGGCCAGGTTTATATCGATGGGGCCAATCTCAATGCCATGGTGGGGCTGTGTCAGCCGGGATTGTTCGGCGGGGACGTATCGCACCTCAACCTGCACAAAACCTTTTGTATTCCCCATGGCGGGGGTGGCCCGGGGGTGGGGCCGGTGGCGGTTCGCGCGCACCTGGCCGAGTTTCTGCCGGGCCATCGCCACCTGGATGGCCATCGTGCGGTGGGACCCGTCTCGGCCGCTCCTTTCGGCAGTGCGAGTATCCTGCCGATCAGCTGGATGTATATCAAGATGATGGGCGCCAGCGGCCTCAGGCAGGCCACCGAAAATGCCATTCTCACGGCGAACTATGTGGCGGCCAAACTGCAGCGCGCCTATCCGATTCTCTACACCGGAAGCAGCGACCGGGTTGCCCACGAATGTATCATCGACATGCGGGCTATCAAGGAGCAGACTGGTGTTGATGTCGAGGATGTTGCCAAGCGGCTGGTGGATTTCGGTTTCCATGCGCCCACCATGTCTTTTCCCGTGGCGGGTACCCTCATGATCGAGCCCACCGAGAGCGAGGGCCTGCAGGAACTGGACCGATTCATCAGCGCCATGTTGCAGATACGGGCGGAGATCAATGCTGTTGAAAACGGCGATCAGTTACTGGCCGAGAGTCCGCTGGTCAATGCCCCCCATACCGCAGCGGTGGTTTGTGCTGACGAGTGGCCCTATCGTTACCCCCGGGAAGCGGCTGCCTATCCGGTGGAGTGGCTGAAGCAGAACAAGTACTGGTCTCCTGTCGGTCGCATCGACAATGTCTACGGCGATCGCAACCTGGTGTGCGCCTGCCCCTCCATGACCGACTATATGGAAGACTGAGACAGCAACTCGAAGGGCCTTTTCGGCCGGGTGGTGGCGCGGTTCTGCAGCGGCTTGAGTTTTCCGGCGAAATGGTGATAATGGCGCCCGGACCAGAGCGCCAGTGCCGTCGCTATGGCGTTGCAGCCTTGGCCCCGTGAGTACCAGGGTGCCGGCCAGCACATCATTCCCCAATAAACTATCCAGGGTTGAAATTCAGGTAGATTGCCGCTGGCAAATGCCGTTGAAGCTATTTATGACCCAGGCCACAACCCCACAGCACAGTGAAAGCTCCCGCCTGATACGCTGTTTGCGCGAAGTGGGTGTGCTCGACACCGCGGCTTCGCGGCCTTCTTTCCGGGGCCAGCTGGCCAGCGTTATCGACTTTTCCGCATCGATCAAGCTGGCAACTGCCCTGGCGCAGCAGGAAAGCGCTGCGGTGCCGTCGGCGACCTCCCCGGCGGAATCACCCCGGGAGCTGTTTTTGCGCCTGCGGTCCGGCATCATCAGGTCGTTGTTGGCCGGTTTCGCTCCCAAACCCGGCTATACCCACCTCAGGCTGCCTGCCCCCGAGCCGCGAGTGCCCGAGGATGAAAGCGCCGCATTCGCGCCCTACCTGCGGTTCTATACCGGGCAGCAGCGGATGATGGAGACAAAAGTGCTGAACCTGCATTTGCAGATCCGTGATGCGAGCGCAATGCTGTCGCCGCGTCTTGCCCATCTGTGTGAGTTGGACAAGGCCCTCGGGGACACCCTGGCGCAGCATGCACGCAAAGCCTTCGGCGACATCCCGCGCTTACTGCAAGCGCGTTTCTGCGGGTTGCTGGAGCAGTGTCGGCTGCAACCGGCCGGCGGGGACGACAGGGCTGCATCCTGGGTCGATTGGCAGCGGCAGTTCCACGGTGACCTGCGCGCAGCCTTGCTGGCCGAGCTGGATGCAAGACTGTTGCCCACTCTCGGGCTGGTCGAGGCAAGCAATCCCGCTGCGTCCCCTGCAGCCATCAACGCAAGACGAGAATCAACCTCCCCATGAATAGATTCCTTATCATCCTCGCCTTTGTGCTGGGCGCCGCGGCCATCGCCTGGATGGCTGGCAGCTTCATCGGCGGTGACCGCCTGGCCCTGGCCGTAATCGTTGTCATTGCCTGTGTCTACTGCATTGGTTTTGTCGAATTGCTGCAGTTTCGCCAGGCAACAGCGGGCCTGGAACGGCGGCTCAGCAGCCTGGACAGCGCTGTGCCGCGAACTGCCACTGAATTACAGCAGTGGCTGGAGCACCTGCACCCCTCGCTGCAGAATGCGGTGCGCCTGCGCATCGAGGGTGAGCGGGTGGGGCTCCCGGCGCCGGTGATGACACCCTACCTGGTCGGCCTGCTGGTGATGCTGGGCCTGCTGGGAACCTTTGCCGGCATGGTGGATACGCTCAGGGGTGCGGTGTCGGCGCTGGAGGGAAGCACTGAGTTGCAAGCGATACGGGAGGGCCTGGCGGCACCCATCGAGGGCCTGAGCCTTGCCTTTGGCACTTCCGTGGCCGGGGTTGCGGCGTCGGCCATGCTGGGTTTGATCGCTACCATGAGTCGCAGCGACAGGATGCTCGCCACCCGCCGCCTGGATACCGCCAGCAACGCGAAAATGGCTCATTTCTCGCTAAAGCATAACAGTCAGCGAGCGTTCGTCGCACTGCAGGAGCAGGCCGCTGCGCTGCCGCTGGTGGCGGGCAAGCTCGAACTGATGGCCGAGAAACTGGGGGCCATGGGCGATACCCTCGGTGAAAAGTTGATCGAGCAGCAGACGTTGTTCCAGCACTCGGTCAAGGGTATCTATGCGGAGCTTGCCCGGGCGGTAGACGAGTCATTGCGAGACAGCCTCGCCAGCAGCGGCAAGCTCGCGGGGGAGGGGATTCGCCCCCTGGTGGAGGAGACGATGGCCGGGATCAATCGCCAGGCCGAGGCGACCCACCAGCAACTGACCCGCGTCGCCCAGCAACAACTCGACCGGGTTGCCGAGAGCTTTGCAGACACCGCAGGGCAGGTGGCTGGCAGTTGGCAACAGAGCGTTGCCGAGCAGCGGCGGTGCAACGAATCGCTGCTGGCAGCTATCGGCGAATCACAAGCGACCCTGCATAGCGACCTGGCGCGCGCCGCCGGGGCCATGCAGGCAAGCTTTGACCAGAGCGCCAGCGCCTGGCACGAGCGCGAGCAAACCGCCGATGAACGTCGCCTGCAACACTGGAGCGCCGCATTCGAGCGTCTGCAGCAGGGTGCCGCAGAGCAGCTGCACGAGGCCGGGCAACGGCTGGGGCAGCAGCTCAAAGAGGCCAGCGAACGCTACCAGGTTGCTTTTGAAGGCACCAATCGCGATTTTGCCGCCATCGCTGGCGCCCTGACAGAGCAGTGGCTGCAGGCGGGGAGGACGATTACGGAATTCAGCGACCAGCTCGGGTCCGGGCTCAGCGAGTTGCGCCGTGAAGAAGCACAGCGGGGGGAGGCCGCGGTGGCGCGCCTGGCGAGCCTTGAGGCCGCGGTGGCAAGGCAGCTGGCGGACCTCGGGCAGGAGCTGGAACGGCCGCTGGCCCGACTGCTCGAGACCTCTGCAGAAACGCCGCGGGCCGCCGCACAATTGATTGCTGACCTGCGCAGGGAGATGGCGAGCAATGATGAACGCGACAGGGAATTGCTGGCGGAGCGGCGAGAGCTTATGCTGCAACTCGATAGCCTTGCCAGCGCCCTGCAGCAAAATACCCGGGATCAGGGAGAGGCGGTGTCGCAGCTGGTAGTCTCGGCTGGCGATGTCATGCAGCAGACCAGCGCGCGCTTTGCCGAACAAATGGGGGCAGAGTCGGCCCGGGTTTGTGCAGCGGCGGAAGTGTTTACAGCCGGTGCTGCGGAGATGGCGAGCCTTGGCGAGTCGTTTGGCTCGGCCATCGAGCTGTTCGCTGATGCCAACACACAGTTGCTGTCGGGCCTGTCACGGATCGAGGCGTCACTGGCCGAGAGCGGGGCTCGCAGCGACGAGCAAATGGCTTACTACGTAGCCCAGGCGCGGGAAATCATCGACCAGAGCCTGCTGTCCCAACGCGAGGTTTTCGAGCAACTGCAGCAGCTGGGTGAACGGCAGCTGGTTGCCGGCGAGGTCGAGTAATGGAGCAACTGGAGGACAACGTTAGCACCCCAGGGCCGGTATGGGCGATTTTTGGCGACCTGATGGCGGGCCTGGTCGGCATTTTCGTGCTGCTACTGGTTTGGACCCTGGGCTTGCAGGTCGACCTGGCCCGTTCGCTGCAGCACGAGACTCACCAGCACCAACTGGAACAGCAGCGGCGTATGGCGTTGGAGCAGGCCCTTGCCGGCCCTCTGGCGACGGGCCGCGTCACCCTCAGCGACGGTCGTATCGGCATTCGCGGGAGCGTCCTGTTTGCCCTGAATTCCGCTGAACTGGAGCCCGCGGGCAGGGCACTCCTGCGTTCGCTGGTGGAGCCATTGCGGGTCTACCTGGGTGAGCGCGACGAATTGTTGATGGTTAGCGGGTTTACCGATGACCTGCCGATCCAGCACGGTAACCAGCAATTTGCCGACAATTGGCAACTTTCGGCCGAGCGCGCTCTCACCGTGACCAGGGCCCTGATCGAGGAAAACATGCCGGCATCGTTGGTCTTTGCCGCCGCTTTTGGTGACCAACACCCGGTGGCGGCGAATCGTCACGAGATGGGGCGCGCCCTGAATCGGCGGGTTGAATTAGCCCCGGTACCGCGTGGCGGCGGATCTTGATAATGTCCGTAACGGTAATGCCGGGAATCGCAATCGGGCGCTCGCGCGGGCGGCTTGGCAATGCGCTGGTGGCACTGCGCGAATCCGGCGCTCACCATTTCGACCCGCCGCGCTTTCGGTTTATCGAGGCAATGCTGCAACGCTGCGGGCACCACAGCGAGGCGGTGGCGTCTACCCTGCTGGAGCGGGCCGAGACTGCCCTGGATACCTATCAACAGCAGTTACAGCTTGCCCGGGATGAGGCGTCCCGGTCCGTCGTTACACACGGTGAGAAGTTTCCTCCATCCGCCGCCAGGCTGCAGCAACTGTTGGCTGATGGCAAATTGCTCGAGCTCCAGCGCCTGGCCAATAGCCTGCGCCAGCGCGATAGACAGCGTCCACTGGGGGAGATGCTCGATCGCCTGGGACGGCGGGGGGAGCCGGCGTCGATATCCCCCGGGGATGACGGTCTTGACGCCATGTTGTTGCAGCAGGAGCAGCAGGCGCTGGCGGCGACATCGGTGGGCGCGGGTGAAGCGGCAAAGCCGACTGGCGCTGCGGTTCGCGATTTGCGCGCTGCACGCTGGTTACGCAAGTACCAGGCCGGGCGCAGGACCCGGGAGTTGCTGGCCGACGCGCTGCAGGGCTGTCACGAACATGGCGGTCCGCTCAATCCCGAGGTGCTGGCGATACGTTCCCTGCAGGCATTGCACAAGTTGTCGCCGGCGTATTTGCAGCAAATGGTAGGCTATATCGACACCGTATTTGCGCTGCAGCTTGCCGGGCCGGCGGCGGGGCATCGCCCTGACGGCAGGCGGGGTGGTGTAAAGCAACGGTCCCGTTTCTGAGATCGAATGTGTGAATAAACTGATTGGGTTACTGGTATTCGCCCTGGTGTTGGTATGGTCAGCCATCGCACCCAGGGATTACTATACCTGGCTGCTGGAGGCATCCCCGGCCATTGTCGGTCTCGTGATCCTGCTTCTGACCTATCGCCGTTTTCCGCTCACGGAACTGCTGTATGTACTGATCCTGCTGCATTCCATCGTATTGATGGTGGGGGCGCATTACACCTATGCCGAGGTGCCGTTGTTTGAGACGATCAAGCCATGGTTCGGTTTCGAGCGCAACAATTACGACAAGCTCGGGCACTTTGCCCAGGGTTTTGTGCCGGCGATGATCGCGCGGGAAATACTGCTCAGGTTACAGGTGGTGAGCAGCCGTGGCTGGCTCAATTTCCTGGTCATATGTGTCTGTCTGGCCTTCAGTGCGTTTTACGAATTGATCGAGTGGTGGGTTGCGCTGCTCAGTGGAACTGCAGCGGAGTCTTTCCTCGGCACCCAGGGCTACGTCTGGGATACCCAGAGCGATATGGCCTTTGCCCTGGTTGGTGCGATCTCGGCTCTGGTGTTATTGTCTCACCTGCACGATCGACAGTTGTGCAAGCTGGGCCCGGTTGGCCGCTAATCGTGCTGGTGTGCAACCCCATGGTGGCACGTGGCGTACTCTTTTTGCGACGAATAAGAAGGCAGCGAGATGCTAGATGAAATTTTCGAGAATAACAGAACATGGGCGACCCGGATAAAGCAGCAGGACCCGGAGTTTTTTGCCAAGCTGTCGCGGCAGCAAACACCTGAATATCTGTGGATCGGCTGTTCCGACAGTCGCGTGCCGGCCAATGAAATTGCCGGCATGATGCCCGGTGAGATCTTTGTCCATCGCAACATCGCCAACCTGGTGATTCAAACCGATCTCAATTGCCTGTCGGTCATGCAGTTCGCGGTGGAGGTGTTGAAGGTCAAGCATATTATCGTTACCGGTCACTACGGCTGTGGTGGTGTCGCTGCGGCACTGGAAGACGAGGAGCACGGTTTGATTGATAACTGGCTGCGCAATATCCAGGAGGTTTATCAGCAGAACAAGCGTCGTATCGATGAAATCCCGCAGCGCAAGGACAAGATCAATACCTTGTGCGAGTTGAATGTCATCAAGCAGGCCGCCAATGTGTGTCGTTCAACGATCGTGCAGCGAGCCTGGAGCGCGGGCCAGGAACTGGCGGTACATGGCTGGATATACGGCATTGAAGATGGCATTTTGCGCAATCTCGATGTGTCCGCAACCGGGCCTGGGACGGTTGGCGAGGGCTAGGGACAGGCGACTGTTGGGCCAGGGTCCTGTGTCCATGGCACATGCAGGGCGGAGGTGAACATGGACTTGCGAGACCTGTTGGGCATTGATCTTCCCATTATCCAGGCACCGATGGCGGGCGTTCAGGATAGCGCGCTGGCGGTCGCGGTATCCAATGCCGGGGGCCTGGGCTCGCTGCCCTGCGCGATGTTGAGCCCGGACGAGATCCGCTGCCAGGCGAGCGCCATCGCGGAGCACGCCCGGGGGCCGTGTAATCTCAACTTTTTCTGTCATCAACCGGCGCGTTACGATGAGGCCCGCGAGTTGGCCTGGCGGCGCCGATTGCAGCCGTTTTACCGCGAGTTGGGGGTCGATCCGGGCAGCCCGGTGACCGCCGGGGGTCGTGAGCCGTTTAACCAATCCGCTCTTGCGCTGGTCGAGGACATTCGGCCGCCGGTCGTCAGCTTTCACTTTGGCCTGCCCGCAGACGCCCTGCTGGTACGGGTAAAGGCCACCGGTGCGAAGGTGCTGGCCAGCGCGACAACCGTTGCTGAGGCGCTGTGGCTGGAGGCCAGGGGTGTCGATGCCATCATCGCCCAGGGGTTGGAAGCGGGCGGTCATCGCGGCATGTTTCTCGGCACTGGGGGGAAAGCGTTTGTCGACCAGCTCGATTCGCAAATGGGGACCCTGGCGTTGGTTCGTCAAGTCGTGCAGCGGGTCGCGCTTCCCGTTATTGCCGCCGGGGGTATTGCTGACGCCGCAGGGGTTGCCGCGGCGATAGCTCTGGGTGCGGCGGGCGTGCAGTCAGGTACGGCTTACCTGTTGTGTCCCGAGGCGAAAACCAGCGCCGTGCACCGGGCAGCCCTGGGCAGTGATGCGGCAGCAGACACTGCCATTACCAACCTCTTCACCGGTCGCCCGGCGCGGGCGATAGTCAACCGCTTGGTCCGCGAGCTGGGTCCCAGGGACAGCACATTACCCGACTTCCCGCTGCCGGCCGGTGCCCTGGCCCCGTTGCGCGCCGCTGCCCAGGGCAGGCAGCTGGCCGACTTTGCGCCGCTGTGGTGCGGCCAGTACGCCGGCTGTCAATCGGTGCCGGCGGCGGAAGTCACGCGCAGTCTGGCGGGAGGTCTGCAATAGCATGCCGCTGAAGAGCGTATTCGAGGCCGGCGGGTATTGACTCGACACATGCTCGCCACCAGTAGATTTGCCCGCACACGGGTTACGCTTCGCTTAATGCGGGATACAATGTCCACTGCCAACCTGGAACCCTGCCTCCACAATGCCCATCGCGTCTGAACAATCCAGGTCTATGGCCCGCGTGCTGGGTAGCGCCACGCTGGAGGTATTGTGGCAGGGCGCCGCGGGGGAGCTGCTGGCGGTCGATGGGGGCGGGCACCGCCTGCGTTGTCGGGTGGGTGCCGGCGAGGCGACCTACTACCGCCGCATGGGCCGGCGCGAGCACTTGATTAATTACGGTTGCAAGATGGTTGCCAGCAAGCACGATCGACAGATCGCGGCGCAATGGCTGACCGGGAGGGAAATCCTCCGGCGCGGGTACTTTGACGGCGAATTGAGTCTGAGCACGTTGCTGGCGCATACCTGTTGCCATGAATTCGGCCATGTCCTGCAGAGTATCAGCGGGGGACTTGCGCGGGGATCGATCCACAACCAGGCTTTTTACCACCTTGTCGATCACCTACATGCATGTGGCCTGGCGCGGGACGTGCGCTGTTATATCGAGCAACAGGCCCGCTTGCAGGGACTGAACCTGTCCTTCAGCTTAGAAACGCGCTTGCCTCCCCTCGCAGATACCTTTGTGCCCGGTGAACTGGTCACCTTCGAGTACCGGGGCAAACCCGTGATGGGCGAGGTGTTGCGGGTCAATCGCAAGACCGTCAATGTAAAGCCCCTGCGGCCCGCGGTTGCGGCCGACTACTTCCGCATCAGCCCGCAGTTTCTGTCACGGTACCAACAGGGGTAGCTATTGATGGCCAGCGTATCCAGTTGGGTGACAATCAGTCCGGGTTGGGTCGCAGCGGTCCTCTGCGCCTGCGCAAGCCATGCCGGCGCCAACCTCCTTGCAATGCAAATCGATCAGCATAGTCTGGCGCAACGGGTGGGGGGTATCGATGCCATCGGTGGCCTGGGCGACTGGTTGCTGAGCAATGGCGTGCTGTGTGCGACTATCAGTGACGGCGATCATGAGACTGGCCTGTCTGCGGGCGGTGGCTGGCTGATCGACCTCGGTCACTGTGGGCGCGATGATGATCAACTGGGCTACACCCACCTGTTGCCAATGATGGATCGCTCGGCGACGCTGCCGGTGACGGCGATCAGGGCCGGGATCAGCGACGGCCAGGCCAGTATTACAGTGGAGCGCAGCGGACCGTCCCTGCAGGCTGTTATCCGCTATACACTGGGGCTCGACCAGCCCCGGGAACTGCATATCGACAGCGAACTGCGGCGAGTCGATGACGGGCCGGGTGTCGCCATGGTCGGCCAGTTGTGGTTGCACCCTGGGCGCAGCCTGACGCCCTTTACCGTCGCCACCGATAATCACAATTATTCGCCAGGTTACCAGTACAAGGCATTTGAGAAAGAGGCGGATGCGGCATCCCTGAACACCATGGTGCCGGCGGACCTGACTATATTGATAGGTGGAGACGCGGCAGGGCCGGCGATCAGCTATGGCATCCACTCGCTTGAGGGCGCGCTGATCGATGCCCGGGGCAAGCGCCACCCGCTACTGCAGTTCTCGCTGGTGGAGACCGACTATACCAACCAGGTCTGGCTCACGCGCCCCCTGTGGTTTGGCAAGGGTGAGGGTGTCCCCGGTCGACTGCAGATGATGCAGTCACTGTTCATGGACATAGAGCAGGGCGAAGTGATCAGCTTGCGCCAGCGAATACTGGTCAGTGAGCGAGCGGATGCCGCGTCAATTACCGACCGCTTGTACACTGGCCACTGGCTGGCGGGAACCCTCGATACCGCGTCTGCCCAACTGAAAGTTTACGATGCGCTGGGGAATCCACTCACCGCAGCGCGCCCCGGGGCGGATGGCAGTTTCAGGTTGCGCCTGCCCGCCGGTGTTGAAAATGCCGAGCTGGAAGTGATCAGCGCCCATGCCAAGCCCCTACGCAGGGACCTGGCTTTTGGCGGCAGCGACCTGCAGCTGGCGACGATCAGCACCGAGCCAGCGGCCACGGTGCTGCTGCCCGGGGATGCAACCATGCGCCTCGTTTTCATCGGCCTCGGCGCCACGGCCGACCCCGCGTTTGGCAGTGACCAGAGCAATTTTCGGCTCGGCCGGCAGGCGCCGCCCCTGTCGTCCCAGTCCAACAGCATCGACCTGGTGCGCGGCCAGAAAAACCCGAACAGCGTACTGGTGGCGGCGGGGAAATACCGTGTCTATGCCAGCCGGGGGCCCCTTTACAGCATCAGTACGCAGGATATTGCTCTGGCAAGTGGCCAGCAGTTGCAGCTGGAGCTGCCGGCGCTGCGCCGTGTGGTCGATAGTCGCGGTTGGGTAAGCACCGATTTTCATGTTCACAGTGGTTACAGTTTCGATTCCGCGATATCTGCGGAGCAACGATTGCGCAGTTTCGTCGCCCAGGATGCGGCTGTATTGGTGGCCACCGAGCACGATCGCTTGGTCGATATGGCGGAGCGTGCCAAAGCGCTCGGCTATCAGCGCCAGCTTACCGTGGTGGGGGGGGCGGAACTCACCGGCATGGTGCGCAGCCCGGCGGCGCCGGCCACCATTGGGCACCTCAATGTCTACCCCTTGCCCTACCAGCCCAGTGCATTTGCAGGCGGTATGCCGAGTCATGAAGGCATGCGCTTGCGCCAGGTCATGGCCTCTGTGCGGCAGCGGTACCCCAACGTTATATTCCAGTTGAACCACCCGCGTGCGGGCGCGGCCGCAGATGTCGGCGGCGCTTTTTTCGAGCATCTCTCCCTGGGTGAGCACTTCAATCCTGGGCTACCGTTGGAAAATATCCAGAATCGCTCACTCATCGAAGCCGATAACAATGGGGTCAGGGATATCGATTTCGATCTCCTGGAAATGGCCAATGGCGCCGACCTTGCGCAATACCAGCAAGTTCGAGCCGATTGGCTGTCGCTGATACTGCAGGGAGAGTACCGGCCCGCCGTGGCCAGCAGCGATTCCCACCATTTGCACCAGCCCGTTGCCCTGCCGCGCAGCTACGTCGCCCACGCAGGCGAGGTGGGTGACCCTGTCGAGCTGGAGCAATGGCTTGGTGCAGTGCGTGCAGGGCGCATTATCGGCAGTTCCGGGCCGCTGCCCAAGCTGCTTCTAACCACGCCAGCAGGTAGCAGCGGGGGCGTTGGCGATACCCTGGTCGGGCGTGAATTCGGCCTCTCGCTGGAGGTGCAGGCGGCGCCCTGGGTCAATGCCAACCAGGCATGGGTCTATCTCAACGGCAGGGTGATCTGGGGCGGGGCGATCAGCCCTGGCGAAACCCTCGAACTGCCCATTCAGGTGGAGCAGGACAGCTTTATTTTTGTTGAAGTATACGGCGACGCCGGCGAGGCCTACACGGCACTGGCGCCCGGGCATCGGCCCATGGCATTTACCAATCCGGTGTGGATAGATGCGGATGGTGATGGGCAATGGAGTGCCCCCGGTCTCGATAGCCTGCCGCTTGCCATCAGCCGCCCGTCCAGCTTTCCAAGCCAGCGCCCGGAGTAAAAGCCATCTCTACCCGCTTCGGCGCTCTGCATTCGTTATTTACCTGTCGCCGCCGCCTGCAACGCCAAGCGGCCGGATAACTGTGCGATCAGCCGCAACACGGCATTCATGGTGCTGTTGATGGCAGCAAAGCGCTGATCGTCCTGCAGGATGCGCCCCCGCGACTGCACGTAGCCGGAGCCGTCCAGCTCATCGCCGCAATGGTGGAGCAGCGCCCGGGCGGATTCGCCGGTGGTTTCCAGGTGAAACTGCAACCCGAAGACGCGGTCATGGAGCGCAAAAGCCTGGTTGCGACATGCCTCGCTGCTGGCGAGATGTACCGCGCCAGGCGGGATGGCAAAGGTATCGCCATGCCAGTGAAAAGCCATGCAGCCATCGAGCAGCGTGGCCAACGGGTGCTTTTCGGTGGCACTGCGCAGGGGAAACCAGCCGATCTCCCGCTGTGGGTTGGCGCTCACCTCGGCGTCGAGTGCAGCCGCGACGAGCTGTGCGCCCAGGCAGATGCCCAGCACCGTTTTGCCGGCGTCGATAGCCTCACGGATAAAAGCCTGTTCGGCCTGCAGCCAGGGATACCGGGCGCTGTCGCCAACGCCCATGGGGCCGCCCATAATCACTAGCCAATCGAAACTGTCTACGGGCGGCAGGGTAGTCTGTCGGTAGAAATGGGTGCCAGTGATGGACTCGCTGTGGCGGGAAAACCAGTCGTGCATGCTGGCCAGGTTTTCAAACGGGACATGCTGCAGGTAATGGACTCTCACCTTGAAACGCACCCGTCTCAGTCGATTGCTTGCTCAGCGTTCAGCCGCAGGTAGTATTCGCTGCTGCTGTGAATGGCATCGGCGATGCGTCCGGCCAGTTGTTCCAGTAGCTGGCTGTAAGCGCCAACTAGTTCGGGGTAACTGTCATTGCTGACCGGTGTGCGCAGAATCTCTACCCCTTCCTGCAGCTTCCTGCCATTATTGGTCGCGCTGATCGACCAGCTCGCCTTGAGCATCGCCTGCTGCTGTACGCGATTCAGCTCCAGCACCATCAGCTTGACCCGCAGGTCCGGGATCTGATCTGCACGCCAGGGGAATTGTACCAGGTTGTTGCTGTCGAGCTGGCCTGCGAGCTGCTCCATCAGGACCCGGGTGATGCCGGCGGTCAGGGGCTCACCCCAGCGCTGAAACTCGCTCAGCTGCAGCGTGTTGTCCTGCTTCAGGGTAATTTGCGGGCGATCGAGGTAGTCGGCTATCTGTACCGGACCGACCCCGGCCGACAGCGCATGCCTGCGTGTTGGCGTGACCGGGTCGCCGGCGTCCAGCACATAGTGGTGGGTGCTGGGGGTGACCCCGCAACCCGTAAGCAAAAACACTAGCCAAAGCGTCGCTGCGATTGTCTTGGTCATGGACGGCCTCACCGGTTGGATTTGCCTTTGATCAGGGATTCGGGCTCCTGCTCGACAGTATCGGCCAGCGCCTCGACTGCCTCTGCTGCAGCGGCGATTTTTGCCAGCGTCTCCCGCAGTTCGAACAGCATAGGCGAGTCGTCGGACAGCAGGTGGTTGGCATTGCCGACCGCTGCCTCTGCGCTGGAAAATGCCGATCGCAGCGAGCGCACACCCTGGCGCAGATCCCGGGCCACCAGGGGGTATTCCTTGTTGAGTCCCTGCGCCAGCTGGTCGAGCTCATGGAAGGCGGAAGTGACCTCGTTTGCAAAAATAGTATCTATGCGGGATGCCAGTCGGGTGATGGTGGCTAGCGATTCATTGATGTTACCGGCGACGGCCTTGAGCTCGGGGTCTGCGGTGAGGATCGCGAGGTTTTCCGTAATGTCGCGTAAATTTTTCGCCATGGCATCAAAGTCGAAGCGGTTGGCCAGCTGTGACAGCTCCTCAATTTCCGACCTGGCCGTTGGCAGCTCCCTGACGTCGGGATCGAGACGCCAGTATTGCAGCGCACTATCCGGGCCCATGAAATCCACCTCTACGTAGAGCAGGCCGGTAAGCAGGCTCTGGATGCGCAGCTGCGCCCGCAGCCCCCGTTGCTCGATAAGCTGGTCGAGCAGATCCTGGACCAGCAGGTCAGTATCGAATTTGAGCTCGTCGCGATTGACCTTGACGTAGACCGCGTTGATGCTTTTCATGGTCTCGGGGTAGATGTGGCTTTCGATGTCGGTGACTTCACCGATTTTTACCCCGCGCAGCTTCATCGGGGCGCCAATCTCAAGGCCCTGTATCGAACGGTCGAAATACATCACAAAGTTTTCGCTATCGCCAAACAGCCGCCCGCCACCAAATAACATGATGCCGGCGACGGTGATCGCAATCGCCCCGATGATGAAGGCACCGATGGTGGCGGTATTGGCTTTGTTACTCATCAGTGTGAACCTCGGGCGTTTGTTGGCCGCGGCTGAGAAAGCGACGAATGGTGTCATTGTCACTGTGCGCGAGCAAGTCTGAAGGGGCTCCACTGTCGAGCATGGTTTTGCTGTTGGCATCGAGAAACACCGAATTGGTGCCGATGGCAAAGATGCTGGCCAGTTCATGGGTGACGATCACCACCGTCGAGCCAAGGGTATTGGCCAGTTGCAGAATCAGATCATCCAGCAGGCTGGAACTGATAGGGTCGAGACCGGCGGAGGGCTCGTCAAAAAACAGCACTTCCGGCTCCAGCGCAATCGCCCGTGCCAGTCCTGCGCGCTTTTGCATACCGCCACTGATTTCACTGGGATAGTAGTCTTCGAAACCCGCCAGGCCAACCAGCGCGAGCTTAAAGGCAATGATGTCCCTGATTTCCCCTTCCGAAAGCCGGGTGTATTGCTGCAGTGGAATGGCGATGTTTTCGGCCAGGGTCATCGAGCTGAAGAGCGCGCCACTCTGGTAGGTCACGCCCCAGGATTTGCGCAAGGATTGCCGTGTTGCATCGTCAGCATGGAAGAAGCTGGTACCGTTGAACAGAATGTCGCCCTCAGCCGGCTCGTAGAGGCCGATCATGTGCTTCAACAGGGTGCTTTTACCGCAGCCACTGCCGCCCATGATAATAAAGATGTCGCCCCGGTTTACGCTGAAATTGAGGTCGCGTTGAATGACCCTATTACCGTAGGCCATAGTCAGGTTTTTGACTTCAATATGGGTTGGCGCTGCTTCGGTTGGCATCACAGGCCCAGTTTATCAAAGATAATATTGAGCAGGGAGTCGGCTACTACCAGGTAGACAATTGCGGTGACGACCGCTCGGGTAGTCGCCTCCCCAACCGCCGCTGAACTGCGCCCACACTGCAACCCGGCACGACAGCCTGCTACCCCGATCAGTACCGCGAACACCACGCTTTTGATCAGGCCAGAACTGATATCATCCCAACTGATCGCCCCTTTAGTCTGTTGCAGGTATTGCAGTGGGGCAATGTCCATACCAATGGCGACCAGGGCGCCACCGAGTATGCCGAGCAGGTTACTGTAGATAACCAGCAGCGGCATCACCAGTATCAGTGCCAGCATGCGTGGTGTCACCAGAAACTCCATTGGCGAGATCCCCAGCGTCTGAATGGCGTCGATCTCCTCGTTGGTCTGCATGGTGCCCAACTGCGCTGCATAGGCGGCGCCCGTTCGTCCGGCCATGATAACGCCCGTCATCAGTACGCCCATCTCCCTGACTGTGCCGATGGCCACCAGGTTGGCCACGTAGATTTCGGCCCCGAACTGGCGCAGTTGAATGGCTCCCATGTAGGCCAGGATCATACCCATGAGTACGCTGAGTAGCGTTACGATCGGTAGGGCCTTGGGCCCGACCTGTTCCACGAAAAAGAAAAAATCCCTGGAGCGGGTGTTAGAGGTCCCTCGCAGCAAGGCGCCAAGTGCGAGAAAAAAGCCGCCGATAAAACTGCAAAAATTGACGCTGCCGTTGGCCAGCGCCACGAACCCGTCTTTCAGTATGCGCCAGTGGCTCTGGGTGTGTGGTGGTGCCTGGACTGGTACCACGGCAGTCGCGATCGCATGCAGCTTGCGCGCCCCTTCCGGCAGCTGGGCAATATCCATCGTGATACCGCGTTGACGGCACCAGTTGGCACACTGCAGCAGTCGACTGAGGAACAGGGAATCCCAGTCGCCCAGTGCCGAGCCGGTAACGACAAGCGAGGTGTTGTTGTCAGCCACGGCCTCGAGTTCTGTCTCGAGTGGCTCGAAGCCGGGTACCGCGTTGCCAATGACCCAGTCGCCACGGAACGCCAGCTCGTAGGTGTCTCCGCTGGCTGTCAATTGCTGCTCAGCCTTAATAATATCGTTAGGCATGTTGGGATTATTGAGAATGCATACTGGGTATAGTGAGCGCATTTCTAACGGGTTTTACCGATTTAGGCAAGCTGTTTCCGCTTTCGGTTAAGCTGCCTTCGGGATTATGGTTTGCGCTGATAGCAGCGATTGCTCGCGAAATTACGGTCACTGGCTTCTTGTTTATCAGTGTTTTATTCTGGCGCTGCGTGCTCTAACGAAATGCTGCACGTCACCCGTAGCTTGCAGCAGGAGTCAGGGTTATGGCGATCAATCTCGATGCAACCCAAACGCTCACCGCGGCGATAGCGGTGCTGTTCATCGGCGCAGCAGTGCAGGCGCGGGTTCATTTCCTCAGCGACAATAATATTCCGGTGCCTGTTGTCGGTGGCCTGTTGTTTGCAGCGTTCACCACCGTTGCATTTGTTGGCTTTGACGTCAGTATTCGTTTCGATATGGCATTGAAAGATCCCATGATGCTGGTGTTTTTCACCACCATCGGCCTGGGCGCCGACCTCCGGCTTCTGGCCCGCGGGGGCCCACGCCTGCTGTTGTTCGTCGGTATCTGTTTTGGCTACCTCATCGTGCAGGACGCAATCGGCGTGGCGGCCGCTCTGGGTATGGACCTGCATCCGCTGGTGGGATTGTTGAGTTCGTCCATTACGCTGTCGGGAGGTCACGGCACCGGAGCTGCCTATGCTGCCCAGTTTGCCGAAGTACAGAATATTGCTGGGGTTATGGAATTGGCGATGGCGTGCGCAACGTTCGGTCTCATTCTCGGTGGGCTGATCGGCGGCCCGGTTGCCGGTCGGCTGATCAGAGCCCATCGCCTCGAGGCTGCTGTAGTCGATGAGGAAAAGCCGGTGGTTGCGGCTGAGGCAAGCGCAACCGGTATCAGCAGCGAAAGCCTGCTGTTGGCGCTATTTGTCGTGCTGGTGTGCCTGGCAGGCGGGCAGTGGCTGGCCGCCAGTCTTGGCGGTGGTAGCTTCACCCTGCCAGGGTTTATTTGGTGCCTGTTCCTGGGAGTCGTAATTCGAAACCTGGCGATCCTGCTGCCGAGCCTGGAGTTGCATCGTCCCACGGTGGATATGCTCGGCTTCCTGTCCCTTGCAATTTTTCTGGCAATGGCCCTGATGTCGCTACGGCTCTGGGAGTTGCTTAGCCTCGCCGGCCCGTTGCTGGTGATGTTGGCGGTGCAAACGCTGGGTATGGTGTTGTTCGCCAGCTTCATTACCTTCCGGGTGATGGGCGCAAACTATGACGCTGCCATTATTGCCGGCGGCCACTGTGGTTTTGGCATGGGGGCTACTCCCACCGCCGTGGCTAACATGGAGGCGCTCACCCTGCGCTATGGCCCTTCACCCCAGGCGTTTTTGGTGGTGCCATTGGTGGGCGCCTTTTTTATCGATTTTATCAATGCCCTGGTCATCCAGGGCTATCTCGCGCTACCGTGGTTGGGTTACTAGCCGCCATATCTCACCGATATTTGGAATTGTCGTTGAGAGATTGTGCACTGTGCGGGATTTTCCGACCAAGGGCATAGCCGTAGCTATGGCCGCGGCAGAAAAATTTTGCACAGGGTGCACCTATCATGACTGAAGGGGGGGCGAGAAACCAAATAGGCTTTTAACCCGCAGTAGAAGGTACCGATGGATACAGCCCGCCGAATCGGTGAGGTATGGCGGCTAGGTCGCGGCCAGTTAGTCAGCAGGGGGCTTTGGTAATGTGGCGTGTTTTGGGGGTTTTACTGATGCTGCTGGCGCTGGCGGCTTGCGAGCGCGGGCCCGACGGCCAGCTGTTGAAGCAGGAACTGCAGCAGCGTCTCGATAGCAATTTTGCCGATGGATTATTCAGTGTGCACAGCTTTCGTCGTGCTGGCTCAGCACCGTTCAGGGACATCGAGCAGGGAATGTCTGGCGTTTTCGTTTACTACGATGCTGAACTCCAATTCCAGCAGGATTACAGCCTGACGGCCTGGAGAGGTCTCAACGTCGGCACCCTGGCATTTGCCATAGGCGCTACCGAGGCGGGGATAAAGGGTTTTCGCGCCCGGGGCAACAACCGCGGCGATTTGTTGCAGGTTTACGGGCGTTTTGCCTTCCAGCCGGACGGGGAGCAGGCCTGGGTATTGGTCGACCAGCCCGGGGAGCATGAGCCTTTGCGGGGCACAGCGGGGGAGCCATTGCCCGAGGGCAGAAGCCCAGGATCGGTGCTGGCCGATGCTCGCAAACTGTTGCAATCGGCGCCGGCCGTAGCGGACGATGTACGCAAGGCTCTGATCGTGGAGGAACTGGCTCGCGCGGTAACACAAATCGACCTGCGCAACGCCCGTCTCGATGGCAAGATACTGCTTGCTTCCGGGCCCGACGGGGGTACCTACCAGGGTTTTGGTAGTGCTCTTGGCCGGTACGCACAGGGGCGGCAAGTACCGTTCTACAGTGCCGCATCGCGGGGCAGTGTCGATAACGCTTTGTATCTCAAGCGCGGTGCAGTTGATTTCGCGCTCATGCAAAGTGATGTTGCACAGCTGCTCTACCAGGGTTTGACCGAGGAGGGCTTGCTGCCTTATCCGCAACTCAGGGCAGTCGCCAGCCTGTGGCCCGAGGCCGTGCACCTGCTGACCCTGAAAGGTAGCGGCATTGAAAGTCTTGACGATCTGCGTGGTCGTCGGGTGGCGATTGGCGAACGTGGATCGGGCAGCCGGGTCAATGCGCGTGTCATTGGGAAAACTGCTGCGCTGCAGGTGGGAGATTTTGCCGACCTGAAGGAATATGATCTGGCAAATGCAATCCTGGCGTTGGAGGCTGGCGCTGTCGATGCGTTATTCCTGACCGAAGCTGTGCCCGCCCCTGCGGTGCAGGCACTGGCGGCGCGGCGGGATGATCTCAAGTTCGTGCCACTGTCCGGCAAGTTGCTCACGCAGCTTGCCGCCGACCACTTCAGCTATTACCCCCTCGAGGTCGCGGCGCGGTCCTACCCGGGCCAGGCGAAATCCTTCAAGACCCTTGGGCTGGCGGCGGCACTGGTAACCAGTGCCTCGGTCCCGGACGAGAGCGTGGCAAAGGTGCTGGAGCTACTGATGACTGGAGGCGATGTGTTGGCTAGCAATGATTATCGTGCGGCTTTTATATCGCGCGCCACGATGCGGCTGGGCTTGGGTCTGCCTCTGCATCCGGCGGCTGAGCGCTACTATGACCGTTACGATCGCATCAATGCCCCAGCGGCGGCCAATGAGTAGTCAGCCGCCATAGCTAACCGATTCGGCGGTCCTAGTTGAGCTTCAGCTCCACCGGCCTGGGTTGCCACCAGCTTGAGTGGCTGGCCAACTCAGACTCCAGCATGCCGATAAAGGCTTCAATATCCCCTGGGTCGCAGGTTCCGGAATAGAAGGCCCCCTTCATCAGTTGATCGAGGGCTTGCTGTGCGTCCGGCCTCTGCAGACTTTGCAACAGAGGTCGAATCGCCCCGTCATAGTCCGGGCCGCCGTAGTGATCCAGCCAGGCATAAAGGGTTTGAACCACGCCTGGCCAGTCACGCTGCTGGAGCGCGGTTTTCAGTTGCTGCTGGAGGTGTCGCTCACTGGGAGCAGCTCGCTTTTCGGGTGTGTCTGCCGGCACAGGCTTGCGCCGCTGCCGGCGCCACAAGTAGCCGGCCAGGGCTGCCAGCAATAGACCCACGAGCCCCGCCGCCAGGGCCAACCATCTCCTGTGTTCGGGTTGGGCGTCGGCAGCGGCAGAAACTTCGTTGTTTTCGACCATCACGCCACCGGTGGCATCGAGGATCTGTGCAGGCAGGGTAACCGTTTGCAGGCTTTGTGAATGCAGGTCCCACCAGTAGTAGACCTGCTCGGGTATGCGATAGCTGCCGGGGCGCTCGATGAGGTAGGTGATGGCCTCAGTGCGACGCGCCCGGTAGATGCCCCGGTTGTTGTCATCCTTCAGTTGTGGTGGTTTTTGATACACGCCGAGGCCATCCTGCTTGGTGGCTGTAATCTCGGGTAGCATCATGGCGGCGATATCTTCCCCCAGAAAAGTCACCTGGCGCTGCACGGCATCACCGGGCTCTAGATCCGCCAGGTCGCGGTTGTAACTCTCCTCCACGCGAAATTCAGTCGTGCTGATCCAATTGTCGATACCCCGCAATCCTGCGGGCAGCTCGACCTCGAAGCTCAAGGCCGGGGTGGTGACCTCGCCTGTTATCACCTCGCCGTTTTCGCCAGCGATCGACAGGGTCAATGGCAAGGGCGGCACCTGGTAGCGACCGGCGCGCTGGGGATAGATGGATATCGACCATCGCTGTGTGGTGTAGGTCTTGCCCTGTTCGATGCGGGTCGAGTTGACGGCGAATTTTTCCCGCCGCAGTATGATGGCGTCAGCAAGTTCCAGCCGGCCGATACGGGTGCCACCGCTGAACCAGGTGTCGGTGCTGACCTCTATCACCAGTGTGACGTGCTGCCTGGCCACGATAGACTCACCCGGCTCAAGCGCGCTTGTTACCTGGAGCCTGCCGTTGGCCAGCAATGATTCGAGGCTGGGAGTTTCAGCGCCAGCGCTGGCGCTGCTGAAAATCAGCAGAAACAGCAAAAGGTGCATCTGCCCGCCCGGCCTAGGGTGTCTCACCGCCGTCCTCCCGCTCCAGTTGCATCAGGAACTTGATACTGAGAAACACCGAGGGATCCTGCTGGATTTGGCGCATCCACTGCTCGCGAATACCCTCGTTACTGAGAATGTCATCGGCGGATAATTGCTCGACCTCCTGCTGGCCAAATTCCTGCTTTTCGGCCCCCTCGGCTCGCAGTGGCTCATCGCCGAGTTCCTTGCTCGTATCCCCGCCCTCACTCTGCTGGCTTTCGCTCATGGCGTTGATTTCATCGATGATGCCCTGCACGATGGCGCGGTTTTTCAGTGCGCCCGCGTGGTCGGGCTGCTGCTTCAGCACCCGGTCATAGGTGCGCACCGCATAGACGTAATTTTCGCTTTGGGCCCAGGCATTCGCCAGGTTGAAAAGGCCATCGACACTCTCGATTTGGGCGAAGGTTTCGACAGCGGCGATAAAGTTTTCGTCCAGGTACAAGGCAACCCCGCGCCAGGCGGGATCCTCAAACCGCTGTGCCGCCGTTTTGTAGTCACCGCGCTCGAAGTAGAAGCGACCCTGCTGATCAGGTGTCAACCAGAGATCCATAAAAGGTGCCTCGGACGCCTCCAGCCGGGGGCTGCCTCCCATGCCCAGTGCGAGCACGGCCAGCAGGCACCACTGCAGCGTCCAGCCCTTGCGGAACCACAGCAGGAAAATGAGAGCCAGCGGAAATATCAGGTAGTAGCCAAAATCAACCCAGGGGCGGTCGCTATCCTCCACCGTCAGCAAGTGATTATTGATGCGCCGGTCGATGCGCTCGATGTCTGTACTCTCCAGGGTGAGCTCCTGATAGTGGCCACCGCTGGCCGCCGCCAGGCGCTCGAGGGCGTCGCGCTGCAGGGGAATGGCAACGTCGATACTGCCCTCGGCGCCGGCCTCGAGCCCCACCCCCAGAATCAGCAATTGGTGTTTGTTACTGTCGAAGTATTCCTTGAAGGCCTCCGCGGATTGCGGGTTGGTACCGTCGGTGACCAGTAGTACGGTTCCCGGGGTCTCCGACTCACTGAGCATGCGGTCGGCGAGGGGCAGGCCCTTCTCTGCAAACTTACCCGGCCTTGGCATCATCTGCGGCACCACAGAGGCGAGGAAGTTGTGCATGATATCCGCGTCGTCGGTCAGGGGTATGATGCTGTGCGCGCTGCCCGCGTAGACGATCAGCCCGGTCGGTGAGCCCGGCCGCAGTTGCAGCAGGTCCTCGATCTTTTGTTTGGCACGCTCGACCCGGCTCGGCTGGATATCCTTTGCTTTCATCGAACCCGACAGGTCCAGCATTACCACCAGTGCGGCGGTGTCCTTGGCGAAGGGTGAGGACTGGCGTGTCCAGGACGGACCGGATAGTGCGATGATACCTACCAGGGTCAACACGGTGCTGACGTTGATTGGATTCAGCCAATGAGACCGCCCACCCCGCACCAGCATGGCCTTGGCGAGGTGCGGGGAGATAATCGGGGCCCATTTGTCGATGGGATCCTGTTGCCGCTTCAGGTAGTTCATGCAGAACAGGAGCAGGGGTATCGCCAGCAGCCACCAGGGGCGTATGAAGTGCAGGTTGCGCAGCGCTTCCAGCTCAGGCATGTTGCTTTCTCCTGCGCCGGCGCATCGAGCTGAGGGTCATGGTGGTGAAAAAGAGCAGATAGATACCGATCACGATCCCGGAGGGGTAGTGAAACAGGCTGCGCCGCGGGCGATAGCTCAAGGTCTCGAATTGCTCCGGCTCCAGCTCGTTGATGGCGCTATAGGCGCTCTCGAGCTGCTTGCGGTCCAGGGCCTGGTAATAGCCGCCATCGGTGAGCTCGGCGATTCGTTGCAGCACGTCGATATCCAGGGCTTCCTCGCCGATAGTCGCCGGATCGCCAATGGCGATGGTATAGATGGTAATGTCGTACTGGTGAGCAACTTTCGCGGCGTCCACGGGGGGCACCCGGCTGCCGGTATCGTTGCCATCGGTCAACACGATCAGCACGCGATTCTCGTTCTCGGCCTTTTCGAACACCTTGATAGCGAGACCAATGGCATCACCGAACATCGTGCTCTGCCCGGCCATGCCAATATCGGTTTCCTGGAGCAAGGTCATCCAGGCGTCATGGTCCTCGGTGAACGGGGCTTGCAGGTAGGCGGCGTCACCAAATACGATTAGCCCCAGTCGGTCGTGTTCGCGCTGGTCGACGAACTCCTGCAGTACCGTCTTGACAGCTGCCAGCCTGGAAATATTCTCACCGTCCGCGGTTTTGAAATCGGTCACTTCCATCGAGCCCGACAGATCCACGGCAATCATCAGGTCGCGGGCCGATTTGTCCCTGACGACGGGATCGCCGACCCACTCCGGGCGCATCAGCGCCAGCACAATCAGGATCCAGGAGAGTGCCAGCCAGAAGCGCTGGAACATCATGCGGGGCAGGACCACCGCGCCGGTGCCAGGTTTTTCTCCCGTCAGTTTGACCAGGCGCTGGAAGAATGGCACCTGTACCGAATCCTTGCTTTCCTTGTAGACGGGCAACAGCCAGTAGGCCAGCAGGGGCAGTGGCAACAGCGCCAGAAACCAGGGGTGGGCGAATTCAAGCATCACCTCGCCCCCCCGGTGACGCTGTGCTCGCGATGCTGTCGTAACCAGCGCCGAACCATGGCGATCAGTCGGCTGGCATCTTCCGCGGACAGCTGCCAGGTGGACTGGTCCTGGTAGGCCACGGCGAGCAACTGTCGACCCGGCTCGTCGCTGAATGCGGGGCCATCGTAGTGCGCATCGAGAAACGCCAGCCATTCCCTGCCGCTGAGGGAGGCTACTTCGGTGCGCGGATAGGCCTGCAGTGCGGTGGCTTTCAACAATTCGGGAAGGCCGGCCAGCACCTGTTGGTATTGACCATTGGCCCGGGACTGCAGGGCGTCCAGCCGGGCCAGGGCCGCCCGGCGGTAGCGGTTTTTCCACCAGCGTGAGGCCAACAGGTACAAACGGTAGAGCAGCCAGAGCACCAGGGCCAGCGCCAGCACTTTCCAGCCAATAGTCTGCGGCCACCAGGGCACCGGTTCCGGGACATGAATTTCATCGATGCCGTGCAGCATGTAATTGCCAAAGGTGTCGCCGAACAGATCACTCATTGCCGGTTCCTGCGCCGGGCGTCGCCAATTGCATTTCGAATCTGCAGCTGGGCGGGTTCGATGGTATCGATGGAAAGTATCGGCACCTGGTATTTTTTCAATTCGCGCTGCAGGAATTCAACTTCGCTGATGAAGTGCTCGGTATACTGTTGCTGCAGGGCTTCTTTGCGAGCGTCGACCTCGATCTGCAGGGCGCCGTCGCTGACCACCAGTTGGTGGTTGGGAAGCTGCTTTTCCAGGGGGTCATAGATCTGTGCGGCGATGATGTCGTTGTGGCGCGACAGCCGTTTGATACGCTTCACCGTTTCGTCGTTCCAGCCCGCCATATCGCTGATCAATACCAGCAGGTAATCGTGGCCGCAGAGCCGCTCCGCCTCGCGCAGGCAGTGGTTCAGCTGGACTGTGCCCCGGTACTGGTCACGGCCCGCGGCCAGCAGATGATTCATATCCAGGGTATGCTGCAAAATCTGCAGCACGGTTGAACGGCTGCGCCGCGGCTTGATCTCATGGATGAATTCGTCGTTGAACACCAGGGCGCCTACGCGGTCGCCCACGCTGAGTACCCGCCACCCTGCTAGCGCCGCGACTTCTGCGGCGACCACCGATTTCATTCTGCGGGCACTGCCAAAAAACATGCTCTGTCGCTGATCGACGAGCAGCATGACCGGGCGCTCGCGTTCCTCGGTGTAGACCCGCACATGGGGCTTGCGGGTGCGGTTGGTCACCTTCCAGTCCATGGTGCGGATGTCGTCGCCAACCCGGTAGTGTCGCAATTCCTCGAAATTGAGACCCCGGCCGCGCAATTTCGAGGCATGGCGGCCAACCAGAATGCTGTGCACCGGTTGGCGTGGCAAAAAGCTGAAACCCCGGGCCTCGTATTGCAGGCTGTGCAGGTAATCGAGGCCGACATAGACCTGATTGTCGGGTTTGATGTCTCTTGTCTTCGCGGGCTTGGCCATGACGGGGCTCAGGCCACGGCCACCTGTTTGATGATCTCCTCGATGACCTGGTCGGGGCTCACGCCCTCGGCGGCGGCTTCGTAGCTGAGAATCAGGCGGTGACGCAGTACCGCTGGGGCCACAGCGCGCACGTCGTCGGGGTCGACGAAATCCTTGCCGCGCAACCAGGCATGAGCCCGGCTGGCTTTGTCCAGTCCGATGCTGGCGCGGGGACTGGAGCCTACTTCAATCCATTGTTGCAGCGGGCTGTCCGGGTAGATTTGTGGTTGCCGGCTCGCCATGATCATTGCGACACTGTAGCGCGCGACGTTGTCCGCCACGTGGATGCTGTGAATAGCCTCGCGGGCGTTAAACACGTGTTGCTGGTCGATCCTGGCGGTCGCATCAGTGGGCGCCGGGGTTTCCTCGCCCCGGACCAGCTTGACGATACCGAGCTCTGCCTCAGTGTCGGGGTAATCGACATTGACCTTCATCAGAAACCGGTCCATCTGCGCCTCTGGTAATGGATAGGTGCCCTCCTGCTCAATCGGATTCTGGGTTGCCAACACCATGAAGAGATCCGGTAGCTTGTAGGTCTTGCCGGCAACGGTCACCTGGCGTTCCTCCATCGCCTCAAGCAGCGCGGCCTGCACCTTCGCGGGTGCCCGGTTGATCTCGTCGGCGAGTACCAGGTTGGCAAAGATCGGCCCGGGCTGAAAAGTCAGTGACTGCTGTTCGCCCTCGAACTGGTAGACCTCGGTCCCGGTGACATCCGATGGCAGCAGATCCGGGGTAAACTGGATGCGACCCAGCTTTGCCTCCAGCGCCCTTGCCAATACCTTGATCGAGCGGGTCTTGGCGGTCCCGGGGAGGCCCTCGAGCAACAGGTTACCATTACACAGCAGGCTGACGATGATGTTCTCGACCGCGTGCTCCTGCCCCAGCACGGCAGCATTCATTGATGTCTGCAGGGTTTTGATGGCAGCGAGGCTGTCTTCCATGCGATTCTCCATTGTTATAGCTGGGGTGCAGATGACACACGGGCCTTGGGATTGCGGATAAAATGTGCCCGGTATAAGGTACAAAGTCAATTCGGATCGACAATGGCCAGGCGGTTCATGGACCGAAGTGCGGGGGGTTCGGATGCCGGCCGGCAATCGCAAAGCTTGATGATTAGGCTACAATGTGGCTTTGGACCGCTACGTTATCGGGTGTCATGGTGGAGTCGTCGTGAGTCACTTTTTCCAGAATGTATATCATAAGGTTCGTTACAGCGATCCTCCCCGCCTGCTGTTTGATTTATTGAGCAAATTCAGAATATATATCTTTCCCTTCAACCTCTATTGTTTTGAGGTTGAGGGCGAGATCAGCTTCGCCCCGCCCTCGGAAAAAACCCGGGGCTATCGCTGCGAGCAGTTGGCGCGCACCAGCATTCCCAAGCTGGCCGCGATACCGAAAAAGGGTAACACGCTGGAGGAGGTCACCCGGCGTTTCGATATTGGCGAAGTGTGCTTCGGTATTCTCAAGGGAGAGGAACTCGTCGGTTACTGCTGGTTCAATTTGAAGGAATGCACCTCCAAGCTCTACAGCTTCCCCTTCAATGGTGCCAACAAGGCCTACCTCTACGATCTCTACGTGGTCCCTGAGCATCGGGGTAGGGGCCTGGGTCCTTACCTGGTAACCCAGATGTATCCCTGGGCCCAGGAGCAGGGTTTTGAACAGGTATATGCCACCATCAACCTGTTCAACAATCCCTCCAACCAACTGACGGTTAGCTACCGCCAGGAGACCCTGGTCAAAATGCTCTATGTCTCGCTGTTCAATATCTACGAGCACACCTTCCTGTTGAAGAATTACACCAAATAGTTGCGGCCAGGTTTCCCGACAATGAAAGTGCTGGTTACCGAGGCGACTCGCAATGCCTCCCACGCCCTGATCCGGGCCCTGGCTGGCCATGTTGACGTGCTGGGATCTGACCATCGCCGCCTCCCCGGCGGCGCCCACAGCCGCTTTACGCCCTGCTACCTGTGTACGCCTGCGTTAACGCAGGCGGGCTATGCCCAGGCCTTGCTGGACCTGGTTGCCACCGAGGGTATCGATATCGTACTGCCGGGTAACCAGATCGAGCCTTTCGTGCGTAACAAGGATGCCTTCCTTGCCCGCTGTCGAATGCTGATTCCAGACTATCCAGCCTGGCAAGCGGCTTATTACAACGATCGAACTCTGGCGTCCTGCCGGCAACTGGGTATTGCCTCTCCCAGGCTGTTCGAACCCGATGAAGCGCTGGACTACCTGCGTAGGCAGAGCGATCATAAAGTCATGGTAAAGCCCCGCGCTGATTTGGGTGGCGGCCAGGGGCTGCAGCTGCACGACGATGCCGGACGCCTGCGGGCCGCGTTGTCGGAGCTGGACCAGGATGCCTACTTTATCCAGGAGTACATCCCTGGCCCCGTCGGCAATATGCGTTCGGTGGCGCTGCTCTACGACGCAGACAGTCGGCGGCGCATGTACTTTACCAGCCATAAATTGCGGCAGTGGCCACTGGATGGCGGCATCTGCGCACTAGGCCGATCGACGGATGAGCCCGCGCTGGTGGATTTCATAGAGCCCTTTTTTCACCACTGGGGCTGGCAGGGGGTAGCCGAGGTCGAGCTCAAGATCGACGCCCGCGATGGCCAGCCCAAGGTGATAGAAATCAATCCCCGCTTCTGGGGCAACACCAATTTTGCAGTCCAGGCCGGGGCGAACTTTGCCTTGGGGGTTTGCAGGGTGCTGCAGGGTGAGGCACTGACGCAACCGCGTTACAAGGTCGGGTTTAACTACATCAACTGGGTACCGTACCTGCGCTGTGTTTTCGCTGGCCTGGCCGACAAGGCTACCCGGGTCGAAACGCTGCGTGACTTTGGCGATAACCTCGGCCGGCCGCGTGCGAAAAATAGCGATATGCGCGACTGGCGGCTCAGCGTCGCGAAAATGGCGCTGGAAATACAGGGTTCGATACGTCGATGAAGGGCTCCCAGGGAGAGACAAGGGCGATCGTCCGCGAGGCGACGGCCTTTTCCATCGCCTCCTATCTGTTCCAGTTGATCTCAGTAGTCCGCGGCTTTGTGGTGGCGTGGTTTCTGGGACCCGCCCTGTATGGCGTTTGGAATATATTCAAGACCTTCCTCGAAACCGGCAACTATGTCACCGCCGGATCGGCGCAGGCGGTGGCGCGGGAGCTGCCCTTCAACAAGGCGCAGGGTCGGGATCAAGACAACCAGCGCATCACCGCTGGTACCCTGGGGATGTGTATCGCCGTATCCGTAATCTGTGGGCTGGCGGCAGCAGTTTTCTCTTTCCTCGAAATTGCCGCGCCCTACCGCCTCGAGATTCGCCTGGCCGCAGTAACCTTCGTGCTGAATGCGGTGCACCTCTATATCCCCAACCAGCTCAAGGGTGAGAAAAAGATCTTTTTGCTGGCCGTTTACTATATCTTCTACGCGCTGTTGAATACCCTTGCGGGTTTGTGGTTGATGATGTACTGGGGTATCAGTGGGCTGTTGGTGGGCATGATCATTGCCAGCACCCTGCTGACCGGGTGGCTGCTCTGGCGCCGTCACCTGCCGGCCCGGCCCTCCCTGCATTGGCCTACCAGCCGTGCCCTTATCGGTATCGGTTTTCCCATCCTGTTCGTGGCGATCGCGCCCAAACTGATGGCCAGTATCGACAAATTGATTATTTTTACCCTCATCGATAGTGCAGCAACCGGCTATTACAGTATGGCGGCATTCTTGTCGGAGACCATCAACTACATACCGCTGGCGTTATCGACGGTGCTGTTCCCGCGCCTGATGTACCAGAAAGGTAAGGGCACAGATCTCACTACCATGGGCTACCTCTACGACAAGCCAATGCTGTTCCTGGCGGGCCTGATTCCGGTGCTGCTGGGGTTGATCGCGCTGAATATTGCCGTGGTGATTGAAACCTTGTTGCCGGCCTACGTGCCTGCGGTGCCTGTTTTACAGATATTGCTGGCCGGGGTTTTCTTTACCGTCATCTGGAGCGTGCCCCGGGGTTTGCTGGTCGTGTTCGACAGGCAGCGGATCTTTATCGTCGTGATTCCGCTGTTGTTATTGTTGGGGGCATTGCTGAACGTGGTCGCCGTCCTGCTGGGGTATGGCATTGTCGGGGTCGCTTGCGCATCGGTGCTGTTCTATTGTGCGGTTTCGACGCTGGCGAATCTGTACGTGCTGGGCATACTGGGGAAAAGCAGCGCAGAAAAATGGCGCACGATGTTGCAGATTCACCTGCCCTTTGTCTATGCACTGCTGGGTGTAGCACTGCTACTGCGTTACCTGCACCTCGAAAACCCCTGGTTGGAAAGCCTGCTGGGCAGTCTCATCTATCTGGTCTATTGTTTGCCGCTGGTGGTTTACGTCGATCGCAAGGTCATGCTGCTGGCGTCGTTGCGGGCGGCGCTGGTCAAGCCTGCCTGAGCTCAACCGACCGTTTGACAACCTTTAGCTTACCGTTTTCCTCCACCGATATCGCATCGCAAACCTCGATGCTGATACTCATGCTGCCATCGAGAATATCATCGATGGCATGATGCACACGATTCAACTGCGATGCGTCGGGGGGGGATTCCCAGACCGTTCGCGCAACGATTCCCGTGATGGAGTTCTGGTCGATCTGGTACTGGATCAGGCCGTCGATGTGCTCGATATTGGTGGTGATCAGGTAGGGGGATATCTGCTTTAGAGACGGCAGTATGATGTAGTCCGAGCTGCGACCTCCGAGTGGCAGCAGCGTAGGGCCCTCGTAACCGCAACTGCATCTCTCCCATGACATCAGGCCATGGTCGTTCATACGGTAGCGCAACAGCGGCATCGCCTTGTTACGCAGGTCGGTGACCACGATTTCTCCGCTACTGCCATTGGGGGCAGGGTTACCATCGCTGTCGATGATTTCACAGATCACTTCGTTGTTGTGGACATGGTAGCCGCCGCTGCCATTGCTCGAGGGGCACTGCCAGGCGATTTCCTTGAATTCGGTGCTGCCGTAATGATCAAAAATCGGCGCGTTGAAGTGCTGCTCGATGAACTGCCGAGATCCTGACTTGAGATACTCGGAAGCAGTGAAAATGCGCTCGACACCTGGAATGGGCCTGGCGCCACCGCTGATGGAATTGGCAAGGGTCATCAGGTGGCTGGGGTAGCCGTAAATATTCCGGGGGCGAAAATCGCGTAGTTTGGCGAGCAGTTCGTCGGTGTCGGCAAACAGGGAAAACACCCTGATTTTTAACACGGGGTCCCGCAGCCATGCCCTCTTGTTGCTCTGTCGTGCCTTTTCTTCCGGTACACACTCCAGTATGGCCACGCGATCGCCAAACGACATACCACAGGCGAAGCGGGCCTGCAGTTTGAGGAAATATTTCTTTCGGTACCAGCTGAGGTGGTCGAAATAGGTGGCGAAGGGCTCACCAGTGGACCCGCTGGAATAGCTATGCTTACAGCGCTCCATGTTGTACTTCAGGCTGATGAAATCCTTGTAGTTATTGCGGATCTGCTCTTTGCTCAGTGTCGGCAGCCGCTGTAACTCCGCCAGTTGGTAGTGATTGTTATGGTCAAATTTTATCTGCTCAAAAACGTGGCGATAGTGCGGTACGTTTTGGTAGCAGCGTTTCAGTTGCTGGTTGAGCAGGAGTCGCTGACGTGGTGTCAGCGGATCGGAGGCGGAGTGAGTATTCGGCGATTTCATGTCCAGGCTCGGTCCGTAGCGGTTCCCTAGCTTCTATTGAGCGGCCTGTGCCGCGGTTTGCCCGCACTCTTGCACAGTGACTGGCAGATCGTACCCTGCCGCGTTGGCGTAACATTGCTCGTATTTTTCTGCCACGGTCATCCAGCTGTAGTGCTCTATCACCCGGCGGCGACAGGCTTCTCCCATGGCTGCCCGGCGCTGCGGGTCCCCCGCCAACTCGTCAATAGCCCGGCGCACCGCCAGGTAGTCATCGGGCTCCACCAGAATGCCGTTCTCCTCCTGCACGATATCCGGTACCCCGCCTACGCGAGTTCCGATAATCGGCACGCCACAGGCCATTGCCTCGATGAATACCAGACCGAACGATTCGGCCATGGTGGGAAGGACAAAGATATCACTGGCTGAGTAAAGGTCAACCAGGCGTTCGCGTGGGCAGTAGCCGTGAAAGGTGACCTTGTCCGCCACTTCATACTCCGCCGCCAGCTCGATCAGTTGCTGCTGGTAGTTGCCCTCACCCACGATGCTGAGGTGAACGGGATATTGCATGACTTTGAGAGCCCGCAGCAAATGCTGGATCCCCTTGCGCTCGATAAGGCGGGAGACACAGATCAGACGCACCGGGCTTAAGTCACCCGAACGGGTATTGGCATTGTAGAACTGCTCCGATTCAATACCGTTGGCAATCACGGCGATGTCGGCATCGGGAACGGCTTCGAGGGCCGTCTCCTTCAGGGTCTCACTGAGAGCGACAACCTTGCTGGCGTTGTGCCAGATCGATCGGGTCACGGGCAGTAGCAGCCGATGGAAAAACTCCAGCGAGCTGTTGAACGGGTCATAACCCGGCACGTCCGAACCGCGCAGCGAGACAATATAGGGGATCTTGCGATGGCGCCCCGGTAGCCATTGCAGCATGCCTGTGGGCAAGCCGAAGTAATAGTGCAGGACGAGGTAGTTTTTGCTGCGCGTCAGGCGCAAAAAAGCGGGAACGGCAAACAGCAGAAAAGTGATGGCGCCGCGAAAACCGCAGTCGTGAACCCCCTTGCGCCAGCTCGCCACCCGGTGCACGGTAAAGCCTTCAATTTTCTCACAGGGCCCTTGCCCGGGCGCCTTCGAGGTCAGCACGTCAACTTCGTAGCCTTTTTTAGCCAATTGTTGCGCCAGATTATAGGTGCCGCGCCCAGCGCCACCTCCGAGCGGGGGAAACTCATAGTTCAGCAATAGCAGGCTGGGGCGCCCGGTGGCGGCAGGCGCGTCCGCAGCCGCCATGGTTTTGTCGCTAACAGTATTAATGGGGAAATTCTCGATGATAAAAGAAGAACGGCAGTTTATACCAAAAGCCGCGGATTTTCCTGTCAGCAAACGGTGACAAACGGTTAATAGTGCCGCTGCCGGCCGTATGAGAGTGGACAGCAATCGGGCGTTCTCACGGGCTGCCAGCAGCTAACCCTATTGGTGGGAGTTGACAATGCGGTGGCGCATAAAAAAACCCGCGGCCAAATCGATCGCGGGCTTTTCCCCAACGCTATTGCGTGGGCTGGAAAGGTCGCTGTGAATAGCTCAGCTATCTGCTACCACAGGAAGGTGAATCCGATTTGCGGGCCGAACTCATCCATATCCCAGCTGTAATTGTAGTCGCTGCCTTCGCGGCCGTTGTCGTAGTCCTGTTTGACATATTTGTAGCCCAGCATAATGGCTCCCCAGTCGAGGACCTGCCAGTAGACGTTGGCCTCGGCCATCCAGCTGTTGTTACTGTCTGAGCTATCCCAGGGGTTGTTGCCATAAGTCACGCGGCCTTCCAGGCGCCAGTTTTCGCCGAAGTGATAATTGCCACGCGCCCCGACAAAGGGCTGCAACCATTCAGCGCCGATGGTCCGGTTCTCCGTCGGGAGCGGTCGCTGTGTCGTGCCGCCGCCGGGCAGTCCCACGGTGACATCTGCAGAATTGAAGAACACCTTGATTTGATAATCGTACCAACGCAGCCCGCCCTCAACAAAAAAGTCGAGGCCGTGGCCGTCGTAAAGTCTCCACGCCGCACCTAGTTCCCACATATGCTGGACATCGCTGACGTCGATTCTCGATGTGACATCAACGGGTACGGTAATGGTGGTAGGCGGAAGCGGCCCTGGCGGATCGAAGGGCACATCAACATCATAATTTAGCGTGAGATCGTTGTTGTCTAGCGCCAGCTTGGTGTACTCGTAGGCGGCAAAGACCAATAGTGGGCCACTTTCCGCCTCGATCTTGGTCATGAACGCACCATCGAGCAGGTCGATAACGTCGTCCCTGAAGTCGAGGGCTATATCAGAGCCCCGTGTCTGCCCGTCCACGCTCTTGGCCCAGCCGTAAAGTGTTAGGCCCAAATCCCATTCACCGATAGTAGTGTGCTCGCTCATGGTATCGGTATTTGCCAGCGTTGTCGGCGACTGAGCCGCGATGGTTAGCGCAGCCGTTGTGACCAGCCCGCCTAACAGCTTATTTTTTTGATTGCGCATTGTGGTACCCCTGAGTCTGTTGTTATTAAGTTCAGCTTCTGGCAAAAGTATAACAGCCCGATTTTCAATATCTACAGTTTTTTGCGGCAGACAACCACGCTGCAGACTGCATTACCGGTAACCTAATGGCGCTGCGTCTCGACCACAGTCAGGCCAAAGGCCCGCTGCCGGTTTCTGCGTCGAATGCTGTTGGGCCCAGCGGTTTAGCTTGCTATGATAGCTGGCGTCGCGAAGGGTTGGTGGCTAACGCGGGTGGAGTTCAATGCGGGCGCAGTTCAATGCAAGTGCAGTTAATGCGGGTGTAGTTAATGCGGGTGTAGTTAATGCGGGTGTAGTTCAATGGTAGAACGGCAGCTTCCCAAGCTGCATACGGGAGTTCGATTCTCCTCACCCGCTCCAGCCATGTTGCGCGAAGCACACGGTTCGTTTCGCCTATGCTCTGGATAGTGTACGCGATTGGTGTTGCTATCGTTGCGCTGTTTGCCTGCTACTGGCGCGATCAGCGGGCTGCAGTCCGACTATGGAAAACCCTTGCCGCCGGGACGAACGCCGGGACGCCACTGTTTTCCTATTCGATGCTGGTTGGTTTGCCGGAACCGGCGCAGCGCTACTTTCGCTTCAGCATTGCGCCCGGAACACCTTTGCACAGGGTCGCACAGATCAGTATGTCCGGTGAACTGGGGCTGGGTAACCAATCCAATCCTCGTTATCAGCGCATGCGGGCGCAGCAGATACTGGCGCCGCCGCAAGGTCTGGTATGGCGGCTTTCCTGCGGCGCATTCTGGCTGCGGATAGTGGGTTCGGACGCGGCGCTGGGGACCCGCTCATGGACGCGTTTCTGGCTGTTCGGGGTGATACCCCTGGTGCGGATCGGCGGTAGTGCAGATCATGCGCGCTCAGCCTATGGGCGGGTCATCGCTGAGTCGGTGTTCTGGGTTCCCGCTGCTTTGTTGCCGCGCCCCGGTGTGAGCTGGCGCGGCATCGATGACAATACCGCCAGCGTAACGGTGGTTGCGGGTGAATTCAGCCAGCAGGTCGAGGTCGCGGTCGATGGTGAGGGTCGGCCAACCCGGGTGACGATGCAGCGCTGGAGTAACGCCAATCCGGCGCGGGTCTATCAACTGCAGCCTTTCGGCGGCTATCCCTCGAGGTATCGCGACTTCGAGGGCTATCGTCTGCCGACCCGTGTCGAGGGGGGCAACATGATTGGCACGCCCGAATACTTTCCGTTCTATGTTGCTGACGTCAACAGCCTGCGTTTTCTCCATCCAGCGCCGTCGCCCTGACCGTTATCGTTATCTAACCCAGTCGAACTCACTCCAGGCCCAGAAAGTCCATCATCAGGCGGTGGATATCCGCCTGCGTCAAATAGGCGGGAATTCCGGCCGTACCCGGGCCCTGGGCCATCAGGGGAATATTGGTGCCGGTATGCAGTTCATCAACGGCAACACTGGTGGCGTAATTGATCATCATGACCGAGCCCTCCGGGGTGCGCACCCTGGCCACAGCGCCGGGGCTGTGATGGGCGTATTCATCAAACCTGAAGCTGGACTGGTCGGGAATGATCTGTGCCGCGTGACCATGATCAGCGGTTACCAGGATGAGGGTATCAGGCTGGCGTCTGGCAAACGCGAGGACACTTTGCAGGGCCTGCTCCAGTTGCCCGACTTCACCGATGTGCCCGCAGGGGTTGCGGGCGTGGGACTGCTTGTCGATAGAGGCGGATTCCACCATCAGGAAAAACCCCCGCCGGGGTCCGTTGCCCAGTTTGGCAAGTGCCTTTTCGGTCATCTGTTGCAGGCTGGGTACCGATGCGCTGTCCGGGTTGGGCACACAGGAAAAAGGCATTGCCGCCATGTTGTTCGGGTCTTTTGAGGGTGTCACTGCTTCGGCTTTGCGCTGGCCCTGCCCCTGCAGGGCGACCGGCATGTCTAGCGCTGCGAACAGGCCCAGCAGCGGGCGCTCTGCCGGTGCTGCAGCGAGGTTGCGACTATCGGTTGCAATGAAGTAGCCCCGGTCCGAGGCTGTATCCAGGGGGCGTTTCTCGCCGCCATAGGCGGACTGCGCGAAGTGTTTGTAGCCGCCGCCCAGCAGCACATCCAGCCCCGCGCTGCTCAGCTGATGGGCGATAGACCCGGGTCCCCCGCGCTCGACGGCTTGTGCGCTGCAGTCGATTGTTGCGCCGTACCAGTGGACGGTTGCGCGCAAATCCTCAGGACCCTCGCATTTCCGGTGTACACTGTGGGCCGCAAATGCCGCGACCGTGGCATCGGTGACGCTGGCGGTGGTAACGATGCCGGTGCCATAGCCGGCGCGCTGGGCCAGCTCGATGATCGTCGGCAATGAGCGTATGCCGCCGTAGTCCATCGCGATGCGCCCCCTGCTGGTCAGCGTGCCCGTGGCGAGCGTCGTGGCGGTGTTTGCCGAGTCCGCGACATAGACCGCACGTCCGGACTCATCAGGCGACAGGGTTTGGACTCGCACGGTAGACAGATTCTGTAGCTGGTCTATAAGCAGCAAGCCGTTGCTGCCGACCAGATAATTGCGTGCGATGGTGAGTTGCTGGTGGTCCATGCCATCGCCGATAAGCAGGATGACATTGGTCTTCTCATGGTCCTCTGCCTGAGCTGTTGCTGCAAGGCCCAGGACAGCAATGACCAGGCCGAAGACAAGCCGCTCAAAGTAAGGAAACGTAGGCAATATAAACATGCCGTGAATAAGCGCCCAGCTCTGCGCATC
Source organism: uncultured Gammaproteobacteria bacterium (assembly GCA_963808975.1). Classification (GTDB taxonomy): domain Bacteria; phylum Pseudomonadota; class Gammaproteobacteria; order Pseudomonadales; family JAHEGP01; genus JAHEGP01. Next base: position 131,753 of record CAWEHR010000011.1, read on the forward strand.
GCCGCCTCAACCACGAGGCGAGCAACGGTTCATCCTGCGGTTGTGTGGGCGGCTAGCGCCCGACGATGCCCCGAGCCACGACTTCCTTCATGATTTCTGACGTGCCGGCGTAAATCGTCTGGATGCGGGCATCGCGATAAAAGCGGGAGATCGGGTATTCTGCGGTATAGCCGTAACCGCCGAACAATTGCAGGCACTCGTTGACCATGCGCAGCTGCATCTCGGTGGTGCAATACTTGATCATCGCGGCGTCCTCCACGGTCATCGCGCCGACTTTGAACTTGGCCATGTATTTTTCGAATAACGCGGTGCACATTTCCAGTTCGGTTTTCAATTCCGCGAGTTTGAAGCGGGTGTTCTGAAACTGGCTGATGCTCTGGCCGAAGGCTTTACGTTCGGTAACATAGTCGGCGGTTATTTCCAGTGCACCCCGGGCGTGGCCAATGGCTTGTGCGGCGCAGCCCAGGCGTTCGCGGGGGAGCTCTTCCATCAGGTGCACAAAGCCGCGGTTTTCGCCCCCCAGCAGGGCGTTGGCAGGCACCCGCAGGTTGTCAAAAAACAATTCTGCGGTATCGCTGGCATGCTGGCCGATTTTTTCGATTTTCTTGCCGCAGGAGAAGCCGGGCAGGGAGGTATCCACCATAAAAAGCGAGATGCCCTTGGCGCCGGCGCCGGGGTCGGTTTTGGCGCAAACAATGACCATATCGGCATGAATGCCATTGGTGATAAAGATCTTCGAGCCGTTAATGACATACTCGTCGCCGTCGCGAACAGCGGTGGTGCGCATCGCGGCGACGTCACTGCCGGCACCGGGCTCGGACATGCCCAGGGCGGCAACCACCTCGCCGGTGACCATGCGCGGCAGCCAGTGGTGTTTTTGCTCGTCGGTGCCGATGTTGTAGATGTAAGGCGCCACGATATTGGAGTGGATGTTATAACCGCTACCCAGGCCGTGCATGTTCAGGCGGCACATTTCGTGCTGGATCATCTGGATGACCTCAAAGCTGGCACCGGCAGCACCGTATATCTCGGGCATATCCACCAGCAGCAAACCGGCAGCGCCCATGGTGTTCCATATCTCCCTGGGAACTATGTGGTCCTCTTCCCATTGCTCATAGTGCGGCAGCAATTCCTGCTCAAAAAACCGCAGAACCATATCGCGGAACATTTCCAGTTCTTCGTCTTGCTCGGGTGCCAGGGTCGCTGTGGCTGTAGTCATGGTGTTAACCTCGTAATCTGGATTGCTTGCAAATTGGTTGCCATTTTATCCTGTCCGGTAGCATTATGTCTTCTGCCTTGTCAGCACGGGTAAGGCCTTCACGCCTGGCCTGGCGAGGAAAATCCCCTGTCGGCCAGGATAACTCCCTTTAGGCGGGCCTTGAGTGTGCCCCCTGACCGCAGTCGCCAGTGGATTGCGGCGCGTTTCGTTAATCGATAGGACCGGACTATGAGAAATTTTCTTAAAACAACCCTGCTCGGTGGTGCCATATTTTTGATTCCGTTGGTAGTACTGGTGGTCCTGCTGGGCAAGGCTTTCAACATCATGAAAGCGGTTGCCGCCCCTATTGAGCGCTTGTTGCCCATGGATTCCATCGCCGGGGTTGGCCTTATCAACATACTTGCTTTGATGGTGATGCTGCTGGTGTGCCTGGCGGCGGGTATGGTTGCGCGCAGCGCGCCTGCCAGGGCGTTGTACGGCAGGCTCGATAGTATATTACTGGAGTTAGTGCCCGGCTATGCCTGGACCAAAATGGTGGCTGCCGGCGTCGGTGGCGAATCGCACCTCGAGGATGTTCTGCCGGTGTTGGTTGCGTTGGACGATATGTCCCAGTTGGCTTTCGAAATGGAGCGTACCGACGACGGCCAGGTAGTGGTGTTCTTCCCCGGTGCTCCTGACCCGAGCAGTGGATCTGTTGCCTACGTTGATCCCGCCAGGGTAAGTCCCGTATCGGCGGGCTTCCTCAATATCAATAAAAGCCTCAGAAAAATGGGTAAAGGGTCAGCGGTCTTTGTGCAAGCTGCAAAGGCAGCGACACCTGAATGACGGCGTGATCAGGCGATGCGCCCCAGGTACTGGCAAAATCCCTCGATCGGGGCGGGGCTGTGCATTCAGGGGGCACCAGTTTTGCGCAGCGGCTCGTGGCGGTGGATGCGACCGAAATCCGCCATGATCGCGTAGGCGCAGGGGATCACCAGCAGCACCAACAGGGTGGACGCAAATATGCCGAAAACAATGGAAATAACCAGCGGTTTAACCACCTGTGCCTGGAGGCTGGTTTCCAGCAGGATGGGCAGCAAGCCCGCCGCGGTGGTGAGCGATGTCAGCATGACCGCCCGAAAGCGTTCGCGACTGGCGCTGACCACCGCACCGTAGATGTCGTCGCCGAGGTCGACGTGGCGCCGGATATACTGCACCAGCAAAATCGAGTCGTTGACCACGATGCCGGCGAGGGAGACAAAGCCCATGATCGACGGCATCGACAGACTGTAGCCCAGTAAAAAGTGGCCCCAGAATACGCCGATGAGCGCCATCGGGATGGCCAGCATCACCACCACCGGCTCCACGTAGTCGCGGAACTGGAAGCTGAGGATGGCGAAAACGCCGAACAGGCCGATCAGAAAGCCCTTGCCGAGCGAGGCGCCGGTTTTCGCCGTCTCCTTTGCTGCGCCCTCAAAGTCGAACCGCAGTCCCGGGTAGCTGGCTTTCAATCGGGGCACCAGTTCCTGCTGCAGTCGGCTCAGCACTTCGCGGCCATTGGCGCGGCGGTGGTCGACATCGGCAATGACGCTGATGGTGCGCAGGCCGTTGATACGCTGAATGCGAACGAACGAACGCTGATCGTCCAGCTCCGCGATTGACGACAACGGTAACTGCTGTCCGTTGGCCATCATCACCGGGAAATTTTCCAGCGCCTGCAGGTCGCCTGCCTGGCGTTTGTCGAGCTGCACCACAATTTTGATATTCTCTGTGCCGACCTGGATTTCATCAGCGGTCTGGCCGTAAAAAGCAGCGCGCAGCTGTGCGGCCACCATCCTGCCGTCGACGCCATAGGTTTCCGCTCCGGGTTTCAACTTTACCAGGATTTCTTCCTTGCCCGGGCGCATGTCATCGAGAATGCCGGTGACACCATCAAACTGCGCAAGATAGTTCTGCGCCTCGACCGATGCCTGTTTGAGGATGTCGAGATCCTGGTGCTGCATGCGCACTTCAATATCCCTTCCCGCGGGGCCCATCATTGGTTGCTTGAAGGCTATGGAAAGCGGTTCCGCCAGCTCGCCTGTCTCGCTGCGCCAGGCATCGAGAAAATCATCGATCAGGGTGTTGCGAACCTCCGCCGACAACAGGTCGAGCCTCACGGTGGCTACATGGGAGCCGCTCTCGCCGGCATCGGCATTGAAGTTGTATTGCTCGGTGATGTCCTGGATCAGCGCCTGGGGTTCGGTGTTTTCCTCGTCCATTCTCGCCCCCACCCGCTCGGCGCTGGCGATGATTCTTGCGGCAATGGCGCGGGTCTGTGCCAGTGAGGACCCCGGCGGCAGCACGATACGGGCCTCGGCGATATCGCCATCCAGATCGGGAAACGGTACAAACTTGATGATGCCGCCGGCCACCATCGCGATCGATGCCAGCAGCAGCCCGAATACTGCGCCAACCGTGGCGTAGCGCCAACGCACCAACAGCGTGACCGCGCCGACCAGGCGAACATTGCGAAAGTTCTCGAAGTGCTGACTGAAAGCCTGTTTCCACCGTGGCGCCGGCTGCGCTTCCGCATGATCGGAGAGGGAGTGCAGCAGGTGATGGGGCAGGATCAGGAAAGCTTCCACCAGGCTCACCACCAGCACCATGATCAACACCGTCGGCACCACCGCCAGCACGGCGCCCATCTGCCCATCGAGCCCGAGCAAGGCACCAAAAATGAATACCGTGGTCAGGAACGACGATAGCACTCCCGGCGCGACCGTGGTGACCCCCTGGGTGACCGCATCGGCGGGGGCCAGGCCGCGCTCGATATGAGCGGCGATCGACTCCGCTATAACGATGGCATCGTCCATCATGATGCCGATGGCCATGAGCAGGCCGACCAGGCTCATGATGTTGATCGAGACATTGAATACGGTCATCAGGAACAGGCCGCCAAGAAAGGCCACCGGTAATCCCGCCGATACCCAGAACGAATAGCGCAGGGAGAAAAACAGCCACATGCTGAGAAACACCAGGATGATGCCCTGCCAGCCATTGCGCAGCATCATGGCCAGGCGGTCTGCCACCAGTGACGACATGTCGTTGGTCAGGTTCAGGCTCACCCCGGCCGGCGCGCGCTGTCGTTCCTGTTCCACAAAGTCTACAACCCTGGCCTTGACGCGCAGGGCGTCGTCGGCCTTGTTCTTTTGTATTCTTAGAATTGCCGCAGGCATGCCGTTGAACAGTATTTGCTCTTCATCCAGCTCGAAGCGATCGCTGATGGTAGCGATATCACCCAGCCTAACCATGGCGCCATCGGCGTCGGCATCGATAACGGTCTGGGCCAGCGCTTCCGGCGTACTTTGGCGCGCATCGAAACGTACCAGCAGGGTCTTGTCGGCCAGCTCGAGATTACCGGCCGGCATGCGTATATTCTGGCGGCCGACCTTATCGGCGATGTCGCCCACGGTCAGCCCCATGCGACGCATTGCCGCCTGGTCGAGCTCGATGCGCAGTTGGTGGTCAGAGAACCCGGCGACCTCCACCAGGCTGACGCCGGCATCAACTTTCAAGCGATGCTTGAGGTCCTCGGCATAGGCCTTGAGGTGGGGCCAGGTGGCGTCGGCCGCGATCGCGATATCCACCACCGCGTCGACAAAGTCCAGCTCCTTGACCACCGGCGGTTCGATCTCGGTGGGGAAGTCCTTGATGGCGTTGATCTGGGTTTGCACATCCAGCAGCAGGCGCCCGACATCGGCGTGCTCTTCAAGCTTCAACACCATGTTGGCGACGCCTTCCTGGGCATCGCAGCGCGTCTCTTCAATACTGGTGAGGCCATCGACGGCGTCTTCCATGCGCAGGCACAGGCTCTCCTCGATATCCACCGGTGAGGCACCCGGGTAGACTACGGTGGCAGAGATATAGGGCAGGGCAAATTCGGGGAAAGTCTCCCGCTTGATGCCGCCGAGGCTGGAAATCCCGAGCACCAGGAAGCCCAGCATGACCAGGTTGGCCACGGTAGGATGGCGGATGAAATAGCCTATCACCGGGGGGTGCCCCCTTGCTGGGTGTGGGTCGTGATGGTGGGGGTAGCCACCGTGCGCAGGCTCATGCCCTCGATGGCGGGAATCAGGTCATTGAGAATCAGCCTATCCCCCTCGTTGAGCTCGCCGCTGACGGCTACGCCCTCGGTGCTGCGAAACAGTACCTCCACGGGCCTGATTGCCAGCCTGTCGGAATCGTCCATGAGGTAAACCTGTCGGCCCCGCAGGGCTTTTTCGGGAACCACAAACTGGGCCGAGGTGTAGCCGCTGATAAAGGCTGAGACTAGCATGCCCCGGGTAAGCGGGGGTTTACCGCGCTCCATCAGCTGCAATTCCGGGAAAGACTGCTCGACCTCCAGGTAGACTCCCACCGTCGCCTGGTCGGGATTCACGGTCTCCGCGACCCGGGTCACGGTCGCGGGCCACTGATAGCGTGCGTCTGCGTTGTGGAATTCGACCCGGGCCTGCAATTGCAACTCTTCGATATTGGTGAACTTGGGCAAAACTGGCGAGGCTTCGATGCTGCGGCGGATCGTGCCCATATCCTTGAGGGACATCTCGGCCTCGATTTCGACCCGGCCGAGTTGGTAGGCCACCAGCATCTGCGAGCCCAGGGTTACGACCTGGTCCTGCTCAACATTGACTTCTGCGATACGGGCGTCGAAGGGCAGTAGCAGGCGGGTCTTGTCAAGCTGGCGCTGGGCGTCCTTCAACTTGGCCTCGTCGACACTGAGTTGGGCCAGGGTGACCTTGGTGTCATCCGGTAGCAGTTCGTAGGCGCTTTGCAGATCCTGTACCAGTTTGCGTTGGGTCAGCAACGCCTGCTGCTGGCCCTCTAGGTCGGACTGGGAGATCAGGTTGTTCTCCTTCAAGGACAGCTTGCGCTGGTATTCCTGCTGCACCAGGGCGAGTTTCTGCTGCTCGGTCTTGAGGCTGTCGTTAAGGTTATTGGCCTCCTTGTCGATGCGGTTTAGCCGGGTCTGGGTGGCGTTGAGGTTGGCTTCCGCCTGGGCCAGTTTCAACTGGTACTCAAGGGGGTCGATCTCCAGTAGCAGGGTGTCCTGGGCCAGAATTCGGCCTGATTCGAGCTGGGGATGGCGGTATACCAGGCGCCCGCTGACCTCGGCGGTGGCCTGCCAGATATGCTTGGGCTCCACCCGGCCATAACCTCTGACTTCAGGCGCCACCTCCTGCTTTTCCAGCCGCACGATTTCAACCAGTCGCGCAGGGTCAAAGTTGGGCGCCAACTCCGGGCTGGGCTTGAGCGCAATAGCGAGGCCCAGCGCCAGAACACCCAGCAACAGGCCGGGCAATACCAGCGTTTTGCTATTCGGTGCCATCGGCGTTTCCTTTTGATTGGCCGCGGTTCGAGGCGATGATTTACTGGCGGGCATTAAAACGTGATATCGGTAAAGATGTCCACTCCGGCGCCGGGTGTGATGGTCGCCGGCGGCAGCGCGGCGCCTGCCAGCCAGGCTTGCAGCGCAGCTTTCTTGCCCTCGCCACTGACGATAAACCAGACATTCGCTCCCAGGCTCAGGCAGTGCGCCGTCAAGCTCACGCGTCGGGGGGGCGGCTTGGGTGCGTGGTAAATCGCTACTGCCAGGCGGGAGCCATGGATACCTGTGTCGTCGTTCGGGAACAGGCTTGCGGTGTGACCGTCCTCCCCAAGACCCAGCAGTACCAGGTCGAAGCCTGGCGCCCGCTGCAGAGTCTTGTCATAGTCGTCGGCAGCGGACTCCAGGTGTGCCGCCGCTGGTAGTCGGTGCACCTGATGAGACGGTATGGGCACATGGGTCAGCCAGGCGGCATCAGCCATGGTGTCGTTGCGGTCGGCATGGCCCCGCGGCAGGAAGCGTTCGTCGCCAAAGTAGATATGCCAGCGGTCCCATGTGGTCTGCAAACCCCGCAGCCGCCGGTACAGTTGCCGGGGTGTGGTGCCTCCGGCGAGCACGACACTGAAACGACCTTTGCTGTCAATCGACTCCCGCGACAGCGCGTCGATGCGCCGACAAAGATCAGTGGTGAGGGTGCTGTTGTCGGGATACTGGTGGAGACGCAAATGCCGGTTGTCGGAGCTCACTGCGGCAATCACCTGGCGGCTTGTGGGTGGCATGCGGGGTGCAGGGAGTCTGCGCCCGAAACGGCCGTTTTTTGTGCCCAGGTCGACCTGCGGGGCGTGCCAGGATCGCCGCCATCCGCCTGCACTGGGTGTCTACAGGTCATTGCGCCAGCGCTGGTCGTCGTTATCGAAAAGCCGGCTGGCGGCTTCCGGCCCCCAACTGCCGGCCGGGTAACTGTGAATAAAGTCGGTCTCCCGACTCCAGTGGCGCAATATCGGGTCTACCACCCGCCACGACCATTCCACCTCGTCGAAGCGGATGAACAGGCTGTGGTCGCCTTCGATCACATCCAGCAGAAGTGCCTCGTAGGCGCCAAGGGGGCGCTCTCCCTCACTGCGAAAAGACGCCATCAAGGACAGCGTGCGCGTGTGCATGTCGAGCCCTGGCACCTTGGCCTGCAATTCAATGTGCATGCTTTCCTCGGGTTGCAGCGACAAGACGATCCAGTTCGGTTCGACGTGCTCGATGGTGGTTTCGCGGAACAACTGTTGGGGCGGATGCTTGAGCCGCAGGCTGACCATGCTGCGATCATGGGGTAGTTGCTTACCGGTGCGCAGGTAAAACGGCACCCCGGACCAGCGCCAGTTGTCGATGTAGAATTTTGCCGCCACGAAGGTCTCGGTCATGGAGTTTGCCGCCACGCCGGTCTCATTGCGGTAGCCGGGGCTGGCGTCGCCGGCGCTGTATTGCGCACGCAGGGCAAACTGATTGACGGCGTGACTGGGGATAGGGCGTATCGAGCGCATCACCTTGACCTTTTCGTCCCGGAGCGCATCCGCGTCAAGCATCGCCGGGGGCTCCATTGCCACTACCGACAGCAACTGCATCATGTGGTTTTGCACCATGTCACGCAGGGCCCCGGTGTGGTCGAAATACCCGGCGCGCGCGCCGATGCCCCGGCTTTCGGCAACGGTGATCTGCACATGGTCAATGTAGTTGCGGTTCCAGATCGGCTCCACCAGGCTGTTGGCAAAGCGGAATACCAACAGGTTCTGCACCATCTCCTTGCCGAGATAATGATCGATGCGGTAAATCTGCTCCTCTTCAAAATGCTTGTGCAGGTGCTGGTTGAGTTGCAGCGAGGTGTCGAGGTCGTAGCCAAAGGGTTTCTCCACCACGATGCGGTTGCCGAACAGGCGACCGCTGAGCCCGGCGGCGTCCAGTTGACTGACGACCACGGAAAAGTCCGCCGGTGCTACCGCGAGATAAAACACCACGTTGGCGCAAACACCTTCCCTCGGCCTGGCCAGCTCGGTCTTCAATGCGGTGTAGTGCTCGGCGCAATCGTGCACCACCTGGACGTAGTTGAACAGCTCGGAGAATCGCTGGAAAGCCGCTTCATCGAAATCCTCACCGAGGCGCTCAGGGAGTTGCTCGCGCATAAACGCCCGCCACTGGTCGCTATCCCAGGGCCGCCGCGATACGGCGACGAAGGCGAGACTCTCGGGCAGGCGACCCTCGCATTGCAGGTAGTAGAGTGCCGGCAATAGCTTGTTGATGGAAAGGTCGCCGCTGGCGCCGAAGATGACGAAATGGCAGGGGCCAATCATGACGGCTTTTCGTCGGCCAGGGCATGACCACCAAACCCCTGGCGCATCTTGGCGAGCAATTTGGCACTGTAGTCGCCATTGCCCTGGCTGGCATAGCGCATCATCAGGGCGAGACTCATAACCGGGGCGGGCACCCCCTGCTCAATGGCCTCCAGGGCGGTCCAGCGGCCTTCACCGGAGTCCGCCACCACCGGCGCGACGCCATCCAGGTGCTGGTCGCTGGCGAGGAAATCTGCGGTGAGATCGAGTAGCCAGCTTCTAACGACACTTCCGTGGCGCCACATTTCGGCGATCGCACCCAGGTCGAGATCGAAGTCGGTGCGCGCTTTCATCAGGGCAAAGCCCTCGGCGTAGGCCTGCATCATCCCGTATTCAATACCGTTGTGTATCATTTTGACGAAGTGGCCGCTGCCGGCCGGCCCGCAGTGTAGCCATCCGGTTTCTGGCCCGGGTGCCAATACCTTGACCGCAGGCTCCACCCGCTTGAAGGCGTCGGCGGTGCCGCCAAGCATCAGTGCGTAGCCGTTGTCGAGACCCCAGATACCACCGGAAACCCCGGCGTCGACAAACTGTATACCGGCATCCTCCAGCAGGGCTGCACGACGCATCGAGTCCTTGTAGAAACTGTTGGCCCCTTCCACCACCAGGTCGCCGGCACTCAACAGCGGCAGCAGGTGTGCGATGGTTGCCTCGGTGATCTCGCCTGCTGGCAGCATCAACCAAACCACCCGTGGCGAGGGCAGGGCCTCGACCAGTTGGGCCAGGCTGGCGGCAGCCGTGAGACCGGTTTCGGCGGCCAGCTCCCCGGTGACATCAGGGCTGCGATTCCACGCGACCACCTCGATTCCCCCGCGTTGCAGGCGTCGCGCCATATTGGCGCCCATCCTCCCCAGTCCGGCTATTCCCATCTTCATGATGTTTTCTCCTCCACAATGCCCTCTATTGCGACATAAATAGGCTTGCAGTTCAACAGGCAGCACGGCCTGTTATCGGGATTGCAGCGTTCAGCGTTGTGGGTACAGGGAGGAAAACCGGCGGGCCACCCGCACACTTGCGCTGAGGGGGTGAACAGCCGGGCTGGATTGCGCCTACAAAAAGCAGGATGCCGTGTGATTGCGCACCGACCAGGTGTATGAATGCGGCGTGTCGAATCGCTGAGGTTGGGTAAGCTAGCGACCGGTCTCCCGGTCCACATCGCTGAGCCAGCTCGATTGCTGTGGCAGCGTCTCGTTATTGGGTTGGAACATGGCGGGGTAGTGTTCCCGGTAAGTCGATATCAGCTCATCGAACGGTACGTCGAGGAATTCACCGCGGTCCAGCAGGTATTCCATATGGCGGTTACCGGTACTGTCGAATGCATGGTAAAGGCTGTCGTCGCGGCCATTGAACTCCAAGGGTTCGAGGCCAAACTTCTGGCACAGGCTGAGATTGAACGCCGGGGTCGCCTTGACCCAGTGGCCGTCAATGTAAATGGAGCTGTAGCCATGGAAGTAAAATATGTCGGTGCCCATCGCCGCTCGCAGACGCTCGGTGGAGAGATGATTGCGAACATCGGCAAAGCCCACGCGCGCCGGTATTCCCGCTGCCCGGCACAGCGCCGACAGCAGCACGGCCTTCGGGACACACCAGCCCTCACCGGCCTCCACGGTGCGACTGGCCTGCAAGGCGCATTGGCTTCTTTCAAGGCTGTAGGGGTTGTAGCGGATATGGTCACGTACCCAGTAATACAGTGTGACGGCACTGTTGAGCGCGGGTTTGCCTGGTTCCACGAGGGCGCGGGAGAGCGCTTGAATCACCATTGAGTCGCTGTTGATACAGGCGCTGGGTTGCAGGTAGATATCCAGATCAGTTGAGACGTCCATAGTATTCTCGTCCAGGGAATTCAGAGGCGGCTACCGCAGCCACTCGTGCCAAATTCAGGATTGAGCTGGTTTTCGCGGTTTTCCAGCCCAGGGCCACCGATGATTGAGGGAGGCTCCTTAATCCCTCATTATAGAGTGCACAGCGGCCTGTACGCATAGACTAGCGTCTTTTACTGCAAAGAACCGGAGAGACCGCGTTTTGCAAGCACAGCCTGGGGTAGGGGTTAGTCCGGGTACCCGGAGCGCTACCCTTGATTTATTATGTTCTGCTAATGCAGGAGCATGGTATGGCAGCAATGCTTGGCGAATTCCCGATCATCGTGGTGCAAAGTGTCATCTGGAGCGATATGGATGCCTACGGACATGTCAACAATGCCGTGTATTTGCGTTACTTTGAAGATGGTCGGATGGCTTATTTCGATCGAATCGGGGTGAATGCGTATAAACAGCAGGCGAACCTCGGCCCGATCATGGCGCGGGTAAGCTGTGATTTCAGGGCGCCACTGCGGTATCCCGACACCATCCAGATCGGGACCCGCAGTGTCTTGCTGTCGGCGAGAAAATTCAGCATGCAATTTGCTGTGTACAGCGAGAAACTTGGGCGGATTGTCGCCGATGGCGACGGGCTGGTGCTGTACTACGACTACGCCCTCGGCCTGAGCTGCGATATCCCGGAGCCAATAGTCGCAGCAATGGAAAACCTGGAGGGGCAAAGCCGGCTCATGTGTTGAGTCGCGGGGTAATTTGCCACATCCCGCCAGGGGCGATGGGGAATAATTTGCCGGCAGGGGCCGTGGTCTTTAATATTGTCCCCATAATGAATGGTGTCGCCGGCGCGGGCATTGACCCAATTCAACAGGCGCTCTCGATAATCAGGAACTTGAATCATGGACTGGCTTTTGGCACTCCTGGCCACATTCAATGTGGTCTCGATGATAACCGTATACCGCGATCGCCACGCTGAACGCGTGGAACCCCCGTGGACACTATTTGCCTATTCGCTCGTTACCACCGAGCTGTCCTGGCTGTGGTTGCCGACCCAGTTGCTGATTGCATTGGTGCTGGTGGGCCTGGGGGCTCTGTCCTCCGCGCTGGGAGTCATTGCGTTGCTGGTTCTGGTATTCAGTTGGATCGCCCTGGCCAACAATATCAGAATGGCGTTCCGCTCCACCGAACTCACCGAGGCGGCTTTGCGGTCGGGGCTTGGCGCGGATTACCGTCAGCGCATACCTCAGAGCGCGCGGAAGAAGCTGGAAGATGCGGCGACTTTCCGGGATTGGTGGCGGCCGTTCCACATGGATAGGCCGGATGTCGAAAAGCTGAAAAACATCGCCTATGGCGCTGCCGGCATCAAGCAGCGGCTGGACATCTATCGTCCGACCCATATTCCCGAAGGCGGTTGCCCTGTGTTACTGCAAATACACGGTGGCGCCTGGATGATGGGGTCCAAGGATCGGCAAGCCCTGCCTTTGATGTACCACATGGCGAGCAAGGGTTGGATTTGTGTTGCCATCAATTATCGGCTGAGCCCGAGCGTGAGCTTCCCTACCCATATTGAGGACTGCAAGCGGGCGCTGTGCTGGATTCGAAGCGAGGGCCACAACTACGGCATGAATCCGGATTTTGTGGCAGTAACCGGAGGGTCGGCGGGCGGGCATCTTACGGCGCTGATGGGATTGACCGCTAACCAAGCCGAACTCCAGCCTGAATTTCCCGGTATCGATACCACAGTCCAGGCCGTGGTGCCGTTCTATGGCGTCTATGACATGCTGTCTCGATTCGATACGCATAGCCAGGATGTATTCGTTCGCTTTGTCCACAACCGGATTATCCATCAGTCCCTGCAGCAACATCCGGAAATCTGGGACATGGCGTCACCCATTACGCACGTCAATCGAAATGCGCCGCCATTTATGATTGTCCAGGGCGAAATCGACAGTCTTACAAATTCCCGGGGTGCTCATATCTTCCACGAGAAACTGTTGGAAGTCTCCGCCAACCCGGCGGTTTACCTGGAACTTCCGGGTGCCGAGCATGCTTTTGACAATATTCACTCGCCACGCACCGACCCCGTGATCCGCGGTGTACATCGGTTTTTGGAGTGGTCCCTGGCACGACACACCGAAAGGGTTGGCCAGTCCGCCCACACCTCTGCCGGGGGCGAGCGAGCAGGGCCTCCCTCAAACCTGGCGCAAGTATTATCGGGGTAAAATCTATGGCTCATGTGATCAATCCCAGTGCTGAAAGTTTCAGTGCGCTGGCCAGGGATGTCCCCGGGGATACCCCGATCGTGATGCTCAATTTATTGCGGTTTCGCGAGCAGGCAAATTACCCTGATGAAGCCGGTTACGAGCCATGCTCTGGTATCGAAGCCTACGCTCGCTACAGTCGCCACGCCGTCAAGGCGCTAGCTGCAAGTGGTGGCGAGGTGATCTGGGCAGGACATGCGCTGTCCCACCCCATTACCCCGCCTGGCGAGCAATGGGATCATATTTTGATGATCCGTTATCCTGATGTGCATGCATTTTTGGCAATGGTCATGGATGAGAACTATCAGCAGCAAACGATCCATCGCACGGCAGCGCTGGAGGATGCCCGCCTGGTGTGCATGCAGCAGGACTGAAGGCGATTTCACGGCGCGACCCGGGCCGACATATCTGGACCCATCACTGCGGCAAAAGAATGAACATACCTGTTGGTGAGCGATTGCCACTAAAGTAAGTACCATTCGGGCCAGGCGTCAGCGTATTTGTTAGACTGCCGGATGTACAGTTGCGAGGGCACCGGCGGGAATCTGATGCAAGCATTACAAAAACTCATCGAGGTGTTGCAGGTAGAGGCTGTTGGCGAGGGGCTATTTGTCGGGCAGCCCGGCCCCGGGCGTCATCGCATTTACGGCGGTCTTACCATTTGCCAGGCACTCGATGCTGCCAGGCGATGTTGCCCGGCGGGGTTTTCGCTGCAGTCGATGCATGGCCAGTTTCTGCGGCCCGGTGACCACCAGCATGTCATCGACATTGCGGTGGAAATGTTGAAAGACGGCAGGCGCTTTAAGCTATACAACGTTTACTGTCGCCAGCAAGGCAAGATCATCTTCTTCGCCACGGTCACCTTTCACCAGCCCGAAGACGCTTACCAGCATTCACTGGCGCCACCGCCGCTGCGCTTGCCGGGACCTGACACGGCGCAGTTTTTTCCCCACCGGCAGAAATCCTGGGGCGGGCAGGAGAGCGAGGGGCGGTCCGCAGCCTTCGAAGTGCGGATTGAGGAACCGCTGCAGTTCGACCGGCATCAGGCGCCGGAAAACCAGACCTGGTTCCGTGCTGTCGACGCGGCGGGTATCAGCGGCTGGCAGCAGGTTTTGCTGCTGGCCTACGCCAGTGACTGGAATATGCCCAGCGTCGCCATGCGCCCACACGCTGTTGCAGAAGGTTACCTGCCCAACCTCGCCAGTCTGGATCATGTGATCTGGTTCTATTGCCCGCCGGTGCTCCAGCATTGGATTGCCTATGTGCAGGAAAGCCCGGCGGCCTGGGGCGGTCGTGGTCATGCTCGTGGTTTGTTTTACGATCAGCAGGGCGAGTTGCTGGCGGCAGTGTCCCAGGAGTCCTACCTGGTGCCGCGCAAAAAGTAAGCAGGCGCATCGACTCAAGCGATACGCCCGGCTGGCCAGCCCCGGTCGGAAATTCACTTCGCATGTTCAAAACCTTAGCGTTGCTTTATGATTGGCCTTGGCCGCGCCAAACCCCATGCTTCAAGCATGGCGCACACTGCATTGATACCAATAACAAGGAGCCATAATGCCCCGTCCAGTAAGCATCGCCAGATCTCTGCTGTTTCTCTTTCCGATAGCGCTGCAGAGCATGGCAACGGCGGGGGAGACCGGTAGCCATGATGCCGGCCATGACTCGGGTGAAATGGAATCGGCCCATGAGCATGACTATCACCGCAATGTTGTTGCGGCATTTCTCGGTGTTACCAGTGAGCAGCGGCGCGAAAGATCGCCTACCTTCGGCATCGAGTATGAACGCCGACTCTCACCGTCGTTTGGGTTGGGAGTGTTGCTTGAGCATGCCCGGGGAGACCTGGATTTCACTATCGCAGCAGTTCCGTTTGCCTACCATCACGGTCACTGGAAACTCTATGCCGCACCCGGGGTGGAGTTTTCCGATGAGGAGTATGACACAGAGTTCCTGATGCGAGTCGGGGTTGAATATGCTTTCGAGCTTGGCAAAGGCTTTGAAGTAAGTCCACAAGTCGACCTTGATTTTGTCGATGGGGAAGTTGTAACAGTCCTCGGCCTGACCTTCGGCTATGGGTTTTGATCGCTGAACCAAGTTATGCAGCCCGTTAACGATAACTGGCGGTTGATTGTGTTCAAATCGCGGATTGATGGGCTGCCAGCGCGGCACCGCGCAGGCCCAGGTTGCTCGCGGTAACCACGTATACCGGTATCGCTCGCAAGTAGTCACGCATGGGACGCTGGTCGCTCTCGAAGTGCTGGCGAAAGCGGCTTGATTGCAGAAAGGGAATAAAGCGCGGCACGATGCCGCCGACAATATAAACCCCCCCCAGCGCGCCACTGCATAATGCCTGGTCGGCCGCAGCCGTTCCCAACAGCTCGCAGAAAAGACCCAGTACCTCCAGGGCCAATTCGTCCCGATTGGCCACCGCCCGCTGTTGAATCTCGGCTGCGGATAGGTGCTGCTCATGTCCCTCGAGGGCGCTAACGGCCCGGTAAAGCCCTTCCAGGCCGGGGCCAGATAACAAGGCTTCTCGACTGCTGAAAACGCCTTGCTGCATCAGCCATTGGGTAACGGCCAGTTGCTGCTCGTTGCTGGGGGCCAGGGACGCGTGGCCGCCCTCCGTAGCCACGACCCGTCGATCGGGGCCACAGGGCAGTAACAGCGCGGTGCCAAAGCCGGTTCCAGGCCCGATGACGGCAATGGGTTGGTTGCTGCCGCCGCCCTGTTGACCGCCAATCTGGACCCTTTCGTCAGCGCTGATTGCCGCTACACCCCAGGCCATGGCCTCGAAGTCGTTGATGATCCTCAGGCTCTTCAGGCCGAGCGTGGTTTGCAACTCGTCACGGCGGAACGACCAGCGGTTATTGGTCATCCGAACAGTCTCGACGTTGACCGGCCCGGCAATGGCCGCGCACATGCAGGGCGGTATATCGGCGTTGATTTTAGAGAGGTAGGCGTGAACCGCGCTGCTGATATCCGGGTACGCCGCAGTCGCCAACACCTCGATTTCTCTGGGGATGGGGTCCTGCGCGCTGGCTAGCGCAAAGCGGGCGTTGGTACCGCCGATATCAGCCAGGAGTCGATCGGCGCGCAAATTCACCGACCGCTACCGACACACCTTGGCAGAGGGGGGTTATCCGGCACCAGGCGCGCGTCCCTGGCCAGATTGAAGGTGCGTCGGCAGTGAAAGCGATGGTCGGGAGCCTGCAAAATTGCCGTGCTCCGGGCTACAGCGACGAAGGATTAATCCCATTGACTCATGATGGAGATAAGATCCACCACCCGGTTGGAATAGCCCCATTCGTTGTCATACCAGTTGAGGGTTTTAACGAAACGCCCGGCGTTCACCGATGTGAAGGCCGGGTCGTAAATAGACGAATAGGGATTGCCAATGATGTCCGATGACACCACCGGCATATCCAGGTACTGCAGGATGCCACCCATCGAGGGCGATGCAGCCGCGTCGCGCACCACGCTGTTGATTTTATCGACCGTTACTTCGGTTTCAAGCTCGACGTAGAGATCGACCACCGAGCCGTCGGCGACGGGAACCCGAGCCGCTATTCCGTCGAGCCTGCCCTGGAGCTCGGGCATGACCTTGCCCACTGCTTTGGCGGCTCCGGTGGAGGTGGGGATGATATTTTCCGCAGCGGCCCGGCTGCGGCGCCAGTCCGAGTGGGGCACATCTGCCAGGCGCTGGTCATTGGTATAGGCGTGCACAGTGTTGATGAGACCTTCGACAATGCCGAAGTTGTCGTGCAGCACCTTGGCCATTGGAGCGAGGCAGTTGGTGGTGCAACTGGCATTGGAGACGATTCGGTGATTCGGGTTGAGCCCGGTATCGTTGACCCCTAGAACCACCGTATAGTCGATTTCGTCCTTTGCTGGAACCGTCAAGATGACCCGTTTGGCGCCAGCCTGCAGGTGTGCCTCGATCTGCTCGCGCTTGCGAAATATACCGGTCGCCTCCACCACGACGTCAACGCCCAGGTCGCCCCAGGGCAACTTGTGCGGGTCGGGCTCGCTGATCATCTTCACCCGGCTGTCCGGGGTGACCAGGTAGTCGTCCTCCAGCGCCAGTGATTTTTGGAACCCCCCCATGATAGTGTCGTATTGCAACAGATACCGCAACGCGTCGTGCTCGAACAAGTCGTTGATGGCGACGATATCGATATCGCCGCGTTTATCGAGGATACGAAAAACTGAACGCCCGATGCGCCCAAAGCCGTTGATAGCTACTTTCATTGTAATACCTCCTTGCTATCGAGTGCGCGATACAAACGCACGACATCGAGGGTTCTACAGGCATGGCCGAGGCTCTCGTACCAAACCAGTGACTTGACCATGCGAGATCCTGCCTTCATTGTTCCCTGCAGATCGAAGACCACCGAGTGCCGGTTGCCGATGACGTCTGAAGAAACAATGGGGTCTGCGACCGTGCTCACCACTCCCGGATACACGTCGCAAGCCGCTAGCATGGCGTTGTTGATATCCTCTGCCATGACGTCGCTGCTGCTCATCACAGTACTCAGGTCGAGCATAGAGCCTCTCTGCACCGGCACGTTCAGGGCGTGCCCGGTTAGCTTGCCCTGGAACTGCGGTAGCAGTTGCGCCACCCACTGCGGCGACTGGCTGGTGTTGGGGATGATGTTTTCCGCCGCCGAGCGGCTGCGACGGCTGTCCTTGCCCGCATAGTCCTGCAGGGGCTGGTCACTGCTGTAGGCATGAATGGTGGTCATGGTGGCGTTTTCCACTCCCAGGGCCTCATCCAGGATTTTCAGGGTCAGTGCCAGTGCCGTGGTGGTCGCGGAACCTGAAGATACCAGCCTGTCGCTGGCGTCTGCGCTGCTGGAATTCACCCCCGGTACCAAGACACGATCCAGCGAGGCGTCCGGCAGGGTAGTGGTGATCACCCGGGGCGCGCCGCTGTCGAGGTGGCGCTGCAGCGGCTCGGCACTGCGAAACTTGCCGGTGGCGTCGATCACAACATCGACCCCAAAGACGTCCCAGGGGGTTTCACCGGGAACGTCATTCTGCAACATGCGGGTTTTGAACGCGGGATTTGCCAGGTAGTTGCCTTCCAGGCGACAATCGTCAGCACCTTCACTGCGCAACAGATAGTGCAGGATGTCTGCTTTACCGAGATCTACGACCGCGACGATCTCCAGATCGTCGCTTTCTGCGGCAAGGTGATAGAGCTGCCGGCCTACCTGGCCAAACCCCATAATACCTATTCGAGTTTTTGAATTATTGCTCATACGAAAAGTCCTGTTGCGAGTGCTATTGAACGAGGTCATCAATGCGGTCAGCAATTCGCCTGCGACGAATTATCTGCCCAAGTGTAATTCGCGGGTATGAAACTTTGATGAATTCGCGGTGCCCGGTTCGCTTCTCTTTTACCAGTTCGTTAACGTCTTTAATAATGCGTTAACGTCTAAAGCGACACCGGGCCAACCGGTATGAGTACGTTAATACTCGGGCCGCCGGCTTGCAAGTGCTGGATAAACTCATGATCCAAGGGTTTGCGCTCAGTCAATTTTTTGGTGGTCGAGGAGGCGATTTACGGCACGCAGCCAGTCTGCCCGCTGCAGTAGTGCCGGGGGTTGGCGGTCAGGCAATTGGTATCGATCGGTCGCCTGCCCTTATAATGACGGGGGTATCGCCACCCGAACCGCGCTTGTCAACCGAAACAAAGGAAAACCATACGTGCAACGAATTACTGGAGCCCTGCTGGCATTGCTGGCCTGTCACGCCCATGCCACCGACCTCAGCCTGCTCGTTGGCTATACCGTGAGCGGGGAATTTGAAAACGTGGACACCAATACCGCGGTAAAGGTCGATGAGACGCCGAGCTATGCGCTTGCCATCGACTTCCCCTACCGGAACAGGGAGGATCAGCGGCTGGGGTTGTACCTGAGTCACCAGGATACTGCGTTTTCCAATGATGCTGACCTCACCGATAGCGATGTCGCGATCACCCACCTGCAGTTCACTGCAATGACCCTGTGGCCCCAGTCGCGTTGGGAGCCCTTCATTCTATTGGGGCTTGGGGCTGTTTATTACGCACCTGCCGATAGTAGCCTGAAGAGTTTGACCCGAATATCGGCGCAAGTTGCCGGCGGCGTGAATTACAAAGTGACTGACAACGTTCTCCTGCGCGCTGGCGTGCGCTGGGTGCCGACCTTTTTTGATGGCAGCGGCGCCGCATTCTGTGACGGAGGTTGCAGTCTGGGTATCAGTGGCACGGTATGGAGTCAGGTTGTGGTTGATACCGGACTACAGTTTCGCTTCTAGACGCTATAGCTCGTCGCTAACAATGCAGGGCGCCGCGGCAGTGATACAGGGCGGCTAACATCGGCCCGGATTTGTAACCGATTCGAGTTGGTGTCGATTGTATTGGGGGCAGGGCAGGGCAGGGCAGGGCAGGGCAGGGCAGGGCAGGGCAGGGCAGGGCAGGCGAGGGACGCCCGTAAGCGTCCCGATAGGTGCAGGAGCGGGCGCTTAGGCGATTCCAAGCTGCAGGTTGATCTGCTCCAGCCGCTTCTGCTGCAGTTTGAGTGCATACTCCAGTTCGCGAAATCTCGCACGCAGATTGGTTTGCTCCCATTTGCGATACCAGTCATCCCGCGCTTCCACCAGCTTTTCGCGCTTGCGTACATACCATTGCTCACGCAGAACCTTCCATTGTTGCAGGTTTTGCAGAAATTGCTGGTATTCCTGCTCGACGATGGCGCGTAACTTTTCGGTATGGATGGATAGGGCCAGGCTTTGCTGTGCGCGCTTGAACTGCATGGAGACAATCGCCTCGCGTATTTTGAAATCGGGCGTGCGGTTGAGGTCCCTGGCCAGGCCAACCCAGGAGGCCCCCTTGATCAACCACTTGGTGGGATCAAATTGCCACCAGCGCACGCCGTTGCGGTAGTCGCTCTGGAACTGGTGGTGGTAGTTGTGATATCCCTCGCCATAGGTTAGCAGGGCCAGTACGCCATTGTCCCGTGCGGTGTTGCAGTCGGTGTAGGGTTGCTTGCCCCAGTAATGCGCGAGGGAATTGATAAAGAACGTGGTGTGATGACAAATGACCAGGCGCAAAACCCCTGCCAGCAACAGGTTGGCAAGCCAGTCGCCGGTTATCCAGCCCAGTATCAGCGGCGGAATGAAATTCATGGCCAGGGCCAATGGGCCGTAGTGCTTGTGTTGCCAGACCACGATCGGGTCGCGCTGCAGATCGCGCACGTTGCTGAAGTCTTCCCGGCTGGACTCGTAATCGCGCAGCATCCAGCCGATGTGCGAAAACCACAGGCCACGATGTGCGCAGTAAGGGTCCTTTTCCAGGTCGTCGATGTAGCGGTGATGGCGGCGGTGGCCGGAGGCCCAGACCAGAATGCTGTTTTGCAGGGTGGCAGCACCAAACAACGCAAGAGGCAAGCGCAGCAGGACGCTTGCCTTGTAGGCGTTGTGGGACCAAAGGCGATGATAGCCCGCAGTAATCGAAATACCGTTCGCTACCAGAACCAGGGCAAACCCGAGCCAGGCGCTCCAGTGGAAGCCATAGCTCAGTCCGTACCAGGGCACGCCGATTGCGGCAACCAGGAGGGTGCCCAGAAAAATGCTGGACTGCAGCCACAGCAGAGGGGGCCTATCGTTTTTGTCCATACCAAATACTCATTGGGCCAAGGGCTGACCTGGCGCTTGGGGCGCCGAAGGCTGCTGCCGATTGCAAATTAGCTGGATAAAAAGCCATCATGTCACCAATCCCGATGCATTATCCGTCGGGTTACCAACAACAATAGCTGCTTTGCTGGCCAGTTTATCATTATTGGACAACAAACAAGGCATTTTGTATCAAACGCAGGTTCCCGGTCGCCGTCAAAGCTATGGCTATGTTCCGGTCGCATAATCCGGCAAAGCACACAATCTCTCAGCGAGAATCCCGACTATCACCGCGGTGCGGGGGCTGGACATTCCGGGGGCGATGCGCTTGCGCCCAACGTGGAAAACTACGAGTCCGCCCTGATTTGCTTCAGCAGGGTCAGCCCCTTTTCGCGTTGTGCATGGCATACCGCTATTTTGGTTTCGATTTCCTTGCGCTGTTCTTCGGTTTCGCAGGCATCGAGCCTGGCAAGAAGATGGCGTTCCTTTTTTTTTAATTTGGCGAGCAGGTGCTTGATCGCCGCTTTTTCCTTTGTCTGCGACCTTTGGTTGGCATTAAATAATGCGCCCAGTTGCTCCTGGATTTTCCTCAGTTTCATGATGTCATCCTGTGGCAAATTATAAGAATCGGATACTATTTGATCAGCTTGTTCAGATCCTCTTCCTCCAGCGCAAGCTGCTGTTCGGCGCTCTTCAGTTCAGCCTGCCGACTGGAAAATAGCTGGCGAGCCATATCAACCAGGTTGGCTGAAATATCGTAGGTGTAGCCGTTGTCGTTCATGAGCGAGGTGGCATGCAACGGACTTATCTGCCGCTTGCGAATCAATTCGTCGAGCGCTTTTTCGCGTTCGCGGGTGCTTTCCTTCAGTTCGAGTGCTATGGCATCTGCAGACAGGATGCTGGCGCTGTCGTGCGCCTGCTCCTGGATGCTGTTGATCTCCCGGAGGATGGTGGCAAGTTGCAGGCGGATGGCATCGTATTGCGAGCGTATCGCATCATCCGTGGTGCGAAGATTCCGCGACAGGTTCTTGTGCAGGTGCTTCATATCCTTGACCGCCTCAACAATATTACGGCTGGCCTCGCGCAGCGCAGAAAGTTGATCCGACTCATACTGTGGTAACTGCCGCGCCTGGGCGATGCTGATAAATTCGACGATAGCGCTGTACAGGGGCTTTATGTGGCGCTCATAGTATTCATCCATATCCACGGGCATCAACCTGCGCGATTCGGCTACAGCCTGGCCCAGGTCCTGGGTGGATTTAATGGTGCCCCGCTGCAGGCTCAGGCCGTGGGCTATCAAATGGAATGCATTTTCGTAAAGCCGGACCAGTTCCTTGCGCACCGCCTCGACTGCGGCCGCGGGCACTTCCAGGGTTGCCTCGTTCAGGTACAGGGGCTGGGTGCGATCGGTTGCCGGAGCCTTCACCACTCGCTCAAGCAAGGCCACCATTTGCTGGATCAAGGGTGTCATGATAACCAGGCCCAGCAAATTGAAGAGGGTGTGAAAGACAGCCAGTTTCAGGGTGTAATCGTGATCGCGGATGCCGATTGAAGCCGACACCCAGTCCACCGTCCAGATCAACTGGGAAATCAGCAGAATTGCCAGGAGTCCGGTGACGACATTGAAAATAAGGTGGGCCACCGCCAGTCTTTTACCCTCGAT
The DNA here is from genome assembly GCA_963808975.1 of uncultured Gammaproteobacteria bacterium. GTDB lineage: Bacteria > Pseudomonadota > Gammaproteobacteria > Pseudomonadales > JAHEGP01 > JAHEGP01. The sequence goes on from CAWEHR010000011.1 coordinate 154,073, forward strand.
ATTGGCACTCACCGCGCCCAGCATTGCGGTGATGGTGGTGCCGACGTTGGCACCGATCGCCAGCGCCATGGCGTTTTCGTAGGTTATTTGCTGCGCCGCCAGGGCGGTGATTATCAGCACCAGGGTGGCATGGCTGGATTGCAGGACCACGGTGGCGAGGATGCCGATGAGGGTAAACAGGAACAGGCCCGGGTAACCGGAGACGGCGTAGTTGGCCAGATCGATATTCTGGCTGAAGGCATCGAAGCCTTCCTTCATGTAGTGAATGCCAAGGAATAGCAGCCCCAGCCCCGCGAGTCCGTGGCCGATTCCCTTCAGCGCCTTGGATTGCTGGAAAATGAGCAAAACCCCAAATACCAGCAGTGGCATCGAGTAGGCTGCGATGTTCACCTTCAGGCCGAAGCCGGCCACCAGCCAGGCACCGGTGGTGGTTCCCAGGTTGGCCCCGAAGATAATGCCGATGCCCGCGCCAAGGTCCATCAGCCCGGCACTCAGGAATGAAATAGTGATAAGGGAAACCAGGGAGCTGGACTGCATGATCGTGGTGGTACTTATGCCCAGCAAAATGCTCTTCCAGACCCGGTCGGTGGACTTGCGCAGCAGGGTTTCAAGAGTGCCACCGGTAAAGGCCTTGAAGCCTTCCTCCAGCGATATCATCCCGAACAGGAACAGCGCCAACCCGGCTGCGATGGTTTTGAAATTCGGGCTGACCCAAAAACCATAGGCGAGCACCAGCAGGATGGTGGGAAGAAATAGCTTTCGCAGCACTGAGCGATTCTCCGGACCGGGAGTTCCGATCCTGGCTTTATCAATAAACGCCCGCCACAACACTGAAGTTGTGGCGGGCCTGTGGCCAGCTCTTATAACCGGCTTTTTGTTGCAACGGTTATCGACTGGATCAAATAGTAAGCAACTAGCCTGGTCGCTGCCCCTGGGGCAACCGGGGTTTGGCCAAACAGTGATAAATCATTAGATGATCGCTTGCCCCATGGGGTCGTGCCGGGTCGCCTGTTTTACAAAACGCAGTCGCCAAGGCGGTTGAACAACTCGATTTCTACTGCGTGGGCGCCCTCCAGTTGTTGCCGGGCCATTCCCCAGGCTGCGGTTGATTGAGAGTTACCGGCCAACTGTTGCATGCTCGCGGAGAGGTTGTCCCAGTGCTCGGCGCTACGGCGCGCTAACTCGATGCAGCCCACAGGAACCAGGTCCGGGCGCTGTACCCGAGCCCACTCCATAAACTCACTGTACAAATTCCGGAATAGCGCGCCACCGGTGCCGAACCGGGTGATGGTGTTGACCAGATAGCCCGCGTACCCGGCAGCATCTGCATGGCTCTGCCAGTAGGGTAGCTGTTGCGCCAACAACGCAATGCCGGCGAGACCGCCGGCAACGGTAGTGGGCTCATTGCGGGCGCCCAGCTTGATCCAGTCGACCTGTGACTGATCTGTGCCCAACATGCGCCGTACCGTTTTGGACAGGGCCAGGGCGCAGGCGTCGGGCAGGCTATTGCCGACCCTGGAGGACCGGAATTCCCCCCATAAATTCGCTGTGGACAAGCCGACCGGCGGGTTGCGGCTAAGGCGCAACGCCTCCATCGAGCACTGCTGGGTGGCTGCCTCGGTGCGGTCCGCAAGGTAGACCTGCTGGCTTTCCTCGTCGAAGCCCAGCAACACAAACCGATGGCCGGGAAAATGTACTTTAAACTGGCGATAGTCGAGGTAGAAAATGTCGCCGGACAGCATCGTGGGCTTGCCGTCTATCACTTGCTGGCGCACCTTTTGCCAGGCCTGGTCATCGTCTGCTTCAGTGAGCTCCCGGTAATCAAGCCCCAGCGCCGTGCCCAGGTCCTGCTCCATGGTTATGCTGCGACCGAACAGCATATGGGGTGGTGTCTCATCGGCAGCGCTGAAAAACAGGCAATCGAGGCCGGAGCCCAATCCGAACACCACACCCTCGGGCAATTCGAGCCGGCAGTAGTGATACAGCAAATTGCGCATCGAACCGCTGCCGCAATGTTCGGCAGTGAGGTTGCGGTAGTTGTCAATGAGTCTGCGCATAATGATTTCGGTAGGGAACAGTGAGCGGGCGGCCGCGGGTCGCAGGCTTCAACACCGCGGCTAACCTGGAAATACCGGTGGTGATCAGTCTTCGCCGATTTCGTCGACATCCTGCTGGCCGGACCATTTACGGCGCAGATGGGACCAGGACATGCCGACGGCTAGCATCGCTGCCACCAGCACCAGTACGATCCAAGTGGTGGCATGATTGCCCTCGGTATTGATGATGCCGTTATCGACCAGCACCCAGGCCAGGCACGCAAAAAAGGCAGAGCCGAGGATAATACCCAGCCCGCCGATAGCGCGCATGGTGGAGTGAATAAAAACCGCCCAGGCTATCAGCAGGGTAACGCCAGCCAGCGCCATGCCGGAGCTGAAGTTCGCGTAGTTTTCGATCAGCCAGTGGGAATAAGACTTGCCGGTCGGGTTGTAGGTGGCCAGCACCAGTGCCAGTGAGAAAATAAAGCGAATCATGAAATCCCCAATGCTGAAACGTTTGGCCATGGTTTTTAGGTCACCTCTAGTGTTGTTGCCGCCCGCTGGCGCTGTGGCCGGCATTATACCCGTGAGCCGGCCCGTAGCGATAGCGAGAGCAACGGATCGCAGGCAAGTGGTTGGCAGTTATGCCCAAAGCGGGATTGACGATGCTGTTGCCGTGCCTGCGTTTGCTTCCTATGATCAGGCGTCGTATGGTTTCCAGGATTAATAGCTGTGCAGCATGGATCAGGTCATGACAGCGACTTTTAAGGTCTTTATCCGGGTCAGGTACGCCGAGTGCGATGCGCAGCAGGTGGTATTCAATGCGCGCTACGCTGACTATGTCGATTTGGCGGTGACAGAATACCTACGCGCATTATTCGGCGGCTATGAGCGTTTGTTGGAGCAGGGCATCGACACCCAGGTGGTGCGACTTGCCATCGACTGGAAAGCCTCGGCGCGTTTCGACGACATCCTTGAAATTGCTGTGGAAACAGCGCGGGTCGGAAACTCATCCTTTGCCCTGAAGCTGGGGTTTTGCGACCATGCGTCCCGGCGTGAAATCGCCGAGGCCCAAATCGTGTACGTTACCGTGACACCCATTGAACACCGCAAGCAATCCATTCCCGGATTTTTCCGCGATGCACTGCAATCCGGGGCAAGCAACCAGGTGGTGGATTACTCTGGGGCCTCGCTGCTGACTTCCCCGGCACCTGCACTCATGCTCTCCACGGAATAGGGCCCACAGCCATGCAGGAACTGCTGGAGTACAGGGTAAGCTGTCCCTATTGCGCAGAGCATCTGTCGATTTTGATCGATGGTTCTGTCGATCAACAGGAATATATCGAGGATTGCCAGGTGTGCTGTCGCCCAATGACTATCAGGGTCGAGCTGGCCTATAATGGCGGCGCCTCCGTGGTTGTGCTGCACGAAGACGAGTAGCCGGTAGCAAACCCACGGGCAAGCGGAGCAGGCCCGATCACTGAGCCCTGCAAAATCCCTACCACCCCAGGAGAATAATATGGCGAACGAAGGCTATCATGAACCGCTGACCGAATTGAGTGAAGAGACCATGGACATGCACCGGGCGATCGTATCGCTGATGGAAGAGCTGGAGGCGGTGGATTGGTACAACCAGCGGGTCGATGCGTGCACCAATCCGGCGCTCAAGGCGATATTGGCGCACAATCGTGATGAGGAAAAAGAACACGCCGCCATGGTGCTGGAGTGGATACGGCGCCAGGATCCGAAAATGGACGAGGAACTGAGAGATTACCTGTTCACCGACAAGCCGATTGCCCACGATTAGACATGTAATGGGGCGGCGGGCTGGCAGGGTCAGCATTGGACTGACGAACCCCAAGAGTCCTGCGAATGTAGGGGCGGTGATGCGAGCCGCCGGGTGTTTTAGTGTCGATTCCGTGTTCTACAGTGGCCAGCGTTACGCCCGGGCCGCCGCCTTTAAAACCGATACCCACAGCGCCACGCGGAGGATACCGCTAGAGGGCGTCGAGGATTTGCTGGCCACTATTGCGCCGGTTACGAAGCTGGTCTGTGTTGAGCTGGTGGAGGGCGCCGTTCCCCTGCCGGAATTTGTCCATCCCGACGATGCCTTCTACCTGTTTGGCCCGGAGGATGGAACCCTGTCTCAAGGGGTAATAGACAGCGCGGACGCGGTTGTCTTTATTCCCAGCGTCGGCTGCTTGAACCTGGCTGCCAGCGTCAACGTTGTATTGTACGATCGGCTTGCCAAGACAGGGCGTTTCGTCGACCACGATGCCCTGATTCGGGAAGGTCGCGACGTCAACAATCGGCTCGTGGTAAGGAACTGAGGCTATTGCCTGTTCTTACCCTGCATGTCTCAGGGGGCTTGCTTTTTTCAAGCGGCTGTCGCCAGGCCAAAGCCGATTGATGTGGTCCTGATATGGTATTCGGCGGGGTGGCACTTGCCTTTGGCGTCGATGGAAGCTGCGTGGACAATAGCGAGTATGTCGCCCTGTTGGTCGAAGATGGCCGTTTCGAATCCCCGGTTTTTGACTTTCTGGGTTGCCGTTCCCGCCAGAAACTGACGGAACTGCTGGTAAGTCACCCGGGTAAAAATGCGTTTCATAATGATTCTCCTGCCTGACTGTTTACGGTGCCACAAGAACTACGCTTCAAGCCGCAAGATGGTTTTGCTGGCGGGTAAGCGCACCCCCGAAGGGCACCTCACTGGATAGCGCTGCTGTTCGTATATACAGTATATAGGGGATCCGCTGGCGCGCAACAAAAACTGTATAAAAAAACAGCTAAAGCTCCTGCGCATGCCGGAAATGTGGTAACCACATGCGTCTGGCTGCGGCAAGGTAAGACGACAGGTCAGCTTGGGGTAGAAAGGAAGGGGCCGTCGACGCAAAGCCGGCGTCCATCCGGTGTGGCGCAGGCACCGCAGATACCGACACCGCACTTGGTCAGGTAGTCGATAGCGCTGAAGATTCTACCAGGCGCACAAAATTCCCTTTGCACCGCCTCTGCGGCGTGCACCATCGGCTCCGGGCCGCAGTTGTAAAATACCAGGTTCTGTCGCTCCTCACTCGACATGGCCTGAAGGCGTTCGCGCAACAACTCGGTTACCAGCCCATGATAGCCTTCGCTGCCGTCGTCAGTGGCGATATGCACAGTGCTGCAGGCACGGCATTCATCGGTGAAGTAGAGCCGGTCGCTGGAGCGGGCACCGACAAATATCTCGGCGTTGCCGAAATCGCGAACCAACTGGTAGACCGCTGCCAGCCCGGTGCCGCCACTGACGGCGACGATTCTGGCGCCCGCTGGTGGGTTCACCGGTATGCCGTGGGGCCCGCGCACGTAAGCCCGGGTGCCGACCGGCAACTGAATCAGTCTTGAGGTGAATTCGCCAAGATTGATAACCACCAGTGCGAACGGGTCATCGGTGAGCGCAGAGAACGGTTTCTCGCCAAGCCCCGGAATCCACAAGAAAATGAACTCACCGGGTTTGATATCGATACTGCGGTCAAAGCGCAGGATGGCGATGTCGTCACTGACGCGCTCGTTGCTGACCAGGGTCACCGGGCGGAATCCCATATCGATGTCGTAGCGCACCAGGTGTTGTGCCTGGTTATCCGACTGCTGCAGATCCCTGCCGAGAACTTGAAAGTAGTGCTGCATCTCATTGGTGGTCATGCCGACCAGCGCCGAGCCCACCCCGAAGATGCTGGCGCCGGCGTCGCGATACGCCAGCACATCATCAACACTGCTGATGCCGCCGCAGCCGATAATCGGGCAGTCTACCGTCGCCCGTATCTCCTTGACACATTTCAGGCCGATAGGCAGTACGCCTTTACCGGACATGCCGCCAAGCTGGTTGCTCAATACCGGCTTGCCATGGGCGGTGTAGTAGCCCGGTCCCATGGTGTTGATCGCGCAAATGCCTGCGGCACCTCCGGCGACGGCGGCCCTGGCAATCGAGCCGATGTCATCGGTGTTGGGAGTCAATTTGGCAATGACGGGAATATCGACGACCGCCACCACCGCCCTGACAATATCCTCCACCAGGGCCGGGTCCTGGCCGATAGCCATGCCATAGCCCTTGGCATGGGGGCACGACAGGTTGAGTTCAAGCCCGTCACTACAGGGGGCCAGCAGCTTTGCGACCTGGGCGAACTCGCTGGCGTCCGCACCAAAAATCGAGGTCAAGAGGAAGCGGTCTGCGGGTATTTCGAGTTCCCCCAGCAGCCTTGCTGACTCCCGGGCCCCGGGGTTGGTAAGGCCCACGGCATTGACGAAACAACCCGGTGCATACTGGCTGAGGACGGGCTCTCGGTAGCCTGCCCGTGGAGAGAGGCCGATGCTTTTGGTAGTGACCACACCGATTTCCGGCATATTCTGGAAGATGTAATCGATGATCGACCCGGCCGTGGCTACGATACCTGACGGAATGGTGAAAGGTCCCGAAACTGATTTGCCAAAAAACTCGGTTTTCAAGGTGCCTGACCTCGCAGCGGCTTGGGAAGGCGGCGATTATACCTGTCGCGGCCATGGGCAACAAAGCCATTGGTCTTGGGCCGGCGCGCTGCCCCGGCTGGGGGGAAACGGTTACCTGTCGTCGACCGGCGTCGCGAGTATGGTGAGCAATGCCTGCGCGTGCTCGGCGGCATCCAGTCCAAGGCCGGTCAGGTAGCCGCCGTCAGGCTGGGTGAGAAGGCCCTTGTCGTACAACCTTCGGGTCGCCGCAATTGCCACGGCTTCGGCAGTCCGGTGGACCTTGATGCCCGATTGCTGCGACGACAGGTCATACAGTGAGAGAATGTGCAACTCTTCGACCAGGTCCGCGGTAAGTTCCATGATTACTCCTTTATTAGTTGGCCTTGCGTGGCGCCTGACATGGTCCGGACATCAGTACCTGGTGTTTAACATAGAGGGTCTGCCCCGTATTGCTGAGACATATCACATCGTCATCAACCGTGCAATGCAAGCTCATATTGCGATCCGCCATCGCGGCCATCGCGCCGCTGCTCTCCGGTGTTAGGGCGGTAGCGGTAAGGTTGCTGAAGCGGGCGAGTTGAGCAGCGCTTCGCTGCCACCACAGCTGCACCGTTCGGCCACCATAGCAGTAGATGAATACCGACTGCGCACGGCTACAGGCCCTGCGAATGCGGTCCGGGTCGGGCAGGCCGACATCGATCCACAGGTCGATATCGCCACCGGGACCTTTACGCCACAGGTCTGGTTCGTTAGTGCTGCTCAGGCCCCGGGTGAATTGCAGACCGGGTGCTGCATGCAGGGCGTAGGCAAGCAGGCGCACCATGATGCGCTCCTCGGTTTCAGAGGGGTGGCGCGCAATAGTCAGCTTCAGGTCATCGTAATAGTGTTGACTGATGTTGGCGATATTCAGGCTGGCTTTGTAAATGGTGGCATTCTGGGCCATTGGCCGGGTTTCCTGGGCTACAGCTATGACGCCAGATTAACACAAAATCGCGGTGTGCCCGGTCACGGAAATCTTGCTGTTCAAAGGTGAATCAGCCCCTGGGGTGATCGTGGCCTCGCGCTGGGTGCCGCGGTGAGTTCCAGCAGCACCGTGCCCAGCGCCCCGCCGGCGGGACACTTCAATGAGCGCCGCAGGCACGGTCGATCATGGCCTGGGTGATCGGAGTCTCATGCCCGTACCGATCAACCAGTGCGCCGCTATGCAGGTAGCGGCGCAGGCGATCAGCTTCATCATGGCATTGGCGCGCCTCGATTTCAGCATGTACCTCTCGGAGAAAACAGGCATCGGTGGCCACGATCTCCGCTAGTCGCACTATGTCCCACAGCTTGCGATCGCTCAGGTTCCCTACAGAACAGTCGATGGTTTGGGTCATTACTCTCTCCACGTCTTTTCGCTATGTATAGAGCTAAGTGTGGTAGCGCAGTGTGACGCTGGAGTTAAGTTTTGGTGAAGCCGGGATGAAAATTGATCGCTGGTGTGGTGATAGGCTGGCATTTGTGCGCTTGGATTGTGCCGCCAACCGGCACGCAGGGCGGGGGCAGAATTGCATGCCCGCCCCGGAAAACGCAGTATCCGGGCGGACTCCATCAGGGTATGAGCGGATGAACCTCGGCTACATCCGAGCTGCGCCCGGGTCCGTGACAGAGCGTACATTGCTCCTCCGCCGTACCACTGTCGATCGCCGCCTGGCTGGTGGCGAAGCTGGCGCCCCCACTGCTGCACATGTAGGCTTTGCTCCTCCCGCTATCGCGACAGCTACTGCAGGCGGCAACGCCGCGATTGCGGGTGTGCACGACATTGACCACGATCAACTGGGTTTTCGACCTCCTGCAGCCACCCGCTTTGGATGGCCTCGCCGAGGTATCCGGCGGCATTGTAAGCCGGGATAATCACACTGACGCGGGGCTTGGAGTGCATGTCAGGAGCGCCGGGTAAAACGAAAAAGTCAGGGGCCTGGGGGCTACTTTGGTTTCAGGTCGATAATCCCCTCGATGAGCTCTTTTGCGGTCTCAGCCGGGGCGCCCTTGAGGTGACGATCGATAAAAGCACCGGCTCCTTTCTTTGCCGCAACCTTGGAAACCGCGTGGCTCAGGGCGGTGGTCACCTCTTTACCGATTTCGGCCGGCGTTGCCCCGCCCGCTCCTCCGAGGTTTTCGAGGTAAAGTGCTGGCAACTCTGCCTGGTAGCGCTCGGCGCCCACCGCGGCTAGATCGGCGATGACGGTTCCCTGTTGAAACGTAAACTGGTCGATGCGCAGGCGCTTTGTTGGCGTATTTCGGGGGCTGCTATCGGCGTCGGGCTGCGCATCGCCACCGCTTGAGGCACTTTTGGCATGCTTGCCGATCACGTCCATGTTGGTCTCGCCCTCGGCATTGGCCTCGAGGTTCACAGTGGGTCCGCTGACCAGCACCTGCTTGATAATGACGGGCTCCCCGGAGAGGGAGCCCAGGTCAATGGCCACCGTGAACTGCGCCAGCTCGAATGCGGTGCCATCGGAGAAACCGTCAGGATTGGCAACTTTCAGGCCGCGAATCGTACCCTCCCCGCTTCGCGGCGAGATACTGACGCTGTCTACTTGCACTCGGGTGCCGGCAATGCGGGAGCCATAACTTTCGATAGCCGTCTTCACCAGCGGGTCCAGGTTCGAAGACAGGTAATATAAAGCTGCGACTACCAGTGCGGCGATCAGTGCCATCGACCCGAGTATGATATTACGATTTTTCATGCAGTTTCCTTAGCTTGCGTTGTTGCTATCCAAGCGGCCCGAGGCGCACCAGAGCGACCACTCCTGGGAGCGCGCAGGATAATTTACCCAGGCCAAATAATCTGCCTTTTCCTCAAGCGATATGGTGACGCCAGCATGGAAGTTCAATATCCGTGTGCGCATCATGCGGATAAAGAATCAGGTATGATGCCGGCTCTAGGAGGGTTTAGAGCCAGCATGGACACGATCGACCAACAAGTACTGAGGCAATTGCAGCAATGGCTGCGGGCTGGCCAGGGCTGCTGGCTCTGTACCATCGTCGGGACATCGGGATCATCGCCGCGCCCGGTGGGTTCCCTGCTGGCCTGCAACCCTGAAGGTAAGGTGGTCGGATCGCTTTCTGGCGGCTGCGTGGAGGACGATTTGCTGGAGCGCCTGGCCCGTTGTGAGCTGGGTCATGGCGGGCCGGAGCTGGTCGAGTACGGCGTGACTGCCGAAGAGAATGAGCGCCTCGGTTTACCCTGCGGCGGGCGGCTAAAGGTACTTGTCGAGCGTGCAGGCGCAGCGCAGCTGTCGGCTTTCGACGCGATTGTTGAATGTCTCGACCGGCGAGGGTGCTGCCAGCGTGAGCTCGACCTGCAAAGTGGCGAGGTGTGTGTGACGCCATCTGATTATTTCCAGCCGCTCGCCTACGACTCGAACATGCTACGGCAGAGCTTCGGTCCCCGCTATCTCTTGCTGCTGGTTGGAGCCGGCCAACTGGCTCGCAGTCTTGCACAGATGGCGATGATGCTCGATTACCGGGTGCTGGTTTGCGACCCACGGCCCGCAATGATTGAAGACTGGAACCTCCCCGGCGTCGAGTTGGTTCGCGGTATGCCAGACGATGTGGTGCGCGCGCACGTGGTGGACAACTTCTCCATGGTGATCACCCTGACCCACGACCCGCGCATCGATGATATGGCGCTGATGGAGGCGCTCACCTCGCCGGCCTGCTATGTCGGCGCGTTGGGCTCGTTGCGCACCAGCGCCAAGCGGCGCGAGCGGCTGCCGCAATTGGGTCTGACTCAACAGCAAATTGATCGCCTGCACGCCCCTGTTGGACTGGGCATCGGCAGCAAGACGCCACCGGAAATAGCCATTGCCATTCTGGCGGAACTAACCAGCCTGCGGCGTCAGGGCCTGGTGTGAAAATAGCAGCGTTGTTGTTAGCTGCGGGCAGCTCCAGGCGATTCGGCAGGGATAAGCGCAAGGTACAGCTGGGCGCAGGACGAACACTGCTGGCCACCAGCCTGCAGCTCTACCTGGATGCCTTCGGTCACTGTTTCGTGGTGATAGACCAGGACGACGGAGCACTAAAACCCGGTTTACTGCAGCAGGGGGCCACGCCGGTGGAGCTTCCCGGCCGGGAGCGCGGCTGCGGGATGGGGGATAGCCTGGCGGCCGGTATCAAGCACATCGCCGGCCAGCGCTACGACGCTTGCCTGGTTGGCCTTGCCGATATGCCGTGGGTCAGGCCGACCACGCTGGCAGCGCTGGCATCAGCCCTGGAGGAGGCGCCGCTGGTGGTGCCGGTGTGGCGGGGGCGTCGGGGTCACCCGGTGGGCTTCGCTGCCCGTTACTTCCCCGAACTGCGTCAACTGGAGGGTGACCGTGGCGCCCGTGGGTTACTGCAACGTCATGCTTCAGAACTTGTGCAGCTACCGGTAGAGGATCCGGGAATCGTGCAGGATGTAGACACGGTGGTGGACCTTTGGCGACGACCTTGAACGACTGTCGACATCGCGGTGGTCTGGCCCAGGATGCGCCTGCCGATGGGAAAATCCGCACCCCTGGCGTTACACTTGAGGTTACAAGCTCTTTGGCCCGGCGGGGTGTGTCATGCAAGATCTGACGATAATGAAGCACGGGCACTGCGACTACCAGGCGGTTAGCGCGGGTCGTCGGCCGCTGGTCAGTCGGTACGCCCTGGCTCCCGGATGTGGCGCACGGTCTTTTTTACTGACCGATGCTGCGGTTTGTTTCGCACTCGCGGTTATATTGTGGCTTTCTCCCCACAGCCAGGCGGCGAACGCGCGAGCTGCCCCGGTCTCTCTCCCGCAATTTCAGCAGTTGGCCCTGAACCTGCGCCACACCCCGCGTGATATCAGGGCTGACTTCGCGGTTGCTGCCATCGCTGAAACCGCAGCCATGTATCGCCTGGAGTACAACCAGGCGCAGTCCAGCGGCAGTGAGAACCTGGCGGCCTGGGCGGGTGGGGTGCGAGACTACGCGGCGCGTCTGGCAGCGTTTGGCGACCACATTACCCCGCACAGTGCGGTCGGCATTCAACGCGGGGCGGACTCCCATATTCTCCTGCAGGCCCGGGGCCGGTTAGCGATACTCAGCGCCCCGCGCCCGCAGCAGCAGCGTCTGCTGGAGCAACGGATTATCCGGCATTTCTGCAGCCAGTATCCCTGTGACAGTTTGATTGCTGGCTATTCCCCGGAGCCGGTCGGCGCTATCGAAACCCTGCCACACTGGACGTTCAGACTGGGCCCGGTGCCATCCTGCAATAGCGGCGACGGGCTTGAGTTGATGTTCGGCAGTACCGAGTCCTTGCTGGAAAAGCGCAAGCTGTGTAAGCAATTGTTCAGCGAGTTCGTGCGTCTGGCGGGTGCCCTGGCACAGCAATCCAGCAAGGGCATTGAGCTCGATTGGCAGGTATTGGCGGTGCGCCAGGGTGTCGGCGGAGGCAGGGAGCGGGTGTCGCTCAACGCCCGGGACAGCCTCGAACTCTCGCTGCCCGCCTGTGGCGCCAGTCCGCAACTGCTTGCCCGCGTCATGCCCTGGCTGCGCACCAAGGTCGAGGGACACGGCAATCACGGGATTATGCTGGTGGTTACCAACACCGAGAGCCTGCTGTCGGGCCCGCTGTAACAGCTCACTGAAAAGCCCTCTGCGTGGCCTGTACTGCCCCGGGTACGTTGTTCAGCCCTGTTGAGGCGCCTGGCCCAGCGAGAGGCAGACTGGTTGCTAGATATTACCCTGTACTTCGCTGATGGTATCCAGCGCGCAGGTGATAACGCTTACCCGGGTGTAGCCAATGCGCTGCAGTTGTTCCGCCGCGAGGGTCGCGCGGGCGCTGGTCGCACAATGGATGAAAACCGGGGTGTCAGCGTCCGGGCATTGCTCAACCATCTTCATCTCCAGGACGCCCCGGGGAATATTGACTGAGCCGGGAATGGCTCGATCAGCCACCTCGCCGGGTTCGCGCACGTCGATGAACAAGCTAGGCTCGTTGCGGCCCTCGGCATAAGCAGTGGCTGCATCAATGCGGCGCACATTTTTTGCCGCCTGTTGAATGAGTTCGGGCAGGCTCAGTAACATACGTCCTCCTGTAATTGGCAGCCATGGTGGTCACCACGGCCCGCTGCTTCAGGCCTTTTCGGGGAGGCCCGCCTTGCGCAGTATTGTCATCATCGGGCACCACTTGGTAAAAGACGATTGCAGCAGATTGAGCCCGATGAACCCCGTGAACCAGAGCCAGTTGATATTCACGTAGACCGCCAGCGCGATCGATATCAAAATCATGATTCCGGCGATCATGCGAAGTGCTTCATTGACCGTCATAGTGCTGCCTCCTGTTGGCGGGTGTAACTTTCGTATATTAGAAGTGAATTATATAATAACGGGAAGCCTCTGTCACTGTATTCGTGAACTGCTTGCTCACAAGGGTATGTGGAGTACGCCCTTGGGAGCGCCCGTTCGGCACTGTAACGGGCTGCCCCGTACCTACTTCAATTTCTTCCCGCGCCAGGCCTGCTCAATAACGTAGGCGCGCACCGCCTCAGCCTGCGCCAGGTCCAGCAGCTGATCAGCGGCCGGCATGCCCCGCGCAGCTAGCGCGCCTTCCCGTACCACGCTGTTCCAGGCCTTGGCATCATGCAGGTATTCCGAGCCACGCAGGTCCGGTACCAGCAGCCCGGACACAGCGTTGAGTCCGTGGCAGCCCATGCAGTTGTCCTGGTAAAGGGCGAACCCCTCGTTGATGGTTGCCTTATCAGCCTGCTGTTTGGGCGGATTGAAGACGACCGTTGATTTCCAGTCGACCGGGGGCAGGGTCTTGTTGGCGCCGAGTTTGAACGTCAGCACCCGGCTGACATTGGGCATACTCTCTGCCTGCACGTACTCTCCAAACACCAGTGCAAAAGCTCCACCCCAGCCCGCGTTCACAGTGACGTATTGTTCGCCGTCGATCTCGTAGGTCATGGCCGGCGCGACGATGCCGGTTTGCGCCGGAAAATCCCACAGGCGCTTACCGTCGTCGGCGCGAAAGGCGACAAACTTGCCATCGGCAGTTCCCTGGAACACCAGGTTACCAGCCGTGGTCAGGGTGCCGCCATTCCAGGTACCGCTATGTTCCACCCGCCAAGCCTCCTTTTGACCGACCGGATCCCAGGCCAGCAGCCGGCCCTTGATCAGCGCACCCAGGGCGTCTCGCTCGGCTTGGGAATCGGGCAGGCTGGCAATCACACCATCGACGCCCAGGTTGGTTCCGGCCTGGTTGTAGACGAAGTCATTGACCTGCCCATAGTTGGCGGGAAAATCAAGCACGGGTATGTACACCAGCCCGGTCGTCGGATTGTAGGACATCGGATGCCAGTTGTGGCCCCCGAGGTAGGAAGGGAAAACCAGGAACGGCTTGTCCTCGTAGCGAGCCCCGGGCACTTCTACCGGCCTGCCGGTTTTGGTATCGACATGCGTGGCCCAGGTGACATCAATGTAATTGTTGGCGCTGAGAAGTTTGCCGTTGGTTCGATCGAGCACGTAGAAAAAACCGTTCTTGGGTGCCTGCATCAGCACCTTGCGCGGTTTGCCGTCGATAGCCATGTCGGCGAGGATGATGTGCTGGGTGGCGGTATAGTCCCAGCTTTCACCCGGGGTTGTCTGGTAGTGCCACACGTATTCACCGGTCTTCGGCCGTAGTGCCACGATGGAGGACAGGAACAGGTTGTCGCCGCCCCCCGGCGAGCGCAGCTCCCGGTTCCAGGGCGTACCGTTACCGACGCCGATGTAAAGCAGGTCGAGGTTGGGGTCGTAGGCCATGGCATCCCAGACCGTGCCGCCGCCCCCGCCAATTTCCCACCACTTGCCATTCCAGGTCTTCGCCGCCATCGCCATGGCATCGTTCTCAAAGCCCAACTCCGGGTTGCCAGGCACCGTGTAGAACCGCCAGATCTGTTTGCCGCTATCCACCGCGTAGGCTCCGAGGAAACCGCGCACACCGTATTCGGCGCCGCCATTGCCGATCAAGACCATTCCATCGATAACCCGGGGCGCCCCGGTGATCGTGTATGGCATGTCTGGATCGACTGTTGCGACTTCCCAGTTGACCTTGCCCGTCGCCGCGTCGAGCGCCACCAGGCGACCATCCAGCACGCCGACAAAAACCTGGCCGTGCCAGAGGGCCACACCACGATTCACCACGTCACAGCAAGCGTGGCGGGACTTGTCTTTTGCCACCTTCGGGTCATAGGTCCAAAGCGGCTTGCCCGTGCGGGCGTCGAGCGCGTGCACGATGCTCCATGACGATGTGGTATACATCACTCCATCAACGACCAGCGGTGTGGCCTCAACGCCGCGTTTGCTGTTCAGGTCATAGGACCAGGCCAGTCCCAACTTGCCGACGGTCTCGGTATTGATGGCATTGAGCGGGCTGTAACGTTGTTCGCTGTAGGTGCGCCCGTATGACATCCAGTTGCTGGTATCGGCCTCCGCGGCGAGCAGTCGCTGCCCATCGACTTTCGCTACTGCGAACGGCGCCGCAGCCTTAACCGCCTGGGCAAAAACCAGGGCGAGGGCGAAGCTGCCCAGGCTTGTTATCAATAGGTTCCTATTCATCACCTGATTAGTACCTCTGTTTGGCCGACGCAGTCATCCTATCAGCC
The DNA here is from genome assembly GCA_963808975.1 of uncultured Gammaproteobacteria bacterium. Lineage (GTDB taxonomy): Bacteria > Pseudomonadota > Gammaproteobacteria > Pseudomonadales > JAHEGP01 > JAHEGP01. Next base: position 169,226 of record CAWEHR010000011.1, read on the forward strand.
TTTCGTGACTGGATAAACGAGCCCGGATTCCAGCGGCGGATTTCCGCACAAGCGATACCAGCCATACCGGGCTGTTCTGTGAAACCCGTCGTGTTTACCGCTCCCGCAAGGTCGGTATTGAGGATTGCTGCGCAACAAACTGGGTTGCCCGGCATATTCACGTTATAATTGTGTGATCCGTGGAAGTGTCAGTGCCGGTATACCCTGCCTGTCTCAGCATATATTAGTCAGAGAGTATTTATGCGAAAAATTCGCTGGCCGGGTTCCCCTGGCGCGTCAATACCGGCCCTCGCGTGTCGGGCCGTGTTCATCGCTGCTGTGCTCGCCCTCAGCGCCTGCGGAGGCGGGGGCGATTCCGATGATGATGACGCAGTCGTGGTGCCAACCCAGCCGCCTGTTAACCCGCCCGACCCGGAATTTGAAGTTGGCGAAACGCTGATTTCTCCCGCTCCTGACGGGCTGGATTTTTACCTGCCACCCTCGCCTTTGCCGGGGCGCAACGGCGATGTGATCTGGGCGCAGCAGCTGCCCTCGGTGAGCAATGGCAGAATATGGCAGGTGTTGTACCGGTCGCAGTCGACCAATGGTGATCCGGTAGCCGTCTCGGGATGGATTGGTGTTCCCGATAGCCCGCGGCCCGTCGATGGGTTCAAGCTGCTTGCTTTCGGCCACGGCACGACGGGGCTCGGTGATCAGTGTGCCCCCACCCGGCGCTCTAATCCGACGCAGACCATCGCCCTGCTGGAAGATTTTCTGCGGCGTGGTTACGCAGTGGCCGCTACCGATTACGAAGGGCTCGGCACACCCGGTTTGCACCAGTACCTGGTTGGGCCCAGCCAATCCTACGGTTTGCTGGACTCCGCCCGCGCTGCCCAGCGCTTTGCTGGCGCCGGGAATCAGGTAGTGCTGTTTGGACACTCCCAGGGTGGACACGCGGTCATACTTGCCAATGAAACGGCCTCCAGTTATGCGCCCGAACTGGATATCGTCGGAACGATTGGTTCCGGCTCTGGGGTGATCGACGATTCCGGGGCGATACTGACCGATTTGAAGCGGTCATATTACAAAGGCTATGCGGTGATGGCTGCCTGGGCCCAGCGTGCCGCTTACGGTGGCGATACGCCATTGCCCGGTGACGGGGCGGCGCCGTTGTCACTGTGGCTGACGGATTACGGCATTCAACTATCACAGGATATCGAGTCCGGTTGCGTTGGCGAAATCGTCGATGACTACAGTGCTATTGCCGGCGATCTACTGTTTGTTCCGAATGCCCCGCTACCCAAAAACGGTATCGATGTCGACTATGCAGAATCCATCCCCGGGCTCCGGGATGGGGCCTCGCCGCTATTGATGATCCACGGTCGCAATGACGATCAGATCCCGCCCGCCGGCATCCTTCTGTGGGTCGAGCAGACCTGCGAGAATACCAACATGGCGATCCAGTTGGAGTGGTTCGATACCGGTCACCGGGTGCCCTATGAGGACCCGCAGGGGGCAGCGGCGGTCATGTTTCCCTGGATCGATGCCCGCTTCGCTGGCGTTCCGGCGCCCTCTGTTTGCGGCAACATTCCCAGCCCCTTCTGAAGCATACGCCGCAGGGGCTTGAGCTGCGGCACAAAACCGGTAACATGCGAGGGCATAGTTTGCCGGTGATTGTCCGTTGTGGTTGCGATTCGCTCCAATCGTTTTGTGTCCAGGTGCCTGACCAGGTGCGGTGCCTGCGTTGTCCTTTCCGTCATGCTGACAATGACTGCCTGCACCGCGAGCAATGTGGCGGTTGAGGAGCGCAGCAGCGCTGCGCCGCTGCCTGTCGCCAAGGGTGCTAGGGTGTACGAGATCAGGCGCGGAGATACATTGTCCAGCCTGGCGCGGCGCTTCGATGTCAGTGTGAGTGAGCTGCAGGCAATGAATCGCCTGCGCCATCCGGACCAATTGGCGGTCGGTGATCGCTTGCTACTACCTCCCGGCGCCGGTTTCTCCAGCGCCCTGATCTGGCCGCTGCAGGGGTTCACCCTGACCTCAGCCTTCGGCAGCAGGAATGGCAGGCACAAGGGTATCGATCTGTATGCGGCCAAAGGTACCCCCATAAAAGCGGTGGCAGATGGCGTGGTTCACTTTTCGGGGCGCCAGAGCGGCTACGGTCGGGTGGTGATTCTGCAGCATGAAAATAATGTCAGAACCCTCTATGCCCACAATAAAAGGAACAAGGTGAAAGTTGGCCAGCGGGTGGTTCGCGGCCAGACGATCGCCACGGTGGGCAAGTCGGGGAATGCGTCAGGTTACCATTTGCACTTCGAGTATATTCGGGGCGGTCGAGCGCTGGACCCACAGCTCTTTTTACCCCGTTTCGCCAGCCGCTAGCGCCCCGCCCGCTGTTTCCTTTCCTGTCTCCGCCAGCGAATTCAAAAGGGGTGGCCGACCATAACCCAGGCATTTGTGCCCTCGGGGGAGTGGGCGAGATCGAAGCGCACTACCACGCCGGCAGTCAGGGCTCGCAATGAAAAGCCAATGTCCGATTTCCAGTCTTTGAGCAGGTCGCTGGAGGTGTAAGAAGGGCCTACCCGGCCGCCCTCGACAAAACCTACCAACTGGAACCAGTCGAGATTGAGAAAACGCAGCCATTCGACCCCCTTGAGGGGGTTGTAGCGGAGAGTGTAGCGATACTCCGCGGTCGCATAGATCGCCGCTTTGTCGTGGAAGCGATTCATATCGTAGCCACGCATTCGATAAAAACCACCGAGCGTTGCACCCTCGGTGTAGGGCGGATCATTGACAGGACGACTCCCCCCCTCATCGTTCTCCTCCAGCTCCCAACTGGGTGAATAAGCCGTCCAGCCGTTGATTGCAACAATCCGCTGCAGGGCATGCTCGGAGGAGCCGAGGGAAAAATACTTGCTCGCCTCGAATTCCACCACCGACCATTTATCCTCCGAGTCAAACCAGGCTGCGTCATGGGTCACTGCCAGGTATTGTGAACTACCCACGCTGGGATTGGTGGGAAAGTCGGTGTTGTCGTAGAGCACACCGAACTGCAGGGCATGGACGGTAAAGTCGGCCTTCTGCTGCTCATTTTCGAAACTCTGGTAGCGGTTGGTTTGTTGCAGGGTCAGTATCGTGGCCCCGCTGGTAATTGGGTTCCATTGCTCTCCGCCCGATGGCGCTGATACGAGCAGGCCGTTGCGCAAGCGATAGTCGATCAGGCCCCGGTTGCTGGCGGCGCCGATCGGCAAGGCATATTCGAGTTTGATGTCCAGCCAGTTGCTGGCGCCCTGTGCTTCGACAAAAGCGCTCTCAGAGGAATCGTTGGATCCAGGCGGTGCAACTGTCGGGGGTACGAACAGGTTTCCAGATGAGTAGGCCCGTTGTCGCGGGTAGTAGCCAATCATACCGATAGCGCTGATATACAAGCGCTCGGTCCATGGAAAGCGATAGTCCCATGCGCCAACAGCGAGGCCATGGCTTTCCTTGCCGCCGAAGAAAGTGCCACCGACGGTCATCTGGTCCTGGTAAAAGCCCCGTGCCATGCCGCCGAGGCCTATCACTGTACCCATTCCCTCCGTTGAAAATGCGTAGGGCAGAACCAGCGTGTCTCCCTGGCTACGGCGATTTTCCTCCCTTTCCACCGACATCTTCACGTTGGCTGAGGGCCGGGCCTGGATCTGGCTTGCAAGCAACAGGCACAGTAGAAGGCTTAGCTTACGCATGGGGAGAATCCTTGTCATCAGTCGGCGGGTTCTGGCGAAGTGTTTATAGTTAGGGGGGAGCAGGATCGCCTGTCGCCGGCCCGTGATTATCAGCCGGAGTATTATCGGCGTAATAGGCGCGGGGGTCTATCCTCCATCCCCCGCCGTCGCTAGCTGGAGCGCTTGCAGATTGTCCATGGGTATGGCGTCTCTCTCCCGCGGCCGCGGCGATGGCCAGGAGCCCAGGTCGTAAAACCCTTCACAGCGAGAAATTCCTCGATGCGAAACCCACCTGGCGGTGAAAAGGGCGGCTGTTTGTCAACTCGCCCCTGGTGCAGATTCATAGTCCTTTTCGCTCAAGGTAATAACTTTTCCAGCCTGAAAACCGGTGTCCGTTTCAAAGGGTAGGTATCCCCGGGGGTTGCAGACAACCCGAGTGCCGGCGATGTTGTAGTCGAATGCGGTGTGCGTATGGCCGTGCACCCATAGTGCAATATTACTGCTCGCGATCATTTCCTCCAGGTCGGTGATAAACGCAGGATTCAGGCTATTGCCGAGGTATTGTGGAGCAATCGACCGGGGGCTGGGTGCATGATGGCTGATCACTATAGTCGTCGATCCCTGGCTCTTGCCCAGTTGCGCCTGCAGCCAGGCCAGGTTCCGGCGATGCAATTCAAGCGCGCGTTGCGCCGTAAAAGGCTCGCCTTTGCTGGCCTGGATCGCGCGGTAGTCCGGCATCAAACGCTGGGCTATACGCATGGCGCTGCGACGATTCCCATCAACGGCAAAGTCTGTCCACAAGGTGGTGCCATGGAAACGATACGAGCCAATATCCAGGCTGTCCTGCTCCAGCAGTTGGACATGGCTACCCCGACATAAGCGGCGCATCTTGACGATGAGGTCGGGCCTGCTGTAGCCATAAAACTCGTGATTGCCGGGCACGTAGATGACCGGTACAGAGAATTGCTCCAGTGCCCAGTGAATCCCGAAAAGACCGTTGTGGATGTCCCCCGCCAGTATCACGACATCCGCGGCCCTGGACTGCGGGTGCTCCATTCCTTTCGCCTCGAGGTGAAGGTCGGACATGATCTGTAGCTTGATGGGGGGGCTCCTGGATTGTTCTCATTCCGGTGAAGTCAGTGTATCGTTTTATGGCAGCGACACAATCATGGGAGCAACAGGCAATGTCCAAATATACCCCTCTAACAGAACCGCTATACCGATACCTCTGGTCAAGCATCGACCGTGAGCCCCAGCTACTGCGACAGCTGCGCCTGGAAACCGCTGAACTGCCGCTTGCGCGGATGCAGATAGCGCCAGACCAGGGCCAGCTAATGGCTCTGCTGGCGCAAATGTCGGGAGCAGGCAAGGTGTTGGAGATAGGTACCTTTACTGGGTACAGCGCCCTGGCCCTGGCGCTGGCCATGCCGGTTGACGGTCGTATTGTTTGCTGTGACACCTCCCGGGAGTGGACCAATATTGCGCGCCGCTACTGGGATCAGGCCGGAGTGAGCGACAAGATACAGCTGCGTTTGCAGCCCGCGTTACAAACCCTCGATGAGTTGCTGGAAGAGGGTGGTGAGGCCAGTTTCGATATGGCTTTTATCGACGCCGACAAGGAGAATTATCGAAATTATTACGAGGGATGTCTCAGGTTATTGCGGCCGGGTGGCTTAATCCTGATCGATAATGTCTTGTGGGGCGGGTCGGTGATTGATGATGATAAAAACGATATCGACACGGTGGCCATCAGGGAGCTGAATGCGGCATTGACCAATGACCAGCGCATAGCGCTGGCAATGCTTGCGGTCGGCGACGGCCTCACCCTGGCGCTCAAGCGGTGAGGGTGCAGCCAACCAAGCGGTGCTCGATCCATTACTGGTCGAACCCGGTCTCCCGCAGAAAACGGGCAATCTCTTTCAAATACTTGCCCTGGTCGAGGTGAATCAGATGATTTCCGGGGAACCAGTGAATGCGGCATCGGTCCCAGTGGTCCCAGAGCAGGCGACCGTGCTTGGGCGGTGCGAGTCTATCCCCGGCGCCTGCGATCAGCATCAGGCGCTCCTTAGGTACCCGTGACGGGTAGCTCAGCGGTGAGTGCACCGCCAGCATATGCCGGGCCTCGCGAACGCTGGTGTTGGTGGCCTTGAGGACCGCCTTGATCGGAAGGTTCAGGGGGAACCACTCCAGCACCAGGTCTGGCAAGCTGACAACCGGCACATTGGGAATAGCGAAATACAGCCGTTCCTCGACCGCGGCGAGCAGGGCCGAGGTGTAGCCGCCGAGGCTGATGCCCGTAACCCCGATCTTGCGCACTCCCTGAGCCTCCAGAAAATCCATGAAAACGCGGAAGTCATGTACCGCATGGGCCATGGATTCGTTGAGGTGGGAAATACCGTGGGCAAACAAGCCATGACCGCTGAACGGCGACAGCAGTGCCTGGCGCTTGCCGTGATGGGGCAGGGTATAGAGCAGGATGTCGTAGCCCTGCTTGTAAAACCACGGGAGGGCAAAAAACATGCGGTTCAGCCAGTAGGGGTCCGCCATAAAGCCGTGAATCACACAAATAGTGGCTCTGGGGCCATCGTCATGGCGCCAGTATTGGGCGACAGCCCGCATGTTCCTCTTATTGCGCGGGTAGCGCTCGCGCATACTCGGATTCACGGCTCTGAAAGGGCTATCAAAACTCAACAGTTCGCATGTACCGTCCTTGGGCCTGAAGCGAAACAGCCCGGCGGAGGAAGACTTGACCACGACGCGTGCCGAGTCCGGCTTTTTGAAGAAGGCCGCCGGGTCGGCCTGGTCGGCCTTGGCCTTGTAAAATCCGGACATCGCCACGTCACGCGCGAGTTGGATGGGATTGAGGCTGCCGGGCAGTGCCAGCGTGCCGACGAGACCGGCGCCTGCGGTGCGCAGCGCATAGTCCCCAGCTGCGGTACTATCCACCAGCAGTTCGGTACGTAGGTCCAGTTCGAAGTCATCGGGAAACTTGTGGAAGCTGCTCTCGAGATTTTCCCACCAGGGGCTCTTGGGCATGATTCTGCGGGTGTGGCTGTAAGTTGCGTTGGCCACGCGCGAGACGGTCGAGGCAATGTCCAGCATAAGCTTTACCACCTTTTTAGGTTCTTTTATGCCAGCCAGTGTAGCGCAAGTTGATGGTGCGGTTATATGGCTTTGATAAAAGTTAACATCCCGGTTTCGTTCGGTATCCAGGTGTGCGTTCCGCGACCGCCATAATGAGCCCATATCGCTCTTACCCACAGCCATAGACACCACCCCGACGAGCAGTTACCATTGCGGCCGTTTAGGCACCATCCCAAAGCGCCCGTAGCTCAGCTGGATAGAGTAGTGGCTTCCGAAGCCATTGGTCGCAGGTTCGAATCCTGCCGGGCGCGCCAAAACCAGGATGCCTGTCCCAACGGGACGGGCATCCTGGTTTTGAAGCCCGGGCGGTGAGAACCTGCCGGTTCGACAAAGTCGCATCCGGTGCGACTTTGCGACAAGGCGCGCAAGCGCCGCAGCCCCGAAGGGGGCGTTACAGCCCTGAGGCTGTAACGATCCATCCTGCCACTCTGGTGCGCAGATTACTGCTTTGAGGCGGGCATCCTGGTTTTGAAGCCCGGGCGGTGAGAACCTGCCGGTTCGACAAAGTCGCATCCGGTGCGACTTTGCGACAAGGCGCGCAAGCGCCGCAGCCCCGAAGGGGGCGTTACAGCCCTGAGGCTGTAACGATCCATCCTGCCACTCTGGTGCGCAGATTACTGCTTTGAGGCGGGCATCCTGGTTTTGAAGCCCGGGCGGTGAGAACCTGCCGGTTCGACAAAGTCGCATCCGGTGCGACTTTGCGACAAGGCGCGCAAGCGCCGCAGCCCCGAAGGGGGCGTTACAGCCCTGAGGCTGCAACGATCCATCCTGCCACTCTGGTGCGCAGATTACTGCTTTGAGGCGGGCATCCTGGTTTTGAAGCCCGGGCGGTGAGAACCTGCCGGTTCGACTCGGTAAGCACGGCCACCCCGGTGGGCATGGCCATGCTGGCCAGTTTCCTCTTGCATCTTACCCGGCCCTGGACAACTGAACGATTGGTGTTTGTAGCAGCGGTGCCGGATAATGGCCGGCCAGCAAACGCGATCCGGGTTCGGAGTTCCTTTATGTTTGAAAACCTGCAGGCCCTGGCGCCAGACCCCATTCTTGGCCTGATGGCGGATTTTCAATCTGATCCCAGCCCCCGCAAAGTGGACCTGGGTGTAGGCATCTATAAAAATGCCGAGGGCAGTACGCCGGTACTCGAAAGCGTCAAGGCGGCTGAGGATTACTTGTTGCGACAGCAAGCGAGCAAGGCCTATGTTGGCCCCGCCGGGAATCCTGAATTTAACAAGTCGTTGCAGTCGCTGTTGTTGGGTGATAGTCATCCCGCGGTGCTGTCGGGGCGTGCCACCAGCTTGCAGATGCCCGGTGGCTGCGGTGCACTGCGTGCCGCAGCCGAACTGATAGTGCGCGCCAGGCCAGGAGCAAGGTTGTGGGTGAGTGACCCGACCTGGGCAAATCATATTCCCCTGCTCGGGTCAGCGGGCCTCAGGATAGTGACCTACCCGTACTATTCGATCGAGCAAAGCACGATCCAATTCGATGCGATGTTACAGGCGCTGGAGCGCGCCGAACCGGGCGATGTGGTGCTACTGCACGGTTGTTGCCACAACCCCTGTGGCGCCGACCTGGATGCAGGGCAGTGGGCGACGCTGGCCGAACTCCTGCAGTACCGCCGCCTGCTGCCGTTGGTCGATGTCGCCTACCAGGGCTTCGGTGCAGGGCTCGAGGAGGATGTTGCCGGACTGCGTCTGCTCGCGCAGGTGCTGCCCGAGGTTCTGGTTGCCAGTTCCTGCTCAAAAAACTTCGGGCTGTATCGGGAGCGAACGGGCGGCCTGACGGCAATAAGTGCAACTCCCGCGCAGGCCAATGTCGTGCAGAGTCAGGTGTGCAGCATCGTGCGGTCGCTGTGGTCGATGCCGCCCGACCACGGCGCCGCCGTGGTTGCAATGATACTGGGCAGCGAAAGCCTGCGGCCGCAGTGGCAGCAGGAGCTTGCCGGGATGCGAGATCGAATCCAGCGGGTGCGCACGCAATTGGTGGCGGGCCTGGCGAGCGCCGAGGCGGGGGACTTCGGCTTCATCTCACAACAGCATGGCATGTTTTCCTTCCTCGGCCTGGCACCCGGACAGGTGGCACGGTTGCGCAAAGATTTCAGTGTTTACATGGTTGAATCCAGCCGTATCAACGTCGCTGGCATCAATCCCGGCAACTGCGACTATGTCTGCGCAGCGATTGCCAGTGTATGTCACTAACGTCACCATTATGGGTGGGTCGATGTTGTTCCCGTGGGCGGCATTAGTCGTTATAATCAGGGCCTCTGCGGTCGCAGGAGCCGTACAGTTATGAGGGTTTTATTGTGTCGATTTGGTGGAATTGGTTAACAGCCGCACTGCTTCTGGTTGCAGTCAGTGGCACGGCAAATGCCGTGGAAGATGAAATTGCCGAGCGTATCAAGCCGGTGGGGAAAGTCTGTATAGAGGGTGAGAAGTGCGACGCGGTAACTGCTGTTGCCCCCACTGCTGCAGCAGGCAATGAGCCTCGGTCGGGTGAGGCTGTCTACAACACCGCGTGTACGGCTTGCCACAGCAGTGGCGCAGGTGGCGCGCCGATTGTCGGCGATGCCGCAGCCTGGGTAGATCGGATTGCCCAGGGTAACGATACACTCTACACCCACGCTATCAAGGGTATCAACGGGATGCCCGCGATGGGGCTGTGCATGGATTGCAGTGAAGAAGAGATCAAGGTCGCTGTCGACTATATGGTGGAAGGCAGTCAGTAGGCTTTCATGCTGATCTGGAAAGGGCCCAACGGGCCTTTTTTTTGCGCTGGTGCTTGTGTACAGGTCGAATCAGTCCGTGGCCGTGATGGCAGGCTTGCTGGCACGCTGCCGCAAGCCCCTGTTGGGGATTGTCTGCGGCGGTGCATGGGTTGGCATAGTAAGGTGCTACCAGGTATTTGAATGTTCAAGAGAGAAACAGGCGCGAATTTCGGTTGCTTTGCGTGTGTTGAAAAAGACAGGGCGGTTTCTCAACACGCTGATAGTGAATAAGCCGTTGTATACTCCGCCATGTGCGTCACAACGGTTGCCGCAAGTTGAGATCCGCTGCAATGGGTGATCTGCATCCACGGGTCGGTGTTTTGCCCTAAACAGGGTATTTCAGAAGGGGGTGTGAAGTGCTTCGTAGGATAGCTATTGGCGCGGCTGTTATTGTATTGTCCGGTTGTAACCTCTACCCGTCAGAGCCCCAGGGCGTTGAGCAGGCTCCGCCAGCGATTCCCGAGCCCACCGTGGTAGCGCCGGTGCAGTGCCCGGAGCCCGAGCCGGTAATCTGTGAATGCCCGGAACCCGAGAAGGTGGTGATTCCCGCTCCCGCACCCGCACCCCAAGCCTGTACAGTAGGTGAGCGCGGTATAGCGGTTATTGGCGGTGTCGAGCGTGTCGAGGTGGGTGAAACCGGGCTGCTTGTCAAGGCGCGCGTCGACACCGGTGCCAAGACTTCTTCGTTGAGCGCGCAGGATGTGGTGGATTTTGAGCGCGACGGCAAGAGTTGGGTGCGCTTCACGTTTGACCCGGGTGACGACAAGCCCGCTGTTACCATCGAGAAGCCCGTCGAGCGCCGGGTGCGGATCAAGCAGCCGATCGACGATGCCCAGCGCCGCTACGTGGTCAAGCTGCGTTTGCGCATGGGCGAAATAGAAGAGATAGTCGAGGTTTCGTTGAGCGATCGGTCTGAGTTCAATTACCCGGTGTTGATTGGGCGCAATTTTCTTACGGATAACGCGGTAGTTGATGTCGCCAAGCAGTTTATAGCAGACTAACGGCACTCGGGCACTTCTCTCCTGCAACTGGCTTCGAGGTGGATCGGCGCGCTATTCAACGCGTTCGCGATGAAAAATAATTGGCAACCAGGGATTATCGATTTGGTGATGTCCAGCTGGCGATAGAGGGTCTTATGTCTTCCCGTACACAGGTCTACTTGGTAGCTTTTCTGCTGGCGGCGGTGGGTATTGGCTTCACCATTTACAAAGTTGCCGTGCTTGGTTTCCCATTCCTGCCAGGGGAGTCCAGGGATGTCTGGACCCTGGAATCGAAGATCACTTTTGAGCCGACCGGCGGGCCGGTCGAAGTGTCCCTCGCCCTGCCCGATCCTCGCAGTGACTGGGTAGTGCTGGATGAATACTTTGCCTCCTCGGGTTTCGGTTTCTCCGTTGAAGAGTTGGATGGCCAGTCCCGGGCAGTCTGGTCGCGTCGCGAGGTGGCTCGGTCGCCGGCTTTGTATTACAAGTTACAGGTATACCGCGGGGTCAGCCGAGGCGCCGATACCGCACCGCCAAAGAAAATTGAAAAACCGGTACTGGACGAGGACTTCGAGGAAGCCGCGGAGCAATTGATCGCTGTTGTCGAAGCCCAGTCTGCCGAGCCATTCAGCTTTACGCGGATACTGCTCCAGCGCCTCAGCGCGGAAGAAAACGAAGCCCAGCGTGATGCGGTTATGGTGCTGGCTCCGGAGTCTCGCTCCGCTGCCAATGTCGCCATGGACATCCTCGGCCTGGCCGGGATACCGGCGCGAATAGTACGAGGTATCGTGCTGGACGATGGCAGGCGCCGGCAGACGTCTACCACTCTTATCGAGGTTTGGGACGGGGAACACTGGGAGCAGTTCAATCCGCGGACAGGCAAGCGCGGCCTGCCGGAGAACTTCTTTATGTGGCAGCGTGGCGGGGTTTCCCTGCTCGACGTGGTCGGGGGCAAGGACTCCAGGGTTGAATTTGCCATACTCAAGAATACCCTGCCGGCGCGCTCCGTCGTGATGATGGAAAACCGCGACCAGCGCGCGGCCCTGATCGATTTCTCGATCTATGCCTTGCCCGTTGAGCAGCAGGGCGTATTCAAGCATTTGCTGCTGATCCCCATTGGTGCCCTCGTGGTCGTATTCCTGCGGGTGGTCATCGGCATTCCCACTTCGGGAACCTTTATGCCGATCCTGATCGCCCTTGCCTTCATCCAGACGACGCTGGGAGCGGGTCTGATTATATTCCTGTTGGTTATCGGAGTCGGGCTCTGGATCCGTTTCTATCTCAGCTACCTCAGCCTGTTGCTGGTTGCCAGGGTTTCCGCGGTGGTTATTGTGGTGGTGGCCATCATGGCGGCTCTCAGTGTGTTCAGCTACAAACTGGGCTTCAACCAGGTGCTTACCGTCACCTTTTTCCCCACCATTATTCTTGCGTGGACGATCGAGCGCATGTCGATCCTGTGGGAGGAGGAGGGGCCCAAAGAGGTTTTGAAACAGGGCGGTGGCAGCTTGCTGGTGGCGGTGATAACCTACCTGGTGATGATGCTGCCCGTGGTCGCGCACCTCACTTTCAATTTTCCCGAGTTATTGTTGGTGGTGCTGGGAATAATCCTGGTGATCGGCCAGTACAGCGGCTATCGCCTGTCGGAGCTTTACCGTTTCCGTCACATGAAGGACGCCTGACATGGAGTTTATCTCACCGTGGCGCTTGAAAGAACTGGGCATGCTGGGGATGAACCGGCGCAATGTGAGCGTTATCGGCAACTGGAACCAGCGCAAGAACTATCCGCTGGTTGATAACAAGCTCAAGACCAAGTTGATTTCGCAGCAATACGGCATGGCGGTGCCCGAGTTGATCGGGACAATATCGCACCAGTTCGAGGTCAAGAACCTGCGCAAGCGCCTGGGATTGGCGCGCCAGTTTGTGATCAAGCCTGCCCAGGGTAGTGGCGGCAAGGGAATCCTGGTGATCGTGGGGCGCAAGAAGGGGCGTTACATCAAGCCGTCCGGGGTGGAGCTATCGATCCGCGATGCCGAGCGGCATGTGTCGAATATCCTCAGCGGTCTCTACAGCCTTGGTGGTCGCAACGATGTGGCCATGATCGAGTCGCTGGTGAAGTTCGACGAGGCGATGTCCTGCTACAGCTATGAGGGTGTGCCGGACATACGGGTGGTTGTCTATCGCGGCTATCCCGCTATGGCGATGATGCGCTGCTCCACCCACTCCTCTGATGGTAAGGCCAATCTGCACCAGGGGGCGGTTGGAGTCGGTATCGACATTGGCGACGGTCATAGTCTGTTCGCCGTGCAAAATGGGCTGTTGGTGGATCGGCACCCGGACACGCAGCACAGTTTCGTCGACCTGCAGGTGCCGCACTGGTTGGAGATATTGCGGCTGGCCGCGGGTTGCTTTGAAATGACCGGCCTGGGATACCTGGGCACCGACGTGGTGATTGATCGCGAGCGCGGACCGCTGATACTGGAGCTGAATGCTCGCCCCGGCCTGGCGATCCAGATCGCCAACCAGCGCGGCCTGGCACACCGGCTGGCGCTGATCGATAGCGTCGCGGGCAAGCACTCTTCAGTCGAAGCCCGGATCGAGTTCAGCCGGCAATCCTTCGGCTCGGCCGAGCAAGGCATGCTGAAATCGAGCTGATTGTTGAAAAACCTGCCCACGGATTTATTACGCGCTTTTGTCGCCGTGGCGGAGCTCAGGGGCTTTACTGCGGCGGCTGAATTACTGGGGCGCTCACAGCCGGCCGTCAGTTTGCAGATAAAGCGCCTCGAGCAGTTGCTGGGGCGGTCACTTTTGCTCCGCTTGGGACATAGTCTCCAGTTGACGCCGGCCGGCGAAGATCTTTTTCGCTACGCCCGCCAGATTCTCGCGCTCAACGATGAGGCCTTTGGCAAGCTGGCTGGTGGCGAGGTGCGTGGTCGCTTGCGATTCGGCATCCCCAGTGAGTTTGCGACTACCCTGCTGCCACGGATTATCGGCCGCTTCACCCAGGCCTATCCGGCAGTTACCCTCGAAGTCACCTGCGAGTTGAGTAAACAATTGCTGTCACCTGATCAGCGGGGCTCCTTCGACCTGATCCTCGCCCTGCAGGACGACCCCCGCGCGCAAGCCGAGAGCCGGGTCAAAGTGGATGAATTGGTGTGGGTATCTGGGCCCGAGTACGACGTAAACCCGTCGGGCAAACTGCCGCTGATCGCCGCGCCGGAGGGTTGTATCTATCGCAAGCGCGGTATCGAGCGCCTCAACAGAGCCGGGGTGGCATGGCGCATGGTGTACACCATTCCCGACCTCACCGGTATCCAGGCGGCTATCGAGGAGGGTCTGGGAGTCACGGTACTGGCGCGCAGCACCGTACCGCAAAACCTCAGGGTACTGCGTCCCGGGGGGCGCCTGCCGGTGCTGGGCAAAGTGGGCATTAACCTGCTGCACCGGTCGGGGCAGAACAGCGAGGCGGCCTTGCGTCTGGCCGACTATGTGCGGGCCAGCCTGAATTGACGCGGGCGATACCAATACCCTTGGCGGGGTGAGCGGCTAGCGCTCGCCATGGGTGTATTGCAGCACGGTAGTGGTCAACGCGGGTAACAGGGTCAGGGTGACGACAGCGGCGCCGATAATGCCGAACATCACAATGGCACCCACGCCGCGGTAGAGCTCGGTGCCAGCGCCGGGGATCAGCACCAGCGGCGCCAGCCCGAACAACGTGGTGATGGTAGACATGGCGATGGGTCGCAAACGGGCCTCGATAGCCTCTTCCACCGCCGCTGCCACGGGCATTCCCTGTTGCTTGATGTTGGTTACCGCACGGTGAACCACAAGGATCGGATTGTTGACGACGGTACCCATCAGTATGAGAAAACCCAGCATCGATATCATGTCAAAGGGCTGGACAATCGCCGTCATACCCATCAGTGGCAGGGCGGCGCCGACCTGGTTGAGCAGCCACAGGCCGACAATGCCCCCGGCTACACCCAGGGGAATAGAGGTCATGATGAGTAGCGGGTAACCCCAGTGATTGAATATCGCCACCAGTAGCAAATACACGATCAGCAGCGCCACCAGGTAGTTTCCGGTAAGCGCCGCACGGGTGGCATCGAGTTGGTCGGCGGCACCGGAGATTTCAAGGCTGACCCCGGCGGGAATACGCCCCTGTTCTCGCAATTGCGCAACCAGTTCGCTGCGCACCAGCTCCACCCCCGTTTCCAGCGGAACTTCCCGGGGTGGAATGATGTTGAGAGTCACGGTGCGGCTGCCGTTGACGCGGCGCACAGTGCTGGTGTCGACCCGCTCTGTTATCGCGGCGAGCGCACCAAGCGGCAGGACAGCTCCCCCGGGAGTGTAAATCGGTAGCTGGGAGAGGGTGTCGAGATCGGCGTTTTGTCCCGCATCGCTGTACAAGTAGATGTCGATCTTGTCGTCGGCGAGAAAGAATTCATCCACATAACTGCCATCGGTGAGCGCCGCTACGGTGAAACCGATTTCATCGCCGGACAGACCCAGTTCGGCGGCCCTCCGCCAGTGCGGGCGGATCTCGACCATGGGCTGTGCCAGCGACAGGGAGGCGGGGTTGGACTGGATGCGCGGCGCGTCGAATACTTCTCCCGCGCGGCGATATGCAGCCAGGGCAACATCGTAGATAGCGGCCAGGTCAGGGCCCGATATATCGAGGTTGATGCTGCGGGTACCGCCGTCGTTGCTGGTGATAATGGAACCGCGGGCGACAAATGCCCGCATCCCCGGGTACTCGCGGTATTTGGCGCTGATGGCGTTCATCAGGGGCTCTATATCCCTCGCGTCCACCGGCTCGGCGATGATCCGCATGGACTGGGGAGCCACCCGCATGTTGACATAAGCCAGGGCGGGCACCGGAGCCTCCGCGTTGTGAAAATCGGCCGGGTCAGCGCCGATGAATTCACTCAGGTAGGCATCGATTTCCTCGGCGATCGTCATCATCGTGGCGAGGTTGTAACCCGGCGGCGCATTCATGGAAGCGAACATCTTCGGTTCCTCGCCCTCGGGCAGGTATTCCGCTGCCGGTGTCAGCGACAGTATTACCCCCGCGCTCAATAGTACGGTCAGGGCAATGCAGCCGAGCCGTCGCGCGGGGGTTGCCAACAGCCAGTGCACCCCAGCGAGTGTCAGGCGCGCAGCCCAATGCCCGCGGTCGTCAGTGGCCGTACTGGTGTCACTGCCCCTGCCCGCTGGCGCCGCCAGGTTGAGGCGCGCCGCCGCCGTGGGCAGCACCGTTATAGCCACCAGCATTGAGGCCAGGATAGCGGCAGAGATGGCAATCGCCACATCCGAGTAGAGCTGCCCGGCCTCCTGTTCAACAAACGCTACCGGCAGGAAAACCAGGATGGTGGTCGCGGTCGAGGCAAAAACCGCAGGCCATACGTTGCGCACGCCGCTAATGGCGGCCTCTACCCGGCTTGCACCCCGCCGCCGCTCCAGCGCGATGCTCTCGAGCACCACGATGCTATTGTCCAGGGTCATGCCAATGGCAAAGGCAATACCCGCCAGCGAGATGACATTGATGGTGCGCCCGGCGACCAGCAGGCCGAGGAAAGCAACGATGATACACAGGGGTATACCCATCACCCCGACTGCGGTGGCCCGCGTCGAGCGCAGGAATAAAAACATGACCGCCACCGCCAGCAGGGTACCGAGCGCAAGGTTCTTGAGCACATTGCGCAGTGACTGTTCCACATAGACGACGTCATCGGCAATCAGGGTCATGCCCATGCCCCCGGGACCCAGCACATCGCGGTTGACGGCAGCGACTTCGTCGAGCATTTCGCGCTTGATATCGATGACGTTGGACCCGGCCTCCCGCCGGATGGCAACAAAAATCTGTGGCTTGCCGTTGAACAGTACGGTGTCCTGTTTTTCAAAATGGTCGAGCTTTACCGTGGCGACATCGCCGAGGGTAATGACCGCGTCTGCCCGCCGGGCCAGGATCAGCTGTTCGAGTTCATCCACCGAGCCGAAGCGACCGATGGTTCTTACCAGATACTGGCGTTTGCCCGACTCTATCTCCCCTGCCGAGCGGTCGCGGTTGCGGGCGCGGATGGCGGCGCGCACATCAGCCAGCGACAGCTGGCGTTGCGCCAGCCGCGCCGGATCAATAAGAATCTGCAGCTGGCGTTTGACGCCGCCGCGCACGTCGACCTCCGACACGCCCGGTACGCGGGCAATGCGGGGCTTGACCTTGTCCTCGATAAAATCGAGCATCAAGTCCATATCGAGCTGGCGGGGGTTGCCTGCCAGCGGCGAAATACTGAAAAACATGAAGGCATTGCTGGAGAACGAGTTGGCAAAGATAGTGGGTTCGTCCACCGCCTCGGGATAGGATGGTACCTGGCTCAGCGCATTGTTGACCCGGATCAGCATCTCGGTGATGTCAGTACCGAAGGGAAATTCCAGCTCTACCTCTGCACGACCGCTCTGGGCAGTTGTCACGATGCGCGACAGGTTGGGGAGATTGCGCAGGTATTCCTCCTGCTCGATGAGGATTTCCTTTTCGACATCCTGCGGCGTAGCGCCGGGCCAGGTGGTGCGGATGCCAATGGCGCGCACGTCCAGGTCGGGAATCATTTGCACCGGGATACGGGTCGTGGCGACCAGGCCCAACACGGCTATGATGAGGGTTATCACGGTGACCAGGGTGCCCCGGTGTACGATTTGCTCGAACATGGTCAGGGCGCTGGGCGGTCGAGAACCCGCACCCGCTGGCCATTGCGCAACGTCTCGTTACCGCGCACCACGACGCGGTCGCTGGGGCCAAGCCCCTCCACAATTTCTACCCTGCCGGAGAAAGCGTGCCCGGTGCGCACCGGGACTTCATGCGCCACCGTGCCACTGTCACTGTCGCTGACCTTCCACACCACCATCCGGCCATCCGCATAGCGCAGCAGGGCATCGCGGGGTATCACCAGACCGTCGCGGTGGGCGGCAACCTGGAGGGTGGCCCGCGCCGACATGCCGGGAATCATGCGGGGGTCCTGCTGTTGCATAGGGTCGTGGGCGACTACCCGCAAGAGCAGGGTGCGCGCACCCGGGTCAGTAACGGGTACCAGGGTTTGTACCCTCCCGGTGAAGCGCTCGCCCGGCACGGCATTGAGTGCAAACTGCACCGGGGTGTCCACGGTCAGCTCGGCGATAAAGTCCTCCGCCACCGCGAAATCCAACCGCAGGTCGTCGGTGGCCACCAGGGTGAACACGCCCACTCCGGGGTTTACCCATTCCCCCACCTCGGCCTCACGTCGACTGATGATGCCGGCAAAGGGCGCCGTCAGTGTGTGCCTGGTCACCAACGCTTCGCGCAGTGCTGCCTCTGCCTGGGCCTGGAGTACAAGGGCGTTGTCCTGTTCTACTTCCGAGGCCAGGTCGAGGACCTGGGTCTCGGCGATGCCCCCGCTGGGGCCCAGCGACTTCGCCTCGCTCAGGCGTCGTTTGGCGTCCGCCAGCGCTGTTGCCGCCTGGGAAGTCCGGGCGTGGGCACTGCGACGCTCCAGTTCCGCTAGCTCCTGATCCAGCCTCAGCAGCACCTGGCCTTGCTGGACACGGTCCCCCTCCTCGACCAGCACGGCCTGCACCAGGCCGCTGGTGGCGGTTGATAGCTGGGCCACCCGGGGCGATGTAACGGTTCCGGTTACCTCCACCTGGCGGTATATCGGCAGTCGCTCAGGGCTCGCGACGGCAACGGGCGGGCCCGCCTCATTGGCAGCATGGGCGCCAACGCCAAGCAGTAAAAGTAGTGGCAGCAGGCTTGCCCGAATATGCGGGACCGGCAGTAGCGGTGACATGGATCCACCCCGTGTTGGTAGCGATCAGGATGTGGGTACGGCGGTTATACCACGGATTGGCAGCTAAGTGGATTGCGCTGGTGTCACGTGGCGCGTGTTGCTAAAGGTCTGCCAGCAAGCCTTTAAGGGAGGCTATGGTGGCCTTGCCGCGCACTGCATTGCGCTCGGGGTCTTTTTCACCAAATCCTTCCCTGGCGAGTTCGCCCTGGGGCAGCTCATCGAGAAAGCGGCTGGGGGTGGTGCCAACAGACTCGCCAAATTGCTTGCGGCGCCGGGCGAGGGTCATGGTCAGGGACTGCTGGGCACGGGTGATCCCGACATAACAGAGTCGTCGCTCCTCCTCGATGTTACCCTGCTCGATACTGTTGCGGTGGGGCAACAGGTTCTCTTCCATCCCCACCATGAAAACGTGGGGAAACTCGAGGCCCTTGGCCGCATGCAGGGTCATCAGCTGCACCCGGTCGCCGCTGTCTTCCTCGGTTTGCTGTTCAAGCAGATCCCGCAAAATCAGCTTGTTGACCGCCTCGGCAATGTCGCTGGCTTCATCGTCCAGATGCTTGCGCAGGGAATCCACCAGCAGCTCCACGTTATCCATCCGCCGTGCTGCCGCGGCGGGACTGGCGGTATTCTGGATGCACCAGGCACGGTAGTGCATTGCGTCGATCAGGTCGCGGATTGCAACAATGGGTTTGCCCTGGTGGCATTGCTGGCGATGATTGTCCATGAGCTCGATAAATGTGCGCAGGCGCTGCAGGGCCAGGGGATTGGCCTGTTGCGCGTAACCGATTTCATTGACCGCCCGGTAGAGGCTGCAGTGCCTGCCGTTGGCATAGGTGCCCAGCGACTCCAGGCTGCCAGGGCCGATTTTTCGCCGAGGCACATTGACCACACGTAGGAATGCGTTGTCGTCATCGGGGTTAACAAGTAGTCTCAGGTAGGCCATGATGTCCTTGATTTCATGGCGCGCGAAAAACGAGGTTCCCCCCGATATGTGATAGGGAACATCATGCTGTTGCAGCTTGATCTCAAGTGGCTTCGCCTGGTGATTGCCGCGATAGAGAATCGCGAAATCCCGCCATTGCAATCCCCTGCGCAGCCGCAGGTCGACTATTTCGGTGACGACCCGGTCGAGCTCGGCATCATCGTCCGGGCACTGGATCACGCGCACCGGTTCGCCATGCCCCAGCTCGCACCATAGTCGCTTGTCAAATACGTGGGGATTGTTGGCGATTACCGTATTGGCGGCGCCCAGAATGCGTGCAGTGGAGCGGTAATTCTGCTCCAGCTTGATCACCTCGAGCTCGGGAAAGTCGGTTTTCAGCTGGGCCAGGTTTTCCGGGCGTGCGCCTCGCCACGAGTAAATTGACTGGTCGTCATCTCCGACTGCGGTCAGTGCCCGCCGCAACCCCACCAGCAGTTTCACCAGTTGGTACTGGGCGCCGTTGGTATCCTGGTATTCATCCACCAGCAGATAGCGCACCTGGCCCTGCCAGAAGTCAAGTACGGCGGAATCGGTCTGCAGTAAATGCACCGGGATCGCGATGAGGTCGTCGAAATCAACGGCGTTATAGGTCTTCAGTAGCTGCTGATATTGCTGAAATACCAGCGCCGCCCGCTTTTCACCGGGGGACGCGGCACTGGCGAGCGCCTGCTCGGGACGGACCAACTCGTTTTTCCAGGTGGATATGAGCTGCTGTATCAGTGGGGCCTGTTCGGCTTGCTCGCAGCCGTCCTGCAGCAGGCAGTCCCTGAGTATTCTCAGGGTGTCGTCGGCGTCGAAAATGGAAAAGCCTGCCTTGAAACCCAGCAGTCGATGGTGTCGGCGAATGATGCCGAGGCCGAGGGTGTGAAAAGTGGAAACGTTGAGGCTCTGGGCGCCGGACCCCGCCAGCAAGTCGCCGACCCTGGCTTTCATTTCCCGGGCGGCCTTGTTGGTAAAAGTGACCGCGTAGATGTGTTTGGGGTCGAGACCGCAGCTTGCGACCAACCAGGCTATTTTTTGCGTGATGACGCTGGTCTTGCCGCTGCCGGCGCCGGCCAGCACCAGCACTGGCCCGTCGATGTAGCGCACCGCCTGTTGTTGTTTTGAATTGAGCTTGCTCACGGCTTGCACCTTCGGTTGGGGCGGTGCATTTTAGCAGCGAGGTGGAAGCTGGCAAGGAAGTTATCGATTTGGACTCATAGCCCCCTGGGATTAGGCAGGGCGGTCGGGGGTATTAGGCAGGGCGGTCGGGGGTAGGGCCGACCGCCGCACGCAGCGCTTACTCTCCGCTAACAGCGGGGTGTACCTGGTTCCAGTCCTTTTTCATGTCGATGATGGTCCAGCCGGCGTCAGGCGCCAGATCGAGGGCCTGGTCCAGGCGGCCAATACTGGATGCGCGGTCGTAAGCCCACTCGCGCTCGCCATCGGTATGGTGCAGGATGGCACCGAAACTTGGGCTGCCGACACTGGTCCACTGCAGCATCTGCAGATCGCCGTCGGAGTTACCGAAGGCGGCAATCGGACGGCGTCCAATGTGTTGGTTAATGCCAACGGGTTTACCCGCCTTATCGTCGATAAAGTTGATTTTTGGCATACGCACCAGTACCGGCTTGCCATCGCGCATCTCGAATTCAGTCACGATGCTGCTGCCTACCACCTGCTCCGGGGGAATGCCGTAAACCTGCTCCACCCAGGGGCGCATGAACTCGATGCCGCCTCCGGAGACGATAAAGGTCTTGAACCCATTGGTGCGAAGATAGTCAAGCAACTCCAGCATCGGTTGATAAACCATGTCGGTATAGGCCCTGCCTGTGGTCGGATGCCTGGCAGTTGCCAGCCAGTCGGTGACCACTTGCGAAAACTCCGCCGTGGTCATTCCCGCGTGGGTCCCCATCACCAGTTCCAGCACGGCATGCTCACCTCCTTTGGCGACGGCAGCCATATCTCCTGCCAGAGCGGCCTTGAACGGCTGCTGCTCTTTCCAATCAGGGTGCTTCGGCGCCAGTGCCTTGACCCGGTCTAGGGCGAAGGCCAGCTGGAAGTACATGGGTTGTTCGGACCACAGTGTGCCATCATTGTCGAATACAGCGATGCGCTGTTCAGTCGGCACAAAGTGACTGCCGCCAGCCGTGGTAACCTGCTCGACGAAAGCCGTGATGCTTTTTTTGGACTCGCCCTCGTTCCAGGACGGCAATGGGTCCGCTGCAGAGGCAAAGCCGCATAGCAGTAACAGCAGAAGCGAAGAAAGCATCGTCGGTGTTCGTGTTCTCATACCAGGCGATCTCCTTTTTTTTCAAGAGGGTTGCCGGGCATGATGAGCCAATGGCTATACAGTCGCAAGTTTCCTCGACGGCCCGGTGTGATTCGATAGAAGGCCAGAGTGGCCATGGTTAAACTCCGCTGGGGCGATCCAGCCCACGCAGGCTTATCGCCTCTGCCAGGTGATGGCGCTCGATGGCGTCGGATGGGGCCAGATCGGCTATGGTGCGAGCCACTTTGAGTATGCGGTGATAGGCGCGTGCGGATAGCTGCAACTGCTGCAGGGTGGCTTCCAGAAATTCGCGGTCAGGGAGGCTGAGTGCGCAAACCCCTGGCAATTGATCCGGGCGTAAACGCGCATTCGAAACTCCGCTGCGCTGCTGTTGGCGCTGGTGGGCGACCTCGACCCGTTGCTGCACCCGGCACGACGCTTCAGCCGACCGGGTGGCAGTGAGTTCGCCGGGGCGCAGACCCTGCAGTGGCACGTGCATGTCGATGCGATCCAGCAGTGGGCCGGAAATGCGTGAGCGATAGCGCATGACCTGGTCCGGAGTGCAGCGGCAATCACGCTGCGGGTCGCCCAGGTAGCCGCAGGGACAGGGATTCATCGCCGCTATCAATTGGAAGTCGGCTGGGAAGCTCACCTGTTGTCGGGCGCGGGAAATCATGATCTCGCCCCTCTCCAGGGGCTCCCGCAGTACGTCGAGTACGCTGCGCGGAAACTCCGGCAACTCGTCGAGAAACAACACCCCGTGGTGGGCCAGCGAGATTTCACCGGGCCGGGGAGAAGACCCGCCACCCACCAGCGCCGCCGCCGAAGCGGTATGATGGGGTGCGCGAAAAGGGCGGATGCGCCACTGGGAAACCAGGCTTTGGTGGGTGGCGATGGACTTGATCGCAGCGACTTCCAGTGCCTCGTTTTCCGCCAGTTTGGGCAATATGCCGGGCAGGCGGGTGGCAAGCATGGTCTTGCCGGTGCCCGGGGTGCCGTAAAACAGCAGGTTATGGCGCCCGGCTGCGGCTATTTCCAGAGCTCTTCTTGCCTGTTGCTGTCCCTGCACGTCGCTCAGGTCAGGATAAGGCTGGCGGGGATGGTTCGCGGGCGCGGCATGTCGGGCCAATGTGCGGCGCTTGTAAAGGTGCGCCGTTATGTCGAGCAGATGGCCGGCCGGCAGAACGGTGGCCGCCGTCACCAGGGCGGCCTCATCCGCGTTGTCCCTGGGAACCACCAGCTTGCGGTTATCGCGGCTGCTTCCCAGGGCGGCGGGCAGTGAGCCCCGTACTGGTCGCAGGTCGCCGCTGAGCGCTAATTCCCCGATAAACTCGTAGTCTACCAGGTTGGCTGCATCCACTTGACCGCTGGCGGCAAGAATACCTAGGGCAATGGCGAGATCGAAGCGACCGCCCTCCTTGGGCAGGTCGGCCGGCGCCAGGTTGACGGTAATTCGCCGCATCGGGTAGTCAAAGTGGGCGTTGATAATGGCGCTTCGGACCCGGTCCCGGGCTTCCTTGACCGCCGTTTCGGGCAGGCCGACGATAAGCATTCCCGGCAAGCCGTTAGAGATGTGGGTTTCCACTGTAACAAGTGGCGCCGTGACACCCACGCAGGCGCGGGCGAAAATAATCGCAAGTGACATAGCCTCTCCCTGGCTCCCTTACGGCACCGACCCCGATTGCCGCTCGTTACTGGTTGTCCGCTTTTTCCAGTGTGTCTATTTGCTGGCTTAGCTGCAAAAGCCTTGCCTCGAGTTGCTGAATGCGCTCCCTGGAACGCGCCAGCACCGCGACCTGCGCATCAAACTCCTCCCGGGTGACCAAATCCAGGCGCGAGAAAACTGACTGCGCCACCGTCTTCACGGTTTTTTCCAGGTCTTCGGATGCCGGTTTGCCGGGAAGAACTTCGCCCAGCCGCCTGGCCAGTTCAGCAAATAGTGGTGGTTGTGTCATAACAGCCTCGTTTTTCAGAGGGCAAGTCTAACCCAAAACGGGGCATTGGGGGCAAGCAAAAGCTTGACCCGCTACCTGCGAGAAGCGCACCACCATGGTGCGCAATAAGCGGAGTGAGGCACTCGCTAGCACCGGTAATTACCTATATCCAGCAACCGGTGCATAGCTGCTTTAATACGCATAGCGTGCCGGTAGGCCGCATTTTTGTGGTGTAGGGCGCGGTTGGGGCCTTCTTGTAACGGGATTGAAACAGGTTTTTTGCCCGTGCCAGGCTAGGATTCAGTCATGCTCTAAAATCGTGCGCGCGCCCGCAAAGGCTGCACTCTATTCGGGCGGGGCCAGGCATGGGATTTTTGCGCAATTTTTTAATAAATCCGCAAGTTGTTGAATTTCAACGGCTTATTAAAAGTTGGCACGATCCCTGCTAGGAGTGGGCATGTCTTGCTCGCGAAGGGTGACAGTTTTTAACCATTAATTGTGGAGTACATAAGCAATGAGAAACTCGAAAGTAGCTGTAGCACTTGGGGCGTCAGTGTTGGCGGGGGGGCTTGCAGCACCTGCACCGGCACTCGCGGAGCTCAGCGCCAACATCGGCGTAACCAGCAACTATGTTTGGCGTGGCGCCACCCAGACCGGTAACCGTCCTGCCGTCCAGGGTGGTGTGGACTGGGAAGGTGATTCCGGTCTTTACATTGGTACCTGGGTCTCCAATGTCGACTTCGGTAACATCATCGATTTTGATGAAACCGATCCGGAAGACGTGACCCTGCTGAGCGTGCGCTCCGGTTCTGAATATGAAGCCGACTTCTACATTGGCTGGGGCTTCGACTTCAATGAATACGTGGCTCTCGATGTCGGCTACGTGTACTACCACTATGGCCTGTTAGAGTCCGGTTTCGACTTTGGCGAGGTTTATGCCAGTGCCAGCTTCCTCTGGTTCGATGTCGGTGTGCACTACACCATCAATGACCAGGCCGATGGCGAGGCAGAGGATGTCAGCCCCTTCGTTGCGGGTGACCTGCATTTCTACGGCGCGGCGGCGTTCGAGATTGTCGAGTCCTGGACACTGGGCCTGTTGTTGGGTCACTACAAGTTCACCAACGACGGTGCCTTCCAGGATCTCGACTACGACTACAGCTACGGCCAGGTCGACTTGACCAAGTCGGCGGGCGATTTCGGTGACGTAACACTGTCGGCGTCAGCCGCTGACAATGAGAATGCCGACGGTAACGACAACACCAAGATTTTCATCAGCTGGGTTAAATCGTTCTGATTTCGCTTAACGCATCCATACAGTCCGCGTCCTGGCGCGGGCTTTACAAGGAGATTCGCAATGAAAATGATTACTGCAGTTGTCAAGCCGTTCAAGCTTGACGATGTGCGAGAGGCCCTTTCTGAAATCGGGGTGCAGGGCATTACTGTAACCGAGGTAAAAGGTTTCGGTCGCCAGAAAGGACACACCGAGCTTTATCGAGGCGCTGAATACGTGGTCGATTTCCTGCCCAAGGTGAAGATTGAAATTGCTGTTTCTGACGGCCTGGTCGACCAGGTCATAGAGGCGATCAGCAAGGCCGCCAATACCGGCAAGATCGGTGACGGCAAGATTTTCGTCGCTCAACTCGAGCAGGCGGTACGCATTCGAACCGGTGAAGTCGGCGACGACGCCATCTAGTTGATTCGGGGGCGCCGGAGCCCAACCGGCAGGCTCGTTCGAGTTTACACCTAATTGTTCCTTTTTCTGAGCTTTGCGGAGGGCTTGGTCATGGAAAACAGTATCTTTGAACTATCGTACGCACTCGACACTTTTTATTTTCTGGTGTGTGGTGCGCTTGTTATGTGGATGGCCGCCGGCTTTGCAATGCTTGAAGCGGGCTTGGTCCGATCGAAAAATACCACTGAAATACTGCTCAAAAACGTGGCGCTGTACGCTATCGCCTGCACCATGTACATGGTCTGTGGTTACGCGATCATGTACGGTGGCGATTTCTTCCTGTCTACTATCACCGGTGATGGTGTGGCCGGCGCCGAGGAAGCGGCTACCTACGCCCCTTCAGCTGATTTCTTTTTCCAGGTCGTGTTTGTTGCCACGGCGATGTCCATCGTGTCTGGAGCGGTGGCCGAACGGATGAAGTTATGGGCGTTCCTGTTATTTGCGGTGGTTATGACCGGTTTCATCTACCCCATGGAAGGTAACTGGACCTGGGGTGGTGGATCGGTATTTGGCCTCTATAGCCTGGGTGATCTCGGGTTCTCGGATTTCGCTGGCTCCGGTATCGTTCATATGGCCGGTGCGGGGGCTGCCCTGGCTGGCGTCCTGCTGCTGGGTGCGCGCAAAGGCAAGTATGGTAGCAACGGCCAGATCAATGCCATCGTTGGCGCCAACCTGCCCCTGGCGACCCTCGGTACGTTCATCCTGTGGCTGGGATGGTTCGGCTTTAACGGCGGCTCGGTACTCGCCACCGCATCGGTGGAAAGTGCCAACGCAGTTGCGATCGTGTTTATGAATACCAACGCCGCTGCTGCGGGTGGACTGATAGCTGCGCTGATCACCGCCCGAATGGTTTTTGGCAAGGCCGACCTGACCATGACGCTGAATGGCGCGTTGGCCGGCCTGGTGGCAATCACGGCCGAGCCATCAACCCCGACTCCCCTGCTGGCGACATTGTTCGGTGCGCTGGGTGGAGTACTGGTGGTGTTCGCCATACTGACCCTCGACAAGCTTCGTATCGATGATCCGGTCGGCGCGATCTCGGTGCACGGCGTGGTCGGTTTCCTGGGCTTGATGCTGGTGCCGGTAACCAATCCCCTGACCGAGGACGGCGGTGCTTCTTTTTCTGGCCAGTTGATTGGCGCACTGACAATATTTGGCTGGGTGTTCATAACCAGTCTGATAGTCTGGGGCATCCTGAAAGCGGTTATGGGAATCCGGGTCAGCGAAGAGACAGAATACGAAGGGGTCGACATTGCCGAGTGCGGTATGGAAGCCTATCCGGAGTTTGCCAAAACGGTCTGAGGCAATAAGCAGAACCCGCTGGTAGTACTTTAAAGAGGGCTTCGGCCCTCGTGTTTTCTGCGGCATGGTTTCTTTTATTGTGCCGCGGGGCCGAAAAAAGCCGCTCAGGTGTGGCTTGACGGCGGAATTTCTGTAATCCTGCGGCGTTGGATTCCAGCGCGACTGCAAGCTATCAGCAGGCGCGGCGGCGATCAGGGCATCATTACAATCGTTCGTGGACAAACGTAGGCGGCTGCGGTCGTTCTCAAAACCCGGGGCAGTTTGCCGCGGGATTTACGATTTCACGGTAGTTGACCGCAAGCCAAACAGGCAATAGTGAATCTCTGGCAGGTTGAGCAGTGAAAAAAAAAGGCATTGACTGGAAGCGCTACCCAAGTACCGAGTTTTACGATGAATTGATTACCAGCGCAGGGAACGCGCGCCTCGCGGGCAGGCAGTTGGCCAATCACTTTTCCCTGCTGAACCCGGACGAATTGCAGACTCGACAGGAGACCGCCGAGGCGACTATTCGCCAGATGGGCATCTCCTTTACCGTCTATACCGAGGAGGGCAATATCGATCGCGCATGGCCCTTCGATATCATTCCCCGCACGATTCTTGGCAAGCAATGGCGTGTCACTGCCGAGGGACTTAAACAGCGGCTGCGGGCGCTGAACATGTTTATCGATGATCTGTATCACGAGCAGCATATCATCAAGGACGGCATCATCCCGGAACACATTCTCACCCAGTCAAAAAACTTTCGACCGGAATGCGTTGGTGTGTCGCCGCCCTTTGGCGTTTGGGCGCATATTTGTGGTACCGACCTGGTACGTGATGCTGATGGTAAATTTTATGTGCTCGAGGACAACCTGCGGGTCCCCTCCGGCGTCTCCTACATGCTCGAGAATCGCGCCATAACCAAGCGCGTGCTGCCGGAGCTGTTTGAGCATGAACATATCCAGCCGATCGACGACTATGCTACCCGGCTGTTCGCGACCCTGGCAGCTTTGTCGCCGCGCCGGATAAAGCGCCCGGAAATTGTTGTGCTGACCCCGGGCATCTACAATTCTGCCTATTTCGAGCATTCCTACCTCGCTCAGCAAATGGGTGTGGAGTTGGTGGAGGGCAGCGATCTGGTAGTCGGGGACGACGATTGCGTTTATATGCGCACTATCTCCGGCCTGGATCGGGTGGACGTCATCTACCGGCGCATTGATGATCTGTTCCTGGACCCCGAGGTGTTTGACAAGGACTCGGTATTGGGTGTGGCGGGTTTGATGCGCGCTTGGCAATCAGGCAATGTCGCTCTGGCCAATGCCCCTGGCGCAGGCGTTGCCGATGACAAGGTAGTGTACGCCTATGTACCCGATATCATCCGCTACTACCTCAACGAGGAACCCTTGATCGACAATGTCCAGACCTACCTGTGCCATGATGCCGAACAGCGAGCCTATGTGTTGGACAACCTCGACCAACTGGTGGTGAAGCCGGCCAACGAGTCAGGTGGCTACGGCATGATGATCGGGCCCCATGCCAGTAAGGCGGAGCGGGCCAGGTTCGCGAAACTGATCGAGGAAAACCCGCGCAACTATATCGCCCAGCAGACCCTGAAGCTGTCTACCGTACCCACGCTGGTGGGTCATGGCGCGATAGAACCCCGGCACGTCGATCTGCGGCCTTTTGTGTTACAGGCGAAAGAACTGTATGTCACCACAGGTGGCTTGACCCGGGTGGCGCTGAAGAAAGGTTCCCTGGTGGTGAATTCCTCTCAGGGTGGAGGCAGTAAGGACACTTGGATAGTCGACCGATGAGCCTGATGATGTTGTCGCGAGTGGCGGAGCGGGTGTACTGGATGGCCCGCTACCTGGAGCGGGCGGAAAACACCGCGCGCATGGTAAAGGTTTATGCCAATCTGCTCCTTGACCTGCCAAGGGGGGTCGACCTGAGTTGGTACACACTGGTTGCTATCAACGATAGCAGCGAGGCTTTCTGCGAGCGCTACAAGAATCGTGATGAGCGCAATGTGCTCAAGTTTATCCTGGCCGACGATACCAACGGCAGCTCGATGCTATCCTCCCTGAAAATGGCTCGGGAGAACGCCCGCACCTGTCGCGACGTTATCCCGGCAGATACCTGGGAAATGGTCAACGAACTGAAGCTGTTTGCCGAGGATAATATCCAGCAGGGTCTCAATCGTGGGCAACGCAACCAGTACCTGAATAATATTCTCAAAGCCTGCCACCAGTTCAGCGGTCTGTTTGCCAATAGCATGAACAAGGATGCGGCCTCGGAATTTATTCGCCTTGGCCGCACCCTGGAGCGCGCCGACATGGCCACGCGTATAATGGACGCCGGTGCGTCCGTGGTACTATCAGCGGAGGACGCCTCTACCAATATATCGCAGATTGTGTGGGGAAATGTGTTGCGCTCCCTGGATGCCTATCAACCCTACCTGCGCAAGGAGAGGGCGCCGGTCAATGGCGCCGGTGTAACCCGCTTCCTGCTGGCCGATGAGGATTATCCCCGCACGGTGATGTTTTCGATGAATCGGCTGATCCATGCCGTATCCCGCTTGCCGCACAGTGCCGATGCGCGCAAGATCGCGCTGGCGATCGAGCGGCGCGTGGTGCGCTACGACGATTACGATATGCAGGGGGAAGACTTTCGTGAATTCATGAATGAGATTCAGTTAGAGTTGGCAAAATTGCACAATTGCTTTGCCGACACCTGGTTTTTGCTAGAGCCCGCAACCGCAGACTGAGATATTTGGGATGACAATACGCGTTGCCCTTCGCCACAACACGTACTACCGGTTCGATCGTTTTGTAAAAATGTCGCCCCATGTGGTGCGCCTGCGACCGGCGCCCCATTGTCGTAACAAAATCTACAGTTACTCTCTCAAGATAAGCCCTGCCAGCCACTTCATCAATTGGCAGCAGGACCCCTTTGGCAATTTCCTTGCACGCCTTGTCTTTCCCGAAAAGGTCAAGGAATTCGCGGTGGAGGTCGAGGTGATTACCGACATGACGGTAATCAATCCCTTCGACTTCTTCGTCGAGGAGTACGCGGAGCACTATCCGTTTGCATACGAGCCACAATTGCGGATAGAGCTGGCGCCCTATCTCGACATCGTTGAGAACGGCCCGAGATTAACCGAGTGGTTGCAGCATTTTGCCGCCGACCTCAAGCCCGGAAGCGACAACCCCATCGCCATCATTGATTTTCTGGTGGCGGTCAACCAGCGTCTGCAGCAGGATATCGGCTACCGGATTCGCATGGAGCCAGGTGTCCAGAGTTGCGAGGAAACCCTGGGTCTGGCCATCGGTTCCTGTCGCGACAGCGCGTGGCTGTTGGTGCAGATCCTGAGGCACCTGGGCCTGGCCGCGAGGTTCGTCTCGGGCTATCTGGTCCAGTTGACCGCCGATGTGAAATCGCTGGATGGTCCATCGGGGCCGGAGCAGGACTTTACCGACCTGCATGCCTGGTGTGAGGTTTTCCTGCCTGGAGCTGGCTGGGTTGGGCTTGATCCTACCTCGGGTCTTTTTGCCGGCGAGGGTCATATCCCGCTGGCCTGCACGCCCCATCCATCGACCGCGGCGGCCATTACCGGGGCCATGGACAAGTGCGAGGTCGAGTTCGAGTTCAGTAACGATGTCGTGCGCATTCACGAAGACCCCCGGGTCACAAAGCCCTACAGCGAGGAGCAATGGAGCGCTATTGATACCCTGGGGCTGGCAGTGGATGCCCAGATGGAGGCGGCGGATGTGCGCCTGACCATGGGTGGTGAGCCGACCTTCGTTTCGGCGGAGGACATGGATGCACCGCAGTGGAACACTGAGGCCCTTGGCGAAGACAAACTGAAATTGGCCAAGCAATTACTGCTGCGACTGCGGGAGCGTTTTGCGCCCGGCGGCCTGGTGCATTACGGCCAGGGCAAATGGTATCCCGGTGAGCCGACACCACGCTGGGCACTGGGGTGTTTCTGGCGCACCGACCAGGTTGCCCTGTGGCAGGACAAACGCCTGCTGGCGAAGGTTAATGAGGATTACGGTCTCGGCCTGGCCGAGGCGGAGAATTTTGCCAATACCCTCTGTGAGCGACTCGGCCTGGCGGGTGCCTACGTGCAGCCTGCTTATGAAGACCCGCTCTATCATATCTGGCAGGAGCGCAAACTGCCGCACAACATCGACCCGCTGAAAGCGACGCGCAAGGACAGCCAGGATCGACGCCGGCTGGCTAAACTGCTGCAACGGGGCCTGGATAAACCCAAGGGTTTCGTCCTGCCCCTGGGCCGCGAGCCGGGCAAGCCGTGGCGCTCGAGTCTGTGGCAGACGCGTATCGGCAACATCAACCTGATTCCCGGTGACTCTCCCCTGGGGTTGCGGCTGCCGCTTGACTCGCTGCCCTGGGAGGAGGAACCCGAGATCAAGCCTGAGCGGGATCCCTTCGAGCCCCGGGATGAGCTTGAAGCCCATTCGGCGGCGGAAGGCTCCGGCAAGTCGAAAAAGAAACGCAGAAAAAAAGCCGCAAAGAAAGCTGAACCTGATGTCCGCAAGGTGCTACACACCGCGCTTTGTGTCGAGGAGCGCGACGGCAAAGTGCATATATTCCTGCCGCCACTGGAGCACCTGGAGCACTTTGTCGACTTGATATGCGCGATCGAGAGCGTGGCCGCCGAGCTCGATATGCCGGTGGTGCTGGAGGGTTACGAACCGCCCCGGGATGCGCGCCTGCAGCGTCTGCTGGTAACCCCGGACCCGGGCGTTATCGAGGTGAATATCCATCCTGCCGCCAGCTGGGCACAGTTGCGGGACAACACCCATATTCTCTACGAGGAAGCCCACGCCTGTCGCCTGGGTACTGAGAAATTCATGCTTGATGGCCGCCATACGGGTACCGGTGGCGGCAACCACGTCACCCTGGGTGGCGCCAGCCCCGCGCATAGCCCCCTGTTGCGCCGCCCCGACCTATTGCGCAGTCTGGTGACTTACTGGCAGCACCATCCTGGCTTGTCGTATTTGTTCTCGGGCATGTTTATCGGTCCCACCAGCCAGGCGCCGAGGGTGGACGAGGGCCGTCCGGAGATGCTCTATGAGTTGGAAATCGCGTTTGCGCAATTTCCGCAGGGCGAGTGCGAGGAGCCCTGGTTGATCGACCGCCTGATGCGCAATCTGTTGATCGACATAACCGGTAACACCCACCGGGCCGAGTTTTGTATCGACAAGCTGTACGCCCCCGGCTCGCCCACCGGCAGGTTGGGTATCCTGGAGTTTCGCGGCTTTGAGATGCCCCCCCACGCGCGTATGGCCCTGGTGCAGGTACTGTTGTTGCGGTGTCTGGTAGCTCGCTTCTGGAAAAAGCCCTACACCGGCAAGCTGGTGCGCTGGGGGACGGAGCTGTATGATAAATTCATGCTGCCGCACTATGTCTGGCAGGATATCAGGGAAGTGGTCGCCGACCTCAAGGCAGAGGGCTATCCGTTTCAGCTGGAGTGGCTGGCGCCGTTCGAGGAGTTTCGTTTTCCCCATTACGGCAATGTGCATATCGACGATATCAAGCTGGAATTGCGCTGGGCCATAGAGCCGTGGCACGTGCTTGGCGAAGAGGTGAGCAGTTTCGGCACCTCCCGCTATGTCGACTCCTCGGTCGAGCGCCTGCAGGTAAAACTCACGGGTCTGGTGGGTGAGCGCTACATATTGTGTTGTAACGGCCGTCGTGTACCACTGCACAATACCGGTCGCAGTGGCGAATATGTGGGCGCGGTGCGTTATCGCGCCTGGCAGCCACCCTCTGCGTTGCACCCAAGGATCGGGGTTCACGCCCCCCTGGTATTTGACCTTTACGACTCATGGAACGGGCGCTCGGTTGGTGCCTGTACCTATCATGTAACGCATCCCGGCGGGCGCTCCTACGATGATTTCCCGGTAAACGCCTTTGCCGCCGAGGCGCGTCGGGTCAATCGCTTCTGGGATTACGGCCACACCCAGGGACCGCTGCCGGCAAACCCCGAATTTGACGATATCCGGGCCTTCGCTCCCGAGCACGGTCTGTCTCGGCCCATGGAGCCACCCGCAGAGGAGTCGCCCGGTGAATATGTCCATACCCTGGATTTACGCAGCGAATAGCGTGGTGCACCAAAATGGGACATAATGGCGTCTTTTTTCGCGTGCAAACGAGTGATTGAATCCAGCGTACTTACCCGCTCCTCATGGTTGGGCTACAGCGAACCGCAGGCCAGCCATGACGAAGTGTTCCATGCCGACGGTGAGGTGCGGGGCCACTGGCAGTACCTGCTCGACAGCCTGGAATCCCTTGGCCCTGATGTCATCAACGACCGCGAGCGCAAGGCCTGGCGCATCCTGCGCGACGATGGTGCCACCTACAACGATTACGCGCAGCCGCAGGCCGCTCGCAACTGGGCTATCGACCCCATACCCCTGCTGCTGCGAAGCGAGGAATGGGCGAGTATCGAGTCCGGGCTGCAGGAGCGGGCCGAGTTGCTGAACCTGGTACTGAAGGATATCTACGGCGAGCGGCAGCTGCTGCGCCACGGCATTATTCCCCCGGAAATCATTTTTAGCCATGCCGGCTTTTTGCGTCCCTGCCAGGGTTTGTCGCTGCCGGGTGAGCATCAACTCATACAGTACGCCGCCGATATGGTTAGGTCGGCGGATGGTTCCATGCGTGTTGTCGCGGATCGCAGCCAGGCACCCAGCGGTGCCGGCTACGCGCTGGAGAACCGCACCGTCATGTCGCGGGTTTTCCCCAGCCTGTTTCGCGACAGCCATGTGCATCGCTTATCCCTCTATTTTCAGCGGCTGCGGGCGAAACTGACCGAATTGAACCCCGGCAGCGATATTCCCCGCATCGTCATGCTGTCCCCGGGCTCCTATAACGAAACCTATTTCGAGCAGGCTTACCTCGCCAACTACCTCGGTTTGCATCTGGTGCAGGGTACTGACCTGGCCGTGCGTGACGGCTATGTGTGGATGAAAGCCCTCGACGGCCTGCGCCGGGTAGACGTGATACTGCGCCGGGTCGATGATAACTACTGTGATCCGGTCGAATTGAAGTCCGATTCCCGCCTGGGTGTGCCCGGTTTGCTCGAAGTCATCCGCATGGGGAGAGTGGCTGTTGCCAATCCACTGGGGTCCAGTGTACTCGAAAGCCCGGCGCTATTGCGCTACATGGCGGATATCTCCCGCTTCTTTCTGGGGCGCGAGCCACGCCTGGAGTCAGTCGGTACCTTCTGGTGCGGCGACCCCAGGGAC
Source organism: uncultured Gammaproteobacteria bacterium (assembly GCA_963808975.1). GTDB lineage: Bacteria > Pseudomonadota > Gammaproteobacteria > Pseudomonadales > JAHEGP01 > JAHEGP01. The sequence continues at coordinate 203,062 of CAWEHR010000011.1, forward strand.
TGCGAGCATGTGCTTGCCAATCTCGGGCAGTTGGTACTCAAGCCGACTTCCCGGGCCGCCAATATCCAGAGCGTCCTCGGCGCGGAGTTGAGCCAGCAGGGGCTCAGTGAGTGGCGCGCCAAGATTCTTCAGCATCCGTACCTGTATGTTGCCCAGGAATATCTGCAGCCCTCCAGCCTGCCGGTCTGGCACAACAACCAGCTCCAGCCAAGGAGTGCGATTTTGCGCAGCTTTGCCGTGGCATCGGGCTCTTCCTACAGCGTTATGCCGGGGGGGCTCACCCGCGCCGGCCTGGCGCAGGGCACAGCGCTGATCAGTAACCGACTGGGCTCCGTGAGCAAGGACACCTGGGTGTTGGCGTCTGAACCGGAAAAACAGGTGACGCTCCATAATGAACCCGAAATTGCGGTTGAGCCCCAGGCCTGGGATCGCCTGGGCGTTCCCAGCCGGGTCGTCGAAAACGTATTCTGGGTCGGTCGCTATGCAGAGCGATCTGAATCTGCACTGCGTCTGTTGCGCACCGTATTTGTCGAGCTGCACGGTATAGAACCCCTGCCGCCGGCCAGCTACCCCATGCTGCTGCGCGCGGTCACGCATCTGACAGCGACCTATCCGGGCTTCGTTGCAGACGATGGCTCTCTGTTTGCCAATCCGGAGCCTGAACTGCTCGCAGTGGCCAGCGATCGCCAGCGTACCGGATCGATTGCATCGTCGCTCAACGCTTTACTGGTGGCGGCCGACGAAATCAAGGAAACCTTGTCGTCGGATATGCAGCGCATCATCAACGATATTCGCGATCAATTGGCCCGGCTTGATAAGGATCTGACACTCGGCATCAGCGCGGCGCCAGAGGCTGCCCTCGACCCACTGGTGACGACCCTGCTGGCGCTGTCTGGCCTGGCCCAGGAGAGTATGATGCGGGGAGTCAGCTGGCACTTCATGGAAATGGGCAGGCGGATAGAGCGGGCCTGGCAGACGATATCCCAGGTGCGTTCGCTGCTGGTACCGGTGGTGTCGAATCGCGACGAAGAAGTGTTACTGGAGGCCAATCTTCTCAGCGCCGAGTGCCTCAACAATTATCGCAGACGCTACAATGGGCAGATGGCAGTTGCCAACGGTCTCGAGCTGTTGCTGCTTGAACCCAGCAATCCGCGGTCGTTGTTGTACCAGCTTGAAACCCTTGGTGTCCACATGGGCGAGTTACCCGCAGAGCCCGGGCAGCGCGGCCTGCCGAGCTACAGCCGGTTGGTACTGGAGGCGAGCACCTTGCTGAAGTTGAGTGACCCGCTGACGCTGGCGGGCTATGGGGACGCGGACGCCGTGCGTGCCGAACTCGACGTTCTGCTGGCGCGCATCCAGCAATTGCTTGCTGACACCTCAAGCGCCATTGCCGACCGCTTCTTCGATCATGGCGATGGGCCGCAACCGTTGGTGACGGGCTCGCGGGAGGCGTCGACGTGAAGTACCGGGTGCGCCATACCACGCGCTATCGATATTCCGAGCAGGTCAGCCAGTGCCACAGCTTGACCCACCTGCTGCCGCGGGATACCGCCACCCAGCGTTGTCTCGAGTCGCGCATCGAAGTGCAGCCCATGCCGGTGCTGGGCAACACGCGCCTGGACTACTTCGGCAATCACTGCTATCACTTCACGGTCCAATGGCCGCATGTATTGCTCGATGTCACCGCCCACAGTACCGTCGCGGTGGACGAATTCCGCCCGGGACTGGGCCTGGATTTTGGTATCAGCTGTGCCCAGGCCCGAACGGCACTGCGCCAGAGCAACGATCTGGCCACCCTGGAAGCGCGGGAATATTTGCTGGAGTCGCCATTGGTAAAATTAGGCGCCGAGTTGGCCGACTATGCGCGGCCGAGTTTCGGCGATGACCGCCCAATGCTGTCGGCGGTGCGGGAACTGGTGGATCGAATTTTTCGCGATTTTACCTACGATCCAGTGTCTACCACGGTGTCGACACCGGTGCATGAGGTGCTCGCCCACCGCCGCGGTGTCTGCCAGGACTTTGCCCACCTGGCGATTGCCTGCCTGCGATCACTCGGCTTTCCGGCGCGTTATGTCAGCGGTTATCTCGAGACGCTGCCAGCACCGGGAGCGCAGAAGCTGGTGGGCGCTGATGCCAGTCACGCCTGGTTTGCGGTTTACTCGCCGGTTGAAGGCTGGATGGACTTTGATCCAACCAACAACACCCTTGCGGAGCATCAACATATTACCACCGCCTGGGGTCGCGATTACGCCGATGTCACGCCGTTGAAGGGCACAGTTTTTGGCGGTGGTGGTAGCCACAGTGTCGAGGTGGAAGTCGATGTGGAGCGCTTGTAATGGCGCTGCACATCGGTGGCTGGCACGTACACGCATGTGAGCTGGGTCGTCAGCCACTTAAACCATCGGGGAGCCGTCACCATGACCTACTGTGTCGCCATGAACCTGCGCGAGGGCATGCTGTTTGCGGCCGACTCGCGCACCAATGCGGGGATAGATCATGTCTCCACGTTCTGCAAGATGCACGTTTTCGAAGTGGCCAAAAAACGCTCTGTGGTGATGCTGACGGCGGGCAACCTGGCGACCTCCCAGAGCGTGGTCAGCCTGCTGCGGGATGAGGCGCGCAATACCGAAGTGCCCAATATCTATAATGCCGAGTCGATGCATCACTGTGCGCGGCTGGTAGGTGTTGCAATTCGGTCGGTGATTAACCAGCACGAAAAAGGCCAGCAGGGAGCCGGCTCCGTCGATTTCAGCTGCAACTTCCTGGTCGGGGGGCAAATTCTCAGCGAGCAGCCGCGCTTGTTTCATGTCTATCCCCAGGGCAACTTCATCGAGTCGACGGAGGATACGCCCTATTTCCAGATCGGTGAAATCAAGTACGGGAAGCCGATAATCGACCGTATCGTCGATTATGACCTGAGCCTGAATTTTGCCATGAAGGCCGCGCTGATATCCTTCGATTCGACGATTCACTCCAATGTGTCGGTGGGAATGCCCATCGATTTTGTCAGTTATCGCCGGGATAGCCTGGCAATCAACAAGGAGCGCCTGGCCGAAGACAATAAGTATTACAATCGACTCACCCAGGCGTGGAGCAGCGGCATCCGCACCCTGTTCAGAGAGCTGCCCTGAGCCGGCGCGGGGTGAGTAATCATGCGTGGCGGCTAACAGGTCGGTGAGCAGCGCTTGTCGGTACTCCGCTCGCAATTGTTGATGCCCAGAACGTACCAAAAGTAACAGCGTGAAAAGACACCGTTGAGCAGAAGAAGCAGGGAAATCAGCAGCACGAGCCATTCTAACGCGCCCATGTCGGTTGCGGTTAGTGCCCAGGCCGCCAGCAGTAAACCGGCGGCGAGGCGAATGAAACGTTCAATATTGCCCAGGTTGCGTTCGATCATGGGAGGACCTGTTACCGTTGCTGTGGCGGGTTATACGCGGCCATCGGTCAATCGGATTGTGGCGGGCTGCCAGTACTACCGCCGGAACGCCAAGCCGTTATTAGAACAGCGATCCCTGGGGCTCGATCCGGCTCACTGCGTCGCCAATGGCTATCCTCCCTCCCTTTACAATTTTGGCGCACAAGCCACCGTGACCGAGCATCGCGGCAAAGCCTCCCGGTCCCAACGCTGCTTCCATGCGAGAGCAGGGATGGCAAAGCGCCGTCGTTTCGAGCACGGCCTCGCCCACGGCCAGCTGCTGGTGGCGGAGGGCGCCGAGGTTGATACCGCTAACCACAAGGTTGCGCCTGAGCAGGCCGGGGGCGATGGCGTGCCGGTCGCAGAAATGTTCGATCTGCTGGATATACTCCGTTGAAATAATGGTCAGCTGCCGACTGGAGCCGGCTGTCTTGTCGCACCGATGATCGCCCTCAAGGCCGAGATCCTGTAGCGCGACTGCGCTGTCGACTTCCAGCATGGCTCGCCTGTGCCCAGGGCGCAGCCCGATCCAGCTGACGCGCCCGGGCCTGAGGTGTTGCAGGTAGCGGTCTTGCAGTCTTTGTTGGCTTTTCATCGTTGGACCATCGGTGCTCAGAGCTTGACGCTATCGTCAAGTGCGGCGCTGTCACTCGGCGCCGGGCTGGTTTGAATGCGGCTGACCGGCTTTGGCGCAGCCACCGGCCGTGGCCCCGATATAGGTCGAGCTTACCGGGTTTTGGGGTCTCAAGACAGGCGGGCATAGCCTTGGTGGCGAACGGGAGCAGTGCCCGGCGTATCAGCAGTGTACCGCGTCCCCTGCTTAGCCGCCATATCTCACCGATTCTTCGGCTAGGGCTGGGTCACGACATACACCAGATTATTGCTCTGGTAGGCCGGCTTATAGTAGGTCCCGGCACAATTGAAGTAGCCGACACCGCCGATCGTGGTGGAGGTGCAGCCGGCGGGCAGTGCGGCCACTGTGGTACCAGGGGCAACCGCAGCTCCCGCGGTGGCTACCGGGGCTGTTTGTGGCGGTGGCGTAGCCGCTGTCGACATCGGCGGTGAGAATCTCGAAGGCGTTGCGGTACAGCAAATCGCCCGCAGGGGCTACCAGGTCGAGTGTTTCCCGGGCGTAGTCGAGCATGCCCTCCAGCGTGTCGGGCACGGCAACGGTAGCGTAGACATTGTCATCGGGGTTGTGCAGGGTCAGGGTCTTGCCATTGTAATACAGCTGCTGATTGACCAGGTCGCCGGTGCGCACCGCCAGCAGTTTGTCTGGGCGTTGCGCCGTCATCATCACCACGTTATCGAACTGGAGTTTCTGGCCATTTTCCAGCACCACTTCAAGCGTGTTGCGGGTGTCGACGCTCAGCGATTGCTGCTTGGCGAGGAAATCACTCATGGCTTGCAGCCGCTGCAGAGCCTGCGCTTCCACGCCAGCGGGTTGTGCGTGCAGCTGCACGCTCGCGGTAATCAGCAACAGGCCTGTTAGCAGCCCGGCAAAGCGGTCTCGGTTGGGTCGTCTCATAGCGCGTCGCCTGTCCTGAACAATAGATTTCACCGCCTGGTCGAGAACCTGCCGGCCCTTCTGCCGTGCCCTTTAACCCGGAAGCCGCTGGGTCGATTTACGACCCGCAGGCCAGGGGCTTGCAATCCCGGGCAGCACCAGTTGTATGAAGTACCCTACTGATGATAGGGGAGTGCCTGTTCAGGCAATTGCCTTTTGATGACAGTTTATTGTCATTTTGCGGATGCCTCCGCTTCAGGCCATTGGCCGGCCATTTCTCTTCAGTGGCCGTAACCTTCGCCCGGCGCGGGAGTAGCCCGGCAGGGGTGAGCCTATGGCGGCGAGCGGGTAGCGCGCGGCTTGATAAATAGCGCCAGAGCCTGGTGGGGGCCGACGGCGTTTATCAGCTCAACCCCCAGGGCGTAAAATGTGACGAAAATGAGCAGCACAATGTGCGACACCCAGAAATGCGGCCAGTGAATATTGTCCACGATGTGGTGGTGGGCGGCGGCCAATGATCCTGTTTTTGACCACAGTGGCAGCAGTTCCTCGAGGTACTGGAACAGCATAATAATCAACAGGTAAAGTGTGATCCGCCATAGCAGATTGTAGACCAGGCGCCGCTTGCTGAACCAATGCAGCACCTTCGTAGCATTCGCGAGAAGGATAGATTTGGCCACCACCAGGGCGCTGATGACTACCGACGCCGTCGATATCGCCGTGATATCGTATTGCTCTTCAAGAATGCTCCTGACCACCCCGAGCAACTGGAATACCAGCAGAAAAAACAGCATTGGCGGCAGGAGTTCAAGCAGTTCCTTCTTGAGAAATGCTAACGTGCTGTGCATCTGGAATCCCCCTGCGGATTGTGATTGCTCCCTCGCCCTGGCGTGTCGGTACTATTCGCATGTGTCGGCAGCCTACAAGCTAGCTTGAGCGCGGGCAGCGTTAGCGGCGAGAGCGGGATTATACAGCACTATGTTTGCTGCGGCTGCGGGGACGGATTCCTCGAATTGCCCAACCTGTGCGGGGCCTGGCTGCGCGCTGCCCGATGCGACGCCCCCTGGCGCCGATGTGGTAAAAGCCCCTGCCCTATACCAGTCTGCCCTGTTGGTAGTCGCGGATCGCCTGCTCGATTTCCTCGCGGGTGTTCATCACAAACGGGCCCCAGTTGGCGATGGGCTCGCGCAGTGGCAGCCCCGCCAACAGCAGCAGGCGGCTGCTTTTTGCGGCACTGATAGTGACGCAATCGCCGTCACCCAGGGTGCCGAGTTGCTGCTGCCTCAGGGGCTGCCACTGCTGGCCATCGCCTACTGCAACGTCACCGTCGTAAACGTAAATCATCGCGCGCTTGGCCGCTTCTACGGGCACACTGACACTATCTCCGGCGGCTAGCGCAAGGTCGAAGAAGTCTGGACGGGTACTGACGCCGCCGACGGGCCCGGTGACAGATTGCAGGGGCGTACTCAGGGTGCCGGCAATCACACGCGCCCTGCTGTGGCTGCCAAGCGCAAGCTCCGGGATAGCCTGGGGGGGATACTCCTGGTAGTGGGGCTGGCACAGCTTTTCGGTCGAGGGCAGGTTGATCCATAGCTGGAACCCGTGCAGCCGACCGGATTCCTGCATCGGCATTTCCGAGTGCAACACGCCGCGCCCTGCGGTCATCCACTGCACCGAGCCACTCACCAGCAGTCCCTCATTGCCGAGGTGATCGCGGTGCCGCATGCTGCCTTCCAGCATGTAGGTCACGGTTTCAAAGCCGCGGTGCGGGTGTTCGGGGAAGCCGCCGATGTAGTCGGCGGCCTCGTCCGAGGCAATTTCATCGAGCAGCAGGAACGGGTCGAAGCCGGCCAGGGCCTGGTTGGCAATACTGCGCTGGATTCTGACCCCGTCGCCGTCGGTGGCCGGGCGGGCGTCGTATGCCTGAATCAGTGCTCGCTGCTGTGCATTCATGGTTCAACACCCTCTTTCGTGCTTATCAGGTCCCGGTTGTGGGGGCTGTCATAGTCGATCCTGGGCCCCAGTGGCACCACCCGGGTGGGGTTGATGGTATCGTGGCTGTAGTAGTAATGGGTCTTGATATGTTCGAAGTTTACCGTGTCGGCAACCCCTGGCTGCTGGAACAAATCGCGCAGGTAATTCGACAGGTTCGGGAACTGCTCGATCTGCTGGCGATTGCACTTGAAGTGCCCGAAGTAAACGCTGTCGAACCGAATCAAGGTAGTGAACAGTCGCCAGTCTGCTTCCGTGATGTCGGTGCCCACCAGGTAGCGCTGCCGAGCCAGGCGTTGCTCGACCGTGTCCAGCGCCTGGAACAGGGCATGGTAGGCTTTTTCGTAAGCCGCCTGGGTGGTGGCAAAGCCACACTTGTAGACGCCGTTATTGATGTTGTCATACACCAGGGTATTGATCTCATCGATAGCGCCACGCATCGCTGCGGGATAATAATCGGCCTTTACCGGGGTAAAGGCGTTGAAGGCGGTATTCAGCATGCGGATGATTTCGGAGGACTCGTTGTTGACGATGGTCTCTGTCTGCTTGTCCCACAAAACCGGCACAGTGACCCGGCCGCTGTAGTCCGGCTTGGCAGTGGTGTAGACCTGGTGTAGGTAGCGAATGCCGGGTATCGGCCCTGGATCGCCACCGCCCCCCAGTTCCCAGCCGTGTTCCAGCATCTCGGGTTTGACCACGGTCACGCCGATAAGTGAATCCAACTGCTTGAGCTTGCGCACTATCAGGGTGCGATGTGCCCAGGGGCAGGCGAGGGACACATAGAGGTGGAAGCGTCCCGGCTCTGCCTTGAAGCCATCACTGCCGTCGGCGGTTACCCGGTTGCGAAACTGTGCGTCCTGGCGGATAAATTCACCGCCGGATGATTTGGTGTCGTACCAGTCTGTGTGCCATTGCCCTTCGACTAATAATCCCATGGTTGGGTTGCTCCTTTTCGAGTTGGGTGTTTGCGGGCCGGGTCGATGGCCCGGACGCGAGCTATTGCTGGCTGGCCCGGGAAAGTCGGGCATCGACCGAGAGCATGCCGCCACCCTGGATGGCGAGTGTGATGGATGCCGCCAGCAGAATCAGGGCGAACTCATAGCCGTTGTTGCTGATAAACAGGCCATTGCCGATGTGCACGGTCATCGCCATCAGCATGGTGAATGCCGCCACCAGCGCCGCGGGGCGCGTCAGTAGCCCCAGCATCAGTGCGATGCCGCCGAAGAACTCGGCGCTACCGGCAAGCAACGCCATCAGGTAGCCCGGGGTAAAGCCCACCGATGCCATCCACTGCCCGGTAGCCTCCAGGCCATAACCTCCAAACCAGCCGAACAGTTTTTGGGCGCCATGGGCGGCGAGAATGACGCCGAGAGCGAGCCGCAGTACCAGGGCACTGGCGCCGGCATCGCTGCGAAAGACTCGTTGCATAAGGTTTTGCTGTTGCATTGCCAACTCCTTTGATTTGCCAAATGTGTTGAATTGAAATCAGTATATCCGTAGCATTTGTGATGAAAATCGGAAAATTGCAAACAATGCGTTCAAAACTATTGAATGAATATTGGGCTCAGGGGCCGGTGCCATGAGCAGCCCTTTAACTCTCGAGGCCCTCGAGGTGCTGGATGCAATCGATCGCAAGGGTAGTTTTGCCGCCGCCGCGGCCGCCCTGTACCGGGTACCGTCGGCGATCACCTATAGCGTGCAAAAACTGGAACAGGATCTCGGTGTGACCCTGTTTCGCAAGGAGGGCCGGCGCTCGGTGCTTAGTCCTGCGGGGCGGGTATTGCTGGAACAGGGAAGGGAGTTACTACTGGCCGCCGACCGCCTGGTGGAAACAACGCGGCAGGTCGATAGCGGCTGGGAATCGTGCCTCAATATCGCGGTGGACTCTATTTTCGATCCGCAGGTTATCTATCCCCATCTGGAGGCTTTTTACCGCCTGCGGCCGGCGATCGAGGTCAACCTCTACGAGGAGGTGCTCGGTGGGTCCATTGAGGCGGTGCTGGAAGGGCGCGCCGATCTGGCGCTGGGTGTTGGCGAGTCTGTGGGTCGTATCCAGGGGCTGCTCAGTGTGCCGATCATGCAGGTGCACTGGCTCTTTGCGGTTGCTGCGAATCATCCTCTGGCAACCTGTGAGGGCGCGCTGGAGGAGGCCGATATTCGCAAACACCGCGCAGTAATTGTGCGGGACTCGTCTCGTCACCTGCCACCGCGAACCGTGCGGGTGCTGGAGCGCCAGGCAGCGCTGAAGGTGGCGACGATGCAGCAAAAAATCGATGCCCAGGTTCGCGGTCTGGGTGTGGGTTATCTGCCGGCCCACCGCATTCGGCAACATTTGCAGCAGGGTGCATTGGTGGCCCTGCCGCTGGCGCAGGCGGTTGCGCCGTCAACCCTGCATGTGGTTTACAAGGCCAATAACAAGGGCAAGGCGTTGCAGTGGATGCTGCAAAGCCTGGAGGACGCCGGGGAAATGCTGTGAATGCCCCTGAGGGGTCAGGCGGGAAGTGGTTGTTCAGGGCCGGTAGACACCACCGCTCAGGCTGTCGCCAGCACTGCCAGCAGCAGCCCGACGCAGGCCACGCCAGTCAGTTGAATGCGCAGTCGGGCATAGTAAGCGGGCTGGGGTTTGAACAGCGGATGAAGGCGCTCGTAGGCCAGTACCGCCGTAAATAGCACCACGGCGGCGAGCAGAAAGTAGTGGTCTGAGAGGAGCGAGCGGGCGGAAAACGCCAGCACCACCAGGGCGTTGCTGAACAGCAGGGGCTGGGATTGGCGTCGGATCAGCCCCATACCCCACCAGGCCCCGGGCAAAAAACACAGGATCGCCAGGCTGTAATTGGCCAGTAGTTCCAGCCAAAGCGCTGCATGGCGCGGTGACAAAAACAGCAGCAGGGGCAGCAAGCAAAAGGGTAGCAAACCGGCCCGGCCAAGCCAGGTGGCGGTAGCGGGGATCGGAAATGCGCGGTTATCGGTCATGTTCCTGGTCCTGTCCCGGTGCCAGACCGCACTGTTCCAGCAGGGGTCTGATGGCTGCTACATGGTGGCGCGGCGCAGTTAGCAGGTGCTCGATTTGTTGATCCCGCTGTTGCCGCCACCGGCGATAGGTCGCGGGTTCCCCCGCTGCCAGCGTGGCTTCCAGGGATTGCAGCGCCGGCCATAACTGATAGTAACGTTGACTGAGTTGGGCAGACCAGCCCTGCAGCCCCTGCAACCAGAATTTCTGCACCACGTTGAGCAGGATATCGCCCTGGGGGTTGTGGCGCCCGGGATAGCACAGCGGTTTATCCTCAAGGCGTTGCCGGGCCATGGCATTGCCCCGCTCGAGATGGGCTGCCTGGATCGCCAGCGCCCGGTAGAGCCTGCCGCCGTCGCCGCCACGAATGGTGTCCAGCGCCGCCTCCAGGGCGCTGGAGCTTGCTGCGTACCCTGTCCGCTTAGGGTCGGGGCCTGCCGTGTCCTCGCTGCTGCCCGCACTTGCACCAGTGCTGCCCTCCAGCCACAGCGCGCTCATTCTTTGCAGGCTTTCGATCGCCCCCAGCAGCTCTGGCCCGGTTTGTTGCGGGTAGTCCTGCAGCAGCAATGGTGCCTGCCAGAACAGGCCAAATTCCCTGCCACCCAGGGTTGCATGCCAGATAATAGCGGGCAGTAGTGCGCGTCGCTTGTCCAGCGCGGATTGCAATTGTTGCGCCAGTTGGTCGTCGCGCTGTTGTAGCGCGGCAATACAGTCCGGCGCCTGGTGGATGAACGCCAGGTCATGTAACAGGCGCTGCGATTCGGTTCCCAGCTTGCCCAGGGAGCTGTTGCGCTGCGCCAGGGTCTGTTGCAGTTCACAGTCGGCCATACCGAGAAAGTCGAGTAGTGCGATGCTGCCGGTTTCGGGTCGATGCTCGAGTAACTCTCGCCGCTCGGGAAAAGCCAGGGGCTGGGCTTGTTGAGGCGGCGGCAGTTGCTGTTGCAGTGCTCGTGCCAGGCGGGTGAGGTAGTCGTCAAGAGCGTGCTGGCGGGGGTCGCTGGTACAGCCGCTAGCAAACAATGCGATGACTACCAGCAGTAAGCTCACCAGTATAGCTAGCCCTCGCATTCTGCTTCAGCCTGGACGACACCGGGGCCGGCAAGGGTCAATTGTCGAACGGATCATACAGTGGCGTCATCGGCACCCTCAGTGTATTCGCCGCAGTCCTTGGTGGCTGGCCTATCATCTCATCGTAGGCGCTGTCCTGCTCCAGTAACATCTGCTCGATATCCAGGTTTGCCAAGCGTCGCTTGAATCCCATGATGCTGTGGTAGCGCAACGGCTTTCCGGCTGAATCCGCCACCAGGTGTTCTCGCCCGTCAATGATCGCTACGGCATGGTAAAGGGATAGATCCAGGGAGCGGATAATGACGGTTCCCAGGGGTTGCCAGCGGTGTAACTCGTCAATAGATATCTTCATGGTGATGACATTCTACGTTGGTTGGAGAGGGATCGGGCGCAGGGTCCCAGTTACTGCGTTCACGGCGGAAAATTCCAGCGACGTTCTGCGGCTGCCAGCGGCCACCTTGCAGACGGACGCGTCTACCCGCTTTACTACGCGAAGGACCAGAGCATGGATTGCCAGCCACAGGATTCGCGCTGTGTTTTGTCTGGAAACCACTTGTTGGCACCGGCGAGCGGGCAGCGGTGGGACGCAGAGCAAGGCCGGCATTGGCTGTTGACGGGTTTCCGTTACAATGCGGTGGCCACACCGATGAACCGGAAGAGGCCATGCCGGGGGGCGCAGGTAGTCAGTGCAGGCGGGGTGCGCCCGGTAGCACCGCTACGCCCCGGTCCAACAGCTTGGAATCAATCGGCGGAAGAGAAAAGTATGAACGAAAAACTGCGGGAAGAGTTGCGGGCTTTGCAGCAGCGTATCGCCAATACCGGGGACCAGGTTCGTGCGGATGCAGCGGTCCGCCGTCATGCCAAAGGCTACCGCACGGCGAGGGAAAACCTTGATGACCTGGTCGATCCCGAGTCGTTTGTCGAGTACGGCCAACTTGCGGTGGCGGCACAACGCAATCGGCGTGATTACCAGGAACTGCAGACCAGCACTGCCGCCGATGGTGTGATTACCGGTACCTGCACGATCAACGCTGATTTGGTCGCCGGTGGCGCGGCTGAGGCGGCGGTGATTATTTGTGATTACAGCGTGCTGGCAGGAACCCAGGGCTATTTCCATCATCGCAAGCTGGATCGCATGTTTGATCTTGCACGCAGGTCCCGGCTGCCGGTGGTGATGTATGCCGAGGGTGGCGGCGGTCGCCCGGGAGACACCGATGTCGCCATCAGTATTGCCGGACTCAACTTCGAATCGTTCGCCAGCTGGGCGGCCATGAGCGGCCTGGTTCCGCGTATCGCGGTCGCTAACGGTTACTGTTTCGCGGGTAATGCCGTATTGTTTGGCTGTGCCGATATCACCATTGCCACCCGCCAGTCCTGGATCGGTATGGCGGGCCCGGCGATGATCGAAGGCGGTGGGCTTGGCAGCTTCCACCCCTCCCAGATCGGCCCCGCACAGGTGCAGTATAAAAATGGTGTGCTGGATTTACTGGCCGAAGACGAAGCCGATGCGACCCGGCTGGCGCGCAAGTTGCTGGGCTACTTCCAGGGGCCTGTGCAGCACTGGCGTGCGCCGCCGCAGCAGATGCTGCGGGATGTTCTGCCCGAGGATCGCCGTTTTGGCTACAAGGTGAGGACTGTTATCGAAACCCTGGTGGACGAGGCTACCTTCGTGGAGCTGCGACGGGTTTACGGGCGCAGCATCATCACCGGTTTTGCACGTCTTGAGGGCAGGCCGGTCGGGTTGATTGCCAATGATTGCCAGCAACTCGGCGGCGCCATCGATTCCCGGGCGGCGGCCAAGGCGGCGCGCTTCCTGCAGCTGTGCGACGCCTTTGGGCTGCCGGTGGTGTCCCTGACCGATACCCCGGGATACATGGTCGGGGTCGACAGCGAGCGCGAGGGCGCGGTACGCAAAATGTCACGCCTGATGGTTGCCGGTGCCAGCATGACGGTGCCACTGGTCAATATCATCTTGCGCAAGGCCTACGGTCTTGGCGCGATGGCGATGGCCGGCGGCGGCTTTACCAGGCCGGTATATATCGCCGCCTGGCCCACCGGTGAATGCGGTGGGATGGGGCTGGAGGGTGCGGTGCAGCTCGGCTTCAAAAAAGAGCTGGCGGAGGTACAGGATCCGGTGGCGAAGCAGGCGCTGTTCGATCAACTGTTGCAGAGGATGTACGACAAGGGCAAAGCCACTGAGGCAGCGGCCTTCCTGGAGTTCGATGCGGTCATCGACCCGGTTGAAACCCGCGCGGTGATCACCAGGGCTCTCGCCTCTGCCAGGGCCGGGCAGGTGCCGCGGGGAGCGCGGCGCAATATGGTGGACGTTTGGTAATAGCGGCACAGGAATCGGTGCTGGCAGTGCAATCACAAAGGGGAGAACCGCGATGACTTTTGAAACCATCCACTACCAGTGTGCCGATCGTGTGGCTACCCTCACCTTGAATCGGCCCGAGCACTTCAATGCCATTGATCAGCGCATGCCCGGTGAATTGCGACGGGCAGTGGAGTTGGCTGAAGCCGACCCCGGGGTGCATGTCATCGTGTTGCAGGGAGCTGGCAAGGGCTTTTGCGGCGGCTACGACCTGCGCCTGTTTGCTGAAGCCCGGGGTGAGGTTGTCGGCAGCCAGGACATGCCCTGGGACCCTACCGAAGATTACGCCATGATGGCGCGCAATACCCAGGACTTCATGGCGCTGTGGCGGGCGCGCAAACCGGTAGTCTGCAAGATCCACGGCGCTGCGGTGGCTGGTGGCAGTGATATCGCCCTGTGCTGCGACCTGATCGTGATGGCGGAGGACGCTCGCATCGGCTACCCGCCGGCGCGGGTCTGGGGTATTCCCACGACTATGATGTGGGTATACCGTCTGGGTATCGAGCAGGCCAAGCGCATGCTCTTCACCGGTGACCTGGTGACCGGTGCGCAAGCTGAGGCGATGGGCTTGATTCTCAAGGCAGTACCCGCCGCCGAGCTCGATAGCTCGGTTGCACAACTGTGTGAGCGCATCAAGGGGGTGCCGAGAAACCAGTTGATGATGTCCAAGCTCGCGGTCAACCAGGCCTACGAAAATATGGGCCTCCACCACACCCAGATGTTTGCCAACCTGTTCGACGGCGTTGCGCGCCACTCGCCTGAGGGCCTGTGGTTTCGCCAGCGCGCCCAGGATGTGGGCTTCAAGCAGGCGATTCAGGAGCGCGACTCCGGTGCGCCCATCGCCGAAGGTGCAAGCAAGCAGTTGCCGCCCTCCTGAACCGGCGTCTGCCGCCTGCTGCCCGCCCGCCCCACGGGCATGACCCGTGAGCGATAACGGTACCCCCTTGTTGGCAGTAGTACTGCCCTGCCCTCGATCTCTCCACAGCCTGCAGTAGCGCGTATGACCGGCGGCCGGTACCAGCCCGAATAATGCACCAGTACACGCCAACATTTATCTGGCCCTTGTAGAAAAGGATATCGCGAGTTTTTCACCCGGGTACAACATGCCACCACTGCTGTTTGCCTGGATACCACTTGATCTCGCGTCGATTTTGCGCACATGCTCACTGCGACGCAGCTCTGGCTACGTTTTCGCTCGCGAGCACGCAAAAGCGACGCGATACCTGCGCGCTATCTCAGGCAGCTGGTGCAATATCCTGGCCAGCTCAGCGCACCAGTAATGCCAGCCGCCAATCATCGCGCCCTTTTATGGTGCGCTCAACGTCAGGCCTGGCCAGCTTGGTGCGCATCGCGGTGAAGACTGAAGCCGGACGGCAACAACTCCGGGCAGTGAATGAGATTGGCACGCATCCTGCAGAGTCCCACACCAGAAAGCCGCCGGAGACCTTGCGGGGTCTGGCTATGGCAAGCCAGCTCGAGGATAGATCCGAGCAAGCTTGCTAAACAACCACTGGAGACTGATGATGACCCGCTTGATGATGAAGATTACCGCACTGTGTGCGCTGACAGCCGCGCTGGTAATGCCGGGAGGCGTGCTGGCTGCCGAGCGCAATAAATTCAGCATTGCCTGGTCGATTTACGTCGGCTGGATGCCCTGGGACTATGGCGCCAATGCCGGTATCGTCAAGAAATGGGCCGACAAATACGATATTGAAATCGATGTGGTGCAAATCAACGATTACGTCGAGTCCATCAATCAATACACCGCAGGCCAGTTCGATGGCTGTACCATGACCAATATGGACGCGCTGACCATTCCCGCCGCGGGCGGCGTCGATTCCACGGCGCTGATCATCGGTGATTTTTCCAACGGCAACGACGGCGTGGTGCTGAAGGGCAAGCAATCACTCGCTGATATCAAGGGGCAGGCGGTAAACCTGGTGGAGCTGAGTGTTTCACACTACCTGCTGGCCCGGGGCCTGGATTCAGTGGGGCTGGCAGAGAGGGATATAAAGGTTGTCAATACCTCCGATGCCGATATGGTTGCGGTTTATGGCACCGATTCGGTGACCGCAGTCACCACCTGGAATCCGCTGCTGAGCGAAATTGTGTCGATGCCGAATTCCTACAAGGTTTTTGACTCCAGCCAGATCCCCGGCGAAATTATCGACCTGCTGGTGGTGAATACCGAGACCCTCGAACAATATCCGCAGTTTGGCAAGGCGCTGGTTGGGGCCTGGTACGAAATCATGGAGCGGATGGAGGGCCAGGATGCTGCCGGCGTTGAAGCCCGCACCCAGATGGCCCGTGCATCGGGCACTGACCTCGCAGGTTACGAATCCCAGCTCGACTCAACCAAAATGTTCTATCGACCCGCCGATGCCGTGGCGTTCGGCAACAGCGCCGAGTTGGTAAAGACCATGGAGTACGTGGCCGGCTTTTCCTTTGAGCATGGCCTGTTGGGTGACGCGGCGGCAGATGCGGGTTACATCGGGGTTGCGATGCCGGCGGGCACCTTTGGTGACAGCAACAATGTCAAGCTGCGTTTCGATAACACGTATATGCAAATGGCCGCCGACGGCAAGCTTTAAAGCGCGTCTTTCGATCAGCTCACATGTCTGTTGCAATTGCCGGGTGAACCGATGAAAAGAATGCTGAATCTCCAGCCGAGCAGGGCGCAGAGGCTGGGCCTGGGGCTGTTGCCGCTGGTGTTGCTGGTGCTGGTCTACTGGTTGGCTTCCGATGCGCGCCTCGCGGAAAACCCCAACGACAAGCTGATGCCGGCCTTCGGCTCTTTCGTCGATGCGATGGAGCGCCTCGCTTTTGAGCCCAACAAGCGCAGCGGCGAGTACCTGTTCTGGAACGACACCGCCGCCAGCCTCGAGCGCATAGGCCTGGGCGTCGGGCTCAGTGCCTTGATCGGGCTGGTATTCGGTATCGTATGCGGCCTGTTGCCCCTGATCAGGGCCGGGCTATCGCCCCTGGTGACAATAATCTCGCTGATTCCCCCGATGGCGATACTGCCAATCCTGTTTATCGTTTTTGGGCTGGGCGAACTGTCGAAGGTGATGTTGATTGTAATCGGTATAACCCCCTTTATTATCCGTGACCTGCAGGGGCGGGTGATGGAGATTCCCCAGGAAATACTCATCAAGGCCCAGACCCTTGGCGCCAATACCTGGCAGATTGTACTGCGGGTCGTACTGCCGCAGGTGTTGCCGCGCCTGCTCGATGCCGTGCGGCTGTCGCTGGGCTCGGCCTGGCTGTTCCTGATTGCCGCCGAGGCGATCGCCGCCACAGAGGGCCTTGGTTACCGCATCTTTCTGGTGCGTCGCTATATGTCGATGGATATCATTCTGCCCTACGTTGCCTGGATCGCCCTGCTTGCCTTTGCCATGGACTGGAGTCTGAAGGCGTTGTCACAGTGGCTCTTTCCCTGGTATTTCGGTATCGGCACCAGCGAAAAATCATCGACGCAGCCCGCCGCAGGCGCGGCAGAGAGCACAGCATGACGCCCCTGATCGAAGCACGGCGAGTGTGGCGGGAATACGACAGCAACATTGTGTTGGAAAACGTCAATGTCAAGGTCAAGGCGGGTGAATTCATCACCATTGTGGGTGCTTCGGGCTGTGGCAAGACCACTTTCCTGCGCATGTTACTGGGCAGCGACAGCCCCTCCAGGGGAAAGTTATTACTGCGGGGCGACCCCATCCCCGACGAGCCGGGACCCGATCGGGGCATTGTTTTCCAGCGCTATTCGGTATTCTCTCACCTGAGCGTGCTGCAAAACGTGAGCCTGGGGCTGGAATTCGAGCGCTCGCCGCTGCTGGCCAAACTGTTTGGCAGTCGCCGGCGCAGCGCGGAGTCGACGGCGAGGGAATTATTGAATACCGTTGGCCTGGGGCATGCACTGCACCGTTACCCGTTTGAGCTGTCCGGTGGCATGCAGCAGCGGCTGGCGATCGCCCAGTCCCTGATCAAGCGTCCCGAGATACTGTTGCTCGATGAGCCCTTTGGCGCCCTCGACCCGGGTATTCGCAAGGATATGCACGAACTCATACTCGGCCTCTGGCGCGAGACCGGGGTAACGGTATTCATGACCACCCATGACCTCGAGGAGGGTTTTTACCTGGGTACCCGGCTGCTGGTATTCGACAAGATCCGCCAGGATCCCGATAACCCGAATCGCTACGGAGCCCATATCAGCTATGACATTCCGATCGGCAAGTGCCAGCCGGAAATACTCGATGAAATAGCAGCGAGCCGGGTGGTCGAGGCCCATGCGTGAAGGAGGGATTGCGTGAGTAGTGACCGGCCGGTTTGGTACGAAGACGTGATCCCGGGCGGTGCGCACTGGTCGATGCGCTTGCGGGCCAACACCAGTCTGCGGCTGGTCGACGAGGAGGGCGGCGCCAATGTCGGCATGCTGTTGTACAACCCCGAGAACCTGCTCGAGCGTTACAACGCCCCCGACACGCTCAAGTGCCAGCATACGTTCAAACTTACCGCCGGGCATTGCCTTTACTCTGACATGGGGCGGATCTTTTGCTCGATCGTGGCCGACAGCTGCGGTTGGCATGATACGGTATGCGGCAATCTCAGCGACGCCAATATGCAAAGGAAGTGGTCGGTCGCCAGCTACCAGCAGGCACGCAACGACTGGACCATCAGTGGCGAACATGCCTTTATGGTGGAACTGGCGAAGTACGGTATGGGACTGGCAGATATGGCCGCCAACCTCAATTTGTTCAGCCGGGCGGTGGTTGATGAGGGTGGCAATCTACGCTACGCAAGCCGGCAAAGCGGTGCAGGGGATCAGCTGGAATTGCGCTTCGAGATGGACACCCTGGTGGTGTTGCATACCTGTCCGCATCCCCTCGATCCGTCTCCGCAATACCCCCGGCGGCCGGTGCGCTATCAACTGCTCGCCGCCGAGCCTGTGGAAGATGACGACTTGTGTAAAAACAGCTGTGCGGAGAACCAGCGTGGGTTCGCCAACAATCGACTTTACTATCTGGGTGGGGCTTGATCGATGCTGCAGGCCAGTGCGTTACTAGCCGGAGACGCCCGGCGTCGCGAGACGGTCAACGCGGGTGATTACTACATGCAGGTGCTGGGCGCCGGTGAGACCATGCGCATCGTCGATCTCGAGGGCAACCAGGCCGCCGACACCCTGTTTTACTGTGCGGCCAATCCGCGTGAGCGCTACAGTGCAGTGGATACCATCCGCGAGCAGGGCAATGTCTACCTGAGCGCAGGTTCGACCTTGGTATCCAACCAGGGCAATGCAATGCTGACTATCGTGGCCGATACCTGCGGCCGCCATGACACCCTCGGCGGCGCCTGTGCGGCGGAGAGCAACACCGTGCGTTACGGCCTGGAGAAAAAATGTATGCATGCCTGTCGCGACAGCTGGATGCTGGCCCTGGCGCAGAACCCGGCCTTCGGTATGGGCAAGCGCGACATTACCCACAATATCAATTTTTTCATGAATGTCCCGATTACACCTGATGGCGGGCTGAGTTTTGCAGACGGCATCAGTGAGGCCGGCAAGTACGTGGAATTCAGGGCGATCATGGATGTCATTGTTCTGGTTTCCAATTGCCCCCAGCTGAACAATCCCTGTAACGCCTACAACCCGACCCCCATCGAGCTGCTGGTTTGGTAGCAAGATGCATTCGCGCCGCGGTCCAGGCGGCAACACCTGCTGCAGGACGACCTGCACGGTGCTACAAACCCGCGGGACGGCCCGGTTGACCAAGTGAGGCGAGCATGTTCAGCAAGATCCTGATTGCCAATCGCGGCGCCATCGCCTGCCGCATAATACGAACCCTGAAAACAATGCGGATTCAGTCGGTGGCGGTGTACGCAGATGCTGATGCCGACTCGGCGCATGTGCGCATGGCGGACGAGGCCTATTGCCTGGGCGACGGAGGCGCAATCGAGACCTATCTCGATCAGGACAAGTTGTTCGACGTCATCGCCCGCAGCGGCGCCGAGGCGTTGCATCCCGGTTACGGTTTCCTCAGTGAGAACGCCGGCTTTGTCCGCAGGTGTGCGCGCCACGGTGTCGTTTTTATCGGCCCAACCAGTGATTCCATCGAATTATTCGGCCTCAAGCACCGCGCCCGCCAGTTGGCGGAGCAATTTGAAGTGCCAGTTATCCCCGGTAGTGGCCTGTTGACCGCGAAGGCTGACGCCATTGCCGCCGCGGATGCCATTGGCTACCCGGTGATGCTCAAAAGTACGGCGGGTGGTGGCGGTATTGGTATGCAGGTCTGCCAGCATCGGCAGCAACTGCTGCAGTGCTTCGATTCGGTTGTGCGCCTGGGCGAAAACAATTTTTCCGACGGCGGAGTGTTCCTGGAGAAGTACATTCCCCGGGCGCGCCACCTCGAGGTCCAGTTGTTTGGTGACGGTTGCGGGCAGGTGGTGGCGCTGGGCGAGCGGGATTGCTCCTTGCAGCGGCGCAACCAGAAGGTGATCGAGGAGACTCCGGCGCCGGGCCTGGGCGAGCAGCAGAGGCTCGAGCTGCATGCCACCGCCCAGCGCCTGCTGCAGGCCGTCAGCTATGCCAGCGCAGGTACAGTGGAATTTATTTATGATACCGCCACCCGCGACTTCTACTTTCTCGAGGTCAACACCCGCTTGCAGGTTGAGCACGGCATCACCGAAGAGCGGTTCGGTGTCGACCTGGTGCGATGGATGGTGGAGCAGGCCTACGCGCCGCTGGAGGATTTACAGCAGCGCCGGGAGCTTCTTGAAGCGGCTGGCCACGCGCTAGAGGTGCGCCTGTATGCAGAAGACTGTGCACGCAACTTCCAGCCCTCGGCGGGTCTGCTGAGCCAGGTCGAGTGGCCGGATTCGCCGCCGCCGTCCTGTCGCCTGCGCATCGATAGCTGGATCAGTGCGGGAGTCGAGGTCTCGAGTTACTACGATCCCATGCTGGCAAAGATAATTGTGCACGCTGCTGATCGGGACGCCGCCATCGCTGGCATGCAATACACGCTGGCGCATACCCGGCTCTGGGGCATCGAAACCAATCTCGCCTATTGCGCCCAGCTTATGGAGGACACGGCCTTCCTGCGCGGCGATGTGTATACCGGGTTGCTGCAACAGTGGGTATTTCGGTCAGGCAGTGTCGAGGTACTGGCTCCCGGCGCCATGACCACCCTGCAGGACCTGTCGGGAAGGCGTGGATACTGGCATGTGGGGGTGCCTCCCAGCGGCGCATTCGATAGTTACAGCTTTCGCCTGGGCAACGAACTGCTGGGAAACGACGAAGACTGTGCCGGGCTGGAGATTACCCTGGGTGGTCCGGCGCTTCGCTTCAGCCAGTGCCAGCAGGTGGCGGTGGTGGGTGCCGACCTGCCCATCATGCTGGATGGACAGGCGCAGCCAATGTGGAGTGTCATTGACGTTGGCGCCGGGCAGACGCTGGAGCTCGGTAACGTTAGCGGCGCTGGCGCCCGTGCCTATCTGTTGGTCAGTGGCGGTTTCCAGTGCCCCCTCTACCTCGGCTCGCGAGCGACTTTTACCCTGGGGCAGTTTGGTGGCCACGCCGGGCGCGCGCTGCGTACCGGCGATGTTTTGCACTGCCGGGTGACGCCCGGCCTGGTTGCGGGCTCGGTAGAGCGAACCCGCCGCCCGCAGTTCACCAATAGCTGGACCCTGCAGGTCATCTATGGCCCCCATGGTGCGCCGGACTTCCTCACCGAGGACGATATCGCCAATTTTTTTTCCGCCAACTGGGAGGTGCATTACAACAGCAGTCGCACCGGCATCCGCCTGCTGGGCCCCAAGCCGGAGTGGGCGCGCAGCAGTGGCGGCGAGGCCGGTATGCACCCCTCCAACATCCACGACAACGCCTACGCGTTTGGTAGCGTGGACTTCACCGGCGATATGCCGGTCATTCTTGGCCCCGATGGCCCGTCCCTGGGGGGGTTCGTATGCCCTGCCACCGTTATCAACGCCGACCTGTGGAAGCTTGGGCAACTGAAAGCCGGCGACACCCTACAATTTGTCCCGGTCGCAGCGGACGCTGCTGTCCGCCTCGATGCTGCGATCCTGCGCGGCGAGCCCCCCTATGCGCTGGAACCGATTGCCCTCGATTCCTGCATCCTGCGACGGCTGCAAATCGGCGCTGAGGTGCCGGTCGTGATCCGCGCTGCAGGTGACTGTTTCGTGCTGGTAGAGTTCGGTGAACAGCAACTGGATCTGGCGCTGCGGTTGCGGGTGGCCGCCCTCGAGCAACAGTTGCGGGCACTGGCGGCCGAACGCGCCGAACTGGGTTCGGCCCTGATCGACCTGACCCCGGGAATTCGCAGTCTGCAGGTGCACTACGACACGCAGCGCTTGTCGCTGGGGGCATTGCTGGATTGTATTGAAGCGGCTTGTCACGCACTCGATAGCCAGCAGGATGTGAGCATCGCATCGCGCACGGTGCACCTGCCATTGAGTTGGGACGATGCCGTTTGCCGGCAGGCGATCGACAAGTACATGAAATCGGTACGCGCAGATGCGCCCTGGTGCCCTGACAATATCGAGTTCATTCGCCGTATCAATGGTCTCGACAGCGTCGAGGCCGTGCGCGACATTGTGTTTTCGGCCGAATATGTGGTGATGGGACTGGGCGATGTCTATCTCGGCGCGCCGGTGGCGACCCCGCTGGACCCGCGCCACCGCCTCGTCACCACAAAATACAATCCCGCCAGAACCTGGACAGCAGAAAACTCGGTGGGAATTGGTGGCGCCTACCTGTGTGTCTACGGGATGGAAGGTCCGGGAGGTTACCAGTTTATCGGACGAACCCTGCAGATGTGGAACCGCTACCAGAAAACGGTGGAGTTTGAACTGCCCTGGCTGCTGCGCAATTTTGACCGCATTCGATTTTTCCCGGTAAGTGAACAGCAACTGGAGCAGATCCGGCGCGACTTTCCCCGTGGCGACTACGCGTTGAAGATTGAGCCCGGTGAATTCAGCCTGCGGGAGTACCAACAGTTTCTGCACGATCACCAGCAGCAGATCGACGATTTCCAGCGGCAGCGAGAAGCCGCTTTTGCCGTTGAACTGCAGCACTGGCGCGATAGTGGCCAGTTTGAACTTACTGCAGAACCTGCCCCGCCCGAGGACGCTGTTACCGAGTCCCTGCCCACGGGATTCGTCGCCGTCGAGAGCAGCGCGGCGGGCAATATCTGGCAGGTGCTGGTGGCAGAGGGCCAAAGGGTCGAACCGGGGGAGACACTGCTGGTGCTTGAGTCAATGAAAATGGAGATAGAGCTTGCCAGCCGCCAGGGGGGGATAGTGCGACGTATTCTCAAATCCCAGGGTGCTCAGGTTCGTGCTGGCCAGGCCCTGCTGCACATCGAGGTGGTGGAATGAACTGGCAAAACCTCGACCTGACCTTGCGGGGTTTGCGCGACCACTATTTGCGGGGGGACTTCACCCCGGCTGAACTGGTCCACTATTTGCGGCAAAAGGCGGCAGGGTTTGACCACAAGAATATCTGGATATGCCAGCTGTCCGACGAGCAACTGGAACCCTGGCTCGCGCGACTCGCCGGGGCCTCGGTGCAGCAATTGCCACTGTACGGGGTTCCTTTCGCAATCAAGGACAACATTGACCTGGGCGGGGTTGCTACCACTGCTGCCTGTGAGCAATTCGCCTACGTCCCGCGGCGCAGTGCCACCGTGGTCGAACAATTGCTGGCCGCCGGCTGTATTCCCCTCGGAAAAACCAATATGGACCAGTTTGCCACCGGGCTGGTCGGCACCCGCTCGCCGCAACCCTGGGGCCCCTGTCGCAATGCCTTTGATGACGAATACATTGCCGGCGGCTCGAGTTCAGGCTCTGCGGTGGCGGTGGCGCTGGGATTGGCAAGCTTTGCCCTGGGGACCGATACGGCAGGCTCCGGGCGGGTGCCGGCGGCGATGAATAATATTGTCGGCCTGAAGCCGACCCTGGGACTGTTGAGCTGTCACGGCGTGGTGCCCGCCTGTCGCAGCCTGGATACGGTCAGTATTTTTGCCCTGACCCCGGATGATTGCGCCAGGGTGTTCGAGCAAGCGGCGGGGTTCGATGAGGCCGACCCCTACTCCAGGGCCAACCCGTTTGCCAACGGCCCCCGGGCGAGGGGAGTCGCCGCGGGCAATCTGCAGCTCGGTGTACCCGCACCGCAACAGTTGGAATTTTTTGGCGATACCCAGTCACAGCGGGTGTTTGCGGCCGCACTGGAGCGTTGGCAGGCGCTTGGCGCCACACTGGTCGAAGTGGACTACGAGCCTTTCCTGGAGGCTGCATCGCTGCTGTACCAGGGGCCCTGGGTGGCGGAACGTTACCTGGCTACCCGCAGCTTGCTCGAGCGCGACCCGACTGCCATGCACCCGGTGGTGCGGCAGGTGATCGAACCCGGGGCCGGGTTTTCGGCATTGGATTGCTTTGCCGCGGGTTATCGCCTGCGGGCGTTGAAGCAACAGGCGGATGCTGAACTGGCGCGGGTCGACCTGCTGCTTACCCCCACCCTCCCGGCCCACTACCGAATCCAGCAATTGCTGGAGGAGCCGATCAAGCTGAACAGTCAATTGGGTTACTACACCAACTTCATGAACCTGCTCGACTACAGTGCGCTGGCGCTGCCGGCAGGATTTACCGAGCGCGGCCTGCCCGCGGGTATTACCCTGGTTGCCGACAAGTTTCACGATCAGCAGTTATTGGCCTGGGGCAGGCGTTGGCACCAGCAGTTGGGATTGCCGTTGGGGAATACGGGGCAGGCTGCCAGCGCTGAAAGCCTGCCGGTGTTCAGCGCATCAGACCGGGTGGCATTGGTCGTCTGCGGAGCGCATCTCGACGGCCTGGCCCTCAACTGGCAGTTGCGGGAGCGCGATGCCTGCCTGCTGGAAGCCACGATGTCGGCGCCTCGATACCGCCTGTTTGCGCTCCCCGATGGCAAGCGGCCGGCGATGATTCGCAGTGTCCCCGGCGGGCGGGCGATCGAGGTGGAGGTGTGGTCCCTGCCGGCCTCGGAGTTGGGTGGCTTCGTGGCGGCGATACCGGCTCCTCTGGGTATCGGCAAGGTCGAGCTGGCGGACGGTCGCTGGGAAAGCGGCTTTATTTGCGACGGCTACGGCCTGGAGGGTGCAACCGACATCAGTGAATTCGGTGGTTGGCGTGCCTGGCTGCAGCGCTAGTGCGGTGGTTGGTGCTGCGCGGCCTGAATCTCACCTGGGATGAATGGCGTTATAATCTGACTGCTAAAATGTAGATCCACTTAGAAAAAAATATACTAAAAAACGCCCAATAAAATTTTGCCAGTAGTCACCTGATAGCTATAAATTTACAGTGAGGTCGCAGAGCAGAAAGCAGCGACGGGGCAGTTCAATCAGGTGTGAATGGAAGGGCTGTGTTATGGGATCTACTCGTCAAACAGATGATACCGAGAATGTCTTCATAGAGCTGGATTCCAGCTCCCGGAGCGGCCGCTACGCTGAGGATGCGGAGCGGCTTTCGGTTTCCTCGAGGCAAAGCATAAGGGATCAAATGCAAGCTGATATCGAGGCATTCCTGGCCCGCGGTGGCCAGATAGAACTATTGGATACCAGCATGTCGGCGGAGAAGCTGAGGCCACATTGATTGGTCGCTAAACGCCCCCCCGCACGCTACTGGCGCCCCGTAATTAAAGCCTGCTGTCGCTGCCCTGGATTCGCTGGATACAGGCCGGTAGCTCTGCAAAGTGCCGGATCGTCGCCGTGGGTTCGGTCGCGGGGGGGGCCGTTCGCTGAACGCGGTTAAACCAAATGGTATGCCAGCCCAGCCGCTGGGCGGCGGCGATATCGTGTTCCGGGTGATCGCCCACGTGGATAATTTCCGTCCCCTTTGCTCCAGTTTTTTGCAGGGTGCGTTCAAAGTGCAGGGGCATTGGCTTGCTGCTGTTGAGTGCTTCTGCCGAATAGGCGAAGGAAAAATACCGTCCCAGGGGCAGGCGGTAGATATCGGCGTTGCCATTGGTCAGTACGCCCAGCAGGTAGTCGTTGTGCAGTTGAGCAATAACGTCCTCTACCTCATCGAATAGCTCCACATCGTGGCGCGCCACCATGAAAACCTCCATCGCCTTCGCCGCCAGATCGGTCGCCTTCGTCTCGCTGAGACCGGCGCGCTCCATTGCGGTTTGCAGGGCATAACGCCTTGCCTCGGTGATTTGGTGTACCAGGTGTGGGCGGCTCTTGACCAGTTCCATGCGCATGGCCCGCAGGGTTTGGATGGAAAACCGCTGCATCAGCTCCGGGCAGTGGCCCTGCAACCAGTCGAACAACAGTCGCTCGGCGCGCATCAGCACCGGGGTGACTTCCCACAGGGTATCGTCGAGGTCGAACGTGATGACTTTAATCATCCCTTGGGCTTCTCACCCTTGGCCACGGGCCTGGCGCTGGCAGTCCTGCGCTGGGCCCGGGGGTGGGCATCGTCATAGACCTTGGCCAGGTGTTGGAAATCGAGATGGGTATAGACCTGGGTGGTGGCGATATTGGCATGGCCCAGCATTTCCTGAACCGCGCGTAAATCGCTACTCGATTCCAGCACGTGACTGGCGAAGGAGTGGCGCAGCATGTGCGGGTGCAGCCTGCGTCCCAGCGATTGGTCAACCGCCATTTTCTGCAGCCTTGCCTGGACGCTGCGGGGTTTGACTCGCCGCCCCCGGGTGCTGATGAATAGCGCTGTATCGAGGGGGTCTCCGAGCTGGTCGCAGCGCACTGCCAGCCAGGCCTTGAGGGCATCGATCGCCTGGCGGCCAACCGGCACCGTGCGGGTTTTATTGCCCTTGCCGGTGACGGTTACCAGGCCCTCGCGCAGGTCCAGGTCAGCGAGGTCCAGGCCCGTCAATTCAGATAGACGCAAGCCCGAGGAGTAGAACAATTCGACCATGGCTTTGTCGCGGATTTCGATCCAGTCTACTGCAGGTGCAGACAGCAACTGGTCGAGCTGGTCGGTATCCATGGTGACCGGCAGCTGGCGGGGTATCCTGGGGGCAGTGACCCCGTGAGCTGGATTATGCTCGCAGCGATGTTGCTTTACCTGGAACTGGAAAAAGCTGCGAATCGCTGAAAGCAGGCGCTGGATGCTCTTGCCTTTGAGTCCCCGGCGATGGCTCTGCGCGGCCAGGGCGCGAATATGGGCCTGGTGCACTTGCTGCCAGCTATGCAGCTGTGCCGTGTGACAAAAATCGCACAACAGCGCCAGGTCGCGACGGTAGCCGGCGACGGTATGGGGCGAATAGCGGCGTATATTGGTAAGGTAGGCGAGGAACGCCGCGACATCGGTTGCAAGATCTGTCGAGGCGCCCGGCTCGTCCATTGCATCAATGCCCGGGCAGTAAACGCGGTAGTACGACGTTGAGGATATCGCTGACGTAGGTAAGGAACAGGGTGCCGGTATTGGCGCGGTAGTGATTGGGATCGAAACTGCCAACTGCCAGAACGCCTACCACATCGCCGTTGCCAAGGGGGGCTACCGCGGCGGAGCCGATTCGGTTGTCGGCAAGTTCAGGAAACAGGAATGCCATTTCCGCCGGCCGCAAAGCGCCGCAGACCGCCCGTGAGCTGGTGAGTATTCCGTTGATCGCCTCCCGGGCTTCCCGCAGTGGCACCACCCTGGCTTCTCGCGCCGGGGGTTTTTTGTTCCCTTCAGCGAATAGCGTCAGGGCGCTGACATCGGCCTTGAACTCTTGCTTGAGTGCTACCTGTACCGCGTCGATGAGTTGATCCAGGCTTTGCGCAGCGATGATATCCAACACCAGGCTCTTGGTCTTGCTAAACAAGTCGTCGTTCTCCCTGGCCACCGCCATGAGTTCCGCCAGCCTGTGGCGCAGTTCCATATCGCGCTCTCGCAGCAGGCTCACCTGGCGCTTGACCAATGAAGCGGCATCCCCCGCGCAGTGCGGCAGATTGATGTCGGCCAGCAGTTCCTCGTGCTGGATGAAAAAATCCGGATGGGCGCGCAGGTATGCGCTAACCTGTTCGGCACCGATTTCAGAGTTGTTGGTTTGGGTCATTATTTGGTGAGTCCCCTGACAGGTTGCTGAAAAACTCTCTGCGTGGCATCTGCCGCGGTATAGATGGCCTCAAAATGGGCATTTACTGCGGGTAAAATCCACTTCTCGGCCATTTTTGCCTTGCATCTGCTGCCTCGAATACGTATCTCAGCAGCCCGCTAGAGACGAATCTGACCTTCAAATACGATGGTGGCTGGCCCGGTCATCAGCACGTGGGCATCACCCCCCGCCCACTCGACCTGGAGCTTACCCCCGCGCAAGCCGACCTCAACCTTGGGGTCGAGCAATCCGCGCAGGATGCCGCTGACGAGCGCCGCACAGGCGCCGCTGCCGCAGGCAAGTGTCTCCCCGGCGCCGCGCTCGTAGACGCGAAGTTGCACCCGCTGGCGATCGATGATCTGCATGAATCCCACATTGACCTGGCGGGGAAAACTGGGGTGTTGCTGTAGCGCCGGACCCAGGATTTCAACCTCGGCCTGGTCGACATCGTCCACCAAAATCACGGCGTGGGGGTTGCCCATCGACAGTACGCCGCATTCCAGCTCCCTGCCAGCCACCGCTAAAGTATACACCGGTCTCTGCTCGTTGCTCGCGAAGGGGACGGCTTGTGGGTCGAGCCCGGGCGCGCCCATATCGACCCGCACCTGGCCACGTCCCTGGATCGCCAACTCGATCAGCCCGGCCCGGGTTTCAACGCGGATCAGGTCTTTGTCGGTCAGTCGCTTGAGGCGTACAAAGCGGGCGAAACACCTGGCACCATTGCCGCACTGTTCGACCTCCTGCCCGTCGCCGTTGAATATGCGGTAGCGAAAATCGACATCCGGATTCCGCGGCGGCTCCACCAGCAGGACCTGGTCACAGCCAATGCCAAAGCGGCGATCCGCCAGTCGCCTGATCGTGCGGGCGTCGAGGTTGAAATGCTGTGACACCAGGTCGATCACCACGAAGTCATTGCCGAGTCCGTGCATCTTGGTGAACCTGAGCGGCTGCCGACGGCCTCGTCTTGCTCCGGCGGGGCTCATGGCAATACGCTCTCGCCGCGCACCAGGTCGTCGAAGGTTTCACGTTGGCGTACGACATAGGGGCGCACGCCATCAACCATGATCTCCGCCGCGCGTCCCCTGCTGTTGTAGTTGGAACTCATGACGAAGCCGTAGGCACCCGCAGAGCGCAGTGCCAGCAGATCACCCGCTTGCAGCGCGAGGGTTCGACCCCGGGCGATAAAGTCTGCGGTTTCGCAGACCGGCCCAACCACATCCCACTGCAGTGGTGCGCTATTAGCGTGTGGCGCTACCGGATCGACCGCCATCCAGGATTGGTAAAGTGCCGGCCTGAGCATGTCGTTCATGGCGGCGTCGACAATGGCGAAGTTTTTCTCCGGGTTGGACTTCAGGTATTCGACCCGGGTCAGCAGCAGGCCCGCGTTGGCAACGATATATCGCCCCGGCTCAAACACCAGGGTCAATGGCCGCTCGCCCACCAACTGGCGCAATTCTCCGATGTACTGCTGGGGGGATGGCGGCTGCTCATCCCGATAAACCACCCCAAGCCCACCACCCAGGTCGAGGTGCCGCAGGGGGATGCCGCGGGACGCCAACTCATCGACCAGCGCCAGAACCCGCTGCAGGGCGTCGAAAAAGGGGCGCGACTCCACCAGTTGGGAGCCGATGTGGCAGTCCACACCGATCACGTCGATGTGGCGCATAGCGGCAGCCTGTTGATAGACCCCGAGGGCGTCAGCGATATCGATGCCGAACTTGTTTTCACGCATGCCCGTGGAGATGTACGGATGGGTCCTGGCGTCGACATCGGGATTGACCCGAATCGAAACCGGGGCGCGCAGTTGCAGTGACTGCGCGACATCCTGCAGGCGCTCGAGTTCGGCTGCGGATTCGACATTGAAACAGTGAATCCCCAGTCGCAGGGCCAGCGCCATCTCTGCAGCGGTTTTACCCACACCCGAGAACACCACCTTACCAACATCGCCGCCAGCAGCTATTACCCGCCGCAGTTCACCCCCCGAGACAATATCGAAGCCGGCTCCCAGGCGCGCCAGCAAGTTCAGCACGGCGAGATTGGAGTTGGCCTTGACTGCGTAGCAAACGAGGTGATCGCAGCCGGCGAGCGCTTGCTGGTAATCTCGCAGGCTGGCCTCGATAGCCGCGCGGGAATAGACGTAACAGGGCGTGCCGAAGCGTTCGGCGATTTCTTCCAGTGCTACCGACTCAGCATGGAGTCGACCATTTTGGTAGGCGAAGGCTGTCATGGTGGGCTAGTCGCTTTTCCTGGAGTAATCGTGCTAGTGGGTGGCGGGCGGTGTGCTGATATCGATACCGGTGTCCGGGTCGCGCCGCTGTGCCTGCTCTACCTCTGTCTCGCCGGAGTCGGGCTCTGGCGGAGGCAGGTACAGCGGTCCCTTGAGGCCGCATGCGGTTAGTAAACAGACGCACGATGTAATGAGGAGAAGACGCATGGGCCAATACTTTTTCGACGTTAACCGCCTATTATAGCCAGCACGGGCGGCTGCCGGAACGCCTGGGGCCGCTTTTCTGTGTTTTATTGGACGGGTTAGGTCCCCGGGCCCGCAGCATGCTGGTTGCGTTGTTGCAGGTTTCGCAGGCTCCGGCCTGCGGCCTCTCGCACCGCTGACGGCGCAGTGCCGCCTATATGGTTGCGCGCGGCTACCGAGCCCTCGAGGCTGAGAACCTCGAAAACGTCCTGGCCAATTGCGCTGCTGAAGACCTGCAGTTCCTCGAGGCTCAGTTCGGACAGGTCGCGGCCCTGTTCTACCCCAAAGGCCACCGCCTGCCCCACCACCTCGTGGGCGTCGCGAAAGGCGATACCCTTTCTTACCAGGTAGTCCGCGAGGTCGGTGGCGGTCGCAAACCCTCGCCTGGCGGCTTCGTACATCTGCGTGCGATTTGCGCTGATGTTCGGCACCATGTCGGCATAGGCTTTAAGGCAGTCGCGCAGCGTGTCGACAACGTCGAACAGTGGCTCCTTGTCTTCCTGGTTGTCCTTGTTGTACGCCAGTGGTTGCGCCTTCATCAGCATCAGCAGCGACAGCAAGTGGCCGCTGACACGACCTGCCTTGCCCCGCACCAGTTCCGGCACATCCGGATTTTTTTTCTGCGGCATGATCGAGGAGCCGGTACAGAAACGATCCGGCAAGCGCACAAAATTGAACTGGGCCGAGGTCCACAGCACCAGCTCTTCGCTGAAACGTGACAGGTGGGTCATCATGAGGCTGGCCGCGGCGCAAAATTCGACGGCAAAGTCGCGATCAGACACCGAGTCCAGGGAGTTCTCGGTGGGCTGGTCGAAACCCAGCAACTGCGCAGTGTAGTGGCGGTCAATCGGATAGCTGGTGCCGGCGAGTGCGGCGGCCCCAAGGGGTGATTGATTCATGCGTCGGCGGCAGTCCAGCAGGCGGTCATAGTCACGGTCGAGCATTGCTGACCAGGCCAGCAAGTGGTGGCCAAAGCTCACCGGTTGCGCAGTTTGCAGGTGGGTAAAGCCCGGCATGATGGTGTCTGCTTCAGCCATCGCAAGATCTACCAGGCCAAGCTGCAGGCGGGTGATTTCGGCGCAGATGATATCGATCTGCTGGCGCAGGTAGAGCCGGATATCAGTGGCGACCTGGTCGTTGCGGGAGCGCCCCGTATGTAGCTTTTTCCCTGTGGTGCCGATTTTCTCCGTCAGCCGGGCTTCGATATTCATGTGCACATCTTCAAGTTCCAGCGACCACGCAAATTCGCCGGCTTCGATCTCCTGCCGTATCTCCTCCAGGCCGCGCTGGATTTGCTTCAGCTCCTGCTCACTGAGAATATGGCATTGGCGCAGCATGCTGGCGTGGGCCAGCGAGCCCTCGATGTCGTGGGCATAGAGACGCCTGTCAAAATCCACCGACGCGGTGAAGCGTTGCACGAAGGCGTCGGTGGGCTCGTTGAAGCGCCCACCCCAAAGCTTGCTGGTCTTGTCCTTATCTTGCATGGTATGCCGAGCCTGCCGTTTCAGCCAGAAATCAAGCGGCCGATTATAGCGTTTCGATAACGCCGATAACCAGCCCGGTCTGGAACCCCGGCGGAAGCCGGCACCAGCGCTGCAATGGTTTACACTTACCGTGGTATATGTCTATCGACGCAGTCAGGAGCCTACGGTTCAAGTGTCGTCAACCGAAACGCGAGACAGTTTTTTTCTGCCCGACCTGTGTAAGGTTGGTGCGGTATTGATGCTGGTATTGCTTGCGCAATTGTTGGCCCTGGTGCTTACGCTCGCGGTTGCCATCGGCGCGCAATTCAGTTGGGAATTCCTGGCGCTGAGCTCGCTTTTTACCCAGTGGGTGACGCTGGCCTCCGCCGCCCTGTTGTGCGCACTGCGCTCCTGCCTGGCTGGCCTGAGCGTACCGCGAGCGGCAGCTGGCAGTTACCTGCTGATTCTGTTGGTCGCTTTTGCCTGCAGCCTGGCTGGCCAGTATCTGGGATTCGCTGGCAAGTCCGGGGCCGGCGCCTGGCGCACCACTGCAATCCATTTGACGATTGCAGCCATTGTCGCGGGTATTGCCCTGCGCTATTTCTATTTGCAACAACAACTGCGGCAGCAACAGGAAGCCGAGTTGCGGGCCCGTATCCAGGCCCTGCAGGCACGAATCAGGCCTCATTTTCTGTTCAACAGCATGAATACCATCGCCAGTCTCATCGCGTCTGATCCGCCGCGGGCCGAACAGGCTGTGGAGGATCTTGCCGACCTGTTTCGCCAGAGCCTGGCAGATCAGCAAACCCAGGTGCCATTGCGGGAGGAAATTGAGCTATGTCGTCGCTTTGTTGCCATTGAATCCCTGCGACTAGGTGACAGACTCGAGGTGGTGTGGGATATCGACCCTGAGGCCCGGCGTGTGGCGATTCCCCGCTTCACGCTGCAACCCCTGCTCGAAAATGCAATCTACCATGGCATCCAGCCACTGCCCGGGGGTGGCCGGGTAGCGGTGCGGGTTGCGCTGGAAGCCGGTCGCTGCATCCTGCAGGTACGAAACCCGGTGGCAATCAATGGCGGCGGCGCCACCAGCGGTCATCAAATCGCCTTGGAAAATATCAAGGCAAGGATGCAGGCCTTATACGGTGACCAGGCCAGCGTTGTCGTTCAGCGCAAAGCCGGAAGCTTTTGCATTGACATCAGCTTCCCTCAGCCTGCGGCGGTAACGGCTTGGAGATGAATCGCAGGGTGTTAGTTGTCGATGATGAGCCACTGGCGCGCTCGCGCCTGCTGCGTCTGCTGGAGGGCATAGAGGGCTATGAGCCCTGTGGCGAAGCCGATAGCGGCCAGAGCGCTATTGACCAGGCGAGCCAGCTGGCAGCCGATATCGTGCTGATGGATATTCGCATGCCGGGAATGGACGGACTGGAGGCTGCGACCAGGCTTGCTTCGCTACCCACCCCGCCTGCGGTAATTTTTTGCACCGCCTACGATGAGTATGCGCTGCCGGCTTTTGCTGCCAGTGCGATAGGGTACCTGCTGAAGCCGGTGCGCCGCGAGCAACTGCTCACGGCGTTGCAGCGGGCTCTTAAATTGAACCAGGCGCAAGTTCGGGCCCTGCATCCCCCAATGCCCGGCCCGGCGCAAAAGGCGCATATGAGCACCCGCTCCCAGCGCGGTGTGGAGTTGATTCCGCTGGCCGATATCCGCTGCCTACTGGCTGACCAAAAGTACGTAACCGTGGTCCATTCCTGCGGTGAGCAACTGGTAGACAAAAGCCTGAAGGAGCTTGAACTGGAGCACCCGGAACTATGGGTGCGGGCCCATCGCAATGCCCTGGTCGCGGTCGCCTGGATAGAGGGCCTCGAGCGCGAACCCGGGGGGCAATACTTCGTGCGGCTGACGGGTACCCACCACCGGCCCCAGGTCAGCCGCCGCCACCTGGCGCGCCTCAGAGACCTTGTGGAGCAATTGTAAGCGCGTCGTTGTATCATTTTCGCCAGCTGGTAATCCATTCGCTTTGCTACTAGAGAGTCGATGCGGGGTGCGGACAGAAGAATGGCCAGGCGAGAGTCCTGCCGGTTATGATTGGCCGCCAAATATCACCGATATTTGGAATTCTCGTTGAGAGATCGTGCACTGTGCGGGATTTTCCGACCAAGGGCATAGCCGTAGCTATGGCCGCGGGAGAAAAATTTCCCACAGGATTGCAAGATCCGGCGAGAAACCAAATAGGCTTTTGAGCTGCAGTACAAGGTATTGACGAATACAGGCCGCCGAATCGTTGAGATATGGCGGTTAGATCCTGAATAGCTGGAGGAAGCCCCTCGAATGCAGGAAAAACTGCGCATCGCGACCCGTGAGAGCCCGCTGGCCCTGTGGCAGGCGAATTATGTCAAGGCGGCACTGCAGCACGCCCACCCGACGCTGCAAGTGGAGCTGCTCGGGATGACCACCCGGGGCGACAAGATTCTCGACACCCCGTTGGCGAAAGTCGGCGGCAAGGGGTTGTTCGTCAA
The DNA here is from genome assembly GCA_963808975.1 of uncultured Gammaproteobacteria bacterium. GTDB lineage: Bacteria > Pseudomonadota > Gammaproteobacteria > Pseudomonadales > JAHEGP01 > JAHEGP01. The sequence goes on from CAWEHR010000011.1 coordinate 236,960, forward strand.
GGAGCTGGAAACGGCGATGCTCGAGGGGGTTGCGGATATCGCGGTGCATTCGATGAAAGACGTGCCGATGGAATTTCCCGCGGGGCTTGAGCTTGGGGTGATTTGTGAGCGCGAGGATCCCCGGGATGCCCTGGTTTCCCGTCGGTACCGGTCGTTGGATGAGTTGCCCCCCGGTGCCAGGCTGGGCACATCGAGCCTGCGCCGCCAATGTCAGTTGCGTGCCCTCAGGGCCGACCTGCAAGTGCTGGACCTGCGCGGCAACGTCAATACCCGTCTGCGCAAGCTCGATGAGGGCCAGTATGACGCGATCTTGTTGGCGGCAGCGGGGCTGAAGCGTCTTGGCCTTGGGCAGCGCATCGCCAGCTGTCTGGCGGTGGAGCAGAGCCTACCCGCCGGTGGCCAGGGGGCTGTTGGTATCGAGCTGCGCAGCGACGACGCGCACACCCGCAGGCTGCTCGGTAGTCTTACCCATGATGCCAGCGAGCGATGTGTTCGCGCCGAGCGGGCAATGAATGCCCATTTGCAGGGTGGCTGCCAGGTTCCCATCGCCTGTTACGCTGTTGAGAAAGGCGAGGAATTATGGCTACGTGGGCTGGTTGGGCACCCGGATGGCAGTGTGGTGTATCGGGCCGAGGCGATAGCTTCGCGGCAGGAGGCCGAGAGCCTGGGGCGCCAAGTAGCGGAGATGTTGCTGGATCAGGGCGCAGGGGATATCCTTGCCGCTCTATATAACAACGATGGTAGCGGCTAGCATGTCGCTGGGCGGCAAGTGTATCTGGTTGACACGCCCACTTGGCACACCCAGCCAATTGCAGCCACGACTGGAGCAGTTGGGCGCCAGGGTATTGCGCGCTCCACTGCTGGATATCCAGCCGCTGCGTGGGGATCATCCGGCGCTGCAGGCCGGGCTTTTACATGTGGTCCAGTTGCCGCGCTATCGCCATATCATTTTTATCAGTGGCAACGCTGTGCGCCATGGTATGACGCTGCTCAATCGAGTTTGGACTGAACTGCCACCGGGGCTGAATTGGTACGCCATCGGCAGTAGTACCGCCAGGCAACTTGGCGCGTTCATAGCCGACGTGCAGCATCCACCGGGGCCGCAGATGGACACAGAGGCTTTGCTCTCACTGCCCGCATTACAGTCCGTTGCCGGGGACAAAGTGTTGATCGTGCGTGGCCTTGGCGGTCGCGAAGCGCTGGCTCAGGAACTGCGAGCCAGGGGGGCCGAGGTGGAGTATCTCGAAGCCTACCAGCGTGTCAAGTCTGGTACACTACCGGCTGGGGTTCGCCGCTCGTTGAACGCAGGGGCCGTCGATTTTATCGTGGCCGCCAGTGGGGAAACCCTGGATGCCCTGGTGGCACAGTTGTCTGGCGGCCCGCAGAATGTCGGTGCCGCTATTGTTGTTCCCGGCCAGCGAGTGGCATCATTGGCGCGGGAGATGGGCTTCGAGCATACGGTTGTCGCATCCAGTGCCGGCGACGACGCGGTCCTCGAAGCATTGATAAAAGCGAGCCAACTACAGGGGTGATAGTGTGAGCACGGAACCGGAAAAACCCAAGAACAACGCTACAGCGGCCGATAAAAAAGTGACCACAGAGCCCGATACTAGCGCGGACAAAAAGGGTCCTGAGGATAAACCTGCGGTTGGGGGCCAGGCTCCCGCCGAATCCAGAAAAGCTGCCGACTATCGGTCGCCGAGCAGCGCAACCGGTGCCGGTTCTGCGGCCAAAACCGCTTCCGCCCCCGGCGCGGCAGGGAAGAGCGCGCCGAGCGGCAGTGCGGCGGGTTCTGCTGCCGCTGCGCCTGTCAGGCCCGCCCGGGTAGAGCAGAAAACGGGGTCCTCCGGCGGCTCCTGGCTCTCGGGTCTTGCGTTTTTACTTGCGCTACTGGCACTGGCCGGTACTGCCTACCAGTGGTGGAGTCAACAGCGGGTGGTCGATGACGTTCAGGAAGAGCCGTGGCGCGACCAACTTTCGCAACTGGGGCAGCAGTCGGGCGACCTGAAGACCAAGCTGGAATCTGAACTGGGCGCGCTTGAAGATGAAATAAAAACGCTAGAAAGCGAAATCGGTGCGAGCAGGTCGCAATTGCAATTGATAAAGCAGGAAACAAATTCTGATATCGAGCAACTGTCGGTCAGCAATGAGGATCTGCTGCAACAGATCGCCAATCTGGGCAGAACCGACCGCGACGACTGGAAGCTCGCTGAGGTGGAGTACTTGCTCAGGCTCGCGCATCAGCGCGTGGCCATGGGGGGTGAGCTGAACAGCGCCGCATCCCTACTTACCAATGCAGACAATATCCTGCTTGAGCTGAACATGGCGGGTCTGCACCAGGTGCGTAAACAGGTCGCCCTTGATCTGGCGGCAGTGCGAGCAGCTCAGCAACTGGATAATGAAGGAACCTATCTGCGACTCGAGGCGCTGCAACAGCAAGCCTCAGAACTGCCGTTTTTCAGCATGCCGACGATCAGTGAGAGTGATCAGCAAACCGCTGAGCCGGCGGGAGACCTGTTCGATCTCGCTGCAGAGGACTGGCAGGCGGCCCTCGACAAGGGTTGGGATCAGGCAGTGGAGAAATTCAAGACGCTGGTAGTGGTGCAAAAGCGTGAAGGCGCGGTTGAGCCACTGCTCTCCGAAGCCTGGCAGCGACTGGTGCGGGAGCGCCTTGCGCTGGATCTCGAACAGGCCAAGAACGCGCTGGTGTTACAGCAGCAAACCGTTTACCGGGAGGCCCTCGGCAATGCAGCCGAGCTGGTTGAGAGCAACTACATCAAGGACGACCCCGCCACTCGCTCGGTGCTGAAAGAGCTGCAGGACCTGCAGCAGGAAAAGATTGTTGCCGAGTTGCCGGACGTGTCCGGTTCGCAGGAAGCGATTCGCGCCTACATCGACCGCAAATTCCAGGCCCGGGAAAGCAAAGCCACAGCGGCCGAAGCACCATCCATTGACAGCACGTCGCCGGCTTCCACAGAGGATGGCTATGATTGGCAGAAGATGGGGACTGACTAAATGAGACGCTTATTCCTGATATGTTTAGCCGCGTTGTTGGCCGGGGTATTCCTGGTCAGCCTGCTGCAGAAAGACCCCGGCTATGTACTCATCGCCTACGGTGATACCACGGTGGAGATGAGCGTGTGGACTGGCATCGGGTTGACTTTGGCAGCCTTTTTCCTGCTATACCTGCTGTTACGCAGTTGGAGTAACACCCGAAAAATCCCTGCGAAAGTTGGCGGCTGGATGGAGCAGCGCAACGAAAAGGCCATCAATAATCAGGCCAATCGCGGTCTCACCGAGTTTGTCGAGGGGAAGTGGGATCGCGCCAGCAAGAACCTGGAGCAGGTTGCGGATCGCTCTGATACGCCGTTAGCTTATTATTTGCTGGCCGCTCAGGCCGGTCATGCCATGGGCGACGACGCAGCGGCGGAGAAAAATCTTCATAAGGCCCGCAAGAGCGCCCCCAGCAACACATCAGACCTGGCCGTAGGCCTCGCCCAGGCACAACTTCAGCTCGACAAAGGGCAGCTGGAGCAGGCACTGGCAACGCTGACCCGGGTTAAGTCGCTGTCTTCCTCGCACCCGGTAACCGTGAAGCTCCTGGCCCAAACCTACGAGCGGCTCGATGACTGGGAGCAGTTGCGCAAGCTATTACCCGAGCTGAAGCGCTCCCAGGCTCTGCCAGCCGAGCAATTCGGCAAGCTGGAACGCAAGGTTTATGCTTCGCTGATAGGGCAAACCACATCCGCCTCGTCCGGCGCTGTGGCGCAATTGGAGAAGACCTGGAGATTACTGCCCAAGGAGCTGGCCAGCGACCCTGAAATGGAGGCGGTGTATGCGCGCCAATTGATCGCGGCAGGAGCGCCGGCGGTGGCGGAGAAGTTTTTGCGCAAGGTACTGCGCAAATCATGGGATGACCGGCTTGTGCATTGTTATGGCCTGGCTCCGGGTGAGGATCTTTCGCAGCAGCTGCAACTTGCCGAGGGTTGGTTAAAGGACCGACCCAACAACCCTGAGCTGCTGCTTTGTCTGGGGCGCCTGGCGCTGGACAACCACGCCTGGGATAAAGCCCAGGAGTATCTGCAAGCCAGCCTGAACCTGAGTAATCGCCCCGAGACCTGTGCCGAGCTTGCCAATTTACTGGCTCGGCTGGGCAAGCCGGAGCAGAGCGTGGATTACTTTCAGCAGTGCGTCCAGGGCGCCGCCGCCGCTACTGCGTTGGCGTCCTTGCCCAAGCCGGCGGTGGCGTCTCTGCCGCAGGACGGGTCGGGGCAGCCAGCGGTTTGAGTGCATCGAAAGGGTAATCCGAATCGGTACGGGGCTTCAGGGCGGCCGGTGTTTAGCCGGCGTGGCGGATCCTCAATCCGGCGGGACGGTGATTGGATTTTGATACCGTCGGAAGGGCTCGCGTTGAATGCAAGAATCCTCACCAGTTGTTGCCTGGCAGTGTTTGCTGCCACCCTGCGCGCAGAGTGTGAATGCCTGTGGCAGGGCCCCTTCAGCTGGGTTGTGGAGGATGCCGACTATGTGGTGCTGGGCGAGGTGGTTGCCAGCCGGGGGAACTCTTTCGACTTGCAGGTAATGCGCTCGCTGAAAGGCCGATCCGGAAACGAAACGATCCGCATCTGGGCGGAGCGAGACGGTGAACTTTGCCGAGCAGATGCGGCGTGGTTTCCCCTGGGCGGGCAGTGGCTGTTCGCACTGGAGGAAATATCCGAGGTTCCTGCCGGCGGCTTCAATCCCTCGACCCCTAATGTCAGCTATGGTCGTCCTGGTGACTACGCCGTGTCGAAATGCGGCGCCTACTGGCTAGAGCACCGTGACGGATTGCTGCTCGGCAATATCACTTCCGTATTCCAGTGGGATTACGCGCCCGAGATGAACCCTGTGCCGGTCAGCCTTATACAGGCATTCATCGATGGTGAGGCCAGCTACGGTGATATTATCGAGGTCAGTGATGAGGTGACCAGCAAAGAGGCGTGGATGCGCAAGATGCGCCAACAGATGCTGGACGGCTCCTGAAGGCCGGGGGCTACACCAGCCCGCAAGGTACTTACACAGGCTATTTTACCCGAGGCGCCTCTTATCAACGAGATACTACCTGGGCGAAGCCCGAGGCGATACTGAATTAATCGGCGGTGCCTTGAAAGATATCCAGTGCCTGCCAGATATCATCGATTCGCTTTTTCACCGCACCGGACATGACGATGGGCGTGCCCCACTCGCGGTTGGTTTCTCCCGGCAACTTATTGGTCGCGTCGAAGCCAATTTTTGATCCCAGCCCTGACACCGGCGAAGCGAAGTCGAGGTAATCTATCGGCGTATTTTCGACAATCAACGTGTCACGAGCTGGATCCATGCGAGTGGTCATCGCCCAGATGACATCGTTCCAGTCGCGGGCATTGATGTCATCATCGGCGACGATAACAAACTTGGTATACATGAATTGCCGAAGGAATGACCATACGCCCATCATTACACGCTTGGCGTGGCCTGGATATTGCTTCTTCATGGTGACGACTGCCATGCGGTAGGAGCAGCCCTCCGGCGGCAGGTAGAAGTCGACGATCTCGGGAAACTGCTTCTTCAGGATGGGGACGAAAACCTCGTTGAGGGCAAGTCCCAGAATTGCTGGCTCGTCAGGCGGCCGACCGGTGTAGGTGCTGTGGTAAACGGGTTTATCGCGGCAGGTGATGGTATCGACTGTGAAGACCGGAAAGCGGTCTACCTCGTTGTAGTAACCCGTGTGGTCTCCAAAAGGGCCTTCATCGGCAAAGTCGTCGGGGGCAATATGGCCTTCCAGCACGATCTCAGCGCTTGCCGGTACGGTCAGTCCGTTGGATAAGCAGTTGGCAACTTCAGTACGCGAGCCGCGCAACAGCCCGGCGAAACCAAATTCCGATAGTGAGTCGGGCACGGGAGTAACCGCACCCAGTATTGTTGCCGGATCGGCGCCGAGTGCTGCGGTCACCGGGAAGGGTTGCCCCGGATTGGCCGCCTGGAATTCCTTGAAGTCGAGGGCGCCGCCGCGATGTGCCAGCCAGCGCATGATGAGTCGGTTCTTGCCGATCACCTGCATGCGGTAGATGCCGATATTCTGGCGCTCCTGCCGGGGCCCGCGGGTAATGACCAAAGGCCAGGTTACCAGTGGGCCCGCATCGCCCGGCCAGCAGGTCTGGATGGGCAGGGCACCCAGGTCAACGGTGTCCCCCTGCATAACGCGCTGTTGGCACGCCGGCTTTTTCACCAGCTTCGGACCCATATTCAAGACTTGCTTGAAGATAGGCATTTTTTGCCAGGCGTCCCTCAGGCCCCTCGGTGGATCCGGCTGGCGCAGGAAAGCCAGTAATTCGCCGATCTCACGCAAACTGCTGATAGAGTCCGAACCCATTGCCAGGGCGACGCGGCGCTGTGTGCCAAACAGGTTGGCCAGCACCGGTATTTCGCTGCCCTTGACGTTTTCGAACAGTAATGCCGGCCCGCCCCGCTTCAGGGTGCGGTCGCAAATCTCGGTAATTTCCAGGTAGGGATCAACCGCAATGGGAATGCGCTTCAGTTCGCCCTCGCGCTCCAGGAAGCGGATGAACTGGCGCAGGTCGGCATATTGCATGGTCAACTGCAGACCCTCGGACGCGTGGATGCGACTTCGTTTTCCAGTGAGCTGCGGTTGGGAGTGGACACGAGCACGGCGCGCCTCGAGTTACTTTTTGCCCTTCATGGTGTCGAAAAACTCATCGTTGGTTTTGGTTTTACGCAGTCGGTCGAGCAGGAACTCGATCGCCGGCGTGTCTTCCATGGAGTGCAGTAGTTTGCGCAAGATCCACATGCGTTGCAGCTCTTCTTCGCTGGTCAGCAACTCTTCGCGGCGGGTTCCGGAGCGGCGAATGTTAATCGCCGGGTAGACGCGTTTTTCGGCTATTTTTCGATCGAGGTGGAGCTCCATATTGCCGGTGCCCTTGAATTCCTCGTAGATGACTTCATCCATTTTGGAGCCCGTGTCGATCAGGGCGGTTGCAATAATCGTCAAGCTGCCCCCCTCCTCGATGTTGCGAGCGGCACCAAAAAACCGTTTCGGCCGTTCCAGGGCATGAGCATCAACGCCACCGGTCAATACCTTGCCAGACGAGGGTACGATGGTGTTATACGCTCGTGCCAGGCGCGTAATCGAGTCCAGAAGAATGATCACGTCCTTTTTGTGCTCTGCCAGCCGCTTGGCCTTTTCGATGACCATTTCCGCAACCTGCACATGGCGCGCGGGGGGCTCGTCGAAGGTCGACGCCACAACCTCGGCGTCGCGGTTGACACCCACCGAGCGTTGCATTTCAGTAACTTCCTCGGGGCGCTCGTCAATGAGCAGTACAATGATATGGCACTCCGGGTTGTTGCGAATGATGCTTTGCGCAATGTGCTGCAGCATCAGTGTCTTGCCCGCCTTCGGCGGTGCTACGATCAAGCCACGTTGACCTTTGCCGATGGGCGCAGCCAGGTCGATCACCCGGCCGGTCAGGTCTTCCGTGCTGCCATTGCCGGCCTCGAGAATGAGTCGCTTGTTGGGGAAGAGCGGTGTCAGGTTTTCGAACAGAACCTTGATGCGTGACTGCTCGGGCTTGGTGAAGTTGATGTCGTTCACCTTGAGCAGGGCAAAGTAACGCTCACCTTCCTTGGGGGGCCGTATCTTGCCTGATACGGTGTCGCCGGTGCGCAGGTTGAAGCGTCTTATCTGGCTGGGCGAAACGTAGATATCATCAGGCCCGGCAAGGTATGAGCTATCTGCCGATCGCAGGAACCCGAAACCATCCTGCAGGATCTCCAGTACGCCATCGCCATAGATGTCTTCTCCGCTTTTCGCGTGTTTCTTGAGGATGGCGAAGATAATGTCTTGCTTGCGAGAACGGGCTACGTTTTCCTGCCCCTGTTGTTTCGCGATTTCGATCAACTCGGGAATGGGTTTGGTCTTGAGGTCGGTCAGATTCATATTGGGGAGCTTCAGGAGAGTAATGGTTGATGAAGTAATGCAAAGGCGCAGCCAAGGATCAACGGCAGAACCGTCTTGTGGGAGGATTTCCTGTATCTTATGAGCGGGTAATTTCGACGAGATGTGTGCTTTTTCTAAAACAATATCACTGAACGGTGGGTTCGTCCAGCAACAGGGCAATTTTTGTAGCGCGGTGTGAGGAAATTCAACCGCGCTCAGAGTTCCTAGATGGCTGCGTCTATGAACTCCTTCAACTGGGTCTTGGAGAGGGCGCCTACCTTGGTGGCTTCGGCGTTGCCGCCCTTGAAGAGCATCAGAGTCGGAATGCCGCGTACGCTGTATTTCTGCGGAGTTTCGCCGTTGTTGTCCACATCGACTTTACATACCTTGAGGCGACCGTCGTACTCTTCAGCAATTTCCTCTAGCACTGGCGCGATCATCTTGCAGGGGCCGCACCATTCTGCCCAAAAGTCGACCAGTACCGGTTGGTCGCTATTGAGTACTTCCTGCTCAAATGCACTGTCGCTCACGTGAATGATGGCGTCGCTCATAGTTGTCTCCAGTATCGACGATAGGCTGTTTTCGAGGCAGCGCATCATAGCATCGTTTTCTGAAAGATGGCAAAAAGCGGGAGCCAAATTCGACGGAATTTACTATGCTTGCACCAGGATGCGTTTCAGGAGTGCACCTTGGCGAAAGTTAATCGCGCACCAAAAGGCCCGATAGCAACGATTGATATGGGCTCAAACAGCTTTCACATCTTGATCGCCAGTTGGCAGCAGGGGCAGCTGGTACGTGAGTTTGTGGCGGTTGAAAGGGTCCAGACTGCGCTGTTAATGCAAGGTGACCAGCTCACTGAGCAAGCCGAGCGTCGTGTGCTGTCCTGCCTGGGACGATTTCGAGAGGCCGCCGACAGGTACGGTTGCGAGAGAATTATTGCGGTCGGCACTTCGGCGCTGCGCCAGGCAAGCAATGCCGGTGAGCTGCTGCCAAGGGCGCAAAGCATTCTTGGTTGGCCGGTTATCGTGCTCAGTGGTGCCGATGAGGCCAGGCTGATATACCGGGCCGTGGCTTTCGCCCGCGGCAACCCCCCGGGCAGGATGCTGGTGCTGGATATCGGGGGCGGCAGCACAGAAATCATAGCCGGCAATGGTAGCCGAATTGATGACCTGGAGAGTCTGCAACTGGGATGCGTCAGCAGTCTTAAACAGCACTTTCCCGAGGGGCACTTGAATAGGCACAATTTCGACACCTGCATGCAGGCTGCGAGACGGCGTCTGGCGCCATTAGTGTCGCGCTTCAGGTTCACACCGGGGGTGAAAGCGGTGGGGTGCTCTGGCACTGCCCTCGCTATTGCGGAGTTGCTGGGTTTACAGGAGGTCTCTCGACCCGACCTGGAGCATTTGCGGGACCTGTTGCTGGCTCGCTTCGGTCATATCGATGACGTTCATTTTGACACCCTGGATAGCAATCGCAGCAGGCTCCTGGCGCCTGGTCTCTGCGTTCTTCTCGCACTCGTTGATGCCTTTGCCATTGATCGCCTGGCAACTGCCGAAGTTGCATTGCGAGAGGGTGTCGCGCTGGCCTGGTACCAGGGTGACCAGGCTTTGCGGGCGGAACTCTCACCGGGTATTGCCATCTAATTGAGACGCTAACACCGAGTGGTCGCCGATGCTCAGTCAACGTGCAATCCTGCTGGGGACGTTGTTCCTTACGATCGTCCTGTTTTTTGCACTCGGCATCAACGATTTTTTCACCCTCGAATATTTTAACCAGCAGCGTGAGGCGCTGACGCAGACGTTACAGAGCTACCCTGTGCTGTCTGCGATCATCTATTTTGTTGTCTATGTGTTGGTGACTGCGCTATCGCTGCCGGGGGCAGCGGTAATGACCCTGGCCGGTGGGGCTCTATTCGGTTTCACCAAGGGTGTGCTGCTGGTCTCGTTTGCCAGCACCATTGGCGCTACCCTTGCATTTCTGTTGTCGCGCTGGCTGTTTCGGGGCTGGGTGCAGCAGCGTTTCGGTGATCACCTCGCCAGCGTCAATCGGGGCATCGAAAAAGATGGTGTGCGCTATCTGTTCACTCTCAGGCTGGTGCCGCTGTTTCCGTTTTTTGTCATCAACCTTTTGATGGGGTTAACCCCGATCAAGGTGCGCGAGTTTTTCCTGGTGAGCCAGCTGGGGATGTTGCCGGCAACACTGGTGTTCGTGAATGCCGGCACCCAGCTCGCAGCGGTTGAATCGCTGGGCGATTTATTGTCACCAGCGCTGCTGCTCTCCTTTGGTCTGCTGGGTCTCTTTCCCTGGCTGGTAAAATGGGCGACTGGATGGATAGCCCAGCGCAAGCTTCTGCAGCGCTATGCCAGGCCTGCGCAGTTCGATACTAATTTGATAGTGATAGGAGCGGGTTCCGCCGGCCTGGTGTCATCACTGATTGCAGCTGCGGTCAGGGCGAGGGTGGTGTTGATAGAGAGACACAAGATGGGCGGTGACTGCCTCAACACCGGCTGCGTTCCCAGCAAGACCTTGATCAGTTCGGCCCGGCTTGCACACCAGATAGGCCGGGCTGCCGAGTTCGGCGTCGATGCAACGGTAGCCGGTATTGATTTTGGACGGGTGATGTCCCGGGTGCAACGGACGATTAAAGCCATCGAGCCCCATGATTCTGTCGAGCGCTATACCGAGCTGGGTGTGGACTGCATGCGGGGCGACGCCGAATTGATATCTCCCTGGGAAGTCAGGGTCGGTGACCGCGTGATCAGCGCCCCGAAGATCATTATCGCCACAGGAGCGGTGCCGCGAATGCCGCCCATTCCCGGATTACAGCAGGTTCCACATACCAGTTCCGACGATTTATGGCAGTTGCGTGAACTGCCACGGCGCCTGCTGGTGCTTGGTGGTGGGCCCATTGGCTGCGAGTTGGCCCAGGCTTTTTCCCGACTGGGCTCTAAGGTGAGCATCGTAAGCCGTGCCGCCGGCTTGTTACCCCGGGAGGATGTTGATGTCGCCGATTTCATTATCCGGCGATTCAGCAGCGAGAGTATTCGGGTGTTGTGCGACCACCGCGCCCTCGAGTTCAACGCCTGCAATGGCAACTACAGCTTGCTGGCAGAGCACCATGGCAATGAGGTAGAAGTACCCTTCGATCTGGTGTTGGTCGCTGTTGGGCGCAAGGCTGCAGTCGAGGGCATGGGGCTTGAGGCTTTGGGTATCAGGACCACCCCGGGTGGCACCCTGGAGGTAAACGAATACCTGCAAACTGCAATGCCCACTGTTTACGCTTGCGGTGATGTCGCTGGCCCCTACCTGTTCACTCACATGGCCTCCCATCAAGCCTGGTTTGCTACCGTCAATGCGCTATTCGGTCGTTTCAAGCGTTTCAAGGTCGATTATTCGGTGGTGCCATGGGCGACTTTTACCGACCCCGAGGTTGCGCGGGTAGGTTTGAACGAAGCCGATGCCCGGGGGCAGAATACGGCTTATGAACTCAGTGTCTACTCCCTGGAGGGCCACGATCGGGCATTGGCCGAGGGCGACAACCAGGGCTTTGTCAAAGTGCTGACAGTGCCGGGGAAGGACCGCATTCTCGGCGCGACTATCGTGGGGCCCCATGCCGGCGAGTTGATCGGTGAATTTGTAACCGCGATGCGCCACAAACTGGGGTTAAACAAAATACTGGCCACGATTCACATATACCCGACCTGGTCTGAGGCAAACAAGTTTGCCGCCGGCAATTGGCGCAAGGCTCATGCTCCCGAGCGCGTATTGAGCTGGGTCGAAAAGTATCATCGTTGGGTTCGCACTGGATAAATTGTCGGCAAGATGGTTTGATAGTGACGTCGTCAGTTTTACCAGGAGAGTGTTGGTATGGGTAAAGTTGCAGTAGTTCTGTCAGGATGCGGTGTTTACGACGGAGCCGAGATTCATGAGAGCGTGCTTACCTTGCTGCGGTTGTCGGAGCTCGGTGTCAGTTACCAGTGTCTCGCACCCAACATCGAGCAAATGCATGTTGTGAATCACCTTACCGGCGAGGTGGCAGAGGGCGAAAGGCGGAATGTGCTGGTAGAGGCTGCGCGGATAGCTCGGGGCGATGTTCTGGACCTGAAGGAAGCCAGGGCAGACGATTATGACGCCCTTTTTGTACCCGGCGGGTTTGGTGCAGCCAAGAACCTTTGCGATTTCGCCGTCAAAGGCGCCGATATGACGGTGCAGCCAGACTTTCTCAAGTTTGCGGTCGACATGCACAAAGCGGGTAAGCCCATCGGCCTGATGTGCATCGCGCCAGCGATGTCCGCCCGAATCTTTGGCGAAGGAGTGGATTGCACTATCGGTACCGACGCCGAAACCGCCGCTGCGATAGAGGCGATGGGTGGCAATCACATCAACTGTCCCGTTGAGGAGGCGGTCATCGATCGCCAGCGAAAACTCGTGACCACCCCCGCCTACATGCTTGCTGGCAATGTCGCCGAGGCCGCCAGCGGAATCCATCGCCTGGTGGATGAGGTGTTGGCGATGTGCTAGTCGCAACTCACTCCTCTGTTTTGGGTTCCCGGCGAGAGCTGGCGGCTAGCAGCAGGTGTGCCCTGGCGGTAGCCATGGGCTTTTCCTCGTAGTCCTGCCAGGCTGTGACTGACACATTGATGATTTTTTTGCCCTGCCGAATTACCCGGCATTGTGCGTAGCTTTCAAGAAGCCTGCCGGGGCTGAGGTAATCGATTGCGAAATCGACGACCTTGGGCACTGTCGTCGTGTTTTGTGTCAGCAGTATGTGCAGCGATGCAGACATTTCCATGAAGCCGGCGATAACCCCGCCGTGCAAAGCCGGCAAACTGGCGTTGCCGATATTATCTCGATTGGGCGGCAGGGTGAAAAGAAGGGAGCTGCCAATAGGAATGCAGGACATGCCGATGAGTCTGGCGTAGGGAATTTCCGTGATCAGGCGCTGAAACTCGCGATTTTCCCGTGCCTTTATAAGTTCTTCATCCAGTTTCAACGCTTGTCTCCCGCTGGTTCGAGGTTTCTCCCCAGCCGCATGAAAGTGGCGACGCAGTAAGCGATCGGTCGACTGGCATCGCTCTGAAAAGCTGTTCCCCGGGCAAAAATGACATTGTCGGTAATACGGTAGACCTGCGCCTCGCCGAGCACCTTCCGACCCGGTTCTGCGGCACCCATGTAGTCGATGCGCAGGTCCAGGGTAGGACATAGCTCGAGTTTCTGCAGCGCCAGGGGAACGGCGACGCCGAGTGCGGTATCCATCAGGGTCGTCAATGCGCCGCTGTGAATGACTCCTGTCGTCGGGTCGCCGATGATGGATTCTGCATAGGGTAGAGCCAGCGTCGCTCCTTGCTTGCTGGCTTTGACTACTTCGATGCCGAGTAATTCGCAGTGACGAACGGCGGCAACGAATCGGGAGGCGAAACGTTGTGGGTCGGAAATCGTCACGATGTATAATCCTCGTTGGCAGCGCCGCCATGGTACCCATGGCGCGCGACGAATTACAGTTTTCCATGGCGTTTTTATCGACGGTCGCGCTGGACCATAGGAGCGAGGCAATTGCTGATCCCCGGGCAGTCCTTTTGGCAGTTCTCGCAGGGCCTGTATCAAGGCGCCGGCGTGGAAGACTGTTGTATCGCGCTGCAGGAGGAGTGCGGCGCCGATGTCAATATTTTGCTGCTCTGTTGCTGGTGCGGGGCGCGAGGTTTCAGGCTTGATGACGCATGGTTCAGGACACTGCTGTCAGACTCACGATTGCTGGTATGGAGAGAGCAGTGCATTGCACCGCTGAGGCGCTTGCGTCGCCTGCTGAAGGCCCACCGTATGACGGGAGCGCAACAAGTGCGCGAGGGTGTCAAGCAACTGGAGCTTGAGGCAGAAAAGCTGGAGCAGGATTTTTTGCTGCAGCACCTTCCAGATGGGGCGGGCGGCCCGGGCGGGATTGAGATGCTTTGGAGCAATTTGCGGGCTTACTGGCTGGTGCTGCTGGCGCAGGAGCCAACCGTGGCAAGCTTTACTCCATTATTGCGTGCAACCTTTCCGGGTTGCAGTGACAGGGAACTCCTGGGCTTGACCGCGGTCTGAGCCAGCGTCGCCCCTGCAACCGTGTATAAAGTGCTGGCGCTCGTTGAAATCACGCAGGTCGCTTTTTTTGTCCTATAATGCCCCCCGCTCGCAGTTTTAAAGCGACTACATTCATCTAAAAGGAACGATCCATGAAATCTAGACACCTGCTTTGCGCGGCGATTCTGCCGCTATTTATCGTCGCTTGTCAAAAAGCTCCAGAGCAAGCCGTGATCCCAGAGCCTGCAGCAGAGGCTTCTTCACCAACCCTTGATAGCGATGTGCAAGTCTACTCTTACGGCGTGGGTTTTCAGATTGGTAGCCAGATGGCGGCAAGCCCGCTGGAAATGAGTTCAGAGAATGTTATTGCGGGACTGAAAGATGGGCTTGCCAAGAGCGAATCGCTGGTTCCCCAGGAGAAAATGCAGGAAGTTGCGCAACGCTTCCAAGCAGAAATGGCGGCAAAGCAGCAGGCTGAAGCAGAAGTGCTGTCAAAAGATAACGCTGCAGCGGCGGAAGCCTTTCTGGCGGCCAATGCGGACAAAGAGGGCGTAACCGTTCTGGATAATGGCTTGCAGTACCGGGTTATCGAAAGTGCGGAAGGTGCCAAGCCGGGCGCCTCAGATACCGTCGTTGTGCACTACCGCGGTACGTTTATCGATGGCACTGAATTTGATAGCAGTTACAGTCGCGATGAGCCGGCGGAGTTCCCTTTGAACGCCGTCATTCCTGGCTGGCAGCAAGCGCTTCAGATGATGCCTGTTGGTTCCAAGTGGGAAGTGTTTATCCCGCCGGCGCTGGCCTATGGTAGTGGCGGACAGGGACCCATTCCACCCAGCTCAGCACTGGTGTTTGAAGTTGAGCTTCTCGAGGTCAAGCCTGCAGAGCCAGCAACCGAGCAAAAGTAATACGTTTGGGCTAAGGCACTAAAGCAAAAAGGCTCCCGGGCAACAAACCCGGGAGCCTTTTTTGTTGCCTGCGGATTCAGGCGATGGATCGTTGCCTTCGGGGCTCTTGATGCACCATAAGCGGGCTGTGACTGCTGTGCATTTCCTCGACCAGGCGGTCCTCCATTTCGAATCGTATGCTGAGTTCCTCGCCCAGGCGGGAAAGGTCTTCCTGGAACTCTTCGTGGGTGTTTTCCCAGCTTTCTTCAGTGGCGTATTTATCGTTGAAATCAAGAGCGAACTGGGTGCTCTGGTGTAACTTGGGGTAGAGCTCTTCTAACAGCAAAAACGAGTCATCATTGGCCGCCTCAGCTTCACGAATCAACTGGTCGTACACCTCAAAGTGCCCCGCGCTGACATAGTCCACGAGAATCTGGCAGAAGCGACGGACATCAGTCCAGCGAGGGTATATTCCGCTTGGGTCCGGATTGTTGCCGCTATCGCCGTAATTGCAATAAAGGACCAGTAGTTCCTTGCGCTCCTGCAACCACTTGTCCAGGGTGGTTTCCACAAGGCGCCATTGTCTTTTCAGGTTTTCGTTCACTGTCTGCATGGCCGGTGACCGTTGTTCTTGTTGATGATGTTTTGAATATACTTTGCTTCGCCGGCTCCAGCAAGCTTGAACGCCCGAAACCCTTGTATTTCAAGTGCGAAACAAAATCCCCTAGATAAATAGTAGCGGTAAGATGAGAGCTGTCAACAAGCCGGTCAGGCCCATACCCAGGCTGGCATATGCCCCGGCCTGCAAGTCTATGTCGAACGCTCGTGCGGTACCAATCCCATGAGCGGTAAGACCCAGTGTGAAGCCTATTACCCGGTTGTCGGTGATGCCGATGCTCTGCAGTAGGGGCGGTGCCGCCAACGCGCCGGTGACCCCGGTTATGATCACTGCTCCCGCTGCCAACTGGCCAATGCCTCCAATCAGCTCGCTGATAGACAGGGCAATGGGTGTGGTGATCGACTTCGACGCGAGCGAGTTCAATACAGCGGAGTTGGCACCCATCAGGTCTGCGCCGGCCAGTGCGATAGCGACAGCCGCGCTTCCCCCTACCAGTGTGGTTAGGAGTATGGCCGCGGCATGGGTGCGAATTTTGGGTAGCTGCCTGTGCAGGGGAATGGCAAGTGCAACCGTCGCCGGCCCCAGCAGCCAGGTCAGGATAGCGACCCAGCCTTGATAGTCATCGAACGTTAGCGGCAGTAGCGCTATGCCCACTGCAATGGCCATAGGGCCGGTGATCAGAGGGTGCAGCAGGGAGTTGCGATGGGACTTTTCAAACAGCGCCAATGAAAGCCGGAAAATGAGCAGCGTCAACAGAATAGCGAGTATCGACCGGCCAGCTTCAAATGATTGCCACCAGGCGACATTGATCATGGTTTGTCTGTGCGCCTGAGTAACGCTTGCAGCAGTATGGCCACCAGCAGCTGGGTGACTACGGTGGCGGGGACGGTGGCAACCAGAATGGCGGGCCATTGCTGGACAATTTCGCTATCGAGGAACCAGATGCCGACTGCGGTGGGGATGAAAAAGAACGACAGGTATTTGATCAACCAGAGCGCTACTGCGCCTAGCCCTTCTGGCTCCCGGCTGCGGGCAGCGAGAAAGCCGAGCATGAGTATCATGCCGAGCACCGGGCCGGGAATAACATGGAGCCACAAGCTTTGAATGCCGTTGCCGAGCC
The DNA here is from genome assembly GCA_963808975.1 of uncultured Gammaproteobacteria bacterium. Lineage (GTDB taxonomy): Bacteria > Pseudomonadota > Gammaproteobacteria > Pseudomonadales > JAHEGP01 > JAHEGP01. The sequence continues at coordinate 253,618 of CAWEHR010000011.1, forward strand.
AGAGTGCCGCAAACAGCAGTATCAGGCCATTAACGACTGGTATCATGCGCTGGACGTAGTGCAAGGTAGAGAGCGCTGCCAATAATCATCAGAAACGCTACCAGCGTCCAACCCGGTATGCTGATGCCCATGAAGGTCCACAGCACCTCGGCGCAGTTGCCATCACCTTTAAGCATCATTTGCAGGGCTTTGTTCAGCGGAAACGTCTCCAGGATATAGTCGACACTGGGGCCGCAAGCAGGCGCCTTGTCAGGTGGCAGGCTTTGCAGGTACAGCTGGCGGATGGAAAAGCCCGCACCGGTGGCAGCCATCAGGGCTACCAGCCAGCCGTAGATGCGTATGCCTTTTTGCCGGGGGTTGTGCAGGCAGCCTATCAGGGCAAAACATCCGGCCATGACGATAAAGACCCTCTGGGTCATGCACAATGGACAGGGCTCAAGGTCGAAGACATGCTCCATAATGAATCCCACGCCCATCAGGCCACAGCAGAACAGGAAAACAAGCAGGAAAAGGGTGCGTGAAGAGATGGAATTCAGCATCTAAAGGCATGCCTCTGTCGATGGTTTTGACGAGTGCGATGTCTCCGGCCATTGAATGCGGGTCGCCTTTCGGATTGGCGGATCCGCACTCGCGTGGCAGGAGGTCAGTGTAAATGCCCAGGCCCGGCAACCGTGGCGCAAGGTAGCCAACAATACCGAGCGCCCAACCGGTGGGGGATGGCGGCAAGCCGGACCCGCCGACTCTCGCTGCAATGGTTGGGGCTGCCAATGCAATCGGTTCAAGCCAAATCCCTCGCCAGGCCGCAGGTGTATGCTTGTAGCTTGGGATAAAACTCGAAAAAGTCCAACTCCAGTTGCTGCAGCCTCGGCCGCACTGTTGCAGCAGCGCTGGACAGAGGATTGTCGTGGGAGAGTCGCATGCCGATGCTACCCAGAACCCGTTCGACAGTGGCCCAATGACCGTACTGGCAGAGCAGGTCATGCTCTATCATGCGCCGGCTGAAACGCTGTGCGCTAACGGGCCAACTGTCCATCGCAGGGGTGATGGCCCGGTAGACGGACTGGGCAAATCCAGGTAATTCCTGGGAGTGGAAGCGGGACCAATGGTGGCTGAGAAAATAGTCGAATACGACATCGGTGACGATACCCGCGTAGCGTCTTAAATCGGGGCTCAAAGCCTCGTTCGCGCGCTTGACATCCTCCGCGCCGTTGCTGAAAGCATCTATCCTCCGATGCAGCGCTATCCCCTGTTCTACCCTGGCGCCGAATTGGCCGCGGAGTGGGCCCTTGACGAAATCCCCCAGCAGTGCCCCCTGCAGCATGGCCGGCTGGTTGCCCGCCAGGTGGAAGTGGGCGAGGTAGTTCATGTGCTTTGGTGATCTTTGATGGCCTGGTACTGACGATAGTACTTCTCCAGAAACGCACCAAAGCCAACCTTATCGGCGGCTTCGATTCGCTGTTTTTCGGCCAGGGAATCGACCGCTGCCTGCTGGAAGCACTCCGCATCGCCCGCAGGTAGTGGTCGTTGCAGAAAGTAGTCCGCGTGCGCCAGTGATTTGTTCATGGCAAAGTGAAACCATGGGATTCCCTCGGCACGCATATCTTCGATAATCTGTCCCGATGGGGTCAGCCTGCTGTTTTCCAGCTTTTCACTCTGCTGGTCCAGGGTGCTAGCGTAGTCGTCAATGCCATTGCTGGTATCAAGCAGCGCAGCAATAGGCTCCAGTCGCGCCAAGATTTCGCGCGCCCAGTCTTTCATGGCGCGTGCCTCAGATCCCCGCGCGAGCATCACTGTCGCGTCCCTGCCATGGTTCACCACGGTGGTGAGGTTAGCCTGGTTCTGGTGAAACTCTGATGGGCCGATTTCAGGGCTATCCTCAAGCAGGCAATAGAGAAGGAACATGTCAAGGAAGCGAATTTGCGCCTTGTCGATGCCCAGTGGCAGATAGGGATTGACATCGAGCACCCGTACTTCGACGTACTGGATGCCCCTCTCCTGTAGCGCCAAGATTGGGGCCTCTCCACTACGGGTCGGCTGCTTGGGTCGAATGCTGCTGTAGAACTCGTTCTCGATCTGCAAAAGTGTCGTCGTGAGCTGGAGCCAGTCGCCGTTCGGGTCTTTGGTGCCGATGGCCCGGTAGCGCGGATGCTGTCGGGTCAGCAATGACTTAAGGGAAGATATGTAGGCGGGCAGCGAATTGTAGCAGATCTCGAGGTTTTCCTGGGCGCTACTCTGGTAGCCGAGTTCGCCCATTCGCAGGGCAGTGGCGCCATCCCTGAACAGCGTGTATTCGTCAAAAGCTTCGAGTTTGTGGTGGCGATCACCTATGAAGCTCTTGCACAGGGCTGGAGATGCACCAAACAGGTACACTAACAGCCAGGCCAAACGACGAAAGTTGCGGATCAGGGCGAGATATTGGTTGTTCTTGAATGCCTGCAGCGGGTCACGATTTGCCATGGCTTTCTGATATGCCCGCCAGAAACTGTCACCCATGGAAAAGTTGTAATGAATCCCTGAAATTGCCTGCATGGCTCGGCCATAGCGGTGCCCAAGACCTAGCCTGTAGACCGTTTTCATTTTTCCGATATTGGACTCGCCGTAGCGTGCAACGGGGATATCCTCATCACCACGCAAAATACAGGGCATGCTTGCAGTCCACAGCATCTCCTGGTCCAGGCACTGGTAGGTAAAACGATGGATGCTATCGAGAATGCCGAGCAACTCATCCAGGTCACTGCAGGGAGGGGTAATAAATTCCAGCAGCGCCTCTGAATAATCAGTCGTTATATAGGGGTTGGTCAGTGCCGAGCCCAGACAGGCCGGGTGCTCGGTTTTCGCCAGTCCGCCGGCAGGGACTACCCGCAAGCTTTCCTTTTCGATACCACGTACGACGTCTCTCAACCTGGGCTGAACATGGGAACCGCCAATCATCGCCAGGCGCTGGTCATATAAACTGGACACCGGTTGGTCCCCTTAGCTAGTGCGTGATCTCGATAGCGCAGTTTACTGGCAGTGGACCCTGCTGCAAAGCACAAGATTGAAACCCGATGGTGGCGGGGGTAACCATCATCACAGTGGGACAGTGCAATCAGCCTCAGTCCGACAGGCGCCTGGCCGCAGTTATCAGGGCTCCATACACCAGGTGGGCGCAGCAAAGAGTTGGCGCTAAATGGAGAGTGCTCAAGTCACGGGTTTGCAAGGGCGGCTTGGTCGCCGCGCTTGCAGGAGATGATTCGCCCCTGAGGGTCCAACACCCACAACGGTGCGCTGCCAGCTCCTTCCGGATATTCCAGCCGCGCAAATTGTAGCGCGCAGTCCAGTCGGTATGGCGATAAGTCCTGGCCGCTATAGCGGTTGCTGACTGATAACGAGCTTCTGCCGTCGCCTGGGTGGCTGATGAAGCCCCCTACCTTAAGGGCAAGGACGGTCAATGCTGCTGTCAGGCTGGCTGTGGCCAAAACCAGTCTGAAACGGTAGTGATTCATGATGACACCGCTTGTTGCGAGAGAGCACAAACGCCAATATAGGGTGGCTGGAGGGTAAATACGAGAGTCAACTGCATGAAACCTGTTGAGGAGTTATTGCAATTCTGGTTTGGCCCGCTGGACGAGAATGGCTTTGCCGGGCCGGCCAAGGTCAGGCTCTGGTTCGGTGGTCGTGATGTGGACGGCCTGATACGGGACCGCTTCGGCAAACTGGTGGATCGGGCCCTCGGGTCCGAGCTGGACGCCTGGGCTGAAGAACGCGATGGGCTTATGGCACTGGTAACCCTGCTGGATCAGTTCACGCGCAATGTCCATCGCGGCAGCCGGCTAGCATTTACTGGCGATCGGCGTGCCCGTGATCTGGTCAATCGCGCTATCGCGCAAGGCATCGACCGGGATATGCCCCTGGCGTGGCGACAAATGCTGTATTTGCCACTGGAGCATGCGGAGAATCTCAGCGACCAAAATCTGTCAGTCGCCATGTACGAACTGTTGCTGATAGACACGCCCGCAGGTTGTCGAGGGCCAGTGTCGGACTCCTTGCGCTGGGCCCGCCGGCACCGGGATATTGTAGCCCGCTTTGGCCGATTTCCCCACAGAAACGCAGTGATGGAGCGGCAGCCAACGCAAGCCGAGATCGATTGGCTGGCGCAGGGTGGAGAGCGCTTCGGGCAGTGAATTAGCGCGATGCCTGCCGGCGAATAGCTTCTCGATAACGGCCCTGGAGCGCCACCACTCACCTTTGATTCACTCTCAGTGGGGTCGGTTAAAAGTGTCATTGCAATCCCCCTGATCCATCACTGGGCCTCCCGACTGGATTTTCAAAAAGTCGAGCAGGCTTGTTCAGGCAGCCACCTGGCCACCATATCTCACCGATATTTGGGATTCTAGTCGAGAGATCGTGCTCTGTGCGGGATTTTCCGACCAAGGGCATAGTCCTAGCTATGGCCGCGGGAGAAAACTACGCACAGGGTGCACCTACCATGACTGAAGGGGGGCGAGAAACCAAATAGGCTTTTGAGCTGCATTATAAGGTATTGACGAATACGGGCCGTCGCCGAATCGGTGAGATATGGCGGCGGCCCGTTAGGTAGTAGTCCGTATTGCGCTCGTAAAAGCGCTTATTGGCGATACTACACAGTCAGTCTATATTTGATTTTCGAAAAAGTTTTTGAGTGTTACTCCGATGGAACAGAAAATTGCAACCGCGTGGCTAATGAATTCTCGTCGCATCCAGCAAACCTTGCAGGATCTTTCCCGTCAGCAGGTCGCCGGCACCGACAGGCATATGGCCGTTATCGCAGCCTTAAAGCTGCTGCGGACTGAATATCATGGCCTGGGTGTGAAGCAGGTTTGTAATGCGCTGGCTGATCTTTCGGAACCCGAGCTGATCGATCTCGCGCGCAGCTTACATCCGGTGCTGTGTTCATTGCGGTTGCAAAAATGGATGAAGGAGTCTGGTCGGCAACAGTACCTGGCAGAGAGCGCAGGGCCCCGGGGTGCACTGGCTCGACGTGTGCTATTGGATGATGACGCAATAGAGCAGGTCGTCAACAACGCCAACGACGACTTGTGGTTTTAAATGAACCTGCCAGCGCGGGGCAGACATTGCTGCTGAACCAATCGCTGGCCGGTTCTTTGCTTCCGTCGGATATGGCTGCTAGCGACTGGTTGCGCTGCTCCGGTTATCGACATTGCGGAATTTGCGCTTGATCAGAACGGGGTCGCTGTTGCTTCGTAGAACCTCGGTCTCCTGTGTCAACAAGCCATCGGTACCAACATAGTAGCTCTGGATGACGCGGGTGCCGTCGTCAAGCGCGCTCTCTACAATCAGCGTGTCGCCTTCCCAAGTACCAAAGCGTACCGGCCCCTGTTTTCGGCTGCCCCAGCCACTCAAGCTGACGGAGGCAGCCCCCTGGTCGGGCAAGATGATCACGGGCTTGCCAATGTCAGGCTTGATTGCTAGCTCTTCCCCTTGCATTCGCAGAGCGAGCGATTTTGCCTGCATTAAAGGCAGCGGTATACGCCATTGCCCCGTGCTCTGCGCATCCTTGCCCCAGCCCCAGGTTGCTTTTTTCCGATTTTTCGCGGACGCCTCGGTGAGGATTGCGGTGGCGTCATCGCTATTTTCGACATCCAGTTGCCACTGGCCCAGGATTTCTGCCGTAGCTACAGAGTGGCCCAGCAACATCAACAGCAACAGCAACACGCAAAGCAGTGACTGGATATTCAAGGTTTAATTCGAGCCGTGTTGGTAAGTGGCTTTTTTTGCGCTTCGATGCTGTTCGATGGTTTCTAAAGTTGTTCGCTGATCCGGCGTAAGCGACTGATAGAATTCGTTCATGGTTGCACCGTGTTGGATGATGGTCTTCCGTGCCACATCCGCCATTTGTTCGGCAATTCGCTCGACCGCGGCGGCGTCATAGCGGTCGGAGTGAACGAACCCCCTCAGTTGCTGGCGCAACTCCCTTTTCCGCTCTTTTGCCGCCATCGCCTGCTGCCGGCTCGCTGCCAGCAGTTGCTGCTGTTGTTCATCGAGATTCAACTTATCATTAAGTGTTGTAAGGTATTTGCCGTGCATTGACCCATGATGATGTTCGCTCAGCGCGACGGGACCGTAAACTGCCATCGCTGTGACGCCGACAGCCGCTATAATCGTCTTGATCTTCATGCGCATGTTCTCCTTGCCTGATTCAGGCCGCTTCATAAGGTGCTGCAGAGGCTGCTCCAGTGGTTTGACCCGCAATTGGGACTCCTGGTGCAGCATCGTATCCAATAGTTACCGACTCTGGCGCTAGAGTGTATTGCGCAGCAAATCCTCGCAGAAGTGCTCAAGCTGCGCAAGGGTGCCAACTTCGTACACTGCATCGCAGTAGGGCTGGTATTGTGACATGACCGAGTCGCCGCTGTTCCAGGAAAAGCGACCTTCAGGGTTGAGCCAGTATGTGCGGCCGGCTTTGGCGGCGCACTGCTGGAAGGTACTTGCCGCGGGGTCAGCATGATTGTTGCGAGCATCTCCTAGCACGATGATGACACTTCTGCGGTTGAGGACGGATCCCGCCTGTTCAGCAAAAGCCTCCAGCGCGGCGGCATAATCCGTTGAGCCTCTGCCAACCCGCTGTAGCGTGGCGGCGATGGCAGTTTCTGCATCACCACGCGCTTTCAATACCGGGCTGATGTCTTCCAGGCGATTGGAAAATGCGTAACAGCGCGCTTTGGGAAGCAGCTCCTGCATACTTGCCACAAACAGCAGCATGACCTCAGCATACTCCCGCACCGAGCCGGAAACATCGCAGATAATAAACAGCCGGGGTCTATCGCGGTGTTTTCGGCGCCAGTAGAGCTGAAACAGGTGACCATCGGTTGCCACGTTGTGGCGCAGGCTGGCATGCAGGTCGAGCACACCCCGGCGATAGTAGCGCTTGCGGCGCTTAAAGTGCTTGATCAGGTTTTTGCTGATTCGAGCCACCAGCTGGCGGCAATACGCCTTTTGCCGCGGGTCGAGCCGGTTGATGCGCGTTTGCATCAACATCTGGTCGCGCACACTGGCAGATCGCGCCTCCCCAAGCAGGGCATATTGTTGATTCACGTGCTCCCGGGCATAGCCCTGCAGGCGAGCGGCAAAGTCTTGTAAGCTACCCAGGGTCGGGCTTCCGCCGGGCGCAGCTCTGGCGGCGTCCAGCATCACTTGCTGCAATGCGGGCCATTCGAGTTGCTCGAGAATTTTTCGCCTGAATACTCCCTTTTGGGTGAACAGCCGAATGCTGTCCAAACCGGCCGCAGTACCGGCTTGCTGCACCGCCAGAACCAGCTCATCGTCGCTGGCACCGAACAATCGGTTGAGCCCGGGGCTCAGCTCGACTGTGACCGCGTCACCACTTGTTTGCCCTTGATCCTCCTGCGCCGGGCTAATCTGGCTCTGTGGCCGGTTGCCGTAAAAACGCTCGAAGCAAAGGTCGAACAACTGTTTATCGGATTGGGTTTTCGCCAGTACCATGGAAAGAGCATTTTTTAGCTGGTTGCGGTTTCCATAGCCCACCAGGTTGATTGATTGCGCGGCGACCAGGGTCTCGTCGCTGCTGACCGGTAACCCGGCGTTGCGCAGGGCAGCTACAAATCGTACCAGTGTTGTTTCCACAGCCTAGCCGAGTAACTGTGAAAGTTGCGCCGCTACACCATCGACATCCGCCTTGTGCTTGAGTAAGACGTTCAGGGTAGATAGCACGGTTGTGTTGTCGAGGGAGTCTGCGTGCAGCAGCAACAGGGCCCTGCCCCAGTCGATGGTCTCGCTGATTGCAGGTTGCTTACCCAGTTCCAATTGCCGCAGGCGCTCGACGAAAGCAGCCATCTGTTGCGCCAGGCGCTCTGATATGTCGGGAATCCGTGATCGCAGTATGCTGATTTCCTGGTGCATTCCCGGGAACGGGATATACAGGTGCAGGCAACGGCGTCGCAGGGCGTCGCTGAGCTCCCGGGTCTGGTTGCTGGTGAGGATCACTACCGGTATTTGTTGCGCCGCGACCGTGCCAATTTCCGGGATGGAAACCTGGTAGTCCGACAGGATCTCCAGCAGCAGCGCTTCGAACTCCTCGTCGCTCTTGTCGATCTCATCGATTAGCAGCACCGCCCCCTGGGGTTGCTGCAATGCCTTCAGCAGCGGGCGGGGTTCCACGAAGCGCTCGGAAAAAAAGATATCATCCATCGCGTGCAGCCTTTCCATGCTCGCCGCCAGCCCATCGCTGTTGCCGACCACCTGGTCGATCTGTTGTTTGAGGATCTGGGTGTAAAGCAGCTGCTTGCCGTACTTCCACTCGTACAATGCCTTGGCTTCGTCTACACCCTCGTAGCACTGCAGCCGAATGAGAGGTTGCTCGAGTATCGCCGCCGCGGCTTTGGCAAGCTCGGTTTTGCCTACCCCGGGGGGGCCTTCAATCAACAGCGGCTTCTGCAGGTGAAAGGCGAGGAACAAAGCCAGGCCAACCTCATCGCTTGCGATGTAGCCGTGAGCGCCAAGCTGGCCGGTAAGGTTTTGGGCGCTGGCGAAGGCTGTTGGCTTATTCATAGGGTATTCCCCGGTGCTTGGCAGGCTTTGCGAGGCGCTCGATAATGTCGTGGTGCTGCGGAAAAGACCGGGCCAGAGACGCGGTCGTCGCGATTTCCCTGTCCTGCTCGCAAAACCCGGGGCTCACAGCCTCGCTGAGCAGGGCGAACTCCCCGGCGACCAGCTCCGTCGCCTTCCAGTAACCACCGGGAACCATCACCTGTAGCTGCTGGCCGTGCTCCAGCTGGGCTCCCAGAATGAAGTGTTGCAGCTGTCCCTGTAGGTCTATTAGCCAGTAATCCAGTGCGCTGCCGTAGTGAAAATAGTGCATGATGTCCGACTGGTTGCGATGCCAGTGGCCTACCGGGCGGTCGTCGGTGAGCAAGTAAAATATCGAGCTCATGGCGGGTCGGAACCGGTCGGCGCCGGTTTGCACCTGATGATCTGAGACGAAGCTTCGTCGAAAGTAGCCGCCTTCAGGGTGGGGCGCCAGCAGCAGCCGTTCGATCAAAGTGTTCTTATTCATGCTGATTGGCTATCATTCGCCCCTTGTCCGGTAGTTGCAGCGACGCCGCGATGGCAACTGCCCTGTCATTGTTACCACAACCTAGCGTGAGCCTACTCCCTTAAAATGAGTGACGATCTCAGAATACTTCATGCAATGCAAGCTGCGAGCCGCGCGCTCACCCTGGCCGGGATACTGCTGCTGATTGGCTGCGCCACGACGCCGGTATATACCCGCCAGGACGTAGCACTGGCGGCGCAACAAAACCAACTGGAGCTACTCTACAAGCAAATAGAGGTAGACCTTGCCAAGGTCAAGCCCGGCACCGAAGAAGAACTGGCGCTGAAAACGGTGCAGAAGGACATTGGTCAGCGCTTGGCAGAACCGCAGCAGACGCAGGTAGACTCACTGCAGGCGGAGGCGGCAGTTGGGCCGCTGTCGCTGGCCCAAATCGACCAGCTTGAAGATGCCGCCGATGGGATCGAAAAGTGGCAGCCCGAGCGCAAGCAGGAATTGCGTGCAATGGTGAATGCTGCTCGAGAGCAAACCATACAGCAGCTGGATGCAGTAGGTTCGGAGCTGAAAGGCCTGTCGGAGGCAGAGGCGGGCCGGCGTATATTGCTGCTGCGCGAACAGGCGCAATTAACCGGGGGTAAGCATGGGGATTCGTTGCGGCGCCAGGCTGAGGAAGAGCTTGATATGCTTTACAGGCAGGGCTCAGATGCCCTCGACAAGAAGCAACTGGCAACTGCAAACGAACTATTGGAGCAGGCGGCCATCGCCGATCCCAACTATAAAGGCCTGGCCAAGAAGCGGGAACTGGTGGCTACCGGGCTATTTCAACAGCGCTTCTGGCAGGCACTGGTGGATTCAAGACCTGAGCAGGCTTACGACCTGTTTTACGAATTTGGCGAAACTCCCGCTTTTGACAGCAATCGTGCGCAAATAAGCAAAGATGCCCTGGAGCTTGCAGCATATTTTGATGCCCTGGGCGAGAAGAATATGCGCCAAAAGCGGTGGCTCGAAAGCTACGACGGGTTTGCCAGGTCCGCCTATATCCGCAACACGCTGGAATCTGCAGAAGCTCCGGGTCGTGGTATGCGCAGTTTCATTCTGGAAATGGAAAAGCGTTTTAAAAGGGCCCAGAAGGCCGGCCAGGCTGGAACTGCACTGGCCTATGCCTCCATTATCGAGCGCCTGCAGCCACAACATCCGCTGGTAAAGAGAGGGCGTCCGGAAGCTCTCGATGCAGTTCACGAGAGCGCTGTCGCGAGGGTCAGTGTCGGGCCTTTTGTGGGCGCCTATGGTCAGCAGTTGGGGCGGGAAATCGGTCGCTACCTGAAAGCCACCACGCCCAATAAAGTGCGGCTCGTAGACAGGGTGACGCTCCGCTCGGACGCAAGCGAGAACGCCAGGGCGCAGGCCTTTCTGCTGTTGGAGGGGGAGACCGTCGAGGCCAAGGTCGAAACCAGTGAACAGGCGCGCAGCGAGACCCGGACAGTTGTGACGGCAACCGAACCCGGGCCCAACCCCCTGTATCGGGTTTGGCGAGAGCTGCCACGGGATGAGCGCAAGCAGGCGGAAGAGCCGCCGAAGACTGCCCAGTTGCCGGTCTACGAGGACGTTGTAGTAGATCACAGGGACATTACCAACAAGGCGGTGTTGTCAATCAACTACCAGCTTGTCGATGCTGCCGATAACACGGTCATCGAGGCTGAAACGCTCAGGGATACGGCTACTGCCAAGTCAACGGCAACGCTGGGCATGCAGCAGGGCATATTTGTGCAGCAAGCCATTGCCGCCAGCTTGCCGGCGGAAGCCGAAATGTACAATCAGCTGACCCATTCCCTCGCCGAGGAGATAGGCAGGCGGCTGGTGACCCGAGTGTTGGAGCTGGATGCCAAATACGCCAGTGCCGCCCGCCAGTACCAGCAGGAAGGCGAGTATCCCGCGGCGACTGAGCAGTGGGCCTATGCCTACGCTGTGAGTGACCCCCAGAGCGTCGAGCGCGACAGCTACCTGTCTTCGATGGAGCATGCGGTACTGGGTGGGTAGTGCTGGTTGCGGGATAAACCGGCGGGTTGCGAGATCCTGCGAAATAGCGTAGCTACCGCCTGGTCAGGGCGCGCCGCCGCCGTTTCTCTGCGGCCACTCTGGGGGTTGTTGCAGAACCGGGTTACGCGGATCGACCAATTCCAGTTCGGCCAGAAGGCTTGCCAGCTTTTTGGTGTTGTCGGTGGCAGCAGCGACATCGATTTCCATTTCCAGCTTTTCTGCGATTAATTTCAAGCCCCTTCTGGCCTCTGCGTTGCCTGGCGCCACTTGCAGAACAGCCTTGTATTTTTGCAGTGCATTGTCGTCGGCGGGCCGGGTATAGCGTCTGTTGGCAATATCGTACTCAGCGCTGCGCAACAGCCCGGTGATTTTGAATTGATCCAGCATCGCCTCGGCCCGGTTGTTTTCCTCAGCGGCCCTGGTGCGAGCGGCTTCCACGCTGGCCTGGTGTTCTGCCAGCGCTTGATCAAGGCGCAACTGCAACGTCTCCAGCTGCGCCAGCTGCGGTGCCAACCCGACGGCTTGTTGCAGGTAGTTGGCTGCGGCATCGAGGCTGTTCGCTGTCAGGGCCTGGTCTGCCAAGGAGAGGAAGTGCTGTGCGATGGCGACTTTACCGGCCCTGGCGTCTGCATTATCCGGCTCCAGCTGCAGTACCTCCAAGTACAAGCGCAGTGCGTTGCTATCCGCGGGCGACACCAGCGCACCTGCCGCCATTAGCGTCCGCGCTTCTGTGAGCAATTGGTTGATGATTCGACTCTGCCGGTCAATGACTGGCAGTGCCGCGGGGTCAAGATCAGCCAATGCTGCTGTGGCTCCTACTGAGATGCTGCTGTTCGCGGCCTTCAGTGGCAACTGCGGACTGTTGATTGCAGCGCCCAGCAATCCGCTTGACAGTTGGATTGCGGCGAGCTCAGTATCGCTTGGTATGATGCTTTCAGTCGCGGTGGGTTCAGGCTGTGGGGTGGCGTCGGTTTCTTTCGAGGGCAGCAGTCGGTCCACCATCGCCAGGGTTCGCTGATAATAGTCACTGGCAACAATTTGTCGTTGCAGCCTCTCAAGCTCTCCGGATGTCCAGGCATAATAACCGGCGCCGATTAACAACGGCAGTAGTAGCCATGTGGCGATTTTAGCAAGGCCAACTCTACGAGGCCTCTCCTCTGCTGAAGCGCGATGCTTTCTGCGATCCGGCTTGACGCTGGCAATCGCGGCCGGATCTTTACTCGCCTGCCCGCCTGCGGGCTGCGTAGCTGGAGTGGGCGCTGGTTCTGGTGCCGATGCAACAGACTCTGGCGCGCCAGAATCGTCTTCAATAGCCTCGTCACGCTTTTGGTTTCTGAGGCCGCTCAAGCGCAGCTGATCCAGCTCAGTTATCAATTGCCTGCCTGTGGTGTAACGCTGTTCCGGAGTCTTGGCCAGCAAGCGGTCAATCAGGGGTTGCAGGGCGCTGAGTTGCTTGGGAAGTCGGGGGACGGGCTCCTTTACGTGCTTGATCCCGATTGCGATCGAGTCCTTGCCATCGAAGGGAACATGACCCAACAGCATTTCGTAAAAGACGATGCCCAGCGAATAGAGATCGGAGCGGGTATCGAGCTCCTCGCCCCTGGCTTGCTCGGGACTCATGTATTTTGGCGTGCCAACCACCATGCCGAGCTGGGTCATCTGGGTGTTACCGGTCATGGTCCGGGCGATGCCGAAATCGGTGAGTACTGCACTGCCATCGTCGCGGAACAGGATATTGTCCGGCTTTACATCGCGGTGAATGAAGCCTTTGTTGTGGGCATAGTCCAGGGCCGCCGCGATCTGGCGCAGGATAGACATGGCCTGCCGCGTGGTCATGTTCTTCTTCAGCCGTTCCTTGAGGTCTCCGCCGGGATGGTATTCCATGGCGATATAGAAATAGTCGTCCTTTACCCCAACGTCGTAGACAGCAATGATGTTGGGGTGTGAGAAGCGCGCTGCTATGCGTGCCTCGCGCATAAAGCGCTCGCCATAGTTCTCATCTGCTGCCAGTGCGGGGGCCATAACCTTGAGGGCGACGACCCGCTCGAAGCGCTCCTGGTTGGCGAGGTAGACTGTCGCCATACCGCCGGTTCCCAGCTGTTGCAGAATTTTATAGCCGGGTACAGAGGGTATTTTGGAGATGGTGTTGCCGTAGTGTGAGGTCACAGTGGTTTATCGGCTCATTGCTTCGCTGGAGAATCGGGGTGGAGTTTTGCCCCACAATACGCAAGCAGGCAGGGCAAGGCTATCGGTATTTCCCGATAGCCTTGCCCTGCCCAATGGGCGAGGCAAAACGTAACACTCAACCGCCCGTCATGTTCATGAATCGCACGATATCTGGCTTTGAGTCGAGGTCGAAATGATGGCTCTTAGGCTTCAGGTCCATGGCATGGGTGATCGCCTCTTGCAACGGCGCGATCTGTCCCGGATGCCGGCGAACAACAGCTCGCAGGTCGACTGAATGCTCATTGCCCAGACACAGCAGCAGCCGACCTTCTGCGGTCAGCCGAACCCGATTGCACTGGCCGCAAAAGTTATGGCTGTGGGGTGATATAAAGCCCACCCGGGTACTGGTGGTGCCGGGAAGCCGAAAGTAGCGGGCGGGACCCATGCTGGATTCGTCCGTGGGGAACAGCGAGTACCTGTTTTCAATGATGGCCTTTACATCATCGCTGGAGCAGAAACGCTGGCGCCGGCCGATTTCATTGATGTGCCCTAACGGCATTTCCTCGATAAACGTAATATCCAGCTCACGCGATAGGCAAAATTCGAGCAGGTCGTTCACCTCATCATCGTTGAGCCCACTCTGGATGACAGCGTTGAGCTTGATACGCTCGAAGCCAGAGCGGCGAGCCACCTCGATTCCCCTGAGTACACGATCCAGCTTGCCGACGCGGGTGATCTCCCGGAATTTGTCGGCATCCAGGCTATCGATACTGATATTGAGTCGGCTGACTCCGGCCTGGCGTAGCGGCTGCGCGTATTTTTCAAGCTGCGCCCCATTGGTTGTCATGACCAGTTCTTTCAGCCCCTCGAGGCGATGCAGGGTTTGTAACAATGACAGCACATTTTTGCGAACCAACGGTTCACCACCGGTGATGCGTATTTTCGCGACTCCAAGGCTGACGAACGCGCTGGCGATCAACTGTATTTCTTCAAGGGAAAGGATGTGGCTGCGCGGCAGAAACGTCATTTCTTCGGCCATGCAGTAGGTGCAGCGAAAATCGCAACGATCGGTGACGGATATTCGCACGTAGTCGACTGTCCTGCCGAAGCCGTCTATAAGTCCTCTGGAGCCTGGGTTGGCGGACAAGGGTGGACGCTCGCTATTACTGGTTGGCATTATGGCCAGAGATGGTAGCAGTATGGCGCGCGCTTGTTAACCGTTTGTAGAAAATACAAAGTGCGTGCTCAAGGCGTTCGGTAGATGCCACGCAGAGCGTTCTTCGGCCACCTGATAGTGGCTACATTGATTGCCTCTCAAAACGATTGCTTATCAAGCATGACCACATGATCCCCCGTTGGCTCGTTATCAGTGCGGGCTGTTCAAGCCCTGCTGAGCGTTTGGATAGCCAGTGCCGCGCCAGCCAGCGAGGGCGCCCAAACGAAACGGTGGGTTGGGGCGGTCAGCGCGCGTTTTCCATTGCGTTGGCACAACGAATACAGGACTGGGTGTACGGTAGTGCTTCGAGTCTGGCTTCCGCGATCGGGTTGCCACAATTCTGGCAGGTTCCGTATTCATCGTCTTCGATGCGTGCCAGCGCTTCCAAAACATTTCTCAATTCCAAGCGTGTCTCCCGGTCCAACTCAAGGAGCACCTCGAGGTTTTCGAGCTCAACTGCCTGCTCTGCAAAGTCTTTTTCAATGGGTTCGTCCCGATGATGCACGTCCCTGTGCAGGCGCTCGGCCCGCAGTAATAATTCATCCCGTTTCTGTTTCAGCGAAGCTTCAATTGCTTGGATATCCACGGCGAATCCTCAAAAACATGAGCTGTGAGTGTCGCCCTTGCGCCAGAACAGTACATTGACTTAAATCAAGCGCGCTATTTTCATTCTGAAGGGTGGGGCTTTTCGATGCTGGCGATGATAGCCAGGAGTTGCCGTTACTGCTTTCTATGCTGCCGTTGCAGTTGACCAATCGCCCTTCGTATGGACTCGAAAGCAATGTCTTCCTGCTGCACGTCGAGTAACTCGAGCCAGCGCACGGCGGCTACATCGTCAGCGGGTACAACCGTGGGCTTGGTGCTGAGCTTGAATTCGAAGATAACGTCAGTGGTCTGGTAGAGAACGCCGGCATACAGGTAGGTGTTGGCGAAAGAAAACAGGTAGTGAGGGTGATTTAGCTGCAGCCCGAGTTCTTCCTGTATCTCTCTTTGCAGGGCCTGCTCCAGGCTTTCGCCAGGATCGGTAAAGCCCCCCGGTAAATCCAGCATCCCCTGCGCGGGCTCCCGACTCCTGATGGCCAGCAAAATTTCACTGCCGTGTCGGATGATGGCGCCCACCGCCGTAGCGACGTTGTGGAAGTAGCAAAAATCGCAGTTCAAGCAGATCAGTTGCTTGTTGTCGCGAAATTCGATCTCTCCCGAGCGGCATTGCGGACAATGGAGGAACGGTGACATGTTCATGTCGACCCGCCAGAATCATCTGTCTCCGGTGTTGCCTGCCGGGCGCTGTCCACGCGGTAAAATTCGAGTGCGTTGCCGGCAAACACGCCGGGCAGTAGCTCCTCGTCGAGGGCGCTGCAGAGTATCTCGAGATCCCGGGGATTCCAGGTTCTTGGTGCCCGGGTGCACGGCAGGTCGGTGCCAAACATCAGCGCCCTGGGGTTTATGGCCGAAATTTGCTGTAATGCTTGCGTGATGTCCAGGTCGCAACGGCTGAAGCCTGTGGCTTTTACCCGGGCGCCAGCTTCTACCAGGCCCAACAACTGGTGAAACCCGGCACGGGAAAGCCCCAGGTGATCGATACTTATGGCAGGAAGTTGTGTAAGCAGGCTGCCCAGGGCATCCAACTGCTGCGAGTCTATATATAACTCTACGTGCCAGCCGGCTATTTCGTATACCCGCCACGCAAGTTTCTGCAGATGTTCGATATCCCCGGAGCCGCCACGTTTGACGTTGAAGCGCAGGGCTCGAATCCCCCGGCGGTCGAGTTCGAGGATCTGCTGGTCGCTGACATCATGGGGTAGTTGGGTGACACCGACGTATCCGGGCCCGAGTTCTCTCAGCGCAGCCAGGAGGTAGTCTTGGTCAAAAGCCTGGAATGAGCCGGACACAACGGCGCCGCCAATCACAGGGAGACTGCTGATACGCTGTCTATAATCATCGCAGCTGAACGGAGAAGGCGTATAGCCATGATTGGGCAGCAACGGGAAGCGCGGGTCGATAATGTGCAGGTGGCAGTCGAACATGGCTGTTGGGGAATATCTGGCAAGCATGGGCGGATTGTACATCGAAAATCCCGGTGATTGAGCCCGGGCTGGATTACTATCGTAATACTGCATGCCTGTTGCCCGGGGGCGGTGGGCCGGGGCGGTTAGAAGCGCTGGTAATAAACGATGTTATACATAGTATAGGATGCTTGTTCACTTCCCGGCGCGAAGACTTATACTCGGGAAGCTGGCGTGTGAGTCAGATCGCTGCGCAGTTGTCGGGGTGCAGAGCAGTTGCGGGTAGTAGCCCGACAGCGCCCGAGGTAAAAATACAGCGCCGTACGTGGGGGCCTTGAATAAGGAGGACATTGAAAGTGAACGTGCTTATCTCGGGGGGAACCGGCTTTGTAGGGTCGGCTTTAAGCCAGCAGCTGGCGAGCCGCGGAGACCAGCTAACTGTTTTGACGCGTGATGTCGCGTCGGCGCAGGGGCGGATCGCCACCCCGGTTCATGCGGTGGACTCCCTGGCGGATGCCGATTTGGCATCAATGGATGCTGTCGTCAACCTTGCGGGTTTGCCGATAGCCGATCGGCGTTGGAGCGAGAAACGCAAGCAGGCACTGTATGCCAGCCGCGTCGGCCTGACCAATCGATTGGTGGATGCGCTGGCGCAGCAGGAAAAACGGCCCAGGGTGCTGGTGTCGGCGTCGGCCATTGGCTTCTACGGCGACAGCGGTGATAGCTTGCTTGACGAGCAGTCTCGACCACACCCCGATTTTAGTCATGATCTTTGTGCTGCATGGGAGGCGGCAGCGTCGCGCGCTGAAAAGCTGGGAATACGGGTTTGCATTATCCGCATCGGCCTCGTGATGGGCCCCGACGGCGGCATGCTCAAGCGCATGGTTCCTGCCTTCAAACTGGGGATGGGTGGGCGGCTGGGCTCCGGTCATCAGTGGATGAGCTGGGTAAGCCTGCAGGATCTGGTGCAAATGATCGTCTATCTGATGGATCACGATACTCTGCAAGGTGTCTTTAACGGCACTGCACCGAGCCCGGTGCGCAACAGCGACTTTACCAACGAGCTGGCGACGGCGCTGCACCGACCCGCAAAGATCCCGGTGCCAGCAATTGCACTCCGGCTGGCTCTGGGTGAGATGTCGCAATTGATGTTGGGGGGGCAGCGTGTGATTCCGGCGCGCCTGCAGCAGGCAGGTTATGCCTTCAGCCACCCGACCCTGCGGGAAGCTTTGCAATACAGTCTCGATTAGCCAACTGCGGAAACCAGGTGCCACCCGGTGGCCAGGCCGCCCGGGCGCGCCCGGCTTAACGGCACGGCAAGTCGATCCGGATCAATGCCCGCAACCTCGAAAGCTTCTACAATTCTCCCAACATCTTGTTGAGGCAGACCGGCGCTGCCGGTAGCGGCCTGTTACCCAGGGGAATGCAGATTATGGGAACTTCGGAGGATCACCTGATGGAGGCAATGCTGAGGGCAATCGATCAGCACTTTAAGGAAACCGCGGCATATACCGGTTACGAGAAAATGCCCGCGCGGATTCGCGCGGCCATTGCGGCCACCCCGCGACACTTATTTGTCCCCGCCGACCTGCAATCACAGGCGTATGGGGATTACCCGCTGCCAATTGGCAACGGGCAGACGATTTCCCAGCCGTTCATCGTGGCGCTGATGACCACGCTGCTGCAACCGGAGCCCGGAGACAAGGTGCTTGAGATAGGAACTGGTTGTGGCTACCAGGCGGCAGTGCTGGCGCGGCTGGTGGATAGTGTTTACACCGTTGAAATCGTGGAGCCGCTGGCGCGTGCCGCAAAAAAGCAGTTGGCATCGATGGGGCTGAGCAATGTTTATTGCAGTTGCGCAAACGGTGGTGCCGGGCTTGACGATCATGCTCCCTTCGATAGTGTCATTGTAACTGCGGCAGCGGCCTCGGTACCGCAAGCCCTGGTCGACCAACTGCGTCCGGGAGGGCGCATCGTACTGCCCCTGGGAGAGGCTGGCTATCGCCAGCAATTGACTTTATTGACCAAATCCTCGAACAGTAAACTTGATCGTCGAGATGTGCTGGCAGTGCAGTTCGTCCCCTTTACCGGACTTTGAGCACGCTCACCTGATGGATGAATTTGCAATCAGTTTTATTACCCTGGGAGCAATGTTTTTACTGGGCCTTGCAGCCGATTTTGTCGGCCGCCGGACTCCCGTGCCCCGGGTTAGTCTGCTGGTTTTGTGCGGCATCACATTCGGCCCGTCGGGCTTGAATTGGATTCCCATTCAGGACTCCAGGATTTTGGACCTTGTCGGTAGCATCGCGCTGGTAATGGTGGGCTTTCTCATCGGCGGGAAGATGCGGCCGCGATTGTTGCTTCGACACGGGCGGCGAGTCTTGCAGCTTTCGCTCGGTGTAGTGGTAATGACCATAGTCTGTATCACCCTGGTGCTCGGCGTGATTGGCTATCCCTGGCCGCTGGTGCTGGTACTGGCGGGTATCGCGACTTCAACCGATCCGATTGCTACGATTGACGTGCTGGAACAGCAGCTGGCGAGTGACGATTTGGCGGATACCTTGCGCGCAGTGGTGGCGATTGATGATGCCTGGGGGCTGGTAGCTTTCAGCTTATTGGCCGGGATGGCAGTGGCTATGAGTGGCGGCGCGGATCCCTTTGCCCATGTAGGGGTTGCCGTATGGGAGATCGGCGGGGCACTTTTGCTCGGTGCGCTACTCGGCGTGCCAATGGGCCTGCTCAGTGGGCGCATCACCGCGGGTGAGCCCACCCTGGTCGAGGCGCTGGGTATTATTTTCATGGCCTGCGGCCTCGCCATGTTGCTTGGCGTTTCCTATTTGTTGACCGCAATGGTGCTCGGTGCAACGGTTGCAGTCGTAGCTAGCCATCACCGCCGTGCCTTTCATGAGATTGAACATATCGAATGGCCGTTAATGGTGCTGTTTTTTATACTCGCGGGAGCATCCCTGGAGTTTGACCGGATGGTGGCAGCGGGCGGCATTGGGCTGGGCTATTTTTTACTACGTGTTGCCGGGCGTTGGTTGGGCGGGATAGTCGGGCTGTGGGGTTTGGAGCGCGGCCTTGTTGATCGTGGCTGGATGGGACTGACGCTGTTGCCGCAGGCCGGTATAGCGATGGGGACCGCCCTGATGGCAGGACAGTATCTACCCGAGCATCGCGACACCATCCTCACAGTTGCGGTTGGTGCAGCGATCGCTTTCGAACTGGTCGGGCCTCCGGTGACGGTGTTCGCCCTGCGTCGATTATCGCGCCGAAGCTGACGGCTGCTTATCAAGCGGTCCAAGAACTGATTCACATACTGGTATCATTACGTATATGCGTTGTGAAAGCGCTTATTGAGAATGCCGCCACCAGCGTCCATAGTTAAGACCATAGACAACTGTAGACAAAGAGATAGCGCAGGTATTCACCATGACTAAGAAAGCCGTTAACTACAACCAAGCCGGAGCCCGTGAGCGTGGAGTGGAGATGTTGGCAACCGCAGTTGCGCGTTTAGTGGGACGCTGCTCGTGCATGAGTGCTGAAATGCGGTTGCGATTTATGGCACGCTTGCTCGACAATTTTGTAGACGCCGATTCCTTACCCGAGTTAGATAAGGCAGTAAGCTTTTCGCTTGAGGCGGTGATGGAGTCCGCAGAGCGCAATCCCGAGGAGGCAGTGTCCAGGGCTGCACAACTGTTAACACGTTCGCTCACTAAAGAGCAGGGCTTGAATCACGAGGGCTTGTATCGCTTCTATGATGCCCTGTTCGAGCGGCTCATTCCCAGGGAAATGAATCCCCGCTTTGCTGTGGCCTGATCAGGCCGGCACAAAAAAACGGCAGCCCGCGGGCTGCCGTTTTGCATTTTCGGGAGAAGCCGGTGTTTACTAGCCGCCATATCTCACCGATATTTGGAATTCTCGTTGAGAGATTGTGCACTGTGCGGGATTTTCCGACCAAGGGCATAGCCGTAGCTATGGCCGCGTAAGAAAAATCTCGCAGAGGGTGCAAGATCCAGCGAGAAACCAAATAGGCTTTTGAGCTGCAGTAGAAGGTATTGATGAATACAGACCGCCGAATCGGTGAGATATGGCGGTTAGGGCTTAAGGCGGCTGCCGCGCAGCGCAGTAGGGCTGCCTTTGGCGTCAGCGCGAAAGTAGTCCTGGCAGGCGCTGAATACAAGCTTGGCTACGTCGCGGCTGGCAATGCGATCCTCGTGCTTCTGGTAACAGCTTTCTACGGATCTGGGGCCTAACAGGCCTGGCTTCGATGGCTGGGGAAAGCGTGTGCGGCAATCGCTGGTCAGCGCTTGAAGTGCGACCCCGCCAAGATCGGGCCCCACCGCATCGAGTACGCACTCCGCGTAGCTATCGACCCCGCCAGGTAGCGGAATAGTGATTTCAAAGGCGCGGGCTTGTCCAGCTGCGAGAAGCCCAAGCGCAATGGTGGCCAGGTATTTTTGTCGGGGGAGGCGATTCTTGAGAGACTGCATGGCGGCTGGACGCAATTTATAGAGTGTATAAAGCTTAGACCGGGTCACGGCGGGGTGCAAAATCTTTGCCGGCTGATATGGCACTGTTTCTCTCAGCTCCCGTTGAGCTTGTCACAGATAAAGTGCAGGAAACCAATATCCTTATCTTCGGCCTGGGCCAGCCGCTCCATCGCCCAGAGGTGAGTTTTCTCTCTGCTGGAAATTCCGGCGGCGCCGAGCAAGTTAACTACCTTCTGCTGCAGGGCGCAATATTGCCCGTCCTGTGGCGAGTGCTTTCGCTCGGGGTTCGGGCTGGCAAGGTGTGCGAGGGCATAGCTGTAGACCATGACTGCCTGGCCGAGGTTCAGGGATGGGTAGGGTGCAGCCATGGGCACCTGGCTGACTGCATCGCAGAGTCTGATCTCGGCATTGCTCAAGCCGTGATCCTCGCGCCCGAAGACAATGGCTGAACGTGCCACCGAGCACTGTTTTTGCTGCAACAGCCCACAAAGCTCTGCCGGGGTATGATGGTATCGCCTATGGTGGCGCTGCTTGGCGCTGGAGCCGACCAGAAAATCTATATCGGTAATCGCAGCGGGCAGTGAATCGTATGATTGCACCCTGGCCAATAGGTCGATGGCGCCGTGAGCGACGGCTTTTGCTGCTGGTGTACCATGAAGCTTATTGCCCACCAGCCGCAACTCACTAAACCCCATGGTTTTCATTGCCCGGGCCGCTGCGCCGACGTTTTCCGCCCGCTTTGGTTCTACCAGAATAAAAACGATATCCACTTAGTGCGCCGTGTGACCGTCTGCGCCATGGGCATGGCCGTGCGCCAGCTCTTCCGGAGTGGCATCCCGGACGTCGCTGATTTGTATATCGAAAACTATCGTTTGCCCGGCTAGGGGGTGATTGCCATCCACTGTGGCCTGGAATTTGCCCATTTTAAGGACCGTCACCTGGCGCTGCCCCCTCTCTGTGTTGACCGTGGCAACGCTGCCGGGGCCGATTTTTCGGTCACGCGATTGCAGGTGTTTAACGGACATTCTCTCCACTAGTGCTTCGTTGCGCATGCCGTAGGCATCCTCGGGGCCCAGCTCGATGGAAAAATGCTCACCAGGCTGCCTGCCCACCATGGCTTGCTCCAGTTTGGGCATAATATTGTTGGCCCCGTGGAGATAAACCGCAGGCTCACCATCCTGGGTTGTTTCGATCAAGACTCCTTCCGGGCTTTTGAGCGTGTAATGAAAGCAAACGACTTTGCGGTTCTCAATGATCATTGGATTTCAGCCTCATCTTGTTGGTGGCGCATGGTAGTCTCGCGTTGTAAAAAAGAGAAGCCGAATTGGGTTCTCATGAATGCCATTCGGGGGACTGAAGCAGGCCCTCGAGGCTTGCGCGCGCCAGACTGGGGCCCTAGAAGTAGGACAGCGGGAAACCCAGGTTGAAGGAAACCGCCTTGAGCTCGCCACCACTCGAATTGTTGCCACGGATAACCGAAAAGCCGAATCGACTTAGCGGAATAAAACCGGCAAAGGTGACGGTTTCACGAAAACCAAAAGTAAATCCCAGTTGATACAGGTTGTCCAGCTCGACGCTTTCCCCCGATATTCCAGCGATGTTCACATCGTCCACAAAGTATTGCCAGAGCAAGAAGATGCTGCTGCTCAGTGGATGGCCGCGTACATGCCAGGGCAGTTGGTAGTTCCAGTCGAGGCCGTTTTCCAGAAGCACGAAACCCTGGTTGCCATCACTGGATACGATATGCTGGCCGGCTCCCAGCAACCGATTTCCCAGGGCCAGCCGGTGCTTGCCCCAATCCCACCACGCGTAGCTTCGTATACCGGCTGAGTACATCCAGGCGGTGGTTCCCAGCTCGAAATCCCTGGCGCCACCGGCGCTGACAGAGGGTACGAGGTGCCAATTATCCAGCATCTGGCGGTCCCAGGCGATGCCGGGAAAAAACGATGCTGTCATCAAGCGATCGGGAAATTCGAAGTCTCCCTCATCGTCGCGGAGGTCGCGAACACCGATGGACACCGGCAGTAGCAAATCGATACCGTTGTGATCATCGATCTGTTTTACTCGCCATTGCAAGGGCACACGCATGACAAAGACACGCTCGGTTTCGGTACTGTAAAACCCCGTACCCAGTACGGTGCTGTAGACGTAGTTAAAGTTGAATTCCTCGATAGCCTCTTCGCTGGCAGGCGCTTTAGCGGTCAGTGCCCAGCCTGCAACGATACTGCAGGCGCTGAGGAACAGTGTGTAAAAAGGGTGATGACGCGACATTGTGTGCCAGTGAGACGGGTTGCCTTGACGGGCAAACTATAGACCCTGCGTCAATGGCGCATCAAGCATTGATTCACGGGTTGCACATCCTCAACTCGCCAATCGATGCACTATTCGCACTGGACGCCTGCGATGGTGCCACTTGCTGAACAATAATACCTGCTGTAAGTTCAAGTCTTGCTCGGACTATCGTATTTTCAACTGAGGTTACTGATGGAGATTGCGGGAAAGGTAGTGGTGGTGACCGGGGGCGGTCACGGCATTGGTAAAGCGTTGTGTCGGGCGTTCAGTGAAGCGGGTGCCAGTGGCGTTGCCGTCGCCGATCTCGATAGCGATGCCGCGCGTGAGGTGGCCGATGATATCGGCGGCCTGGCAATTGAATGTGACGTGCGCGATGAACAGCAAATTCAGGCTCTGGTGCGTGTCGTTCAGGGAAAGCTCGGGCCGATCGATATTTTTTGTTCCAATGCCGGTGTTGGATGTGGCGATGATCCGCATTCGTCCGTTGCCACCGCAAGCAATGAAGTGTGGCAGCTAAACTGGGAAGTCAACGTGATGGCGCACGTTTATGCTGCGCGTGCTGTTGTGCCGGGCATGATTGAACGTGGCGGAGGCTATCTGGTCAACACGGTTTCAGCAGCAGGCCTGTTACAGCAAATTGGTGATTCGGCCTACTCTACCACCAAGCACGCGGCGCTCGGTTTCGCCGAATCCATGGCAATAGCCCATGGTGATGAGGGTATTCGGGTTTCCGCGGTGTGTCCGCAATACGTGGCGACCCGCATGATCGGGGTCGAGGATGGTGACGAGGAGTCCAGACCACTGGGTGACGGTGTTATTACGCCCCAGGCGGCAGCCACTATGGTGCTTGACGGTATTCGCGCTGAACGCTTTTTGATACTTACGCATCCAAACGTGGCCAATTACTGGCAGAACAAATTTGCCAATTACGAGCGCTGGCTCGGGGGCATGAGGAAACTCCGCCGCACCATGCTTGGTGACGGCAACGTATTGCGCTTGGACCAGTTGCATAAATCGTCGCTGTAATCAAAACCACGCGGCGGGCTGCCGGATGCGATCGGCGCCCCCGTCCAGCCGGATTGGGCAGGGTATGTCCAACCCAAAGGGAAGTCAGGGTTATGTCTGAAATACTGCTGGTGCGCCATGGCCAGGCCTCCTTTGGCAGCGACAATTACGATGCGCTATCAGAACTTGGCATGCGCCAGGCGGTGCGCCTAGGTAATTACCTGGTGAGTGCAGGGTATCGCTTTGATGGGCTGTATTGTGGAACGCTGCAGCGCCAGATACAGACCGCGACGGCGGTGATCCAGTGCTATGCAGATGCGAAGCTACAAACTGTGCCCCTGGTGCAGGACCCGGGTTTCAACGAGATGGATAGCGAGGGGCAAATACGGCAGCTCGCGCCGCGACTGGCGCAAACCGACCCCCGGGTAGCGAATTTGCTACAATCGGCTCATAGCGACAAAAAGGCGTTCCAGAAGTTACTCGAGATCGTATTTAGCCATTGGCTCGCAGGTACCGCGGACGACAACCGGCTGCAGTCCTGGCCCTGCTTTAAGGCAGGTGTAGCGCGCGCCCTCGATAACGTGCGCGGGGCACAGGGCAGTGGTAGCACCAGCATTGTATTCACTTCCGGCGGTGTGATCGCGACGGTGGTGGCCGATGTCCTGGCATTGGCGGACACCTCGGTGTATGCATTTTATGAGCCCGTAATCAATTGCTCGATAACGCGTCTGTTGTATAGCAGCGAGCGCATTTCACTGTCTAGCTACAACGAGTTCTCCTATCTTCAGTTGTCGGGCGACGAACCCCTAATGGCCGATATCATTTCTTATCGCTAGCGACAGATTGAGTCGCAAGTGTCGGTCGGCTAAATGTTGGTACCTGACCGATTGCTGCCGATATCCCTTGCTAGCGCCGGCAGCATTGCGAATTGCGAAAAAGCTGCTGCGAATGGATCCAGGGCCGCTGGCTGAACGGATGGCACCGGAGTCGAGGTTGTTTGGCGCTGCGCTGCAATCTACAGAGGCAGTAGAAGCTTTGGAAGCATTTCAGCAAAAGCGCGCCTGACTTTTCCCGCTTCAGTAGTCCATGAAATTGAGTAAGTGAGTGAGTTTTTCGAGGCTGTCGGTGGCGGCCAATAACGTATTCTGGCTGGTCAGCAGTGGCGACAACGCGGGCTTCTGCTTCCTGCTTTTGGCCCTAATCCGCATCTAGGGAATTTTTCGCGCAGTGCCCGGGTTCCTAGCGCGGTTGCAGGCCGTTGAAAAAAGCATGCAGGTAGTTGACCGATTCGAGGTCAAGCGCCGCCAAGCTCTTCCAGCGCGGTAGTTCCATGGCTGCCATATTGGCCCCGGCCAGCATATTTTGTGCCACGGTGGCATCGATTGTACGAATACTGCCGTCGCCCATTCCGTCCCTGATAAATTGCCCGAATTGGGCGCTGCAACGGTGGGTTCGTTGCAGGATCAGCTTTCTTTTCGCCGCAGGTAGCGCGATCAGGTTGTTGTAGCGGATCAACGGGCCAGCGTCGGAATTCTGCAGGTAGAAAATACCCCGGCAACTGATCTCGAGTTTCTTTATTCCCGAGGCTCCCCGCTGCTGCGCTCGATTCTGTATTGCCTGGGTCTGCTCCAGGGAGCGCTCAAAACACTGCAGAAGCAAATCTTCCTTGTCATTTATGTGGTAATAAAAAGCGCCCTTGGTGACCCCGAGATGTTTCGCTACCTCGTCCAGCGAAGTGCCCCTGAACCCTTTTCTGTTGAAGAACCAGGTGCCTGTTCTAAGAAAAGCGTCCCGCTTTCTGCGTTTCTGGTCCCCCTGATCGAAGCCCCTGGTCGCGGGAGATTGTTCCACAGTCCAGGGCAGGTATTCGAATCGATAATTGCCAGGATCGGGATGCATTCCCCGCAACAGGATATCGCTGGCCGCCAGCGCCGCGTTCTCAATGGCCTCGGGTGCAAGCTCCAACAGCCATAGCGGCGACCACGACAGGATGGCGATAATGCACAGTGCAGTTGATGTGGTGTCGCACGGGGCGACAGATCGGTCGGCGATTCCCCCGGCAATAAATCCCTCGACACGGGCAAAATTGGCGGCAAAGCGCTGTTCGATAATCGTGCGCTGGGCGGGGGGAAGCGAGGGCACCTCCAGCAATAGTGCGTGGTGGGGAGCTCGTCCCTTGAGAACGTCGCGCCATTCCATAAAGTTATCGACCACGAGCCGTTGCAGCTTTTCTGCTCCCGACACGGGCGCGTCGTCGACACGGGCAATCTTCTCGGCGTGGTGTTTGCAGCTGGCCAGATAGCACTGGTAGACAAGGTCTCCTTTGGTTTTTACATAGTAATAGAGGCTGGTCTTGCTGAGCTTGAGGGAGTCTGCGATATCCTGGAGGGTGGTGGCGCGGGTACCCCTGCGATTGAACAGCCGGGCTGCCTCGGCCAGTATGGTCTGGCGCTTGGCCGCATGCTGAAAGGTTCGGCTGAAGGGCGACGTCGCGGGATTATTGTCCTCGCCCATATGGCTCCCCGGTATGAAGGTGTTGACCTGCCCGCTGCTTGCGTAAACGGCATTGGCACATGGTAAGTGATAAAATACTTGAATGATAGCAAAACATACTATATGTTCGAAAGCGTTCAGCTCGGCACTGCTAAAACCCTTTCCAAGCGCACTGGCTGGTTTAGCTGCGCTACCAGTCTTCGTCTCGGTATGCCTTGGTCTTGCTGAGGTGGGGAAGGTGGGCGCCTCTTCGCCAGTGGCGCCAGGACGAGCCGGTGAGAAATACCTAAGCCAATCCGGGAGCAGCGGCCCCCGGACGACACCTTGATCAGGAGAGAAGGCATTATGGAATTAGGAATCAGTGCGAAAGTGGCCCCTATTCTGGAGGCGGTGAAACGCTTTATCACCGAAGAAGTAATGCCGGTGGAAAGTGAGTTCAGGGCGCAGGTGGCGGTCGGTGACCGTTGGCAACTGACTGAGCGACAGCAGGCAATCCTGCACGACCTGAAATCCAAATCCAGGGCAGCCGGGCTGTGGAATTTCTTTCTTACCGATGGCGCCGGGGGCTCCGGTTTGAATACGGTTGAATACGCCTATCTGGCCGAGGAAATGGGCAAGTCGCACCTGGCGGCCGAGGCCTTCAACTGTAGCGCGCCCGACACCGGCAATATGGAAGTGCTGCACAAGTACGGTACCGAGGCGCAGAAAAAACAGTGGCTGGAGCCACTGCTCAACGGGGAGATACGCTCCGCCTACGCCATGACCGAACCTGGTGTCGCCTCGTCTGATGCCACCAATATCGAAACCGCGGCGGTACTCGATGGCGACGAGTGGGTCATCAATGGCGAGAAGCATTATATATCGGGAGCCGGTGACCCGCGTTGCAAGATCCTGATCGTGATGGTGAAAACCGATCCAGACGCGCCCAAGCATCTCCAGCAATCCCAGATTCTTGTGCCCATGGACACCCCCGGGGTGGAAAACCTGCGCCCGATGCAGGTATTTTCAATGGATGACGCCCCCCATGGTCATATGCACCAGCGCTTCACCAATGTGCGGGTGCCCAAAGACAATATCATTCTCGGTCCGGGACGAGGCTTCGAAATTTCCCAGGGGCGTCTCGGGCCGGGCCGAATTCACCATTGCATGCGGGCGATAGGGGCTGCCGAACTTGCTCTGAAGTTGATGTGCGAGCGGGCTGTATCGCGCACCGCATTCGGTAAACCGCTGGCTCGATTGGGTGGCAATATCGATATTATTGCGAATGCGCGGATGGATATTGAGCAGGCGCGCCTGCTGACCCTGAAAACGGCATGGATGATGGATAACGTCGATCCGAAGCAAGCCCGGGTGTGGATTTCGATGATTAAAACCGCGGTTCCCAATGTCTCGATTACGATTGTCGACCAGGCGATCCAGATGTTCGGAGCCCTTGGCGTGTCCCAGGATACGCCTCTGGCTGAGCTGTACATGGCGCAGCGTACCCTGCGCCTGGCGGACGGTCCCGACGAGGTACACCGCATGGTGGTGGGCCGCAATGAATTGAGGAAATACACGGCCCAGCAGGAAGTCAACGCAACGTTTAGAGACGGTTAAGCAGGCTGTCATTGGCAGGGCAGGCCCAGGTGCTGAAACTGGTTCCCGGCTGCAACCGGGTTGTCGCCCGCAGAAGGGTTGCAGTGGCAGCATGATGCAATTTTTGATGGAGACAAACTATGCGCGCAATTGTTTGTGAGAAGCTCGGTCCGCCGGAAGACCTGGTGTTGCGGTCTGACTGGGATTTACCCGAACTCGGACCACAGGACGTATTGGTAGAGGTCAAGGCAGCCGCCCTTAACTTTCCTGATATTTTGTCTATCCAGGGTAAATACCAGATCAAGCACGAGCTGCCGTTTGTGCCCGGTGGCGAGTGTGCCGGTGTGGTGCTGGAAGTCGGCAACGATGTGACAAACTTCAAGCCCGGTGACGACGTGATCAGCATGGCCTTTACCGGTGCCTTTGCAGAGCGGGTAGTCGCGCCGGCGCCCGGCCTGATGCCAAAGCCCGCGGGCCTCGATTACCGCCAGGCGTCCGGCATCGGCATCACCTATTTTACTTCTTACTATGCGCTCAAGCAGCGAGCCCGATTGCAGGCGGGTGAAACCCTGCTGGTGCTGGGCGCCGGTGGCGGGGTTGGTATTACAGCGGTCGAGCTTGGCAAGGCAATGGGAGCGAAGGTTATCGCTGCCGCCAGCTCCGATGAGAAACTGGCGTTGGCAAAAGAAAAAGGCGCGGATGAGCTGATCAATTACAATGAACGGCCGCTGAAGGATACGGTAAAGGAGCTGACCGGGGGCAAGGGCGTCGATGTCGTCTACGATCCCGTGGGTGGGGATTACAGTGAGCAGGCCTTGCGCGCCATGGCCTGGAATGGCCGCTTTCTTGTCATCGGTTTTGCCAACGGCTCGATTCCCAGCATCCCGCTGAACCTGACTTTGCTCAAGGGCTGTTCGATCGTCGGTGTGTTTTGGGGGGCCTTCTCGGCCCAAGAGCCCGGGGAGCACCATCGCAATGTCAAGGAGCTTTGGCAGATGTTTGAAGACGGCAAGCTTAGCCCCGTGGTTACCGACGTGTTTCCCCTGGCGGATTATGTTGAGGCGTTCAACTGCCTTGCAAACCGGCGTGCCCGGGGTAAAGTGATCCTCGACATGACCCTTTAGGTGGAGACGGTGTTGACAGGCGGATTTAGTTTTCGGACCGTGCCGTGTATCGAGTGCGGCCCGGGAAAAGTGGCGGGGATCGGCGCACATTGCGACAGGCTCGGTATCAGCCGGCTGTTGGTCGTCACTGATCCGGGCCTGGTGCAGTTGGGTATTGTCGACCCGGTATTGCATGCGCTGCGGCACGATAATATCAGCTTCGAGGTCTTTGCCGAAGTGCGTGAGGACCCTCCGGTTGCCACAATCCTCGGCGCCGTTGGGCAGGCGCAAGCAGCGGGTGTCGATGGCGTGCTCGGTGTTGGTGGTGGCAGCTCCATGGATGTCGCCAAACTGGTGGCGGTGCTGCTGGGCTCTGGTGAGCGCCTCGAAGACATTTATGGCGTTGATCAGGTCAAGGGCCGGCGTTTGCCACTTATCCAGGTGCCAACGACGGCCGGTACCGGCTCCGAGGTGACCGCTGTAGCGATAGTGACAACCGGTAAAAGCACCAAGGCCGGAGTGGTGTCCAATGAGCTGCTGGCAGATGTTGCACTCCTCGACGCCGAGTTGACCCTGGCGATGCCGCCGGCGCTGACGGCCATGACCGGAATCGACGCAATGGTGCATGCCGTTGAAGCGTACACCTCGATCCACAAGAAAAACCCCTACTCGGATATGCTGGCGCGGGAAGCGCTGCGTTTAATGAGTGCCAGTATCAGGGTTGCGGTCAAGCAGGGGGACAATCGCGATGCGCGTTCCGCTATGCTGCACGGCGCGATGCTGGCGGGGCAGGCGTTCGCCAACGCTCCGGTAGCCGCTGTGCATGCGCTGGCCTATCCCATTGGCGGTCATTTCCACGTGGCGCATGGCCTGAGCAATTCGCTGGTATTGCCCGGGGTGTTACGGTTTAATGTTGCCGCCGCCTCAAACTACTATGCAGAGCTCGCGGCCTTGCTGGTTCCCGGGGTTAGCGGTACCGCCGGGCAGCGCAGCGACCGCCTGGTAAGCTATTTCGAGGAACTGATCGCGGAGCTTGGGCTGCCCACACGGCTTCGCGATGTTGGCATAGCTGCAACCGATCTGGAGATGCTGGCCGACGAGGCGATGCTGCAACAGCGCTTGTTAGTGAACAATCCGCGAGAGCTCGGGCGTGAAGACGCCCTGCATATTTACCGGTCAGCCCTCTAAGCGGTGCTTGCCAGAGTCGCAAAAACCAGGGGAATCACATGGTTGAAAAAAAACCGATAGTGCGCGGTGACTTCTCGCTATTTTACCCGGTCGTTACCCGCTGGATGGATAACGATATCTACGGACACGTCAACAACGTAACCTACTACTCGTGGTTCGACAGTGTCGCCAACCGCTATCTCATTGAAGCAGGAGGGCTTGATATTCACGAGGGTAGTACCATCGCCTACGTTGTGAATTCGTCCTGCAACTACTTCGCTCCGGTCGCCTACCCCCAGTACATCGACATTGGATTGCGGGTCGAGCACCTGGGTCGTAGCTCGGTGCGCTACGGTTTCGGGGTGTTCGTAAGAGACGAGGCAATGGCGGCAGCCGCCGGGCAGTTTGTGCACGTCTTTGTCGATCGTCGCAGCAGTCAGTCGGTCGAGATTCCGGCCCCTGTGGCGCAGGCCCTGAAAAACATTAAGTTGTAAGCTGCGCGGTGGGTGCGGCATAATCCTTGACGCCAGAGGGGGTTTTGCTGTAAACCGTGGCGGTGCTTTGAAAATACGGCACGCGATAAATTTATCCCCAGGGTCCAGCACTGTGCGGCTATATCAAGTCTTCGTGCTTGGCAATTAAAACGTAGTGAGGAGAGAATCAATGGCAACAGAAAATTCCGGGGCCTCTGCGAAGGCAGCAATTGAGAAAAAGCTCGGTAAGTTGGATCTGGGCAAATACCTAGAAGATATAAAATTTGGCGATCTCAGCCTTGAAGACGTCCTCAGTGGGGGCAGCAAGAACCTTGAAGCGATAGCATCTGCCAACCGGGCTATGATCGAAGGCTACACCGATGTAGCGAAGCGCCAGTACGAAATGCTCAAGGAACTGCTGAAGGAGGCCAGGAAGGTCGGTGGCGCCCGCTCGGAAGTTGTTGAAGAGCTGAAGGGCTTGGTTTCCATGGCCAAGAAAGACGTTCAGGTGCTGCAAAAAATGGCCACCAAGGTTAACAAGGATGCCCAGCAGATTATCAAGAAGCGCACCGATGCGAATATCAAAGCGTGGAAAAAGGTGATCGATGACGCCAAGAAGGTAGTGTCCAAGGCGCCGCCGGCCAAGAAAAAAGCAGCTGCTAAAAAAGCCGTAGCGAAGAAAAAGGCTGCGAGCAAAAAGGCAGTAGCGAAGAAGCAGTAGTCGCTGGCCCGGCGCCGCCGGCGTCGGGCCAGGTCTTTTGCCTGGCAACGGGCGGGCGCCGGCAGGTGGCCCGCCCGTTGTGGTTAATGGCGCAAGAACGGCATGACAGTGCCCGGCGCATCCGATTGCCGGTTACCCTGCATCGCGCTTTTGCCGGTATTGTAGGGGTGACTTGCCGGTCCAGCGCTGAAAAGCCCGACGAAAATTGGACGCGTCGTTGAATCCCACCAAGTAGGCAAGGCTGCTGAGAGGTAGCTGCGTGTGTCTAAGGTAGTTGATGGCCTGGGTGCTGCGCACCTGGTCCAGCAGCAATTGGAAGCTGGTTCGTTCAAGCTCCAGTTTGCGCCTGAGCGTGCGTGAACTCATTGCCAGCGTGCTGGCGACGTCGTCATGGTTGGGATAGGCGCCCTCGCAGCCATCGAGCAGTACCCGTACTTTATCGGCCACCGACGCGTCATGGTTCATCTGTGACAACAGATCCTCGCACTGTGCCGCATATATCTTTGCCAGCCCCGGATTGGCGCCGGCCAACGAGGTTGACAGCAGGTGGCGGGCGCAGCCCATACGAAAACGTGCTTGTCCAAAGCGAACATGAGGGCCGAGTAACTCGTAGAATCGCTGTGAATAGGCGGGCTCGGGTGCGGCGATATCAAAGCGCAACTGCAACTCCCGTGATTGCATCAGGTAGCGCATACTGCTATTGAATGCGGTGAACAGGCACTCATAGCTGAAGCTTGGGTGGAACCAGCGCTCGCGGTCATCGTTGACCGTAAAGAAGCAGTAGTCCCCCTCATTGGTGAAGTCCAGCTTGAGATTGAACGCGACCAGTCGGTAGTAACGCAGCAGCAGGCCGAGTGCCTGCTCCAGTGTTTCGCTATTCATCGCCGCATAGCCGAGGGCCGTATGGCTACTGATATTCAGGCGCTGGCCAAATTCAAGCCCAAGTGCTGCATTTCCCGTCAGCCGGTACGCCTTCTTTACCGCGGTCTCGAAAATCCGATTGTCTATCCAGCGGTCCGGTATGCGAATCGCAGCAGCGTCCAGGCCTGAACCCTGCAGTAGCAACGCACTGTCGTGACCGCAATCTGTAAGCAGTTCTGCCAGTACCGCAAAATACTGGCTGGGCACCGCCTGCATGCTGCGCCCCCTCTTGTGGCCGGATTTGACTGCATTATGGCTCAGCAGCACCTTGTTGCATAGTGCGACCCGGCTAAAGTACAGTTGAAGCCATAACTAAAACAGGATGGTAAGACTATGAAGCTCGACTATCGTAGCGAAGCCCCCCGCAACGTTGTCAGGTACGAAGACACGGCACGTGACCCCCTGGACCAACTTAGTGAGCGCGACCTGGCCCAGGTTGTCGAAATTTTTAAAACACCCCTCGCCGGTCACTACAACTGGGATTATCGAGTCCAGGACGATCGCATCAAGAAGCTGTATCAACTTGGCAAGCAGTTGAACTGGGACTCCGAGGTCGATATCAACTGGGAACGCCCGGTTGCCATCGACCAGATGCCCGAGATCAACAACCTTACAGGCTACCAGCCCTACGAATCCCTCAGCCCGGCGCGCAAAGATGAATTCTGGCGCCATTCGCAGGCCTGGACCCTGTCGCAGTTCCTCCACGGCGAGCAAGGCGCGTTGTTGGTCGCCTCACAATTGGCCTGCTGTGCGCCCACCCTCAATGCCAAGTTGTACGCGGCGTCCCAGACTTTTGACGAAGCACGCCATGTGGAGACATTCAATCGCTTCATTCGCGAGCGGATGAAGATGATGTACCCGGTCAATCGCCACCTCAAGGGTATTCTCGACCGTATACTGAGCGACGAGCGTTGGGACCTGAAGTTTATCGGCATGCAGATCGTGATCGAGGGCCTTGCGCTATCCGCTTTCAACACCATGCGCTCCATTTGCACTGACCAGGTGCTCAAGGACTTGCTCTATCTGGTAACCCGCGATGAGGCGCGGCATGTCACTTTCGGGATCAATTACCTGGAGGACTATGTCAAGTCACTGAGCCAGGAGGAGCGTGAAGATCGCGCCCGGTTCGCCTACGAGGCCTGCGTGGTAAGCCGCGACCGGTTGATTGCGACCGACGTATTCGAGCACTTTGGCTGGGATGTCGAGGCGGCGCGCAAACAGGTTCTCGGGGGCGATGTGTATTCGCACTTTCGAACTGCACTGTTTTCCCGGGTGGTACCGAACCTGAAGCGAATCGGCCTCATGACCGATACCATTCGCCCCAGCTTCGAGGCTCTGGGAATACTGGAATATGAGGACTGGCCCGATGACGGTGACATCGATTGGGTACAGATGTCGCGCCCCCTGAATGCGGAGGAAGATGTCGCATGAATGTGCCGCTGCTGCTGGGAGGGGTTGGCGCGACGCTGGTTTTTGGCGTTGTGCTTTTGGTGTTCGAGGCGCGGGAATCCCGCACCGGCATCTGGCTATCCAAGCCGATTGCGGCGGCGGGTTTCATTGCCTGTGCGCTCGGGTTCGGGGCACTCGAGTCTAATTATGGCATCGCAATACTGGTGGGGTTGTGCCTGTCGTGGCTGGGTGATGTACTGCTGATTTCCGGCGGTCGCGGGCACAGTTTCCTGCTGGGTATCATCAGTTTCTTTCTCGCCCACTGCGCGTACATTGTGGCGTTTCTTGGCCTCGCCCCGGATTGGCAAGTCGCCGCTATAGTGGCTGCCGTTATGGCGATATTACTGGCGCTATTCATGCGCTGGATTTGGTCTTACCTTGAGGGCGCCTTTCGCTGGGCCGTGCTGGCATACGTGATAGTTATCGGGGTCATGGTTGCCCTGGCAGCGGGTGCCAGCGCGACTACGGGTAATCTTGCGTTGGTGGGCGGCGCGTTACTATTCGCCGTGTCGGATATTTTCGTCGCCCGCGAGCGCTTCGTAGCAACCGGTTTCGTCAATCGCAAATGGGGCCTGCCGCTGTATTTTCTCGCACAACTGGTGCTGGCTGCCTCGGTGGCCAGCCCATTGGTGCACAATTGATGGGCGGCCGGCATTTCTGCTTTCGCGAATGATGCCGACTGCGGCTGGCCGTCCCGTCCTATCGCAGCGATTCATGTTCCGTCATTTTTGCTACCCGTTCACCACCGGTAACGTTCCCCCCGGGTAAATCTCGCCTGGCGCCGGGACCGGGGCCTTGAGCTGGCTGGCAGTGCTTGCAAGACTGTTGACCCTGGGGCTTAATAGGCCCAATTTGATCATTCAGGTGGGGTTTGGTTTTGCGCTGTCGTACGCTTCTACGGGGGTTGCTCATTGTCGCAGGGCTTAGTGTATCTGCCGCACGGGCAGACACCAGCCCGGGTGAGGATCCCTCCACGCGATACACGCCCATTTTTGATATGAGTGCGGCCTTTCATCCGCTGCCTTCCCGCGGTGGTATGGTGGTGTCCCAGGAGCGTTTGGCCAGCGAGATCGGCAGCGAGATACTGCGGCTTGGCGGCAATGCGATCGATGCGGCGGTTGCCACCGGTTTTGCGCTGGCGGTTACCCTGCCCCAGGCCGGCAACCTGGGTGGCGGGGGGTTTATGCTGGTTTACCTGGCCGCCGAGAAGAGCACGCTTGCCATCGACTATCGTGAGACGGCCCCGCAGCGCGCCCACCGGGGGCTTTTCCAGGATGCCAGGGGCAATGTGGACACCGACAGGGCGCGCTTTGGGCTCCAATCCTCGGGGGTTCCAGGCACGGTAGCGGGGCTCGCCTATGCCCTGGAAAAATACGGCACCATGAGCCTCAAACAGGTGTTGCAGCCGGCTATCGCACTGGCCAGTCACGGCATCAAGGTCAGCGACACCCTGGCCCAATCCCTGGCCTGGCGCGGCGATCGATTGCGCGAGGATGCAGCCTCAGCCGCCTACTTTTTCAATCCCGATGGCTCGCCGCTGCAAGTGGGGCAGGACTGGCGGCAGCCGGATCTCGCCTGGAGCCTGCAGCAAATAGCCCGCCATGGACCGCAGGCATTCTACAGCGGCGCGATTGCCGACAAGATCGTAGCGACCATGGAGGCCGGCGGTGGACTGGTCAGTCACACCGACCTGGCGGCTTATCATGTCGTTGAGCGTACGCCGGTGTACGGTGATTATCGCGGCTACAGGGTGGCCTCGATGCCGCCGCCATCCTCCGGCGGTGTGCATTTGATCCAGATGCTTAACATGTTGGAAAACTGGCAGTTGGGCGAGCTCGATCACAACAGTGCAGACTACATCCATCGTCTGGCAGAAGTCATGCGGTTCGCTTACGCCGATCGCAGCGAATATCTGGGCGATCCGGACTATGTCAGTGTGCCCGTTGCCGAGTTACTGGATAAAGCCTACGCCCGGCGGCTGGTGGAGCGCATCGATTTGCAGCATGCGGGTGATTCATCAAAAGTGGGGCCGGGGCTTGAAGCGCGCAGTGAGAGCCGGGAGACAACCCATTACAGTGTCTGGGATCGTGACGGCAACGTGGTTTCGAATACCTATACCCTGAACTTTTCCTTTGGTAACGGGGTTGCGGTCGCCGGCGCCGGGTTCCTGCTGAATAACGAGATGGATGACTTCTCTGCCAAGCCCGGTGTGCCTAACGCCTATGGTCTGGTGGGTGCCGAGGCCAATGCCATCGAGCCGTTCAAGCGACCGCTGTCATCGATGACGCCGACCATTGTCTTTCACCAGGGTAAGCCTCTGCTCGCCACCGGCAGTCCCGGTGGCAGTACCATCATCACGGTGGTCCTGCAGGTGATCCTCAACTCTATCGATTTCGGGATGAATATCGCCGAGGCAACGGCGGCCCCGCGGGTACACCATCAGTGGCTCCCCGACCAGTTGATGCTGGAGCCCCTGATCGGCGGCGATACCCGCCGCTTACTGCAGAAAATGGGACACCGGGTCAGTACCAGTTCACGCCAACTGGGCAAGCTGCAATCGATACGCGCCGACGACGGCGTGCTCTTTGGCAGCAGCGACAACCGCTGGCCGGGCAGCAGCGTTGCCGCAGCTGAGTGAGGCGATCGAACGCGCCTGATAACAATATCGTGCGAGTTTGAAAAATGGCAAAGACGACTCCCAGGCATATTGTCGCTGCCGGCGCCCTGGTCACTGATGCGGCGCAGCGGGTATTGCTGATCGATAGCCCCTGGCGGGGCTGGGAGTTTCCTGGTGGGCAGATAGAGTGTGGTGAAGATGTTATCACCGGTCTTAGGCGTGAGATCGTTGAGGAAACCGGCATCGATGCCAGGGTGGGAGCACTGGCCGGCCTCTACTCGAACCTGAGCAATGGCGTCGTGATTGTGACCTTCCTGGCTGACTATCTCTCCGGCACTCCCACCACCAGTGCGGAGAGCCTGCAGGTGATATGGTGCCCCCGCGAGCACTGCGAGGCCCGGGTGACGCATCCCGCGGTGCGGGCCCGGCTGCAAGACATGCTGGACTACGACGGTCGAACCGTCTATCGCGCTTACACGCTGCAGCCCTACCGGGTCGTGGTTGAACACCGCGGCTGAGCAGCCGCTTCTGGGCACAAGGGAGAGAGTATGGAAACGGGAAACGGCCCTTTGCGGGGTATTCGAGTGCTGGAGCTGGGGCAGCTGCTTGCCGGTCCATTTGCATGCTCGATGCTCGCCTACTTCGGTGCCGAGGTCATCAAAGTCGAAGCTCCGGGCCGTGGCGATCCCATCCGTGGCTGGCGCGAAGTGGTCGGTGACACCTCGCTGTGGTGGTACAGCCTTGGAAGAAACAAGAAGAGCGTCACCATCGATTTGAAAGCTGCCGAGGGCAGGGAGCTGGTGCGCAAGCTGTCTGCTGGGTGCGATGTGCTGGTCGAGAATTTCCGCCCCGGAGTCATGGAACAGTGGGGGCTCGGGCCTGACGCGATCAAGGCCATCAACCCCGAGCTGGTGTACGCGCGCATCTCCGGCTACGGACAGAGTGGCCCTTATTCTGGCAAGCCGGGCTTCGCTTCGGTGTGTGAGGCGATCAGCGGCTTTCGCTACGTTAACGGCTTCCCCGGTGATGCGCCGGTGCGCGCCAACCTGAGTGTTGGCGATACCATTGCAGGTATCCATGCTGCACTGGGTATTGTTATGGCATTGCTGGCGCGGTTCAAGAACGATGAGGCGGGCCAGGTGGTCGATGTCGCACTGTACGAGTCGATGTTCAACCTGCTGGAGGCGGTGGTGCCTGAATACTCGGGCGCCGGCGTAGTTCGAGAGGCCTCGGGAACCACGGTGACGGGCATTGTCCCCACCAATACCTACCGCTGCGCCGATGACAAGTTTCTGGTTATTGGCGGCAACGGCGATTCGATATTCCAGCGCCTGATGCGGGCGGTGGGTCATGATGAGCTGGCGGTCGATCCACGGTTGGCCGACAACGCGGGTAGGGTCGTGCACGAACGAGAGATCGACGGGGTGCTGGCGGACTGGTGTGCGACAAGGGCCTGCAGTGACGCGATTGCTGTGCTGGAGCAGGCGAGGGTGCCGGTTGGCCCCATCTACAATGTCGCTGACATGATGGCAGACCCTCACTTCAACAGTCGCGGCCTGTTCGAGGAGGTCACTATCGATGGCAGGCCTCTCGTGATTCCCGCTATCATGCCGAAATTGACAGCGACCCCGGGTGGCACCCGTTGGCCGGGGCCGGCGCTGGGTAGCCACAACAGGGAAGTGCTCGGCGATATGCTTGGGCTAAGCGAGCAACAGATGCGAGAGTTGGCCAACATGGGGATTATTCAGCACGATGCTGAATAGTCTGTGGCAACCCGGGATCAGCGACTGGCAATAATATCCCAATGGAGTTAGAGATGATCGTAAAAGAAGCAATCACCACCGGCCTGGAAATCGCCTCTGCGCTTCCGGCGGCGCGGCAATTCAAGCCTCGCCCGGATGACACCATCGACTCGATCGGTCTTCGTCTCGAGCACAATGCCAGCGATTACGCCGACCATATCGCCGTATTGTTCGAGGGTCGCGAGGTGAGCTGGGGCGAGCTGAATGCGCTCGCCAATCGTTATGCTCATTGCCTGCAGCAGCGGGGCGTGGGGCAGGGGGACTGTGTCAGCCTGTTGATGGATAACCGCATAGAGTTCCTGGCGGTACTGGCTGCCCTGAGCAAGCTGGGGGCGATCGCGGGACTAATCAATACCAGGCTGCGAGGGCGCCAGTTGGTGCACTGTATAGCCGTTACCGAGTCGGTTGCCTGTATCGTGGGGGAGGAGTTGATAACTGCGCTGGAGCCGGTCATCGATGAACTCGACCTGGGGCAGGGCGGTGACTACCTGTTCGTGGCCGACGCCGGCGCCAGAAAAGCGCCTTCCTGGGCGATGGATCTTGATGCCGCCAGCGCCGAATCCAGTGCGGACAACCCCGATACCACCGGTAAGGTAACGCTGGGTGACCGGGCGCTGTATATCTTCACCTCGGGAACTACCGGGCTGCCCAAGGCCGCGGTGATGAGCCATAAGCGTTTCCTGCTCAGCGCCATCGGCAGCGCCAGGCTGAGTCTGCAGCTGGATGAGGACGATCGCCTGTACCTCTGCCTGCCACTTTTTCATGGTACCGGGGTCATCGTCGGTTTTGGCGGCGCGCTGATTTCCGCCTGTTCGATCTTTTTGCGGCGCAGTTTTTCCGCCAGCCAGTTTCTTGCTGAAGTACGCCAGTACGAGACCAATTGCCTGATCTATATCGGTGAGCTCTGCCGCTACCTGCTGAACCAACCCGAGCACCCGGACGATGCCGACAACCCGTTGCGGCGAATGACCGGTAATGGCCTGCGACCCGATATCTGGATGCAGTTCAAGGAGCGTTTCGGACTGGAGCGCATTGTGGAATTCTATGGGTCCAGTGAAGGCAATGTGGCGTTCGCCAACACCCTGAATAAAGACTGCACCATCGGCTGGACGATCCAGAAGATCGCGTTGGTGCGCTACGATGTTGACGCTGACGAAATCCTGCGCAACAGGCGTGGCCGCTGCCAGCGCGTGGCAAAGGGCGAAGCCGGGCTGTTGCTGGCGCGTATCGACGACACGGCGCCCTTCGAGGGCTATAGCAACAAGGCTGAATCCGAAAAGAAGATTGTCCGTGACGTGTTTGCCAGGGGCGATGCCTGGTTTAACTCCGGCGACCTGATACGTCGTGTCGATGTCGGGTTTGCCTTCGGTATACCCCACTACCAGTTTGTCGATCGAGTGGGTGATACCTACCGCTGGAAATCTGAAAATGTCTCGACTAACGAGGTGGGCGAAATACTCAATCAGTACCCACGAATAAAGCTTTGCAATGTTTACGGGGTTGAAGTGCCGGGTGCCGACGGTCGTGCGGGCATGGCGGCTGTCACCCTTGCCGACGGTGTGAAAAACCTCGACTTGAAGGCTTTCTCGGCCTATGTGAGCAGGCATCTTCCGCCGTATGCGCGACCGGTTTTCATTCGGCTGCAGGCGCATATCGATGTCACCGGTACTTTCAAGATGCTCAAGGGAGAATTGCGCAAGCAGGGCTACAATCCGTCAGCGGTCAGCGACAAACTGTACGTCATGAAGCCCGGCTCTGATCGCTACCAGGTATTGACCAAAGCATATTACAAATCGATCCAGGAGGGCGCGGCCGGCTATTGATCCACTGCGCTGCCTGTCGGGCTGTCAGCGGGTTTGCTGTTTTCAGCCGCCGCTTGCTCGTTCGCAGCACGCAGCATATCGATCAGCTCCGGTTTGTGCGCCTCGGCCAGATCGAGCCCGATCTCTATGCCTTCGCGAAAAAGCGTAGGCGTTAGAAGAAGCAGCTTGCGGCCGGCCGGCGAACGATAGAATTCCACGATTGCATCGAGTTCCCCGGTGCTGAAGTTACTGCGATACATGGCTGCAAGACGCTCGCGAACTGGCCCCCACTGGAGGTATTGCTGCGCCCAGGCCGCTACCGTCGCCTGATAATCCTGCAGTTGGGGACTGGCGGTCATCAGGGTATCGATTAATTGGGCCTGGATATCCAGCATTTGATCGTTGCCGCCGAGCAGGTCGACCAGGGTGTATTCCGGCCCGGGCTCTGCCTGTTTCCCGCGGCTGCCGGCCACCGTGGCGCTGGACTCAGGGCTCCCTCCGGTGGCTGGCGCGGGCGGGGTATCGTTGATGGCTTGCTGCGCGCCCGCCACTAGCGGGAAGAGCAGTAGCATTGGTAGCATTAATCGCATGATGTCGTTCACTTCCTGGTTGGACTGCGGATTATATACCGTCATCCGGGGATTCGCAGGGGGGTGGATGCCAGGCTGAGGGGTCGACCCGGTAGTAACCATACAACTGCTCGAACAGGGCCGGATGCAACTGCTTGAGCTCGCCGGGCCGCTCGAAAAACGCCTCCGTGGCTACTGCAAAGAACTCCGCCGGATTGCTGGCGCCATAATGGTCGAGCAGCGACGCCTGTCCCATTTCGGCCTGGCGCTGAAGTTGCAGGAACTCATCCGCCAGCACCCTTGCCCAACTTTGGTAACTCGAGCCGTTACCCAGCAGCGGTGCGCCGTTGGCGCTGCCGGACTCCTGGTCGAGTTGGTGGGCAAATTCATGCAATACCACGTTGTGGCCATCCTGAAAATTGCGGGCGCCGCTCTCGACATCGTCCCAGGACAGGATCAGCCGACCATTACTCCAGCTTTCACCGAGCATCGTGTTGTTACCGACATGGACCACGCCGCTGTGGTCATGCACCTGCTGCCTTGCCAGATAGGCCGCCGGGTAAACCAGGATGGCCTGCAAACTGGCGTACCCGCTGGTGGGGCGATTGAGTAACAACAGGCAAGCCTGGGCCGCAATGGTGACCCGAATAGTGTCATCGATCACCAGCCCGCCACAGCCGTAGAACTTTTTCTCATCCAGGAAAAGTACGATCTGGTGGTGTAGTTCGGTGAGCACAGTGTCGGGTAGCGCATCGTAGACCGGCAGGTTCCGCTGCAGTATGTGTTGCCATTGTGGCGGGAAGGGCCTGGCCAAGAGGCGCCGGCGACGAATCCGGGGTAGCGCCACTACCAGGCCCAGGATTGTCGCGACGACCAGCAGGAAAAGCAGGGCCGGATCCATCAGTCTTCCACCGGGGTGGGGTGCACGCCAGGCATTCGATCAACCGTGACGGCCACCCTTTTGCTGGGCGTTGACCAGTAACTGCCCGAGGGTCCCCATGGCCTGCTTTGTCGGCGCGCCAGCGCCCCGGGGCGAGTGCCGACCGGGTTTTTTTTGCGGCGGGCCCTTGGGGCCGGACTCCGCCGGCTGGCTGTTCAGGCGCATGGTCATGCTGATGCGTTTTCGCTCAAGGTCGACGTCCACCACCTTTACCTTGACGATATCGCCCGCCTTCACCACCTCCCGCGGATCCTTGACGAAGCGATCGGCAACCTGGGAAATATGCACCAGACCGTCCTGGTGCACGCCGACATCAACGAATGCGCCAAAGTTGGTGACATTGGTGACGGTACCCTCAAGCACCATGTCGGGCTTGAGGTCCGAGAGCTTTTCGATGCCCTCGCGAAAGGCAGCTGCCCTGAAATCGGGGCGCGGGTCTCTGCCAGGCTTTTCCAGTTCCGCGAGTATGTCGGAGACAGTGGGGATGCCGAAGCGCTCATCCGTGAAATCGCCCGGTGACAGGGTTTTAAGGTACTCAGTGTCGCCAATCAAGGTGTCGAGTTTTCGTTGCCCCCGGGCGGCTATTTTTTCGACGATGGCGTAGGCCTCCGGGTGCACCGCGGAGGAATCCAGCGGGTTGGCGCCGCCGTTGATGCGTAAAAAGCCCGCCGCCTGCTCAAAACTCTTGGCACCAAAGCGGGGTACCTCCCGCAATTGTGCACGCGCTGAGAAGGCACCTTTTTGGTCGCGGTATGCCACGATATTTTCCGCCAGCAGCGGCGACAAGCCGGAAACCCGGTTCAACAGTGGTGCCGACGCCGTGTTGACGTCGACGCCGACGCCGTTGACACAGTCTTCCACCACGGTGTCGAGCTGTCGCGCCAGCGCGACCTGACTGACGTCGTGCTGGTACTGGCCCACGCCGATCGATTTGGGGTCGATCTTTACCAGTTCGGCGAGGGGGTCTTGCAGGCGCCGGGCAATGGAAACCGCGCCGCGAATGGTGACATCGAGGTCCGGAAATTCCCGGGCCGCAAATTCCGATGCGGAATAGATGGATGCACCGGATTCGTTCACCATGACTTTGGTCAGTTTGAGCTCGGGGTGGTGCTTGATCAGATCGCCGACAAAACGGTCGGTCTCCCGGCTTGCCGTGCCGTTGCCAATGGCTATCAATTCGATCCGGTGCTTGCGGCAGAGCTTGATCA
This sequence comes from uncultured Gammaproteobacteria bacterium, assembly GCA_963808975.1. Taxonomy (GTDB): domain Bacteria; phylum Pseudomonadota; class Gammaproteobacteria; order Pseudomonadales; family JAHEGP01; genus JAHEGP01. The sequence goes on from CAWEHR010000011.1 coordinate 296,722, forward strand.
GCACCTGCTCTGCTTCTGCACACCGGTTTTGCGGGGGCGTGGGAAAGATGGCGCAATGGTCCACGACCTTACCCGTGCCATCGACTACGGCTACCTTAACACCGGTGCGCAGACCGGGGTCGAGGCCAATTGTCGGGCGTGCCCCGGCCGGCGCTGCCATCAGCAGATCCTTGAGATTGGCGGCAAAGACCTTGATGGCTTCCAGCTCCGCAGCCTCGCGCATCTGGGCCAGCAGGTCGGATTCCAGGTGAGGCAGCAATTTTACCCGCCAGGTCCAGCGCACGACCTCAGCCAGCCACTTATCAGCGGCGCGCCCCTGTTGCCCCAGTTGCCAGTAATTCGCAATGCGTGCCTCGCAGGGGTGTACCGCTTGCTGGTCGGCATTGGGCAGTGTCAATGACAGCGATAACAAGCCCTCGTTGCGGCCCCGCAACATGGCCAGGGCACGATGGGACGGTACTTTGCAAAGCGGCTCGTCATGCTCGAAGTAGTCGCGAAATTTGGCCGCTTCGTGCTCCTTACCGTCGATGATCCTGGCACTGAGTAGGCCGTCCTGTTGCAGCAGCGTGCGCAGCTGACCCAGCAGCTCGGCGTCTTCGGAAAAGCGCTCCATGAGGATATAGCGGGCTCCATCGAGCGCCGCCTTGGGCAGGTCAATACCTTTGTCGCAATTCACATAGTTGGCGGCTTCGGTGGCCGGATCCAGCTCCGGGTTTTGCAGCAGCGCATCGGCCAGGGGCTCCAAGCCGGCCTCGCGAGCCTGCTGTGCCCGGGTTCGGCGCTTTTGTTTGTACGGCAGGTAGAGATCCTCGAGCCGGGTCTTGGTATCTGCATCGCGAATATCCTGCTCCAGCTCGGGCGTCAGTTTGTCCTGCTCGGCGATGCTTTCGAGAATTGTCTGGCGGCGCTGGTCGAGTTCGCGCATATAGCCCAGCCGCTCTTCCAGCGCCCGTAGCTGGGTGTCATCCAGCCCCTGGGTGAGTTCTTTACGGTAGCGTGCGATGAAGGGTACCGTCGCACCCTCGTCGAGTAAGCTGATTGCGGCTGTCGCCTGGCTGGATGCTATCTTGAGCTCGTTGGCGATGCGTTCGGCTATCGACATATTGAGATGATCCCTGCTCTGTGGAAAGGCCGGTATTATGCAGTAGCCTCGCCTCGATGGCGACATTTACGGCAGATTACATAGCAGCTGCTGGGGGCAGCCCCAAAACCGCTTCTTGGACCCCCGTTACTGCCCCAGCTCTGCTATGGCTGCCTGGTAAAGGGCCTTGCACTCCCGGTAAATGTGGCTGTACTCCTCACTCAGGTAAGGCGCGACCAGGTGCACGATCTGGAACACCCCCTGGTGGATCGCCGCCGGCGGGTCGAGTTGTTGCCCTTTGAGGTCGCAGTAAGTCAGCCAGTAGGTCAACAGCAGGGTGATGCTTTCACACAACTGGTCGAGTTCCTCGGCTTCGATACTGAGGATTCCGTGCTCGGCAACCTCGCTGAGCAGGGCATGGGCGGTACGGGTTTTGAGCTCCATCAGGCGTTTATACTTGCGATTGATGGCGTCGTAGCGATGCAGCAGGTTTGACAGGTTTTGGTAGAAGAAACGAAAGTTATAAATTTCCTCAAAAACGACGTAAAGGTAGAACCAGCTATCCTCGACACTGAGCTCTTTTTCCAGGGGCGCCCGCAGAATATCGCTGAGGGTTACCTCAAAGCGGGCGAACAATGACTCGATAATCGCCTCTTTACCCTTGAAGTGGTAATAGAGGTTACCCGGGCTGATCTCCATTTCGTTGGAGATATCCACCGTGGTGACATTGGGCTCCCCTTCTTCATTGAATAGCAACTGGCTGGTATGAAGAATCCGTTCTCTTGTTTTCATTGAGGTTTCTTCTCGCTGCATTGTGCAAGCGCGGAGAATAGCATCGTGGTGTCCGGTAAATCCAGAAGCACCATGTTGCGACGAGTATGCTTAACTGCAAATCGCAGAATAAAAAAAGGGGCGTGCCACGTGGACACACCCCTTAAGCAAGACTAATGAGACCTGAATGGAGCTTAGGACGATGCCTTTGCAGCGGCTTGCTTCGCTGCGCGTGTTGCCTTGCTTGCGGTCGTCTTGGCCTTCGCCCTGGTTTTGGATGGAGCCTTTTTCTTACTCGCTCCAGGAACCAGCTTTTCCCTGACTGAGCCAAAGTTGCTGCGCAATTCCTTGATACGATCTTCCAGTTTCATTTCCTTGGTCAGATCGAAATGCCTGATAAATTTTCCAGCGTCTTTCTGTGCATCCTTAATCCGCCTTTCAGCGGTTTTATGGACATGCTCACCACGCTTTACCAATTCCTTGAACAAGCCCTCTCGCTTGTCGCTGATCTCCTCGACTTTCTCCTCGAGGGTCTCGTAGATTTTGTCGTACATGCCGAGGTTGGCGAGGTAAAGATCCTTGACGATATCACTCAACTTCTCGGTTTTGAGTTCTTTCTTGGCTGCGGGTTTTGTCGCCATTAAATGGTTCCAGTTGTTATCGTAAGGGGGATTTTGGGGGAAATTTCTAGAAAGGTCATACTAAATGCCAAAATTTGGAATCCTTGTCGTTATCGACAGGGGGAGCTGGCACTGTCATCCTGGACTCGTGCGCCCCCTGTTTTCGCCTTCGCGGCAGATTTGCGAGCATTTTCACCAACAGAAACTGCAGATTATTTCTCATGCCGCGCTGGGGGCTGGCATAATCCGGGGGTAGTCAATATCCGTAACAGAAGGCCTTGCGTTGCTGGCGGGATCTGATGCATTGAGTGGGGATCGAAGGTTTGCAGGTGTTGCCAAAGAGTGTAGCCAGGGTAAGGCCGTGTCGGCTATCACAAGGGTGTTGCCATGATATTCAGTAACCGTGGCTGGGTGACTACCGCGCTGGTGCTGGTGTTCGGCCTTGGGGTAGCGTTGTTTTTATTTCGCGGCAAGCCACAGCCCGAACGTCAGCCGGACACTCCGCAGCCCCCACCCATCGCTGAATTCCTCACGATGAGTCCTGCCCGGGTGGAGGTCGCGGTGAACACCCAGGGCACGGTGCAACCGCGGCGGCAGATTGACCTGGTCGCGCAAGTGGGCGGGAAGGTTGAAGCCACGGCCAGCGGTTTTGCCGAGGGGCACTTTTTTGCGGCAGGCGAGGTGCTGGTACAACTGGAACAGCAGGATTATCGCCATGCCATAGAGCGCGCCAGGGCCCGCTTAGCGGATGCCCGGCAAGTGTTGGCCGTGGAGAAAGGTCGGGTGCGCCAGGCGCAAAGGGAGTGGCGTGATCTGGGCGATCGCGATGCCAATGATTTGTTCCTGCGTGTGCCCCAGCTGGCGAGCGCCGAGGCCGCGGTGAGGGCTGCCAGGGCAGATCTCGCCCAGGCCGAACTGGAATTGAAGCGCACCGCGGTATCTACACCGTTTGCCGGCCGCATCCTGGAAACAATGGTCGATGTCGGGCAGTTTGTCGTTCCCGGCTCCGCCGTGGCAAGGATCTACAGCACCAAGTCCGTCGAAATCAGGCTGCCGCTTACGGATCGACAGGTGGGGCTGCTGGACCTCAAGCTGCACCCGGGGCAGGAAGCAAGGTCGGCGCCGATCCCGGTTGCAATCAGTGGCAGGCTGGGGGGCAGGGATTGGCAGTGGGAGGGCTTTATTACCCGCACCGATGCTGCCATCGATACGCGCAGCAGAACCCTGTTTGCAGTTGCCGAGATCGAGGACCCATTCGTCGCCGATGAGACCAGCGGCCGGCCGCCTCTGCTGATTGGGCAGTTTGTCCGGGCGCGAATAGCCGGTCGTAGCCAGGACGACGTGATCGCGATCCCGCGCGGTGCGCTGCGGCCCCGGGACACCATCTGGCTACTGGGGCCTGATGATCGGCTGCTGTTCAAAAGTGTGGAGGTGTTGCAGGCCGATGGGCAGCAGATCCTGGTGCAGGCCGACTTCAACGGATCGGTGCGGATTATCGTCTCACCCCTGACCAGGGCGGTGCCGGGCATGCGCCTGGACCCGAGGCCAGCGCGAAATCCGCTGGGAGCCTAGTCCTTGAAGCGCATTGTCGAATGGTTCGTTCACAACCCGATCGCCGCCAACCTGTTGATGGTCATCACTATCGTCATGGGGCTGTACACATTCCCGCTGGTCTCCAAGCAGTTTTTCCCTGAGCGGGAACTGGACACGATCCTGGTCAGCGTGGTTTATCCGGGTGCGGGGCCCTCCGAGATCGAGCAGCAAGTTTGTATTCGCATCGAAGAGGCGATCCGCGATCTCGATGGCGTCGAGCGGGTGGTAGCCACCGCCAGGGAAGGCCTGGGAGAGGTGAGTATAGAAGTCGAGGCGGACTATGATTCTCTGCGCCTGCTCAACGAGGTCAAGAGTCGGGTCGATGCCATTACCAGTTTCCCGGTCGATGCCGAGCGACCACAGGTCAATGAAGTCCTGTGGAAGTCGCTGTTGATCAGCGTCGCCATTGCCGGCGATATTGGTGAGGCGAACCTGAAGGAGCTCAGCGAGCAATTGCGGGATGATCTCGCTGCGTTGCCCGAAGTCCAGTTAGTCGATCTGCAGGAGCCGCGCAAGTACGAGATCAGTATCGAGGTCTCAGAGCTCGACCTGCGCCGCTACGGCTTGCGATTCGACGATGTAGTCAACGCGGTGAGGGGTTCATCGCTGAACCTGCCGGCGGGTAAGTTGCGCACCGCGGGAGGCGATATCCAGTTGCAGACCCGCGGCCAGGCCTATGTTGCCGCCGACTTCGAGTCGATTGTGCTGTTGGGTAATGACGATGGAACCCGGGTGCTGCTGGGCGATGTCGCCACGGTGAAGGATGGCTTTGAGGAGAGCGATATCATCGCCCGCTTCGATGACAAGCCATTCCTCAGGCTCGACGTTTACAGTACCACCCAGCCGGACATCCTCAAGACCAGCGAGGCAGTCTATCACTGGGTAGAACAGCAGCAACGCTACCTGCCCGAGGGGGTAGAGGCGGTCATCTGGCGTGACCAGTCGCAGCCTTTTAAGGCTCGCCTCAACACCCTGATCAATAATGGCCTCGGCGGACTGACATTGGTTTTTATCGTACTGTTGCTGTTCCTGCGCCCCCTGCTGGCGTTCTGGGTTTGCCTGGGGATAGTGGTGGCGTTCCTGGGTGCCATCTGGCTGCTACCTGCCACCGGGGCTTCCCTCAATACCATTGCCCTGTTCGCGTTTATTCTGATCCTCGGCATCGTCGTCGACGACGCTATTATCGTCGGTGAGTCAATTTATGCGGCGCAGTCCCGGGGGCAGCAAGGTGCTGCCGGAGCAGTTGCGGGTGCGATTGGCGTGATGAAGCCGGTGTGGTTTGCAGTGATCACGACCATGCTGTTTTTTGGGTCCTTTTTCCTGCTGCCGGATGATACGCCCGAGGCCCGCCAGATTGCCTGGGTGGTGTTGCTGGCGTTGGGCTTCTCGCTGGTCGAGTGCATGTTCATCCTGCCTGCCCACCTGGCGCACATGCGCCCCGAGCAACCGGGTAAATGGCGCTGGCTCGCTGGCCTGGAGCGAACCCGGGAGCGTTTTGCCCGGGGCATGGAGCAGTTCGCCGGCCAGGTCTACCAGCCGTTTTTACGCCGCAGTATGCAGCGTCGGAACCTGACCCTGGTGAGCTTCCTGATGGCGCTGTTGATCACTATCGCCATTTACAGCGGCGGTTGGCTGGGCGCGAGTTTTTTCCCGCGGGTATCGATTGATTACCTGGTGGGTCGGGTAATCATGCACGAGGGAAGCCCGTTCAGCCAGACCGAGCAAGTGCTGGAGCATCTGGAAGTTACCGCTTCGCGGCTGAAGCAGGAAGTGAATCCCGAGGGCGGTGAACCGGTGGTGGTGCATGTGGAATCCCTCGCGGTCCAGGATTGGGCGCGGGTGACGATTGGCCTGGGCAAGAGCGAGCATCGCGACATATCGGCTGGGGAGCTCAAGCGGCGCTGGCAGGACGCCATCGGCGAGCTGCCGGATGTCAAGGATTTCGATATCCGTTACACCATCGGGCAGGGGGGCAAGGATATCGAATTTGAGCTTGTCGCGCCGGACCTGGAGGCACTGCGCGGGGCGGCCGCTGACGTCAAACTGCAACTCGCCCGCTTCCCCGGCGTTTACAATATCCGCGACAGCCTCGACAACCCCAGTGCGGAAATCGAGCTTCGACTGAAGCCACTGGCCGAAAACCTTGGTGTCAGCCTTGCCGACCTCGCGCTCCAGGTGCGACGTGGTTTTTATGGCGAGGAAGTGCAGCGCATCCCCCGCTTGCGTGAAGATGTCAAGGTCATGGTGCGCTATCCCTACGCCGAGCGGGGCGCCGTGAATTTCCTCAAGGAGATGCGCATTCGCGCCCCTGACGGGCGCGAGATACCGTTCGAGGCGCTGGCCGAGATACATTACGTTCCCGGGTACCGCAAAATCGACCGGGTAAATGGGCGCCGCGTTTCAACCGTTACTGCCGAAACAGAGCCGGGCTACGACGCCGGAGAAGTGGTTGCAACCCTGTTGCGCGAGCAGCGCCCCGGTCTGCAAGCCCGTTACCCTGGTTTCGATATCCAGGTGGAGGGCAGGGAGCAGCAGCGGCGGGAATTCCTCGCCCAGATGAAGCGGCTCATGATAGGCACCACACTGGTTGTGTTCGGCATGATGGCCATCGTGTTTCGGTCCTACTGGCAGCCGCTCCTGATCCTGGTGGCGATTCCATTCGGCTACATGGGAGCTGTCATCGGGCACCTGTTGTTTGGCCGCGAAATGAGCATGTTTTCCCTGCTCGGAATTATTGCCTGCGCCGGGGTGGTGGTTAACGATAACCTGGTGTTGATCGACCGGGTCAACAGCCTGCGGGCCAGCGGCGCCTCACTGTGGGATGCCCTGTTGCAGGGCGGCAGAGATCGCTTCAGGCCAATCGTGTTGACCTCGGTTACCACCTTCGTCGGCTTGTTGCCGATTACCCTGGAGCGCAGCGTACAGGCGCAGTTCCTCATTCCAATGGTGCTTTCGCTGACCTTTGGCGTGCTTTTCGCAACCCTGGTAACGCTTTTATTCGTGCCCTGCCTCTACCTGTTTTGTGATGCGGTGGGGCGCTGGTTGAATCGCTGGTTTGGCGGGAATGACGCAGGGAAAGATGTTCGCAGGAGGGGCTGAGGCGCGTTGGGCATGGCAGTCGCAATCGCTGCCATGCCTGGGATCGGGCTAGCCCAAATAATGCACCAGCACACAGCAAATTATTTATCTGGCCCTTGTAGAATAGGATTTCGCGAGTCTTTCACCGGGGTACAAACTGTCACCACTGCTGTTTGCCTGGATACCACTCGATCTCGCGCCGATTTTGCGCACATGCTCACTCCGACGTAGCTATGGCTACGTTTACGTTCGCGAGCACGCAAAAGCAACGCGATATCGGCGCGCTATCTCAGGCAGCTGGTGCAATTATTCGGGCTAATCAGCCTTGGGGCCGGCGGCGATAATCTCGTCCGAAATGTCGAAAGAAGTAATGTTTTCCTGGAACAGCTTCGCCAATTTGCGCGCCTGCTCGTCGTAGGCCGCAGCATCGGCCCAGGCATCGCGGGGATTGACAAATTCTTGTGCGACGCCGGGAATCGCCTTGGGGATATCGAGGTTCAGAATATCCAGGTGTTGCGTCTCAACATCATCCAGTTGACCATTCTGGGCTGCTGCCACCACCGCCCGGGTGACCGGAATCGGGAAGCGCTTCCCTTTTTTGCCCGACCCGCCGGTCCAGCCGGTATTGATCAGGTAGACCCTGCTGCCGAAGTCGGCAATGCGCTTCATCAGCAAATCAGCATAGACACCGGCCGGTCGGGGCATGAACGGCGCACCAAAACAGGTGGAGAAAGTGGGGTGGATGCCGGCCTCGGCCCCCACTTCGGTGGAGCCAACCCGAGCCGTGTAACCCGACAGAAAGTGGAAGGCGGCCGCTTCCTTGGACAATATAGCTACTGGTGGCAGTACGCCGGATACGTCGCAGGTGAGGAAGATAACGGTTTTGGGTTCGCCAGCGCTGTTCTCGGGCACCCGCTTTTCCACGTGATCCAGGGGGTAGCTGCAGCGCCCATTCTCGGTCAATTCAGTATTGTCGTAGTCGGCGGCACGTGAATCGGGATCAATCGCAACATTTTCGACGATGGCACCGAAATCGATGGCATCCCAAATAACCGGCTCGTTCTCATGGCTCAGGTTTATCGTCTTGGCGTAACAGCCACCCTCGATATTGAAAACCGAGCCCCTGGACCAGCCATGCTCGTCATCACCGATCAGGTATCGCTCCGGATCTGCGGAGAGGGTAGTCTTGCCGGTGCCGGAAAGGCCGAAGAACAGAGCGGTATCGCCTTGTTCGCCGACATTGGCAGAGCAGTGCATCGGCATGACATCTTTTTCGGGCAACAGAAAATTCTGCACCGAGAACATCGCTTTCTTCATCTCGCCGGCATAGCGCATGCCCGCCAACAGTACTTTGCGCTGGCCAAAATTGACCAGCACGACGCCGTCGGAGTTGGTGCCATCACGCTCTGGGTCACAGACGAAACCTGCGGCATTGAGAATTTGCCACTCTTCCTTTTGCTTGGGGTTGTAGCTTGCGGGGCGAATGAACATATTGCGGCCGAACAGGTTTTGCCAGGCGGTTTCGGTTGCTACGTTAACGGGGATGTAGTGCTCATCGTGGGCGCCAACATGCATCTGCTGCACGTAATAGCTTTTACCCGCGAGATAGTCCTCGACCCGCCGCCACAGTGCATCGAATTTCTCCGGCTCGAACGGTCGATTCACCGAGCCCCAATCGATAGCATCCTCGCTGCCCGGTTCGCGAACGATGAAGCGGTCGGCCGGCGAGCGGCCGGTGCGTTTTCCGGTTGTGACTGCCAGTGCACCCGTGTTTGTCAGCAAGCCTTCGCCGTTGGCCAGCGCATGCTCAACAAGCTGTGCCGAACTCAGGTTTTTGTATACCGTGGTGTTGCTCTCGTTGGAGTTGTCCATGCAGTCGTTCCTGTTGTACGCAGTTGCCGTGAAATCGCCACCGGCGGCCCGGAACATCAAGGATGCCAGCAGGTAAACCGGGGTGGTCGAAATAATGGGGCGCCATTATGGCAAAAAAAGCGGGCGGAAGTAAGGTAAGTCGGGTTATTCGGTATTACCACACTGGAACGACCGCTGCCACCTTGCGGGTCGCTGCTGGCAGCTCACAGTCGGGTGAGCCGGCGAACCGTGTTTACCCGGGCTGCCCGCCACCCGCCATTACTCTTCCAGGTGGCGATTCTTGAAGCGGTGTATCAATCGACGGTCCCGCTTGTGTGGCCGCCCACTGGGCTGGCGAATGCCGGCGTTCGCCGCGAGGCGGCTTGCTGCCATCTGCTCCCGCTGCAGCAGGCTATCCGCGGTTTCCCGGTACAGCTGGCTGGCGATGCTGGCCGGCCCCCGCTGGTCGGACAGCACCATGACCTCAACAGTCATCTGTTGCTGGCCGCGGCGAATGCGCAGCAGTGCCCCGACCAGCACCTCTTTACTGACTTTGCAGCGCGCACCATCGTAGTGCACCTTGCCGCCTTCGATTGCCTGTTTCGCGAGACTGCGGGTCTTGAAAAAGCGGGCAGCCCAGAGCCATTTGTCGAGCCTGACTTTTGCCGGCTGTTCCCGGGCCCGGGCAGTGCTTGCTTGGAAGCGCTCATTCTTGCCCACCGCCCACCACGGGATTGCTCGCCAGCTCTATCGGCGGCATGATCTCATCGAAATGGTGAATGGCGGGAAATTCCAGCCCCGCGCGCCGTGGGGCGCGGCTGTCAGGCTGCAGTAGCGTAAGGAGATGACGAATGCCAAAATCCCGCGCCGCCCGCAATACGACCTCGGTGTCATCGATAAACAGGGTCCGCTCGGGATCGAAGCCCAGCTTGCGATGCATTCTGTGCCAGAATTGCAGGTCTTCTTTGGGGGCATTGAAATCGTGGGATATAATGATTTCGTCGAGCCAGGGTCGCAGGTCGATGTGTTCCATTTTTATGGCAACACTGTCGCGATGGGCATTGGTTACCAGCAGGCAGTCGCGATGGCTCTGTTTCAGCGCCTGCAGGAAATGGGCAACGTGGGGTCGCAAGGCGATCAGGTGGGTGACTTCGCGCTTTAGGGTGACAATATCAAGCTCCAGTTGCTCGGACCAATAATCCAGGCAGTACCAGTTCAGGCTACCGCGTTCGCTGGCAAAACGCTCGCCGAGTGTTTTCCTCGCTACTGACTCCGGTTGTTGGCGATGTTGGGCATAGCGCCGCGGCAAGTGGTCCAGCCAGAAAAAGTTGTCGAAGTGCAGGTCCAGCAGGGTGCCGTCCATGTCCAGCAATACAGTATCGATGTCGTTCCAGTTGATCTTCATGGTGGCAGTTTGGCCCAAGCCAGGGGGTATCTCAAATGCAAGCAACCGCGGGTGACGACCGATGATAGTGTGTTCGCGGGCCACAGTACATCCCCGTCGCCGGCCCGGCGATTGGGTCGTTTCAGGCCTTTACCCGGTGTCGAAATGCACGAGCTGACTCTCCCTTTATACCAACTGTGCCAGGCTGCAGGTGAGCAATTGCGAGCGCTCTACGCGCAAAACCTGACGCGTCCCCTGGCGGTCGATTTCAAGGAGGACAGTTCCCCGGTAACCGAGGCAGATCGCAGCAGCAATAACATACTGCGACAGGGGCTCGAGCGGATAAGTCCTGGCTTGCACATATTGTCTGAAGAGACTGATATCCCCGGCTTTGACCAGCGCAGCCGGTGGGGTCAATACTGGCTGGTTGATCCCCTCGATGGCACCCGCGAATTTCTCGATGGTTCCGGGCAATTCTGCATCAGTATCGCGCTGGTAGATTCTTGCCGGCCCGTTCTGGGTGTTATTTACCTGCCGCTTACCGGCGAGATGTATATTGGCGGTATCGATCAAGCGCCTTTGCTGTACACCCGGTGGGAGCAGCGATTGCTGGTGCCACGCGCGGCGTCGTCTGATGCCCCGGTCAAGGTGTTGACCAGCAGCCGCGGCGCGGAGGACCCCCGGGTCAATCGGTTCAAGAGTGAACTGCGGTGCCATTTTCCCTGGATGTTAGAAGAGCTGCGCGGCAGTGCCTGGAAATTCTGTCGCATTGTCGAGGGTGCCGGCCATATCTACCCGCGTTTCGGTGCGACCTCGGAGTGGGACACTGCTGCTGGTCAGGCGTTACTGGAGGCGGTGGGTGGGACGATAATCGATATGACCGGTCGCCGTCTCGCTTACAATCTGCGCCCGCAACTGCAGAACCCCCCATTCATTGCACTGGGCCCGGCCAGCTTCGATTGGTGGAAGGTGCTTGAGAATCAAGGAACGAACCAGCGTGCTTAAAAAATTAGCTTCAAATAACCAATCGATATAAAAGCGTTTGCCCCAGTGGCTTACCATGGGGATTCTGGCTGGCGCAGAGGGGTTATGCTGAAGTTTGGCAAATTGTCCTGCAGCGGGAGGTTCGCCAGGCGTCTGTAAGACTGACGGAGATAATAACAATGAAGAACCACAGCGTGCGCTCGGCGGCCCTTCATCGCGGCTATAACTTGCGCCACATCTTGTTGCAATCCTACCTGGGTGACAACCGCCTTCTTTTTCGCAAACTGGTTGGTGAAATCACTGATCTGGAATACCGCCTCATCGATCTTGAGCGAACCGCGGAGGCACCGGACTATCCACGACTCAACACCTGCCGGGAAATGCTCGACGCCCGGTTGGAATTGCTAAAGACCCTGAGCTGAGTCTCGCGCCCTGCCCGTTCCCAGCCGCCATATCTCACCGATTCGACGGTCGGTATCAATAGATACCTTCTACTGCAAACTCAAAAGCCTATTTGGTTTCTCGCCGGATCTTGCACCCTGTGCGAAATTTTGCTTCCGCGGCCATAGCTACGGCTATGCCCTTGGTCGTAAAACCCCGCACAGTGCACAATCTCTCAACGAGAATTCCAAATATCGGTGAGATATAGCGGTGACAAGGCTTCTGCGTAACCGCAACCGGCCGGGATACAATCAGTATCGTCAGAAATCACAGCCCAGGGCGCTTCTGGATACGGCGAAGCGCCATGAAACTTCGAGTGGCTGGATAATTGGCTATTATGTGTCGGTAGGGCCCCTTTTTTCAGCAAGCTTCCCCGGGGCCGGCTCTTCTCGCCCCGGGGCGAGTGCATTACAATCGGTGCCATGATGAGATTTTTGTTTTTCAGTGTTTTCCTGCTGTCGTCCAGTGCGGCGCTGGCTTCACCGAAGGCCGACTTTGTGTTGGTCAACAAGGCGGAGCGCAAACTTTACCTGCTGCAAAATGGCAGGCCATTCAAGGAGTACCGTGTTTCTCTGGGGCCCCAGCCCCGGGGACATAAGTTCAAGGAGGGTGACGACCGCACACCGGAAGGCAGGTATACCCTTGATTTCAAGAAGGAAGATAGCGACTTTTACAAGGCCATACATATCTCGTACCCCAACCAATACGATCTGGAACTCGCTCGCTATGCAGGGGTCAATGCCGGTGGTTCGATCATGATTCATGGGTTTCCGGATCGCCCTTTGGAGTACCCGCCGGCGGTGATCCAGAGGATCAATTGGACCGATGGATGTATTGCGGTCACCAATGAAGAGATGGACGAGATATGGAATGCAGTGGATATTGGCACTCCGATTGAAATTTTACCCTGAATATACTGCGGTTGATTACCACTGATGAGCAAGATTAGTTTTTCCAGGGCATGCTTCGCCATGCTGTTGTCGGTTGTATTACTGGCAGGGCCCGCCCGCGCCATGGAGCGACTGCATATTTTTGCGCTGGCTCCCGATGCGGGGGACGTGGTGGGCGAAGTACAGCAGGTGACGATCTCCGACCAGGAAACGTTGATCGACGTCGGCAGGGTTTATATGTTCGGTTACGATGCGTTGCGCGCGGCTAATCCGCAAATAGACGCCTGGGCTCCCCAGGTGGGCGAAGTCGTGACCCTGCCGGCGCAGCATGTGCTGCCTGCCGCGCCACGTAAGGGCATTGTGATCAATGTCTCGGAAAAGCGACTGTACTACTACCCGCCGGCGGCGCGTGGGCAAACACCCACGGTGGAGGTCTACCCAATCAGTGTTGGGCGCGGCGATTGGAGCACGCCGCTGGAGGTGACGAAAGTAACCGGGCGCGCCAAGAACCCTGACTGGTACCCCCCGGAGTCGGTGCGAGAGGAGCACGCTGCTCGAGGGGATATACTTCCCACCAGGGTGCCTGCTGGCCCCGATAATCCCCTTGGTCAATATATCCTGCGCCTTGGGATTCCCAGTTACTTCATCCACGGAACCAATCGTGAAAATGGCATCGGGATGCAGGTCACCCACGGTTGTATTCGCATGTACCCAGCGGATATCGAAAGCCTGGCGCTGCGCGTGAAAAACGATACCCCCGTTTACATCATCAATCAGCGTTACAAGGCGGGCTGGAAGGAGGGGGTTTTATACCTGGAGGTACACCCACCGCTGGAGGGGTCTGCGGGGGCCGTCGACCAGACCAGTCGCACGATCACAACTACCCTGGCGGAGGCAAAGAAAAAAGTGCCTGATGCCGTTATAGACTGGGATGAGGTCTGGCGGGTGCAGGCTTTGCAGCGGGGCTTGCCCACTCCCGTGGGGCGAACGCTGTAACAGGCCAGCAGGCTTCGCTATCTGCGGGCCGGTACCGGACCCACCATCACCGCTCTTTTGCGCGGTCAAAAAAAAGCCCGACTACGCCGGGGCTGTCGGGCTTTTGGCACAACGTTAGACTACTTTGCCATTGAGCGCTGGAAAGCACGATCGATTTTGTCGTTGGCTTCTTCAGCAGTCATGTTGGCTGCATTAGCTGTGGCCAGTGCCTGGTCTGCAGTAGACTGGGCACGCTCAGCTGCGGTGCGAGCTGCAGCGGCATTCTGGTTGGCTTCGTTGGCAGTTTGCTCAGCGGCGGCGGCCATGGAACGTACTTCGTCCAGGGAGGCGTTGCTGGCGCAGCCAGTAGCAATCGCGATAACGGCTGCGGCTGTCAGTACTTTCATTGGGTTGTGCTTCATTGTCTATCCCCTTAAGTTATTGGGAAAAATTAAAGTTCAGTTTGCCTTTGATAATGCTTGAAAAGCCTAATCAGAGGATTCTGGTAAGTTACCACCATATGCAGGTGTATTTCCAGTAGGCCGGCCAAAGTTTTGGGCCACAGTCGCCAAGCTGGTCTGGGTACGGGCGGTGCCGGCACCCCGGCTGGCCAGGTCATTCACCGTTGTGCGTATCCGGGCTGCCGCCGACCGGTTGCGCAATAAGTTGACCCGCAAAGGCCTCGAGATCCTCCAGGCTGTGGAGGTCGCGTTCAAAATGTGGCACTTTCTGGATCGCAATCTGTTGCTTCGCCACTGGTGTGTTTTCGATGGTGTAGGCGTCTGCCAGCGCCAGGTCGTGCTGCTCCCGGTAGCAATCCAGTAGCCGCTGAGCCAGATCGGGTGGTGCCTTGATGCTGCTTGCGAGGTCGGACAATTCCTGCTGGCAGTCGGCGCTGAGTTGCTCCGGCCCCCGGGCGATGTGAACCCGATTGACGATCATCCCGCCCACGGGAAGGTCTTCACCACGCAAACGCTGGAAAAAGCGCTGGGCCTGCCCCAGGCTGGCGGGTTCGGGTGCACATACCAGCAGAAAGCTGCTGTCACCTTGTCCCAGAAGCTCTCGGACGCGTTCCGAGCGTTGTTTGAACCCTTCGAACATGTCGGTGAAAACAAGGAAAAACTCAGACAAGTCGTTGAGGAACTGGTAGCCGGTCAGCTTCTCGAGAAACTTCAGGGATCTTGCCGAGCCCCGCTTGAAGAGTTTCATTCCGCCCTTGCCCACCACTTTGTAGGGCTTTAGTAGTACTTTCAGGAAGCGCCCTTCGAACAGTTCGAACATGCGCTTGGGCGCATCTATGAAATCCAGGGCATGCTGGGAGGGCGGTGTGTCGACCACCACCAGGTCATAGCGATTTTCACTGGCTATCTCGTAGACCCGTTCCATGGCCATGAATTCCCGAGAGCCGGCCAGTGAACTACTGACGTGCTGATAGTAATGGTTATCGAAAATCGCCTGGCGCGCCTCCGGGCTGGGTGCATAGCGCTCGACCAGATAATCAAAGGTGCGCTTGGTATCGAGCATCATGCCGTACAGGGCGCCATCACCTTGGCCTGACGACAAGGCCGAAATATCGATGGCCTGGGGCTCATGGCTGAGGCTGTCCAGGCCCATAGCCTGGGCCAGGCGTTTGGCCGGATCGATGGTAAGCACCAGCACTGAGCGACCGCGACTGGCGGCGAGTAACCCCAGCGAGGCGGCGGTCGTGGTTTTGCCGACGCCGCCACTGCCACAGCACAACAGGATGCTTTTGCTGTCGAGCAGCGCAAGTAAGTCCAGATTGGCAACGCTCATGACCTGTAACCCTCCAGCGCAGGGGCCAGCGCGGCGGCAATGCCGTCTATGATGCCGAGAGCGTCAAATCGACGCTGGATTACCTGTTCGACCTCGACCAGCCCTTCACTGCGATGCCGCAATACCTTGTCCATATAGCCCGCCTGCAAGCTCGACTGTTTGTGGTGCGCAGCAGCGCTCTCCAGTACTGCCCGGGTTTGCAGGCTAACGGTGCTGCTCTGCTCCAGCAAGTGCTCGATTTCAGCGTCGAGGAAACGTCTGGGTCGGGTGCGGTTGATGATCATCGGGCCGGTTTTCAGGGCCAGCTCGCCGCCCACATAGTCAAGCAGCTCGCCCCCTTCCTGAATCGCCATTTCCTCCGGTAGCGCTACTACCAGAACGCTGCAGCGTCGCTGATCCGCAAGCAAAGCCTGGATTTTCAATGCACTGCTGTTTACCGGGCCGCCGCGAATAGTGCTGGCAAGCACCGTCGGTGTGCGTAGCATCAGTGCACAATGTCCGGTAGCGGGCGCATCGAATACGATGGTGTCGAATTCTACCTTGCCGTCGGAGCCCTCCGCGAGGTCGTAGAGCTTGCCCAGGCACATGATCTCGTCGAATCCCGGGGCTGCATCGGTAAACTGGCTCATCATCTTGCCGTTCAAAACCCAGTCATAGAGCAGGTGCATGGGAATATTGCGATGCAAATACTCCTTCATCGACAAACGACTGTCGAGCCGGCTGACCCACAGGTTGGCTTCCGCCAGCACTGGTTCATAGGCCACACGCAGATCCAGTAATGGGTGCTTCGCATCGTTGCGTTCGTAGACCGTTAGCAAGGTGCGCTTGCCGCTGCGGGCACTTGCGCTCGCCAACGCGGTGGCGACGGCTGTTTTTCCCACGCCACCCTTCCCGGTCACAATGTGCAATTGGGTGTCGGGTATTTTCACCTGGGTACTCGCTTGCGTTTCGTTCATGGTCCGGGAATGCACCTGATGGCGTAGCTGGAAAGGAACGAATTTAATCATATTTACGACCCTGCCGTGCAATAAGTGTTTCTACGGCCGCGAATCGTTAACCCTGGCGCGGAGGGATGTTTTGGTGCGGTCGCAGCGAGTGCGTCTTTAGGGGCAGGTAAAGGCTCGCGGGCGAGAGCGCTGCAGGTCGGTCGACAGCGGTGCGGCGGTAGTCCGGCGGGATCGACATTGACCCTTGTCCCGGCTATGCGCCGGGCGCCGTTCCAGCCCGGCAGCGTCTCCTGCTATAGCCTCTACCGGACATTATCCTGATACCATGCCCGCTACGTGTAACCTGAATATTGAGCAGCAGATGGCGGCAAAGGGAATTAGCGACACTGGACAGTGGCCCCCGGTAACCAGGGGTGAAACCCGGGCTGGCGAGATACGCATTGCCTACACCAGCCAGGGCAGCGGCCCGGCACTGGTATGTTGTCATGCCATGGGTTGGAATCAATCGTTATGGGACCGACACCGTGCGCGTTTTGCCCGATGCCACCGCCTTGTTACTTTTGATCAGCGTGGCTGCGGCGACTCTGATCACCCGCGGCAACAGTCGGGGGGCAGGAATCCGTACACCCCGGAAGGTTTTGCGGCGGATCTGCTTGCAGTGCTCGACGCGCTGGCCATCGACAAGGCCAGCCTGCTCGGCTATTCCATGGGCGCGATAGCCGCCCTGCGCGCCGCCGTCGATTGGCCTGACAGGGTTGAGCGCCTGGTGCTGGCTTCTGCCATGGCCTCCCGGCTCCCCGCTGCCATAACTGCGCGCGCTCGCCTTATCGAGCAAATGTTGGCCAGCAGGGGGCTGCGAGAAACCTATCACTACTACTTCTCGGGGCCGTTGTTCGCCGACATCGACTGGGAGCCTGAATTAATTCGTGAGCTTGATGCCTGCGCCAGCAAGGCGACGGTCCACGGGTTTCTCGGTTGTTTTAAGGTCGCTATCCATCGCCCTTCAATGGTCGGCGAGTTAGCCGGGATCAGGGCGCCGACCCTGATCCTGGTTGGCGAAAACGATACCCACTATTTGCCGGAGGCCGAACTCATGGCGAGCCATATCAGCAATGCGCGCAGGGTGATCATCAGCGCTGCGGGGCATGCCATGAATGTCGAGCAGCCCACCGTGTTTGAGGACGAGGTTCTCGGCTTTCTGTCATGCGATTGATTCTGGCCCCAATGGAAGGCGTGATAGACCATACCATGCGCGACCTGCTAACCGGCCTGGGTGCTGTGGATCGCTGTGTTACCGAGTTCGTCAGGGTAAGTGATCTACTGTTGCCGCCCCGGGTTTTTTATCGTTATTGCCCTGAATTGAAGCGGGGAGGGGTTACGCCGGCCGGCGTTCCGGTATTCCTCCAATTGCTGGGAAGTAATCCCTCGGCCATGGCCGATAACGCGGCCCGGGCTGCAGGTCTGGGCGCGCCGGGTATCGATCTCAATTTTGGCTGCCCATCGAAAACCGTCAACCGCACCCAGGGCGGCGCGGTGTTGTTGCGTCAACCCGAGCGCATACACGCCGTGGTCGACGCCGTTCGTCGTGCCGTCCCGCCGGCCACGCCCGTCACGGTCAAGATGCGTCTTGGCTATGATGATATTGCGTTGCTCAAGGACAATGTCATGGGCATTGCCGCCGCTGGCCCCAGCGAGTTGGTGGTGCATGCGCGCACCCGGCGCGATGGTTATCGCCCCCCTGCGTACTGGGAGCAACTGGCCCGGGTCAGGGAGTGGATTCAGGTGCCGGTTGTCGCCAACGGTGAAATCTGGAGTATCGACGACGCCCGGCGCTGCCGTGAAGCCAGCGGCTGCGACGACCTGATGTTGGGTCGTGGCATTTTGAGTCGCCCCGACCTGGCCCGCTTGATTCGCGCCCATGATCAGCAACGGCAACTGGAGCCACTGGCATGGCCGGGTGTGCTGTCATTGGTGCTGAAACTGTTTGAAGCCATGCTCGATACCTACCAGCCACGACACGTGGGTAACCCGGTCAAACAGTGGTTGGCTTACCAGCGTTTCTATTTCCCCCAGGCCGCGCAGCTGTTTGCGCAAATCAAGCGGATGCACAGCCCGCCTGAGATACATGCCGCCCTGCGCCACGGCATCATGCGGGCTCAGTCCCGGTCGCTGCCCGGCAATTGAGCGAGCCCGCACCTGCGGGTAGGCATGCAGTGATTTATGTCTGGGCAATGCGCAGCATCACCTTGCCGGTGCGTCCCTTGCGGGTTGCCTGTCTCACCGCCTCGGCGACCTCTTCCAGCGGGAAGGTGGCACTGACCTCGGTGGTGAAGATGCCCCTGACGGTGAGGCCCCTGACCTTGTGCAGTACCCTGAGCAGGGTGAGCGGTGATTGTTGCAGCATCCAGTTGGGCAAGATAAAGCCCGATATCTGGGCGGCGGGCATCATCAGGTCACGAATCGGCAGTTGCAAGGGGCTATTGCCAAGGGTGCCGTAGAGCACCAGCTTGGCGCCAAGGCCAAGACAGCGCACCACGTCAGCCGTCAGCTCTCCGCCGACGCAATCAAGCGCAAAGCCAACCCCCCTGCCATGGGTAATGCGAAACACTTCGTCAATCAGGTCCTGACTGGAAGTCTCGACAACAGCGTTCGCTCCCAGTCGCCTCAGCTCATCGCTGTTGCTGTTGGAGCGAACGACGCAAAGGGTCTTGAACCCATAGAGCTGTGCCAGCCGCACCACGCTTTTGCCCAACGCCGATCCGGCCGCTGTCAGCAGAAGCCACTGACCGCGGGGAATCTTCAGAACCTCACGGGTCATCACGTAAGCGGTAAGCGGGTTCACGAAAAACATCGCGCCCTGCTCATCGGCAATGGTGTCTGGCAGGGCCACCGCCTTGTTGGCATCAACCACGGCATATTCCTGCCAGCAACCATTGGGAGGACCGCCGGCTATGGCAACCCGCTTTCCCGCCAGGCGCTTGGCCAGTATGCCCGGGCCGATCGCGTCGACAATGCCCATGCCCTCCCCGCCAAGCGCATAGGGTGGCTGCGGGCAGGGCATGGTCAAGTTCGGCTCGTAATACACCGGGCTCCCCCGGCCCTGGCCCTGGTTCCAGATGATACGCCGCAGGGCGTTGTAGTAGGTGCCGTGGACAAAGTTGAGGTCCGACGGGTTGATCGGGCTCAGTTGCATGCGCACCCGAATTTGACCGGCGCCAGGCCGGGGTACCGGCGCATCGACCACGCGGATGTCACGGGGATCGAGGGTAAAAGCATCAAGCTGGGCGGATTTCATAGGTCTCTCTGTGCGGGTATGGGTGGCGGTGGGTCATGTTCGCGATTGCAGGCGCCGGTGCGAAACGTTTTTGCCGGTTTTTAGCTGTCATCGCATAGTTTGGCGATGACGGCGCCGGTGAGCTGCACCAGGTCTGCGGGGCTCAATTCGATCTCCAGGCCCCGGCGACCCGCGCTGACGAATAGAGTGGCGTATTGCATCGCCGAGGTGTCGAGTACAGTCCTCAGGCGGCGCTTTTGACCCAGTGGGCTCACCCCGCCTAACACATAGCCAGTAGCGCGTTGTGCCGCCCCCTTGTCAGCCATTGCCGCCCTTTTGCCACCCAGGGTGCGAGCCAGCATTTTCATGGAAAGCTGGCTCGAAACCGGCAACACGGCAACCACCAGTTCGCCTTTGTCCAGGTCGGCCACCAGGGTCTTGAAGACTTGCGCTGGCGCAATACCCAGCTTGTCGGCGGCTTCCATTCCGTAGGAAGCGACTGTGGCATCGTGGTCATAGCTGTGCAGGGTATGGGCCACTTTACGGCGTTTAACGAGCTTGACGGCTGGCGTCATGATCGGTGGCTCGTGTTCTGTTTATTCACTGGCATGCGCGCACAGCAGCTCGCCACCGCATTAGATTTGGGGGTCTACGCCCGTCATCTCGATCGACAAATCCCAAAGCCGCTCGGCGATTTTGCTGTCGTGGCTCTTGCGGTTTGATTTTACCCGCACCGCCGGCCCGGCAGTCTCGCCGCGCTTACTCGGCCCGAAGTACTCCCCGCCGCGGACATCCTCCCCCGTCGCTGCAAGCAGCGTCGGCCATGCCCCCTGGGCCGCGCTGTTGAGGAGTGGCCTGAACAGGGGAGTCGCCAGCATCAGGGCTCCGGGAATGTAACGGGTGAGCTCTGTCTCTGCTATGCCGGGGTGTGCGGCAACCGAAATCGTCGCATCTCCTGCCGCCGATAAGCGACGCTGGAGTTCGTAACAAAAATACAGGTTGGCGATTTTGCTCATCGCGTAGCGCTGAATCGCGCTGTAACGTTTTTCAGCATTGATATCGTCAAAGTCGATCCTGCCTCTCTTGTGGGCGATGCTGGAGGTACTGACAACCCGGGCCGCCGGCGTGCTACGCAGCTTGTCTAACAGTAAAGCGGTGAGCGCAAAAGGTCCCAGGTGATTGACACCAAACTGGGACTCGAAACCGTCTTCGGTCAATTGATAGGGCGGGATCATGATACCGGCATTATTGATCAACACGTCGAGTCGAGGCTCCTGCGCGACTTCTGCAGCAGCCTGCTTGACAGAGCTGAGCTTGCCGAGGTCGATTTCGACAAAACCGACGTCTGCACTGCCGTACTCCTTCAGTATTGCCGCCCTGGCTTGCTCGGCTTTTTCCGGCGACCGGCAGCCGAGTATGACCCTGGCGTTCTTGCCCGCCAGCGCCTTCGCCGCTTCGAAGCCCAGCCCGGTGTTGGCGCCGGTGACAAAAAATGTCTTGCCGGAAAGGTCGGGAACATCTTTTGCGGTAAATCCTTTCATTTTGGATGATATCCTGAGTATTGGGTGCGGGCCTGGGTTTTTGTTCGCTGCCGCAGAGGACCGGTAAATAATGCCCGTGGCTCGCCCGCTTCTGTTCGGGCAGGCGATGAAGTGTGGTAACTTCCCCGTCGCGTTGTTCGACAGGGTGACAGGTTCAAGATGAGAACCGCCGTCGCCGTGAGCCGGGGTGAATTCCCTCGCGCGAATATCGCCAGTATTGTTGCTGGCTGGGCAACAAGTCAATGCCTTTGGCGTACCAGCGCACGAGGCGCACGCTAATCGTCGCGGATTAGCGTGCGCATCAATATCCACCTGCTCACAACGAAGAGAAGCCGATCGGGCATTGCATCGCTGCGCTCACGTTGGGCGCCCGCGGCGAAATGCCCATGCTTGTGCGAGCAGTCGTTGTATCGCCCGCGCTATACAGCAGCCTACCAGGAGCCGGAGATGGACGTAGCTCGATCCTACGATATGGGAATAACAGTGGTGATGAAGTCGATTCTGATCGGCGAGGGTATCGAAGTGCTGGAATACAGCGGATCGGGGCACGTCTCGATAGCGGGCGCTGACCAGTCCTACTATGTAAAGGTAGCTGCGGCGGATGCCGGGCGTGCAAAAGAGTTGCTGGCCGCAGCGGGATACGACAAATACGTTATCCGTGCAGACGCCTGAGCCCGGATGAATACCCGGATGAATAGTTTGGGGGTGCTATGAAGGCAGAGGGAGGATGCTTGTGCGGCGACCTGCGCTACACCATTGATGCCGGTATCATCGACGCCAGCTTCTGCCATTGCCCCGTGTGCCGACGTTCCAGTGGCGCGCCTGTGCTAGGTCGAGGTCTTTCGCCGCATCAGGGTTGCAAAGGCAATCAGGCCGCTACCCAATAGCCACGCCGCCGCCGGCAGCGGCACGGTGGCGACATTGTCGATCGCCCCCGATTTGGAAAGGCTGACCTCGATGGTTTTTACGCCGGCAATTCCCGCTGCCCCATTGAACAGTACCCGCTCGAAGAAATTGGGAGAGGCATTGGTATCCGTGTTTTGCAGCGCATAGGTGCCAAGACCTGTGCCGCTGGCGCCGAAGAGTTGAACCGTCGAACCATCATCGATATCGAACACATCAATGCTGATGGCGGTGGTCGGCTTGTCGAAGGTCAGTGTCAGGGTACCCCCACTCGCGTTGTCATCGGGGATATTGTTGGTGTTTTCCTGAACGATCAGCACCAGGCCCGCCGTCAGTTTGTCGCCGGTTTGATCATTGATGTTGGTGAATGGGCCGCTCAGGTCGGGGTCTGCGCCATTGAGGGTGGTGTCATACACGAACGCCTGGCCCGTGCCGCCGGCCGCGCCGATCGTGACGCCAGGAATCTGCTTGGTAATGGCGACACCAGTGCCCACCTCCAGTCCTTCGAAGTCGATCCCTGCCTGCGCAGAAACGGCTAACGCCGATAACGCAATGCTGGATAAAATCGTCTTCATCGCCATGCAGTCTCTCCCCAAGCGCTGCGTTCAACCCCCCATGGATGGCAGTTGTAAGGCAGTAATACGTTAGTTATAAGACGCGTCGCAAAAATCAGGCCAAAAACAAAAATAGTATATCATTCAATGGGTTGCAAAAAATGTAATGATAGTAATGCCCTCTGGTTGTAAACTTTGTCGACATTTTTCAGTAGTCCCGGAATAGCAATAAAGCCCGCCTGGGGATGAGGCCCACGACATTCCCGGCTTGGCGTAGCGTGCCCTGGGAGTCTTCAGATTGTGCGGCGCTGGGTGTAAGACGAATGGCGATAAAAATCCTCCACACCTCCGACTGGCACATCGGCCGCACACTTTACGGCAGAAAACGCTACGAGGAGTTCGAATCCTTTTTCAATTGGCTGGCTGAGACGATTCAAGAAAATTCAATTGATGCGCTGCTGGTAGCGGGCGATGTTTTTGACACCAGCACCCCGAGCAATCGTGCCCAGCAGCTCTATTACCGGTTCCTGTGCCGGGTGGCCGCCTCATCCTGTCGGCACGTTGTCGTCGTCGCGGGCAACCACGATTCGCCGTCCTTTCTCAATGCTCCCAAGGAGCTGCTCAAAACCCTTGATGTCCACGTGGTCGGTAGTAGCACGGAATCCCCGCAAGACGAAGTGCTGGTGCTCCGTAATGATAACGGTACACCGGAATTGATTGTCTGCGCCGTCCCCTATCTCCGCGACCGGGATATCCGCATGGCGGAAGCCGGTGAGAGCGTCGAGGATAAGGAGCGTAAATTGATTGATGGCATCCGCACGCATTACGCCGCCGTCGCCGCCCTGGCCGAACACAAGCGCGAGGAAGTCGGGGCCGATATTCCCATCGTTGGCACGGGACATTTGTTCACCGCTGGCGGACAAACCGTCGACGGCGATGGCGTGCGCGAACTCTATGTCGGCTCCCTTGCGCATGTGACGGCCGGGATTTTTCCTGCCTGCTTTAACTATCTGGCGCTTGGGCATCTTCACGTCCCGCAAAAGGTGAACGACTCCGAAACCATACGCTACAGCGGCTCGCCGTTACCCATGGGTTTCGGGGAGGCGAAACAGCAGAAGAGTGTTTGCCAGGTTGCCTTTGATCAGAGCGAGGGGCTCAGCACAGTTGCATGCACAGCACTTATCGACGTGCCGGTGTTTCAGAAACTGGAGCGCGTCAAGGGAGACTGGGAGGGCATTTCAGGCCGCATCCTCGAATTGTCGACAGTGGGCTCCCCAAATGGATCAGGAATCTGGCTCGAGGTCATCTACGAAGGCGATGAGGTGATAGCCGACCTGCGTGAGCGTCTGGAAGCTGCGATTTCCGGTACCCGGATGGAAATCCTGCGGATTAAGAACAAGCGCGTCATCGACCGCGTGCTGGGTCAAATCCATGAAGAGGAAACACTCGACGACCTCAACGTGAACGATGTATTCGAACGATGCCTCGCCGTTCATAATGTGCCAGAAGACCAGCGGCCCGATCTGCTTCGGGCCTACCGAGAAACGGTCTCGTCGCTCCATGAAGACGATGCGCAGGCGCAATAGCGAGGCTGTCGATGAGAATATTGCAGCTTCGCTTCAGGAACCTGAACTCACTGGTAGGCGAATGGCAAATCGACCTGCTGCACCCGGCCTTCGCGTCTGACGGCATCTTCGCCATCACCGGCCCCACCGGTGCGGGGAAGACCACGATCCTGGATGCGATTTGCCTCGCCCTTTATGGTCGCACGCCTCGCCTCAACAAGGTTACCAAGAGCGGAAACGAAATCATGTCCCGCCAGACCGGCGAATGCTTCGCCGAGGTGACCTTCGAAACCCAGTCTGGGCGTTACCGCTGCCACTGGAGCCAACACCGGGCGCGCAAGAAGCCGGATGGCGAACTCCAGGCCCCGAAACATGAAATTGCCAATGCCGATTCCGGCAAGATTTTCAAATCCAGTATCAAAGGGGTAGCCGGCCAGATCGAGTTGGTTACCGGCATGGACTTCGACCGCTTCACCCGCTCCATGTTGCTGGCCCAGGGTGGCTTCGCTGCGTTCCTGCAGGCAGCAGCGGATGATCGGGCTCCGATCCTGGAGCAGATCACGGGCACGGAGATTTACAGCAAGATATCCATCCGTGTCCATGAGCGCCAGCGTGAAGAGCGAGAAGAGCTGAACCGACTGCAGGCTGAAACGGCGGGTATCGTGATTCTTGAGCCGGAGCAGGAGAACGCGATTGGACAAGCCCTGGAGGCACAGCAGGAGGAAGAAGTGGCGCTTGCCGCCAGGTCCGCTGAGACGGGGCTGGCCATTGCCTGGCTCACCACCATCGATGGACTGAAAGAAGAAATCGGCAACCTGGCGGACGAGGCGAGCAAGCTGCAGGGCGATATCGAGGTGTTCAAACCGGATCGTGAAAAGCTGAGCCGGGCTTTGAGTGCCGCCTCACTGGACGGCGCATACGCAACGCTAACTGCAACCCGCAAACAGCAGGCGGATGACAGAGCAGGATTGAAAGCTGAGGAAGAGGCTCTTCCCGGACTGGAATCCTCCGCCAGGGAGCAGGCCAAGGCATTGAAGTCGGCTGAGCAACAAACTGTTCGGGCCAGGCAAGCGCTGCAAGTGGCCGCGCCCACATTGCAGAAAGTTCGCTCCCTGGATCAAAAGCTTGCTGACCAGGAAGCAACTGTTGCGGAAGGTGATGCGGACTGCAACAAGGTTGCGGCAAGGATCGATGTAGATAAAAGAGCCCGGCTCGAGGAGCAGGGAAAGCGCTGTACGGCCCATGAGTCGCTGGAGCATGTTCACGGCTACCTCAAAGAGCATGCGCAGGATGAATGGCTGATCAGCGGCCTGGCCGGCGTTGAAGAACAGTTCAACGGCCTGCTTTCAAGGCAAAACGAAATCCTTCAAAAAGAGGCTGATCAAGAGGCGGCCACAACGGCGCTGGATCTGGCGACGAGCTTATTCGACGACCGCCAGAAACAATCCGGCATCCGCAAGCAGGCGCTGGAGGAGGCCTCAAAGCAGATGCTGCAGGGCAGAGAGGCATTGAGCCGGTTGCTGGGAGACCGCTCGTTGCGAGAATACCGTACCGAGAAGGAAACCCAACTGCGTGAGATGGCTTTGCTGGCGAAAATTGCGGAGCTTGAAGACCACCGGGCAAAACTGGAAGACGGCAAGCCCTGCCCGCTCTGCGGCGCAATCGACCACCCCTTCGCGGAGGGGAATGTCCCCCTTCCCGATGCAACCGAACAGAAAATCTACGCCCTCAGCAGGCTGATCAGCGACGCCGAGGGTCTGGAAGCCACCAACAAGAAGCTCGAAGAAGCAGAAAACCTGGCCGGCAAAAACCTGGCGGCGGCTGAAAAGCTGGAGTCAGCAGCGGCTAATGACAAGAAGGCCGCCGAGAGAGCCCTTGCCGAGGTGAAGGGCGGCTTGGAAAGACTCCGCGCTGATTTTGCCGAACGCAGACAGGCGGTCGCTACCAAACTTCAGCCGCTTGGTATTGCGGGTATCCCTGAGGTGGACATTTCATCATTGATCAAATCCCTCAGAGCGAGGCTGAAGGAGTGGCAGGCCCAGGTCAAGCAAAAGGTAGACATCGAGAAACAGATTGCCGACATCGACAGCGAGGTGAAACGGTTGCATGCGATTATTGAAACCCAAAGTTCCGCCCTGGCCGAAAAGCGGCAGCGTCTGGAGGTGGTGAAAAAGCAACTCACCCGCGCAAGTGATGAGCGTCGTGCACTGTACGGCGACAAGAATCCCGACGCTGAGGAGCGCCGCCTGAACAGGGAGATTGCTGATGCCGAAGGCGACGAAAGAACGACCAGAGAGCGGCACGGTGAGCTCCAACAAAAATGGAATACGGCGAAGGCCCATGTCGAATCCCTGAAAAAACGCATCGAACTGCGAGGGCCGGAACTGCAAGGCCTGGAAACTGAACTCTCCGCAGCGCTCGCGCCCGTTGGCTTTTCGAATGAAGAACAGTTTCTGGCGGCCAGGCTTTCCTCTGAACGTAAGGCTGAGCTGGCGGCCGCGGCCAAGGATCTGGATGAGCGGCAAACAGACCTGAAAGCCAGACAGAAGGATCGGGAAGCGCGCCTCGCCACTGAGATGGCCCGAAAAGTGACGGACAAGTCGTTGGACGAGCTCGAGCCCCAGTTCAAGGCGCACGAGGAAGCCCTGCAAGAACTGCGGGACAGCATTGCCGGTCTCAAGCACAAACTGAGTGAGAATGCGGCTGCCAAAGAGCGGATAAAGGAAAAGCAAACGGCGATCGAAGCCCAGAAAAAAGAGTGCCGCAGGTGGGAAAACCTGCACCAGTTGATCGGCTCCGCAGACGGCAAGAAGTACCGCAATTTTGCCCAGGGGCTGACCTTCGAGATGATGATTGGTCACGCCAATCGGCAACTGCAGAAAATGACCGACCGCTACCTGCTGATCCGCGACGATGCCCAGCCTCTGGAGCTCAACGTGGTTGACAGCTACCAGGCCGGGGAGATTCGTTCCACGAAGAATCTTTCTGGCGGCGAGAGCTTTATCGTCAGCCTGTCGCTGGCGCTGGGTTTGTCCCATATGGCCAGCAACAATGTGCGGGTGGATTCGCTGTTCCTGGATGAAGGCTTCGGCACGCTGGATGAAGAAGCCCTCGATACCGCTCTGGAAACCCTCGCGGGCCTGCAGCAGGATGGCAAGCTGATCGGCGTGATATCCCATGTGCCCGCCTTGAAAGAGCGGATTGGCACGCAAATCCAGGTGACGCCCCAAACCGGTGGCAGGAGCCAGATATCCGGGCCCGGTTGTGGCAGGGTGGGCGTTACAGAATCAACCGGGCACGGATGAATGCTCATCCCCCGTTAATTGGGCAGAGCCGGACTTTCGACGTTTTTCAAAATGGTGCCCAGGAGAGGGCTCAAGCATTGCTTGAGCGCCAGCGACGGCGATGTGCTGGATAAAAAGTGCTGGCCGGGATAGTCCTCTTGTTGTTCATTGCGCAGAGGATTGACGTACCGAAGGTCATCGGTCGATAGTCGAAAAATATGGTGCCCAGGAGAGGACTTGAACCTCCACCCCCTTTCGAGGACTAGCACCTGAAGCTAGCGTGTCTACCAATTTCACCACCTGGGCAGGGTAGGTGAACCGAAATGCTTTCGGAACGGCTGCGCACATTACTGATTCAGGGTAAGCTTGTCAACTGCAATTAGGCGGCTCGGCGGTGGCGTTGCATTGGTGATGAAATAGCCGCGCCGGCGTCGCGTGACGCGAACAAACAGCAGGAGGTGGGCACATTACAGGTAATCTGGGACAGGTCGACTGTATTGTCGTCGGCGCCGGTGTGGTCGGGCTGGCCTGCGCCCGGGCGATTGCGCAATCGGGCCGCGAGGTATTGGTGTTGGAAGCTGAACCGCGTATTGGCGAGCATAGCAGTGGTCGCAATTCCGAGGTGATTCACGCCGGAATTTATTATCCGGCGGGCTCCCTCAAGGCGCAGCTCTGCGTAGAAGGGCGCGATATGCTGTACGCCTACCTGCAGAGCCGGGGCATTGCTCACCGCCGGCTGGGTAAACTGATCGTGGCCACCGCGGAGGCGGAGGTCGGGGCGCTGGAAAAGGTCCAGCGTCACGCTCTGGCCAATGGCGTGTCCGACCTCGAGCCACTGGATAAACGGCAATTGCGCCAGTTGGAGCCGCAGCTGCGCGCAGAGGCGGGCTTGTACTCGCCTTCCACTGGTATCATCGATAGCCATGCCTATATGCTGTCGCTGCAGGGTGAGTTGGAAGCAGCCGGCGGCATGGTGGTTTTTCGCTCGACTGTCACGAAAGTGCGGTCAGATAGCGACGGCTTTCAGGTGCAGCTTGATTCGGGGGATGACACCATCGGCTGTCGCTGGCTGGTGAATTCGGCGGGCCTCGGCGCCTGGCAGGTAGCGCAGGCCATGGATGCCTTTCCTGGTAAGAAACTGCCGGGACGCTATTATGCTCGGGGCCACTATATGACATACTCTGGCGCCGTCCCCTTCAGCAAACTGGTCTACCCCCTGCCCGAGGCCGGTGGCCTGGGCATCCATTTAACCCTCGATATGGCTGGCGGGGCCCGGTTTGGTCCCGATGTGCAATGGGTCGAAGAGCCTGGTTACGGCTTCGACCAGGACCTTACGGAGAAATTCGCGAGCGCAATCCGGGCCTACTGGCCTGGCCTGGAGGCGGATCGCCTGCAGTCGGGGTACGCGGGTGTGAGGCCCAAGATAGTGGGCCCCGGTGAATCCCAGGCCGACTTCGTTATCCAGCATCACGCCGATCACGGGCTGCCAGGGGCAATCCATCTTTTCGGAATCGAGTCCCCGGGCTTGACCGCATCGCTGGCAATCGGGCGTCACGTCCTCAATTTATTGGAACAGTAAAATTTATGGCAAAAAATAAGAAGGCAATCCGCGACCCCCATGCTGCCCGCGAGGCCCGGCGCTACGAAAACCCCATTCCCAGTCGTGAAGTGATACTGCAACTGCTGGAAGATGTCGGCAGGCCCTGCTCGCTGGACCAGGTGGAAAAGCAGCTGGGCCTGAAGACCGAGCAGGACCGCACCGCCCTCGAGCGCCGCTTGCGGGCAATGGAGCGCGATGGGCAACTGATCAAGAATCGCAGGGGCAGCTACGGTGTGGTCCAACGCATGGACCTTATCAAGGGGCGGGTGCTTGCGCACCGTGATGGCTTTGGTTTTGTCAGTCGAGCGGCCGGCGAGGGCGAGGATATCTACCTGTCCAGTCGCCAGATGGCCCGCGTTTTCGACGGCGACGAGGTGCTGGTGCGGCTTGACGACCGCGACTATCGGGGTCGTTCTTCGGGGGTGATTGTCGAAGTGCTGGCGCACAATACCACCCATATTGTCGGCAAACTGGTGCAGCAGGGTGGCATTCAGTACGTGATTGCTGACAATCCCAAGGTCAACCACGACATCCAGCTTCCCCCGGGCGCCCAGGGCGACGCCCAGCCCGGGCAGATCGTAAGCGTGGAGATCGTTGATCAACCGGACGCCCGGCGCAAACCGGTGGGTCGGGTCGTCGACGTGCTGGGGGATCATATGGCCCCCGGGATGGAGATTGAGATTGCCTTGCGCTCCCACGACCTGCCCTGGCAGTGGCCGCAACCGGTGCTGGACGAGGCGGCAGCTTTTGGTTCGGAAGTGGCCGAGAAGGATAAGCGGCACCGGGTCGACCTGCGCAAGCTGAATTTTGTGACCATAGATGGTGAGGATGCGCGCGACTTCGACGACGCGGTCTACTGCGAGCGGCTGAAACTGCGGGGCTGGCGGCTGTGGGTAGCCATTGCTGATGTCTCCCACTATGTAAAGGTGGGGTCGGCCCTCGATGCGGAAGCACGCAAGCGAGGCACCTCGGTGTATTTCCCCGAGCGCGTTATTCCCATGCTGCCCGAGTCCATTTCGAATGGCTTGTGCTCGCTCAATCCCGAGGTCGACCGGCTTGCAATGGTTTGCGAGATGACCATTGGCGGCAAGGGTAAAGTGAAGAGCTATTGCTTTTACGAGGGCGTCATCAACTCCAGCGCGCGCCTGACCTACAACCAGGTTGGGGCTTTCCTCGGTGGTGACAAGACTGCGGTAAATTCCCGTGTGCACAAGCCGGTGGAGGAACTGCACAAGCTTTATCGCGTGTTGCGCCAGGCGCGGGACCGGCGTGGCGCCATCGACTTCGAAACCGAAGAGACCCGCATCGTGTTCGGTGAAGATCGAAAAATAGAAACCATCGTGCCGGTGGTGCGCAACGACGCCCACAAGCTGATCGAAGAGTGCATGCTCAGCGCCAATGTGTGCGCCGCGGATTTCCTCCAGCAGTTGGAGCTGCCCGGCCTGTACCGCATTCACGAGGGCCCGAAACCTGAAAAGCTTGAGAAACTGCGCACCTACCTCGGCGAGCTTGGCCTCTCGCTCGGCGGTGGTGACAAGCCGGCGCCGGGGGATTACCAGGCCCTGCTGGATCAGGCTGAAGGGCGCACAGATGCCCATATCATCCAGACCATGATGCTGCGCTCGATGAACCAGGCGGTGTATCATCCCCAGAACCAGGGCCACTTCGGGCTGCACTACGCGGCATATGCGCATTTTACCTCGCCGATTCGCCGCTACCCCGACCTGCTGATGCACAGGGCGCTGCGCTCGGTTATTCGCTCACAGAAGAAGACCAGGCTGGTGCGCCGGGTCGATGGCGCCGGCGCAATCAAGCAAGCCAGCATCTATCCCTACGACATGCAGCAGATGCTGGCTCTGGGCGAACATTGCTCGATGACCGAGCGGCGGGCGGATGACGCCACCCGCGATGTGGTGGCATGGCTCAAGTGTGAGTACCTGTACGAGCATGTTGGCGAGCAATACCAGGGCGTGATCAGCGCGGTGACCTCATTCGGCTTGTTCGTCGAGCTGGTGGATGTGTATATCGAGGGCCTGGTCCATGTCAGCGCCCTGCGTAGCGATTACTATCACTTCGATGCCGCCAACCAGCGCCTGGTGGGTGAGCATACCCGGGCCAGTTATGCGCTGGGTGATTCGCTGGCGGTAAAACTGGTGCGGGTTGATCTGGACGAACGCAAGATCGACCTTGAGCCGCTGGATGCAGCGCCACGATCCCCCCGTCCTGGGTCCAGGAAACGTTCCCGGGGGCCGCGCAAGCGCAAGGCGCAGAAGCATTAGGCGGCGGGTTGATGGCTCGGGAAAAAGTATTTGGCGTGCATGCGGTAACCGCAGTGCTGCGGGCAGAGCCGGAGCGCGTGCTGGAATTGTGGATCGCCGAGGGTAACCGGCCCGGGCGATTGCAGGGGATCGAACAGCTGGCTGCGCGCGCGGGCATCTCGGTGCAGGCCTGCCAGAAAAAGCAGCTCGACAGCTGGGTACAAGGCAATCACCAGGGCGTCGTGGCGGACTGCCGCGCGGTCAGCCTGGCGGGCGAGGATGCCCTTGCGGCACTGTTGCCCTCTCTGGCACAGCCCCTGTTGCTGGTGCTCGACGGCGTTACCGATCCCCACAATCTAGGGGCTTGCCTGCGCACCGCCGATGCTGGCGGGGTCGATGCAGTGATCATTCCCCGGGACAAATCGGTGGGCTTGACGCCCACGGTTCGCAAGGTCGCCTCGGGGGCGGCGGAGCACATTCCCCTGTTCGCGGTAACCAACCTCGCGCGCTGTCTGGGGATGCTCAAACAGCAGGGTGTCTGGATTGTCGGCACTGCTGCAGACGCGCCCCGGGAACTCTACGAGACCGAACTGGTGGGTTCGCTGGCTATTGTGCTGGGTGCGGAGGGAAGCGGCATGCGGCGCCTTACCCGTGAGCGCTGTGATTTCCTGGTCAGTATTCCCCTGGCGGGCAGTGTCTCCAGCCTCAACGTATCGGTGGCCACAGGCGTGTGCGTATTCGAAGCCCAGCGCCAGCGCCGGGCGGTCAAAAAATAGCCGAAATGCCTTGAAACCCCCGGGGGGCCTCTATAGAATGCTCGATCCCCGAAATCGGGGCCTACAAATTGATCTCCTTGCCTCACCGCCCCGCGGGAGGCTGTTGAACCCAAGAGGAGTACTTATGCGTCACTATGAGATCGTATTTCTGGTGCATCCGGACCAGAGTGAGCAAGTCCCGGCAATGATCGAGCGTTACTCCAAGCTCATCGCTGATGATGGCGGTAGCGTCCATCGTCTCGAAGACTGGGGTCGTCGCCAACTAGCCTATCCCATCGACAAGATTCACAAGGCACACTACGTGCTAATGAATGTGGAAGCCTCCCAGGCCGCGCTGGATGAGCTGGCAACCAATTTCCGCTACAACGATGCGGTATTGCGCAATCTGGTGATTCGTCGTGACGAAGCCGTGACTGCGGAATCGCCTATTCTCAAGGCCGAGCGCGATAGTCGCGACCGCCGCCCACCGCGCCCTGCACCCCGCGAAGATCGGCCCGCCCCCGCTGAAGCCAATGTTAGTGAAGGCGAAGCCGGTGCAGATGATGCAGCTGATGCCAACAGCACTAACGAATAGCCTGCGGTAGATAATCAAAGAGGAATTGTCATGGCACGTTTTTTCCGTCGTCGCAAATTCTGCCGTTTTACGGCTGAAGGCGTCAAAGAAATTGATTACAAGGATCTTGAAACCCTGAAGGCCTATGTCTCGGAAACAGGCAAGATTGTTCCCAGCCGGATTACGGGCACCAAGGCGCGCTACCAGCGCCAGCTGTCGACTGCCATCAAGCGCGCTCGCTACCTGGCGTTGCTTCCCTACAGCGACACGCACCAGTAACATCGGGGTTCCGTGGGGTCGCCATGCAACGCTTGGCTGAATTTATCATGCGGGGTCGGACCCAGGCGCTGATCGTCAGTTGCCTGACCGCCGGCACGGTGTTGCTCTTCTGGCTGGGTGCGGCGGCGGTAGCGCTGGTGACCCTGCGCAAAGGTGCAGCCGAGGGTTTGCGAATCCTGGTGTGGGCGATCCTGCCCGCCGCAGCGGTGTTATACGTCGCCAGGGAGTTTGCCCCCCTGGCGGCATTGCTCGGCAGTTTTGCCTGCGCAGTGGTGCTGCGGCAAACCGTTTCCTGGCCAGCCGCCTTGCTCGCAGCCAGTCTCGCCGGGCTGATCACCGGGGGCACTTTACTGCTGTTCGCCGGCGACTACATCGCCATGATCAAACAGGTGGTAGACGATATATTCGTCCAGTGGCAGGCGCAATTGGCGGAGCAGGGTAGCAGTTTGTCACTTGGCCCGCCGTCGGCTGAATTCATCGTCGGGGTGTTCGCTCTGATCAACGCACTGACCGTGGTGGTGTGCGTGTTGCTGGCGCGCTACTGGCAGGCCTCGCTGTATAACCCCGGTGGATTTCGGCAGGAGTTTCATCGCATTCGCCTGCCGGTAACACTGGCATTGCCGCTTGGCCTGATAGCGCTGGCCTGCCTCCTCCAGGGGGGAGCCTGGACGATCTGGGCGTACCTGGCGGCAGTGCCGCTACTGGTGGCGGGCATAAGCCTGGTGCATGGGATGGTAGCCATCAAGCAGTGGAAAACCCACTGGCTGGTGGCGTTTTACAGTTTGCTGGTGTTGATCAACCCGGTAAAAGAATTGGTTATCCTGGCTGGTTTGGTCGACAGCTGGGCAAACTTCAGGAAGCGTCCGGCCAATCCAGCCGGTGGCGCCTGATACACATTGAGAATAGAGGTGGGCTGTAATGGAAGTTATTTTGCTCGAAAATATGGGTAAGTTGGGTGAACTTGGCGACAAGGTCAAGGTAAAAGCCGGTTACGGCCGCAATTACTTGCTGCCGTTCGGCAAGGCCGTTGCCGCGACCGAAGCGAATACCGCAAGCTTTGAGGCGCGCCGGGCGGAACTGGAGGCGACAGCAAAAGAGAAGCAATCAGCGGCTGAGGCCCGGGCTGCGGCACTGGCCGAATTGAGCCTGGCGATAGCAGCGCAGGCTGGTGAGGGCGGCAAGTTATTCGGATCTGTCGGCCCGCGTGATGTGGCCGATGCGATTACTGCGGCCGGTGTTGAGGTCAGCAAGAGTGAAGTAAGGATGCCCCGCGGCCCAATTCGCGAGCTGGGTGAGTACCAGGTGCTGGTGTACCTGCACACCGAAGTCGAGGCTGAAGTGAGCGTTGCCGTCACCGCCCAGTGATCGTTGTTGGAAGCAAAGCACTGCCAGGTTCGTTGGCGGTGCTTTTTTTTTGCCTGTAATTGTTCCACAATCCTTGCTCTGTTGCAGACAGGTTTTTAGTCGACATGGTAGATAGCGCCCCGGTCAGCCGGCGGGACACAGAGGTCGAACGTCTCAAAATTCCTCCCCATTCGGTAGAGGCGGAGCAATCCGTTCTCGGCGGGCTGATGCTGTCGCCGGAAGGCTGGGACGATGTTGCAGACCGGGTCATGGCCGAGGATTTTTATCGTCCCGACCATCAGCTGGTCTTTACCACCATGAGCGAGCTGGTGGAAGCCAAGCAGCCGCTGGACGTGATCACCCTCTCTGAAGCCCTCGAGACGCGGGGCGAGCTGGAGCGGGTCGGCGGCATCGCTTATCTCGGCGAGCTGGTCAAAAATACGCCCAGTGCCGCCAATATCCAAACCTATGCCGACATTATTCGGGAGCGCTCGGTGCTGCGGCAACTGATCGGCGTCGCCCGGGAGTCGATGGAATCCGCCTTTCACCCCGAGGGGCGTGGTTCGGACCAGCTGCTGGCCGAAGTCGAAAACCGCCTGGCGGCAATCGCCGAGGGGCGCCCCAAGGACGGCGGGCCACAATCGATTACACCGCTGCTGCGCCAGGCGGTGGGTAAGATCGACGAATTGTTCAACAGCGAGGGATCGCTCACGGGCCTTGCGACCGGTTTTGCCGACCTCGACAACATGACTTCGGGCTTACAGCGCTCGGACCTGGTCATCGTGGCGGCGCGGCCCTCGATGGGAAAAACCAGCTTCGCGATGAACCTGGTAGAACACGCCGCAATGCGTAGTGATAAGCCGGTGGTTGTTTTCAGCATGGAGATGCCGGCGGAGTCGCTGATTATGCGTATGATGTCCTCCATCGGGCGTATCAACCAGACCCGTGTGCGCTCGGGCAAGCTCGAGGACGAAGACTGGCCCAAGCTGACCACGGCGGTAAACAAACTCAAGGACCGGCCGCTTTTCATCGACGACACGCCGGCGCTGTCCCCCACCGAAGTGCGCGCCCGCTGCAAGCGTATCCAGCGCGAGCACGGGGAGCTGGCGATGATCATGATAGACTATCTGCAGCTGATGCAGATCCCGGGGCGCGGAGACAATCGGGTAGCGGAAATATCCGAAATCTCCCGCGGCCTGAAGACTATCGCCAAGGAATTCAACTGCCCGATGGTGGCGCTTTCCCAGCTCAACAGGGGGCTGGAGCAGCGCCCCAACAAGCGGCCCATCAATTCCGATCTGCGGGATTCGGGAGCAATCGAGCAGGATGCCGATGTCATTGCCTTCATCTACCGGGATGAAGTGTACAATGAGGAAAGCGCTGACAAGGGTGTAGCAGAGATCATAATCGGCAAGCAGCGCAACGGGCCCATCGGCACCTGTCGCTTGGCCTTTATTGGTGAGTTCACTCGATTCGAGAATCTCGCCCATGGCAGTTATGAACACTAGTAGGGAGAGGAGTTGCAGTGGCGGACGAAATCGAACGCAAATACCTGGTCAAGGACAGCGTACTACCCCTGCTACAGGAAGGCAGGGTGTTCTCACAGGGTTACCTGGCCGACAACGATAAATTGTCGGCGCGGGTGCGACTGGCTGGGGAGCAGGCCTGGCTGACCGTCAAGGGCCGCGGGAGTGGCATTACAAGGCCCGAGTTTGAATATGCTATTCCCGTCGATGATGCCCGCTTCATGCTGGAAAACCTGTGCTCCGGCGCATTGATCTCGAAGACGCGCTATTGCCTGCAACACGCGGGCATGACCTGGGAGGTGGATGTGTTCGACGCTGAAAACAGCGGCCTGATCGTCGCCGAAGTCGAGCTCGAATCGGAGCAGCAACAGCCGGAATTGCCACCCTGGTTGGGCGAGGAGGTGACCGAGGACAAGCGCTACCTCAACGTCAGCCTGGCCAAGAACCCTTACAGCCGCTGGGGTGCCGACGAGTGAACACAGCATTTATCGGCCTCGGTGTCATGGGTTTTGCCATGGCGGGGCACCTCATGCACAGCGTATCCCTCAACGGCTATCGGCTCGTCGCCTACAACCGCTCCCCCGAGCGTGCCCTCGAGTGGCAGCGGAAGTTTGGCGGCAATCTTGCGGCAAGCCCCAGGGAAGCTGCCGAGGATGCGGACTACGTGATGCTGTGTGTCGGCAACGACGATGATGTCAGGGAGGTGGTATATGGCGACAACGGCGTACTGGCGTCGATGCAGCCGGGCTCGGTATTGATCGATCACACCACCACCTCTGCGACCCTGGCGCAGGAATTGGCAGCGAGCTGTGCCGAGCGGGGCGTGGGATTTCTCGACGCGCCGATGTCGGGGGGCGAGTTGGGTGCCAGGAAAGGCGCCCTCAGTATTATGGTTGGTGGAGATGCCGAGGTGTTTGCAGGGGCGCTGCCGGTGCTGCAGGTTTATGGCAGTAAAATCAGTCTGCTGGGCCCGGCTGGGTCCGGGCAGCGCTGTAAAATGGTCAATCAGATTTGCGTTGCCGGTATTCTCCAGGGCCTTGCTGAGGGCATCAATTTTGCGCGTGCCGCGGGCCTCGATATCGACAAGGTGCTGGCGGTACTCAGGGCCGGGGCCGCGCAATCATGGCAGCTTGAGAATCGCGCCCAGACCATGATTCGCGGTGAATTCGATTTTGGCTTTGCCCTTGACTGGATGCACAAGGATCTCGGCATCTGCCTGCAGCAGGCGCAAGAGCTGGGTGTGGAGTTGCCCATGACCGGTCTTATCAACGAGTACTGCGCTGAATTGCAGCAGCAGGGGCTGGGGCGTCTCGATACTTCTGCACTGATCCTGAGGCTGGAAAAAGACGGCGTTGCCCCAGATGGCAGTTGATACTCCGATGCCGGGCCATCGCCACCGGCTCAGATCCAGCTGTTGGAGTCGTCGTTGTAATTGACCTGCAGCCACCAGGGGCGTGAATTAAAGGTGTTTTTACGCCGCTCCTCGCGTCGGCGGCACATGCGCAAGGGGATGGGCAGTGATTGCGAGCGACGATCCGCTTCCTGCCGCCGATCCTGAAAAATATCGGTATATTCCGGGGCTCGCCCGTTTTGGTTGGCCGCTGGTGCCTGTTTGCCCTTCGACGACAGCGGACGTCTTGTCCTGATTCTTTTGCTCATTCCCTAGATTCCCGTATCCCGCCGCAATTGCTGCAGTTTCCTGCGATTCTCGGCGCGCCCCAGGGGGGTTGCCGACTTCTGCGTAAGCTGCTTGGCGTCGGGTTTGGCTAACTCCTCACCCCTGGCAACACGCTCGCAAACAGCCCGGTAATGACGGGTAAACACTGCTAACGCCCGGCTTTCCGGCTGGCTCGCCAGCAGGTTCCAGCCCGTTGCCCTGCCCGCATAGTATACCGCTGGATGACTCCACTGGAAATCCGACTTCGGGCTCGGTGCCAGGCAGGCTTCCCGGTAGGCGCTGTAAGTGTCGGGCAGGCCGACGGTACCGGCGCCGGTACAGTACTTCAGCAGGGTCGCGATACTGGGCAGAAACTCAGATTCCCTGATGGCCTGCCGCGCGGCAGCGGTGATGACCTGCGGCTGGTAATCGCGCAGGTAATCGAACCAGAGCTTTTTGGCGTAGT
This sequence comes from uncultured Gammaproteobacteria bacterium, assembly GCA_963808975.1. Taxonomy (GTDB): domain Bacteria; phylum Pseudomonadota; class Gammaproteobacteria; order Pseudomonadales; family JAHEGP01; genus JAHEGP01. Next base: position 334,711 of record CAWEHR010000011.1, read on the forward strand.
GAAGTTTTTCCGGCGTTGGGAAAGCCTTGGTGTACTGGTTGTGGAATACCAGCTCGAATTCGGCGAACAGGCGGTCGACCACGTCCATGACCGCGGCCTTGTCGGGTCCTGGTCTAGAGTCCTTCGCGCCAGCTTTGGTCGGTGTGTTTGTCGACAAAGCTGCGACGGTCCGGTTCAGCTGCTGATTGAGATCTTTTTCCATGGTCATGCAGGCTTTGGTCCTGGCCATTGAGGCGACGCGCCCAGCGGGTTTTGACGTGTTGTAAAAAACGACTGTTCCAGGAATTGTATACCTGGTTGGTATCGCGCCAGTATATGACGAACTCCGGCAAAATTTCCCGTGCAAAAGCCACATCAATATTGGCCATACGCAAGATATCATAAACATCTTCCGATGGTTGCCAGTCGGCGCTGATGCGCTGGGGCTCGGTGTTGAACTGGTTGCTCGATTCGTAACGGGCCCACTGGCGCCGGACGTGAGCGATAAAACGACTATCCCAGGTGTTGCAGACATCGCCACGTTCACGCCAGTAAAGAATGAATTCCGGTACGGCGGCGGCGACAAAATCCTGGTCAATGCCGCTGCGCACCAGGATTTCCGTTGCCTCGGTGCTGGGCTGCCATTCGGCATCCATCGCAACCGGTTGCCTGGGGCCGCCACTGATCACCTGGTCGACCTTTGGCTTGCCCTGCTGCAGCCACAGCCGCTGGGCGTGGTTCATAAACCGGGATTCCCAGGAAAACGTCGTGGCCTGGCGAGCGCGCCAGTAGGTGACGAATTCCGGTACCAGGTCCAGTGAGAATTCGACCGGGATACCATTGAGTTCCTCGAGCTTGCGCAGTAACTCCTTGCCGGGCTGCCAGTCGGCGGTGATGGGCCGTGACCCGGTTTTGCGGGTCGTTTGCGTGGGGAGTGGTGATCCTGTTGCTGGCCGCGGTGGTGACGGGTTTGACCGCGCCGGCGCGAGTGCCTCATTCAAGGCGAAGACCATTGCATCGCTGTGCGCCAGTGGGGGGCTCGCAAGGCGGATCACGCCCTGGTCCTGCAGTCGTTGGCTGACCCGGTCGATATCCTGCTCGTTCCAGAATGGCATCAATTCAAGAGCGTCCTGCCTGTCCAGGCCTATCCAGCGATAGCCATCCCGGATTTCGGGCCGACGGTGTTTCAGGCATTCACCCAGTACCTGCAGCATCACTGCCTCTTCCAGGCCCAGGGTGGCAGCGAGGGAGGCGGTGATGACGATATGCTGTTCACGTAGCAGTGATGATGGCATGGTCGTTTACTGAGGTGGAAGGGCAGGGCGACGTCTGATTGTAAAGGTCGGCTAAACCTTGTGCCAGCGTTTCAGGTAGAATACCGGGCCCCGCCGACAAGGTCACGCTTATGGCTAAAAAACGCAGCACCGCTTACGTGTGCAACGAATGTGGCTCTGACTACAGCAAATGGCAGGGGCAATGCAGCGACTGCGGTGCCTGGAATAGCCTGGGGGAGGTGCGTCTGGGTCGCAGTGGTGACAGGCCGGCGGCCAGGCGATCCGGGTATGCGGGCGAGACCGGCAGCGTGCGCCTGTTGCAGGAGATCAACCTCGCCGAGACGCCCCGTGTGGGCAGCGGCATGGGAGAGTTGGACCGGGTGCTTGGGGGCGGTCTGGTGCCGGGGTCGGCAATCCTGCTCGGTGGCAACCCGGGTGCGGGTAAAAGCACCTTGTTGTTGCAAACCCTGTGCTTTCTGGCCCGGGGAATGAACGCCCTGTACATCACTGGCGAAGAGTCCCTCGAGCAGGTGGCGATGCGCGCGCAGCGCCTGGGTCTGCCCACTGACAAACTGTTTATGCTGACCGAGACCGATGTCGAGGCCATGGTGTCAGCGGCAGAGCGACAGGGACCCAAAGTGCTGGTGGTCGATTCCATCCAGGTCTGCTATCTCGCCGACATCCAGTCTGCCCCCGGCAGCGTGTCCCAGGTGCGCGAATGCGCCGCACTGCTGACCCGCTTTGCCAAGCAGACCGGGACCATTTTGATACTGGTGGGCCATGTCACCAAAGACGGCAGCCTGGCAGGCCCGAAGGTGCTCGAGCACATGATCGACTGCTCCCTGATGCTCGAGGCTAGCGGCGACAGTCGTTTTCGCACCCTGCGGGGTCAGAAGAATCGCTTTGGTGCGGTCAACGAGCTGGGCATTTTCGCCATGGGCGAACAGGGGTTGCGTGAGGTCAAGAACCCCTCGGCGATTTTTCTCTCCCGGGGTCAGGACATCAGTTCCGGCAGTATCGTGATGGTGGTGTGGGAGGGCACTCGCCCGCTGTTGGTCGAATTGCAGGCTCTGGTGGATGACTCCCAGGCGGGGCACCCGCGACGGGTGGCGGTGGGCGCCGATCACAATCGCCTGGCGATGCTGCTGGCGGTATTGCATCGCCATGGCGGTTTGCAGGTGGGCGACCAGGATGTGTTCATCAATGTCGTCGGCGGCGTCAAGGTGATGGAGACCGGCGCCGACCTGGCAACGCTGCTGGCGATCGTCTCGAGCTTTCGCGACAGCCCGTTACCCCGTGATCTTGTGGTGTTTGGTGAGGTTGGCTTGAGCGGGGAGATTCGCCCGGTGAGCAGCGGCCAGGAGCGCATCAAGGAAGCGGCCAAACACGGTTTCAGGCGCGCCATTGTCCCCCGCGGAAATATGCCAAAAAAGGCGCCGGCGGGCATGCAGGTGATCGGCGTGGACAAACTGGCGGGTGCGCTCGAGGCTGTCGAGGGCCTCGCCTGAAGTGGCGTTGCCAGTGCCACCCGCTATTGCAGCGTGGCCTTGACCTGGCTAAACACTGGTCAGGCGCTTGTACTTGATCCGCCCGGGTTGCGCGTGTTCACCCTTCCGAGCAATCAGGTCCTGGTGGTAATCGCTGTAATTGCCTTCGAACATGAGTACTTCGCTGTCGCCTTCGAAGGCGAGGATATGGGTGGCGATGCGGTCGAGGAACCAGCGGTCGTGGGAGATCACCATAATGCAGCCGGGGAAGGCCAGCAGGGCCTCTTCCAGGGCGCGCAGGGTTTCCACGTCGAGGTCGTTGGTGGGTTCGTCCAGCAACAGGACGTTGCCGCCCTGCTTCAGTAACTTGGCAAGATGCAGGCGATTGCGCTCGCCACCGGAAAGGTCTTTCACCAGTTTCTGCTGGTCGCTGCCCTTGAAGTTGAAGCGGCCGACATAGGAGCGTGAGTTGACCTCGTAGTTACCGATTTTGATCACGTCGAGGCCATCGGAAACTTCCTGCCAGACCGTGTTGTCGCCCCTGAGATCGTCCCGGCTCTGGTCGACATAGGCCAATTGCACGGTTTCCCCGATTCGAACATCGCCCCCGTCGGGCTGCTCTGCGCCGGTAATCATCTTGAACAGGGTGGATTTGCCCGCGCCATTGCCGCCGATCAGGCCAACGATGGCGCCTTTGGGTACAGTGAAACTGAGATCGTCGATTAATACCTTGTCGCCGAAGCGCTTGTTGAGATGCCTGGCTTCTATCACCACATCACCCAGGCGCTCACCCGGCGGTATGTATATTTCATTGGTTTCGTTGCGATCCTGGAACTGGCGTGAACTCAGCTCGTCGAAGCGCTGTAGCCTCGCCTTGCTCTTGGCCTGGCGGCCCTTGGGGTTGCTGCGCGTCCACTCGAGCTCGGCTTTGATCGCGCGCTGATGAGCGGCCTGTTGCTTCGCTTCCATTTCGAGTCGTTGTTCCTTGGCCTCGAGCCAGGCAGAGTAATTGCCCTCGTAGGGAATGCCGCGGCCGCGGTCGAGTTCCAGGATCCAGCCGGCGGCGTTGTCGAGGAAATAGCGGTCGTGGGTGATCGCCACCACGGTGCCGGCAAACTCGGTGAGGAAATGTTCCAGCCAGGCAATGCTCTCTGCGTCGAGGTGGTTGGTGGGTTCGTCCAGCAACAGCATATCCGGGCGCGACAACAGCAGGCGGCACAGGGCGACCCGGCGCTTTTCCCCGCCGGAGAGGGTATTGACGTCGGCGTCCCAGGGTGGCAGGCGCAGGGCGTCGGCCGCCACGTCCAACTGATGCTCCAGGTTGTGGCCGTCCCAGGCCTGGATGATGTCCTCCAGCTCTGCCTGCTCCCGGGCCAGTGCGTCAAAATCGGCGTCGGCCTCTGCGTATGCGGCATACACTTGGTCCAGCCGCTTGAGGGCATCTACCGCGAGTTGCATGCCCTCCTCCACGTTGCCGCGCACATCCTTATCCGGATTGAGTTGTGGTTCCTGGGGCAGGTAGCCGATGCTGATGCCCGGCTGCGGCCTGGCCTCGCCGGTGTAATCCTGGTCGAGACCGGCCATGATTCGCAGCAGGCTCGATTTGCCCGAGCCGTTCAGCCCGAGCACACCAATTTTCGCACCCGGGAAAAATGACAGGGAAATATCGGCCAGAATCTGGCGTTTAGGGGGTACTATCTTCCCGACCCGGTTCATGGTGAATACATATTGCGCCATTGGGGTATAATCTCCGCTATTAACTTGGTAGCGATACACGCATAATATGCGCTTTACAGCGTATTTTTAACCGTCTTGCACCCGAAAGCACCGTTGCGTTGCTCGCTGCCGCCCTGTACCGCCATCATATTGCAAGCGCACTTGAGCACCTTGAAGGGTATGGATGAGAACGCAAGATTATACCACTGGTTACACACGCCTGATGCATCCACTTCTGCAAGACAGCACCCGCGTGATGATCGAGGGCAGCAAGATTGCCTCCGTTCTCACCGATGCGCAGGGCAATATCCTGCTGCTCAATCGAGCTGCCCAGGAATTGTTTGCGACCGCTGCTGATCACTGGTCGGGCCGCAGCCTGGGTGAGCTGCTGGGTGAATCGTCAGAGGGCTCCCTGAAACAAATGCTGCCGGCAATCTGCGCGGGTAATGCAGTGCAGGAGCGCGCGCTGACGCTCAGGCAGCATGATCAGATCCAGACCTTCTGGTTGAGCAACTATCCGCTGTTTGGCGAGCGGGATTGCAGGGGCGTTATCTGGTCACTGCGGGGCTTCACCGAGCGTAGCGGCGGCGATCTCGCGCGCCTGCAGCGCTATCGCAAGTTATTCCAGTTTGCCGCCCTGTCCCAGCTCGTGATCGATATTGCCGACACCTATCAGTGGGTTTGTAACCACCAGGTGCTTTGCGCTGATGCGCTGGAGCAACTGCTGCAGCGCCAGCCGGAGATGTTGCAGGATCTGCGGGCGACCATAAAGCCGGTCGAGATCAACCGCTCGGCGCAGACGTTGATGGGCATCGAGCCGGGAGCCGATCTCGCCATGGTTTTCCGGCGCCATGCCAGTGACCTCGATGTGGTGCAGATCGCCCATCTGGCGATGGCGGTCTACCGCGGTGACGACCAGCTCGAGTATCGCTTCAATCTGCTCGATTCGAAGGGTATACAGCGCAACCTGCTGGCCGTGTGTGCACTGCCGCCGCTGCGGTTTATCGACCAGGGTGTTCTGGTCAGTGTCCTCGATCTGACGGACCTTGCGGATATGCAGGCAGAGCTTCGCACCCGCGAGCGCTTTTTGTCAGCGACGCTGCTGGCCGTTCCGGACCTTCTGTTCGTTTACGATTATGAAGAAGATCGACCGCTTTTCGTCAACGAAGCCCTGAGCCGGCACCTGGGCTTCGATTGGGAGTATATCGAAGCGCTGGGCAGCGATTTCAGCGGCGCCCTGTTGCACAGCAGCGATGTTATCAGCCCCGAGGAAATGCCCGAGTATCTCAAGCGCTTGGCGAACGGCGAGATAATCGAGCGCCCGATGCGCATGCGCCAGGCCGACGGCGCCTGGCGCCAGTTCCGCTGCCGGGCAGCTTCCCTCGAGGCCAGTCGCGGTAAGACACGGGTTGGCGTGATCGTTGCCCGTGACATGACCGAGCGCCTGGAGATGCTGGAGCGCGTCCAGGTGCAGGAACAGCGTTACAAGCTACTGGCAGAAAATTTCAGCGATATCATCTGCACCACCGATGTCGACCTCAATGTCACCTACTTGAGCCCGTCGGTTGAGAGCGCGCTGGGCTACAGTGTCGAGGAACTGCCGCTGGACGACCGACAGCTTGCCAACAAGAACAAAGCGCTCCGGGACGCCTACACCAAACTGGGCCGGGACGTTGCCAAGGCGCGCCGTGAGCGACGCCATCCGCAGTTGCATGAAATGGACAATCTGCGCGTTCTCGAACTCGAGCTTCCCCACCGGCGCGGACATACAGTTTCGCTGGAGGTGCATTGTTCCCTGATGTGGGATGAGGTTGGTGAGCTCCAGGGGCTGTTGCTGGTGGCGCGGGATGTGACCCAGCGCACCAGGATCGAGGCGGATCGGCGGCTGGCGGCCAAGGTGTTCGAAAACAGTCTCGAGGGTATTTACATTACCGGCGCCGATGGCCGCATCAGTCAGATCAACCCGGCATTTACCCAGCTCACCGGTTACTCCCGCGAGGATGCCCTCGGACAGCGGCCATCCATGCTGGCTGCCCGCGCCAAATCGGTAAACTTTGCCAAAGTGATCAAGCCAATTCTCAACAGTGACGGTTTTTGGCAGGGTGAGTTGAACTCGCGCCGCAAGAATGGGACGGAATACCCGGCTGCGGTGGGCATTACGGCAGTGACCGGGAAAGATGGGGATTTTCTGGGTCATATTACATCTTTCAAGGATATCACCGAGCGCAAAAACACCGAGGACCGCATTCGCAAGCTGGCCTATTTTGATCCACTGACCGGCCTGCCGAATCGCAGCCTGTTCGTTGACCGGCTGAACCAGGAGCTGCAGGCGGCGCTGCGCTCCAACGCTTTCGTGGCGCTGCTCTTCCTGGACATGGATCGCTTCAAGGCAGTTAACGACTCCATGGGGCACGCCGCCGGGGATTTGTTGTTGGCCAAGATCGCCCAGCGGCTGAGTGCATGCGTCAGGGGCAATGACAGCGTGGCGCGCATGGGTGGCGACGAGTTTACCATCATACTCGGTGGGCTCAAGGAGCGCGCCAAGGCCGTGGCGGCGGCGGTGAGTGTGGCGAGAAAAGTGATGGGCGTGCTCGACGAGCCGATGGTGCTCCAAGGTCGCGAGGTGTTCCTCAGCGCCAGCATCGGAATAGCCGTCTACCCCCACGACGGAGAGGACTCGACCACCCTGCTGCAGCACGCGGATGTGGCAATGTACAATGCCAAGCAGTCGGGCAGCAGTAATTTCCAGTTTTATGTCGAGTCCATGAATGCCAAGGCGCTGGAAAAACTGGAGTTGCAAAACGGCCTCTATCGCGCTGCCGTCAATCACGATTTCAGGGCCATGTACCAGCCCATTGTCGACCTGAAGACCGGCCAGATTATCGCGGTGGAGACCCTGCTGCGCTGGAACCACCCGGTGCGAGGTCCCATTTCTCCCAATGAGTTTGTCCCGGTCGCAGAGGAATCGGGACTGATCGTAAGGATTGGCCAGTGGGTGTTGCAGGAGGCCTGCCAGCAAATGGCCTGCTGGCTGAGTGAGGGCTACGAACTCGAGTGGATCGCCGTCAACATCTCAGCGCGCCAGTTCAGTGAGGGCAATCTGGTCCGTCATGTCAACAATGCGTTGGACGAGAGCGCGCTGCCGGCACGATTTCTCGAGCTGGAATTGACCGAAAGTATTCTCATGGACAACATGAATTACACCCTGCAAACCCTCAACGACCTGAAATCAATGGGTGTCGAACTGGCAATCGACGACTTCGGCACCGGCTATTCTTCCCTCAGTTACCTGAAGCAGTTTCCCATCGATCGACTTAAGATCGACCGGGCGTTCGTATCTTGTCTGCCTGACGATGTCGAGGACCAGCGCATTACCCAGGCGATTCTCGCCATCGCCCACAGTTTTAATCTCAGCGTGGTAGCTGAAGGTGTCGAAAGTCAGCAGCAGCTGAATTTTCTTACCGAGCACCATTGTGATGCCGGCCAGGGTTATTTGTTCGGCAAGCCCATGCCCGCGGCGGGAGTCACCGAGCTGTTGCAAAAGCAGGTGCGCCGGACCGTCGATCTCCCCACCGGCTGAACCCCTCGCCTGGTATTCACGTAGTGCTATACGCAAAGCGCGCATAGGCAGTGACAGCGGTTTTGTGTAGAATGCCGCCTCGTTTTTAGCCGTTAGCGGGGGTGTCGAAAAGATACCGGCGGCGATAGCCCCTGCCGAAGTACAGATGAAGTACAGATGTTGCGGTGCACCTTCAAGCCGTAAGCCCATGATTATTCTGTAAATGCGATAACGCGCTACGTGCCCAGGTTTTTCGGCGCTGTATCGGAGCAGGCCGTAAGCCTTTTTCAACTAGCTGGTGGAGGGGTAAATATGTTTGACGACAAGCAGACTCTTGAGGCGTTCGATCCTGATCTGTGGAACTCTATCAAGGACGAGGAGCGCCGGCAGGAAGAGCATATCGAGCTGATCGCCTCTGAAAACTACACCAGCCCGCTGGTCATGGCCACCCAGGGTACGGTGCTGACCAATAAGTATGCTGAGGGCTATCCCGGGAAGCGCTATTATGGCGGCTGTGAGTACGTCGACCAGGCGGAGGCCCTGGCGATAGAGCGCGCAAAGCAGCTGTTTGGCGCCGACTATGCCAACGTGCAGCCGCACTCGGGATCGCAGGCAAACGCCGCCGTCTATTTGGCGCTGTGCCAGCCCGGTGACACGGTGTTGGGAATGAGTCTGGCGGATGGTGGTCACCTGACCCACGGGGCCAAGCCGAATTTCTCCGGAAAAATCTACCATGCTGTGCAGTATGGGCTGGATAACAGCACCGGTGAGGTCGACTACCAGCAGGTCGAGGCGCTGGCGCTGGAACACAAGCCAAAAATGATTGTAGCCGGTTTCTCGGCCTACTCTCGGGTCATGGACTGGCAGCGTTTTCGCGATATCGCCGATAAGGTGGGCGCCTATCTGCTGGTCGATATGGCCCATGTGGCGGGCCTGGTAGCGGCGGGGGTTTACCCCAACCCGGTGCCGGTGGCCGATGTGGTGACTTCCACCACCCACAAAACCCTGCGCGGCCCGCGGGGCGGGATCATTCTCGCGCGCAGCAATGAAGAGCTGGAGAAAAAGTTCAACTCCGCTGTGTTCCCGGGGGGGCAGGGCGGCCCCCTGATGCACGTGATTGCGGCCAAGGCAGTCAGTTTCAAGGAAGCGATGAGTGACGACTTCAAGGCGTACCAGCGGCAGGTGGTCGACAACGCCCGGGCGATGGCACAAACCTTTATCGAGCGCGGCATAGACATCGTCTCTGGCGGTACCGATAACCATCTGATGCTGGTGAACCTGATCGGCAGGGAATACACCGGTAAGGATGCCGATGCCGCGCTGGGCAGGGCCAACATAACGGTCAACAAAAACGCGGTACCCAACGACCCACGTTCACCATTTGTCACCAGCGGCCTGCGGGTTGGTACGCCAGCGATAACTACCCGGGGCTTCAAGCAGGAAGAGACGGTAGCACTGACCCACTGGATGTGTGATGTGCTCGACTCCCTGGAGGCGGGAACCACCGAGACCGTGATTGCGGAGGTCAAAGCCAAGGTATTGGAAGTTTGCGCCGCACACCCGGTCTACAGACGGGCATAGCGATTCCGCTCCACTTTACCCGGGTAGCCGCAGCCCGATGAGCTGCCCACCCGGGTGTGGAATCGACCAGGATGACGAGGAGATGAAGGGCGATGCGTTGTCCGTTTTGTGCGGCGGCTGATACCAAGGTTGTGGATTCCCGGCTGGTGGCAGAGGGTGACCAGGTGCGACGCCGGCGTGAGTGTTTGTCCTGTAGCGAGCGGTTTACCACCTACGAGGGTGCAGAACTGCAACTGCCAAGGCTGATCAAGAGCGACGGCATTCGCGAACCTTTCGATGAGGCCAAGCTGCGGCGCGGGGTGCAAAAGGCACTGGAAAAGCGGCCGGTCAGCGTCGAGCAAATAGAGTCTGCCCTCAATCGCATCAAGCATGGTCTGCAGGCATCGGGGGAGCGCGAGGTGGCGTCCCGGGTGGTGGGTGAGGCGGTCATGGCGGAACTGCAGCAACTGGACCAGGTGGCCTACGTCAGGTTCGCGTCGGTCTATCGTGATTTTCAGGACCTCGACGCATTTCGCACCGAAATAGACCGACTGGCCGAAGCACATCCCGCATCGGGGGGCGATTAGTCGATGGCAGGCCCGGAGTCAGCGCCTATCGACCGCGAGGCCATGGCGCGTGCGTTGCGATTGGCTGCCCGGGGTCGCTACACCACCACCCCTAACCCCGCTGTCGGCTGTGTGTTGATGCGCGACGGCAATATTCTCGCCGAGGGCTGGCACCGGCGAGCAGGGGGCCCCCACGCCGAAATAGAGGCCCTGTCCCGCGTTGACGGGCACGCCCACGGTGCTACTGCCTACGTTACCCTTGAACCCTGCAGCCACCATGGACTGACCGGACCCTGTGCCGATGCCCTGATTGCGGCCGGGGTTGCCCGGGTAGTGGCGGCAATGGAAGACCCCAATCCGGCGGTGGCGGGAGCGGGTCTGGCCAAACTCAGGGCCGCTGGAGTCGAAGTCAGCGTCGGTTTGATGCGTGACCAGGCGCGGGCCCTGAACCGCGGATTCATCTCCCGCATGGAGTCTGGCAAGCCGTTTGTTTTCGCCAAGCTGGCGGCCAGTCTCGACGGGCGAACCGCTATGGCCAATGGCGAGAGCCAATGGATTACCGGCGCAGCAGCGCGCTACCAGGTGCAGAAGCTGCGCGCCGCTAGTTGCGCGATTCTCACCGGCGTGGGCACTGTGCTCCAGGACAACCCATCATTAACGGTGCGTGCCGAGGGACTGGCGGACAATGAAACTGACGGCGAGCTCCGCCAACCGTTGCGCCTGGTACTCGATTCTTCGTTGCGCACGCCGCCCAGCGCAAAAATCCTGCGCCAGCCGGGGGAGACAATCATAGTTTGCCTGGAACACGGTAAAACGCGTGCCGAGCCGCTGCGGGCCGCGGGCGCCACCGTGCTAGTCATGCCGGCCCGCGATCGGCGGGTCAACCTGGCTGCGTTGTTGGACTGGTTGGCGTCCGAGCGATCCTGCAATCAGGTGATGGTAGAATCGGGCCCGATGCTGGCGGGGGCGCTGCTGCAGGCGGGTCTGCTGGACGAGTTGCATATATTCATGGCGCCGACGCTGATGGGATCAGCGGCGCGGCCGCTGGTAGAATGGCCGCTGGTGCACATGGGCGAGCAATTGCGGCTGCATATCGAAGACATGCGCGCAGTCGGCGATGATTGGTGGATCCGTGCCACCCCCCACAAGAAGCGTTGTCGATGAGCAGCGCAGAGCAGGGCCCTGCAAAGCGGTTGCGCCCACTGCGCCATCGCCATTCAACTTTGGGACAATCTTGATGTTTACCGGCATCGTGACAGCTATCGGCCAGCTTCGGCGGCGTCATCTGGCGGCCGCAGACGGCCGTTTGACCATAGCCTGTGATGATCTCGGTCTCGAGGACGTGGCGCTGGGTGACTCCATCGCCGTCAACGGCGTGTGCCTGACCGTCGCAGCACTGGGCGCAGGGCAGTTCGAAGCCGACGTGTCGCTGGAGACACTGCAGCGCAGTTGTCTGGGTGAAATGCCCCTTGGCAGTGCGCTCAATCTGGAAAAGGCGCTGCCGGTCAACGGCAGGCTCGGCGGCCATATTGTCAGCGGGCATGTGGACGGGGTTGGCGAAGTGACGGCGCGCGAGCCCCGGGGTCGGGCCGAGCGATTCGTGATCGCGGCGCCGCCAGGGATCATGCGCTACATCGCCGGCAAGGGTTCGATAGCCGTCGACGGTGTCAGCCTGACGGTCAATGCCCACGCCGACCGTACCTTCGAGCTGATGCTGATTCCCCATACCCTGCAGTCGACGATTCTCCCGCACTACAAGATCGGGAGGCGGGTGCACCTCGAAGTCGATATAATGGCGCGCTACGCAGAGCGACTCCTGCGCGCCGATCAGCCGGCTGCAGAACAGGGTGGCGCCGGCGTCGACCGCGAGACTTTGGCCAGGCACGGATTCGTTTAGGCCGCGGGCGCCGGCCAACGGTAGCTGGCGGGTGCAGTCTATCACCGATTCGGCACTCGGTATTTTTTGCCGGTCGCCGCAGGCGCTGAGGCACTGCCGTCATTAGCCCGACTCCATACATTCACCCTATTGATTGCCAACACTATGACACTGAACACCGCAGAAGAAATCATCAACGAGATTCGCCTCGGCAATATGGTGGTGCTGATGGATGACGAGGATCGTGAGAACGAGGGCGATATCGTAATCGCCGCAGAATGCGTCACCGCGGCCAACATCAACTTTATGGCAGTGCACGCCCGGGGGCTGATCTGCCTTACCCTGTCCGAAGAGCGCTGTCGCAAGCTCGAGTTACCCCTGATGGTGGACAACCACAGCAACCAGGCGCAACACGGCACCAGTTTTACCCTGTCCATCGAGGCGGCGGAGGGGGTTACCACCGGTATATCTGCCGCCGATCGCGCCCATACCGTGCGCACTGCGGTGGCGCGCAATGCCAGCCCCGAGGACATCGTCACCCCGGGTCATGTGTTCCCGATCATGGCCAGGCCCGGGGGTGTACTGTCGCGTGCCGGCCACACCGAAGCCGGTTGTGACCTCGCGCGTCTCGCCGGGTTTGAGCCGGCCGCAGTCATCGTGGAAATCATGAACCCCGATGGCACCATGGCGCGCCGACCGGACCTTGAAAAATTCGCTGCGGAACACGGACTGAAAATAGGCACAATCGCCGATTTGATTCACTATCGGGTGGTCAACGAGAAGACCATCGAGGCGGTGAGTAGTGGCCCGGTAGATACCGATTACGGGCCCTTCACCATGACCTCGTTTCGCGACAGCACCGAAGGCAAGGCGCATATCGCCTTGGTGCTTGGCGACATCGATGCTGACGAGCCAACACTGGTGCGGGTGCACGTTGCCGCCAGTGTCAGGGATTTACTGGGGGCGCGGGTACCTGAGGCCGTGCCCGGCTGGAATATTCGTCGTAGCCTGGAGCATGTTGCCAGCGAGGGCAAGGGAGTGGTGGTGTTGCTGGGCAGCTACGAGACCCCCGATGACGTATTGCACGATGTCGATATCGCCCTGGGTAAGCTGGCGCCGCCGAGACCGGTGGCTGACGGTAGCCACAATACCTATTTTACGGTAGGAGTGGGCTCGCAGATTTTACGTGAAGTCGGCGTCGGCAAAATGCGCCTGATGGGTGCGCCGATCAAGTACAATGCAATATCGGGCTTCGATCTCGAAGTGGTATCCTTCGAAACAGTGTAATCATCCGCTAACCAGCAAGGGCGCAGAGCATGACTAACATCAGGACCATCGAGGCCAACGTCATCGGGGCGGCGGGCAAGACCTTCGCCCTGGTGGTGACCCGTTGGAACAGCTTTATCGTAGATCACCTGCTAAGCGGCGCGATCGACTACCTGCGCCGCCATGGTGTCGATGAGGCAAACCTGACCGTTATCCGCTGCCCCGGTGCTTTCGAGGTGCCGCTGGTGGTTAAAAAGGCGGCCGCCAGTGGCAGGTATGACGGCATCCTGGCGCTAGGTGCTGTCATCCGCGGTGGCACCCCCCATTTCGAGTATGTCGCCGGTGAGTGTGTCAAGGGTATTGCCAGCGTTACCCTGCAATACGATATACCGGTGGCCTTCGGCGTGCTCACAGTGGACACCATCGAGCAGGCCATCGAGCGCGCCGGTACCAAGGCCGGCAACAAGGGCGAGGAGGCTGCGTCTTCAGTGCTGGAAATGGTCTTGTTGCTGGAGCAAATGGACTGATGCCAGCGACCAGGTCCGGGGCCGGCCAGAGCCTCAACCAGCGCCGGCGCAAGGCGCGTCATTACGGGGTGCAGGCGCTGTATCGGTGGCATGTCAACGGTGGCTCGCCGAGTGAAATCGAGGCGGAGTTTCGCACTGAATACGACTTTAACCAGACCGATCGGGATTATTTTCGCGCAATTCTGGACGGCGTCATCTACCGCCAGCCCGAAATAGATGCGGCCTTTGCGCAGTACCTTGACCGCGATATCGCCGAACTGACACCGGTCGAGCTGGCGCTGCTGCGCCAGGGGGTGTTCGAGCTGAAAGATCGGCTCGATGTGCCCTACAAGGTAGTGATCAGCGAGGCGGTGGCGCTGGCGAGGAAATTTGGCGCCACTGACAGCTACAAGTTTATCAACGGAGTGCTCGATCGCGCGGCTTCGGAGTTGCGCGAGGCGGAAGTCAGGGCGGGATAGGTAAACACGTGTCGCTATCAGAGTTCGAGGCGATTGCGACTTATTTCGGCAGCCCATCACTGGCGCCGGTTGCGACCGATATTGCTCTGGGCATCGGCGACGATGGCGCGGTGCTGGATTTGCCAGCGAACCAGCAACTGGTGGTTGCTGCCGATACCCTGGTTGAGGGTATCCATTTCCCCGCCGACTTCCCCCCCGAGTGGGTCGCATATCGTGCCCTCGGCGCGAATCTCAGTGACATCGCCGCGATGGGCGCCACTCCCCGCTGGTACACCCTCTGCATCAGCCTGCCGCAGCTGGATCGCGGGTGGTTGGATGCATTCTGTCGCGGCCTGGCTGCAGCGTCCGCACCGAGTGGGCTGAGCCTGGTCGGCGGTGACACTACCCGTGGCCCCCTCGCGGTATCGGTGCAGATAATGGGTCTGGTGCCCAGGGGCAGCGCCCTCAGGAGAGCCGGTGCCCAGCCCGGTGACGCTATCTATGTTACCGGCCACCTGGGTGATGCGGCGGCTGGCCTGGCCGTCTGGCAGGCTGGGAGGGCCGCCGAGGATCGGTTCGAGAACTTGCTGCGGCGCTTTTCCCAGCCCCGGGCGAGACTGCGGGAGGGGGTGTTGCTGCGGGGCATGGCGAGCAGTTGTATCGACATCTCGGACGGCCTGCTGGCCGACCTTGGTCACATCTGTAGCCAAAGTGCGGTGGGCGCTCATGTCTATCTCGCCAGGCTCCCGATCTCCCGCGTGCTGCTGGCCTGGGACGCAGATCGGGCACTGCAATATGCCAGTGGTGGTGGCGACGATTACGAATTGTGCTTTACCCTGCCCCTGGCGAAGCAGGCGCAGTTGCAGCGGATGTTTCGGGCCGAGGGCTTGCAGTTGACGCGAATTGGTGAAATGGTGGTCGGCTCGGGGGTACATTGTTTCGATGCCCGGGGGGCGCCCCAAGCCTACACGAGGAGTGGTTATGAACATTTCAGATAACAACGATTCCCCGCGGCCTGAGGCCGGCACAGGTGCGACGCCCGATGCTGCTGCGGTGTTCAAGGACCCGGTCATGCTGCTCGCCTTTGGCCTCGGCAGCGGCCTGTCGCCGGTAGCACCCGGAACAGTGGGCTCGGTTGCCGCGCTCGCGCTCTACTTCCTGCTGTTGCAGGGCCTGTCGCCGCTGGTCTACCTGGGGATTGTTTTGCTGGCGACAGTAGTCGGTGTCTACCTGTGCGGTGCGGCGTCGAAAAAGATGGGAGTCCATGACCACGGAGGTATAGTCTGGGACGAGTTCGCAGGGCTCTGGCTGGCCTTGTACGCGGCCCCCGCCGGTATTTGGTGGCCTATTCTGGGCTTTGCTCTATTTCGCTTCTTTGACGTTTTGAAGCCGTTCCCCATATCCTGGCTGGACAAGAACCTCGATGGCGGCCTGGGCATCATGGTTGACGACATAGTTGCCGGCTCCTTTGCCTTTGTTTGCCTGCAGCTATTGCACCTGTGGTTGGCATGAGCAGGGCATTTCCCGGGGTGCGCTCCAGTCACGGTAGATTGCGCCCTGGTTGCTGCTTGCCAAGCGCGCCCACACCAGTAAAATAATCGAGGGTCGCCAGGCTGGCGACTGTAAACCCGAGGGGTGGCCGAAAGGCCTGAGACGTTTGTGTGGCGAACCCTTTGAACCTGATCCGGATAGTACCGGCGTAGGGATAGGGTAGAGCAGCACTCTTCTCTCACTCCCTCCCCCGGATCTATGCCTTTGCCGAAAAACCGGTGACTCCAAGCGCTGCTGTCGCACAGGGGTTTACGGCGATTGCGTATATACGATAAGAGGAGGAGACCTTGAAATCTATCGTGCTGCCGACAAGCGTGCTGGCCTTGATTACTTCAGCGGCTGCGCTTGCTGCGGACTTCCCCGGCCCGGTTGCAGCGGACTCATCGGGCGCCACGCAAATCGAGGAGGTGGTCGTAACCGCCGGCTTTCGCGATGCCGACCTGATGCAAAGTCCTGGCAGCGTCAGCATTATCGACGCCGAGGTGATGCGCGATCGCACCGCCCAGCACCTGGAGCAGTTGCTCAATATAGCCCCCAATGTCAATTTTGCCTCCGGCGCCTCGCGTGGGCGCTTTGTGCAGATCAGGGGCATTGGCGAGCGCAGCCAGTTTGTCGATCCGGTCGATCCCTCCGTGGGCCTGGTGATCGATGATATCGACATCAGCGGCCTCGGGGCGGCGGCGACCACCCTGGATATCCAGCAGGTTGAGGTTTTGCGTGGTCCCCAGGGCACGCGTTTTGGCGCCAGCGCGCTGGCCGGCATGATTACCATGCGCTCCATAGACCCGGGTGAGCAACTAGAGGGATACGTCGATGGCCTGGCCGGCAACTATGGCACCGGGCGAACCGGCGCTGCGCTGGGTGGACCACTAACGGAAAATCTGGGTGGGCGGCTGGCCTTGCAGCAGTTTCGCAGTGATGGCTACATGACTAACGATTTCTTGCAGCGGGACGATACCAGTGAGCGCGATGAGTTCACCGCGCGGGGCAAACTCGACTGGCGCCCCAGCGATACCTTACAGTTCCTGCTCAGCAGTTTCTACGTCGACATCGACAATGGTTATGATGCTTTTTCGCTGGATAATACCCGCCATACACTATCCGACGAGCCCGGTGTCGATAAGCAGGAAACGCTGGCGGCGTCGTTGAAAACGGTATGGACCGGCAGCGACGCCGTGTCGCTGGAGTTCATCGGCAGTTACAGCACTGCAGACCTGGAGTACGGCTTCGATGAGGATTGGAGTTACGTTGGAATCTGCGCCGGGCAGCCCTGCGAGGGTTTCGAGTACTCCTCCACCGACAATTACTTGCGCGACCGGGATGAAACCCGGCTCGAATTGCGGGCCCTTTCCGCGCCGGCGGGAGAGTTGTTCGGGACTGTTTCCTGGGTTGCGGGAATTTATGCGAACTGGCGGGAAGAGGAACTGCTGCGCGAGTTCTATGACTTTGACCTCGATATACCCGACGCGCAGTTCTTCAGCGATTACCGGCGCACCAGCCTGGCAGGTTACGGTGAGTTGGAAATACCCCTCGCGGCGCGCTGGGCGGTTCGGATAGGCGGTCGGGTTGAAAGGTTCGATGCCGATTACAGTGACAGCCTGGGTGTTGAGGCCAAACCCGGTGACACACTGTGGGGTGGGGAGGTCGCCGTCGACTACCAGTATAGCGACGACACGTTTGCCTATGGCCTGGTATCGCGGGGCTACAAATTGGGCGGCGTCAATGGTGAGGCCCTGGGTCGCGCTGTGAAAAACAATTTCCCGCCCCCGGTGGTCGACTTCCTGGACCAACGCCTGGAGTATGCCAGTGAAACCCTGATCAACTGGGAGATCGGATTCAAGGGGCAGTATATCGAGGATACGCTGGCGCTACGCCTCGCCCTGTTTTACATGGATCGCAGCGATATGCAGGTGAAGGGATGGTATAACGAGGGGCCGTTGTTCGTCAGCTACATCGACAATGCCGCCTCGGGCTCGAACTGGGGCGCAGAACTGGAAGCCCGGTACCAATTGACTGCTGGCCTTGCACTGTTTGCCAATGTCGGCTGGCTCAATACTGAAATCGAGGATTTTGAGGTATTGGATGGGGACCAACTGGTCGACAAGAGTGGCCGCGACCAGGCCCATGCCCCCGCCTACCAGTTCAATCTGGGAGCCGATTTTCACTTTGGTACAGGCTTCTACGGTCGGGTAGAAGTGGAGGGCCGCGACCAATTCTATTTTTCGGACAGTCATGACGAGCAATCCGTCAGCTACCAATTACTGCACGCGCGTCTCGGTTATCGCTGGCAGCGACTCGACCTCGCGCTATGGGGGCGAAACCTTACTGACGAGGATTACCAGACCCGGGGTTTTTACTTTGGCAATGACCCGCGCAAGTTCTATGTCAATGAAGCCTATTACCAGTATGGTGAGCCGCGGGTATACGGTGTCGAAGCCCGCTACCGTTTTTGAGTCACTGAGGAATTCTGATGAGAACGACTGCAGAAATCAGCATGTATCCCCTCGCGGACGACTATATAGGCCCCATCCGTGAGATTATCAAGAAGCTCAACACTTACCCGGGGCTCAAGGTTAGCACCTATCCCACTGCAACAGTGTTAGTGGGAGAGCACGGTGTGGTGATGGACGCACTGAAAGACGCCCTGGGCTGGAGCCATGAACGCTTTGGGACCAGTGTTTTCGTTACCAAGTTGATCACCGGTTACGAGGCATAGTAGGCTATTGGAGGCGCTAACGCTATGGCTATCGGGCGTGTCGGCATGGGAAAGTGTGGCGGTGATTGCGGCCCTCGCCTACCTGGTTTTGGCCGCCCGCGAGAGCAACCTGTGCTGGTATTTTGCCTTTGCCTCGACTGCAATTTACAGCGTACTGTTCCGTGAAGTCAGCCTGCTGATGGAGTCGGCTCTCAACGTCTACTACATGGCCATGGCGGTTTACGGCTGGTACCAATGGCGCCGCGGTGGTGGTGACCACAAGGGTATTAAAATTCATACCCTGGCAGCTCGGGGGCACGGGCGCATTATCGGCGCAATTCTGGTGCTGACCCTGGTCTCGGGTTTTCTCCTCAGCCGCTACAGCACGGCGGCGTGGCCCTATGTCGATTCGTTCACGACCTGGGCCAGTGTCATTACCACGTTTATGGTGGCTCGTAAGATCCTGGAGAATTGGCTCTACTGGATCGTTATCGACCTGGTGTCGATTCCATTGTATTTAAGTCGAGGCATGGAGATGACCGCACTGCTGTTTGTCGCCTATGTGATTATCGCTGTCATCGGCTTTTTCCGCTGGCAACGGCAGTACCGCCTGCAGTCTGCGCAGCTTGCTGTAGGGCCAGCCAATGGGTCCTGTGCCTGAAGCCTTTTGGCAGGACTGGCCGCGCTGGGGACTGGCGCAGGCGCCACGCGTTTTACAGCCTCTCCCCGGCGGACGCACCAATCGCACCTACCTGATAGAGGCGAGTGGCCAACGACTGGTATTGCGCCGCAATCATGCAGCTGGAGCCGGGTTGGGTATCGATCGGGAGAGTGAGCGCAGGATACTCGACCTCGTGGCCGGCGCAGGCATTGCACCGCCCCTCGTTTACAGCGATGATCAAACGCTGATCATGGAGTATGTCGGCGGCGAACACTGGCACGACCCGGGCATTGATACCGCCGATCGGTTGGCTCGACTACTGCCCCTGATGGAGCACGTGCACGGCCTCAGGCTCGATCTGCCACGCTACGACTATCGAGCCCATGCCGCTGGCTACTGGCGACGGATACCCGCACCCGATAACGAGCTTGTTGGCGAGCATTCCCACATGCGGCCCCTGCTGGAAAAGTTCCAGAATGAGTGCCGCTGTCGCGCCCTCTGTCACCACGACCCCACCCCCGGTAATATCATTGCCAGTGACGATCGCCTTTACCTGATTGACTGGGAATACGCCGGCATGGGCTGTCGCGCCTTCGACTTTGCGGTGCTCGAAAGCCACTGGGGTGGGGCAGTGGACATGCCGCCGCTCGATTGCGATCCGCGGCTTGCATTGCTGGTATATCGGCATCTCTGCCGATTGTGGGAACGACTACCCCGGGGCTGACGAGAAATCGGCGGCGGATGCCGTCAGGCCAGTTTGTGATCCATCTCCAGGGCCGGTTGATCGCAGCACGGGTGGCCGGTGAGCCGCGCTGGTACCCCGGCGGCCGTGGTGTGGTCGGGCACGTCGATAAGAACTACGCTGCCAGCACAAATCTGGGCGCCGTCGCCAATGCGGATATTGCCTAAAATTTTTGCCCCGGCGCTGATCAGTACCCCGTCGCCCACCTTGGGATGGCGGTCGCCCCCGGCCTTGCCGGTTCCGCCCAGGGTGACCGACTGCATGATTGACACGTTATTGCCAACGACAGCGGTTTCGCCGATGACAATGCCAGTGGCGTGGTCCAGCATAATGCCGCTGCCAATGCGCGCCGCCGGATGGATGTCGACCCCAAACTCCACCGACACCCTGTTCTGGAAAAACAGCGCCAGTTCCCGCCGCTTGTGCTGCCAGAGGTAATGCGCGACGCGGTAGGTCTGCAGCGCATGAAAGCCCTTGAAATAGAGAAACGGCGTCGAGTAATGGGCGCAAGCAGAGTCGCGTTCGCGAACGGCGCGAATGTCGTCACGAATGGCAGCGGCGATGCTCTTGTCGGCAGCCAAAGCCAGCTCGATAACCTCGCGCAACAGCAGCGCCGATGCGGTGGGGCTGTCCAGCTTGTTTGCCAGGTGAAAACTCAGAGCCGCTTCCATGGTGTCATGGTTTAAAATGGTGGCGTGGAGGAAGCTGGCAAGAATGGGTTCATTGGCGGCTTCGATCGCGGTTTCTTCTCGAATGGCGTCCCACACGGGATCTTCGCCCTTGATGTAGTGTTTGACAACATTTTGCATGGTGGAAGCTCGTGTTACCGGCATGGCGTTAACTTTACCCCAAGCACCGATAAAAATCATGGGCCACGCAACCGGCCCGCAGCAGCAGGCCAGCAACTATGCGCGATGACAGGCGCCCCTACTGGGTGAAGAAAATCTATCTGGCCTATCGCGGTTGGTATACCCGGCACTTCGTTAAGCCGGCCTGCGACTTTCTTGGCGATCATGCGACCGTTATGAAGCCCTGGTATGTGCATATCGGTGGCCCCAGCATACGCATCGGCAAGTGTGCCACGGTGGTAGCTGAACCGGACAACTGGGTGCGCATCGGGGTGTGGGGTAACCAGCCGGGACAGGGCAGCATCACTATTGGCGACTACGTGATGATCAGCCCGGGCACCCGCATCAGCGCCTGCGAGTCCATCGAAATCGGTGACGGGGTAATGATGGCCAACGGTGTGTATATCACCGATTCCGACTGGCACGGGTTGTACGACCGCACCCGGCGGGATACCGCGGTGCGCCCGGTGAGGATTGGCGACAACGCCTGGCTGGGAGACCACAGCACAGTGCTGAAAGGTGTGACCATCGGCGCAAACAGCGTGGTCGCCGCCAAAGCCGTGGTCACCCAGGATGTACCGCCGAACGTGGTGGTGGCCGGAAATCCGGCCATAGTAGTAAAACAGCTCGACCCCGAGCGCGGTTTCGTGACCCGGGCTGACTACTTCGCTGACCCCGAGACACTGGCCCGCTATATCGATGCAATCGAGCGCGAGGTGCTCTCAAGCAATGGCTTTTTCAACTGGTTGCGAACCCTGGTCTGGCCGAATGACCGGGACTAGCCGGCGACCGCCACCCGGGCGGCAACTGCTTACAAACGATAAAGCTGAATCCGCCGCAGCAGCTCCGTGATGCGACGCTCAATATTTGCCAGGTAGGGCTCGAGTTCGCTATCGTCGAGCCGCGCCAGGTCGCCGGCGATATCCAGTTGGGGGAGGTCGTCGGGACTCGGCAACAGTTCATCGTCGTAGAGCAGGTGGCTCAATTGATCCTGCAGCTCGCGGGCCGACTGGTCGTTGATGGTCGCGAGATAGGCAAAGCGGATGCCGGCCTTGTCGGCCACCAGGTCTCCCAATCCGAAACCCGAACTGGACTGGCTGTCGTCAAGCTCTTTTTGCATTCCCATCAGGTCCGCAACCTGGTCGCCGGCAAACAGCGATATCAGCGCCGCGGTAATAAAGTGCGTGGCCAGATCTTCCCGCCGGTGCAGGGTGAGTGACAGGCGGCGCGATGGGGGCGCTAGCAGATTGCCCAAACCTGTCATCTGGATGACCTTGGGGTCGGCACTGTAAAGTCCCAGGGCGATCAGCGCCGCGCTGTTCTCTTCCACCGCATCGAAACCGGCCGCGGTGCGTTTGCGTGCCAGGTCGTAGGCGGGCCCGAGCATCCCGGTCAGCGGGTAGCGCTGGGCTGCGGTCTTGTCGGTAATTTGCTCGAGCAACTGGTTGTAGCGCGCAACCCGCTGGGTGTCTACCTGCTCGAGCAGCATTTTTTTCTGTGTTGCGGTCACGCTGCCGATAACCTCGGGCGTTATCTGGTAGACGATATCCACGCGTTGGTCGGAGATGCCGAGTTGTTCGATTGATTCCCAGGTCCTGTTGGCATGGGCAAGGCGTTGGTCGGTTTGCAGTAACTCGAGGGCGTGTTTCTGCAGCCAGTCCAGGGCCGGCTGTGGGACATCGACATACCCCAGTTTCAGGCTGGTGATGATGGGGTGGCGGCCGTCTGTTCCCAGCCTCGCGCGGAAGTTGACCACGTCACGACCCGGCACCATCGGTAGCTTGAGATTGCCGTGCACCAGCAGGTGCTCATCTTCCAGCGCCAGGGCCATACCCTCGAGTAGCGGTAGTTTCGCAGCCTGACGGCCGAAGGCGAGGGCCGTTTTGAGGTCTTTTTCCGTCAGCGCCAGGGTCACGCGCCCGGCGTCATTACTGCGCGCAACCTGCTGGGCCAGCAATCGCTGTACGCGCATGATCTCGTTGGTATCGAGTTGCTCGGCGGGCAGCGCCATCGGTTTGTCACTGAGTATGAGGAAATAGACCGCGATGGGGCTCAGCAGCACTAGCAAGAAAGTGGCGAGCAGTATCAGCTTGAACAATCGACCCATCTGGTGGTTTTACTCCGTTGGTTGCGGTTTATACAGTGCTTTCTTGTCAGGTGATTATTATAGTCAGGCCCACACCGCGAGCGGTGGCTCGTTGAGAGCGGCGAGTTGTTCGCGCAGTTCGAGGATATGGTCCGGCCAGTAACGCGGTGTATCGAACCAGGTAAAAGCGCGGGGGAAGGCCGGGTCTTCCCAGCGTCGCCCGACCCAGGCGGCCTGATGCACGATGCGGTAAGTCCGCAGTATTTCTATCCAGCCTAGCTGGCTCGTATCGAAGTCGTTGAACTCATTATAGCCGTCGCTGATTTCGCTGAGCTGGCGTTCCTGCTCCGGGCGGCTGCCCCACAGTAGCATCCATATATCCTGGATCGCCGGGCCATTGATGCAGTCGTCGAAGTCGACAAACCAGGGTTTGTCCTCGCGCCACAACACGTTGCCGGCGTGGCAATCCCCATGGAGTCGGATAGCAGGGCATCGGGGCAGCTCATCCAGCCGCCGTTGCAAGGTAGCCAGGAGGTCAGCGACCAGGCTTTGGTAGGCATCCTGCAGACCCGACGGTATGAAGGTCGACTGGAGAAAGCGGGTATCGTCTTTTACCTGTCCCATCACATCGAGGGTGTTGCGGTGTTCAAATGGCGTGAGCGCACCTATCCCGTGGATTCTACCCAGGTGCTGGCCCATGCGGAAAAGAATGTCCATGTCATCGACATTGAGCGGATGGCCTCCGCGGCGAGGGTAGGCGGTGAAACGATAGCCCCCGTATTCATGCAGGGTTTGCCCTCCATAAACCAGTGGCGCAACCACCGGCAAGCCGGCGTCGACCAGTTCCTGAGAGAAGCGATGCTCCTCGAGAATTTGGGCATCACTCCAGCGCCCGGGGCGATAAAACTTGGCTACCACCGGCTCCGCTTGCTCTATCCCGATCTGGTAGACCCGATTCTCAAAGCTGTTCAATGCCAGAACGCGATAGTCGGAAATCAGTCCAAGGCTTTCGGCGGCATCGATCACCGTGTCCGGGCTCAAGCGATAGTACGGTTGTTGCTGGTGCCCTGTGTCAGTGTTGGTCACGTGGCGGTCTACCCCCTGCTGTCACCCTTTAACCGGTGTGCCCGGTGAGACAGTTTGCCGGGGCCGCGACCAGCTTTGCACACTGCTTGTTAGCGTGCTGGTGGAGGCTATTGTATGCAAAAGGCGACGGGATTGCTGCCGCAATGATCGGCGCGAAAACTTTTTTTAGCGCTATTTTTGTTGTGCTGTGCGGGCGAGGCACCAGACATCGACCTGTTGGGCGCCGTGGTCAAGCAGCATACGACACAACACATTGCTAGTGGCCCCAGTGGTCACTACATCGTCTACCAATGCAATGTGCGGACCTCGTGGGGCGGCAACCACATTGAAGGCGTGACGCAGGTTGCGCAGGCGTTCTTTCCTGTGCATTCCCTGTTGCGGTGGCGTCGGCTGCTGGCGAGTCAGACAATCGGCTTGCAGCGGAATATGCAGGTGGTGCGCCAGGTGGGCTGCCAGGAAGTGTGCCTGGTTGAAGCCACGCCCCCACTGGCGCCGCCAGTGCAGTGGTACGGGCACGACAATATCCGGGCGCTGTTCGCGTTGGTAGTGTTGCAGCAAGCGTTGCGACAGTAGTGCGGCCAACACCTTGCCAACGGCCATCCGGCGCCGGTACTTGAAGTCGTGGATGAGTTTATCCAGTGGATGTTGGTAGATGGCCAGCGCAACACAATAGCGAAAGCAAAAGCGCTGGTTCAGGCAAGACCCGCAGAACTCTGTGTCGCCCGGGGTGGGCAAACCGCAGTGGTGGCAATGGGGCCAGGGCCTGGTGAGAATAGCCTGGCAAGCGCCGCAAAGGTCCAGCTGGCGACCGCTGCTGGCGCGGCAGAGGATGCAACGCCCGGGCAGAAGGTTGAACTGTATGTTTTTTAGCCAACTGTAAACCATAATGCATCCCTGCTGATTGACAAACAGCCATAGGCTTATAAGATTGGACACCTCTCCCTGGTGCCGTTGGTGAACATGCTAAGGCCTGGCGGGAGCTTCCTCCATGGCAAAGTAGCAAAAGGCAGACCAGATGAATTCACAGGATCCCCGGTTGATTCGCCACAATTGGACGTCGGAAGAAGCCATGGCGCTGCTGCTGCGACCGTTCAACGATCTAGTTTTCCAGGCCCAATCGATACATCGCCAGTATTTCGACCCCAACACGGTGCAGGTCAGCCAGTTGCTGTCGATCAAGACCGGGGCCTGTCCCGAGGATTGCAAGTACTGTCCCCAGAGTACCCGCTACGATACCGGCCTGGAAAACGAAAAACTGCTGGAAATTGAAAAGGTGTTGCGCGAGGCGCGGGCCGCGGCTGCCTCGGGCGCCACCCGCTTCTGCATGGGTGCTGCCTGGCGCTCGCCCAAGAAAAAAGATATGCCCTACCTGGTGGAAATGGTGCGGGGAGTGAAGCAACTCGGGTTGGAAACCTGTATGACCCTGGGTATGTTGAAGCCGGAACAGGCACAGGAACTGGCCGCCGCCGGACTCGATTATTACAACCACAACCTCGACACCTCTCCCGAATATTACGGCGAGATCATTACCACCCGACGCTACGATGATCGCCTCGATACCCTTGCGAATGTGCGGGCGGCAGGGCTCAAGGTTTGTAGCGGTGGCATCATGGGGATGGGCGAAAGCCTGCGGGATAGGGCAGGCTTGCTGGTACAGCTTGCCAATCTGCCGGTGCATCCCGAAAGTGTGCCCATCAATATGCTGGTGCGGGTCGAGGGCACGCCGCTGGCCGACGAGCGCGAGCTGGATCCGATCGATTTCATTCGCACCATTGCCGCGGCGCGGATCATGATGCCGCAGTCCCATGTGCGCTTGTCGGCGGGGCGGGAGCAGATGAACGACTCAACCCAAGCGCTTGCCTTCCTGGCGGGTGCCAATTCCATTTTTTACGGCGAAAAGTTGCTGACTACCCCCAATCCTGCGGCGAATAAGGACATGGAGCTGTTTGAGCGGCTGGGTATCCAGCCCGAGGGCTATGCCCAGGACCAGGGCGGCGATGCCGAACCTCTGCCGGCAAACTGTCCGCGACGCGATGGGGCAACCCGGCAATTTTACGATGCGACCGTAAACTAAGCGCTGAAACGGCGTAACGACATGGATTGGCAAGCCAGCCTGCAGCGGGACCTGGACCGGCGCCGGACTGCACGTCTTTACCGCCACCGCCGGTTACTGGCAAGCCCCCAGGCAGCCCAGGTGGTTGTTGATGGTCGCCCCTGTACCAACTTCAGCAGCAACGATTATCTCGGGCTCGCCAGCGACCCGCGCGTGCTGGCGGCATTCAACCGGGGCGCAGCAGCCTACGGCGTGGGTAGCGGCGCGTCCCACCTGATCTGCGGGCATAGTGTCGAGCATCATGCCCTCGAGGAAGAACTGGCGGCGTTTACCGGGCGCGAGCGGGCATTACTTTTTTCCACCGGTTACATGGCCAACATCGGTGCAGCGACGGCCCTGTTGCAGCGTGGCGATCACATCATCGAGGACAAGCTCAATCACGCTTCGCTGCTGGATGCCGGCCAGTTGAGTGGCGCGCGCCTGCGACGTTTTGCTCACAACGATACGGCGGGACTGCAGCGGCGGCTGGAATCCTGCCCCGCTGATGCCAGGGTGCTGATCGCGGTGGATGGAGTGTTCAGCATGGATGGCGATTGTGCGCCCCTTGCAGAAATTGCCGCGCTGGCGAGTGCCCAGCAAGCCTGGACACTGGTCGACGATGCCCACGGCTTTGGGGTGCTGGGAGAGACGGGTGCCGGGCTGCTGCAACAGGTCGGGCTGGGGCAGCGTGAAGTTCCTGTCTTGATGGCAACCTTCGGCAAGGCCCTGGGTACCTTTGGCGCATTCGTGGCCGGCAGCGATGAACTGGTTGAAACCCTGATACAGCGGGCGCGCAGCTACATCTACACCACCGCGTTGCCGCCCGCTGTTGCTGCTGCTACCCGGGAGAGCCTGCGCATAGTGCAGCACGAGAGCTGGCGTCGGCAGCACCTGCAAGCCCTGGTCAGCCGTTTACGCCATGGCTCAGAGCAGTTGGGCCTGGCGTTGCTGCCCTCTGGCACGGCAATACAGCCCTTGCTGCTTGGCGATGCCGTTAGCGCATTGCGGGTGAGTGAAAAACTGTTAGAGCTGGGTTTTTTTGTGCCTGCTATCCGACCGCCGACAGTGCCGAGGAATACCGCGCGGCTGCGTATAACCGTGACCGCAGCGCACTCGGAAGGGGATATCGACCGCCTGTTGCAAGCGTTGGAGCAATGCGCCGTATGACCATGCCAGCGGGGATGCACGCCCCTGCACTTGAGCCTGCCGGCGCAGCGGATGATCGTCGGCCGGCGCTGGTGTTGCTGCACGGTTGGGGCAGTGATAGCCGTATCTGGCAGCCGCTATTACCCCTGTTGGAGAGTCATTTTTCAATCCACTGTTTTGACCTTCCCGGTGTGCTCGGCAGCCCAGTCAGTGCTGGCTGGCGAAACGATTACGCACTGGTCGATTCGCTCGCTGCAGTGTTACCGGCGAGGGCTCATCTGCTCGGTTGGTCGATGGGCGGTAACCTGGCGCTGGAATATGCGGCCCGCTATCCCTCCCGGGTATTGTCATTGAGCCTGGTGGCGACCAATCCCGTGTTCGTGCAGCGGCGGGGTTGGTCTTGTGCCATGGAGGTCGACGATTTCAATCAGTTCTACCAGCGAGTAAAGACCGATCCGGGCAGCGGCTTGCAGCGTTTCAGGCAATTGCAGGCGCGCGGTGATAAGCAGGCTAAAGGTGTGTTACGTACGCTGGCATCTCTCTACCAACGGCGCCTTGTCTTTGAGCCGCAATTGCTGCTGGAAGCATTGGCCTGGCTTCAATCCTGCGATCAGCGAGCGCTACTGCCGACCCTGGAGCGAGCCCCACGGTTCTTGCTGGGGCAGTGTGATGTCCTGGTTCCTGCGGCACTGGCCGTTCACGTCCCGCAGGCGACGGTACTGGCTGACTGTGGTCACATCCCGATGCTGTCGGATCCCCACGGCGTGGCCAGCTGGGTACTGGAAGTTCTACCAGGGGCCCGTGCCGGCGGCACCGCGCCAACGCCAAGCGCGGCCCGGGAGTCGAGACAGGAGAAGCAGCGCATTGCCCGCTCTTTCAGCCAGGCCGCCGCAAGCTACGATGCGGTAGCCAGGATGCAGCGGGCGGTGGGCGATGAGCTGGAGACTCGGATTCCAGCGGGCGGGGCAGGGGGGATGGCTCTGGACCTGGGTTGCGGCACGGGGTACTTTTTGCGCCGCACGCAATCCGCTGTCGGCGGTCTCACCTGGTTTGGCGGCGATCTGGCCGAGGGTATGCTGGGTTATTGCCAGTCGACCCAGCCGGCATTGAAAGGTCACCTGCTGGGCCTTGACGCCGAGGCGCTGCCTTTTGCAAACGCTTCGCTGCAAGGCATCTACTCCAGTCTTGCCCTGCAGTGGTGCCAGAACCTGGATCAGCTTTTTGCCGAACTGCGGCGCGTTATTCGACCCGGGGGATGGCTTGCGTTCAGTACTCTGGTCGACGGCACTTTGCAGGAGTTGAAAGCGGCCTGGCAGCAGGTGGATGGGTACGTCCACGTCAATCATTTTTTCAGCGACAGCGCCTGGCGCGATGCCGCCGAGGGTAGTGGCTTGCGCAGTCTGCACTGGCAGCGGCAAACCCGAGTGGCTGAATATTCAAAACTGGGCGACCTGATTCACGAACTCAAGGCCCTGGGGGCGCACAACGTTAACACCGGGATGGCCAGCGGGCTGACCGGTAAGCGCAGCTGGCAAACCCTTTCCCGAGCCTACGAATTGTACCGCGGCGACAACGGCAAGTTGCCGGCGAGCTGGCAGGTGCTATCTGGAGTATTGACCGTTGACTAAAAGCTACTTCGTGACCGGTACTGACACCGGGGTCGGCAAAACCGCGGTTGCTGCCGCCATGCTGGTGGCGTTGCGGGCAAAGGGAAAAACGACGGCGGCCATCAAGCCGCTCGCCGCCGGTGCCGAGCAAACAGCGGCGGGCCTGCGCAATGAAGACGGCTTGATCCTGCAGCGCTACCAGACCGCGGAGCTATCCTACGAGCAGGTCAATCCGGTATTGCTGGAGCAGCCGTTGTCGCCTCATATTGCGGCAGACAGGCAGCGTCGCAGGGTGTCCATAAGCCAACTGGAGGGCTACTGCAGAGGTATGATGCGGCAACCAGTCGACCGGGTGTTGATCGAAGGGGCGGGCGGCTGGCGGGTGCCGGTCAACGCCACAGAGTCCCTCGCGGGCCTGCCCCGGGCACTGGATGTACCGGTGATATTGGTGGTGGGGATGCGGCTGGGTTGCCTTAACCATGCCCTGCTCACCGCCGAGGCAATTGCTCGCGACGGGCTGCAGCTCCTGGCCTGG
The DNA here is from genome assembly GCA_963808975.1 of uncultured Gammaproteobacteria bacterium. Classification (GTDB taxonomy): domain Bacteria; phylum Pseudomonadota; class Gammaproteobacteria; order Pseudomonadales; family JAHEGP01; genus JAHEGP01. The sequence continues at coordinate 364,007 of CAWEHR010000011.1, forward strand.
GTGGCCAACCAGGTCGATCCGCAAATGGCCGAGGTCGAGGCGAATATCGCTACCCTGTGCCAGCGGCTACCGGGCTATTTCATGGGACATGTCCCGTGGCTGCCGGGTGCAAGGCCCGAAGCGCTGGCCTCCCATATCGATGCGGAACCGCTCCTGTAGATCCAACGACAGGCGAATTCGCTCCACTCCAGTCCAGGAAAACTGCTTACCTGCCAGGTAATTGCAGATCCCGCACAGGATACGACAATACCCACAACCAAAAACAGGCGATTGTGCTCTGCAGTCGGTCCCCGTTTATTTGATTGAGAGGTCAGCTTATGTCAGCTTACAAAGCCCCACTTCGCGATATGCAATTCGTGCTCAAGGAGTTACTGGACAGCGATACCCACTATGCCAACCTGGCCAGCTCGGAGCCCCTCACGCCAGATTTGCTGGATGCAGTGCTGGACAACGTCTCGAAATTTGCCGAAGAGGTTCTCGATCCAATCAATCGCAGTGGCGACGAGGAGGGTTGTAGCTGGTCCGCCGATGGTGTCACCACACCCGTAGGCTTCAAAGAGGCCTACCAGCAGTATGTCGAGGGTGGATGGCCCGGCTTGGCGGCCAGCCCCGAGTTTGGTGGCCAGGGTTTACCGGCGTCCATCAGCTTCTATATGGACGAAATGGTGGGTACCGCCAACTGGTCCTGGAGCATGTACCCCGGCCTGAGCAAGGCGTCGGTTGAACTACTGACAGAGCAGGGCACAGACGAGCAAAAAAACACCTATCTGCCCAAATTGATTGCCGGCACCTGGACGGGCACCATGTGTCTGACCGAGCCCCAGGCTGGCTCGGATGTCGGCATCCTCAAAACCAAGGCCGAGCCCAACGCCGACGGCAGCTATAGCATTACCGGCACCAAGATTTTTATCAGCGCCGGCGAGCATGATATGTCGGAGAATATTATCCACATGGTACTGGCCCGCGTTCCCGGCGCGCCCGGTGGCACCAAGGGTATTTCGCTGTTTATCGTGCCCAAGTACCTGGTGAATGATGACGGCTCGCTTGGCGAGCGCAATGGCGTGCACTGTGGTTCGATAGAGCACAAGATGGGTATCAAGGCTTCGGCCACGGCCCTGTTGAACTTCGATGCGGCCAGGGGCTACCTGATCGGTGTCGAGAACGAAGGCCTGAACCAGATGTTCATCATGATGAATGCGGCGCGCGTCGGCACTGCCATGCAGGGACTTTGTATGGCCGAGGCGGGTTTGCAGAAATCGGTGGAATATGCCCGCGAGCGACTGCAGATGCGCTCACTGACCGGGCCAAAAAATCCCGGTGGCCCGGCGGATCGAATTATTGTCCACCCTGATGTGCGTCGTATGTTGCTTACGCAGAAAGCCTTCGTCGAGGGCAACCGTGCGTTCCTTTACTGGCTGATCATGCAGGTGGACAAGGAAACCTACGGCAACGAGCAGCAGAAGAAAGAAGCCGATGTAGCTATGGCCCTGTTGACGCCGATCGCCAAGGCTTTCGTGACAGAAACCGGCCTGGAATCCGCCAATCTGGCGCTTCAGTGTTTTGGTGGCCACGGCTACATCCGGGAGCATGGCGTTGAGCAGATCGTCCGCGACGGGCGCATCGCCACTGTGTATGAAGGTACCACCGGGATACAGGCGCTGGACCTCATTGGGCGCAAGGTGCTGGGAACCGGCGGCGAAAGCCTGCGCGGTTTTACCAAGGTGCTGCACAAATACTGTGAGCAGCACAAGGACAACCCTGAAATGACTGCTATGGTCGGGCGGCTTGCCGAACTGAACAGGGAGTGGGGCGAGCTGACCATGGAAATTGGCGCTGGGGCGATGAAAAATGCTGACGAAGTCGGTGCCGCGTCCGTCGATTACCTGATGTACAGCGGCTATGTTCTGCTGGCATGGTTTTGGGCGCAGATGGCGGAACTGGCACAGCGCAAGCTGGCGGCAGGGGAAGGCGACGCCAACTTCTACACCGCCAAAGTGCAGACCGCTCGCTTCTATTACGAGCGCATTCTACCGCGGACGCTGGCGCATGCAGCAGCGATGCGGGCAGGAGCCGAGTCGACCATGGCCATCACCGAAGACAATATGTATCTCGGTTGATTTCAGCCTATGCTGGCATTGCGACTCCCGTTACAATTCAAAATCTGTAACGGGAGGTTTTTATGGCCGAAGAAAAGCAGTTGTCTGACGAGGATATGGAGCGCGTGCAGGGGTATCTGACCAGGGGTTACAATGATACCGAGCGCAAGCCCTTCAGGCCGATACGGATGATGATCATGCTCATTGCCGTGGTATCTATTCTCAGCTTGCTGAGCATGTTTATCGCCCGTCAAGCCGGCGTGTACTGAGCGTATGCTCTCAGGGCTCAGAACTTGAAGTGCAATCGAACGGCCAGGCCCTGGCCGAGGGTATCGATATCGTAGCGGAACGTCTTTGCCTCGTAGCTTGCCTCGGTGATGCCCAACGCGAGTCGTTCGATCAGGGCTTTAACCGGCACGCTGATCGGATCGCCATCGTAAACAGGTGGTCGATCCGCTGAAGGCGTCTTGTAGCTGCCATTGTTGATGGTGTAATCGCTGCGATAGCCGCTCTCCGCCCAGGTGTTGGCCGATGCAACTAAAAGCATCGGCAGCAGGTAGCGCGCGGCATGGTGCGGGAAAGGTATTCTTGGGGCGGCTTCTTTTGTTTTCGCAGTAGCCATGGCACACCTCCTTGGAGTGTCCATACATGGTTTTTCTGTAGTAATTGTAGGAGCTTGTGGCCAGCGCAGCGGGACAATGGCCCTGGAATGTGAACTCGATCAGCCGGGCTTGAAAGACTGTGAAACGGTTGGCTTTTTAAGGTGTTTTCCCGCGCAGGCGATTCCAGGGAAACGCGGCCCAGTGGTTTAGCTCGGCAGTAAAATTTGCTATAGTCTCGCGCCCGTCTCGGATCCACCGGGTGGGTATCTCAAGAGTACGGAGTGTAGCTCAGCTTGGTAGAGCACTGCCTTCGGGAGGCAGGGGCCGGAGGTTCAAATCCTCTCACTCCGACCAGTAAAACCGGGTCCTGCAGCCCGAAGCCATAATAGCGATTTTTCATTTGGTACACAGCTTGGTACACAGAGCCTGCCCCTTGCCTGCTACTTCCCCCACGTTCGA
>CAWEHR010000012.1:0-95925 GCA_963808975.1 uncultured Gammaproteobacteria bacterium
ACTTGGCGCTCAGGAGCAGTTCCAGCGCGGCGCTGTTGGCGGTTTCAGGGTCAATGTTGGCCATGAGCATGGTGGCGGCATCCTCGGACAGATTGCCCTGCATATAGCTGACGATACCGGCGGGTACGGCGAAACTCTCGCCACTATTGTCCAGAACCTGCTCAGAATCTCGCTGGCCTCGTACAACCTGCCACTCTCAATAAGTTTTATGCTGCGTTCCATCAGTTTTTTATTGGCCGCGTACTCAGGCAGCTGTTCGGCCAGGGTCTGCTGATAGCGGGCGGCTTCATCGGTGCGTCCGTGCAGGGTCAAGGCTCGCGCCATCAACTGCAGAGCTTCTATGCGCTCCGGCAACATTATGTCGGTTTCCGGTAGCAGGCCAAGGAGTCCGGTCAAAATACCTTCTGCGCGCTCGTATTTGCCGCGCTGGATGGCTATGTCAGCCTCAAGCAGGTGTGCCTCGGCGTTGAGCGGTTTCGTTGGGTCAAGCATTGGTTCAAGGGTGGCCAGTGCTACCCTGGAGTTGCCCTCGAGCAAGCTAATGCGCGCCAATTCCACAAGCGCCCGATCCCTGATAGGTTCATCGGCCGCTTTTTCCCAAGGTGAGCAGGACTATCCAGCTAAGCCAGCCCTGCCAGGGCTTGCCCCAGGTAGAGGTGAAAGTGCTGCCGGTCGTCCAGCACGGTGTTGCTGCTGAGCAGTAAATCCCTCGCCGAACGATACTTTCTCAGGCCGTTGAGCGCCCTGGCTTTCTCCAATACCAGGGCGGGATCGCTTTCATCCGGCGCCATCGCCGCGGCCTCAACCGCGCTGCGAAAGTATCCGAGTTGGTTATAAAGGGATACCAGCTGCAGGTGGGGGGCCATCTGCTCCGGTGCCGCACGGATTGCATTTGCGCCTCGATGAGTGCCGCCTTGATTGCCCCTTATGGCGGTAAACCTGCGCGCTCTTGAGCTGGTCAGGAGCTTGTTCGACCGGACCGGCCGCACGCTGTCAACAGCACCGTGACAGCAAGGGCGACCAGCACCGCAATGAATCCCGCACGATCTTGGCACTGCGGTCGGTTTGGCCGGGCCATGGGCATAGGTTTCCTCGCTGGGTCGCGGGGCGCTGCGACTATTCGGTCTCGAGCTGGATCTCGTATTTCTTTACCAGGTCGTACAGGGTTGGTCGGGTAATACCGAGCAACTTGGCGGCAACGGTGATATTGCCGTCGGCGAAGGCCAGCGCTTTATTGATCGCGCTCTTCTCTGCATCGAAGCGCACTTGCCTGAGGTTGATCGACAGCCCCTCTGATGCAGCAAGGCCGAGATCTTCGGCGCTTACCATTTTGTCGTTACACATGATCACCGCGCGGCGAATCTTGTTTTCCATTTCCCGGATGTTGCCCGGCCACGAGTAAGACTCGATGGCTGCTGCAGCTTCTGGGGTAAACCCTTTCAGTGACTTGGCGTGCTCGGCGCAGAATTTTTGCAGTAGGTGACGCGACAGAAGCGTGCGATCGCCTTGGCGCTCGCGAAGGGGCGGTATGTTGATGACGATTTCACTGATGCGATAGAACAGGTCCTCGCGGAAAGTCCCCTCTTTCACCATTTCTTCAAGGTGTTTGTTGGTCGCGCAGACAACCCTGACATCGACCGAGATTAATTCCCGGCCACCGACTCGTTCAATTTCCCGTTCCTGCAGAAAACGCAGTAATTTTGCCTGGAGAGCCAGGGGCATATCGCCAATTTCATCGAGGAACAGGGTGCCGCCATCGGCAGATTCTATTTTGCCAATCGTTCGCTTGGTGGCACCGGTAAAGGCACCCCGTTCGTAACCGAACAGTTCACTCTCCATCAGGTTCTCGGGCACGGCCGCACAGTTGATGGCGACGAAACGCTTTTCGGCGCGAGGGCTCAAGCGATGGATGGCCTTTGCCAGTACCTCTTTGCCGGTTCCGCTATCCCCAAGCAATAGACAGCTGACAGTGGTGGGCGCAATTTTTTCAAGGGTGGCACAAATGCGGATCATGGCACCGTCTGAAGCAATAATGCCCTTGAGCGGGGACTGCTGTTGCAGTTGCATCCGCCGGTTCTGCTGTTCGAGTTGGTGAATGCGAAAGGCGCGACGGACCAGCAAATCGAGGGTTTCGGTGTTGACCGGCTTTTCGTAGAAATCGTAGGCACCCATGGCGATGGCACGCAGGGCGTTTTCAGTCTCGTGGTGCCCGGTTACCACCACAATTTTTGTCTCAGGCGCTATCGCGAGGATCTCGCGAACAGTGGCGAAGCCCTCCTCGACACCCTCCTCATCCGGGGGCAGCCCGAGGTCCTGCAGCACAACGCAGGGTTCTTCCCGCCTCACCGCGGCTATGGCACTGTCCCGGTCCTCTGCCAGCGCGACATCATACTGGTCAAAATGCCAGCGCAACTGGCTCTGCAGGCCGAGGTCATCCTCGACGATCAATAACTTGGGTTTGGCGTCGCTGTTGGGTTTGTCCGGCATAAGAACTAGGCTGCTTCCTGCTTTGATGCGACCAGTGGGATGGTGATACAAATGATGGTGCCGATGTTGGGCTCGCTTGAGACCTGCATGTCTCCACCGATAGCTTTGATATATTCCCGGGCCTGATACACGCCTATACCCATGCCTTTGCCCGACTTTGTCGTATCAAAGGGCTTGAACAGCCGCCCCTTCAAGAACTCTGCGCTCATGCCTTCACCGTTGTCTTCAACTTCAATCACCGCCAGGTTCTGGCGCCGTTCGAGTCGCACATCAATGAAGCCGCTGTCTAACGTGGCGTCCTGGGCATTTTTTATCAGGTGGGAAAGAATCATCACAAGATTGTCATGATCGGCCCTGGCTTTCAAGCCCCTGGCCTCGAGTCGCAGTGTTGGGGCGGGCTTGAGATCGCTGCATTTTTTAATCACTTCAATGAGAGCCCGCTCCAGGTCGGTGGATTTTGGCGGCACAGCCTCCTTGCGTTGAATTTTACCGAGCAAGTTGTTCATGCGCTTGACTGAGTTTTCGATGGTAGTGATCATATCGTCAACAAATGCCGGGTTTTCCTTGTGCTTGGCCGCGTTTTCGACAACCAGGGCTTGCTGTGCTATCAGGTTTTTCAGGTCGTGCATAATGAAGGCCGTCAGTTTATTGTAGGCTTCAAACTGGCGGGATTGGGCAAGCATTTCAGCGGCCTGATGACGTGCCAGGTAGCTGGCCAACTGCCGGCCCACGGTTTTCAACAGGTCGAGATCCTCCCAGGTCAGCTCACCCGAATGGGGGCCTTTGACCAGGCCGATGAACCCGAGCAGGTGCTCTTCGTTCAATAGTGGCACGATAATCCACAGCTTGTCGACCTTGCTTGCCCATCCCGGAATAAGCCGGTCCTCCGGATAGTCGCCGTCCACTTCAAAGATCCATTCGCGGTCGATCATGGTTTTGATGAAGGCAGAGTCTGCCGGCTCGGTCGCGTCAGCAGGCAGATGCATCGGGTAGGATGCCTCCGCATCGAACCGGTTTTCATTGCGCAGCCAGAGAACACCGCCGGGGCTGCTGAAAACAGCGCTCATGGCTCTTATCGCGCGTCGCTGCATATCGTCTTCCCCGTAAGGTCGTGACAGCATATCGATCAGCTTCATCCATTCCGCGCGATAGTCGTACTTGTGACTGAATAGGTGCTTGTTGATCAAGACCAGCGCCGACGCCCGCAAGCTTGGAACCGTGCTGATGATGACCAATCCGACGATGCCCGTAAAAGTCAGCACCTGCTGGAATGCCGCGCCCCAGTTTTCACCGTATACCTTGATGTAGTAGCCCACGGTTGACATCAGAAACAACAGGACACCGGCTCCCAGTAAGCCCGTGGTATAAAAAACCATGTTGCGTGAAAAGCTTATCTGCGGTTCGCTGTCAGTTTTCGCCAGGGTAATAATGAGAAAAACACCCGCTATGCTGTAGATCGCACCGCGGGCATTCCAGCTGTCGGCTGGCGTGGTCTGAAATACCAGCATTTGCGAAAACAGGTAGAGCTCGTAGATAAATAGCGCTCCCAGCCCGAGGGTAAAGAACTTGATGGCGTGACGCGCCTTGACACTCAAATTGCGATATAACTGTTCCAGCAGAACCACACCCAACACGGCCAGCAACAAGTTGGACCAGGTGACCGGCATGCTGGCGTAGACGGTTGTCACGGGCCGATGCATGGCGATTTCCAGCGCCGCAACCACCACAATGGCGGCGATGAGGCCGGCGCACAACCATGCCATCCATCGGGGCAAATGGCTACCGGTGAACCGCTGCACCATGCCGAAAATTGCCAGGTACCAGAAGGTGTAGAACAGCAGGTCAAAACAGAACAATACCAGGGGAGAGATGGTGTAATGGGCCTGGACCGCAACAGTCGCCATGCGCAATGACGTGACCAGGGCGGCCATGGCCAGGGTGGGAGGGTAGTGATGCCGGTAGCTCGGCGACGCCAACTGCCAGAACAGAATGAAAAAAGCGATGGCACCGGCGAACGAATTGAGAAAATTAACGCCGTATTCCCACATAATATAACCGGATATGCTGCGCCAGGCTTAGCCGGCGGCGGGGCCCATTTCCTTTAGATTGCCTGCAATCTTGTTGAGCGCCCGGTCAAAAAGCGGCCGACTGTCAAGTATGTATGCACGCTTGTTTTGCAGGTCCAGGGCAACGTCCTTACGTTTCTTCTCCAGCGTTTTGAAGCCGAAGCGATTGACGAAAACATAGCTGTCGTTCGCCTCCAGCTTGGCTGACAATTTGCAGCGGACGCCTTTCCCTGAAGCTTCATTAACAAAAACCATCCACTGCCCCGGCTGCAGGGCTTCCGCCTTGCGAATGAATTCGAAGGTAATGCGTTTAAGCTTAGCCTGCTGGCGTTCAACCGCAGACATTTCTTTCCAGCTCTTTTGCTCTTCGTCCTCCTTCAGGGCCGCTTGCTGGTCTGGCTTGAGGGGGTCGTAATGCACGTCGTCGACCCGTCCTCTTGTCAGGGCGTCATGAATCTGGTCGACGACCGCGATAATGGCCTCCATATCCGCCTCGTTGGCAACGGTCTTGCACAGGCCCTTGCGCAGATTTATCCGCAGGGACGGCAGCAGCTTGATACGACGGTTCTTGGACTTCTCGTCCGGGTGGTTGCGAACACTCCAGATGAGGTCGTCAACCAGTTGCAGTGACTCCAGCCACTCCGCGCTATTTTCCCCATGCTTCAGGTAGGTCAGCAGCATAACCTTTTGCCACTCCTGTACCAGGAACTTTGTGATCGACGCCGGCAGCAGTGCGTCTTTCAGGCGTTTGCGCAGCTCCAGTTTGACCTTGGCGCGGGCGGCCTGTGTCCTCGCATTGCCCGAAGCCATTTCTTTTGCCCGCCGCTCGATGCGCTGGGCCTTTTGGTGTTGTTTACTGGCGACGTCCTGCAGCTTGACGCGCATCGACTCGAATAGTTCACGGTTGGCATGGGGTTGGTCGTGAACGGTCTGAATGATCTCCTCGATAGTCGCAACAATCGCGTCCTTGTGATCGGGATGGCTATCATCGAAGCCCATCCCGAGGCGGGCGATCTCATTGATCAGCATCCGCGCCGGGTGCCGCTGGGTATTGAAAAACTCTGCGTCGCGCAGGGCCAGCTTCAGTATCGGAAGCTGGAGTTTGCCGATCAGCGCCTGGAAAGACATCGGCATATTGGGGTCGCTGAGCGCAAAGTCAAAAAACATGGCCACCAGATTGATGACGTCCTCATCGGGTGTCTCCAGCGCATGATCTGGTGTGCCCGAGGCATCCATCGACGCCATGATGTTCTCGATCGCGCTGCGAATATCCAGGGTTTGCTGGTGCAGGATCTCCTCGTAGCTGATCGAAGCCTGCAGTTCCGCCAGCAAGCGCACCAGTTCGTCCTGGCTTACGACCGGCCCCGAACGAGCGCTGTAGCGTGGTATGAAGCCCGGGGGGCGTATATTTTTACTGCGCAGGCCGCTGAGCAGCGAGCTCAGGTCCGGCAGCCTGTAGCCGGCATCGCTAGCAGGGCCGGCGGTGCCGTAGTCATCGTAACCGGCGGCGATCTCGGGCCCCGGTTGCCCTTGCTCCGGCTCACCACCTTCGGGCTTTGCTCGCGGGGTTGGCCTGGGGCGAGCGGCGGATGCCTGTTTTTTGATCGTGCTTCGAATCTCGGGTAGCACACCGTTCTTGATCAGCAGTTCATTGACGCCCTCATAAGTAGCGGGCAATTTGCCGACCACCTCTATGTCAAAAGCCTTGAGCAGAACGATACGCGCCTTGATCTCCAGTTCAAGCGGTTCCGCTGCCTGCTTGAAGGCGTTGCAGATTGCACCCGGGCCCAGGGGGTTGTTGTGGTCATTGACGGGGTAGCCGGGGAGCAGTTTTTCCAGCCGGCACTTGAGGTGGTAGAGGGCCTCCTGGTTGTGCGCGCGAGACTTGGTGACCATAGACGACAGGGCCACGTCCTGCTCGACTTCATCGCTCTCGACCAGGCTGAAGTTTTCGCGCTTGAGATCTGCCGGGGCAGGGGGCTTATCGGGTTGGTGCGACAGGAGCTTGTTGAACAATTCGATGATGTTGGCACGAAAGCGGGCCTCGATGCCGCTCGCGCCACTGCGGACTTCCCGCATGGAGTCGAAGTAGACGGTTTGTTCGTTGTTGGATCGCGCGCCGATGGAGAGGTCGTAGAGGGCGTCGTTGTAGTGCGTCAGCGCTCCTTCTAGCTGCGGCTCGAACTGGGCCAGGGCGTAGTCGCGCACTTGCTGCAGTAGCGGCGGCAGTGCCCGATGCGAGGATTGTAGCTGCGCCGAAAGGTTGCCTTTTAAGTCGCGACTCATCAGACCTGACCTGCAGTAGGTTTGTGCCCAGAATCGAATGGTAGATTATTGATTTATATCGTGATATTAATCTTTAGTCTACGCTGGACCAGTGCCGGCCATTCTAGCAAGTTTAGCTGATTAGTAAAATGTGAATTGTGGTGCTCAATCGCGGGGTCCGGTGCTGCCCGGAGGCCCCGCGGGTGCCCGTTCAGGAGAGGGTGATGCCTACCCACTCGGAGGGGTTGCTGGTGAGGCCCTGGGTATCCACCGCAATGACCCGAAAACTGTAGTACCCCGGCGGCAGCTCCAGCGCCTGGCTCGCTACCTGGCCGCCTTCCACATATTGTTGCTCGACCACGCCCGGTTGCCCTTTCTGGGTGTATTCGATAATAAAGCCATCGAGCTCATTGGCCCCCAACAGCTGGCCGTTTTCCCTCTGTATGGGTATGGTCCACTCGAGGGTAACCGATTGATAGCGCACCGGGTCCGCGGGCTCGGGGCGCGATTCGGGCTGGGCCGAATACAGGGGTTGGTCGGCAGTGGCGGGTTCTTTCAGCGATTGGGTGGGGGCTGGCTCCTGCACCACCTGCTGTGCTGCCGGCTGGCTGGCGACTTCCCTGGTGGGCTCCTGCGGTGCCGGCTGTGTATTGGTGTCGGGTAGATTCCAGCCCGCCAGCACGTTCTGGCTGCCTTCGGCGGGCGCCGTGCTTGCCGTATTGCTACCGGAGCGGCAGGCCGACAATGAAAAAGCGATCGATAGAATGATGAGTATTCTTAGCATGATTGTTCTTCCTGGTATCAATTATGCGGCATTGATCCAGAGTTTAGATAAGCGCCAAGGGCACCGCGCCGGCCCGGCAGTCCGGGGGTTGGATACTGTGACAAATTTCACTGCGAGTGTGCAGGTATGTGAACTGGCTCACAATGGTAAGTGCGGCTCAGGCGTCGCGGTCCACGGCCAGTTCCAGCAGGCGCAGCAGCTCGTTCTGCATGCCCGCGCACGGCAATTGGCGCAATGCCTCCAACGCCTCTCCGCTATGGCGCAGCGCGGCGGCACGGGCGTAATCGAGTGCGTCGCTCTGGTTTATCAGCGCCATGATCGCCGTGATATTGGCGGCGCTCTTCTGTTCGATGGCAGCGCGCACCAGGGCGGCGTCGGCTGCGGATGCCACCTGCATGACGCGGATCAGCGGCAGGGTGGGTTTGCCCTCGGCCAGGTCATCGCCCACCTGTTTGCCCATTTGCTCTACCTGGCCGCTGTAATCGAGCACATCGTCGATCAGTTGGAATGCCATGCCGAGGTGGTAGCCATACTGCCCGCAGGCTGCGACGCTCTCGGGTTCGAGGTCACAGAGCAGTGCTGCCCCTTCGGTGGCGGCCTGGAACAGCGCTGCGGTCTTGCGCTTGATGACTTCAAAGTAGGCCGCTTCGGTGGTGTCCGGATTGCCGGCGTTTTCCAGTTGCAGCACCTCACCCTCCGCTATCAGGTTGGTGGTGTCTGCCATCAGCCGCATGATATCGAGGTTGCCGATACGCACCATAAGCTGGAACGCCCGGGAGTAGATAAAGTCGCCGACCAGCACGCTGGGCGCATTTCCCCACTTGGCGTTGGCGGTTTCCCGGCCGCGGCGCAGGGTCGATACGTCGACCACGTCGTCGTGCAGCAGGGTTGCGGTGTGAATAAACTCGACCACGGCTGAGAACTGGCGGTGGCGCTGGCTGATGTTACCCACCGCGCCGGCCATGAGCAGGACCAGCAGCGGGCGAATGCGCTTGCCGCCGGCATCGACTATGTAATGGCCGATGCTCTCCACCAGCCCGACATCGGAGTGCAGCTCCTGTATGATAAGGGCGTCGACGGCCTTGAAATCGTCTGCAACGGATTGGCGGATAGCGTGCATGGGTGTTTGCCGGCTCTCGAAGTGCAGCCGGCATGCTAGGTGGCGTGCGGCATAGTGTCAAGGTTCCGGCTGGTGATTACAGCGCCGAAAATGGCTGTTGTTGTGTGCTTGCCCCGTACCGGGTATTTCATTATAATTCGCGCCCCTGGAAAGAAGCTCGGGCTTTTCCCACGGGCGCGGCTTGCGGGCTGTACGAGACGATCTGTTACCAACGAATTAAAGAAGCGAGCCGGGCTAGGCATCTGGAGACAACTATGTACGCTGTAATCGAAAGTGGTGGCAAGCAACACCGGGTTCAGGAGGGCGAAATCCTCAAGCTGGAAAAGATTGAACTGGGCACCGGTGAGAAAGTAGAATTCAACAAGGTCATGCTGGTGGGCGAAGGCGATAGCGTCAAGGTCGGCCAGCCCCTGGTTGAGGGTGCTGTGGTCACCGGCGAGGTGTTATCTCAGGGCCGTCACGACAAGATCAACATCATCAAGTTTAAACGTCGCAAGCACCATATGAAGCGGGCCGGTCACCGGCAATGGTATACCGAGGTGAAAATCACCGGTATCAGTGGTTAATAGCGGGAGAATAGGCAATGGCTCACAAGAAAGCAGGTGGTAGTACTCGCAACGGACGCGACTCGGAATCCAAGCGATTGGGCGTGAAGCGTTACGGTGGCCAGAAAGTGGCGGCGGGATCGATCATCGTGCGCCAGCGCGGCACCCATTTTCACCCCGGTGACAACGTGGGTTGTGGCAAAGACCACACCCTGTTTGCCAAGGCCGATGGCGTGGTTGAATTTACCGTTAAGGGTCCCAAGCAGCGCAAGTTCGTCAATATCGTGGCGGCCTGAAACCGCGGTGGTGCGACGCTGGCACTGAGGCAAACCCTGCCGAAAAGCCCTGTCCCTTGGCAGGGCTTTTTTAATTCGCTGGTATTAAGGTGGTTTCGAGCGTGTTGCCACGTCGGCAATACCGCCGCCACCCCCGCAATACTCCTGCCGCACGCTGTTTGGAGCTGGTTCAGGTTGTTCCGGTAAGATACTGAATCTAATACTTTTATGCAGGGGCAAGCCGCCAGCGGCGCTGGTGGTGCCAGCGAAGCAGCGGGACGCCGGCAGCAACAGCTCTGAATAGGCAGGCCAATGAAATTTGTAGACGAGGCATTGATCAAGGTTGAAGCTGGCAAGGGTGGTAATGGCTGCCTCAGTTTCCGGCGCGAAAAGTACATCCCCCGGGGCGGCCCCGACGGTGGCGACGGGGGCAATGGCGGCTCGGTATGGCTGGTCGCCGACAGCGCCCTCAACACCATGGTCGATTATCGCTACAAGCGCAACTTCCGCGCCGAGTCGGGTGCCGGGGGCAGCGGCGCTAATTCCACCGGTCGCAGCGGCAAAGACCTCGAGCTGCCGGTGCCGGTGGGCACCACGGTGATCGATGACGACAGCGGCGAAATCATTGGTGACCTCACCCGTGAAAACGACCGGCTGCTGGTCGCTCAGGGGGGCTTTCACGGCCTCGGTAATACCCGCTTCAAGTCCAGTACCAATCGCGCGCCGCGCCAGACTACCCCGGGCAAGCCCGGCGAGGCCCGCAGCCTGCGCCTGGAGTTGAAAGTGCTGGCCGATGCCGGGCTGCTGGGCTTGCCCAATGCCGGCAAGTCGACCCTGATTCGCGCCATATCGGCGGCCCGGCCCCGGGTTGCCGACTACCCCTTCACCACGCTCATTCCCAACCTGGGGGTGGTAACCGTGGGCAAGTACCGCAGCTTTGTGGTGGCCGATGTGCCCGGCCTGATCGAGGGCGCCTCCGAGGGCGCCGGGCTGGGAATCCGGTTTTTGAAGCACCTGACGCGTACCCGCCTGTTACTGCACCTGGTGGATATCCAGCCCATTGATGGCACCGATGCGGTGGCCAACGCGCGTTCGATCATGCGCGAGTTGGAGCTGTTCAGCCCCACATTGGCGGCGCGGGAACGCTGGCTGGTACTCAACAAGATCGACCTTCTGCAGCGAAAGCAGCGCGAGGCTGAAATTGCCCGCATCGTCTCGGGGCTCGACTGGCAGGGCAGGGTGTTTGCCGTCTCGGCGGCCAATGGCGAAGGTACCGGTGAGTTGTGCGAAGCCATCATGGAACACCTGGAGCAGGTGCGCGAGGCCGAGCAGAACGATCCGCAACTGTTGCTGCGGGAGCAGGCCGAGCAACAAAAAATGCAGGGCGAGGCGCGCCAACGTATCGCCGCCCTGCGCGAGCAAAGGCGCGCCGCGGCGGATGAGCATAAAGAAGACGACGATGACGACGGCGTCGAAGTCGTCTATGTAAACGAGGACTAGGCAATGGACGCTGGCCGCGACTACTTGCACAAGACCCGCCGCTGGGTCATCAAGATCGGCAGCGCCCTGCTCACCGCCGACGGCCAGGGTTTGGACAAGTCCGCCATCGATACCTGGGTAGCGCAAATTGCCGCCCTGCGACAGCAGGGCATCGAGGTGGTGCTGGTGTCGTCGGGGGCCGTGGCCGCAGGGCTGTCGCGCCTCGGCTGGACGCGGCGGCCCCAGGCGATCCATGATCTGCAGGCCGCCGCCGCGGTGGGGCAGATGGGACTGATCCAGACCTGGGAGGCGGCGTTTTCCCGCCATCAGTTGCACACAGCGCAAATACTGCTGGTGCACGACGACCTGTCCAATCGCCAGCGCTACCTCAACGCCCGGCGCACCCTGCAGACGCTGTTGGGGCTGGGTGTCATTCCCGTGGTCAACGAGAACGACACCGTTGCCACCGACGAAATCCGCTTTGGCGACAACGACACTCTGGGTGGCGTGGTGGCCAACCTCATCGACGCCGACCTGCTGGTTATTCTCACCGACCAGCCCGGCCTCTACCAGCAGGATCCCCGCCAGTTTCCCTCGGCAGCGTTGATTGCCAGCGCCAGGGCCAGCGACACCCAGCTCGATGAATACGCCCGCGGCCCGGCGGGCTCCCTGGGGCGGGGCGGCATGCTCACCAAGCTCAAGGCGGCGAGGCTGGCGGCGCGTTCCGGTGCGCACACCGTTATCGCCGGGGGGCGCGCGGCGAATGTGTTGCTGGATATTGCGGCGGGTGCCGAGGTGGGCAGTTGGTTACAGGCAGAGCAGCGGCCGGTCGCCGCGCGCAAACGCTGGCTGCAGAGCCACCTGCAAATACGCGGTGTGTTGCACCTCGACGCCGGCGCGGCCCAGGTAGTGAAGCAGTCGGGGCGCAGTCTGTTGCCGGTGGGGGTGGTCAGGGTAGAGGGCAGGTTTGGGCGCGGCGAGATGGTGTCCTGCGTCGACCCCTCGGGCATCGAGATTGCCCGGGGCCTGGTGAATTATGATGCCGACGAAGCGCGCCGGATTGCCGGGGTTGCCAGCGGGCGCATAGCGCAGGTGTTAGGCTACCACGATGACGACGAATTGATCCACCGCGATAACCTGGTGCTGCTGTAGTTGTCGTTTGTAGCTTTTCGTATGTCGCCAGGCATTTACCAGCGAGCGGGAGGGGAACCGGATCCCCCCTCTATCATCAGGTTCAGCTCGCTTTGCTGCGCCTTACCAGGCCGCCCAGTCCCAGCAGTGCAGAGCCAAACAACCACGCCGCCGCGGGCAGGGGTACTTCTGCCACCGTCTGGGCCGAGAAGGTCAGGCCGGTCTCGTTAAACACAAAGCTTCCCGGGGTGTCGTCATAGCCTAGCAGGGTCAGGGTTCCGGTGGCCACGATTTCCAGCAGTCCGGCATCGGTTTGCGACGCGGTGCCACTACCCAATATAAAACTGGCCAGTGGCGCGGTGCTCACAGCCCAAAGCTGGCTCCCGGCGGCTGGTGCCGTAATGGCCCCCGATGCGTCCCAGGAGATCGGGTCGGCGAAGGTTGCCCCGGAAAGGTTGGGCACGAGCCCGACAAAATCGCCCGTGGTCACGGCGACCTGGGCAAAGGTAACCGCCAGCGAACCTGCCCCGGTATCGGGCAGGTCGCCACTGGTTGTGCTGGTTCCAAAAAAGGCGATCGTACTGCCGGCGCTGATCGGGGCCGCCGATGCCAGCGACGTGCAGAGCAGCAGGCCGAGCCCAATTGCGAGAAGTTTCGCCTGTCGTATCCTTGTGCTTATCATTGTTGTACTCCCTGGTTTTTTCACCCCCACGTAATTAATTCCGTGGGATATAATTTGCAATTTCCCCAAGCGCCCATTCGGCCTTCGAGCCGCGATTCGCGCACGCTCATTGATCGGGTTTTCACCCTGCTGGCTTGCACAGTTCCCAAGCTTGCCGCGTCTACTCAAAAGTGTTAGCGACGCGGTTTGGCCCGGGGCAGAAGTCCCTCAGGCGCTTACCTGGTTTCGCCGCCGGGCGACACCAGCGAGGCCCAACAATCCGGTGCCGAACAGCCATACGGCGGCGGGCAGGGGTACTTCCGACACTGCCTGGGCAGAGAAGGATGTAGAGTTGTTCCCCTGGTTGGTATACACGAAATTACCCGCGGTATCGTCAAAGCCGTCGAGGGTGAAGGTGCCCGTGCCGGCTACCGTCCAGGTTTCCACGCCGCCGTTAATATTTTTGAACACCGTGCCGCTTTGCAGGCTAAACGAGACCGTCCTGGCAGTGTTGCCGGCAAGCGTGGTTATTGTAAATAAGGGGTTGATCGGAGTAGCAATGGCACCTGTGGCATCGAACGGCATTGAGGTGAAAAGATTACCGCTTACAGCGGGCGACAGAAAGGCGAAATCGCCGGTGCCTACCGCAAACTCAAGAAAATTGAAGTCTATCGTTCCGGCCGTTGTACCTGGGCTGCCCGTGACATCGCCCGGGCGGTGAAAGCCACTGAATGCGATATCGCCTTCGATCATTGCCGCCGATGCGGTAGAGGCCAACGCCACCAGTACAATAGCCAGAAAACCTTGCTGTAATTTGAGTCTTCCCTTCATTGTTCACACTCCCTGCGTACTACTTATGATTGTTTTTTAGAACCGCCTCGCGCACTTTCGCCCATGCAACAGCAGTTCCATTGTCCGCCGTCAACTCGCCCTCGCTTTGCGCAACGCAAGCGTCAGGCCAAGCTAACGGCTCTAACACTCAAGCCGCTTGCTGGTCCGTTTCGGCCCGGTTACGTCGCCGGGCGATACCGGCCAGGCCCAAAAGCCCGGTGCCAAACAGCCATACGGCGGCGGGGAGTGGGACTTCGTTAACGGTGATGCTGGCAGCGTTGTAATCGGTAATGGTCACAACCTGGCCAAGGCCATCCTGCCAATCCCCGCCCGGTCCGGCCGATATAAGCGCTTGGCCCGAGCCCGTTGCCAACGCGGTGAATGAAAGGTCGAAGAAATCGAAGTTTGGGCCTGATACCGTTCCGAAGGTACCAAAGGTGGCACTTAGCGTTCCCGCTCCAATGGTGTTTGTCCCAAAATCAATTGGAAACCCGTTAATGCTGGCGCTACTAGCGATATCCGCCAAAGAGGAGTCCAGCATTACCAAGGCGGAATCCCAATTTATGGTGACGCTCCCTGAAGACACATCATTGGTAAAATCGCTCCCTTCAACGGTTAAGGTAAACGACTCTCCAACCAGAACATCGTTTACCGCCGGGGTTAATGATATATCCGCCGCATTCACCCCGGTAGCCGCCAGGGCAACCGCAGCACCCAATAGTGTACGCCTGAATGTATTTTTCATTTTTCACTCCTTGGACAATCCCAAAAATACTTGTCACTTGTAAGCTGTAATTATTGTTGAGCCGATCCCGCGCCCAATCCCTTACCCAACTCAATCGGGCCATGCCCGAAGTGCTCGCTGGCCCATCGCCCCGCTTTCAATTTGATAGAAATCGGCGTCTAGGGGAGATTGTGCAAAGGCCATGCCAGTGTGGTCTTTCGTTATATTTTTCAGTGGCTTGGTGCGCGCATTCAACGCTGGATTATCGCCAGTGTATAAAAAGTCGACACCAAAAAAATTCCTTGCGTTTTGGTAGGAATTTATAAAACTGATAAAAAACAATAAGTTGTACCAATTGGCGGGGGAAATCTTTATTGTAAAGAAACTCGACAGCGGCGATTCCATGTGCTAACCAGGCGCTCAAGCTGACGAATTATCCCGTTTTATCCAATGTTGCAGCCCCCCATGCGTGAACGGCGGCGGCAACACCGACAAGGCCGCAGCCTGCCCGTCAGGTGGCAATTTCACCGCTGGAGGCAGGCTACTGAAGGCGCCTGGATAGGATGCCCGCTGTGGGCCAGAGGCGCTCCATTGGGCTTACCACAATGCATTAAAAATTACGCCTTCGGCTCATCGCAATCATCGCTGTGACGGACGCGAACCCGGTCACTCCTGCATGTCTCCTGGCGCAGCGCATACGCCGGCGGCGAACCTGGCCCGGGCAACCATAACCGCCCATGGTTCGATCGTGCCAAATGGCCACAGATGCCAGAAAAATACTGTAAATAACAGGCCTACGGTAATGCGAGGGCGTTACCTGGGGGGCGCGAGTTGCCGGTGACAAACCCCTGGCAGGCAATGCACGGGCAAACCTTAATCCGGTTACCTGATGCAAAGCAGGCAGGCGAAAAAGGTAGTCACCACACGTCTGGCGCACCCCCTTATAGGCAACACCCTCATAGCGGCATTCCACCGGCAACGGCTGCGCGGGAGAACCCGCCCGGAGTAGCCGAAGACATGCTGATTAGCATCGCGTTTGAACTAACGAAATGACTATGATGTGTTGATCCCGGCTCCGCGTCACCACCCTTTGCGGCGCTATCACCGCTTACCCAGTGCGTTGGGTGTCGGTATTTTTTACAGAGTGACCTGATGCGGGGTAGGCGAGTCAACCAAAGTTATAGCCAAGTTGTTGTTTTAAAAATGGTGTTGACTGCTTGGCACAACGCTTGCAGCAGCTCCCGCACAAGGCGAACAACTGCTTACAGAATTCTAATCAAAAGAAAGTGAGCGCCCGATGCAACCTAACATCGACGTTAAAGATCAGCCCCATTACGAGCCTTACTGCGCCTCGCCCACAGGGTTTTGCGGCTGGCGCGTCGGAGTTGTTGGTTTCGCACAGCATCGCCAAAGTCGCAAAACCCTTGGAACCGTTGCTCGCCGCAAGGCGCGGCGCGAAGGGCGCGGTTCGTTCTAGATAACCCACGACATCCAATAACAAAGAGGACTCAGGGATGAAGAAAAAGGCAACACGGCGGAACTCTATCAGCCAGTCCAATCCTGTTCGCGTTAGCCATGCCACGCTGCTTGCGGGTTTGCTGGGATATTCGGTCACCGCCGGCGCACAGGCGCCACCCCCCTTTCCCGCGCTGGCCACCATTTCCGTTCCCCAGCCCCTTGACCTGGGCAATTACGTCGCTGACCAGTTCGCCGCGGAGGCGCTGGGTAAGGCGCTGTTCTGGGATATGCAGGTGGGGAGTGATGGGGTGCAGGCCTGTGCCAGTTGCCACTTCCATGCCGGTGCCGACAATCGCACCGTCAACCAGATCAACCCGGGCACCCTGGGCGGTGACGATCAGCTTGGCAACAACCTCCTGGGTCTGCCGCAACCGGCGCCGGGTGCGGTGCGGCTCAACCAGGAACTCACCCCTGCGCATTTCCCGTTGCACAAACTCAGCAATCAGCACGTTGTTGGAGAGCCGTTAAACAATCCGGGCAATGTGATAGTCGACAACAATGACGTGGTGTCTTCCCAGGGCGTCGTGCTGATGGATTTTGTCGATGTCGTTCCGGGTAATCCGGTCGATACGGGCGCGCCGGTGGTTGATCCGGTATTTAATGTTGACGGCACCAACATACGTCGCGTAGAACCCCGCAACACACCAACGGTGATCAACGCGATATTCAACTTCGAGAATTTCCACGACGGCCGCGCCAACAATATTTTTAATGGCAATAACCCGTTTGGTCCTGCCGATCCCAGGCCCCACCTGCTGAACAACGAGAGCGGTGCATTAATTGCAGAGGAGCTGCGTCTGCGTCACTCCTCCCTGGCTTCCCAGGCTGTTGGGCCACCCCTGAGCGATTTCGAAATGTCGTGGCGCGGTCGTACCTGGCCCAAGGTGGGCAAAAAAATGCTCAGCCTCAAGCCTTTGGCACAGCAGCGGGTGTCGACCTCGGATAGCCGCCTGGGCAATGTAGCGGATAGTGCCGCCGGGGCAGGGTTGACCATCAGCTATGCCGACTTGATAGAGTTGGCGTTTCCGGCAAAATACTGGAACAACACTACCGAGAAAGTGGTGTTCGACGCCAATGGTGTTCCCAGCTTCTCGCCCGGCCCCGCAGACCCCGCGAATACTAATGAATACACCCAGATGGAGGCCAATTTCTCCTTCTTCTTCGGTATTGCCCTGCAAATGTACCAGGCCACCCTGGTAGCCAGCCAGTCCAGAGTCGACAAGTTCATCGACGGCAGTGGCGCCCTCACCAACGAAGAGCAACTCGGTATGGACGTGTTTGCCAACGACGGCAACTGTCTGGCCTGCCACGGAGGCGGCACCCTGATGGATGTCGATACCGCGCTTATCCAGGGCGTAGACCCGACAGGCAATCCAGTACTGTTCGACCAGAACCCGCTATTCGCCAACGAGTTCATGCAGATCGCCACCGGTTTTGGCCTCTATGACAACGGCTATCACAACACCGGGGTGCGCCCCAGCGGCAACCCCGCAGCCCAGGCTTTCGATTACCTGGCGGTTAACGAAGACGTGGGCCGGGGTGGTATGACCGGTCTGGGTGGGGGCCTCACCGACGTTTCCCTGTCGAAGGGTATCCTGGGCTTGCAGAATACCGGTGGCCCCACGCCACAGATGCCAGGCTTGGCGCCGTTGCCCGCCCATATGGCCCCCTGGGTGCCGCCGCTACCCCTGGGTTTCTTGCCCACCGACACCAATCCAGTAGCCGGGCGGGTCACCAACTTCGGCGCGTTCAAGACGCCAGGTTTACGCAACATCGCGCTGCAGGGCCCCTATATGCATAACGGCGGCCTGTCTACCCTGCGCCAGGTGGTCGACTTCTACGTGCGTGGTGGCGATTTCCCCACCACCAATGCACATAACTTCGATTCAGAAGGCATGACGGTATTGCCCCTGTTGCGTGATACGGGAGCGGTGCCCGGACAGCCGACACCTGAACAACTGCGGGATGCGCTGGTGCAGTTTATGATGGCCCTGACCGACGCACGGGTGTCCAATGAAGCGGAGCCGTTTGATCACCCGGAGTTGTTCGTACCCATCACCGGGACTGCGCCGGTCACCCCCGGTACCCGCTCGCTGTTGCTCGCCGACAACACCAACTTTCGCCAGGTGCCTGCAGTGGGTAGCGCCGGGCGCAGTGCCTCGTTCATGCCGCCGCTGGGCACGTTCCTGGGGCTGAACCCACGCAGCGCCAGCATTGTGGCCGATGCCGACCTCGACCTGATTGCCGACAACGTCGACAACTGCCCCAGCACGGCCAACCCGGGCCAGGAAGATGGTGAGGGGGATGGCGTGGGTGATGCCTGTGACAACTGCATCGCTGTGGCCAATGCCGACCAGCGCAATACCGATGGCGACGCCTACGGCAACATCTGCGACGCCGATCTCAACAACGACGATGTGGTAAATCTCTCCGACTTCAGTCTCTTCAGGGCCGCATTCGGCGAAACCGCCCCCCTGAGCCCTGAAGGCGAGAATGCGGATTTCAACGGCGAAGGAGCGGTTAACCTCAGTGACTTTTCCATCTTCAGGGCGTCGTTTGGTGGTGCACCGGGGCCATCTGGGCTTACGCCACAGTGAGCCCATTTCTTTCAAATACCAAAGAGTAAGAGCAATACCCCAACGGTAACGAACAGGTAACCATAAAACCAACCAGCAATCGGCCAACAATAAATAACAGAGGAAGGTGCGATGAACCATTTGATAAAAAGGCAACAGCAGGTGATTGTCCTGGCCTGCTTAACAGCACTGGGAACGGTGCACGCAGCCTGCCCCGCCGATGGCGCCAAGCCCATGAATATCGGGCCTCATAGTCCGACGACTACGTTCCCGCTCTGGGTGCAGGACTCCGAGGGGCTGGCGCTGGAGATTTGCCCGGGTACCGATACCGTCAACTGTATCTCCGTTCCACCCTTCACCGCGGCCGACTTCCCGGGCGACCCGGAAGCAGCCGCCAAAGCCGCGTTATCACAACAGATTGGATTCGGCGACGAGGGCTTCTGGGCCTCAGCGGAAACCAGCATCGCTTTACCCGGCGGTGGGCAGGCTTTGCTGGTGTCTGCGGTGGAGGCCGCCTTCCTGCCGGATTTCGCCGATGGTAACCAGACTCCTTTCACTCGGCTCCGCCTGCGTATCGACATTCCCCAGGACGGCACCTACGTGGTCACCCACCCGTGGGGCCAGATCACTTACGAGATCGTCGGTGCAGCAAACAGCGGAGATATTAACGATTCCTTCGACATTCCCTTTGCGGCAGATGAGCAGGGCTACCAGGGCCGTATCGGCCCGGTGCTGACCTGGGACACTTTTCCCGTTGATCCGCTCCTGGGCGGCGGGTCTTATATCGGGACACTGGCCGAGGAACGCCCGGTAAAAGGCAGCCCCTGCGGCACCAATTATTTCCGTATCGATGGCCCGAACATTGGCGGGCAGGGTGTCGATTCTGTCCAAACCAATCTGTTTACAGTGACCGGTAAGGTCTACACCGGCTCGTTACCGACACCGCTGCAGGTCAGTCAGGTGAGCTACAGCCGCGCAGCCGGCGGCCGGGTCAATGTGTTCGCTGAGGCGCCCACCCAGGCCACGGTGAGTTTTAGCGGCGGAGCCGATCTGCCTACCGGTCCGATTCCCATGGCAGGGGACGGTAGCGGACGCTTTTTTGGCAGTGTGACACTGTCGCCCGGCGCATCGACGCTACCCGCCGAGGTTACCGTTACGGCAAGCAACGCGACAGTGGGGGCCCAACCCGCCGATGTTGTCAAGCCGCTGGTTGACCTGGTTACCATTACCCGGGCGGAATACGACTATGCGACGGGTGATCTGACCATCGAGGCCCATTCCAGCGACGAGTTCGCGCCGCCCACGCTGTCCGCCCTGGGGCAGGACCTGACCAATGGCGTGTTGAGCACCAATCTTGTCGTTGCCCCGCCGACGGTGGCCGTAAGTTCGTCCGCGGG
Organism: uncultured Gammaproteobacteria bacterium; assembly: GCA_963808975.1. Classification (GTDB taxonomy): domain Bacteria; phylum Pseudomonadota; class Gammaproteobacteria; order Pseudomonadales; family JAHEGP01; genus JAHEGP01. The sequence continues at coordinate 19,860 of CAWEHR010000012.1, forward strand.
CGGTTCCGCCACCATTCCAGTGACCGTGATTCACACACCTTAAGCGCAGCCGGAGATTGATAAAATGAAAGATACACTAGATAAAACCATGATCCCGGTCTTGCTTGGTCTGCTGATGAACTCGACCGCCAGCAGTGCAGCGGAATTTCTCGCCGGCCCGCCGAACCCCAACAATGGCTTTTCGGAGTACGTGACCGACGCCATAGGGCTTAAGCTGGAGTTGTGCCTCGATCCCGCCTTCTGCCTGTTCGACCCGGTGGACCCGACCAATGATTTCTCCAGGCAGATTGGCTTCGGTTCAGAGGGCTTCTGGTGGCTGGCTGAACCGGACACATCTGGCTTCCCGGGCGCCATCGGGGCCGTGCTGGTACTTGCTGCCGAGGCCGCATTCGCCGCCGAAGTTCCCATTGATGGCGACCAGTTCCCTTTTACTCGCCTGCGCATCCGCCTGGATCTGCCGGTTACTGGGTTCTACCGGGTGACGGAACCCTACGGTGAACATATCTATAACGTTACCGCCGTAGATGCGGGCAATGAGGTCAACGAAAGCTTCGACGTGCAGTTTAACCAGGGAACCATCGATGGCGCGGGCACTGTGACGGAAGCCGTTAACACCTATGGCGGCCCCTGGCTAACCTGGGACACTTACCCAACTGACGGATCGTTAGACCCCTCCGGCGATGGGGTCGCGGACTTCATCGGTGACGGTGCCACCCCGCATGCCGTCACCGGTAGTCCCACCGGCAACAACCTGTTCAAGATCGAGGCCTTCTCAAATGCTGAGATGACCGAGCCGCTGAACACCTTCGACCCAGGTGATGGCGATGGTGATGGAAGTGATAATAGTGTTACGGCCAGCTTGTTTACAGTGGTCGGTAAAGTCTACGACGGTCGACTCGCCACAGCGATGGTCGCAGAGCGCGTCACCTACTCGCGGGACGCTAGCGGCAACAACGGTCAGGTCGATGTATTCACCCAGGGCGCGGCTACCGCGAGCGTGACGGCTGAGGGCGGCCCGAATCTGGGTGGGCCCTTCGGCTTGGTTGCGGATCAGGGCAGCTTCTTTTTGAGTCAGCCGTTGACTCCCAATGCAGTGGCATTGCCCTCGTCGGTGGAGATTGAAGCAGCGGGTACCACCACCGACCCGACCCGTCTGATTAAACCTTTGGCGGATCTGGTGAGCATCACGCGGGCCGAGTATGACCTGGGAGTATCGCCGCCGAGCCTCACCATCGAGGCTGCATCGAGCGATGCTTCGGTTCCGCCGATGCTCACTGTCGTCGAGTTGAATCAGCCGCTGACTGCCGGCGCTGCCGTTGTCACCCAAACGCCGGCCGGCGAGCCGATAGCACCGCCCGCTTCGGTCACTGTCAGCTCCTCCGCCGGCGGACTTGCGACCAGCCTGGTGGCGGTTGTCAATTCCGATGAGGACGGCGACGGCGTGCCCAATGACCAGGACAATTGCCCGCTGACAGCCAACGCGGGGCAGGAGGATGGTGATAATGATGATGTGGGCAACGTCTGCGACAACTGCACGCTGGTCGCCAACGCCGACCAGCGGGATACTGATACCGATGGCTTTGGCAACATGTGCGATGCCGACCTAACCAACGACAATGCGGTAAATCTTTCGGACTTTAGTAGCTTCAGGGCAGCTTTCGGGAAAACGGCACCGCTGAATCCTGAAGATGAGCACGCTGACTTTAATGGCGACGGTGCAATTAACCTGAGTGACTTTTCATTATTCAGGGCATCGTTTGGTGGTGCACCGGGGCCATCCGGACTTGATAATCCATAGCGGCGGCTGAATGCGAGGCATCACTGTATTCAAGTCAGAGCTTTCTGGTCTCAGGGATGATTAGCTTGGCCCAACTGAAATCTGACGTTAACGAGGTGGAAAATAAAATGAAAAGACCCTTACCTAACAAGCGTTTCTCTCTGCGCAAATGGCAGGCAGTCTCGCTGCTTGCCGTGCCCCTCCTATGTCACAGTTTCCATGCCCATGCGGCCTTGTTGCTGCTGGAAGGCCCAATTAGTGCATTGACTGATGATGGTGACGGCACCGGCAGCATTACCGTAATGGGTGTCACCGTCGATATTCCTGTCGGGACGCCCATTACCACACCGACAGCCTCGCTGGATATCACTGCTGCTGCCGACGCCACGCAGCTACCCGGGCGCACCCAGGCCGGTTTTATTGGTGGTACTGCCATTATTGAAGGCAGCGGTGATCTTGCGGGTGGCTATAGAGCAGACTCGGTGTTTCTGGAGCCCGCCGAGAATATCCTGGGTGCCGAAACCACTTCATTGCCGGGTGGAGCCCTGCAGGTAGCCGGTGTATCACTGAGCCCTACCGGCGATGCGCGCATTCCGAATGGTCCCCTTACCAATGTCTTCGGCTTCGAGGTAGATCCCACCACTGTGCCCCAGGGCGCCGGTGTTGTCTCTGAGGGGTATCTCTCCAATGATGGCAGTGGGGATATGAAGTACTTCGCCATTGAAGTTGATGGCGGTACTCTGGTCAATGCCGGCATCACCGAGATTAGTATCCTGCGAGCGCAGTGCCTGGAAGACGGGGTGAACCCGATTGAGCTGCGGGTGGAAGGAGCAATTCATGATTTCGCCTTGAGCAATGTAAGCATTGCCGATGCCGGCTCCGGGGTACCCTTCGGCACGGTGACGCCCACCGCAGATGTTGCACCGTTCGGCGTCTACTCCTTTGTCTTGAGAGATGATGCCAGCTTCACAGTCTGTCCAGCCAGTGTGACGGCAACATTTATTAGTGCAACCACTACCGCGGCGGTGAATTAACAAGGGCATTGATCCGGAGGAAATACGAATGAAACACCTGACATCAGTTTTCTTACAAAATAGCCGCCTGCAACTGGCAGCAGGCGTCACGTTTATGCTGCTGAGTTTTCCAGCCAGCGCCGTGCCCCTGTTGCTGGAGGGGCCGATCAGCGCAATTTCGGCAAATCCCGATGGCTCTGGAAGCATTACTGTGCTGGGGGTAGTCGTCGACATTCCGGCGGGAACCAGCATTACGACGCCGACAGCGTCTCTCAGCATGAACCAGGCAGCCGACGACACGCCGCTTCCCGGGCGCACACAGGCTGGATTTATTGGCGGCACAGCCATTATTGAAGGCACATCGGAGGCGGGCGTCAATACCGCAGATAGCCTGTTTATGGAGCCTGCCGAAAATATCCTCGGCGCCGATGTGACTTCAGTTCCTCCCAATGCGATTGAGGTCGGCGGCGTCCCGATGGCACCCATCTCTGATGCTCGCCTGCTCGCTGGCCCGGTAACCAATGATTATGGCTTTGCGGTCGACCCTGCCACAGTGCCCACCGGCGGCGATGCGGTCGCTGAAGGGTACTTTTCGAACGATGGCTCCGGTGCATTCCAGTACTTCGCTCTAACTGCCTTGGGTGGCGATATCCTCAATCCAGGCGTCACTGAAGTCAGCGTTACCCTTGCACAGTGCAGGGCAGGGGCAACACCCGGCGACCCCATTGAACTGCGAGTGCAGGGTGGCGTGCATAATCCGTCCGGCGGCACGGTCGCCATCAGAGACTGGGGACCAACCACATTCGGTACGGTAACCGCAGTCACCGATGTGGAGCCCTTTGGAGTCTACAGCTTTCGAGTGAGAGAAGGTTTCACCGTGTGCCCGTCCAGCGTAACCGTTGCGTTCAATGGTGTGTCCACAGTGGCCGCCGTAGCGGGCGGTTCGCCCGACGCTGATGGCGATGGTGTTCGGGATGACGTGGATAATTGCATTGATGTGCCCAATGGTTCGCTGATCCCTGATGCTGGTGGTTTTATCCAGCGCGATACCGATGCAGATGGCTTTGGCAACATGTGCGATGCCGACCTAACCAATGATAATGTGGTAAATCTTTCGGACTTCAGTCGCTTCAGGGCGGCTTTCGGGAAAACGGCACCGCTGAATCCTGAAGATGAGCACACTGACTTTAATGGCGACGGTGCAATTAACCTGAGTGACTTTTCAGTATTCAGGGCATCGTTTGGTGGTGTACCCGGCCCCTCGGCCCTCAATCCATAGTGACGGTCGGTACACCCTGTAAACTAAAACACAGCACGGAAGGGCGGTGGCGAGCAACGCCAGGGCCCAAGCTAGAAGGAGGATAGTGATGAACGATCACAACCAGCGCGACCACCGCAGTGGTGGTGTCGCGCATGATAACAAGGGCAGCGCTACTCGCCATCACCGACGAACCGCGCTGGGCACCTTCAACATCTTTGCGGCGATTGGCGCGCTGGGTGTTGCCGGCACCAGCATGGCAGCCGTAAACGTACCCTCGGATATGCCACCGAGCCCGCTATTCGGTGCGCAGTCGTTCGCGCAGCAGATGCTGCGTTTCGAGGAGTTCGCGGTATTGCCGATGCCGGCCCCCGAGGCCGGTCAGACGCGGACCTTTGAACCCCCTCCCACCTGTGAGGGCAGGCCGAGCATCTCTGCTATGGAGAACCTGCTTGATGCGCCATTGTGGCCGGACCCAACGCCTGCCGTCAACGACAGTCTCGACAACCCCTGGGCAGCCATGATCGAGTTCTGTATTCCGGGCGTCGTCCCCACCGGGGGGGTCGCCGAGGGGCGGCCGCCGGGCGTGAGCTTTTCCCACCAGCGCTGGGATGAGTTTCCACCCATGGTGTATGTCCAGACCGCCCAGGGCGCGGCGCGCGAGAGTAACGGCCGTCTCGATAACTTTCAGAGCCACGGCTATGCGTTGGGTGAGTTCGCCCCCGGCGGAGGGTTGTACCACGATACCACGGGAGCTGGCGCCCTGGGTGGTTCGAACGGCACCACCAACGGGATTCAAATAAAATTCCATCCGTCCATGCCGATCCAGGAGCCGAATAGCCTCTGGACCTTCGGCGACGGCACACTGCCGCCGAAGCTGTTAAGGGTACGGTACGGCCAGCCGATTCTGTTTCGCCACTACAATGCGCTGCCGATTAGCGTGGGCGCGAACAACGGCTTCGGTGAGCACACTATCACCACCCACCAGCACAACGGTCACAACCCGGGGGAGGTCGACGGCTTTGCCGGCGCCTACTTCTTCCCCGGCCAGTTCTACGATTACCGCTGGCCCATGGTGCTGGCCGGCCATGACAGCATCAATGCCGATGCGCGTGACCCCCGCGCCTCTACCCCCTGTTCGTTGGGCGAGACGCTGATGATTCCCGACGCCATCACGGGTATACCCAAGGCCAAGACCTGCGACCCGAATACCCTGACGGTGAACATTCCCGGGGACTGGCGCGAGATCATGAGCACCCACTGGTTCCACGACCACATGATCGACCGTACCTCGGAGAACGTCTACAAGGGCAATGCGGCGATGATGAACATGTACACCGGGCTTGACCGTGGCAAGGAAGGGTTTCGTTGCGACTACAACGATACGCCCGAGCAGGACAACGTCAACCTGTGCTTTCCCAGCGGCACCGTCCTCGATTGGGGCAACCGCGATTACGATGTGCAGTTGCTGATCGCCGCGAAGGCCTGGAATTCGAGCGGACAGTTGGCCATGGCGCTGGGCCTCAATGAGGACGGCTTCCTGGGTGACCGGATGACCGTCAACTGGCTGTACGAGCCGTATCTTGAGGTGCGTCCCCGCCGCTACCGTTTTCGGGTTCTCAACGGTGCGGTGGCGCGCTTCTTCAAATTCGCGATTGTCGAGCAGGTGAATGGAAACGGAGGTGCGCTGGCTGGGCTTCCTGGCTCTAACGTATCCTACAATCGGGTCAATTACCATATGATCGCCAACGACGGCAATATCATGGAGCACGCCATTCCCTTTGGTCCCGGCAACCCCAATGGCGTCGACCCGGACCTGCCGATACAGGCCATCGCCGAACGCTTCGATATTATTATCGATTTCAGTCAGTTCAGCCCGGGTACCAAGCTCTACATGGTCAATACCCTGGCGCATGATGATGGTCGGGGACCCAAGGATGTAATCCCCCTCGCCAATATACTCAACGGCACCTTCGCTCCCGTGCCGACGCTGACTGGCTGTGCCGATAATTGCTGGTCAGATGACCCCACCGTCAAGCGGTTTTTGGAGTTCCGGGTGACCAATCCCTTGCAGGGCGCAGGCAACGACCTGAGCATGGATCCGAACCTGTACGCGCCTGTGTCCATGGGTGGTGGTGGCAAGACCATGATTCCGCTGGTGCAGTTCACCCAGGCGGAGCTCGACGGCGCGATCCACCGCACCTTCGACTTCACCCGCGGCGCTAATCCCGGGCGAGCAGCCAGCGACAATCGACCCACCCCCTGGGGTATCGTCACCGACGATGAGCCGGCTAACCTCACATGCGAAGAAGGCCCCCTGGATCCCGGTTTGTGCTCGCGCAATGCCGACGTGAACCGGGTCTCGGCTGCACCGGAAACCATCGGTGGTGGTGTGGAGATCTGGCACATCCGCAATGGCGGCGGTGGCTGGGGGCACCCGGTGCACATTCACTTTGAAGAGGGCCAGTACCTGGACCGCGATGGCGCCATTCCGCCTCCCTGGGAGGTGGGCGCGCGCAAGGACATGTACCGGGTATCGGGGCTGGATGACCCCGGCAGCAGCTCCAATATTACGGTTGCAATCCGCTTCCGGGAGTTTGCCGGTACCTACGTGGAGCACTGCCATAACACCACCCACGAGGACAAGGCCATGCTGCTGCGCTGGGACAACGAAGTCCCGGGCCAGACCGTGCGTATCCCGACACCGCTGCCTACCTGGGACGGGGTGGGCTATGTCAGTGCGACCAATCCTCACTTCGGTGCAACGGAGGTACTCGAGTTGGCAACTATCAAAACCGGTAATGTCGCCGTGGCGGCGCTCTCTGACCTCGACGGCGACGGCGTACTGGACAGCGCAGACAATTGCGTTGTCGTACCCAACCCGGGACAGGAAGATTTGCTCGACAGCGACGGCGTGGGCGATGCCTGCGATAACTGCCAGATGATTGCCAACGCCAACCAGCGCGATACCAACGCCGACGGGTTCGGTAATGTCTGCGATGCGGATTTTAATGGCGATGGCGTGGTAAACCTGAGCGACTTCAGCGCCTTCCGGGCTTCCTTCGGCAAGGCCGAGCATGATGCTGACATCAACGGTGATGGCACTGTAAATCTCAGCGATTTTTCTGCCTTTAGAGCGTTGTTTGGAGGCACCCCGGGACCCTCGGCCAGCAACCCGTAAGTCCGGCCACAGGCGCAGCCTGGCAACTGCGCTGCGCCAGGGCCGGTCGACTAGAAAGTTATCGCGGTACATTGCGGCTGTCAGTCGCAGACGTCCCAGGAGAGAGGGGGTAGCGGCCGCCGGGTGGCGGTCCAGTTTCTAAATAACGCTGGAAGGGCCAGGCACAGGGTTGCAACCGGTCGCAAGCTTTGAGCCCGCCCACTACTGGCATCAGGTTAACGAGGTAGTTATGAGTTGTGCACGCACCACAGCAGGGCGCTGGCGAGCAATGGCCGCCGGAGTGCTGCTTTTCATCAGTGCCCTGCTGTTGGCGGTGAATAAGGCCAGCGCGGGGCCGGATTTCCCCAATGTTGCCCTCACCAACCAGGACGGCGAGACCCTGCGTTTCTACGATGACATGATCAAGGGCAAGGTGGTGTCTATCAACTTCATGTTTACCAGTTGCGGCGATTCCTGCCCGCTGGAGACTGCCAAGCTGCGCACGGTGCAGAAAATGCTCGGCGAGCATTCCGGCAAAGATGTGTACATGTATTCCATTACGGTGGATCCCGACCGCGATACGCCGGAGGTACTCAAGGCCTACATGCAAAAATTCGATGTCGGGCCCGGCTGGCAATTTCTCACCGGCAAAAAGGAAGACATCGATTTGGTGCGTGATACCCTGGGCATGCTCAGCGCCGATGAGCAGGAACTCAGCGACCATGCCATCAATTTTGTGCTGGGTAACGAGGAGACCGGGCAGTGGTTCAAGCGCACCCCCTTTGATATTCCGGAGGCCCTGGTGTCCCTGCTGCTGGGTCGCCTGCAGCAGCACCGCTTGACAGCTTCTGCGGCTGCGACCTTTCCAAGCTACGCGCAGAGCAGTGCCCTGCCTCCCTCCCGCCCCGGCGAAGATTTGTACAATACCCGCTGCACGGCTTGCCACACCATTGGCGAGGGTGACAAGCTGGGGCCCGATCTGCTGGGTGTCGTGGCTAAACGGGATCGCCAGTGGCTGGTGCGCTGGCTGCAGGAGCCCGACGCGATGATTGCGGAAAAGGACCCCCTGGCCATGGCGTTGTACACCCAGTACAACAACCTGGCCATGCCCAATGTGAAGCTGACGGAACAGCAGGCGCTCGATCTGATCGAGTACATGCAGGCGGCAACCGAGAGGGTGACTGCCGCAAGGCGTGCCCAATCGCCAGCAGGCAGCCTCGATGGCATGATAACGGCGCCGCGGGAGCAGCCCGGCAGTCAGGCGACGCCCAACTCCGGCGACGGTGCACTGCCGGACCAGGCAAGCCTGGAAACCTCACCGTATGGCGAGGCTCGATAGTACGGAGGACAATACCGTGCCATTGTACTTGAACAACAAGAAACTCGCCGCAGGCGTTTTTGCCATGTTTTGCCTGCTGCCCCGCACGCTGGTTCTAGCGGCCAATATCGACCAGCTCGACGACTTTGAGGACAATACCCTGCAGGGTTGGGCGATGGGAGTCCCCTCGGTCACAGAGAACTTTATGAGCATCGTCGCCGATGGAGGGCCCGGCGGTGCAGGCGACAGCTACCTGGCGGTACGATCTGACGGCACACTTACTGTCGGCGGTGGCAGGAAGCTGACATTTTTCAACCGCGAGCAGTGGACCGGAAACTACACCGCCGCGGGGATTACCGCGATCGCCATGGACCTGAAGAATTTCAGCACCGACCAGATCTTGAACATGCGGCTCGCCATCAACGGCGGTTTCGGACCCAGCAGCAGTATGACAGGCGGGGTATTTATCAGTGCGTCCACCGCCACCCTGGCTGTTGGTAGCGGCTGGACCCGGGCGGTGTTCTCGTTATTGCCCAGCGACCTGATTGCCATCAGCGGCGGTATTGGCGGCAACACCGCCGGCAACGATGTGGCCGCAACATTGGCTAACGTGCTGGAATTGCGCCTCTTGAATAGCGAGGCAGATAGCTGGAGCGGACTTACCGTCACCGCCAGCGTCGGTGTCGACAACATCCAGGTGGTGCCATTGCCGCCTGCCTTTGCTATGTTCGGCTCGGCACTGATGGCGCTGGTGGCACTCCTGCTGGGGCGGCGCAAGCTAATATTTTGGAAGTAATGGCCGGTGACTCAGCCGGCCTGTTGTAGCAATCAGTTGCAAGAGGAAACTGAAAAAATGAAGTTCTGCTCCATAGTAGGTGTTGCATTGCTGGCAATGTCATCGATGCTTGTCTCGCCCCACAATGCGAATGCATCGGGGGCCGCAAGCAGTGCGCACCCGAAGCAACAGGCGAGTGCATCCGAGGCCCAAAAAGCTGTCGCGAAAATGTCGAAACCCAGTGAAGCTGAGGCGATAGAGGCGGCAGTCGCCTACCTGACCCGCGACGGTAAATTAACCGTGGAAGAGACCGAATTCCTCACGTGGGGCATCTACAGTGAACAATACGTTTACTGGCCGATGAAATTTCGCATGCGCTACAAGCGCAAAGACTCGGATAAGCCGAGGACCAATGACTACGCGCTGAAGATTTTCAAGGGTCCCGATGGCAACTGGCAGGCCGCGCAGTATTATGCCTGGCGGACAGACTTCAAATAGCAAGTCAGCGGCACATCACGATAAATCCCGGGTCTGGAAATCCCGTGTATGGCGCAGGCTTGGGTTGCAAACCATTGACGATGCGGCCACGCGTGCAGGCGAAGCAGCGTTAAAGCCGCGGCGCGCGGGCCTCGGCTTTTCTTCAGGGTAGGGGTATAAAAAGGGGTAAGGAGGTGCTGGCGGCCGACAGCCTGGCAGTTTGATGGCCGTCGCGTCGGCAGAGACCGGTTGATCAGGCCATTGCCTTGATCTGCGCATTCAGCCGGCTTTTATGCCGCGATGCCTTGTTCTTGTGCAGGATGCCCTTGTCGGCCATGCGATCGATAACCGGTACGGCTTGGGCATAGGCCTGTTGCGCCGCTGCCTTGTCGCCATTGGCGGTAGCCGCATTCACTTTCTTGATGTAGGTACGCACCATGGAGCTCAAGCTCGCATTGTGGCGGCGACGGACTTCTGCCTGGCGCGCGCGCTTTTTTGCCTGGGGTGAGTTTGCCACGGATATTCCTCGGTCAATAAACTGGAGCGCGGATTATTCCGATTTGGCCTCTACTTGTCAATATTTCTGGCGCTTTCGTTGATATTGGCCGCCTGCACTGCCTGCGCCGGCCCTGCCTAACCCCACCAGCGCTGCCAGGCGATCATGCCCCATACCAGCAACACGGTCATATTACTGACGAACACCAGCGCGGAGCCCAGGTCCTTGGCCTGGCCCGAGAGCGGGTGGTGTTCGGGGCCAATGCGGTCGACGATGGACTCGATGGCGGTGTTGGTCAACTCGGCGAAAATCACCAGGATACAGCTCAGCAACAGCAACAGGATTTCGACGGTGGTCTGGCCCAGCCAGAAAGCGGCGGGGAAGAGCGCCAGCGCCAGCAGCATTTCCTGGCGAAAGGCCTCCTCCTGCTGCCAGGCCGCGCGAAAGCCCTTGAAGGAAAATGCTGTGGCGGCGACCAGTCGTTTCAGCCCGCGGTTGCCGGGCTTGCTCATGTCGGCCCTGGCGGCGTTGTTGCTGTCGGCGTTTTGGTTGCGCCGGGGTTGCTTGGGGGAAGACTCCATAAAATCAGCCCTGCTGTTACCGCTTGCAATCATTGGCGCCGAGCTTAACGCAGGGCACTGCCGATAGGGCGATTGTTAGGGTTATCCCGCTATTGCGCTAGTCCCCTTGCTGGCACGACTGCCTCGCTGCTGCCAGTTGCCGCTGGTGGCAACCGCTGCGCGCATCGCGACTGACACACCAGATCCTGCGGTTGTCCCAGGCCGTCAGCGCACGAACCTGGCCGTTGGAACAGCGCACGGTGTAGCGCGAGTATTTTTTGCCGTCGTCGGTATTGGCATCGCCCTCGAAGCTTATGCGGGTGGGTGTCGCGGCATACACCCCCGGGGCGCAAAGCAGGCAAAGCGCGACGCCCAGCCCGATTAGGGTTGCCGTGCCGGCGATAAATGCAGTGCGCAACCGCGGTCGGCCGTCGAGTGCTGGGGACAGCCGGCGCATTCTCCCCGCCTAGTCGCTGGCGACGGTCGGGGGAAAATCTTCAAACATCTTGGTCAGCGCCTTGCGCAGGTCCTGCTCTTTCTGGGCCGGGCTCGACGATGGCTCCAGTACGCTGTCCATGGTGCCCCGCCACACCAGTTTATTGCTTAAGGCGTCAACGATATCGACCACGATGTTGCCCTGGGTGTAGTAACTGACCGAGGTATGGGTGCTACCCGCTCCCCAGGGGCCGTAGCCGTAATAGCCCCAGCCGTAGTAACCCCATCCGGGCCCATAGCCACCGTAGGTGTTGTAGGTATTGATAGCTACCCGATCCTCGGTGATCACCGAATAGTTGACATAGAAATCCGGGTTGTCGTCCTGGTACAGGCCCTTGGCGGCCAGGGTTTCGTTGATGACCCGCTTGATGCGGGTGGCGAAGATGTCACCTCCCATCACATCGAGCGCCGCATTTTCCCTGACGCCGTCAGGGTGCCACTGGTAACTGCGATACTGGCTGAAATCCTGGTCCAGCGCGTAGTCGGCGCTGACATTGATGGTGCTGCAGCCAACCACAGTCACCAGCATCGACAGCAGCAGCGATGGTGCTAATAAGGAAAGGCTTCTCATCCTGTATCTCCCCGGTTTCCCCTGGGCTTACTGGGTGCCGGTGTTGGGTGGGAAATTCGCCAGGATCTTCGCGATCAGGTCCCGGGTTCCCTGCTCCCGTTGCTCGGGTTTGGCGTTTTTCGGTATGCGGCCCTCGGCGGTGCCGCGCCAGACCAGCGTGTTGTCGGGCAGCAGGATATCGACAATCAACTGGCCCTGTTTGTAATTGACCACCTGGGTGGTCGTGGTGCCCATGCCGCCGTAACCGTAGTAGCCATGGTAGCCAAAGCCCGGCGCCATGCCACCGTAGGTGTTGTAGGTTTGGATATCCTGGCGGTCCTCGGTGAGTACATCGTAATTGACCCTGAAGTCCACCGGGCCTTCGTTTTTCAGGATAAATCCCTTGGCCTGGAGCTGGGCGTCGATGTTGTAGCGTACCCGCTTGTCGAAGATATCGCCGCCCAGGTAATCCAGCGAGCGGGGGTCGCGCAGGGCGGTGTTGAACCAGTTGTAGGTCTTGAATGCCTGGAAGTCGGTTTCGGGTGTGTAGTCAGAGTCTACCTTCACCGGGTTGGAGCACCCCGCCAGCAGCAGCAAGCCCAGCAGGGCAGGTAATACACGAGCAGCAATCATTGAGTTCTCCATCAGGGTGTCCATTGTCGATATGACAATCATACCCGCTAAGAAGTTGCCGCGAAAAGGGTTTGCGCTGCGCTTTGCGGTTTTAAGGCAGGCCGGCTGGCGGGGTGGTGGCGCCGTAAATGGATGACGCGACGGCCACTATCGGTTAAGGTTCGCCTCCTTGACGCCACTTTCCACCCGACGCCCCAAGATGGACAAATACAGCGATATTCGACCCTACAACGACACCGAGGTAAGGCCGGTTCTCGAGCGATTACTCGCCCATCCTGAATTTCCGGGGGCGGTATGCCGGCTCAAGTTTCCGCATCTCGCCGGCCCGCTGGGGTGGCTGCTGGAGCCGCTGGTGGTGAAGGCATTGCGCTGGCAACTGCGGGGGGTGGATGATGTTCGCTCCATGCAGTTGGTTATCAAGCGCTACATGGACGCGATGATCGAACGCACCACCACCGGCTTCACGGTGTCGGGTATCGAGAGCCTGCAACCGGGCCAGGCCTACCTGTTCATGAGTAACCACCGCGACATCGCCCTGGACCCGGCCTTCATCAATTATTCCCTCTACCGCAACGGTCATGACACCGTGCGCATAGCGATTGGCGATAACCTGCTGACCAAGGATTACGTCTCGGACCTGATGCGCCTGAACAAGAGTTTTATCGTCAAGCGCTCGGCCCGGGGGGCGCGCCAGGTGCTGGCGGCGTACCGCGAGTTGTCCAGCTACGTGCGCATGTCGCTCACCGAGGAGCACAAGCCGGTGTGGATTGCCCAGCGCGAGGGCCGCGCCAAGGACGGTTTCGATGAGACCGACCCCACCATCATCAAGATGCTGGCGATGAGCCAGGACAAGGCCGCGGAGAGTTTTGCGGATTATATTCGCAAGCTGCGCATCGTGCCGGTGTCGATATCCTACCAGTACGACCCGCTGGACGAGGCCAAGGCGCTTGAGCTGTACACCCGGGACCAGCAGGGCAGCTATGAAAAAGGCGAACAGGAAGACGTGCACAATATCGCGCGCGGTATCACCGGCATGAAGGGCGCTGTCCACGTGGCCTATGGCACCCCGCTGCAGCACGACTGCGACGATCCCGCCGCGGTGGCCGCCGCCATCGACCGGCAGGTGATCGGCAACTACGTGTTGCACCCGAGCAACTATTTTGCCTACCAGCGGCTTTTCGGCGACTACCCCGAGGGCCTTTGCGGCGGTGCACAGCGTCCGTTTGTGGCCGGCGACCACGAAGCGGATGAGTCCGCTTTCAGTGCGCGCCTGCAGGCCATGCCCGACTACCTGCAACCCTACGTGCTGAAAATGTATGCCAACTGTATCCTGCGCAAGCAGGAACCGGGCATGCGCTAGGCCCGTTGCCCACTCTATTACCGCGGGACTTATCGTGAACGACGACGACTGGCAGCAACAGGAAATGCACCACCCCCACGGCGGGGGCGCTGGCGGCGCCGTGCAGGCGGTATGCTACTGCGACAGCACCCAGGAGCTGCGGGGCATGATCGAACAGTGCTGGGAGGAATTCGAGGCCGGCTTCGAGGATTCGGTATTACTGGATACGGGGCAGGCCCTGCCCTTGGGCCGGGAGCACACCGGGCTTAGCATCGACATCGACAGCGGCTTCGAAATGACACTGCGGCTGTTCCCCGTGGTCGGAGGCCAGCTTGATTACCCGGCGGTTGCGCACCAGGTGCTGCTGCAGTTGCACGACGATGGCGCCGGCAGTCCCGATCCGGTGCTGGTGCAGGAATTGCTGGAATGGTTGCTCGAGGATCTGCTGCCCCATGTGGGTCACGTCGACCTCGAGCAGGTGGCCGAACGCTTCGCCGGCGGCGAACGACCGCTGTTGCTGACCGATACCAGCGGCCGGCTGCTGGAGATGCCGCCGGCAATGACGGACTTCAATTAGTGCTGGCGGATACCGAAAAGCAGCAGATCCAGCAGAGCTATCGCGACTGGCTGGCCGCCAGGCAACTCAAGCCCCGCCATGGCCAGCGCCACATGATCGCCGAGGTTGCCAGGGTGCTGGCCAATGCGCGTTTCGGCAATGCCGATCGCGACCAGTTGATTGCCGCCATCGAGGCCGGCACCGGCACCGGCAAAACCCTGGCCTACCTGCTGCCCGCGCTGGTGCTCACCCAGGCCATGGAGCGCAAGCTGGTGATCGCCACCGCGACGGTTGCGCTGCAGGAGCAACTGATCAACAAGGATCTGCCGGATTTGCTGGCGAATACCGATCTCGACTTCGACTATGTCCTGGTCAAGGGGCGGGGACGCTATGTCTGTCACGCCAAACTGGTCACTTTCGCCGAGGATTTTGCCGACCCCTCCCTGAGCCTGGGCCTGTATCCGGACGAGCAGATGCCGCTGCTCAGCGGCGATGCCCGGGGCCTGTACGATGAGATGATGGAGGCGCTCGAGACCCGCAACTGGGACGGTGACCGCGACAGTTGGGGCTCGGTTATCGAGAACCGGCTGTGGGCGCCGCTGACCTCCGATCACATGCAGTGCACCGGTCGCAAATGTGCCTACGTCAAGCAATGCGCGTATTTTTCCGCCCGCGACCGCCTGGAGGACAGTGACGTGATCGTTGCCAACCACGACCTGGTGCTGTCTGACCTGGGCCTCGGTGGCGGCGTGATCCTGCCGCCACCGGAAGACACGGTGTACGTTTTTGATGAAGCCCACCAGTTGGCCGATAAGGCCCAGCAGCATTTCGGCCACCGCCTGCGCCTCAACGCCACCCTGCGTTGGCTGGAGCAAATCGAGAAAGGCCTGCCGGCGCTGGCCCGGGCAGTGGCCGACGACGAGCTTTGCAGCAGCACGCTGCAGCGCCTCGCGCCGTTGCTGGGGCAGTTGCAGGAACACATGCGCGATGCACAGGCGCTGGGCCAGGACCTGGTGGGGGCTATCAGGCCGGGAGAGCGCGAGGCCCTGCTGCGCTTTCCCATCGGCGATATCCCGCTGCCACTGGCGGAGCAGGCCCAGGCAATGGGTTTTTGCGCCGAGCGCATGGGGCAGTTGATTCTCACCCTGACCGGCAGGCTGGACGATGCCATGAACGGCGAGGTGGCGGCGATTTCCCGGGATGATGCCGAACAGTGGTATGGGGCGTTGGGCCAGATGAAGGGGCGCCTGGGCCCGGTGCGCGGCGTCGCCGAGGCCTATGGCCCGGCGGGGGCCGATCCGGAATTGCCCTATGCGCGCTGGCTCGGCAGCAGGGAGTTCAACAGCGGGCTCGAGCTGGAGATGGCGGCGTTGCCGCTGTTGCCGCGACGCCTGCTGCAGGAGCTACTCTGGCAGCGCTGTGCGGCGGCCGTCCTGACCTCGGCCAGTATGACCGCGTTGGGTAGCTTCGATCGATTGCTGCAGCAAACCGGTATCCCCGAGGACAGTCGCTGCCTGCAACTGCCGAGTCCGTTCAACCACCGCGAGGCGGCTGAACTGCGGGTGCCGGCCCAGGCACTGGACCCCGCCGACAAGGAACGTTACACCGCG
This sequence comes from uncultured Gammaproteobacteria bacterium, assembly GCA_963808975.1. Classification (GTDB taxonomy): domain Bacteria; phylum Pseudomonadota; class Gammaproteobacteria; order Pseudomonadales; family JAHEGP01; genus JAHEGP01. The sequence goes on from CAWEHR010000012.1 coordinate 35,877, forward strand.
ATGCTGATAGAACAGATCGGCGGCAGTGCCAGTGTCGGAGAGGGCACGCTGGTGCTGTTTACCGCGCGCCGGCAGATGCAGGCGGTCTACGACGGTATCGACCAGGCCCTGCGGGGCCTGGTCCTGAACCAGGATGCGCTGGGTAAACAGGAGATCATGCGGCGGCACCGGGCGGCGGTGGACGAGGGCAGGGCCAGCGTCATTTTTGGCCTTGCCAGTTTCGCGGAGGGGATCGACCTGCCGGGAAAATACTGTACCCATGTGGTGATTACGCGCCTGCCCTTCGCGGTGCCGGACGACCCGGTGGAGGCTACCCTCGCCGAGTGGGTCCGCTCCCGGGGCGGCCAGCCGTTTCGCGACATCGCGCTGCCGGACGCCGCCCGCCGCCTGATGCAGGCAACCGGGCGCCTGCTGCGCACCGAGCAGGATCGCGGCAAAATTACCGTGCTCGACCGGCGCTTGCTGAGCAAGCACTATGGCCGGGCCCTACTGCAGTCGCTGCCCGATTACCGGCTGGTGACCGAATGATTGGGCGCCGCTGGGTGTGCATCCCGTTCGGCGGCCAGGCACACGACCACGCGACGGGATAGTCAAGTAGCGGGAGGGGAAATGAGCGATTTCTATGAGCAGGTGGCAGCGAGCTTGCAGCAGTTGGAGCTTGAAATGCGGCGCCTTCGGTTGTGGAGCGATGAGCGGCCCACCGTAGAAGCGCTTGCCAGTCGCCAGCCGTTCTGTATCGACACCCTCAATTTCGCGCAATGGTTGCAGCATGTGTTGCTGCCCTCACTGCGCGACAGCATCGAGCAGCGCAATCCACTGCCGGAGAAATGCGAGATAACGCCGATGGCGGAGCTGTACTTCATGCAACTGCGACCGCAGCGGAACATCGATGCCGCGATCATGCTGGAGGTATTGCAGGGGATTGACGCCGCGCTGAGTGCGCCCCGCCCGGCCCGGTAAAATGCAGGGCGCCATCGCTGATCGCTGGCGCGGTGCGTCCGCCGTCGCTCAGCTGTCCCGGGTGGCGAGTACCATGCGCACCAGGTGGGCCAGGGAGTGGGTGTTCATCTTTTCCATCACCCGGGAGCGATGGATTTCGACGGTGCGCTGGCTGATACCGAGGTCGATGGCGATCACCTTGTTGGCGTTGCCGTCTATCATCATCTCCATCACTTCCAGCTCGCGGGGGGTGAGGGTTTCGATACGCTCGATGATCTGCTGTTTTTCCCGCAGGCTGGCGCGCTGCTGCTGGTCGAGCTTGAGTGCCTGGTTGATCTTGTCGAGCAGGTTCTGCTCGCGGTAGGGTTTCTGGATAAAGTCGACGGCGCCGTGTTGCATGGCCTCTACCGCCATCGGTACGTCGCCGTGCCCGGTGACGAATATGATGGGCAGGATGGAATTGACCTCGTTGAGCTTTTTCTGCAACTCCATGCCGTTCATGCCGGGCATGCGAATATCGAGCACGATACAACCCGCCATATCGTCATCGTAGGCGTCGAGGAACTCGGTGCCCGATGCGAAGCCCTTCGACCCCTGGTCGACTGACTCCAGTAACAGGCCGAGCGATTCGCGCACGGCTTCATCATCGTCAACAATAAAAACAGTAGGGGCCGTGTCTGCCATGGAGAATCCCTTGCTGGTTGGCTGGAAAAATAATCCCGTACTATACCGTAATCAGGGGTAATGTCATTAACCGCAGCGACGGTTAGCCCAAAGGACAGGGCGTTGAATGGTTGGGATAGGGCGGTTGCTCTCGGGGCCCTGAAGCTGTCCACAGCAATAGTGCTCCATGGTAGTATGGCGCCAGTTGTTTCGGGGGAGATGCGATAACGCGTCGCTATGGCAGTTAAATCAGGTTACATGCGGTTTCGGCATCAGATCCTGTTGCTGCTGTTGTCGATTATCTTGATCATGATGGTGGCGGCGGTGCTGGTGGCGGTGCCGGCCGCCTTCACCGCGCAGCAGCGCATTACCTTCGATCGCCTCAATTCGGTCAGCAACCTCAAAACCCTGTGGGTGATGCGCGAGTTCAATGAATTGCGGCGCGGCCTGGTGGCGCTTGCCGACAATGTATCCGTGGTTGATGAGGTGCGCTTTATCAACAAGATATTGCCGCAGCCGGGGGCCGACCAGCAGCTGATCAAGCGACTTCGGCAGATGGACCAGAACGCCGATCGGGGGGCCGGCGACCGCCTGAGTCTTTACTGGCAGTCGTATCGCCGCCTGTATGCCAACTTCCGCTACATTGAAAACAGCTTCCCGGGAAGCGAAGTCCTGCTGGTGCGCCCCGACGATGGACTGGTTATTTTTAACCTGCTCGGCGGTGAGCGCTTCATGGATCGCCTCGCGCCACCCCGGCAGGACCGGCTGCCGCTTTACAGCTGCTATCTTCGCGCCCTGGAATCCCCCCGCGAGGTGGTGTTCGAAGACTTCGACATCAGCCCTGACGCCAGCGCCCAGAGAGCCTGCGCGGCGAAGGCATTGATGGTTGACGAAGAGGTGGTCGCGGTACTGATACAGGAGTTCTCGGGCGACCTGATCAACAATATCATGGCCCTGCGACCCGGCCTGGGTGAGACTGGCGAGACCTACCTGGTTGGCCCTGACAAACTGATGCGCACCGAGTCGCGCTTTGGTGGCGCTGCCAGCATCCTCAACCAGTTTGTCGACAGTCGCGCGGTGCGCGAGGGGCTGTCGGGTTTTGCCGGCAGCAGCATCACCACCAACTACCGCGGCTCCCAGGTGTTTTCGGTGTGGCAACCGATTGAACTGGATGCAATTCGCTGGTCCCTGATCTCCGAGATCGAGGAAGACGAGTCCTATCGCGGCATGCGCAACACCATATCGCAGCTTTTGCTGGTCTGGTGGGTGGGCTTTATGGTGCTGGTGTTCATTGCCTATGCCTTTGCCCGGCGCACGGAAAAGCCCCTGCTGGCGCTGGTGCGCAATGCCCGGCGTCTCGCCGCCGGCAATTTTTCCGGGAGTATCCGCGAGGGCGCCGGTTCCCGCGAGATTCGGGACCTGGTGCGATCGTTCAACAACATGGCGGCCCAGATCAGGGAGCGCACCGGCGCCCTGGAGTCCGCTCGCAATCGCGCCGAGCAGGCGTCGTGGCAGGCTGACCAGGCCAGTCGCGCCAAGAGTGATTTTCTCTCCAAGATGAGTCACGAATTGCGCACGCCGCTCAACGGTGTGCTGGGTTATGCGCAGATACTCAAGCGCGATCACAACATCAATGAAAACCAGCGCGACACCCTGGACGCCATCGAAAACTGCGGCCAGCACCTGCTGGAACTGATCAACGACGTGCTCGACATCGCGCGCATCGAAAGCGGCAAGCTGGACCTCAATATTCGCCCCGCCAACATGCACCAACTGGTGCAGCGTGTGGTGGACGTGGTGAAGCCCCGGGCCCTGGAGAAGGGGCTGGATTTCGAGGTCGACACCAGCGGGCTACCCTACGCCATCTTTACCGACGCCATGCGCCTGCGCCAGATTCTCATCAACCTGCTGGGCAACGCCATCAAGTTCACCGACGAGGGTTTCGTCAGGTTGCGGGTCGAAAACGATCTCGACACCAGTGTACTGACGATCTACGTGGAGGACAGCGGCGCCGGTATTCCGGAGCACCGCCTGGATGAGATATTCGGGCCCTTTGCCCAGACGATCTCCGGCAAGCGCGCCGGCGGTGCCGGTCTCGGCCTGGCCATTTCCAAACAGTTGGCCATCGCCCTCGGCGGCGAGCTGCGGGCCCGCAGCAAACCGGGGGAGGGCAGCGTGTTCTCCATCGACCTGCCCTACACCCTGGCGGAGGACCAGCCGTCCACCGCGCCACCGCCCTCCCGGGATGTGCCCAGCCTGCCCGAGGGAACCAGCTTTCGGGTGCTGGTTGCCGATGACAACGCCACCAACCGCGACATCATGGTGCAGCTGCTGAAGGACGCCGGCTTCGAAACCTTCCAGGCGGACGACGGCGAGGAGGTGCTGGAAATCGTCCACTGTGAGCCCCTGGACCTGATCCTGATGGATATTCGGATGCCGGTGATCGATGGCTTGACGGCGTCCAGCAAGATCCGTGAAAACCCGGCCTACGACAACGTCCGCATCATTGCGGTGTCGGCCACGGTGCTGCCGGAGATGCAGGAGGAGATCATGCGCTGCGGCTGCGACGCCTTTATCGCCAAGCCGGTGGATGCCCGGGTTTTGTTTGAAGAAATAGAAGCCCAGTTGGGTGTGGAAATGGTGGCGACCGCGGGGGGCGTAAACACGGTGGCTGCCACTGCCGTGAGCGGCGAGGATGCCGACCTGGAGCTTGAGCCGGACGAAGGGTCGGTCGAGCTGCTGCAGCAAATAGGCAAGGCGGCGGGCCTGGGCGACATCGCCGCCGTCAGGCGCTACCTGAAACAGTTGCAACAGGAGCTCGGCGCCGACCACAAACTGGTGGCTACCCTGCAACGCATGAGCGACTCGTTTGAAATGCAGGCGCTGGGTCGCGCGGTGCAGCAGACGCTGGAAAAAATTGCAGAGGATCAATCTTGAGCCAGTCTGAAGATATCGTGTTGCTGGTCGATGACAACCCGACCAATCTCGAGGTGCTGTACCAGACCCTGGACGGCCAGGGCTACCGACTGCTGGCGGCCCGGGGTGGCGAGGCCGCACTCGCCATCGTCCACGAGACCAACCCAACCCTTATCCTGCTCGACATCATGATGCCGGGAATCGACGGCTTCCAGGTGTGTGAGCGACTGAAGTCGAACCCTAAAACCGCCGATATCGCGGTGATTTTTCTCTCCGCGCTCGGCGATACCGACACCAAGGTCAGGGGTTTCGCACTGGGTGCGGTGGACTATATATCCAAGCCATTCCAGGCTGCGGAAATCGTCGCGCGGGTCGCCACCCATGTCAAGATACGGCGCCTGGAGAGACAACTGTCCCATCGCAACGTCGAGTTGGAGCGGGAGATTACGCGCATCCTGGCGACGATGCAGGAGGGAGTATTCGGGGTTGATGTCAATGCCACTATCACCTACGCCAATCGTGCCGCGGCGCACCTCAGCGGCTGGGCTCAGGATGAACTGGTCGGCCAGGCCGCGCTGACAACGCAGTTGCGGGCCGCTGACGGTTCACCGCGCTCGACGCGGTCGCCACCCTATAGCCAGGTATTTGCCGAAGGCCGCAGAATCGAACTGGAGTGCGAAACCATCTGGCGCAGGGACCAAACCTGCTTTTATGCCTCGCTCAACTGTACCCCGGTGCTGGAGAACGGCCGGGTTCTCGGCGCGGTCATCGTGTTTCGCGATATCACCCAGCGCTTGCAGGCGGAGCTGGAGTTGCAGGAAACCCGCATGGAGCTGCAGAAACAGCGCCAGCGCCTGGCGCATATCGAGCGGCTCAGCACCATGGGCGAAATGGCGGCGGGCTTTGCCCATGAAGTCAATCAACCGTTAACTGCAATTGCCAACTATGCCAGCGTCAGTCGGCGCCTGGCGGAAAAAGAGCCCATCGACCGGGCAAAACTCGACTCGGCGCTGGAAAAGATGCAAACCCAGGCACTGCGTGCAAGCGAAGTCATCCAGCGGCTGCGCAGTTTCGTCAGGAAGCCGAAAACCGGCCGGGAAATGCGCGACCCCAATGCCCTGGTCGACGAGGTGATCGAGTTGGCGGAGGTGGACAGCCGCTTCAACAGGGTGCCGATTCATTTCTCGCCGGGGGTCGATGGCATGAAAGTGTGTATCGACGATGTGCAAATACAGCAGGTGCTGCTGAACCTGGTGCGCAACGCGATGGAGGCGATGGCAAACACGCCGCGCCGCGCCGAAGGGGTGAAAATCACCACCCATTCACCCCTGCTGGGGGTGGTTCGGTTCAGTGTGGTGGATCATGGAGAAGGACTGGCGGATGATGCCGAGAACCGGCTGTTTCATCCCTTTTATACCACCAAGGATGACGGCATGGGGATTGGCCTGTCGGTGTGTGCGACCATTATGCAGGATCATGGAGGCGAAATCGGTTTTAGCAGAAACGAAAATGGCGGCGCGACCTTCTATATCGATCTCGCCGCCAAACCCTGTCCCGACACCAGTAGTGCGGTGCCGGGGCAGTAGAGAATGATGTGCTATGACGCCTCGCTGACCTGCTCCTGGCGTATCTTCTCGTGAATTTCCTCGCGGTGCACACTGATCTCGCGGGGGGCCTCGATGCCGATTCTTACCTGGCCGCCGCTGACGCCCAGTACCGTGAGTTTGATGTTACCGCCAATAACGAGCGCTTCGCCCATACGTCTGGAAAGTACTAACATGCTGATAACTCCTTTATCGTCCTCGAAAAATTCAGCGCCAAGTTTATGGATCACGGCACCCCTAGAAGTATTCGGTCTTGTGCTTAAGTTTTTTTACTTATCGTTGTTGCGGTCGGGCGGTGTCCTGCGCGGCGAAGAATAACAGGGCGTTCCCGGTCAGGCTCTAACAGGAGGGAACCGGTAACGAGCTGGAGCAGAGCGGTAAACTGCAGGCCTCCCAGAATGTCTGGATACCTGTTAAAGTTGAGGTAAACTAGTGTCGGCAGTCAGGATCTGGCAAATCCTGTGGGTCTGGGAAGGGCTGATATCTGATAGCTAATAACTGAGAATAACAGGAGCTAAGTGCGGGGGCTGGTGGCGGTGAGCGCGGCTCAGTGAACGGCGTCACTTTTCAGCGCCGGGGCCTGATGGCTGGTGGCCTTGGTATTGTCGGAGTGAACCTGCTCGGGTTGCTTGCCGTGCAGTGATGCGTTGATACGCAGCTTGAGGCGATCTATAACAATAGTCATAACGTCGATAGTCTGGCTCACCTGGTCCAGCGCTATCATAATGGTTTCCGCGTCACGCTGTGAGATTTTGGTTGTCTTCATTGTGATGGCTTGCTCCGGTGCCGTTTTCGTGTTGAAAAAAGTATAGCAATGATAAAAATCGGGTATTCCGATAAATCGATGCCGAATGCCGAAACTGTGAACTCGGCGCTGTCGCTCTACCAATTTTGCTGAGGGGAAAGCATGTACTTACTCGCGATAGACCAGGGAACCACGTCATCCAGGGCAATAGTATTCAGTCACAGCGCCGAGATTCTCGGCGTGGGGCAGAAGGAGTTCCGCCAGTACTATCCGCAGGACGGCTGGGTAGAGCATGATCCTGAAGAGATCTGGCAAACCACGCTCGATTCCATTGGCGCGGCAATTGACAATGCCGCGATCGATGCAGCCGATATCGCCTCTATCGGCATTACCAATCAGCGGGAAACCACCCTGCTGTGGGATCGCGCCACCGGCAAGGCGGTGTATCCGGCCATTGTCTGGCAGGATCGGCGCACCGCGGATTATTGCGCGCGACTGCGCAATGACGGCGCCGAGCCCGAGGTCCAGTCCGTTACCGGCCTGCTGCTCGACCCGTATTTTTCCGCCACCAAGATCAACTGGATTCTGGAAAACGTCAGTGGGGCCAGGAGTCGCGCCGAGCGCGGTGAGCTGGCTTTCGGTACGATCGACAGCTACCTGTTGTGGCGCTTGACCGGCGGTCGGGAGCACAGTACCGATGCCAGCAATGCCAGCCGGACCTTACTGTTCGATCTCGAGAACCAGTGCTGGAGCGAGGATATGCTGCGGCTGTTCGACATTCCCGCTGCCATACTGCCGACGGTGAAGGACAGCAGCGATGATTTCGGTATCGCCCAAAGCGCCTTGCTGGGGGCCGATGTCGCGATCGGCGGCGTTGCCGGCGACCAGCACGCGGCGATCGTCGGTGAAGCCTGTTTTGCGCCGGGCCAGGGCAAGAGCACTTACGGCACGGGTTGCTTCATACTGCTCAATACCGGGGGCGATCTCGTTCGCTCGCAAAACCGGCTGCTCACCACCATGGCCTACCGGCTGAAGGGTGTGCCGACCTATGCGCTCGAGGGCTCGATCTTTATCGCCGGCGCCGCCATTCAATGGCTGCGCGACGGGCTGGGCATTATCTCAAGCTCTGATGCCACCGGGGACATCGCCCGCCAGCGGGCTAATTCCCGGGGGGTCTACATGGTGCCGGCTTTTACCGGGCTGGGGGCGCCGCACTGGGATGCCGATGCACGGGGCGCGCTGCTTGGCCTCACCCGCGACAGTGACGTCACCGATATCGTGATCGCCGCGCTCGAGGCGGTCTGTTACCAGTCGCGGGATTTGCTTGAGGCAATGAAGGCGGATAACTGCCAACCGGCTGAACTGCGGGTCGATGGCGGCATGGCGAACAACGACGTTTTCGTCCAGCGCCTCGCCGACATAACCGGTTTGACCGCGCTCCGGCCGCGGGTCACAGAAACCACTGCCCTTGGCGCTGCCTTCCTGGCCGGCCTGCAGGCCGGTGTCTACGGGGATTTGCAGCAAATCAGCGCCTTGTGGCAGGAGCATGGGCGCTTTACGCCGGCCATGCCCGAGGAGCAGCGCGAACAATACTACCAGGGTTGGCTGCGTGCCCTTGAGAGGGTAAAAAGTTAGTTAACAGGCAATATAACTCAGGCACTGTGACTGAGCAGGAATTCGATCAGTGCCTTTTGCGCGTGTAGCCGGTTTTCGGCCTCCTGCCATATCACGCTGCTGTCGCTATCCATCAACCCGGCGGATATCTCTTCCCCGCGATGGGCGGGCAGGCAATGCATGTAGAGCGCGTCGGTGGCAGCGACAGCCAGCAGAGCCTCGTTGAGCTGGTAACCGCAAAGTGCCTCCAGGCGCCGCTTCGATTCGGCTTCCTGGCCCATGGAGGCCCAGACATCGGTGACCAGCAGGTGTGCGCCCCGGGCGGCTTCGGCGGGGTCGCGCAATACGCTGACCCGATCGGCGTTATCGGCGAGCAGATCGGCGTCGGGCTCATAGCCCTGGGGACACGCGACTTTCAATTCAAAATCAAACTGCCTGGCGGCATTGATATAGGATTGGCACATATTGTTGCCATCACCGATCCAGGCTACGGTTTTGCCCTGGATGGCGCCGCGGTGCTCGACAAAAGTCTGCACATCGGCAAGCAGTTGGCAGGGGTGGTAGCTGTCGGTCAGGGCGTTGATGACCGGCACTGACGAGTACTGTGCGAAGCGCTCGATCTGCTCATGGCCGAAAGTGCGTACCATGAGGATATCGACCATGGAAGACAACACCCTGGCGCTATCCTCTATCGGTTCGCCGCGACCGAGTTGGGTATCCCGCGATGACAGGAACAAGGCGTGACCGCCTAGTTGTGCCATACCCGTTTCGAATGAGACCCGGGTGCGGGTGGAGGATTTCTCGAATACCATTCCCATGACATAGCCGACAAAGGGCTGGTAAAGCTGGCGCCGTCGCTGCATCGACTTCAGCTCGATCCCCCGGTTGATCAGGGATCGCAGTTCCTGCGGGCTGAAATCCATTAGCGTGAGGAAATGTCGGGGGTTCATATCGCTACTACACCTGTCCTGGAAATAATGAAGCCGCCGTGGCGGCCTGTTGCCCGGCTGTCAGCCAATGATTCAGCCGGTACGGGCCTGCGAGCCTGCACCATGCTCGATGATTGCGGTTGCGACCCGCTCTATGAGGGTGTCAGCCTGAGCATCACTGAGTATTAGCGGTGGCAGCAGGCGTACGGTGTGATTACCGGTGACGTTGATAACAACCCCCCGGGCAAGGGCGGCCTCCACCAGGCCGGTGCAGTCGCTGGACAACTCGATACCGATCATCAGGCCTGCGCCGCGAATCTGCCGCAGGCACGGTGTTGACGCCAGTGCCTGTTGCAGGCCTTGCTTGATGCGCTCGCCCAACTCGGCAGCGCGTGCCGCCAGTTGCTGCTGCTCGATGGTATCGAGCACAGTGAGCGCAGTGCGGCACGCCAGCGGATTGCCGCCAAAGGTGGAGCCGTGATTGCCGGGCTGCAGCACATTGGCCGCCGCGCCCCTGGCCAGGCAGGCGCCAATGGGTACGCCGTTGCCCAGGCCCTTGGCCGTGGTAACCACATCGGGCAGTATGCCCTGCAACTGGTAGTTGAAGTAGGCGCCGGTACGGGCATTGCCGGTTTGCACCTCGTCGAGCATCAACAGCCAGCCCTGGGCGTCGCAGAGTTCGCGCACCGAGCGAATAAAGCCTGGCGGTGGCACGATGACTCCCGCCTCGCCCTGGATCGGCTCCAGCATGAGGGCAACGACCTGCTTGTTGTTGCGGGCAATGGTCTGCAGCGCGCCAAGGTCGCCATACGGGGCGCGAATGAATCCTTTAAGTAGCGGTTCGAAGCCGGCCTGGATCTTGCGACTGCCGGACGCCGACAGGGTCGCCATGGTGCGACCATGAAATGCCGATTCCATGACAATGACAGCGGGACTGTCGATGCCGGTGCGGTGTCCGTGCAAGCGGGCCAGCTTTATCGCGGCTTCATTGGCCTCGGCGCCGGAGTTGCAGAAGAAGGCCTTGTCCATTTGCGCCTGCTGGCACAGCCTGCTCGCCAGTTCGGTTTGCAGGCCGGACTGAAAGAGGTTGGAGACATGCAACAGTTTACTCGCCTGGTCTGCGATTGCGGCGGTAACCGCCGGGTGAGCGTGACCGAGGCCGCAAACCGCGATCCCCGACAGGGCATCCAGGTAGGCGTTGCCCTGGTTGTCGAAAAGCCAGGGCCCTTCGCCGTGACTGAACTCGATATCCAGCCGGGCGTAGGTATTCATCACTGCGGTATTCATGGTCGTGCCTGTCCTATAAACGCAAAAAGGCAGCCGCTCGCTGCCCTGGAAAAATCCGGAACTATAAAGCGATTGACTGCGTTTGGCAAACGATTAATGTAGGGTGCTTGCAGACGCCGCTAAGGGTGATTCCGCGTTCAGTGCAAGCGAGGGGAGGGGACCGATTAACGCCATAGAATTGGGTATATTTTCCAGCCGACTCGAGTCGGTCTGCGATGAAATGGGGGCGGTGCTGCGGCGGGCGGCATTCTCTCCCAACATCAAGGACAGGCTCGACTATTCTTGTGCCGTTTTCGATGCCAGCGGTCAACTGTGCGCCCAGGCGGCGCATATACCGGTGCACCTGGGCAGCATGGCCTATGCCATGGCTGGCATTGTTGGTCGCCTGCAGTGGCGGCCCGGGGACATGGTGGTGCTCAACGATCCGTTCCTTGGCGGTACCCACCTGCCCGACGTTACCATGGTAGCCCCGGTATTCGCAGCGGGAAAGCTGCTGGGCTTTGTCGCCAACCGCGCCCACCATGCCAACATCGGTGCTGACTCACCGGGCTCGATGCCGCTGTCCACGCGTATCGAGCAGGAGGGCGTGCTGCTTTCGCCCAGCTTTTTACTGCGGGAGGGCGCTTACCAGGCTGACGTGGTTGCCCGCCTCGGCGCCATCGAAGGCGTTACCGGCGATCAACTGGGGGGCGATTTCGAGGCGCAGATAAGCGCCAACCGAACCGGTGTCGAGCGCCTGGGACAATTGCTCGACGGCGTCGGTGCGCAGGTGTTCTGCGCTTCGCTGGAAGCCTTGAACGCCTATGCCGAGCGCCTGGCGCGGGTTGAGTATGCGCGCATACCCGATGGCCAGTGGGGCTTCAGTGAGCTGATGGATGACGATGGTGCCGGGACCCTGGATGTGATTATCGCCGTCACGATAAGCGTATCCGGCAGTGACATCGAGGTCGATTTCAGCGGTACCTCGAAGCAGGTGCCGGGCAATATCAACTGTCCCCTGGCGGTGGCCGCCGCTGCGGTGTTCTATGTGTTTCGCTGCCTGCTGCCGGACTACACCCCGGGCAGCGCCGGGGCGTTTCGTCCCATCACGCTGCGCGCCGAGCCCGGCAGCCTGGTGAACGCCGTCTACCCCGCGGCGGTGGCGGCCGGGAATGTCGAAACCTCGACCCGTATTGTCGATGCGGTTCTGGGGGCCCTGGCGCCGGCCCTGCCGCAACGCATTCCGGCAGCCAGCCATGGCAGCATGAACAATATTGCCATGGGCGCCAGGGGCGAGGAGCGCTGGGACTATTACGAGACGGTGGGGGGTGGCATGGGTGCCTCCAGCCGTGGCGACGGGCCCAGTGCGGTGCAGACGCACATGACCAATACCTTCAACACGCCGATCGAGAGTCTCGAGACCCACTACCCGCTGCGAGTGCGGCGCTACTGTATCCGGCGCGGGTCAGGTGGTGGCGGGAGGCATCGTGGTGGCGATGGCCTGGAGCGTGAACTGGAGTTTCTGTCCGCGGCCGAGGTCAGCTTGCTGACCGAGCGCCGCCGGCATGCACCCTGGGGTTTAGCGGGTGGAGACGATGGTAGCGCCGGCGAAAACCGCCTCAACGGTGCTGTTTTGCCAGCCAAATGCTCGTTCAGCGTCAGCGCCGGCGATCGCCTGCTGATTGCCAGCGCCGGCGGAGGCGGCTGGGGGGCCGTTTCGGCGAAGCCTAAAACCAAGTGAAATAGTCGGGAATACGATTGTCATTTCTGCTACAGTACCGGATTACGTAAATTGGAAGGGGAAGAGATAGAGCGTCCTATGGAAATCGTTGAAGTCATCAAAGAGCAGATCGAAAACAACCCGGTCATTCTGTACATGAAAGGGGCCCCGAATGCACCCCAGTGCGGTTTTTCAGCGCGCACCGTGCAGGCGGTCATGGCATGCGGCGAGCGCTTCGCCTACGTCGACATCCTTTCCCACCCTGAAATCCGCGCCGCGTTACCCGGCTATGCCAACTGGCCGACGTTTCCGCAATTGTGGGTCAATGGCGAGCTGATTGGCGGCTGCGACATCGTTACCGAGATGTACGATAGTGGCGAGTTACAGCCCCTGATCAAGGAGGCTGCGGCTGCATCGCAAGCCAGCCAGGACGATACCCAGGCCGGCTAGCTACCAGAAGCCCGGTAACCCGGGCCGAGCCCGCCAAGTCGCGGTCACAGCAGTCACCCAGGCGTGAATACCATTGCCAACTAGCTGGGCATTCATCACTCCACCGTCGATCGCGTCCTCGCCCGGGCCGGCATGCCCAAGGCCGAGCGCGCGCCGGTGGATGGCTATCCTGATTACTTTGCTCTGGGTTATTGGTGTGGCCATCAACTTCCTGTTGCCCGGCAATCTGACGTTTAGCGAAGTCTTCGCCGTCAAGCGGCACGTTACGTTTTGGGGCGAGGAATACTTCTAACGAAGCGAATCGTGCTGCTCGAGTTGGCGCAAGGTGAGGGCCATCAACAACGCCCATGTCAGCAAGGGGCGCTCCGGCACCAGCCCGAACGCCAGCAATTGAACTATCGGGGTAAAAGAAAACACGATAACTGCAATAAGGGTCTTGGCTTTGCTGCCACCTTACATACGGCAGCAAATGAGATACAACAAATAGCAGCAGAATAAATACAGCACAGCTGCCGGAAGGCGGATGGTGAACACACTGAGTCCCAACGGGCGTAAAGCCCGTAGTGCGCCTCATCGACGCTGAGATCCACGGTTGGGCAATAGGCAAATGTAATAAGGCGATGCCGAGGGATTATTGGCCGCTCTGGTCTTGGCGGTAGTGGTGGCCTTCATCATTGACGCCAACGGCCATGTCTGGGCAAAGAATATGAAGCGCGTCGGGGGGAGATTCTGGGCCGTAGCGCAAAGTGAGGACAAGCGACTATCCGATGGGTCTTGCCGGAATCTGCACAAGCGTTACCGGGGCATTCTGACACCCGGCGAGAAAGAGTTTCCGGCGATACCGGAGTGAGGCCAAGGTCACGGGGTAAAATAGCTAAGTCGGACTCGCACAACCTGCGGGAGCAACTCAAGGAACACGAGGACGCGGTATTGTTTTCGCTAAAGATGACAGCGCAGCCTTCACCAACAACCGAGCCGAGCGGGGCCTGCGCATGGCCAAGGACAAACAGAAAGTCTCAGGCTGTTTCAGAAACAGCCAATATGCCGGCTAGGTCCTAGGGCCAATATTCATCCCTTCTTCGAAGTGTTATCAATACAGCTCGATTCGCAAGTGGGCGGGCGGGCAGGCCCTCCTGGATGCAAATTCGTCTGCGGTTCTGCCCACTTCGGCTCGTGGATGTCCCGCACAAACTTACATGGCTGGGTTGCGGTCGATAGGAGAGGACTTTAACCATGACGCTCAAAATGGTCTCCGGTTTCTAGGTTCTGGCCCTGCTTTTTGTCAGCAAAACCATGGCGCAGGATAAACCCAATAGCCTGATCATCTGGGGTGATGACATCGGCTGGTCCGACGTCAGTGCTTACAACGACGGCATGACAGGTTACAGGACGCCCAACATAGACCGCATCGGCAAAGAGGTTATGCGCTTCACCGATTCCTGTGGCCAGAACAGCTGCACGGCGGGTCGCGCCGCATTTATTGGCGGCCAGAGCCCGTTTCGCATGGGCCTGCTGAAAGTGGGGCTGCCGGGTGCAACGGAAGGGCTGAGCGAGAAAGATCCGACGCTCGGTGGCTTGCTCAAGGACCAGGGCTATGTGACGGGCCAATTCGGCAAGAATCACCACGATGACCGCGATGAGCACCTGCCCACCAACCACGGTTTCGATGAGTTCGTTGGCAATCTATAGTGAGAGCGAACAAAATATCTGAGGGCTTTCCCCCAGATTCTGGACACATTCTGTGATGGAGTAGGAAGAACCCCCTCAAATAATTTGCAGATTATCCGAGGGGGCTGTCTCCTTTGTGCCTCGCCAAAAGTACTGGGGAGACGTCGATAGTGTGTCACGCATTTCTTTCCGATCCCAGATTTTATCGCCTGCTTTTTCACATGGATCAGGATCTGGCCCGCATCGTCCGGCGGCTGAAACTGGTGGTCAACCGCGCCAAGAGCCGCTGCACCCAGCTGAAATTCTGTGAGTTCCTCGGCTACGCCCTGGACCGCAGGGGAGGCTGGTGTGGACGGACAAGGCGCTGCACCGCTTCAAGGAGCGGGTGCGTGAAATCACCCGACGCAACCGGGGACATCGCGTGCAGGACGTCATCGACGAACTGCGCCTGTATGTCCGCGGCTGGCTCAACTACTACAAGCTCAGTTGCACCTACACGGTCATGGTGCTGGACTTGCGGAGTGGGTCAGGCGGCGGGTGAGGTTGTACTACTGGAAGCAATGGAAGCAGCCGCGCACGCGCCGCCGCAATCTGATCGCGCTGGGCATCAGATCCCGGCAGACGGTGCACATGGCGACGCGGAGCCGCAAAGGCTACTGGCGGATGAGCCAGAACGCGCTTGTGCGACACGCGCTGAACAACCGTTGGCTTGAAGAACAAGGAGTGCCGGACATGAGAGCCGTCTGGATCAATCTTCACTACGGGCCAAAGGCCCGAGTCTGATCGGAACCGCCCTGTACGGAGCCGCACGCAGGGTGGTGTGGGACCGGGGAGCTAACCACTCCCCGGGACCCGAAAAAAAAAAAAAAAAAAACTGTCTGGGTTACCTGCCGACAGGGGATCTGCCGCCTGGGCCTCCAGTATCGGCGCGATGCCGTTGAACGCCTGCCCTTCCACAGTGCAGGCGCGCACATCTTCTCTTTCGGCCGTTTGGGTTTGGAGCAGGGCTTCGGTGACGCCGCGGCCAAAACTGGTGCAGCCGCTTGCGCTCAGGAGCATCAGCGCAACACCCAGGATGCGGGCCCGCCGCGGCAAATGTATTCGATTAATGGCTTGGTCCATTCCAGCTTGTGCGGCAGATACTACAGGTCCGGGCCTCGCGGTTCAGCGTCGGTGGAACTGCTGATCACTTTCGCAACTCCAACTGGATGTGGCAACAACCCAGTGGCCAGATTTTTGCTGGGGAGAGAGCGAGAAGAAAGTGCTGGGGGATTGCAATCTACTGTTGGAAACAACACCCAGGGGGTGGCGGGGAGATGCAGGGATTGCAGCGAGCAAGTGCCGCGGCGGGCACTGCCTGCGAATTCAACAAGGCGATCGGAGGTGGTCCCTCGCAGCCCGGTCGCCCAACGCGCTGGTCAAGGCCGGACTCCTGGGCCGGGGATCAAGCCCCCATTTTGCTTTGCTGGTAGTTTTCCAGGCCAACCTTTTCGATCAGTTCCAGCTGGGTTTCCAGCCAGTCGACATGCTCTTCCTCTGAATCGAGGATGCTGCAAAACAGGTCCCGACTGACATAATCGCGCACCGACTCACAGTACTCGATTGCATCCCTGAGGTCGGGAATCGCCACCATCTCCAGCCTGAGATCGCACTGGAGCATTTCCCGGGTATTCTCACCAACCAGCAATTTTCCCAGGTCCTGCAGGTTGGGTAACCCCTGCAGAAACAGGATGCGCTCGATCAACTGGTCGGCGTGCTTCATCTCGTCGATCGACTCGTGGTACTCGTGTTCCGCCAGTTCCTTGAGGCCCCAGTCCTTGTACATGCGTGAATGCAGAAAATACTGGTTGATGGCGACCAGCTCGTTGCCCAGGACCTTATTGAGATGTTCGATAACCTTGGTGTCGCCCTGCATGATGATTCTCCGGCGCGGGAAGGGGAGTTTGGTATGTTGGGATTGTGCCGGGATGACCCCTTGCAGTCAAGTTAACTGCTTGATTGTTAAGGCAATATGAGAATGAAAGGCATTCGCATCAGGCCCGGGTCGGCGTGCTGGTCGCGCCTTTCTCGGGGGCGGGTCCAGGGTCGGGCGCAAGGCCCGCCGGCGGGGGAGCGGGCGGCTAGCCGGCGGCGTAATACAGGTCCTGCCTGGTGTCGCCCATGGACTCGTTGATGACAGTGTCTGCCAGGCACGCACACTTGCCGCACTTGCTGGCCACGCCCAACAGGCTGCGGACTTCGTCAAGCGTGGCGGCGCCGTCGCTCACGGCGTCGCGGATCTGGGTATCGGTGACAGCATTACAAACGCATATGTACATAGATCAACCTCATGCTCTTTGACAGCAGTCTACGCAAATGCGAATGATTGTCAATTAGGTTTGGGGTTGATTTGCAATAACTATTACCGGTGACGCGACGCTGCGGGTGTGCCGCCGCGCTGTGGTCACGGTTGCCAGCCACCGAATTCGTGCCAGCGGTTGATAATGTCGCAGAAAAGCTCGGCGGTTCTTGCCGCGTCGTAGTCGGCGGCGTGAGCCGACTGGGAGTCGAACTCGATCGATGCCGCGGCGCAGGCCTTGGCCAGCACGGTCTGGCCGAACGCCAGTGCTGCCAGCGACACGGTGTCCAGGGTGGAGAAGGGGTGAAAGGGGTTGCGCTTGATATCGCAGCGTTGGGTCGCGCGCAGCAGGAAGCTGTGGTCGAAATTGGCATTGTGGCCAACCAGGATCGCCCGGGTACAGCCCTCGGTTTTCACCGCCCGCCGCACATGCTTGAACAGGTCGTGCAGGGCGTTATCCTCGGTCACCGCGTGGCGCTCTTCCGCATACGGGTCGATGCCGTTGAACTCCAGCGCGGCGAGTTCGAGATTGGCGCCGGTAAAGGGCTTGATCTCATAGAAAAGGCTTTTATAAGGCTGCAGGTAGCCCTGGGAGTCCATGCCGATCAGTACCGCACCAATCTGCAGTATGGCATCGGTGTCGGCGTTGAAACCGGCGGTCTCGATATCGAGCACCACCGGCAGGAAACCACGAAAGCGCAGTGCCAGGGGCGAGCGCAGGGCTTTTTCGTCCGGGTCCACATAAGCGTCCCTGTCGAATATTTTCTTGTTCATGAGACTAATTCAGCGCTCCATTGAAGGGTTTCGCCGGCGCGCAGCGGAACCATTGCATCATTGCCCAGCGGCAGGCTCTGCGGGGCGGGCCAGGTCGCCCGATACAGGCGCAGCGAGCGGCTATTGGTCGGCAGGCCGTAAAACGCCGGGCCATTTCGGCTGGCGAATCCCTCCAGTTTATCCAGCGCGCCCGCTGCGGCAAAGGCCTCGGTGTAAAGCTCGATAGCGGCATAGGCGGTATAACACCCTGCGCAGCCACAGGCGGCCTGCTTGGCATCGCGGGTATGAGGGGCCGAGTCCGTTCCCAGGAAAAATTTTGCGTTGCCGCTGGTGGCGGCGCCCAGCAGTGCCTGTTGGTGACGGCTGCGCTTGAGGATCGGCAGGCAGTAGTAGTGGGGTCGAATACCGCCGGCCAGCATGTGGTTGCGGTTGTACAGCAGGTGGTGGGCAGTGATGGTGGCGGCTACGTTGTTGCCGGCTGTGGTAACGAACGCGGCGGCCTCGGCGGTGGTGATATGCTCCAGTACCACTTTCAGGGCGGGGAAGCGTTGCAGCAAAGGCCGCAGTCGGCGCTCGATGAACTCGGCTTCGCGATCGAAAATATCGATGGCGGCGTCGGTGACCTCGCCGTGAACCAGCAACGGTAATCCCAGCTCCTGCATGGCCTCGAATACCGGCGTCAGTCGCTCCAGGTCGGTGACCCCGCTGGCGGAATTGGTGGTGGCGCCGGCGGGATAGAGTTTCACCGCATAGACATGTTCGCAGTGATGGGCATCGACAATGTCCTGGCGCGAGGTGTTGTCGGTCAGGTATAGCGTCATCAGCGGGTTCCACTCACGCCCGGCGGGCACCTGGGCGAGAATCCGCTGGCGGTAGTCAAGCGCCTGGCGGACGGTCACCACCGGCGGCGTCAGGTTGGGCATGATGATAGCACGGGCAAAACAGCGGCTGGCGTCGGCCACGGTCTGCTTCAGTGCGTCACCGTCGCGCAGGTGAAGGTGCCAGTCGTCGGGCTGGGTGATGGTGATTTCTTGCATTGCGACCGGGGTCCGTTGAGTCAGGGGCTGCATCCTACCTGATTATACCGCTCATCGCAGCTATTGCATGGAGCTGACCGGTTGCGCTTGCTTAGGCCCGCCACCGGCCTGCGGGTGAATCGGGCCCGCAGGTGAATCAATAGTGCCAGAATGGCCCAAGGCAGTTTAGAATACGCGTTTTTTGCCCGCCCGGACCTTTGATCCGGCGTCACGCAGAGGTCGAACATGTCAGATATCAACAAAGTGGTCCTGGCCTATTCCGGTGGCCTGGATACCTCGGTCATCGTACGCTGGCTGCAGGATACCTACCAGGCCGAGGTGGTTACTTTCACCGCCGATATTGGCCAGGGCGAGGAGGTGGAGCCGGCGCGTGCCAAGGCCGAGGCACTGGGGGTCAAGGAAATCTATATCGAAGACCTGCGCGAGGAGTTCGTGCGTGATTATGTCTACCCCATGTTTCGCGCCAACACCGTCTACGAAGGCGAATACCTGCTCGGCACCTCCATTGCGCGGCCGCTGATCGCCCGGCGGCTGGTCGAACTGGCTGAGCAGACCGGTGCCGATGCGATTTCCCACGGGGCGACCGGCAAGGGGAATGACCAGGTGCGCTTCGAACTCGGGGCCTACGCACTGGCGCCGGGCATCAAGGTCATCGCCCCCTGGCGGGAGTGGGACCTTACCTCCCGCGAGACGCTGATGGCCTATTGCGCCGAGCGCAATATTCCGGTTGATTTCAGCAGCGCAAAGAAAAAGTCTCCGTATTCGATGGACGCCAACCTGCTGCACATATCCTATGAGGGCGATATTCTCGAGGATCCCTGGACCGAGCCGGAGGAGTCCATGTGGCGCTGGAGCGTGTCCCCGGAGCATGCGCCCGATACGCCCACGTACATCGAATTGAGCTATCGGGGTGGCGATATTGTCGCTATAGACGGTTGCACGATGAGTGCGGCCGAGGCGCTGGCCTACCTGAATAAAGTGGCCGGGGACAACGGCATCGGCCGGCTCGACCTGGTGGAGAACCGCTATGTCGGTATGAAATCCCGCGGTTGCTACGAGACCCCGGGGGGCACCATCATGCTCAAGGCGCACCGTGCCATCGAGTCGATTACCCTGGATCGGGAGGTGGCGCACCTCAAGGATGAATTGATGCCGCGTTACGCCAGTCTGGTATATAACGGCTACTGGTGGAGCCCCGAGCGCAAAATGCTGCAAGCCGCGATTGACACGACGCAGCATGTTGTCAACGGTGTGGTGCGGTTGAAGCTGTACAAGGGCAATGTGATCGTGGTGGGTCGCCAGTCGGCGGACTCACTGTTTGATGAGAGTATCGCCACCTTTGAAGACGATGCCGGCGCCTACAACCAGCAGGACGCAGAGGGTTTTATCAAGCTCAATGCCCTGCGTATGCGCATTGCTGCCACCAAGGGTCGCAATCCGGTTTAATCGTCCAGCCCAACCCACAGGGGGGGCCAAGGAGTCTGTAACTGATGGAATTATCGCGCAAACCCGGCACCCACTCGCTGCTGATGGGCTATCTGCTGTGGATATTCGGGTTCATCGGAGCCCATCGTTTTTATTATGGCAAGCCGGTCACCGGGACTATCTGGTTTTTTACCCTGGGGCTGCTTTTCGTCGGCTGGATTATCGATCTGTTCCTGATTCCCTCGATGGCAGAAAAAGCGGACCTGCGCTTCGACTTTGGCCCGGTAAACTACTCGGTGGCCTGGCTGCTGCTGACGTTCCTGGGCGTATTCGGTATTCACCGTCTTTACATGGGCAAGTGGCTGACGGCTATCCTGTACCTTTGTACCGGCGGCTTCCTGATGCTGGGAGTGCTGTACGATTTTCTCACTCTCAACGAGCAAATCAGTGAACGAAACCGCTTGATGTAGCAGCTCGCCAGCCCGCTTGGTTCGCCACTTTGGCTATGCTAGTATCCGTGCCGCGAGCAGGGTTTTGCGGTTGTCGGTGGGCGCAGCCCGATCGGGTCGGCAGGCGCTGCTCACATTGCCGCTACCGTCAAATCTTCTGTACACCTGAAAGACACCCACCTGGGGGGGCAACAATGAAGTTTCTGGTACTGCTTGTCGGCATTTTCATCATTGGCATATGTATGACGTATTTCGTGTTCCCCCGGCTTATCGAGGACCTTATCCAGTGGGTGGGAGAAAAGCGCAATCTTCTGTACATGGCAGCGACACGCCTGGTTCTAGGCATTATCCTGTTGTTGGGCGCCGATACCACCAACTATCCGACGGCAATCTGGTGGCTGGGCATACTGTTTGTGGCCGCCGGGCTGCTGTTGTTGTTCTTTCCCGCCGACGCCATCAAGCGTATCACCGCAGTGTGGCTTGATCGTCCCATCGCGGTGATCAGGGCCTGGGTGATGATCCCCCTGGCTATCGGTATATTCGTGGTGGCTTCGGTGATGTAGGGGTCTACAGTGAGCCCGGCAGAACTATTCGCCGTGCATCACTTCCCCTGAGGCCTTCAGTGCTTCACTGGCCGCTTCTGCAATTTGCGCTGCAACGTTCTGCGGTGCATCCCCAGTGAGCGAGCAGTCGCTGAAATATTGTTGCCGTTTTCCCGCAACACCCGCTGGATGTGCTCCCATTCCATGCGCTCCACCGACGGTGGGTTGTCGGCTATCGCTATACCGGGGTTCGCCGCATTGGACTCCAGTGCAGCCACCAATTCATCGGTCCCCGCCGGTTTACAGAGGTAGTTCTGGGCTCCCAGCTTGATCGCTTCCACCGCGGTGGCAATGCTGGAATAACCGGTTAGCACCAGGATGCGCATGTGTGGGCACACCCCCAGTAACTGTGGAATCAGCTGCAGGCCACTGGTGGCGCCCAGGTTCAGGTCGAGCACCGCGCGCCCGGGCTGCAGCCCGCCGGCCTGCTGCAGCGCCGCCTCAGGGTTGGCGGCGCAGGACACACTGTATCCGCGCCGGGTCAGGGCGCGGGCGAGCACCGACGTAAACAGCTCGTCGTCATCAACCAAAAGGATGCGGGTTGGGGTGGGTTCATTCATCCTGATCCGTCCTCGTCGCCGGCAGTGTCACGCGGGTGCAGGTGCCGCCGGATTCACGCGCATAGAGTGTCACGTTACCGCCAAACCGGGTAACGGTGGCATGGGTGAGAAGCAGGCCGATACCCAGCCCGCTTTCACTGTTGATGATAATCGGCTTGCCGATCTGGTCGACAATATCGGTGGGCAGTCCCGGGCCATTGTCGACTATCTCCATCGCAACAGATTCGTCTTCACTGCCTATGCTGACGCTGATTGCCGCCGGGCTGGCGTTGGCGGCATTGTCCAGCAGGTTGATCAGTGCCTGCTTGAGGGTGGCGTCGCCGCTCACCTGGAGTTTATCCAACTGTGGGTCGATCTCAAGCGCCAGGGCTGTGGATGGGTGCAGCAGGTGCCAGTCGCGCATCAGTTCGCGAAAATAGGCACCGGCCCGGTACTGGCTGGGGACACCCTGGCGTTTACTATCGGCCGTCGCCACCAGTTTCTTCAGCGTTGAGCGGCAGTTATCCACCTGGCTTGCGAGGATATCCAGGTCTCTGCGCAATGCCGGATTGGCCGCGCTATCCTGCTGCAGTTCCTCCAACAGAATCTTCATGGTCGACAGCGGCGTCCCCAGTTCGTGGGCGGTGCCGGCTGCCAGCGTCGCAACCGCCATGATCTGCTCGTCGCGCAGGTCTTCCTCGCGCAGTTGGTTCAGCAAGTGCTCGCGATCGCGCAGGGCCTGGGCCATGCGCACCACGAAATAGGTGATCAGCAGTGCGCTGACGGTAAAGTTGGCCCACATGCCGATAACGTGGAGGCCGGGACCGTCGCTGGGGTGATGGTGCGGCGCCACGGCCTCCAGGGGCTGGTTGTATACCAGCAGCAGCGAATAAATTGCAATGCACAGCAGTGCCACAACCCAGGTATAGCGCCAGCTCAGGGTAGCGGCGGCAATCGACAGGGGCACCAGGAAGTAGGAGATAAACGGATTGGTCGCGCCCCCGCTGAAGTACAGTATCAGGCTCAGCCCGAGGATATCGGCAAGGATTTGCAGCAGAAATTCGAACTCTGTAACCGGCCATGGCTGATGGCTACGCAGCCAGGAAACGATATTGAAGCCCACCAGCACCAGCAAAATGAGTCCCAGGGCGGTGTACGGAACTTCGAGCTGGTAGATGTAGGCAAAGCCCAGCGCGACCACCATGGTGCCCAGCAACACCAGCCGGACCAGGCAAAGACGCCGCAGATTATCGCTCATTGCCGAGCGGTGAAAGCTGGTCAAGGGGGTACTCCGAAAACGCAACGGGCGCCGATTATAACGTACCGGGGTGTTGGTCGCTCAACCCAGCGGTCCTGCGGGTGCGGGCTGTGGGCTCAACACCAGTTGGATGGCGCGCAACATGGTTGCGTACACGAAGCCCGGCTTGAAGCGCTTGGCGGCCTGCAGCGTGGCGAGGTATTCCAGGTGATTGATGGCTGCCATAATCACCGCGGCATCGGTGCTCGCGTAAGAAGACCCCGTCGCCGCCAGCCCTTTTTCGATAAGGTTATGCACCTCGATCACGTTATCGGCAATGCATTGCCTGAGCACCTCGTTGTGCATCGCATCATTTCGAAAAGCACTTTCCAACTGCCGCGTGTCGGGGCGGGTTGCGCGTGATTCAATGTGTTCGGTCAGCAGGCTGGCGAGCTCCCGGGAAAGCGCATCGCGGATTTGGGGATCAACCAGCCCACGCTGGTTGAAGTCACTAATGACGTGAAAGCAGGTTTCTCCCAGAAGCCGGTCTTCAGCACGCATGCGCTCTGCAAACAGGATAAAGGCATCGTTGATCAGTTGGTCGATATGCTCGAAGTAATAGGTTGTGGCCGCCAGCGGCACATTCGCTTCGCTGGCGACCGCCCGGTGGCGGATACCGCGGGTGCCCTCCCGGGAAATGATCCGCAGAGCGGCTTCAAGCAGTTTTATACGACGCTCGGTGCTACCTTTGCGGCTGGTTTTCCTGCCCCGGTAATTGCTCTCTTCTTTAGCCATTGCTGCTGTTATCGACTGCTGCTTGCTATTGGGTAATTGTTATTGTTACGTTCTCTCACGCGTCGACAAGTTCCCGTATAGTAGCCCGATGGTAACCTATCCCACGGTGGGATCAAAACGGTCGTGCTGCTTGCGAACAGCTAACGCACAGGTGCGCTCCAACGCGATTGAGAGCGCTGCCATTTCCCGCTCGCCAACGAGGTACGGTGGTGTTATGACGAATTTGTTGTTGGTACTGGCAGTCTTGTTTGTATCCCTGTTCGTGCTGGTGAAAGTGCTGGATGGCAGGGCCAGTCCGCTCTCGCCCGAGCAACAGGCGCGTCTGTCGAAATGGCTGATGATCCTGGTATTCCTGTCTATTGTGCTGGCCTTGTTCCGCACCTGGATGTAGTGTCCGCGGCCGCTCATAGTACACAGCGCTCAACTTTGTAAAAGCCCCGGGCCCGGTGTAGAATCTGCGCCCATAATTGATAATCCGATAGCATGCTGCACAGAGCAGGGAACGTGCTGCCATTCCTCCACTAGAGACCTTGATATGACAGAGCAAAAGGCAACCAATGTGCATTGGCACGAGGGTGATATTACCCGCGAAGACCGCAACAAGTTGTTAAACCAGAAGGGCGCGACACTCTGGTTCACCGGTTTGTCTGGCAGCGGCAAGAGCACGGTTGCGGTGGCCCTTGAAGGCGCGTTGCTGGAGCGCGGCAACCTGAGCTACCGCCTGGATGGCGACAATGTGCGGCTGGGCATCAACAAGAACCTCGGCTTCAGCGCTGAGGACCGCACCGAGAACATCCGCCGCATCGGTGAGATCGCCAAATTGTTTGTCGACACCGGCGTGATCACCCTGTCCAGTTTCATCAGCCCCTACCGGGCCGACCGGGATGTCGTCAGGGCGCTGCATGACGCCGGCGATATGGACTTTATCGAGATCTATGTTGCGTGCAGCCTCGAGGAAGCCGAGAAGCGCGATCCCAAGGGCCTTTACAAGAAGGCGCGGGCCGGGGAGATCAAGAATTTCACTGGTATCGATGATCCCTACGAGGAACCCCTGGATCCCGAAATCGTGCTCCACAGCGATACCATGAGCCTGGAAGAGGAAGTCGGTCTGCTGCTGCAATTGCTGGTCGATCGCGGCATCATCAACCCCTGAACCCCGCCCAATACCGGAGATCTACCATGATAAAACCCCACGGAGCAGACCAGCTCAAGCCGCTTTTCGTGTACGACGAAGCCCGTCGCGAGGCGCTGCTGGCTGAAGCCCACACCCTGCCATCCATCGTTGTCAGCTCGGCTGCCGCAGCCAATGCAGTGATGCTGGGCGGCGGCTACTTCACTCCGCTCGATGGCTACATGAATCTGGCTGACAGCCTCAGCGTGGCGGAAAACATGCATACCACCGATGGCCTGTTCTGGCCGGTGCCGATCGTCAATATCGTGGACGATATCAGCGCCATAGAGGGCGCCAGCCGAATCGCACTGCGCGATCCCAATGTCGAAGGCAACCCGGTACTGGCGATAATGGACGTCGAGGCGATCGAGCCGGTGTCGCCGGAACAACTGAAAAGTATGTCGGAGCAGGTTTTTGCCACCACCGACCCCAAGCATCCCGGTGTTGCGACCTTCACCGCGCTTGGTCGCTACCTGTTGTCGGGCGCTATCGAGGTTCTCAACTTCAGCTACTTCCAGACTGATTTTCCCGACACCTTTCGCACCGCCGTAGAGATTCGCAACGAGATACAGGAGCGTGGCTGGGACAAGGTAGTCGCCTTCCAGACCCGCAACCCCATGCACCGCGCCCACGAGGAATTGTGTCGCATGGCGATGGAGGACCTCGGTACCGACGGCATCCTCATTCATATGCTGCTGGGCAAGCTCAAGCCCGGCGATATTCCCGCCGATGTGCGCGATGCATCGATTCGCAAGATGGTCGAAGTATACTTCGAACCAAACACCGTGATGGTGACCGGTTATGGCTTCGACATGCTCTATGCCGGCCCCCGCGAAGCCGTATTGCACGCGATATTCCGCCAGAATTGCGGCTGCAGCCACCTGATTGTAGGCCGCGACCATGCCGGTGTTGGCGACTACTACGGCGCCTTCGACGCGCAGACGATTTTCGAGGAGCAGGTGCCCGAGGGAGCCCTCGAAATCGAGATCTACAATGCCGACCACACCGCCTTTTCGAAGAAGCTCAACAAGGTAGTGATGATGAAAGACGCCCCCGATCACAGCCAGGACGACTTTGTGCTGCTGTCGGGAACCAAGGTGCGGGAAATGCTGGGTAAGGGTATCGCACCGCCGGTTGAGTTTTCCCGCCCGGAGGTGGCCCAGATCCTGATGGATTACTACCAGATCGTTGACAGTAAATAGCAAGGTCGACGCTTTTTTTGAACATCAAGGCCCTCCCCGAGAGGGCCTTCTCGTTTGCCAGGAGGCAATTGGATGGATTTACAGCAACAGCAGCAGGTCGAAGCCCAGGTATTGCGCCGCCTATTGGCGCACCTCGATGAGCGCAAGGATGTCCAGAACATCGATCTTATGAACCTGGCGGGGTTTTGTCGCAACTGCCTGGCCAAGTGGTATGCCGGCGCCGCCGTTGAGGCTGGTGAGGACATGGATCTCGAGCAGGCCCGGGAAGTGGTTTATGGCATGCCCTACAAGGAGTGGAAAGCTAAGTACCAGACCGAGGCGACCCCCGAGCAGCAGGCGGCATTTGATGCCGCGCGCAAAGCGGACTAGCCGGCGCGCGGCCCGGGTATTCGCGTGCCGCCGGCAGGGGAATGGAGCCTAAAGCACCGGACCATTGGGAATAAAGCGGTTGTCGCTGTGTTCCTTGATCCACGCCAGGTCGTCACGGCCGAGTTTTGCCCCGCGCTGTTTGAGCATTCGATGCAGGGCGATAACGGGTGACTTGGCGCCGATGCTGCAGCCCGGAATCTGCATCTCGGCAACCGCAAGTGCCTTGATCAGGTGCACCAGTTCAGCAGCGTCGCAGTCGCCGGCGGCCTGCATCCAGGCATCGTCGCCGCTATGCATCGCGGCGCCCAGCCACTTTTGCTGGTCGGGGTCCAGTCGTTCCGCCAGCCGCTGTAATTTGTCCTGCTGGCTGAGCGCCACCAGCACGGCCAATTGTCGCGGTTCGATTGCTTGCAGGGACCGCTCGCCCCCGGGTTGCCATTCCCCTATTGCCATCATCCTTACTCCCTTGAAGCCTGGTCTCGATTGTACGCCAAACGGGGTGGGTGACAACCTCACCACGGCGCCGGGTTGCGCTTGCGCAAGCTGATTTTCCAGGGTCGGCAAGGGGAAGCCGGCAAGGGCTTGTATCGCGGGCTCTCCCGCGGCATGATAACGGGTTAGTCAATTTTGACGGCCAAACCTGCGGAACGACGACTGGTAATGTCCTGGATTAGAAAGATACTGACGGCACCCTGGCTCGCGTTCCTGGTGCTTGGGGGAATTGGCTACAGCCTGTTCCCCAACACCGTCGAAAAGCCCCTGATTCACATTAGCAACAGCGATTTCAAAACCTATCGCGATGCCTGGGTACGACAAAACAGAATGACGACCACCCCGGAACTGGATCAGCGCCTGCTCGATCAGATGGTGGCGGAAGAGGCACTTGTGCAACGGGCGCTGGCGATGAATCTGCAGTCGCTGCCGGTGGTCCAGGACCGCCTGAAAAAGCTGGGCTCCTTCCTGGAGGAGGACAATCCGGTGCCGCCCAGCGACGATGAGTTGATCAACCGCGCATTAGAGCTGGGGCTACTGCAAACCGACCCGGTGATCCGTCGCTACCTGGTGAGCACCCTGGAGCGGGCCATGGTGGCATCGGTGCCGCTGGAGATCAGCGAGCAGGAGATTGAAGACTACTACCGGCAGAACCAGGAAGACTACGTGATAGCGTCGCGCCGGGATATCCTGCACGTGTACTTCAGTGTCGACGACGGCGCAACCGCCGCGACCGCCGCCGCCGCCCGGGAAGGGCTTGCCAGTCCGCGTCAAATCGAAAACCTGGACGCCATCTTCTCCCGCGGTAATGTGTTTTACAGCGGTCACGTCTTTACCGGCAAAAACCAACAGCAACTCGCCAATATTTTCGGCTCTGAGTTCGCCGCCGAGGTAGAGCAACTGCAGCCCGGCGCATGGTCACGGCCGGTGCGCTCCGCCTACGGCTGGCATCTGGTATGGCCGGATAATGTAGAGCCCGCGGTAACGCCGCCACTGGAGGATGTCAGGGACAAAGTGGTGTCCCGGGTGAAGCAGGGCAAGGAAAAAGAGCTGCTGCAAGAGCAGGTGGAACTGTTGAAGAAGGAGTATGACATCGTGGTGGATAGGCGGGAACCCGCGGGGTCGGCATCATGACATATCCTGTTCCCGCCCGCCGCGTGGGGGAGTCTCATAACCCGGTGCTTGGCAAGATCTGCCTGCTGCTGTTGCTGGTGCTACTGCCGCTGCTTTACACCGGCGCGGTGCAGGCGCATGCGCTGGCACCCTCCCTGCTCCAACTCGAAGCCGCCGGCGACGGCACCTACTCGGTGAAATGGAAAACCCCCTTGAAACGCGTCGAGGGCAGCCGGCTCAGCCCGGTACTGCCCGCGCATTGCCGCCAACTCGAGGGCGGTTCCAGTAAGCCGGAGGGAACCGCCCTGGTTTCCCGCTGGCAGGTAGACTGCGGCGATCGAGGGCTGGTGGGGAGTTCCGTTCAGATCAGCGGTATTGCCAGCAGCAGGGCCGACGCACTGCTGCGCATCAAGCTCGATGACGGCAGAACCTTGAACCAGGTACTGCGGCCCGACCAAGACACCTACCTGGTGCCCGCAAGGCAGCCCTGGTACCGGGTGTTCGGCAGTTACATGGTGATGGGCTTCGAACACCTGGTGGGCGGGCCGGACCATGTGCTGTTCGTCATCGCCCTGTTTATGCTGGTGGGATTGCAGCGTTCCCTGGTCTGGACAGTGACCATGTTCACCCTCGGTCACAGCGTCACCCTGAGTCTCGCCGTGTTGAATATCATCACCTTTTCCCAGGGGATGGCAGAGATCTTTATCGCGCTGAGTATCATCGTCGCCTTTACTGAAGTGCTGCGCCACCCCGACCATGACCTCAGCCACTGGAAGGTCTATTTGATGGCGGCGGGCTTCGGGCTGCTGCACGGGCTCGGCTTTGCCGGCGCGCTGCGCGAGGTGGGGCTGCCAGCGGATGATATTCCCCTGGCGCTGCTGGGCTTCAATATCGGCATCGAGGTGGGGCAACTGGCCCTGATCGGCGTGCTGTGCCTGTTGAGCCTGGCACTGTTGCGCCTCGGCGCCAGTTGGCGTGGCCTGTGGCAGCAACTGCCGGTGTACGCTGCCGGCTCCGTTGCCGGATTCTGGTTCTGGCAACGGGTGATGCTGTATATAGTTTAGATCTGCCAGGCGCCGTAGCACCCGCTGCGGCGCGCTGCTAACGTGATCGGCAAGTTATGACTGGATCGGGCGATGGCGCACTGGACGCTACCCTGGACGAGGTTCGCGGCTGTACATTGTGTCGGCAGCACCTGCCCCTGGGGCCGCGGCCGGTGCTCGTTGCACAGGCGAGTGCACGGCTGCTCATCGTCGGCCAGGCCCCCGGAACCCGGGTGCACGCCAGCGGTATTCCCTGGGACGACCCCAGCGGCGATCGACTGCGCAGCTGGCTAGGCCTCACCTCCGCCGAGTTCTATGACGCGCGAAAAATCGCCATCGTGCCCATCGGCCTGTGTTATCCCGGGCGCGGCAAATCCGGCGATCTGCCGCCGCGGCCGGAGTGCGCACCCCGCTGGCACCCCCGTATTCTTGCGCAGTTGCCGAATATTGAAACCACCCTGTTGATCGGCCAGTACGCCCAGCGTTTTTACCTGGGTGCGCAGCCTCCACGCTACAAAAACCTGACCGAGCGGGTGAAGGCCTGGCGGGAGTATGCACCGCGGTGGGTGCCTTTGGTCCACCCTTCACCGCGCAATCAATACTGGTTACAGAGCAATCCCTGGTTTGAAGGGCAACTCGTTCCCGAGTTGCGTCGGCAGGTGCGGCGGTTGCTGGATCGATAATGTCAGGCTGTCAGGGATAGTCGATGGCAACGATCACCCGGTAGTGATCACCTGTCGGCGTGGTGACCATCACTTCATCATCGATGCGCTTGCCCAGCAAGGCCCGGGCCAGTGGTGAATCCATGCTCAGCTTGCCCTGGCGCAGGTCGAATTCGTCTGGCCCCACGATGCGGTATTCGCTTGACTTGCCGTCCTCATCCTCCAGTCGGACGCGGGCGCCGAAAAAAATCTTGCCGGTGTCGGTGGGGCGATCCCTGACCACGGTGAGTTGCTCCAGGCGCCTGGAGAGAAAGCGAACCCGGCTGTCGATCTCTCGAAGTCTGCGCTTGCCGTAGATATAATCGCCGTTTTCAGAGCGGTCACCGTTTTTCGCCGCTTCATGCACGTTCGCGGTTACCTGGGGGCGCTCGACTTTCCACAGCTGGTGCAGCTCTGCCCGCAGCGCCTGTTCGCCCTGCGGCGTGATGTATGCGGAGCCCGCCGGGCGGGGTTTGCGGTATCGGCCCATAATAGTGTCTTTTTAGCGGTGGCTTTGCTTTATACTGACGGGTTTGCAACGTCTATTCTAGCCTGAAACCGGCCGGGGTGAATCCAGTAACTGCAAGCCAAGAGCTTTCAAACACAACAGAACCAAGGGAAACCAGTGAAACGTTCAGCAACAATGATTGTTCAGTTCCGGGGCGCAAGCGCAAGGGGCGCGGCGGCCTGGCTGCTCGGTATCACCATGGCTGTGACGGTCAGCGCAAATGAAGTGGCTAGCCTCATCCAGCTGGACGGGAATTTTGTTCAGGGCGGATTGTTGTTCGGCAGGGCGCCGGTGGGCAGCAAGGTGGTCTGGGGTGGCCGTGAGGTGCGACTCACGCCAAAGGGTGACTACGTGATCGGCCTCGGCCGCGACAATCGCAGCCCGGTGCTGCTGCGGGTCGAAACCGCCGATGGCAGGTCTGCGCAGCAGGTGTTCGAGATTGAGCAGCGGGAGTATCAAAAGCAGGAAATAACCGGCATTGCGAAAAAAATCATGAGCCCCAGCGAGGACGACCTGAAGCGCATCCAGAAAGACAATGCGTTGATCGGCAAGGCGCGCCGGGTCGACTCTGATCGTACCGATTTCCTGGCGCCTTTCGAGTGGCCGCTGATGGGCCCTATTACGGGTGTTTTTGGTTCCCAGCGTGTCTATAATGGCCGCCCGAGTCGTCCCCACTTCGGTGTCGATATCGCAGCTCCCACCGGTACCCCGGCGCGCGCGCCGATCGGGGGCGTGGTTACCCTGGCCCATGACGATATGTTTTATTCCGGGGGCACGCTGATGATCGACCACGGCCATGGCCTCAACTCCAGTTTTCTTCACCTCAGCCGCATCCTGGTCGAGGTGGGTGACAGGGTGGAGCAGGGGCAGGTGGTTGCTGAAGTTGGCGCCACCGGGCGAGTGACCGGTGCGCACCTGGACTGGCGCATGAACTGGTACGACCAACGCATAGACCCCCAATTGCTGGTTGGCGCCATGCCGGCAGCGGCGAGCGGCCAGTAAAGCCTGGGCCGGACAACACAAGGTAGAGATCGATGATTGACGAGAAGCTGTTGAGTATCCTGGTATGCCCGGTGAGCAAGGCGCCGTTGGAATACAACAAGGAAAAGCAGGAGCTGGTGTGCAAGGCCAGCGGCCTGGCATACCCGATACGGGACGGGATTCCGGTGATGCTCGAATCCGAGGCGCGGGTCCTGACCAGCGACGAAAAACTGGCCAAGTAGGGTCTTTTGGCTCACCATTACCGAGCCGACGTTAACAACAGGATTTCCCGGTTCGCTGCAGCGTTGTCATGCCAGACGCGCTGCAGCTTGCGTTTCAATGCCCGGTCGACGGCGGGGCGACAGCAGACAGCTTATTGGGTTAAACGATGAAAAGTGCCGAATTACGCGAAGCATTCCTGAAGTATTTTGAGCAGCAGGGGCATCAACGGGTGGCCAGCAGTTCGCTGATTCCCGGCAACGACCCGACCCTGCTGTTTACCAATGCCGGGATGGTTCAGTTCAAGGATGTATTCCTGGGTGACGACAAGCGCCCCTACACCCGGGCTGTCAGCTCCCAGCGCTGTGTCCGTGCTGGCGGCAAGCACAACGATCTCGAGAACGTTGGTTACACCGCCCGCCATCACACTTTTTTTGAGATGCTGGGCAATTTCAGCTTTGGCGATTACTTCAAACATGACGCCATTCGTTACGCTTGGGAGTTCCTCACCGAGGTCCTCGGCCTGCCCGAAGAAAAACTCTGGGTGACCGTGCATGTGTCGGACGACGAGGCGGCTGACATCTGGCTCAAGGAGGTCGGGGTCAGCGCCGAGCGCTTCTCGCGCCTCGACGAGGACAACTTCTGGCAGATGGGCGACACCGGCCCCTGTGGACCCAGTTCGGAGATATTCTACGATCATGGCGAGTCGGTATTCGGCGGTCCCCCCGGTAGCGAAAACGACGATGGCGACCGCTACATCGAAATCTGGAACCTGGTATTCATGCAGTACCAGCGCGGGGCCGATGGCACCCTGAGGCCGCTGCCAAACCCGTCGATAGACACGGGTATGGGTCTCGAACGTATCGCCGCGGTGATGCAGGGCGTGCACAGCAACTACCAGATCGACCTGTTCCAGAAACTGCTCGCAGCGGTGATCGATGTGACCGGCGCCACCGATACCCACAGCCAGTCGTTGCGGGTGATAGCTGACCATATCCGCTCCTGCGCTTTCCTGATTGTCGACGGCGTGATACCCGGCAACGAGGGTCGCGACTACGTGTTGCGGCGCATCCTGCGGCGGGCCATTCGCCACGGCCATCGCCTGGGGGTCGACCAGCCATTCTTTTACCGCCTGGTGGCTCCGCTGGTGGCTGAAATGGGCGCTGCCTATCCTGAACTTCGCGAGCAGCAGCAGAGGGTAGAGCGGGTGATATTGGGCGAAGAACAGCAATTTGCCGCCACCCTGGAGCACGGTATGGCGATCCTGAACGAGGCCATCGCCGGCCTCAAGGGGCAGCAAATACCGGGTGACATTGTGTTCAAGCTGTATGACACCTACGGCTTCCCGGTCGACCTGACCAACGACATCGCGCGGGAACACCACCTCAGCCTGGACCTGGCCGGTTACGAAGCAGCCATGGCGGCCCAGCGCGAGCGCTCCAGGGAGAGGGGGCAGTTCCGGGTTGATTACAGTCACAAGCTCAAGCTCGACACCCGGACCACATTTACCGGCTATCGCGAGCGGGCAGGCGAGGCGACGGTTGTCGCGCTGCTGCGGGGCGACCAGAGTGCTGATTCCCTGGCCGAAGGCGAGGAGGGCGCGGTGGTGCTGAACTGCACGCCCTTTTATGCCGAGTCGGGTGGCCAGGCCGGCGACAGCGGCTATCTCGAGGGCGACGCAGTGCGGTTTGAGGTTGTGGACACCACCAAGGCGGGGAATGCCCATGTCCACCATGGCAAGCTGCTGAGCGGCGCGCTCACGGTGGGGGACACGGTCACCGCCAGCATCGATGGCAATGTGCGTAACGCTACGGCACTCAATCACTCCGCCACCCATTTACTGCATGCGGCCCTGCGCCAGGTGCTGGGCACCCATGTGAGCCAGAAGGGCTCGCTGGTCGACAGCCAGCGCCTGCGCTTCGATTTCTCCCACAATGAGGCCCTGACGGCGCAGGAGCTGCGCCAAATCGAGAGCCTGGTCAACCAGCAGATTCGCGACAATACACCGGTACAGGTGGAAATCACCGATATGGAGACGGCGAAGAAAAACGGCGCCATGGCGCTGTTTGGCGAAAAGTATGGCGACGAGGTGCGCGTGCTGACCATGGGCAATGGCTTTTCGGTCGAGCTCTGCGGTGGCACCCACGTCGAGCGAAGCGGTGACATCGGCCTCATGCGAATTGTCTCGGAGACCGGTATTTCATCGGGTGTACGGCGCATCGAAGCGGTGACCGGTGCCGCGGCGCTGGCGCGCTTCGATGACCTGGAGCGAGAGTTGACGAGCCTTGGCGCCCTGCTCAAGACCGGCCGCGACAGCATAACAGCGAAGGTAGAGCAACTGCTGGCGAACCAGCGCAAGCAGGAAAAAGAGCTGCAAAAGCTGCAGGCCCGGCTGGCCGGCAGCACCGGCTCCGATCTGGCGGCTTCGGCCGAGGATATCGGTGGCGTCAAGGTGCTGGCGGCGCGGCTGGACACTGCTGACGGCAAAACCCTGCGCACCACCATGGATCAACTCAAGAACAAGCTGGGGGCTGCCGCCATCGTGCTGGCCGGTGTCGACGGCGACAAGGTGGCCCTGGTTGCAGGCGTGACCAAGGCAGAATCGCAGCGGGTGAAAGCCGGCGACATGCTGTCGATGGTTGCGGGTCAAATCGGTGGCAAGGGTGGAGGTCGAGCCGACATGGCGCAGGGCGGCGGTGGTGACCCTGCCGGTGTCCCAGCAGCATTGCAATCCGTTAGCGCCTGGGTGGCCCGGCAGTTGGAAGCCTGAACGTAAAGCGCAGATTCATAATTCCTTGCCCGCAGTAGTTCAATTGCATTGCAATTGGTGGTAAAGTGCCGCGCCTTCGGGCAGGCATATCTATTACCACACGTATCATGCGTTGGTTTAAGCCTCTACTCTGAACAGTAATTCGGCATGGCATTGATCGTCCAAAAATTCGGTGGCACCTCGGTGGCGAACGTCGAGCGCATTGAAGCGGTCGCGGAACGCGTACTCGCCTGTCGGGAGCGGGGTGAGCAACTGGTGGTGGTGGTGTCGGCGATGAGCGGCGAAACCAACCGCCTGATTGAGCTGGCCCATAGTATCCAGCCCGCGCCGGACCCCCGGGAATTCGATGTGCTGGTTTCTACCGGCGAGCAGGTCACTATCGCGCTGTTGTGCATGGCCCTGATCAAACGCGGTTGCCCCGCGCGCTCCTATACCGGGGCGCAGGTTAGGATATTGACCGACAACGCTTACAACAAGGCTCGCATCAAGGAAATCGACGGTGGCGCCCTGCGCAGCGACCTCGACGCGGGCCACGTTGTGGTGGTGGCCGGTTTCCAGGGGATGGACGCCAAAGGCAATATCACCACCCTGGGGCGGGGGGGCTCCGACACCACCGCCGTGGCGCTGGCGGCGGCGCTGGAGGCCGATGAATGCCAGATCTTTACTGACGTCGATGGCGTTTACACCACCGACCCGCGGGTAGTGAATGGCGCCAGGCGTCTGGACCGCATTACCTTCGAAGAAATGCTGGAGATGGCGAGCCTGGGCTCCAAGGTATTGCAAATCCGGGCCGTGGAGTTTGCCGGCAAGTACAATGTGCCGCTGCGGGTGTTGTCCAGCTTCGAGGACGGCCCCGGCACCCTGATAACCCGGGAGGAACCGGACCAGATGGAAGCACCCACTATTGCGGGCATCGCTTTTAATCGTGATGAAGCCAAACTCACCGTTGTCGGTGTGCCCGATACCCCCGGCGTGGCCTATAAAATCCTCGGACCTATTGGGGAGGCCAATGTCGAAGTCGACGTCATCGTACAAAACGTTGGTGCCGACGGCACTACCGACTTCACTTTCACCGTGCACCGTAACGAAATGGCCAAGGCCGAGGCAATTCTGAATCGTACCGCCGTTGAACTCGGCGCCAGGCAGGTGATCAGCGACGACAAGATATGCAAGGTATCGTTGGTGGGGGTCGGCATGCGGTCCCATGCGGGTGTCGCCGCCAAAATGTTCAAGGCGCTGGCCGAGAGCAACATCAATATCCAAATGATCACCACCTCCGAAATCAAGATTTCAGTGGTGATTGCCGAGAAATTCATCGAACTCGCGGTGCGTACGCTGCATTCTGCTTTTGATCTCGAGGAGCCGGCAGCAAAATAGACGGCAATAGATGATTCAGATTCACCTATAATTGCCGCTTTGCTTTTTCGAGGAGAGCCTGGATGTCCCTCGAATCATATCGGCCCGCAGGAGCGGCCGGTTAAAACAGAACTTCCACAGCAGATGGAAGTCATCATGATAAGTTCTTCCCCTGAGGAACAGTGGGGCAGGAGGGATAGCCAGTAACAGGAGAATTTGGATGCTAATTCTGACGCGTCGCATTGGTGAGACGTTGATGGTGGGTGATGATGTGTCGATCACCGTTTTGGGGGTCAAGGGCAACCAGGTGCGCCTGGGGGTTAACGCACCCCGCGATGTCGCGGTTCATCGGGAGGAGATTTACCAGCGCATACAGGACGAAAAGACCGTTGGTCCGGATGAAGAAAGTTAGCCAGTTCAAAATTGGCAACTGCGCTTCAGTTAGCGTCCTGTTGTGGTATCATCTCGCCCGCTAAAAACGGCGGCCCCGAAGGGGTGAGGAGCGTGCGACGAATCAGGCGCTCCCCGGTTGATCAGGAAGGCTCGATGCCTGAGTGATCAACGAACGATGAATACAAAGTAAAGTTGTAAAGAGTTTGGTGAGGTGGCCGAGTGGCTGAGCCGGAGCTTGCGCAGCAAGCGTAGACAACGCCCGCAGGGCGGCCCCGAAGGGGTGAGGAGCGTGCGACGAATCAGGCGCTCCCCGGTTGATCAGGAAGGCTGGATGCCTGAGTGATCAACGAGCAGTAAGACAAAGTAAAGTTGTAAAGAGTTTGGTGAGGTGGCCGAGTGGCTGAGCCGGAGCTTGCGCAGCAAGCGTAGACAACGCCCGCAGGGCGGCCCCGAAGGGGTGAGGAGCGTGCGACGAATCAGGCGCTCCCCGGTTGATCAGGAAGGCTGGATGCCTGAGTGATCAACGAGCAGTAAGACAAAGTAAAGTTGTAAAGAGTTTGGTGAGGTGGCCGAGTGGCTGAGCCGGAGCTTGCGCAGCAAGCGTAGACAACGCCCGTAGGGCGGCCCCGAAGGGGTGAGGAGCGTGCGACGAATCAGGCGCTCCCCGGTTGATCAGGAAGGCTGGATGCCTGAGTGATCAACGAGCAGTAAGACAAAGTAAAGTTGTAAAGAGTTTGGTGAGGTGGCCGAGTGGCTGAGCCGGAGCTTGCGCAGCAAGCGTAGACAACGCCCGTAGGGCGGCCCCGAAGGGGTGAGGAGCGTGCGACGAATCAGGCGCTCCCCGGTTGATCAGGAAGGCTGGATGCCTGAGTGATCAACGAGCAGTAAGACAAAGTAAAGTTGTAAAGAGTTTGGTGAGGTGGCCGAGTGGCTGAAGGCGCTCCCCTGCTAAGGGAGTATAGGCTAATCCCCTATCGAGGGTTCGAATCCCTCCCTCACCGCCATCATCAAAAAGCCCGGCCCTGTGTCGGGTTTTTTGATGATCGGTTACGGGATAGGGTGAGAAGCCTCGCGGTTCGACAAAATGCGGGAGCATTTTGCAACGGGCCCGCAGCGCTTCCCGGCCCTGCTCACCCAGGACGGACCGGTCGATTGAGATGTCCGAGCGACAAGGCGATCGGTACGCGGCTATGAGCAGCCTTCCGTTGTATACTCTCATTGCTATTTAACAATAAGGGGGTCGTTATGGATTTTTTCATCGGTCAAATATGCACGTTCCCATGGAGCTGGGCTCCAAGGGGTTGGGCGAAGTGTGACGGACAGCTGCTGCAAATCGCCGAGAACCAAGCACTATTCGCGCTCATCGGAATCGAATTCGGAGGCGACGGCCGCACGACCTTCGCCCTTCCCAAGATGCCACCTGTGAAGACGGATAATGGCGGCGATCTGGACTACTTCGTCAACCTAGAAGGTATTTTTCCCTCGCGCTCCTGATGGGCCTGGCCGGAGCGAACCTCCGGCGTTGCTTCGTTCCCGGCGGAGCCTTCCCACAGCCGGCCAGTAACCATCGAAGGCATGGCTGATGGTCGGCACCATCGAACCACCCAGCAAAACCTCCATACCACGAAAGTTTACTTCGGTGTGTAAACCGAAATATTCATCCGCCAAGTTTCTTCCACCCACGATAGCAACACGGTTGTCGATCACCAGTGATCCAACCGTGTCCATTCCCCAGAGGAATGTCTGGATTTCGATGCTCTGGGTAGCGCTATCAATGGTCTTCAAGCGCCAGTCCAAGGCATTGGTACCGCGATTTAGCAGCACAAACCAGTCCTCATCCAGCTCGGGTTCCAACGACTGCCAGAAGGTATCATCGAATGCCGCGGGCGTATTTTCATCGGGCAGTAGCACAGGTTCGAGAGCCGTGCAGCCTGATATGAGTAAAGCCAGAATGAGCGTCGGTGTCGACTTGGCAAAAGGTCTAATGGTTAGCATCAAATGGCTACCTGCGATGGTCATCATGAAATGTTGTGGTCGGGTGATTCTAGGAGCCTGTCGGGCTTAGGATTATTCTACTGCGCCGATGGGATGGCGGTCCAAATGTCCGCGATATTTCGTTGCTTAGCCCCACTATGCGCCTCAATCTCGCAAAAATTTGACATCGCCCTCCCACTCGGCTCGCTACCAACACCTAAGTCCGACAGGCTCCTAGCAAAGAGTATGATGAACTAGCCGTCCTCCATAGCGAACGAACGCTTTGGAGAATTGCCGGCATAAAAAAGCCCGGCGCGTTGCCCAGGCTCCTATTTCGGCTTGGCGCCAGTTGCAGCTCCTGGATATTCTTGGGTCCTGCATCAAGCTGTCAACTTCATTCTCCCGATCAGGGGCGCGGATGCTCAGAGAAAAACCTCCAGATTTCGGCCGAGCCGTCGATATCCTGGGTGGTTTTCCCCGCCCAGAAATATTGCACCGGGTCCAATTCAAACAAGTCAATTGCCCCCGGCCAGCTGTGCCCGCCACCATCCACAGTACAGAACTCCGTGGTGGCTCCCTGCGCACACTCGTTGTAGGAGACACAGGTTACATCGCCCTGCAGGTAAACGACCGTGGACTCGGGGGAGCACTGGTTAGCGGCAGCCCAGGCCCTTGCATCCGAAGCGGCCAGCGAGTACTCAACGACTATATCCAATGTGCCATTCATTGCGAGCATCGGGACGGGGCGGGATGGAGTGCAAGAGATTGTCCTGTCTCTGGCCGCCACCGGCCCGATCGCGGCGAAGCGATCAGCCATTTCGCAGGCAAGCCGATAGCTCATATAGCCGCCGTTTGACATTCCCGTGGCGTAGATTCGATCAGGATCGACACAATACTCACTACTTACTTGCTCAATTAAGTCGGCAGTGAAACCTACGTCGTCGACTGCGGCCTCTAGCGCGACATCGCAGCACTCCCCTGCATTCCAGCTGTTGCCTATACCTTGGGGAGAGATAATAATGAACTTGTTTATATCGGCCAGTGCGGCGAACTCGGAATACGCAAACTGGCCTTCGCTGGTGGAACCACGACCATGGAACTGAGAGGTTGAAGCCCAGCCGCCTCGAATGACCGTTGACGAGGTGGCGCAGCCAGTGAGATCAGCTCGGAAATCGCAGCGGCTAATTGGGGCGATGTGTCACAGCGGACGTGAGATAATGAGGACCGCGCGCCACCGTAGGCACGCCTCTTGGATTGACTTCATGGAACACCGATCATCTGCTTTGTTGCGCCCTTTGAGGAGGCGGCAGGCTGACGATCGGCCAGCAGGCAGGAAATGGTCTGAAATCAAGGAAAAGCTGGGTTTCGGGGAGTGTAGTGGGGGCGAAATGGGCTGGAATCGGTGGGGGTAGGTAGCCAGTGACAGCGGTTTAGTAGATCTCGACTTCGGGCGTGATGTGCTTTATGGATCTTGTCTTTTTTCCTGGAACCAAATTGACTGCTGGCTTCGGAGAAATAGATGTAACCGCTGTCGGTTGGCGCCTGCCAGGCAACCGGATCGATCGCCACCGGCCAGAGCAGGAAGTAGGCAAGCACCGCCAGCAGAACCACCATTACACTACGCATCGATACCATCCGGGTTGCAGTATGGGCGACTAGCCGGCAAAGCGGGCACAGGTGTGCTGGTCAGCCCCCGGGCCCGCCTTCATTCTCAGGTCGTTCGGGTCCACCGTTGTTCCCTGGGTGTCCTGTAACTTCAGCTTTGCGAGCGCCGCGCCGTTTTTTGCATTGTACAAAACCACGGGCGCACCGGTCGCAGCATTCATCCAATCGTCCCCCCATTGCATCAGCGCGATCAATACCGTGTGCAGGGCACTGCCCTTGGGCGTCAGCCGATACTCGACCCGGCGAACCTTTTTCTCCGATTCAACCCTGAGCAACACACCGTGCTCCTGCAGCGACTTCAAGCGCTTGGAAAGAATGCCCTTGGAGATATCAAGATTGGTCTGGAACTGATCGAAATGACAGGAGCCCCGCATCGCCTCCAGCACGATCAGAATGCTCCACCAATCGCCGATCACATCCATCGCCCGGGCAACCGAGCAATTCTTCGACTCGAAACACACTCGCTCCATTTTTTTCCTCCCTCCTGTGACTTTTTTCAAAAAAGGCTTGACAGGTACTATAATCGAACCTTAGTATCAACGCAACGGTTCTAATATAGAACCATAAGCGAGCGGAAGTGAAAGCTTCCGATCTGGACAATCAGGAGTCTGTCATGGATCTTTCTATCGTACTTATCGCAGTGGTGTTTCTGGTACCGTTCGCCCTGGCGTTTTCACTGCTCGGTGCAATGGCGGTCGATTCAAGCTGGGCATCGCGACCGGCCCCGCGCCTGCCCAAGCCAACGCGCACCAAGGGCGACGCCAGGAAAAACAGCGGCAACGACGACATGGGGCACTGTGTACCGGCTTGATGCAATGATGGCGCTTCTGCTTTCACAGCGCTAATAATCGACTACGGCCTGGCCGGCTGCGCTTCGCGGTGCCCTGGCAGGCTGCTGAAAACGCTTTCGAGGCGACAGATGCCGCGCAGGTGGTGATTCAGCAACCCGTCCAAGGGCCGCGACGCGCAAGCCCGGCCCGCTTTCCATCAACGCATCTTGTTGAATGCGAGGCATTGGCCAATTCAGGGCGACCTTCCGCATCGCTACGCCAGCGATGCAATCAACACCGGTCGCGAACCATGATGCTGGTGACTGCGGCTTTGTGGTGAAAGCGGGAATTTCAAAAGCTTGGGCTTGAGCTGATTACTCCGGGGAGCTAACGCCTGCTCTGGATCGATAGCGCCAGTCAGACTGCCAGCAGAAAATGGCAATCCGGCCGTCTGCTGTAGTCTGGGTTAGCGACCATCGTATTTGATGACCACCAACAGACCGAGCTAAATGTGTATCGCTTCGGGTTCGTTTACGGTAAACGAAGTGCCACTTCCCGCCGCCGCCTGGTTATTTATCTCGGCGATCGGCGGCCTCGGAGTGGTGAAGCGCTTTAGGAAATAGCTGGCAGTAAAGCAGGCGCTTGCCGGCTTGGCAGGATGTATGCTCTTCTGGTAATCAGGCCGGCGGCGTGCTGCGCAGCAGTTCTTCACCGCCACTGCGGGCCAGGTGACGAGGCTCGCACCGCGTGCGACATTTTTATGTTGCGGCCAAAGCCCGGTTAGGCTGGCCGTTTTCGAGGACTGTGGTCATTCAACCGCGGGGGAATTTCCCAGGTGAAATAGACGGCTGGGTGCCATTTTCGACCGTAAGATGATGAAGACCGTGCACCACCGCAGACACGGCTTTTCGACTGCCCCCCCCAAACCTTGATCATCTCTGTAGTTGCGCCTTCCCAGTGGCGGCGAGTTTTCTATTGGCTTGGGGCCGAGAATCGGGTTGAAGGCCGGTGCGTCGGCGTTAAGTTGACGCCGACATGGGATGGAATTGGTGGGAAAGGGGCTCATCGACGGCGCTTCAGTAGGTGTAGACTGCAGCGATTGTGCGTTTTATCCTTCTTCTATCGTCAAAGACAACGGGCAGGTGAAGGCGCAAATTTGGGCATGCGCAAGCTGCGACCAGGAAGTAAGCCAAAGCGAGCGCCTGTAACGGTGTCTTTCCGTCGTGCCGCCGCTCCCGCTCGGGCAAGCTAACCCAGAGTGGAGAAATGTCATGAAGCATAAACTGGCGGCCAGCCTGGCGTTGGCCGGGATGATTGCCACGCCGGTGGTCGCGGAGTGGGGTTTCAGCGGTGACCCGACGCCGATGGCCTTCGTGCAGTCCGGGAACATGACGCTGGAGTTGCAATGCGACCGCATCCGCTTCGCGCCGGCCGGGTATGAGGTCAGCGAAGACATCGTCAACAAGCGGGGCCTGGCCATCCGGTTCATGAAAGACGGCGCGACCGAGGTCGGGTCGTTTCAGGCCGGGGGCGAGAATGCAATGCTGCAGATTGTCGACAATTATCCGGTCGAGATCCTGTTCAATGACACGGCGGACTACGGTTTCGTTCTGGATCAGATCGCGGCCAATGGTGTTCTTAACCTTGCCATGGTCGATCAGGATGTGAGCTACGGGATTTTCGACCTTTCCGGCTCAGGAGCGGCCGTGAAGTTGCTCCGGGACGCCTGTTCAGGTGCAGGTACCGCCGAGGATGCCACTGTGGCGGAAGCCCCCGAGGGCCTCGTCTATTGCGGAGGCGGTGATATCAAGCGCCAGATCGAGTACGCAATTCTGGAAAATGCTGACGATCAATGGGATGCCCGGGTCACGGTCAACGGCGAGACGCTTCGTGCCATGACATCGTATTCGTTCTTCGGTTCAGCCAAGTCCCCTGCGGGATTTGTCGTCGCCCTTCTCGGCGAGGATCGATCGGAATTTCTGGTCTTTCGCGATGGCGGGCAGGACTGGTTGGAATTCGGCGACTATCGGTACGACAAGTGCAACTAATGTTCCGGCGTAACCCGCAAAAGCACGGCCTGTCGACCGACGTCGTGAGGATGTTCGGGGCGATAGCCCTGTCCTGTTTTGGGGTCACGCCCGCTTTATCGGCCGATGTGTCAGAGCTCCCGCTCCAGTTGCGGGAGAAAGTCGAAGCTGCCGCGAAGGCCTGCGCCACTTTTGAAAACGGCGAGTTCGATCTGGAATGGGGCGCTGTTGATCGGGTGGACCTGGACGGAGACCTGTATCACGATTGGGTCTTGAACGAGCGCGGTTTCGCCTGCTCAACGGCCGCATCGCTATTCTGCGGAACGGGCGGATGCATGTCTCATTTTCTCGTGGGGGAAGAGCTTCACTCCCTTCTGAACCAGGGGTGGAATGTCGTCGAACTCGGGCCAAACAAGGTCCTGCTTGCAAATGTCCACGGGTCGCAGTGCGATAGCATCAATCCGACGCCGTGTGTGACTGCGAGTACCTGGGACAAACAACAGAAAAGATGGCAGACCACTGGCGCGGAGTGGGAGTAACCGGCGCGACCTGTCTGTTCAGTATGCCAGCGAGACCTCAGCGGGTCCGAAAGGCAGCGCGCCCATGACGAAACTCACACTGTTTTATCTGGTCCTGCTGGCGATCGGATTGGTGGTGTGGGCTGGGTATTGTGCCGGTGTTTTTGGTGATCATCACGCTTAAGTCGGTCACCCTTCTGACTTTTACTTTGAATCACAGCGCCGAAGTTGGTTACACTAGGCCTGTCTGGAGAGCCGTTGTCTGCGCACCCCAACCAGGGTAGCCCCATGCCTGTCAAAGTGATCATTCTCCGCCATGTCCCGGTTGAAATCATCGAGCAACTGACGCCGCTCCTGATCGAGCTGCGCAGCTGCGCCTTGACACAGCCCGGCTACTTATCGGGCGAAACCCTGATCCGGGTCGACGATCCAAGGGAGCATCTCGTCATCAGCACCTGGGATTCGCTGGAGCATTGGAACCAATGGCTGCAGAGCCCTGCGCGAGCCGAAATACAGGCACGGGTGGATGCCTGCCTCGGACAAGAAACCCTTTATCAAGTCTACTATCAAGGCTAGGTGCACCCATGAGCGGTCAGCAACCCACTCCGACTTCCGACGCCTCGCGTCTCGATCGCAACCGCCAGTTGGCGGACTTGCGTGAACAAGCGCGTTCGGGCGGCGGGCAAGCTCGCGTCGACAAGCAACATGCGGCGGGGCGGATGACCGCGCGCGAACGCCTCGAGTACCTGCTCGATGCGGATAGCTTTGAAGAGTTCGATATGTTCAAAACACACCGTTGCACCGATTTTGGGATGCAGGAGAAGGTCTTTCCCGGTGACGGTGTCGTAACCGGCTACGGCACCATCGACGGGCGGCTGGTGTTTGTCTTTTCCCAGGACTTTACCGTGCTCGGTGGATCACTCTCGGAGACCTTTGCCGAGAAGATCTGCAAGGTCATGGATATGGCTCTGCGCAACGGGGCACCCGTCATCGGACTCAATGATTCGGGGGGTGCGCGCATTCAGGAAGGGATCGAGAGCCTGGCCGGGTATACCGAAATCTTCCAGCGCAATGTCGACGTCTCCGGTGTGATCCCGCAGATTTCCTGCATCATGGGGCCCTGCGCCGGAGGCGCGGTCTATTCGCCTGCGCTGACCGACTTCGTCTTCATGGTGGAAAACTCCAGCTACATGTTCCTGACCGGGCCGAAGGTGGTGAAGGCCGTGACCCACGAGGACGTCGATACCGACTCGCTCGGTGGCGCGCACGTCCATGCCACGCGAAGTGGCGTGGCCCACCTGGCCTGCGAATCCGAAGAGGCCGCCCTGAGTGCCATCCGCGAGCTGATCAGCTTCCTGCCACAAAACAATATGCAGCCGCCGGAACCCGTCGCGACCGACGACCCACCAGAGCGGATGTCAGACGCTCTGGATGAGCTGATCCCGGACAATGCCAACGAAGCCTACGATATCAAAGAGGTCATCCGTGAAACCGTCGACGATACGATATTCTTTGAAATTCAGCCCGCTTACGCGCCCAACCTTGTCGTTGGCTTTGCCCGCTACGGCGGCCGTTCGGTAGGCATAGTGGCGAACAATCCGGTGCACCTCGCCGGCACACTCGACAACGATTCCTCGGTCAAGGGCGCGCGCTTCGTGCGCTTTTGCGATGCCTTCAACATCCCGCTGGTAGTCTTTGAGGACGTACCCGGCTTCCTGCCTGGCACGGTACAGGAATACGGTGGCATCATCCGCAACGGGGCCAAACTCCTGTTTGCCTTTGCCGAAGCGACGGTGCCGAAGATCACCATTATCACGCGCAAAGCCTACGGTGGCGCCTATTGCGTGATGAACTCCAAACACCTCGGCGGTGACCTCAACTATGCCTGGCCAACGGCGGAGATTGCCGTGATGGGGGCTGGCGGCGCGGCCGAGATCCTCTACGCCCGGGAGCTTCGGGCCGCGCAAT
This sequence comes from uncultured Gammaproteobacteria bacterium, assembly GCA_963808975.1. Classification (GTDB taxonomy): domain Bacteria; phylum Pseudomonadota; class Gammaproteobacteria; order Pseudomonadales; family JAHEGP01; genus JAHEGP01. Next base: position 80,827 of record CAWEHR010000012.1, read on the forward strand.
CCCCCGAAGAAGCCGAGAAAAAACTTGAGCAGTACAAGCGCGAGTACGCCGATAATTTCACTAACCCCTACGTGGCGGCCCGTCGCGGTTATGTCGACGACATCATTCGTCCGCGCAATACCCGCTTCCGCATCATCAAGGCGCTGATCATGCTGGAAAACAAGCAAGTGCGCGAGCCGGTGCGCAAACACGCCAATATGCCACTATAGAAGCCCCTGGCCTTATGCAATTCCAATTCGACATGCAGAACATTCTGGACAACGAGGGACTGGCGATCTCGATCACCGGGATGGCCATCGTCTTTCTTGGGCTGGTGCTCGTCAGCCTGCTGATCTCCGCGCTCCCGAAGGTGCTGGACTGGCTGGATACGACTCGACACCGCGACCGGGGCCCGGTCGAAGCATTGGACACGGCCGGCGGCTCGGACGAGGACACGCGCGAGAAGGCAATGGTTGCTGCGATCGCCATGGTGCTGGAACACGCGATGCGGCCTGAAGATGGCAGCACGGTGCAACGCATCACCATACGCCGTAGCGGGTCGGAATCCATCTGGCGGCAGGCCGGGCAGATGCGCTCGCTATCGAGCCACCAGCCGATACGAAAGGGCTCCCGATGAAAGAATACCATCTCAACGTGGACGGCCATGATTTCGTGCTGACCCTCAAATCCCTGTCCGGCGAGCGCGCCGAGGTGGAAATCGACGGCAAGGCCTACTCGGTCGAGATCCACAGTATTCGACAGAAGGGGAGCCCGCAGCGCCGGCCGTCCACCAGTGTACAACGCGGCACCACGGAGCCTGTCGCGCACGAGCCAGTGCCACCGACCATGGCGGGTAGCGCTTCCACCGGTTCCGTGACGGCACCGATCCCCGGCGCGGTGCTGGAAGTCTATGTCAAAGAAGGTGACGCCGTGACGGCGGGGCAGGATCTGTTGAAAATGGAAGCGATGAAAATGGAGAACCGAATCACCGCACCGCGCGCGGGAAAAGTGGCCAGGCTCCACGCCAAACCCGGTGATCCCGTGCGGCAGGGGCAAGTGCTCGTCGAGTTGGAATGATGAGCCAGTTCCTCCAGTTTCTTCAATCGACCGGGCTCGCAGGATTATCCTGGAGCCATGCGGTCATGATCCTGATCGGACTGGTGTTCGTGGCCCTTGCCATCATCAAGGAGTACGAGCCCCTGCTGCTGCTGCCGATCGGGTTCGGCATAATCGTCGGTAACATCCCCTACGTGAGCGGCATGCCCCTCGGCGTCTACGATGAGGGCAGTGTCCTGAGCTACCTCTATTTCGGGGTGAGGGAAGGCATCTTTCCGCCGCTCATCTTCCTCGGGATCGGGGCGATGACCGACTTTTCCACCATGCTGTCCAATCCGAAGCTGGTGTTGCTGGGTGCGGCCGCCCAGGTGGGTATCTTCCTGACTTTCCTCGGGGCACTGGCCCTCGGCTTCAGTGCCCAGGAGGCCGGGGCGATCGGTATTATCGGTGGCGCCGACGGGCCCACCGCCATTTTTCTCTCCGCCAAGCTCGCGCCGCATTTGCTCGGTTCGATCGCTATCGCCGCCTATTCCTATATGGCCCTGGTTCCCGTCATCCAGCCGCCGATCATGAAACTGCTCACCACCGAGTCCGAGCGCAAGATTCACATGAAGGCGCCCAAGCAGGTGCCGCAGCGGGTGCGCATCATTTTCCCGATCGCCGCCTTTCTCATTTGCGCCATGATCGCCCCGGGATCCATGGTGCTGCTGGGCATGCTTTTCTTTGGCAACCTGCTCAAGGAGTCCGGGGTCACTGACCGCCTCGCCAACTCGGCGCGCAATGCCATGATCGATATCGTTACCATCCTGCTCGGCTTCTCGGTCGGTGCCAGCACCCAGGCCGTGCGCATGGTTGAGGTGAACGGTGAAATGGTCAACCAGGGCTTTTTGTCCGCAGACTCATTGCTCATCTTCGGCCTTGGCGCCCTGTCGTTCTGTATGGCGACCATGGGGGGCGTGCTCTTTGCCAAGTTTATGAATCTCTTCCTGAAGGAGAAAATCAACCCCCTGGTCGGTGCGGCCGGGGTCTCGGCGGTGCCGGACTCCGCGCGCGTGGTGCAGATAATCGGCCGGGAGTCGGACCCGAATAACTTCCTCCTCATGCATGCCATGGCCCCCAATGTCTCGGGCGTGATCGGCTCCGCCATCGCCGCCGGCATCCTCTGGTCGGTGTTGGCCTAGCAGGATTCAGTCCAGTTTCCCAGCTGTCCGCGGGCGAGCCCAATGGTCCGCCGAGGTTTACATCATGGGTCCTGCCGTCGTTGACAGTGCCCAACCTGGGCGGCAGGGCACCGTGATCGAGCCCGACGTGGCGTTTTGCGGCGCCTCACCGTCACCATCGAAAAGCCCGACACAAGCAGCGGCATTTCTGATTCCCGGTCAGTCGAGGAAAGCACTGGGACGCCGGTCACAGTCTGAAAAGCCGTTACTCGCACTAGTGCCTTTCACGATCAATACTTGATCACACTAATCTTTCCGCTGTGCTGGCAGCGCCTTCTGCTTGAGGGGATATGCACGGCTCGGTACATAACCAGCGGCACTGCACCAGCGGTACGACACCAGCGGTACGACACCAGCGGTACTACACCATCTGCAATACACCATCGAGGATCAGGACAATGCCACTTCGGCTCGTATTCACCATTATTGCAACCTTGCTGTGCCTGGGTATGACCGCAGCGCGCGCAGCAGACAGTGACGCCCTGCTGCGTTTGTCGTTCGATGAGGGTAGCGGCACAACCGCCAGCGACAGCAGCGGGGCGGGTAACAATGGCAAGCTGGTCGGCGGGCCGGTTTTTCGCTCGCAAACGGCTGACGGCAGCGCCCATGCCCTGAACTTTGACGGCACGGACGACTACGTAGACCTGGGTTCCTTCGACGTGGCGGGGTCGGGCCTGACCATGGCGGCCTGGTTCAAGGCAGACAGTTTTCCCGGCCAATACCAGGACCCGCGCATTATCTCCAAGGCCTCGGGTACGGCGGCCAACGATCATGTTTTCATGCTTGGCACGATCAAGTCAGGCAGCGACACGGTGCTGCGCGCCCGGGTACGCGTCAACGGTGCTACCACCACCCTGGTCGCAAGCAGCGGCAAGCTGAAAACCGGTGTATGGCAGCACGCTGCGGCGACCTACGACGGCAGTACCCTGCGCCTGTACCTGAATGGCGTTGAAGTCGGCCGGCAGCGGTTGTCCGGCAAGATCGATGTCGACCCGAACCTGAAGGTGGCCGTGGGTAGCCAGCCCGGGGGCCGCACCCGGTTCTTCGACGGTATGCTGGATGATGTGCAGGTATTGAAGCGGGCAAAAAGCCCCGCCGAGATTTTGGCCATGACCGTTCCGCCCGCTCCGGAGGCGGTTGCTTTCGCGCCAATGTCAGATAGCGTTATGCACCTGGCATTTGATGAGGGTAGCGGCGCAAGCGCCAGCGACAGCAGCGGGGCGGGTAACAATGGCAAGCTGGTCGGCGGGCCGGTTTTCCGCTCGCAAACGGCTGACGGCAGCGCCTATGCCCTGAGCTTTGACGGCACGGACGACTACGTAGACCTGGGTTCCTTCGACGTGGCGGGTTCGGGCCTGACCATGGCGGCCTGGTTCAAGGCAGACAGTTTTCCAGGCAAATACCAGGATCCGCGCATTATCTCCAAGGCCGCGGGTACGGCGGCCAACGATCATGTTTTCATGCTCGGCACGATCAAGTCAGGCAGCGACACCGTGCTGCGCGCCCGGGTACGCGTCAACGGTGCTACCACCACCCTGGTTGCAAGCAGCGGCAAGTTGAGAACCGGTGTATGGCAGCACGCTGCGGCGACCTACGACGGCAGTAGCCTGCGCCTGTACCTGAATGGCGTTGAAGTCGGCAGGCAGCGGTTGTCGGGCAAGATTGATGTCGACCCGAACCTGAAGGTGGCCGTGGGTAGCCAGCCCGGGGGCCGCACCCGGTTCTTCGACGGTATGCTGGATGATGTGCAGGTATTGAAGCGGGCAATCAGCCCGTCTGAACTGCAAGCGCTGAGCACCATCAACAATAAACAGGAATTGGTCGCGGATACGTCAGTGAATAGCCAGACGGCAGTGCCGGCTCCTGCGCCGGCTACTACCCAGCCTGTTGATACTAATGAGTCGGTAAGCGTCACTGAGCCGGTAGTCGCCAAAGAGACAACAACAACGACTGAGCAAAAGGCGACTGAGACAGGAACAGCCACCGAGACCGCACCTGTTACTGAAACAGTAACCGTTACTGCACCGGCACAGGTGACAGCCCCGGCGTTAAAGAGCGTCAAGCTCAGATGGCAGTTGCCCCTTGACCGTGCAGACGGCAGCTTTCTGGCGCTGAGCGAAATCAGCGGATTCGAAATCTATTATTCAGGCGAGAATAGCGCAAAGTCTGAGGCAATTCGTATCGATGGCAACCAGACTGACAACTATGTGATTCAAGACCTGCCAGCGGATGTTTATCACATATCCATGGTTACGATTGACAACAAGGATGTTCCCAGCGAGCTGTCAGAGATTGTCAGCGTTGATCTCAGGTAAGCTGATGGGAATCCTGGCCCTGTAGCGAGCCGATTTCCAGCAAAAATAAGGGTGCTTTGCGGCTTTACGAAGCCAGCGCTCACAGCATCGTAGCATCGAGCCGCCTGGTGCCTCTGCACCGGCGGCAGGTACGAACGAATAGGGCGTCGATTTGGTGGCATATGGCCGCTAGCGCCGCCATATATCACCGATTCGGCGGTCTGTATCAATCGATACCTTCTACTGCAAACTCAAAAGCCTATTTGGTTTCTCGCCGGATCTTGCACCCTGTGCGAAATTTTGCTTCCGCGGCCATAGCTGCGGCTATGCCCTTGGTCGTAAAATCCCGCCCAGTGCACAATCTCTCACCGAGAATTCCAAATATCGGTGACATATGGCGGCTAGAAAGCGTAGCCGATGTTGCCGATCACACGCCAGTCCGGTTCGCTCTGAACACCATTCAGGTTATTGCTTATCGGCACGCCAAAAGACAATGCAGCAGCCCAACCCTGTGCTGCCGCGTAGCGTACGCCCGGCGCCATGAATAGCACATGCCCCCCCGTATTGTCGTCCCGCTCGCCATCGATATCGACTTTCTCGCGCCATTCGCCATTCAATTCAAGGATCAAATCCCATTCGCCGTGGGGACCATGGTTATGCTGCTTGTGTGAGCCGCCAAAGGCCAAGCGGTGAGCCAGTGCGAGACTGTAGAAGACCGCGTCGCCAATGACCGTATCCTGGGTACCTTCCGTCGATAGCTGGTAAAGCAGGCTGGCCCCAAGCGAGGTACTGTTCCAGGGCATGGATGCGCCGATTCCCAGCAGGGGATCCCACGACCCGGAACCCGGTTGATGGTCGGCCTCAAAGCGATCGCCCTCTTGTGTTTTCTCATTGGTGGCACCGGTTGGCATCTTCACACCGCCCAGCACGCTTAGCTGCAGGCCGGTCTGCGCATCGTTGACGAAGCGGTAAAGGCCGTAAACAGAGGCATCCCCGATACCGGCTGAATCCCCAAGCTCGACTACACTGGCGTCCTCCTCGTCTTCGTGATGAACCTCGTCGTCCTCGTGATGAACCGCTTCGTCCTCGTGATGAACCGCTTCGTCATCGTGATGACCGCCAGACTCACGAATATTGCGGCGACTGACGTAAGGCAGGTTCCCGATCAGCATAAAATCGTTGCTGACCCCGTAGGCCACGCTGAGTGACGGGCTGGACATCGAGTCAGTACTGTGTAGTGCCTCGCCTGCAGCCGCCGCTTGGGAAAGCCTGTTGTCGGACAGGGCATCTAACTTCAGGTACTCGTAGCGCAGCCCAACTGTCCATTGTCCCTTGGGCAGGGTTTCAGCCGGCAGTGTATTGATCGGCCCCGCCATGCCAGAGCCCACGCTCATCGTCGGGTGATCAGGCCAGGCATGACCTGCCAGCAAAATCAGCAGCAGGAATTGGGTAGTCGCACGCAATCGCTGTGCCCTGCGGGTGGGCGAAATTACTGCAAGGGGGAAAGTAGGCACGGGCGGACTCCAGGGGATCTATTATTAGTAGTCAGTCAGCAGCAAGATAACCAATACATGTCACCTCGGCTATGCGACAAATTGTCGCTACTGGAATTCTGCAGCAGGAGAATAGCAGTCGCCCTGATGCCGGACTCCTACCGTGTGATAGCGGATGTGCGCCCCGGGTGTGTGGATGCGGGAAACAGCGCATGACCGCGCTGGCATCCAATGGGTGAATTTGCAGTAGCAGCTTCTTGTAGAGCGAGCTTTAACGGTGGTAGTATCCGGCCTTTTTCATTGCTCTCCAGTGGCACAAAAACCAGGCCAGTGAGCCGGCACTACAGGCCGCCAGGGGACACGGCCGTTTGCCAGGCCATCAACTCAGCAGCACTCAATGTATCAGGAGCTACCGCTATGACGCTATTCAACCCACATCGATTCCAGGGGCGCCACCCGGACCAAAGCAGTAACGACATGCTGGCTGCGGTGATCAGTCACTTCGAGCAAAAAGGACTGAAAAGCATCAAAAAAGACTGGCACGACAAGGTCTGGAACCACGAATTTGTCGAGTTCATGCGACAGCACCAGGTGATGGCGACCCTGATGACCCCCGAGGGTTATGGCGAGGGCGCGGCCTGGAACAGCTACCGCAACGTCAACTTTGCCGAGATCGTCGCCTTCTACGGCATTACCTACTGGTATACGTTCCAGGTATCCATGCTGGGCCTTGGCCCAATATTTAATGGCGGCAACGAAAAGGTAAAGCAGCGGGCGGCGCGCCTGCTGAAAGAGGGCGGTGTATTTGCATTTGGCCTGTCGGAAAAAGATCACGGCGCCGACATCTACTCTTCCGATGTGCAACTGGTGCCCCAGGGTGATGGCACCTATCTGGCGCGCGGAAGCAAATACTACATCGGCAATGGCAACGAGGCCGCGCTGGTATCGGTGTTTGGCAAGAATAGCGAAACCGGCGAGTACGTCTTTTTCGTGGTGGACTCACAGCACGACAAGTACGAATGCGTGAAAAATACCGTCAACGAGCAGAACTATGTGGCCGAGTTCCGGCTGCACGATTATCCGATCGGCGAAGACGATATCCTGCGCTCAGGCCAGCGCGCCTGGGACGATATGCTCAACACCATCAACTACTGCAAATTCAACCTTGGTTTCGGCTCCATCGGGCTTGCCACCCACGCTTTCTACGAGGCGATCAACCACGCGGCCAATCGCAACCTGTATGGCAAGACGGTCACTGACTTCCCCCAGGTCAAGCGGCTGTTCACCGACAGTTACTGCCGCCTGGTCGCCATGAGAATGTTCTCCTACCGCGCCACCGACTATATGCGCTGCGCGTCGGCAGAGGACCGTCGCTACCTGCTGTTCAACCCCATGGTAAAAATGAAAGTCACCATGCAGGGCGAACGGGTAATCCGCGATTTATGGGACATTATTGCGGCCAAGGGATTTGAAGCCGAACCCTTCTTCGAGATCGCCGCCCATGAAATCGGCATGCTGCCGAAACTTGAGGGCACTGCTCACGTCAACATGGCGCTGGTCGTCAAGTTCATGAAGAATTACCTGTTCAACCCCAAAGATTACCCCGCCATACCGGAGCGGATCGACAGTGCCAACGACAGTTTCCTGTTCGACCAGGGGTCGACCAGCGGGCTCGGTCAAATCCAGTTTCACGACTACAACGCCATCTACAGCCAGTTCGACCTCACCAATGTCGAGGTCTTTAAAGATTTGATCAACCGGCTGAAGAAATTTTTGCTGGAAGCCGGCCCGGGCGAGCAGCAGGTGAAGGATATCGATTACATGCTTGCCCTGGGCGAGTTGTTTTGCAGCGTGGTGTACGGCCACCTGATCCTGGAAAAGGCGCTGATGGACAACACCAACCACACGCTGCTCAACCAGATATTCGATGTACTGATTCGGGATTTTGCCGTATACGCTGCCGACCTGCACGGTAAGCCGAGTAACAGCAAGCAACAGCGGGAACTGATTCGAGGGCTGATCGATGCACCCGCAACCGATCCGACCCAGGCGGAAACATTCTACCGGCAGCAGATATGCACACTGAATAATGCCTATCGGCCAGGCGTGCCAGACAGCCTGTCCGAACGTGGGCAGCCTGGCATCACCGGGGAATACAGCGCCAGTGCTGTGATCGAAGCAGCCTCGCAATTGCTTTAACAGAACCGAAAACAAAAAAGCCCCGAGATACGGGGCTTTCTGAGAACTGGAGGCCGAAGCCGCCTATCAGGATTGCAGTGCGGCTTTCCTGCGGGCGACGCCTACCAGGCCGAGCAGGCCCGACGCGAACAACCACGCGGCAGCCGGCAGGGGTACCTCGCCGACATTCTCGGAATACAGCGAACCGATTTTATTGCCGTAGCCATCGGTGAAGAACACCTTCAGGTGGGGGTTAGGGTTTTTATTAGCGCCGACTTCGTTGTGGGTAAATGCGAAATCCAACTGTCCGCCCAGCGCTGCCTTGCCTGTCCAGCACGGGTGGGGTGCGGTCTGGCCAAATTTCTGGCATCCGTTGGCGTTCAGGCCGCTGGCATCAATGGGGCCGCCGAAGGTGCCTGTGCCCTCCAGCAACGTCACGCTGTTAAGGTTTGTGTAGGGCCCAGTGTCGTTGATGGCGATTGCCTCGATGTGGGTGGCATCCACCCAGTCACCCTGCAGGTTGCTTGTGTTCATTCCAATGGTGAGAAGATTTCCCACCCAATTGGCGGTAAACGTTACCCCCTGGAAGGTGTCCGTCGCGGCCGACGCCAGTGATGACAAACCCAACAGGCCGGCGCATACGCCAGCACGGATGGTATTCTTAAGCACGTTTGATTTCATTTGATTTTCCATCATAAGGTTTAAACCACCGGCTTTAGCCGGTCAGCTTTAGTTGCGATACTACTCTCAAATCACGGGAGTAGGGTGATGCAGCACCAGTACGGCAGCCATACGGTGTACCAGATTGAATATCACTTTGTCTGGGTAACGAAGTATCGCTACAAGGTTCTCGAGGGGGTGGTAGCTGAGCGCGTTCGAGACTTGGTCAGGGAAACCTGTGAAGCGTTTGAGATTCGGATCATCAAAGGTGTCGTCAGCAAAGATCATGTGCATAGTGTGCCAAGAAGTGGCGGCTTCCAGGAAGGAGAAAGCCACATGCTGTATGTAGGATGAGGGATTGGCCCCTCGGACTCTGTTTTCAGGTATGGGGTCCAAATCGCCCTTGGGTTGCTCCAGTAAAGAGCTGGGGTGAGAAGCGTCAAGGGAAAAGGCGCAGAACTGCGTCAGATGAGCTCAACAAAGACGAATGCAAATGAACCACTGATGAAGCGTCATAATGGTCCTAACTGTCATCAAAATCGGGAAGTTGTGTACGTCCCGAGACGAGTCCGGAGATTACCTGATTATCGATCGGGCGGTGGCTGGCGTGAAGGTGGCGTGAGTGTTGAGTAGGCCTACATACGGAACTTGGGAACCTGTCGCTCCGATGCTAAGGGTTACGCCAATCAGGAAGCCCCTGAGAGGCCATGACCCAATGCGGGGCACAGGGGCGGATCAACTCGTAGTAGCGATGAGGCTCCTGTAATGGGTAGCGGAGCGAAGGGGTTGAGTTATCCAGCCATTGATAATGACCAACCGAGATGGGAGGAGTCATAGGAGATGGCAAAATCGTTTGATATTTCCAAACAACTTGTCTGGCAGGCATACAAACTAGTCAAGGCAAACAAAGGTGCCGCTGGAATTGATGGGGATACGATTGAGGATTTTGACCGGAACCTGAAAGGGAACCTGTACAAGATCTGGAATCGGATGTCATCAGGGAGTTACTTTCCGCCAGCGGTCAGAGCAGTGACGATTCCGAAGCGCTCGGGCGGTACCCGGACACTGGGAATACCCAGTGTCTCCGACCGAATTGCGCAGATGGTGGTGAAGTTAATACTGGAACCAGAATTGGAACCGTATTTTCACCCGGATTCGTACGGCTACAGGCCCGGAAAATCGGCTATACAAGCGGTGTCAGTGACCAGAGAAAGATGCTGGAAGCATGGCTGGGTGTTTGAGTTCGATATCAAGGGTGCCTTTGACAATATAGACCACAAGCTGTTGAACCTGGCGCTGAGGAAGCATACTGATTGCGAATGGGTACTTCTTTACATCAATAGATGGTTGAAGGCACCGTTACAGCATTCGGATGGGGTTCTGGAGGAGCGGACGAAGGGAACGCCGCAAGGCGGAGTCATTAGCCCGCTACTTATGAACCTGTTCATGCACTATGTGTTCGACAAGTGGATGGCTGTCCATGAACCGAGACTGCTCTTTGCACGATATGCGGATGATGCCCTGGTGCATTGTCCAACATTGAGTGAAGCTGAGCGGTTGCGAGTGGTATTGGAGAAGCGTTTCCGTGAATGCCATCTGGAGCTACATCCAGAGAAAAGTAAGATTGTCTGCTGCAAGGCAGACAAACCCTGGATTGACTACCCGGTGACCAAGTTCGACTTTCTGGGCTATGAGTTTCGGCTCAGGACAGCGGTCAACCGCAAAGGGCGGAAGTTCGTGCGATTTATGCCGGCCATCAGTCCCTCCTCGGCAAAGGCCATCAGGAAGGAAATCAGAAGTTGGAATATTCAGAACAAAAGTGACAAATCGCTTGATGATCTGTCCAGGATGTTCGGTGCCAAGCTTCGGGGTTGGATCAATTACTTCGGGCATTTCTATAAATCAGCGCTGTATCCAACGTTCTACAACTTGAACAGGAGGTTGGTGAAGTGGGCTACCCGGAAATACAAGAAACTGAGGCGACGGCCACGACGTGCGCACTATTGGTTGGGATTTGTCGCTAAACGACAACCTTACTTGTTTCCGCACTGGAAGTTACTGGGTCTGCGTCCTGCGATTGGGATAACAGGAGCCGGATGAGTCGAGAGGCTCACGTCCGGTTCTGTGAGCGGCTGGGGCATCTCTTGCCCCGGTCGACTCGACTTCTGGTCAGTTGCCCACCGACCCTAGCACCCAGTGAGGTGATGCGAAGAATCAAGGGGCGGACATCGAGCAAACTATTCGAAGAGTTTCCCCATGTGAAGAAGCGCTACTGGGGCAGGCACTTCTGGGCGCGGGGCTATTTTTGCGCTACGGTCGGTCAGATGACAGAGCAGATGATTCAGCATTATCTTGAACATCACTTTGAGCCTAATCCCAATGACAATTTCATGATGGAGCCAGACTAAGACGCGTCGTTCAGGCGACGCGTATCCGGATTTTCAGTCCGTTATTCGAACCCACCATCATTGCCTTTGCCAGACGCAGCCCCGGCACCTGGCCCGAAGGCGGAGGCTATATCAAAAGCCCGGACACTGTTGCGGGCGCGCCAATGGTTGATCACGAAATTGCAATCGCTTCATGTCGAAATAATTTACATCGCGTCCAGGGCGACGCGCTACCGAAACTTCTAACCCTTTGTTTTAATTGGCATCAAGTTTATAGGCATAAAAATTGCATCATGACCTGATAGCTCCCTCAGTGAGTGTGGGGGCTTTAAAATCAATTGAAGTGGAGTCAATGACATGATGACGATATGGAGCAAAAGAGGGGTGGCGGTTCTTGGGGCTTGCGGGGCACTCGCGTTTTCGGGGTTAGCATCTGCAAATACCATTACCCTGACGGGGTATAATGGTACGCCGAATACTTTAACCTGTAACGGAGCGAATTTGGGTGCCTGCATGGGCTTTACAGGCAACCCTCCTGGTGGTCCTGCCACTGGTTTAAGTGATTCTGTTGCAGATAATTATTCCAAGAACGGGGCCAGCAATGCAGCCAACGAACTAGTTCAATTAAATTCGCGCCTGGTGGAACTCGGTAGGGTGCCGGTGACAACCGTTATGAAGACTGATGTGGCGGGAGACGGCTTCGTTGTCGACACGCAGTACTTCTCTATCAAGAAGCAGAACTTCTTATGGTTCTTTGAAAACACCTCGATGAGCAGCCTGACGGTCGCCATGGATGGTGAGGACTACAGCCATTGGACCAAGTACGGCGATACCGTGAGCGAAGTGCCGTTGCCCGCAGCAGCATGGCTGTTTGGCAGTGGCCTGATCGCGTTGGCGAGTTTAAAAAGGAGGAAATAGCGGTACCGAGCCCCCTCAGGCGCTGCCGTGGTCGCCTGAGAATATAGCCTGAAGCCCGACCCTGTGTCGCCCTTTTGATTTCTGGGCGGCATATGGCGCGTATCTTCTTGATTGGTGTTGGTTCGGTGCATCAAGGGGTGGCTAGACATAATGATTCCTGATTACCCATGATCCTCAGCCAATTTTAGGAGCCTAAACGTAATCGTTCATCCTGAGACGTTTCCCACCGTGGCCGTCCCCTGGCTACTCTGGTATGACATTCACCCAGAGGGCACCAGAAATGAAAGTAATCCAACGCATCCGTCGTAGCGACGCTCAGTGGGCAGAAATCCTTGAGCGGTTTGACGCCAGCGGCTTGTCCGCAACCACATTCTGCCGGCAGCATGGCATTTGCTACGCGACGTTCGCGAACCGCCGACGCCGAGCCGTGGCGAAATGAACCCAAGGCAGCCAGTGCTGCCACGGACTGGCTACGCATTGACCTAGCCGGCAACGGTAACCGTCGTGCCAGGGAAACGAGCCCGGCGACGACAACCACGGAATGGGACATTGAGCTGACGCTGCCCGGTGGTGTGCAACTGCGAATGCAGGCGCGCTGATGATGCTGTCGGTCACGACGCGTATCTGGCTGTACCAGAAACCGGTCGATATGCGGCGCAGCTTTGACGGCTTGGCTGCCATCGCGAAAAACGTGCTGTCGCTGCGGGGTAAGCCCCCGGTCAACGGCAGGATTGCCCCAACTCGGTTTATGTGCCGGGTTTTAAAAACATCGGCAACAGGGCGCGACGCTCGTCGTCCGATTGGGCATGGGGGTAGCGCTCGAACAGCGCATTGAGGTAGGCTTTGGGCTCCCAGCCATTGGTCCCGGCCGTTTCCACCAGCGAATACAGAAGCGCACTGGCCCTGGCACCGCGCGGGTTGCCTGAGAGGAGCCAATTGTTGCGGTTGTTAGCGCCGGAGTAAAAGCGCGGCTATTTGCCGCGGTTTGATTTGAGGTGAATGTAGGCCCGTCACTGCCAGTGATTCGGCGACAGGTTACCTTGCTCACCTGTCTTCAGAAGTCGATATCGTCATCATCAAACGCCAGTTCCGTCTGGCCGGTGTCGCCCTCAGTTCTCGCCAAGGCATTCCGGCGCATGTCAATGATTTGCTCGCCGTAGCACTCCCACAGGGTGTCTCTCAATTCGTCCAGGAACGCCATGACGGTATCGGCTTCCTCAGCGGTCCAGTACGTGGTTAATCGCGTGATTTTCATGGCCATGACAACTACCTTCAGGTCGATGGTTTTTGGGGGATTTATTTCGGGCTCGAACGCGGCGTCCTCTTTTTCTTTTTGCCTGCCCGCTCCTTCGCTTCTTTCATGCGATAGGACGCACCCTCGATCACCACAATCTCGGAATGGTGCACCAGACGGTCAACGATTGAGACCACGCAGGCGGCATTGGGGAACACCTCGCCCCATTCGCCAAATGGCCGGTTTGTGGTCACAACGGTTGGCTTGAGTTCGTAGCGGCGATTGACGATGTTGAACAGCAAATCCGCGTGCCGGTTGCCGTAAGACAGATAGCCGATTTCATCGATGACCAACACGTCGGGACGCGCATAATGTGCCAGGCGTCGCCGCAAGGCATTGTCCCCGTCCTGGGCCGCCAGATCGCCCAGCATCTGGGCAGCGTTGATGAACAGGGCGCTGTGCCCCTGCATCACGGCATGGTGGGCGATGTTCTGGGCGATCATCGACTTGCCGGTGCCGTTGGGTTCGACCAGGATGATATTGATTTATCACCGATAAAGCTCAGGGTCATGAGCTCAGACACCGCTGCCCGGTCACACTGCTGCGGCCAGTTCCAGTCAAAGTCCGCCAGCGACTTGAAGCGACCGATGTGAGCGGCGCCCAACCGCCGTTCCAGCCCGCGTCGTTTGCGCTCAAGGTCTTCCCAGACGATGAGCCGCTGTATGATCGGCAGGTCGGCTTCGGGCAGTGCGCCCCAGTTTGCAATCAGGCCATGCAGCTTGAGCGCCAGCGCCTGCTGGCGCAGGGTCTCGCGCTGGAGGGTGTCAGTCGGATTCGTTGGGATTGTCATTGGCGTGCTCCTCGTCTGTTGTGTCTGTTGTGATGCAGGGCTCCTGGATCTGGTCATAACCGGCCAGAGAAGCCGGACGCACGACGATCTGTCGTGCCTTGTCGTTGTCAGGTAAAGTCAGTGTCAAGGGTGGCGGCCGGTTGGCCGTCTCCCGGCGCCGTTCAAGCACCTGCCGTACCGCATTCGGATGGGGCACACCGCTGGCCAGGGCCTCGATGATGGCGCACTCCAGTTCGCCGGCGCCGTAATCATCCAGCAGTTGCACCAGCTGGGCGGTAACGCGTGCCAGCGGTGTACCGCGCGCGGCGGCCTGCTGCAGTAACTCACCGCTGGCGGGAGAGGCCTGTGCCAGCCGGTCCTGTCCACGGTGATGGCGTGCGGCCTGTTTGGCCGCGACCAAATCGGCCAGGATCGAGAAAACTATCTCTCCAGCGGTACAGCGACTGTTCAATGACCCCATAGCGCCGCGCGATTTGCTTGGCCGGCTCTTCCCTGCGTAGCAGCGACAACACCGCCTCAAGCCGTTGCTCAGCCGACAATCCACTCTTACTGCCCATAACATTATCCTCGCTTCAGATGTAACATTACACTGAGTCCCAGGAACTTGGGGCAAGACACTACGGCGAGCAAATCATTGACATGCGCCGGAATGCCTTGGCGAGAACTGAGGGCGACACCGGCCAGACGGAACTGGCGTTTGATGATGACGATATCGACTTCTGAAGACAGGAGAGCAAGGTAACCTGTCGCCGAATCACTGGCAGTGACGGGCCTACATTCACCTCAAATCAAACCGCGGCAAATAGCCGCGTTCTTACTCCGGCACTAAC
>CAWEHR010000013.1:0-82493 GCA_963808975.1 uncultured Gammaproteobacteria bacterium
ACCAATTCATTAAAAAGGCCACCCGTGCGGTGGCCTTTTTAATGAACCGGCGAAACGCCGGATTGGTTCGTCAGCGAGTCGCCGGCGACGAACGTACCTGGTTCACAAAACGCGCCCGGGGTTTTGCTGTAAATTCTTAGATCCGACCTGACAGTCAGTGCACGGTCTGGTCAAGTTTGCTTGACCACTTTTCTCCATTGGAGCATCAATCTGCCCTTGATTTCAGCTAATCAGGAGGCTACTTCGTGCCAGCTTCAGACAGGATGGTCGCGCCATTACCAGGAAAAAATGCACGGAAGTGCCTCAGTTGCAGTGAAAATCATTCATTGCCCCATTGTCATCGAACGAATCAAATTTGCTCATATAATAACCACACCATTTACCAAGATATTGATAAAAATCAAAACGAGATAGAACGAATAAGTGCAAACTGCAAAGCATAGATAGATATTGCTGTGGGGGAGGGTTCGATTGTATTTTCAATGCCCGTTGCAGGCACGAGGATGAACACAGAGAGTTCTATGAACACTTTACAGGCTCTTACGCTGGCAGCTTTTATCGGCCTGGTTTTTGGCTGCAGTCATCCCATCAAAATCGTCGGCGAGGGCGACGTGTACTCGGCTACCGGCACGCGCAATTGCTATTACGAAGACTACCTGACCGGGGCAGAAAGCTGCAGCAAGAACCTGGTGGTGCAGGAGTATATCGAGACCTACTACGCTGTACCGAGAGAAGGTTGGAAATTTGAAGAATGGTTGAACTACAGTCACTGTGCCGAGACTGGCAATGAGTGCGGGTTCGATATACCCGCCGATTGGGTGAAAAGCTTCTGGTTTCAAACGGTACCGCCACTGGTCGCCGTGTTTACAAAAAGTGCACCGCCACCTCCCGAGCCGGTGGCGATGTACAGCTACGAACTGGATGCCGCTGGCGGCTTACTGAACCCCCAGCCATTGGAAGGCGCACATCTACAACGCAAAACGGTGTACTTCAGCTATCTCGGCGATTACAGCAAGATCAGCTTTTGGTGCTGCAAGGTTCCCGACGGCGACGAGCCCCATATGCCCGCAATAACAGACGATACAAAGCCCTTTGTATTGCGTGTGGATATGGGCGCACTGCCAGATGACGACGGTTTAGAGCGCGAGCTCTACGCCGATATTTTTGACAGCGAAGGTAATTACAAAGGTTACTTTACCAACTGGACACTCGAACCGAAACCGACATCACCAATAGTCATCAGCGAGGCCGGTGTATATACCATCGACTACACGATCGATGTTGAAGTCGTTGCTGTGTGGGAATCTGGCCCGATCACCTTGAACATTGTGGATGGCGCCAACGTGCAAGAGATAGACGCCGGTGGTGGCACCGAAGTCAACATAAGCGGTGGCAAGGTTGAATCTTTGGCTTACTGTAGTTCCGTAACTTTTAACGTATCCGGTGGTGAGGTAGGTAGGATTCGCGAAAATTGTTTAGGGTCGAATAATGAGGGAACGATTAGCGGCGGCATCGTTGGATCTATTACTTTTGAGTACACCAGTCTCCTGATTTCTGACGGTACGGTTGGCTCTCTGTTTATTTGGGCCGGCCAGGTTGAAATAACCGGAGGTTTGGTGGACAACATCGGTATCTCGACTGAACCCTACGGTGTAGATCTTAAGATTAGTGGTGGCCAAATTACCGGTGATCTCGAATATGTCGATTGGGGCGGTGTAATCTACACATTTTATGGTGGCAACCTGACCATCACCGAACCTGAGCCTTCAGGGAATAACTCATATGACTCGATCATCAGTGGAACACTGCGAGATGGTACTGCTATTTCTAACAAGATCATCTGTCGGGAATACTACTCATCGCCATTGCCACCTCCTTGTGAGGGCGTACTCATTGTAAATGAACCTCCATCAAGCGAAATTGGGCTGTAAACTGAAATATCATAATTCTTTTTTGAGCCAGGTTGCTCAGTTTTGCAGAGTGTTCTGCGCGTTGCTGGCAAATTTGTCGGCTTCCTTTTTGTCCTTGAGCAGGTTGCCGAGACTGAAGGGCACCTCGATGCCTTTTGCCATGCCGGGCTGATTACGCATTACACCCAGCCAGCGCCGCAGGTTTTCCAGCCCGTCAATGGAAACGCCTGACCACTTGTAGGTCCGCACCCAGCGCCAATTGGCGATGTCTGCAATGGAATAATCTCCCGCCAGCCAATCGCTTTTCGCCAGGGCAACACTGATCGACGATGGAGGCTTGAAAGTGGAGGCGCTGGCGGTCGACCATACTCCGGTTGTTCCCGCCGTGGGTTACCGCTTCAGCTACAAGGGGCGGTCACTGCTGATTACTGGTGATACGGTAAAGCTTGAGAATATCGAACGGTTTTCCAAGGGCGTCGACCTGCTAGTGCACGAGGCACTGGCGCCCAATCTCGTAAAAATGATGAACGAGACTGCCAGGAGGCCCGGCAACCCGATTATCGAGAAGGTCACCCATGACATTCTCGACTACCACGCGAGCCCGGTAGAGGCCGCTGAGACCGCCCGGGACGCCGGCGTGGGCCACCTGCTCTACTATCACATCGTGCCGCCATTAGTTATTCCAGGGCAGAAGACCCTGTGGCTGAATGGCGCCGAGGATATTTTCTCCGATTACACGATTGGCGAGGATGGCGTAGCTTTCTCGCTACCGGCCGATTCTAAGGAAATTATCAAGATCAGTAACGGCCTGTAATGGGCAATAAACTTCAGGATAATGGGCATATTCCTGCCCCTGGTATTTGCACAGGCGTCTGGTTGATTCTGTAACCCGCTGTACACGATCCCGAAATCTGGCTGTCATCTATCTCTGGTAGTTTTCTGGGTCTGGCACTGAAACGCCAGAATACCCCTTAACTACAGCTAAATATCAGGACGGCGTCGCCGGCAGTGTGATGGCCGCGTCACAGCCAAGGAGATCAGCATGTCGTTGCTTAGTCACAGCCTTACAGGAATCGCGCTGGCAGGGCTTATCGCCTCGCCACTGGCGATAGCAAAGCCCGGATCAAAGGGACTCGAATTTGAACTTCTCGGCAGCTATAGCCAGCCCGACCCGGCCGCCGCCTTTGATGAAAGTGCCTCGGAAATTGTCGCCTTCGACAAGCGGAGCGAGCGGCTTTTCGTCACGAATGGCGCTGACAGGACCCTGGACATCCTGAGCATCTCCAATCCTGCCATGCCCAATCTGGTGAGTAGCATCAACGTCGCCGACAACCCCGCTTTTGGTGCCTTCGTCGGTGGCGGCGCCAATAGTGTAGCGGTCTACAAGGGCATTGTGGCTGCAGCAGTCGAGGCGGACACTGTTACAGATCCCGGCGCGGTCGTATTTTTCGATACTGACGGCAACTTCCTCAACCTGGTCATGGTGGGTGCGCTGCCTGATATGCTGACATTTACGCCAGACGGCGAGACCGTACTGGTTGCCAACGAGGGGGAGCCCGACGACGGCGTCGACCCGGAGGGCTCTGTCAGCATTATCAGCATCAAGGACGGACCGGCGTCCGCAACGGTAAGAAGCGCAGACTTCAACGCCTTCGATACCAGCCTGGATACGTTGCGAGCGGCTGGTGTTCGGCTGTTTCCCGATGTGGCGAACACACCACTGGCAGCAGGCCGGATATCCGTCAGCCAGGATCTTGAGCCTGAGTACATCGCCGTTGATGGCAAGAGCAAAGTGGCCATGGTGACACTGCAGGAAGCCAATGCCCTTGCCGTCGTGGACATCAAGCGGGCCAGGGTCGTCGATATTCTGCCGCTGGGCACCAAGGATCACAATATTCCCGGGGCGGGCCTGGATCCCTCAGATCGTGACGGCGGCATCGCCATCGCGAACTGGCCTGTAAGAGGCCTGTACATGCCGGACGCTATCGCCAGCTACAAGGTCAAGAAAGACACCTACTATGTAACTGCCAATGAGGGAGATGACCGTGGCGACGCCGACGAATCCGGCCGCGGCGACGCAATTCGATTCAAGGATATCGAAGACGTTGTTTCCTTCGGCCGAAGCGGCCTGGAACCCGCCGATGCGCTGGCCGCATCAGGCCTTGATGAGGACGACAAACTGGGCCGACTCACCATTTCCAGCATCGATGGCATCGACGCCGACGGCGAGCTCGCCGAGCTGTACTCCTACGGTGCGCGGTCATTCACCATCTGGGATGAAGAAGGCAGGCTTGTGTGGGACAGCGGCGATTTACTGGAGCAGATCACCGCGGCGGCGGTACCTGAGTTTTTCAACGTTTCCAACGACGAAAATTTCGATGACGACACCGGCTCACCTGCAATCGACAATCGCAGCGACAACAAGGGGCCTGAGCCAGAGGCGATTACCATCGCCAAAATCAAGGGCCGCGACTACGCCTTCGTGGGACTGGAGCGAATCGGCGGTTTCGTGGTGTTCGACATCAGCGACCCGAAGGAGCCGGAGTTCATCACCTACCAAAACAACCGCATCTTTAGTGCCAGCAACGCCGACCTCGCCATGGGCATGGGCGGCGACCTGGGACCGGAGAGCCTGTTGTTCATCGACAAGAAAGACAGCCCTGAAAAGGGTAGTGCACTGCTGGTTGTCGCCAACGAAGTCAGCGGCACCACCAGCGTTTATCGGGTGCTTGAGTTGGACAAAAGCAAGATGAGTAAAAACAACAGGAAGAGTAAGAAAAGCAGAAAGAGCAAAAAGTAGCGCCGGCTGAGCAGGCCCGCGGCCGATTGGTCGTCGGCTATCACCTCACTGCCGGCAATCGTCGGCTTATGTTGCGCTGTGAACCAAACAAACATTTGCCACGCATAGACGGCACACCCGAGGTGTTCGAGGACCAGCACGACAGACTTGTGCGCAGTGCCCAGCTGCAAGGCAAGTTTTCGCGGCGACTTCAGTAGGGCACGATTTCCTCTTCCATCTCGGTAATTGTGCGATCCAGGTCTTTCGGAGATTCGTTGCGAATCCTGGCGGCCTGGGCGGCCCTCCGCCTTTGGACTTCATTGCGAAGCTGGCGGCCCTGGTGCCGAAGCCACGCACAAATCTGCCGCGTTATTATGGGGTTTTTGTCGGATTGCCGCACCATCCCAATAGCGGGCTTCCTGTGCGGGAGACGCCGGCCAAGCGGGGCAGGGGACGCAAGCGGCGTCAATCGACCGGGGAAAGCTGGCTGGACAAGACACCGGCGGAGCGCCATGCGGCGATGACCTGCAGCCGAAGGGCATAAAGATGCAGTGGCTCAAGCGGGTGTTCATTTGGGCCGCATCCGGATCGATCCGAAGGCAGCCCCAGCGACACCCGCGAGCGCTGTGCTCGTCAGGCCAAAATCATCGTCGAGGCGTCGAACCGTTGCATTGAAGAGCGAGTGTCGCACCACCGGGCTTACCGAGAGGATTCTGGCGCGTCTGAAGGTCAAAGAGCCATCCACCAAGCCGGTGATGCTGCCGGCGGATTGAGCGCCACCGCAGCGTCGGCTTTTCGACTGATACCATAAAAGCATTCATCATCTCTGTTGCTGCGCTACCTGATCAACCGGAACGTGACCAGGAGTCGCCGCCGGGGCTGGGCAGAACCACCGTGAATTGCGTCACACCCCTACAAACATAGGCATAATCCACAGGCCAAGTCATACAGGATTCATTCCAGTGTCAAGCGTTTGTCATGCTGCCCAACCACACTTTTCACTATGAACCAACTTGAGAGCAAATGGCTGCAACAGATACATCAATTCGATGTCAGGGCCTTTCTCGCGGTATCCCGCTCCCACTGGCGCAAGCAACTGGTGAGGACGGCGAGGGTCGTATCGCGCACCGCGGACGGCTGGCCCTACCTGCTGATTCCCGTCCTGCTCTATCCCGTCGACCCGGCCCTGTGCAAACTCCTGGCCTGGATGCTGTGCTTCGCTTTCCTGTTAGAACGCAGTATCTACTTCGCCATGAAAAAAGGATTCAAACGGCGGCGACCGCCCCAGGCAATCCCGGGCTATTGCAGTGTCATCACCGCCTCTGACGAATTCAGCTTTCCCTCGGGCCACACCTCCGGCGCCTTCCTGGTAAGCACTCTGCTACTGCTGACACTGGGCAGCGTGGCATGGCCGCTGTACCTGTGGGCGTGCCTGGTCGGCATGTCACGGGTAGTCCTTGGGGTGCACTTTCCCACCGATATCGTCGCCGGTGCGCTCATCGGCACTACCACGGCCTGCCTGGTCGCCGCGGGATATCTATGATGCGAGTTCTCTATGGGGTGCAGGCTACGGGCAACGGCCATATATCCCGCAGCCGGGCCATGGCAAAAGCGTTTGCCCGCTTTCCCGATGTGAAGGTGGATTGGTTGTTCTCCGGCCGCCCACCGGATGCGCTCTTCGACATGGTGTGCTTCGGCAACTACCAATGGCGACGGGGACTGACATTCACCACCCGGGCGGGTCGAATCCGCCCGCTGGCAACCGCGCTGCAGGCCCGCCCCCACCGCCTGTACAAAGATATCCGCGAGCTGCCAGTGGCTGACTACGACCTGGTCGTATCGGACTTCGAGCCGGTGACGGCCTGGGCGGCGCGGCTGCAGGGCAAGTATTCCGTGGGTATTGGACATCAATACGCTTTTTGCCAGGACGTGCCGGTTAGTGGAGACAACCCGCTCGCGCGCGCGATCATGCGCTGGTACGCGCCGGTCGAACTGCCGGCGGGCTTGCATTGGTCGGCCTTCGGACAGCCGATCCTGCCGCCCATCATCGACAGGGAGGAGCTGCAGGGGGTGAAGCAGCGGGACGACAGGATTGTCGTCTACCTGCCCTTCGAGGACCCCGCCGAGATAGTGAAACTACTGGCCCCGCTGCGGCAGTACCGCTTTTTCATCTACCATCCGGGCGTGCCCCATGAAGACCGCGGCAACCTGCATTTTCGCCCGCCCTCCACCACGGCGTTTCGCCATGACCTCGCACGTTGCCAGGCGGTCATCAGCAACGCGGGTTTCGAGTTGATCAGCGAGGCCCTGAGCCTGGGTAAACGTATCCTGGTCAAGCCCCTGGCGGGCCAGATGGAACAACATTCCAACGCGACCGCCCTGCAACAGCTGGGCCTGGCGACTGCAGTGGATGCCTTGCAGACAGATACTGTCGCACACTGGCTGCTACGAGCAGAACCCGGGAACCCCATCCGCTACCCCGACGTAGCAGCCTGTCTGGCAGGTTGGATTGCGGGGGGCTGCCGCGAACCGGTACAACACCTGGCGATGCGGCTCTGGTCTGTGGATGGTCCCTACTGCCACCGGCCTAGCAGCCCGCCACTGGCAGCTTGAACCGGGGCATCAGCAACCCGCCCACCAGTCCGTTGCGGCAGGTTCTGCAAAAAATACCGACCCCGTCACGGAGGCGGCGGCAATTTGCGCGGCGGTTTTGTCTATAGTCAGGCGTCTTGAAACGTTGAAGCTGTAGATATGGAGCCCGCAACCTTGGCTGCCGCAGCGCCCATGATTCGCACCCCGCCATCCGTAGCAACCACCCGCCGCGCCGCCACCCTAACAACATTGCTAATGGGAACAGTCATCGCCTGCACCGCTTGCGATGCTGACCCCAACACACCCATCGTGTCCCCAACCGCAAGCTTCGTTTGCGGGTGACGCCGGACAGGTGGGGCAGGGGGCGCAAGCGGCGTCAGCCGACCGCACTGGCTTGCAAAGGCTGTTGGACCGAGCTGAGGCCGGAGACGAGACATATTGTACGACGCTCGATCGATTGGGGCGCAACACACTCGACATGATCGCAATAGTGGAAGAGCTTCACGCCAAGGATGCCAGCGTTACCTTTCCTGACGACAATCTGACCACTTTCGGAGATATGGGCTAAGCGCTTCCCTGGCTGCCCGCACTTTTTCCAGGCGGGTCTGCTTGAATTTGAGATACTCCGGCACCGATGAGGGATGCCATAGCACTGAAGACGGTGCTGGCGGCGCGATTTGCCACCGTTGGCCTGACGATTAACGACCGGAAATCTAAGGCACCTCTGATTAATTAGGCGACGCACCAACAGTAGGCGCTCTAAGCGAAGCCCCGTAGGGCGGGCCTCTGGCGCCCATTGGACAAGGGGGCGGCCATCCGCTTGCGCCACTCGTCAAGCACAACCAGCCTTGACCTTCGCGGCGCGCCTTGCCAATGAACGCCAGAGGCTCCGCTGAAGCATTACCGAATTGATCAGAGTTGCCCTAGGTTAGAGTAGCCACGAGTAGGGCCTTTGTTCCGCCTAAACTGATACTCGGAGAAAAACCATGGGCTACTCGAATTTCGAAACGGTGAAAGTACGCATCGACGAGGGTGTCGCCTTCAACAGGACATTGTCGCTGGAAGAATCCAGATGCCGAATGCGCAGGTTTGTGGAAAACGGTGGTCAAACCCGGGAACTCGAGGCGAACGCCTCCGGGCTCGGAAGCGCGTTAGCGAAAAACTTCGACTGACTAGATCAGACACTCTGTAACGGGCTTCAGCGAATGTCGCAGAACCTTGCCGGTGGCGGCGTCTATGGCATTTCTGCGTTTATCCCGGTGGCAGTGAATGACCAGCTGTTGCGCCTGCTCATCAAGGGTTATCTGATTGACCCGCTGCCCTTTGAGACCCAAAATATCCCTCTGGATGTCGATTCTCATTGTTCTGCTCTATATAAAGTGTCGGGTGCCTTATATATCAGCAGATTACGTGGGATTCGGCATCCTTTTTCACTCATAGAAGCTGAGAAGAGCCTTTACCGGGGCTATAAATCGGCATGAAACATTGGCTTAACGGGCCTTCTGGGTTGCTCTGCATGTCCGATCGATCTGCCCTACGAAAACCGACTGGAAAGAATCCAAACTGGCGCAAAATGGGAGAACCAGATGAAGTGGGCATTTCGGGTGGTCAGCCTCTTGTTCCTACTCGCGCTGGGAGCCTATTGGCTCGCAGATATGCGCTTGAAACCGCTTGATGATGCCGCCCGGGAGGCCGCGCCTGGAGCATTCGCCGAACTCAGCGACGGTAAGCTTCACTATCGTTGGGACGGCCCTGCAGATGGCCCGGTGATTGTATTGGTGCATGGTTTCTCGACGCCGAATTTCATTTACGAACAAAACGTCGAGGCGCTAAATGCGGCCGGATATCGTACGCTGCGGTTCGACCATTTCGGGCGTGGTTGGTCTGACCGCCCGAGCACCAAATATGATGATACGTTTTATCAGCGGACGCTCATTGGGCTTCTCGATCATGTTGGCATTGATGAGCCATTCGGCTTGGCGGGTTTGTCCATGGGCGGCCCGATTGTCGCAGAATTCACTGCCCGCTATCCAGAGCGGGTTGAGAAGCTTGTTCTGCTGGTCCCCGCAGGATTGGATACGGCCAAGGCCGATAGTGCGTCTGTAGCGCTTGTCAGCACGCCGATTATCGGCGACTGGATCTGGCGGATTTTCGGCAAGGGCATTGTGCTCGGTGATGCTCAATACGATGAAAGCACCCGTGCGCTCGACGCCAGGCTGCAAGGCGATGTCACGGTGCAGTTGCAATATCGCGGCTATTTGCAGGCGCTGCTGTCGACGCTGCGCCACATGCCAATGGCGGGCCGGGAAAAGACGTTCGAGCGCCTGGCCGCGACCGGGGTTCCTGTTCTGGCGATCTATGGCGATGCCGATGAGACCGTCTCGATTTCGAGCGCGGATAAACTCGAAACCCTGCTACCCAACGCGGAAGTGCGAATTGTTGCAGGCGGCGAACATGGCCTGAACTATCAAATGCATGCGCTGATCAATCCCTGGCTTGTCGAGTGGTTCGCTCAATAGGCCTCGGCGTTCGAAATCAGGGCAGCGTCCATTTCAGGGGTTGCTGACCGTATTGATATGGGACGATCATTGGCGAGGATTGAGAGGAGAAACTCGCGGCCCGCAGACTGGCAGATCAGGCCAGGTCAGATCGGCAGGTATAGACTTCAGTGATCGCGCGCTTTATTCTCACTACACACGATCGTTTTAGCGCGACGCTGACCAACCCCCAAGGAAATATTGCTATGAAGAAACTGCTCCTTGCCACCCTGTTGACCGGCCTGTGCTGTCCGCTTCAACTCTTGGCAGAAGAAGATGTTCACTGGACCTATAGTGGTGCGACGGGGCCTGCAAACTGGGGAGCACTCTCCGAGGAATTTGCTGCCTGTCGGGTGGGCAGGAATCAATCACCTATCGACATCAGGACGGACAAGTTGATCGAGACGCGCCTGCCGCAGCTAAGTCTCGACTACCAGGGCGATACCACCAGTATCGTCAATAACGGACACACGTTGCAGGTCAACGTAACCGGCAGCAACACGCTCGAGGCAGAGGGCGACACATTCAAGCTCTCACAATTCCATTTCCATAGCCCCAGCGAACACCAGATCGACGGAGAGGCCTTTCCCTTGGAGGCGCATTTCGTTCATGTAAACAGTAACGGTGATATCGCCGTGGTCGGTCTGCTGTTCCGCTTAGGCGAGGCAAATGAAAATGTGCGCAAATTCGGCGAGGCAGCCCCGGAGAAGAAGGGTGAAACAATGCCCTATGCCCAGGCTCTGGCCGACACACTGACGATGCTGACCCCGAATATCACGCGCTATTATCGCTACAGCGGCTCACTGACAACACCACCGTGCAGCGAGGGGCTGCGCTGGTATGTGATTCCCGTGGCCGCGACGATCTCACAGGAGCAGGTCGACCGGTATATCGCGCTCATCGGCGAAGATGCGCGCGGCCCCCAACCCCTGAACGCACGTATCGTCCTTCACGGCAGGGAGTGATCTGGCGGCCACTCACCTGCCCGGCACGCCCCGGCGACCGGGGCGAATCTTCTAGCTACTCGATATTGAGAATTCTCGTCGAAAGCTTGTGCACTGTGCGGGCTTTTCCGACCAAGGCCATACAGACAGCCGAATCGGTTAGGGCAACTCTGATCAATTCGGTAATGCTTCAGCGGAGCCTCTGGCGTTCATTGGCAAGGCGCGCCGCGAAGGTCAAGGCTGGTTGTCCTTGACGAGTGGTGCAAGCGGATGGCCGCCCCCTTGTCCAATGGGCGCCAGAGGCCCGCCCTGCGGGGCTTTGCGTCTCGTTCGTCTACTGCGTTACAGCCGTTTGAAAGGCAACCAGCCTTCCTGCACGACTGCGCCTTGTGGACAAACGCGACGCAAGGCCTGAAGCGTCACCGAATTGATCAGAGGTGCCTTAGATACGATGGTTAATCTGGAGATCTTTTACCGCGATCTGTAACCGACTCACTTATGGCCACCAGGCCTGAACATCTAGCAAAGCACGCGCCGCAGCCCCCAGTATCGCCTCGTTATCAGTTGAGGCGCCCAGAGGCGCCAGTATTGCCAGATAGGTAGCGACTACCGCACGTTGTCCTCGAAGCTCGCCGCATGCGTCCAGCCATGCCTGCTGACGGTGCTCGATCGGCGCCTCCAGCAGGGCCGCGACCGTGCCCGATAGTTGATCGACATCGACGTTACTGCCGGTGTGATCGGCCACTATTTTTTTCAGCCCGGCTATGAGCAAGGACCAACGCTCTGGCTCGGGGATGACCCTGCTCACCGCCAGCGCAGTAAACAGGTTGGGGGTGGCAAGGGCTCGGGTCGCGAGTTGTTTGTTCTCGATCGCGCTGAGCGCCGGCATCACGCCTTGCATCAACCCTGGAATCCACCCGGGATCGATGGAGTGCAGTAATTGCAGCAGCCTTGTGTGCAGGGCATTGCGATCGGCGCCCTGTTCGAGCGCAGCGATGGCGTGGCCCAAAGCGCGGCATGCGGCGGTGGAAAAACGCTGTAATTCCTCGCTGGCGCCAAACAGGCTTGCATTGGTCGCGCCGGCGACGACCTCTTGGCG
The DNA here is from genome assembly GCA_963808975.1 of uncultured Gammaproteobacteria bacterium. Lineage (GTDB taxonomy): Bacteria > Pseudomonadota > Gammaproteobacteria > Pseudomonadales > JAHEGP01 > JAHEGP01. The sequence goes on from CAWEHR010000013.1 coordinate 11,862, forward strand.
GACGACCGCCTGCTCAGCGCCGGACAACTGCGGTAGCAAATGGCACAGGGCTGCCCAGCGCCAGCGCTCGGGCTTCATTCGACGTGCCATTGCCAGCGCGACGGGTAGCAGTGAATCGGGCAGGTGGGATGCGATGCGTGCCAGTGTCTCCGCAACAGCTTGCGCATTGTCCGAAACCTTCGGCCCGTCCGCCCAGTACTTCTGCTGATGCTGCGAGAGCTGCTCGCTATCTTCGAGCAGCAAGCGATAGCCTTTCTCGAGGTATGTGTCAGGCAGCGCCGGAGCCAGTTTGTTGAACTCCTGCTCGGCGAGGAATCCGCGAAAGCGCAGCACGGCATCACAGGCGCTGGCTAGCAGATAGTCACGTGCTGCATCGGTTAGCAGGGGCGCCAGTGCTTTGGCCGGCTCAGCCATTAACTGCCAGCCCGGTAAATAGTCTATGAGCGCGTATGCGGCTTCAAGGATCGCAGGATGCTGCACATCCTCTTGCTTTTGCGCGAGCGCGACAAGTGCAATGAACTTATCACGCGATGGCTCCATGCTCTCCACTCTGGCAAACAGTTCCTGCCTGAGTTGCTCACTGCCATAAACCGACAGTTTTGCAGCATTCTTAAAAACAGGACCCGAGTCCTCGATGCGGGCGAGCCGTGCTTTGAGTTCGGGTAACCGGTCGCGGGGTGTTTGGGCAATGAGATCGATGTACGCATCGCGCCGCCATGAGGCGTATGAAAGTGAAGGAATGTGCCGCAGCAGGGCATCGATCTCCATTGCCTGCTGGGGTGCGTCATAGTGCGCGAGAAGGCGAATACGCGTAGTCGTGCGGCTCGGCTCTTCAAAGTCGGCCGCGGCAGTCGCTATGGTGGTCAGCGCCCCCTGCAACACATCGCCCGAGAGCATCTGCGGTAGCGCGCTTAGCAGTGCGGGCACCTGCCGGGCATCCTGCGATATCGCTTGCTGAACCAGGTGGTTCAGGTCGAAGCCCGGTACATGACGTGCAAGAGAAATGAGGATCCAGAGGCCGTTCGCGCCGGATTCCTCGAAATACCGGATACCCTCTCGGGCAGCGGCCGGGCGTTGCGCTTCCGGCAAATGCGGCACCACAGCTTCGAATGCCATTGATCTCAGGAAAGGATCATCGATGGCGCGGATGCTTGCCAGCAACCCGGGCGCCCGCGCTGGCACCTGCGGTAGCACGGCGGACGCGGCTTCCCTGAACGATGCTGACATGATGCTTTCATCGAGCGCTGCGATGGCCTCTTCGCGAGCTGCTGTTCGCAGCGGCTCGTCCAGCAGTGGTAGCACATCACCCAGGCCGGTAGCGCGGTACGCGGAAATGCCGATCGACCTTGCCGCTTGCAACGCCTCTGCAGCCAGAACTTTGCGTTTGTCATCGGCGACGCATGCTGCAATTGCTGGTAGAAAACGCGCTTGCACCTGGTTGCCCCTGCTGCGAACGATAGCCAGGCAATCAGCAATAGCATCGCGCCGCTCGGACTCCCCCAGTTTTGGCAGCAGCGCCAGTATCGCGGAAGTGCGCTCATCGGGGTCGGCAATGCAGCGGGCGTCCGCCAGGGCGTTGGCGCCAGTGGTCGCACCTTCGCTTAAAAGTGCGGCACGTAGTTGCGCCGGAATTTGAGTGAGTCTGTTTTCGACGGCACGGCGCATCAGCGTCAGTCGCAGCGCTCGCGCCTGGTCGGCGCATTGGCTTTGTACCCGCTCGAGGTCAGCGAGGTAGGCTGTGACGTTGTCGATCGCCTCGTTGGCTTGATACCAGGCGTTGCCGCCGTCCTCGCTCGACTCATCCAGCAGTGCGTGCACCCGCGTCGTTCGTCCGGCAATAAGCAGGTGATTGATGAGATGCTGGTGGATGTAGCCGTCAGCGGGAAGGTTTGGCCACTTGCCATCGCACAGTTGCTCATAGGCGTCGAGGAGCGCAACGTTCAGCGCCTTGGCATCCGTCACCCTGGCCAGGTAGTCACTCTGCAGGTCGTGAACATACACGCTGCGGCTACGGCCGTCTTCCTGTAGCCGGATCAGAGCTTTTGCAGCGAGTTGTGCCAGGGTTTTGCCGACATGTCGTTCTTCATATCCCGCAGTATGTGACCACAACACCCTGACCGCGGCTTCGGGAATACCACGCTGGCTGTGGAACGCGGCGAGCTCTCGCAGGCGCGCGCCGGCTCCAGCGTCTTCGACGTCCAACACGTCCATGCTGACCTTGATGGACTTGAGCACTGTTGGATACGGGTAGCCTTTAAAGCGTTGCTCGGCGTAGTCGATTTCCGCGCTGCGCAGCGCATTGGCAAGGTCCGCCCAGGACACTCCCTTCTGGTGCATGGCTCCGTTGAGCGCGAGTGCAAACGGCAGCAAGCCGCACTCATTGGCTACCTGTTGCGCCTCGGCGGGAAGCTCATTCGGTGCAAGCCCGGACCAGTCGGCAAGGTGGGCAAGCGCGGCGGACGGCGACAGCTGTCCAAGCTCGACGGCATTGGCGCCGGTAGCCATCACCAGTTCCAGGTTTCGGGTGGTCACCAGCAGTCTGCAGGCGGGCCCCAGCGCGTCGACGAGTGCCTCGGTTTGCTCCACATGCCAGGCGTTGTCGAGCACGATCAGCGCGCCTTTTCCTGCAAGCGAGCGGGTGAGTTGGGAAGCGGAAGCACTCTGGCTGGTGTGCTCATACTCGGGGTCGCCCAGCAGCTGGCCGAGCTGTGCCGCAATCGCCAGAGGCGGAGCTTTTTCATCCGCATTGAGCCAGTAAATACCGTCGGAAAAGGAGCGCCGGGTACTGGTGGAACGTGCGAAGGTCGCCGCCAGCACCGACTTGCCGGTACCGCCCATACCGTGCATAACGGTGACGCGCTGTGGCCCGGTTATGATAACCGGTTTCTTTTCATCGATGAGCAACTGCTCGGCGAGGCGTGACGAGGCGTCCGGGCGGGGCTGAAAGTGGGGCGGTACATCGGGGACACCACCGAGCAGTGCGCCAAGCGGCGGTATCGGTTCGGTGAGTACGCGCAAGATTTCCTTGAAGGCGTCCTCGAAGTTCGCATCGTCACGAAAATCCGGGCAATGCAGGCTCGCCAGTTCAGGCGGCAGCAACTCGTGCTCACCGATGCGAATGAGGGGGTTGACGATCCTGGTTTCGGCCAGCGCGGCTTGCCACTCGGCGCGGCAGTAGTCGGAGGTGACGCATTTTGGTCCAATAACCACGACCACACGGTCACTGGCCCGGATCGCATCACGAATTTCCTTCAGAAACGTCAGGGCGCGGCTGGGCATGCATTTGCGATCCCACCAGACCGAAAAACCTTCAGCAATCAGTCGTTCGTACAGCTGCCTGACGAACGGCTCATCATCTGCACGCGCGTAGGAAAGGAACAGGCTCGGCTTGTTGTCAGTCATTTTGTATTGCCGCGAACAGTTCACTGGCTAATTGGGTGTATCGACCCAGTTTACCCAATTCCCACGGTCTGCATAACAGTGGTTTTCGCTCCGACACGGCGCACAACCCGTAAGCTATCAAGCGACCACATCCACAGTAGGCGTCCTCGGGCGATGACGCAGGACCTTGCGGCGCTAGCCCGGATAATGCGCCAGCACACGCCAACATTTATCTGGCCTTTGTGGAAAAGGCTATCGCGAGTTTTTCACCCGAGTACAACATGTCACCACCACTGTTTGCCTGGATACCACTTGCTCTCGCGTCGATTTTGCGCACATGCTCACTGCGACGTAGCTATGGCTACGTTTACGCTCGCGAGCACGCAAAAGCAACGCGATAGCTGCGCGCTATCTCAGGCAGCTGGTGCAATATCCGGGCTAACCCGAATAATGCGCCAGCACACGCCAACATTTATCTGGCCTTTACAGAAAAGGCTATCGTGAGTTTTTCACCCGGGTACAACATGTCACCACTGCTGTTTGCCTGGATACCACTGGCTCTCGCGTCGATTTTGCGCACATGCTCACTTCGACGTAGCTATGGCTACGTTTACGCTCGCGAGCACGCAAAAGCAACGCGATAGCTGCGCGCTATCTCAGGCAGCTGGTGCAATATCCGGGCTAACCCGAATAATGCGCCAGCACACGCCAACATTTATCTGGCCTTTACAGAAAAGGCTATCGTGAGTTTTTCACCCGAGTACAACATGTCACCACCACTGTTTGCCTGGATACCACTGGCTCTCGCGTCGATTTTGCGCACATGCTCACTTCGACGTAGCTATGGCTACGTTTACGCTCGCGAGCACGCAAAAGCAACGCGATAGCTGCGCGCTATCTCAGGCAGCTGGTGCAATATCCGGGCTGATCGCGAGGGCTCCGCTGGGGTAGTACCGTTTGACAGGAGGTGCCTCCATTGACGGTCCATCCCATGGCTCATAGACCAGCCAAGCCCTTTTGGGGCGAGCAGACCGGCCTGGGCGTCAGCGCACGAAGCGCGCCACCACCCGTTTGAAGGTCAGCCCCTGCACGATAATAGAGAAAACAACGACGGCATAAGTGATCGCGAGGATCGACTCCTTCGCTTCCCCGGCGGGTAGCGACAGAGCGAGCGCAACCGAAATCCCGCCGCGCAGGCCGCCCCAGGTCAGCACCGGGATGGCGCCTTTGGTAAACTCGTCGCGGATTCCGAACAGCTTGATGGGAATCGACACGGCGATAAAGCGCGCGGTCAAAACGATCGGGATCGCGCCGACCATTAACCAGGCAACCCCATCCGGCATCGTCAGGACCATGACTTCGAGCCCTATCAACAGGAACAGCACCGCGTTTAATATCTCGTCGGTCAACGACCAGAAGGTACCTATGTGCTCCCGCGTGGTGTCGCTCATCGCAAAGCGCGTACCGTGATTGCCGATAAACAAGCCTGCGACAACGACGGCAATTGGACCCGAGACATGAATAGCGATACCGATGCTGTAGGTCATCATGACCAGCGCCAGGGTAATGATGACTTCGAGGTTGTACTCGTCGATTGACCGCATGGCCCGGTAGGCGATAAAGCCGGTCAGCCACCCCAGGACGATACCCCCGACTGCCTCCTCCAGGAACAGCTCCCCGGCATCGAGCACGCTAAACCCGCCCCCGGATATCGCAATCGCCAGAACAATCGTAAAAACGACAACACCGACGCCGTCGTTAAACAGGCTTTCTCCGGCGATCTTCACTTCCAGCGAGTGCGGAATTTTGATCGTCTTAAGAATGCCGAGAACGGCAACCGGATCGGTCGGCGATATAAGGGAGCCGAAGACAAGGCACCAGATGAAGGGCAGATCGAGACCGACCAGAACCGCCATCGCATACACTGCGAAACCGATGATGAAGGTCGAAATGAGCACGCCCACCGTCGCCATCGACAGGATGACCCATTTCCGACTGAGCAGCTGCTCCAGGTCGACGTGGAGCGCGCCGGCGAACAACAGAAAGCTCAGCATCCCCTGCATCAGGGTCTCGTCGAAGTCGATGCGCTCCAGCACTGCGCGGACGGTACGCTCGTATTGGAGCGTGTCCAGCAGGACGTCGATGAGGAGCAGGGTGATCGAGACCACCAGTGCGATGATCACCAACCCGATGGACAGTGGCAGCTTCATCCATCGATGATTGATGTAACCGAAAATAGCCGCGAGGGTGAGTAGAATCGCGGCGATCTGGAACAAACTCAAGTGTTGCACGGGGGCAGGCCCTATTTATCGACGACCACGTCGCCACAATGGAGTAATAATATGCCATGTATTCTCTCGCATATCGATACAGACGTTGTTCGAGTACACACCGTAGCTCGACCGACGGCATCGCCCGCAGTTCGGCACCGCGCTGCGAATGCCCATAAAACTCCACCAGGCCCGGACATTCTGGACGCGCAGGACAGCATGGGGGGCTATCTTGGCCAAGGCTGAGCTATTGGACGGCAAGCCAGTTTTGCTGTGCAAAGAATTGGGGCCGCCTCCAGATGGGCTGGTTAGCCCGGATCGTGCACCAGCCGCCTCAGATAGCGCGCAGGTATCGCGTTGCTTTTGCGTGCTCGCGAGCGTAAACGTAGCCATAGCTACGTCGCAGTGAGCATGTGCGCATGTGAGCAAAATCGACGCGAGATCAAGTGGTATCCAGGCAAACAGCAGTGGTGACAGTGTGTACCTGGGTGAAAAACTCGCGATACCCTTTTCTACAAGTGCCAGATTGATAATTTGGCGTCTGCTGGTGCATTAGTCGGGTTAGGCTGCATCCGGCGCTGGTTCAGTGGATTCGACATCGTCGTCGATGATGTTTTCCGGAATACTGCCGGCCAGATCATCTATTTGCCTGAGGTAGCGATCGTGCTCCGGTGAACCGGTAGCCGCATAGTTGTAATTCTTGAACAGGCCGGTTAACCGAGTGAAATAGTCCCGAGCGTCTTTTTTGTTTTTGAAGGAGTAGCTTCTGTTGGTCAGTTGATACACTTTGTTGAAGCTCAGCTTCTGACGTTCGAGGGGAGCCGAGGAGTCCACCTCGTCGAAGGCATCCTGTTGCAGGTAGACCATATCGACGAACAGGGATTTCTGGTAGGTAATGAAATCCTCCATGCTTACCCCTTCCTCGCCGGTCACCTGCATCATCTGGTTGACCGCGTCTCCACGCTGGAGAAGATCCTGGGTGGCGTCGACCCGCTCGGTCCAGCCCTGTTCGACGTTATCGTCATACCAGTTCGACAATTGCCGGCGGTAGCGGGACCAGGACATCAACGGGTCAACGGCCGGATAGAAGCGTTTGTAAGCGCGATCGGCGCTGAGGCCGAGGAAGCACTTGACCGTACTCAGGGTCGATTGGGTGACGGGTTCCTCAAAATTGCCTCCCGCCGGCGAGACCGTGCCGATCATTGTCAGGCTGCCCTGACTGTCGTCGTTGGTGCGCATGATGCCAGCCCGTTCGTACACGCTCTTGATGGACGAATCCAGGTAAGCGGGAAAGGCTTCCTCGCCGGGTATTTCTTCGAGGCGGCCCGAAGTTTCTCGCATGGCCTGTGCCCAGCGCGACGTGGAGTCGGCAATCAGCAGTACGTTGTAGCCCATTTGGCGATAGTATTCACCCAGGGTAATGCCGGTGTAGATGGAGGCTTCCCTGGCCGCCACCGGCATGGATGACGTGTTGCAGATAATAATTGTGCGTTCCATCAGCGTGCCGCCACCGGACGGGTCACTCAACTGTGGAAACTCGGTGATGGTTTCGACGACCTCGCCGGCCCGCTCCCCGCAGGCTACCACCAGTACGATATCCACGTTGGCGTAGCGCGAGATGGTGTGCTGCAGAACGGTCTTGCCCGCGCCGAAGGGCCCGGGTATGCAGCCCGTGCCGCCCTGGGCGATGGGGAAAAAAGTGTCGACCAGCCGCTGGGTTGTGGTCAGCGGCCTGGAGGGATACAGCCTTTGGGAAGTGCCTTGCTGGTACATGCGGCTTGGCAGTGGCCGCCGTACAGGCCATTTCTGCACCATGGTCAGATTGTGTTGCTTGTGATTGCGGTCGGTGACACGGGCGATTGTGGTATCGACGGTGAAACTACCGCCCTGTATCCAGCTGACCTCGACATCACCCCTGAAGTGGAAGGGAACCATGATCTTATGCGGGAAACGTCCCTCCTGCACCGTACCCAGGGTATCGCCGGCCTTGACCGTCGCGCCCACCTCTACCGTCGGCACAAAACGCCATTTCTGACTCTGGTTGAGGGCTGGTTCGTTCGCACCGCGGGGCAGAAAATTGCCGAACTCCCTTGCGATTTCCGCCAGCGGATTCTGCAGACCGTCATAGACCTGGCTGAGCAAGCCGGGTCCGAGATCGACCGATAGCATCGATCCCGTTTGTTCGACGGGGTCCCCCACGCCCACACCGGCCGTGCTCTCGAATACCTGCGCGTCAGCAGTCCTGCCTTTCACGCGCAAGATTTCTGCTTCGAGCTTTTCCAGGCGGCCGCCGCTGCGGTCGGTAGTCTGTGGGCAGACATAGATAACTTCATTTTTGACCAGCGGCGTGCGTTCGGCGCCCTCACCAATGGATTCGATCGTAACAATATCCTCTTGTACGGCGACGACCCTGGCGGTGGCATTTACTGTGTTTTTTCCCTCACTCGCGTTCTTGTTGCTGGCCATTTGACACCTCTTGGTCGAAAAGTTTTGCGGCATTGCCCAGGCCTTCGTCCATAAGCTCCGCGAAGCGCTGCGTGGCTTTTTGCGGGTTGTAGCTGGTCCAGCGGGCAATCAGGTCCCAGCGCAGCACGTAGATCACCACGGCTTCAAAATCGAAAAAGTGAAACTGCGAGGCCTGCCCCAGCTGGTCCCACAGTGTGCCCAGCAGCAGGCGCTCGAGGCCCAGCGCGTCACCGTCGCGCAGCAGCCGATTGGCGTCGGGCAGCCACCGGTACGCGCTCTCGAGGCGGAAAGCCGGATCCGCCCAATTGGCGCGAATGAGCGGCAACCAGCGCCCGAAACCCCATTGCTCGTGTGGGCCGGGCGAGGGGTCGCCTCGCTGGCGCCTGCGCAGTGCGGCGACGACGGTGCGCAATTCCAGTCGCTCCCGGACGATATGTTGCAGCAGGGGCGATTCGATCAGCGGTAAATTCCGGTGCGCGGTAGCCAGGGCAGCGGCGTCAGTTTCAGATTTCTGCAACAATCGCCAGCGCACCGCTTCCATTATCAGTCGCAATTGTTCCGCATCTTCAGCATCCAGCATGCGCATCCGGTTCTGCAGCTTGATCCGGCTCAGTGGCGTTTCCGTCGACGCGAACAAAGACGCGTGATGGGGCAGGGACGTCATCAGCATGGTGTATTGGTCTGGCCCGGACACGATCAATAACTCAACTGATGATGCCTTCGAGCAGGGCTCGAAATCGTGGCTGCAGGTGTTGAAGCATTAACTCGGCGACCGCTTGGTCGGTCAGGTCGAGCTCAATCTCGCCGTCCTTGAGCTTCAGGCGCAGCCCGCCTTCATCCCCTTCGGAAACGCCAAAGCTAACCCCCTCGCGCACCATGTCCGTGGACTGGGCCAGGATGAAATTGCTCAGGGGGCCTTCTTTCAGGTCGTTGATATTTTGTCGCAAGTCGTCCACCCCGACGACCTCGCGGGGAAGTATGACTTCCACCTCGTCCTCGTCGCCGAGTTCAAACCGGGTGCGGCCGACCAGTTCAAGCACCATCTGTTCGAGTATCTTTTCCTTGCTTACGGTCTCGGACACGAGGCGTCGCACCTTGCCGGCGAACTGCTGTGTGAGTTCCGCCTTGACCGACAGCAGGGCATCGCGCGCCGCGATAAGCATGGCCTCTTCGGCACCCTTCTGACTACGGCGGGCTTCCCTTCTGGCGCGACTGGTGATGCGTTCAGCTTCTTCCCGGGCCTGGGCGATCATCCAGCTGGCCCGTGTCTCGGCCTCACTGATGATACGTTGCGCCTTGCTGCGGCCCTCCTCGACACCCTCGTCGCGCAAACGATCAATCAGTGCTTCGACGCCCGAAGCGATGGGGTGTGGCGTGTTGTCGCTGCCCTTGCTCATAGCTCAGCCTCCTTAAGCGCTTGGAATGCCGCCGGCCATGACCAGGGCGAAGACGAAAGCAAATACGGCAAAGCCCTCGACGATGGCTGCCGGCGCCAGCGAGAGGCCGAACACTTCAGGTTTTACTTTGGTCGCATTGATGGAGGAAGCCACCAGGCGGCCTTGCCAGATCGCAGACATCAGCAGCGCCAGACCCACGCCGACGCCGATGCCGAACAGGCCGGGGGCCGCCTCGACCGTGAGTTCCCGGTTGAGGGTGAACATGACCACGATGCCATAGATGATCTGTGACGATGGCATCGCCGACAGGCCGACATAGCGACCGTAGCCGGAGTCTACCTCGAGCATGGCGCCGATGGCCGCCTGGCCAGCGATAGCACAACCGACGATGCTGCCGACGGCGCCCAGCGCCATTGGCGCAAACAGGCCGAGCCATCCCAGGGCCATTACGAATTCGTTCATTGTTCAGCCTCCTTCCGGGCATAGGTTTTGAAAGGTCGACCTTCTTCGGAAAGGCCCCAGTTGAAAAATTCGATGACGTTGAGGCGCAGCCCATGGACCACACCGCCGACGATGCACAATACCAAGTTGATCAGATGGCCGAAGATCAGGATCAGAATGGCGAACAGCAGGCCCAGCCCCGGCATGGCATGGTAGACATCCGTGGCGAGGGTGTTGAAGGTCATCGCCATTGACGCGCTGGCCAGGCCCAGGGCGAACAGCCGCATGTAGCTGAGCACGTCGCCGAAGGCACGGCTGATATCGGTGAGGTTCTTCAGTCCGTCGACCGCCCGCAGCAGCGCATCTTTGGCACTGTGCACCGGGCGTTCGCTGGCAAAGCCGATCAGTGCGACCAGGCCCAGTGAGATCAGCGCGATACCCAGGGTCTTGAGCAATCCGGAAGTGGCCGGGTCCCGGCCCAGCCACAGGAACAGCCCGCCGAATACCAGCGCGACCCAGGACAGGTGCCTGGTGCGGGCGGGTCTACTGAAGGCGTGCCGGGCTGCCAGGGCATTTGCCAGGGCTACGTGCAGGCAGCCAATCACCACCGACAGGGTAATCATGCTGTTGTAATTGTTGATATCGAGGACGTGCAAGTGCCCGAGCACGCTGTCGTCCGGCGGCGACAGGCCGAAAAAACTGCCGACCAGTACACCGAATGCGACCGCGGAGCCGAACACGATCGCCAGCAGTGAGCGCATCTGCTGGCCGACCGGACTATCCCCCAGTCGTCGCCAGAACAAAGCGAGGCCGAGGCAGAGCACCAGGGCGTAGCCGGCGTCAGCCAGGATCATGGAGAAGAAGAGCGCGAAGGAAAATAGCACGATACTGGACGGGTCCCACTCGCGGTAGGCGGGTGTCTGGTAAAAGCTGACCAGCAGCTCGCCGCTGCGCAGCTTCTCCGGGTTCTCCATCAGGGTGGGAGGGTGTTCGCCCGGGGCGGGGTTTTCGAGCATTAGCGCCAGGTCGTTCGCACTGGCAAAACTCTCCAGTTCGCCGATACGTGGCACCGGCACCCATCCCTGCAGGGCAAAGATGCCATCTTCGGTGTCCCGGGTCAGCGTCATCGCGTGGCGCATGGAAGCGCGATCTTCCGAGCGATTCAGGTTCTGCGATAACAGAAATATCCAGCGGGTCAGGGCCTCCCGCTCGCTGGCGAGCTTTTCCAGCTCCATATCGAGGTTTTCAAGTAGTTCGCGCAAACGGGAAATGGAGAGGGCGCCGGTGCGGGTGCGGCGCACGGGGAGTGCATCGGCGTCGGGCTCGTGCTCGGCGATCACGACCACATAGCTGATGCGCGGATTGCGGTGCACCACGGCCCAGGTAAGATCGCTGTCGTAGAGTACCGGCATGTCCTTGTGGGGAATGATATAAAACCAGAGTTTTCGGCCACGCAGCCCACCGGGCTCGGGCAATACGAAGTCGCCCCAGGGCTCCAGATCTTTGATGCGCCTGGCGATGAAGTCACGATTGTCCCCCGTCTTGCGGGTTTGCCGCATGTTCTCCTCGACCGCCTGCACCGTGGCGGCGACATCGAAATCCTGCCGCTTGCGAACCTGGCGGCGTTTGCGCGGGGCCTCCAGCAGGTAGCGCAGTGCCTTGCGCACTTCCTTGGCGCGTTCCGACACCTGTTTTGTGGGATCGGTGGGTGCCGGACGCAGCGACTCGAGATGCATGCAGCCCACGGTCTGGAGCAAAGCCAGCATATCCTGCTTTTCCTTGAGCAGACCGCAGATGGTGACCTTTTTGAGCGGAACGATGCTCACGCCAGCTCCTGCTCATCTTCGAGCCGCTTGCGCTTGGCTATCTTGGAGTTCACCACGCCGGCACGCTCCGCGTCAGACAGGTAGACGCGGATGTGTTTGATATTGCGCCGGGTGCGAGGGATCAGCACTTTGTCGAACAGATTGACGCGTTGGGTAATGGTGCGAACCGCGGCCTCGAGCAATGCCAGGCGGCGCTCCTCGACCTGGGCTCGCACGTTAAGTTCCAGCACCGCGGTCAGCTCTTTGACCACGTTGTCGACCCAGTGGGGCTTGGTCAGCAGTGGGTAGTCAGCGACAGTGACTTCTATCGCCTGCAGCCTGGGCAGGCTGGTGCCGACGACATTTTCTTCGACCAGCCGCGCACCTTCGAGGGTCACCAGGTTCGAGAGATCGATTTCCTTGTTGGACAGCATCGGCAGTCGCTCGCCCACCTGCTCCGTGTAGCGTTTGATCTCTTCACGCGTGCGTTGCAGGGTATGCACTGCCTTGTTGCGCTCCCCGATCAGTTGTTTGCGCTTCAGGTCCAGAGAGGGCAGGAAGCGTTCGTAGCTTTTCAACTGAGTCTGTTGCTTACTCAGTGATGACTTGCTGAGTGCCAGCCGGGCCATATCAACCGGCCTCGGCCCGGGCCGGGAAATACTTATCGACCAGTTCCTGCTTCATCAGCAGTTCCTGTGGTTCGAAGCATTCGGCCAGCGTCTGCCAGCACAGGTCCAGGGCTTGCTCCAGCGGCATGGCGACTTCGATATCCATAAAGCGTTTGCGGAACAGGCGGCCAAATTTGAGCAGGCGGTGGTCGTATTCGGACAGCTCAAAAGCCATCGCCTCTTTCTGCTGGGCATCGCTGGCACCGGAGTAAAGCCGGATCATGGTCGTCATGATCTGGCCGTGATCCTCGCGGGTTCGCTTGCCGATTACATGCTGCTTGAGGCGAGACAGTGAACCGAAGGGGTCGATAACACCGTTGTGAAGGTAGAACTGGCCCTCGGTAATATAGCCGGTGTTGTCGGGTACCGGGTGGGTTACATCGTCGCCGGGCATGGTGGTCACCGTCAGGATGGTGACCGAGCCACCACTGGCATAGTCGCAGGCTTTCTCATAGCGGCGTGCAAGCTGGGAGTATAGATCGCCCATGTAACCGCGGTTGGACGGCACCCGCTCCATGGATATACCGACTTCTTTCATGGCGTCGGCGTAGGCAGTCATGTCGGTCAGCAAAACCAGTACCCGCTTGCCTTCCTCGACCGCAAAGCGCTCGGCTACCGACAGCGCCATGTCGGGCACCAGCATGCGCTCCACGATGGGGTCGGACGCCTGGTTGACAAACATTACCGTGCGCGAGAACACCCCGGCGTCTTCAAAGGCGGTGCGGAAAAAGTGATAGTCGTCGAAGATCAGGCCAAGGCCACCAAATATAACCACATCGGCATCGGCCTGGATGCCGATGCGAGCGAGAAAGGGGTTGAAGGGTTCGCCGGAGACCGAAAAAATAGGAATTTTCTGGCTTTCGACCAGGCAGTTGAAGACGTCTATCATGGGAACGTCGGTGCGTATCAGCTTTGATGCCAGCGACCGTTTCATGGGGTTGACAGAAGGCCCGCCGATGGGGATTTTAGCGTCCTCCTCCAGGCTGGGTCCATTGTCCATGGGCTCCCCGGCACCGTTGAAAGTGCGCCCCAGAATATTCTCGGAATAGGTCACCAGCATCGGGTGGCCGAGGAATCGCACCGAGGCGCCGGTAGAAAGTCCCTTGGTGCCCTGGTAGACCTGCAGCGACACCGTACTGCGATTGACTGAGATGATCTGGGCCAGCGATTGCTCGCCATCGTGCCGTTCGACCACGGCGAGGTCGCCGAATCTGGCTGCGGTGTCTTCAGCAGAAGCGCTTTGGGGTACTTCCACCTTGATGATATCGCCGACGATTTCCAGAATGCTGGAATAGCGAACAAGGGTCTTGGACATATCGGAATAGCCTCAAGCAATCGTCGATTTGTGGTGGATTTCTGTCATCGTGCCCGCCGCTGCAAATGTTAGATAATCAACGCTGTTATGAGCGACCGCAGGCGTGAACAGCATAAAGTGTATTATCGCGGAAGTCGACATTTAGGACAAAGCTCCCCACCTTTGCATGCCAATCCCACCCCATGACATTACCGTTGCCAATCCGATAACCGGCAACAGGCAGGCTTACACCGGGCCTCTGTTCTGTGGGCGCGCCTGTCTGTAAGGCAGAGTGCGCGGCGGTTGCCTGCGCCTTTGCGCCGGCTAGTGCGGTTCCAACGAAGGGGCATCACCGTTACCATGGGCTCGCTTCCCCGGGCGGTTCGTCGCCGGGGCTGTTATCCCAATCTGCTGACTGAATCACACCCGAAGAGGTATCGCTGGCTATGGCCCATATTGTTCCTGCCGATGTTTCTCCCGTAGAGGAGGCTGGAGTTAACAGCCGGGAGTTGGAGACGCTGTCCCTGCTGAGGCGGCAGTTGAGCCAGGACTATACTGTGTTTCACAGCGTCCACTGGAGCCGCTCTTACGAGAAGTACACAGTGTTCGGCGAGGTCGATTTCGTCGTGGTCAACGGGACTGGGGATATTCTACTGATCGAACAGAAGAACGGGAGGCTGGATGAGATCGATGGCGAGCTGGTCAAGAGTTATGGTGACCAGCGGAAAAACCCGGTCGATCAGGTGGTGCGCTCCCGGGACCACATCATCGAAAAGTTCCGCGCCCAGTATGGTGGCAGGTTGAGGCTCTCCATCGACTACCTGGTGTACTGTCCCGATCACAAGGTCAGGCAACTCACCGCCGCCGCGCTCGAACGTTCACGCATAGTGGACGGGAGCAGCGCTGACGAATTGCCCCGGCGTATCGAACAGGTGCTGGGTCCGGGCCGACCGGAGCCCTTTGTGCGGGGCAAGGTTGTTGAGTTTTTCCAGCACACGTTTCAACTGGTGCCGGATATCCATTCGCGCCGCCGCCGTCTCGACGAGCGCTTCGTGCGCCTGTCAGAGGGCCTGGTGAATTTTATAGACAACCTGCAATTCGAACCCTTCCGGCTGCGGGTAGTGGGCACCGCGGGCTGCGGCAAGTCACTGCTGGCTTCGCATCGGTATGCGCGCAGCGTCGAGGTGGGCAGGCGAACCCTGTTGCTGTGTTTCAACCGTCCGCTGGCTGAGATGCTGCGGCAGCAGTTGCCGTCCGGGGGCACGATCAACTCCTGGCATGGTTTCTGTCGGCGGCTGCTGCGCTCCCATGGTCAGGAGCTGGACTTCAGTCGCCAGCAGGAGCCGGGCTTCTGGACTGAAGTGACCGAGCAGATGCTGGGTCTTGAACTGGGCAGTGCAGAACGCTTTGATACGCTGATCATCGATGAGGCCCAGGAATTCGAGGAGCTCTGGTGGCTGTTGTTGAAGGAATGTTTCCTGCAAACCGACGCAGAGGTTTTGTGGCTGGAGGATCAAACCCGCGGTAACCGCATGGGGCAGGGCAATCCCGACGGCATTAGCGTCACCTACCACGCCAGGGACAACTATCGTTCGCCTTATCGTATCGCCCGCTACATCAATCGCATGTTTCCAGAGTTTGAATTCGAGCCACGCAACGGCATCATTGGGCTGGACGCGCAGGAGTACCGCGTGGCCAATGCCAGAGGCCAGTTGACCGCAGTCGACAAGGCCGTAAAGGGTCTGTTGCGGCAGGGATTGGCGCCCGCTGAAATCGTCATCCTCACCTGTGGCCGTGTCGGGGAGTCGGTTTTTCACGGTGTCGAGGCAATTGGAGGTTGTCCCCTGCGCCAGTTTACCGGAGGTTATAACCGCGATGGTGAGCGCCTGTATAGCGCCGGTGAACTGCGTTTTACCAGCGTTGCCCGCTTCCAGGGACAACAGTCACCGGCAGTGATCCTGGTCGATATGAACCTGTCTGCCGGTGACGACCTCGACCAGCGCCGGCGCATCGCTTTCGTTGGCATGACGCGGGCCTCCCTGCGCCTTGAGGTGGTCTGGAACGGCGAGCCACCGTTTACTGCAGATCGGTAAAGCACGAGCAGGGGTCTATTTTATCTCCGCGCTGATTCCAGCCCGCTCACAGGTATTTGCCTCACCGCGCCAGCACTTCCTCGAGAGGGTTGCCCACGCTACCGGAGGGTGGCTTGATGCCAAGCAGCGCAGACAGCGTAGGGGCGATATCGTAGGGTGTCACCCGGCGGCTCACGCTGCCACTGTTGATACCCTGCCCGGAGAAAAATATCGGCACGAACGTATCGTAGTTCCAGGGTGAGCCATGGGTAGCCGCAACGATCAGGCCGTCGAAGTCATTCACGTAAACATTGCTATCGAGCACCACGTGCACATCGCCGGAACGCCGGGAGTTGTAATTGTTCCACACCCGCCGCTCTACCGCTGTAGTTTGTGTCGGTGCGGACTGTGAACCCGCAGTGACGATTGCGGCGTTGATTCCCTGGCATTGCTCCACCAGGCGGGCGGCAAGTTGGGCGACTTCGAGTTGATCCAGTTCCGCCTCTTCTATAACTGCCTGGTCCAGGTAGATATAAGGGTGCGAGAAATCCCCCAGCAAACCCTCTGCATCGCCATATTCCTGTGCCATCCCTGCCTCGACGCTCTGCATACAGGCGGCCATGTCGTAGTAGTCTGAATTCTGGTCGCCGCGCAGATTCAGGTACGGTAGCGCATCCGGCGTTCCGTGGTCGGCGGAGAGCACGATCAGCGTATGTTTGAGACCCACCGTCTTGTCGATATAGCCGAACAGGTCGGCCAGGGTGCGATCCAGTTGCAACAGCACGTCCTCGGCCTCCAGGCTGGAGGGGCCGAACAGGTGATTGACATAATCGTGGGAGGAAAAGCTGAGCGACAGGTAGTCTGGCACGGCATCCTGGCCCAGGTTCTCGCGCTCGATCAGGGTCTTGGCGAATGCCAGCACCAGTTCGTCCCCGGCGGGCCCCAGGGTCAGCTTGGTGGTAAAGTATTTGTCGTCGGCTGCGCCGCCCCAGGGGTGGGGAAAGGTGATGCCATAACCTGGAAAGTTGGTTTCCCAGGGCTGGTTGTCCTGCTTGCCGAAAAGGTAGTCCTGGGGTGGCTTCAATAATTCCCAGGCCTGGTCGCGGTATTGGGCGAGGGGGTCAGCCTTGTTCCAGTCCAGCACCCATTGCGGAAAACGCGGGTAGTAGTAATTACTGGAAATGAACTGCCCCGCGGCCTTGGAAAACCAAAAAGCCTTACCGGCCTGTCCCGCCAGGGGAATGGCGCCGCGGTCCTTGACCGACACCGCAAATATTTTTGCGTGGCCATTGTAGGCATAGGCCAGCTCGTCGCTGAAGGTCGAGGTTAGCAGCGCGCGGGGTGAGCGGCCATCAGCGGTCGCAACACGCTGGGTGGGGTCGAGCTCGGTGCTCTTATCGACATCGGCGTTTTCGCTGAGCAGGTGGTAGCGAGCATCCTCGACGTTATACACCAGGCGTTCGGAGTCCTTGTCGAACCAGACGTTGCCGATCATACCGTGCAGGGCGGGTGTTGCTCCGGTTGCCAGTGAGCTGTGACCGACCACGGTCTCGGTGTTGGCGTGTTCGTAGTGGGCATTGCTGAAATGCACGCCGTTATCGAACAGGTAGCGAAAACCACCCTTACCCATGTTGTGCAGGTGGCGCTGTGGCAGGTCGCCCCGCAATGCATCCACCGTCACCTGCAATATCAGGCGCGGCGTTGGCGGTTCTTTGGCCAGTGCGGCGTTGGTACATAGAACCAGGTTCCCGGCCAGCAGCGCTATCAGCAATCGAGGGTTGTGCTTTGGTTTACCTTCCAGCATGGTGGATCTCCCGTGGTGGGGCGGCTTGCCGGCGGGTACATCTGTCGGCCGGTACATCTGGACAAGCGCCGGAGCATCAGTTATATACGGGTAGAAAATAACACAATAAGGAACAGAATATGAAAGTCACCGTTGAAATGGACCTTACCCCCCAAGAAGCACGTCAGTTGATTGGGCTGCCGGACCTGGAGCCCATGCAGGCGGCGCTGCTGGAGAAAGTACAGTCGAAGATGGAATCGACCATCGACGACATGAACGATCCCCAGGCATTGATGGAAAACTTCTTTCCGGTGGGCTTGCAGGCGATGGAGAAGTTCCAGAGTCTTTTTTCCGCCTTCAATAAAAACAAGGGCTGAGCGCCAACCGCATACGGCAATGCACCAGACAGGAGAACTGTCCATGAGTCTACTGATTAAGCTGCCAGCCAGGCTAATAATCGCGGTTTGTTGCCTGGTCTTGCTAGCTGGCTGCGATGAGAGTATCGACTCTGCTCCGCCCATCAAGTCGATCACGGCAACGTCCTATAACCTCGGCCTGGCTTTGAATTTTGTTCCCTACACCAATGAGCGCCTGGTGGTACTCGAGTCGCTTATCGACGACTACGACAGCGATGTGATCTGCATGCAGGAGGTGTGGCTCGATGATCAGGTCGAGGCGATAAAGAGCGCCATCAGTGACCGTTATCCCCATGTCTATACCGTGCCCCCGGAGCAGGTGGAAGTTGCCGCCTGCACCACGGATGAGATCGCCGGCTTCGAGGGCTGTGCCAGGGCCCAGTGTGATGGCCTCACGGACAGCGCACTGGTGGGTTGCGGAATAGCCCAATGTAGCGTGTTCTTCGCCGATCTGTCGCCGACCTGTCTCGACAATCTGATCGGCGCGGTCGGCACACCCGGGATAACCATTGACGGGCTGGTGGAAGTGGTCACGCAACCCGCGGGCAAGTTTGCCTATGGCGGCGCGTTAGGGCTGATGCTCGCTTCCAGGCATGAGCTTAAAAGCCGCGAGTTTCTCGACTTCATCGATGATTCAAGCGGCAATCACCGGGGCGCCCTGTTTGCGGAGATCGAGCTCAACAACAGGGTGCATGTGATTGGCTGTACCCATCCCACCGCCAACCTGGAGGCGACCATCGACTACCCGACCTCCGGAAAGCACGGTTCCTGGGAGGGCGAGAACCGCTTTATGCAGGAGCAGATGATTGCCTTCGCCAACGCCAAGGCGGGCACCAACCCCATTATTTTTGGCGGCGATTTCAACTGCAGTTTTGGCAATGCCAGCAACGGTGTGGTGCCGGACTTTGAAGAGAATTGCCAGTTGTGGCTGGACGACGGTTTTACCGCTCCCGCCGCCGAGCAACTGCCCTGTAGCTACTGTACCGAAGAAAACCTGATATTACTGGAGGAGGAAGACACCAGTGGCCCCCTGCTGCTGGATCATTTGTTCGTCAAGAACCTCGGCGCGGTGGGTATAAAAGCTCGTCGCATCTTTGACCAACCCGTGGCGATAGAGTCGCTGGTTCCGGTCTCCGAGCTGCAGCCTGAGGATTCCCCCAAACTCACTCACCCGTCCGATCACTTCGGGGTCGAGGTGGATATCGAGTTGCAGTGACCGCATACCAAGGCCGACGACAATTTGTTGCAGGGATGGCTCCGCGAGCATCCCTGCAACGGTGAGGTGGGTTACCGATTTACGGAATCAGGCCGTGAATTTCGCTCCATATTGATCTGCTTCAACAGCCCGGCAGGCCTTTTCGAGTAGTATCTTCCCACCGTGCAGCTTCGCTGCGTCAAGACACGGCTAAGGGCCGCACGTCTCCGGCTGTCTTTATGGGCCTTAATCGATAACCCCCGGCGGTCGCCCTGTAATTGAACGACAAGCATTGAATATCAACCGAGTGGGGAGTTGTGCGTGGACGAACCATGGTACCAGGCATCCAGCGACGATGTTCTAAAAAAGCTGGAGAGCAAACCCGGCGGCCTCGGCGAGGCGGAGGCAAACGCACGCCTCGAGCAGTACGGGCCCAATGAAATCGAGTTCAAGAAGACTCCCGCCTGGGTGCGATTCCTGCGCCAGTTCAACGACCCCATGGTTATCATCCTGTTGCTGACAGCTCTGGTAACCGGTGTGCTGACGGCAATGGGCAGCCACATGCTGCCCGATACCATCGTCATCGTGAGCGTTGTCCTGCTCAACGCGGTGCTGGGATTTGTCCAGGAGGGTAAGGCCGAAGGAGCGCTGGAGGCACTGCGCAACATGATGGTGCAGGAGTGCCTGGTGCTGAGAGACTCCGAGCAGCGGCGGATACCGGCACGCGAACTGGTGCCCGGCGATATCGTGGTGCTGGAGGGTGGCGACAAGATTCCCGCGGATGTGCGCTTTCTCGAGGTCAGCAATATCCATGTCGATGAGTCCTCGCTCACGGGTGAATCGGTGCCGGTAAAAAAACAAACCGAAGCGCTCGAGGGCAGTGACCTGGTGCCCGGTGACCAAACCAACACCGGCTTCTCCGGAACCTACCTGACCCAGGGTACTGCGCGCGCCGCCGTGGTGGAGACCGGGCGCAATACGGTATTCGGCCAGATCGCCGATATGGTCAGCGCCGCTGATGCGGGCACGACGCCCTTGCAACGCAAGATGAAGGAATTCATCAAGACCCTGATCATAGCGATCCTGGCGGTGGGGGGCTTCAACTTTGCCTACGGCATCTACCTGGGGTACGACATCTCCTATAGCTTCCTCGGCGCTGTGTCGCTGGTGGTTGCCGCCATTCCTGAAATGCTGCCCGCCCTGGTCACCTCGATACTCGCTCTTTCCGGGGTAGTCATGGCGGGGCGAAAAGCCCTGATCCGCAAGCTGCCAGCAGCGGAAACCCTGGGCGCGACGTCGGTGATCTGTTCAGACAAGACCGGCACCCTCACTGAGAACCGAATGACCGTTACCCGGGTTTATGCCGGCGGTCGAACCTACGGGGTGAGCGGCACGGGCTACGACCTTGATGGCGAATTCCTTTACAAGGGCGCTCCAGTTGATGCCCCCGGTGAAGCTCGGCTGATGCAAGTACTCAACTGCGGATTTTTCTGCAATAACGCGCACCTGAGCGGTGAGGGCGGTACCGGTGACCCCACCGAACTGGCGCTGCGCATATCCGGGGCCAAGGCGGGCCTGGTTGTCGATGGTGTCGAGCGCCTGGTGGAAATTCCTTTTGACTCATCGTCCAAATACATGGCGGTACTGGTTGAGCACGGCGAGCAACGGCTGGTGTTGGCCAAGGGCGCGCCGGAAATTATCGTGCCCATGTGTGCCACCGAGCTCGACGCCGCTGGTGAGCCCGGCGCTTTCGACAGCGACAATGCGTTGCAACAGGCCAGGTCTTTCGCCGGTGACGCCCTGCGGACGCTGGGCTTCGCGGTGAAGGAATTGCCCCCTGGGCACAGCGGCGGACTCAGCGCCGAGGACCTCTTCGATATGCACTTTGCAGGCTTGCAGGGCATGTTCGACCCGCCCAAGCAATCGGCTATCGAGGCGATAGACCTCTGTCGCCGGGCCGGTATCCGCACGGTAATGATTACCGGGGACCACCCCGATACAGCCCAGGCAGTGGCGCGCCAACTCGGTATCGAGGCAGACCGGGTGGAAACCGGGGTGCAACTCAGCCACCTGGACGATGCCGGACTGCGCAAGTTGACCGAGGAAGTCTCGGTGTTCGCCCGGGTTGCTCCCGAGCACAAGAAAGCCATTGCCGAGGCTCTGCAGGCCAATGGCCATGTGGTGGCGATGACCGGGGACGGCGTCAACGACGCGCCCGCGTTAAAGGCCGCCGATATCGGCGTGGCCATGGGCATCAGTGGTACCGAGGTGGCGAAAGAAGCGTCGGATATGGTACTGGCAGACGATAACTTCGCCACCATCGTCGCCGCCGTGGAAGAGGGGCGTCACGCCTGGAACAATCTGCAAAAGGCGATTCTCTATACACTGCCCACCAACGCGGCCCAGGCGCTGCTGATTATGGGCGCTATTTTGCTTGCGGCATTTGTACCGCTGTTCGCCACGCGTTTCGTGCTGGAACCCGTGCAGATTCTATGGATCAACCTGCTCGACTCGGTGTTGTTGACCATGCCGTTGATGATGGAGCCCAAGGAGGAGGGCTTGCTGAAAGTGCCTCCCCGGGAGCCTGAAGCCCGGATTATCAACGGCTTGTTTCTGCAGCGTGTGATCCTGATGGGCTTTGCGATAGCGCTACCAGGGTTCCTGCTGTACTACCATTTCGGCTCGCCGGCCGTGGTAGAGGGCGTTGTGGTGGATGCACTGTTGTTGACCCAGGCCCAGACCGCAGCCTTCTGGGGGATATTGTTTGCGCACTTTGGCTATGCGATCTCGGCAAGGTCTATCTACAACTCGGCGTTTTCACTCAACCCCCTGTCGAACCCATGGCTGCTGGCTGGCATCGTCCTCAGCGTTCTGATTCGCTTGATTCCCACCGTCTGGCCCCCAGCCGCGGCGCTGTTTCGCACCGCGCCGTTTCCCGCAGACTGGTGGCCGTTAATCCTGCTCTGCTTCTTACCCAGTTTCATCGCCATCGAGTCCGATAAATTCATCCGCAAATTGGCGGCGAAAGAGTCGTGATTTACAGCTGGAGCCGCCGACTAGAGGTTTCTGAAGAATCAGGCCGGCCAGCGTCGGATATGGGCGCCGGTGATGTGAGCACTGGACTGGAAGTGTCGAATTACTTTACATCTACTGGGGTGGGCCGTGGCTCGGGTGCATGGGTTCGGTTTATTGCGGCAGCGGGATCCTTACCCCGTTGCTCAGAGTTTAGCCATCAAGGGTCGATCAACACGGTTTTCGAGCAAATTTAGCGTGCCTATTTGCGTTTCGGTGTCGGCTTTTTTTACAATGGGGCATGACTTTTTCGGTGGGGCAATAGATAAAAGCGTAAATATTTAACGATATCAAGGCACTAGGAAAATTAGCATGCATTTTGCATGGAATACGTCGACAGGTAGCTATTGATGACTACCAGGGAAGGTCGAGGCCGCGAAGGGTTGGCTATTGACCAAACGGCAAGAACAATGGAGTCAGGTGGGAACAGATGATGAAGAAAATATATGCGGTAATTGTTACAGCAGTGCTAGTAGGTAGTCCGATGGCGTTCGCTGGTAGTGGCAGTGGATCTGATGATTACAAAGGCGGCTACGGTGGCGACGGCAGTAAAAGCAGCGCTTCGGTGCCAGAGTTGGATGCCGGTGCCGCGATGATGGGTCTGGGGCTGGTTCTTGGCCTTGGCGCACTCGTACGCGAGCGCAGCAATCGCGACTAGACTGCCATTACGCCGATATGTGGGATTCTCGGCGAGGGACTGTGTGCGGTGTGGGGTTTATGATCAAGGGCTTAGCCTTCTAAGGCCATGGTAGGAACTTCGCACAGGGAGCAGGATCCGGCGAGAATCCAATTAGCTGTTGCAGCAATTAGCTGTTGCAGCAAAAAACGGGTGTAGGTGGTAGCGAAAGATAGCAGATAAAGGCGATCGCCTTGGCGCTGACCATGGGGGTCGGCTGTCTGCGGTGGCGTTTTTGGTGCCCGACTGTCCGCAAGGCCCTGTTCGCAAGGCCCGAGTGTCCGAAAGGCATAGCCGGTCGACGCTGAACGGTCTGTGTCCGCGAATCCTTCTAAAGTCATGCTTTCTAAAGTCATGCTTTCTAAAGTCATGCTTTCTAAAGTCATGATGGCGGTTGCGCTCCCAGGTAGATGCACCCGACCTTACCACTAAAACCGAACTTACCACTAAAACCGAACTTACCACTAAAACCGAACTTACCAATAGGACCACTGGCCGCTCCAAAGTACGTAGCAGCTCAGTAGTCCGTTCGTCGTCATGTGAGCGACGATCGAATCGCCGGTGTGGCCCCTGCGATAGCGCACGGCAGCATAGGCCAAACCGGCCAGCAAGCCGGCAAACCAGTCGGTGTGCATCAGCCCAAACAGGATAGACGATGCCAGTACCGCGAAAAGCTTGAATGGCAGGGGAGCATCGACCGAGGGGGCGCGGCCGCTGAGCCGGGATAGCAAGTAACCCCGGAATGCCAACTCTTCAGCCAGGGGCACGGTTATAACCGAGCCCACCACACGGAACAGTAGCCAGATGAACACCACGACCGGCGGCAGCGATGCGATCTGCTCCGCGAAGCGCGCTGTTGTCTCGGTTGATGGTTCGACCAGCAGCATCCAGATGACGAACACCAGCAGGCCTGCCAGCGGCGCGAAGAGGTCGAACCTGTATTCATTGAATCGATAGACTTTCCAGAAGTAACCCAGTGCTGCTCCTGTTAACAATACCTTGATGGGATAGCTCCAGTCGAAATCGGTTATCAGTGTTCCCAGTAGCAGCGCTGAAGCCAGCAGTGTCAGAAAGGGAATCAGGAGTGCATCAGCCATACCGACTGCATGGCTTCGATCAGTGACGGTAATCCGGCTGTCAGGCCGGGTTCGGCGCGATAGAAACGGAATCCGGTGGAGTATTCCAAGCAGCAGGATGGATACCGCGATAAAGGCGATCCAACCCGCGTTGGAGTGAAAGCCGGCCAGGGCCAAAGCGGGTGATACAGCGTCACCGATAGCGATCAACGCCGCTATGCGCAGGATATTGAAGCCCCAGATCACGCAGATACCCAGTGGGATGACCAGTAGTGCCTGGGGAAACCTGAAGTCGGCCCTGAACAGCCACAGGTAGGCGCTTGCAAAGATTGAGATGAGAGCGATGCCCTCGTAGCCTGCGCAGTCGTTGCTCACCGTCACCGAAAAGCGCTCGGTGCCCAGCAGGCGCTGGCCCACATCGAATACGATGGGGTCGTAAAACAAGACCAGAATCGACCTCGCCCCATGGAGGGCTCCCTCGGCTAGCAGCGGTACCACTAGAGGCAGGTTTTCGGCGAGGAAGTTAGCCCCGAGTGCTGCCAGAACGGCGATCGCTAGCGCGACCTTTTCCTGCTTGATAAAACCGCTCCAGAACTCATGTGGAGCGAGCACAAGCAGGGCCAGCACCGCCGTCGCTACAAGGCAAATACCCCAGGCAAAGAACACTGCCGGCAGGTGGCCTGCCAGGCTTTCGGGTGTCACAGAAAGCAGGTAGGTCAGTGTCGCGAAGGCGCAATAGGCCATTACCTGCAGCGCCAATGGAAAGAGTCGGGCATGTTGCGCAGAAAGTGATGCAAACCGCGCTGCATGTGCCTTTAGCCGCGGCCACAGCAACAGCAATAAAATGGCGGGAAAGGCGACAACGAAGTTAAAAAAGTATAGTTGCTTACCAACAATCGGCGCCCAAACCGAGGTTCGCAGCGATGCCAGGTTGTAATAATTGCGCAACGCGATCTCGACTATCTCCACCTCGATGATGAACAACAACAGGCACAGGCCGGCCTGGATGAGGCGGCGACTATTGCGGACCGCCACAATCAATTGCGCTCCTGGCATGTGCTGCCAGCAGTGGCGCGCGTGTGCCCGGATGTCGATAACAAAGGCATTCCCTTTTCCCTTTTCCCTTTTTCAAGCTGCGATCTGCCTGCCAGCGACGAGTATTTGTCGGGGGCAGGCATTCACGATGCGTTACGATTCCTAGCCATGGGGGTCGCATTCAAGGCGTCGTGCCCCATTACAGCTCAGAGAACCCGGCTTCTGGCCCAAAACGATACAGCACAGATTTATGCCTCGTGGTAGACGCTTTCTAATTCGGATACGGGCCCGAAGCAATCAAATCCTGTTATGCGAAGAATTCATAAGATGATATCTTAACCGGGACTGGCCACAGCGCAACCGCATAGCCAGACGATGACAACAATAACAAACAGGGCAAGGGATGTAGAATGCTTGTGACTGACCCCGGTAAGATGGAATTGAACGGGAATGTTTGGGCCCGAAGGCTGGCCCTGCTGTGTGTCGGCCTCGTGGTTTTAGTCGCTGCCGCCGACTTCTTTCTCTTCTTCCTGGGTTGGTTTCCCAGTCAGATCGTTGCGCGTTCCTTCGACATCTCCCGTGAAGAAAGTATCGGAACGTGGCTCTCCTCGAATATCGCCCTGCTGGCGGGGTTGTTTGCCGCTGCGATCTTCCTGCACTCTCGCAACCATGATTCAAGAGCAATTGCCTGGGGTTGGGCGTTGGTAGCGCTGTTCTTCCTCTATGTATCTGTCGATGATGCCGCCAAATTACACGAACGACTGGGCACGGCATTCAGGGTCAAGTACGAGCAAACCACCGACATCCCCCTCGATTCATGGTTCCCGTCCTGGGGCTGGCAAATATTTATTGCACCGTTTTTCATTGCTTATGGCTGCTATCTATTGTGGTTTCTCTGGCATGCGGTTGCTCCAAAAAGTCATCGCTGGGTATTCCTTGCCTTCTGCCTGTTTGGCATTGCTGTTGTACTGGACTTTGTCGAAGGCATGGAATTGGTGTGGCTGCAGAGTGAAGATGCACTGCATTTATTGCAACTTACGGAAGAAACGCTGGAGATGCTGGGCACCACAGCCTTCCTGTTTGTAATCCTGCAGAGTTTAAGCGAGCGAATTGGAATTAGCGTGCAGGATCGCTTCATGGCTACCGCGCAACCCAGTAGCGATTCCGCCGGCGATGATGGCAGGTGAATGCAGTTTTGGCCGGAACAGTGGGTTTGTGGTAGCTCTAATGCCGGGTAGGGGGCGAGAAGTCCTCCTGCAAACTATTAGAATCGGTACGTCAGGTTAAACATGTTGCTGCGCCGCTGGCCAAAGCCGAATTCCGCCAGCATCTCGACGCCTTTGCCAATTTCCCAGCGGCCTCCAAACAGGCCGTTCCACGGGACCTGGGTAGATTGGTCAACGGAAACCTGCAGCAATGACTGGTCGATGATGGTACTGGCGTCCTGCGGCAGCGGAACCTCGAGGTCCAGGACCTGGCTGATATCCTGGTACATGGCGCCTATCCAGAATGCACCGGTAAAGTGGCTGGTGCTGCCGTTCCAGCCGAGCCGGGTGGAGGTCACCCAGGCGGTTGCGTCAGTGCTGGAGATGTCGAGATTGGTTACGGTATAGTTGCTGTCGATCATCGCAAAGAAGGCTTTGTAGCCGCCTGCAACGGTCACACCACCGCCCCCGACATTGCCTTCGTATTCGAGATTGATGCCGGTATCGATGGGTCGGCAGTCAATCTGTGGCAGGCGGCAGGCATCGCCAAGTGCTACTCTCGGGTCGATCCGCAGCGGGCCAGTGGCTTCGCCGTCGGTCTTGCCAATAATCCCGTAGAGGTTGAGGAAGGGGAATATCCACGCATCGAAGCGGAGGATAACCGTGTCTTCCCGGTTGTCTATTGCATCGACTACGACAAGGCCCGAACCCTTGACATCGATACTCTCCACCTCGACGCCATCCACATCGAAAGGCTGCTTCTGCTCCATGTAGTTGAGACCAATGCCGAAGGGACGTGGTAGCACGTACCCTCGCTGACGCGCCTCCCTGCCGAAAATCGGCAGGAAATCTGACCAGCGCTCCTGGTCGCCGGCACTCGCCTGTTGCGTAGGCACCGGGCTCATGTCCGCTACCGGATCTGCTTTATCAGTATCAGCCGCCAGGCTGAGCGCAGGGGCCAGGCCTAGCAGGACTAACGGCAACCAGAGCCTCATCGCTTGCTTCCGGGATTAGCAGTTGGTGGGGGGCAGACAGGAGCCCTGCGGAATTCGCCGCCGTCGAGGTAATGCTCCAGGTCACGGGGGGCGCAATATACCGGGTTTCCGGGGTAATTCATATCTGGGCCTGGCATTGATAATCGCCCTGGCCGTATTTACTCCGGCGGCAGGAACTCGATGAATTTGTCGAGGGGCCTTCTCGACGTCGGCGCAATCTCCCTGCGTGGGTAGCCTGCCCGCAGGAGAATCTGGGGGACACCGCCGGCGATCATGCTTTGTATTGCCGGACGCAACGCCGCGACCTGGATGGGTTGATTGAGATAGGATGCTTGGATGCCGTGCTGGCAGGCGACCAGTAAGACGCGCTGCAGCGCTTGTCCGGCCAACAACCAGTCACCTGGGGTCTCGGCGTAGGTAGACAACACTGCCAGCAGGGGCGCCGATTCTGCTTGTTTAAGGTCGTTAGTGGCAACCATCCTGCCCAGGTCGTACTTGTTGATAACGGCTCTGGCGAGTGCCGGCGGCAGCATGGGCAAGCGCAGGCCATCACCTTCACGGGCTGGCCGCACCCAGGCCGCGAGCTCGCGCCGCCAATTCTGGTCAGCCCACTGCGCGGCGTTGCCTTTTACTACAAGCTTTGCGGCCTCGCTCCTGGCCTCCGCGGTCTTTAGGGGGTGTAGTTCAGCGCCCTCGTAGCTTGCCGCAGCCATCATATCGTCAAGCACAGCGGGCTCCACCTCGCGCGGCGCAAAGCTTTGTCGATAAGTGCGACGGTGCTGGATGAACAACGCAAGATGCGCATCCAGCAGGGAGGCGTTGGCCTGCTCTGCCAGCGATACGCGCGCAAGCAGTGCCTGTTCGCCCGGTGCAGGCAGAAGCTCGACATGTGCATCCAGGCCATCGCTGGCGGCGGCGACACGCAAATTCAACAGCGCGCAACCGCAGCTGATAACCAGCTCCCGGTTCTCAGGATCGTTTTCTGGCAAGGCCCGCGAATGGTCGGCCCACAACTCGATAGCAGACCCCATGGCTCGAAATACCCACGGTTGGGTGTTGTGGCTCGATGGTGCCCGGGACGCGGCGTCGATAATTGCGCGGGTGCTCCGTTTCCAATGGTTGGTATTCATGCTCATCGTTAGCGCTCGTTGGCTCTGTCGACCTGGGTTAAGCGGTTAGCTGGCTGTGGGCAAAGGCTCGCTCCGTTTTCTTGACGATAACGCAAGCAAGCTGGAAGCGGCGGGACCTCGGCACCGGTTTAGCACGAGTACGAAAACTGCTTACAAGGGTTCATGGATCACGATAGCCTGTGTGTGCTGCGGCTCAGGTTTACCCGATTTGCCCACTGTTTCCAGTTCCCCGGCGATCTCGTCGACGTCCTGGTTCTTCCTGATTTCCTGTCTTGATTGCTCATCGGCATTCGACAAGCCGCTATGGGTAATACCGCATTTTGCATCAGACTGCTGCGAAACAAAAGAATTCAGCAAGCGGTCAGGGCGCGGCTGCGTTTACTCGCCGTCCCAGTAATCCAGGCCGGATTTTTCCCTCCCGATATGGGAAAACCGCCTGGGCTCTCCGTCCTTGTCCGCTGGATAGTCAGCCAACACTGCAAACTTACCCGAATCCGGGTAATTGGCGATCTCGGGGGAAAACTTCGTGCTGACAGCAAGATACGCCAGTTCGGTTTCCCCGGTGTTGATAATCTGGTGGGCAGAGTCCTCGTCCCCGGGAGGACAGCCGATGAGATCGTGCTGCTTGATCGGATAGCTTTCCTTGCCAATTCGAATTTCACCGGTTCCCTTGAGGATGAGGAACAGCTCTTCATTGACCCGATGATTATGAAATGGGAACGCACGCTTGCCGGGGGGAACACTGGTGACGTTATACCCCAGCTTTTGTGCCCCGATTGCGGAGCCCACCATCCACATCTTCGCGCCGTAGCGGTCGGCGGCGTCGCCGCTTGCAACGATGGCACGAGAGCGCGAATGCTGCTCTATTTCATTGAGGTTGATGATGGATTTACGCATGTTTTCCCCCCGGTCGGTCAGTAATGCGTTCTCAGAGTCGAAAGATTCCCTTGGCATCGTCCTACAGGAACAGCTCGGACTGCTCTGCATCCAGCGACGGCTCAGGGAGTTTTTCCAGGCACGCTTGGGGCGTAAGCATCGGGTAGTTGGTGCCGAAAAGCACCCAAAATCGAAACGAATTCGTACCGATCACGGACTGTCTTCGCTTGCGGGCACCATAAAAGCGCGATTGCTCGCTGCGCATATTTGGATGGTTACCATTTCATCATTGGGGCTGGATTCAGGGGATGCCTGATATACCACCTTGCGGCTCTCTTACCCAGGCTTTTGTGAAAGCCAGCATTGGGTAGCGCCTGTTTAACACTTTTGATAGTGGATCTGGGAATGCCAAAACGCACCCTGCCCAGGGAGAAATCAACCAGGTCACCCCTGCGGAATAACTCGACCAGCGGATAGGATGGATCCTTGTACTCCCTCACTTTATGGTGCTCGGAAATCATCAATTCAATTTCCGTTGACCAGGTCCCAAGATCGTGATCTTGTAGGTATTGCATAGCCGGTGGTATCGATGGGGGTATGTAATCGACGGTATCGTCAACCCAAATGCCGATATCATGAAATGCTCCGGCAATGACAATTTTTTGTTTCTCTTCCTCGCTACAGTCCCTAAGCAGCAGGCAAAAATTGATCATTCGGTAGACATGGTTTTTGTAGCCCTCGAACTCGTCGCCGATGGTTTCCCGCCAATCGGCGAGTATGTCTTCGAGCAGGGGAATCTGTGTTTCGACAGTCATTGACAGCCTCCTGGTCTTATTGACCGCGGTGTGCCCTGGATTAGCTGCAAAAGCGCTGTGATTCCGCCAGGGAATCCCCCTGATATCTTCGGGCCATTCAATCCGGGTACACCTTGCCATGCGCTTTACAGGAACGCCTGTCATTAGAGCATGATGAGGGCGTCATACAAGATAAACTTTGGTGGTGTCCCGCCCCGGGCAGGCAGTGGAGAGCCGATCTCTTTGCACCATAAAGTCGCATCCACGCGTCGCCCTGCCTGATTGTGGGCGGGCAATAACCGTTCCCCCAACGATAAGCTGAGACTGCAATCCGTGGCGTCCGTCGGTTCAGTGTCGATGGTCATTGCACACAAATTGCGCGCCATGGCACACAAATTGCATTGCACCCCGTTTAAACAGCAGCTGTTAAACGTTCACCGAAACAGCTTTTTCTCAACCGAAAACATACGGGAATGACTGATGAAGAAAGAAGATGTGGTGGAAGCGATAGTGCTTGCGAAAAAAGCCAGGGGGCTTAGCTGGGAGGCCATCGCCGGTGAGTTGGGGCATGGTACGGTCTGGGTGACTTCGGCCTGCCTGGGTATGAACTCCATGCCCGAGGCAGTGGCTGAAAAAGCGTGTATGCTGTTTGAACTGCCGGCCGCCGCCAAAGCGGCACTGATGGAATACCCCACAAAATCCTGGGAAAAAGCGGTGCCGCAAGATCCCCTGGTATACCGCTTGTACGAAATAGTCGGCGTTTACGGCGATACGCTGAAAGAGGTGATTCAGGAAAAGTTCGGTGACGGTATCATGAGCGCGATCGATTTCAGCATGGACGTCGAGAAAGAAGAAAACGAGAAGGGCGACCGTGTCGTCGTCACCATGAACGGAAAATTCCTGCCCTACAAGACCTGGTGAGCATTCTACGATTGGGCCAAGGTAGTCTCGGTATGTTGTCTTGGCTGGGTTGAATGCCCTTTGTCGGGGTCAAATGTAGGGGTCAAAATATGCTTTGAACGACAATAACTGCTGCCAGCACAATGCACAAACACTGCCAAAAAAAAACCGGGTTGCGTTCCAGTAGCGGCGGTCTGGCTATAACGCGGTCAACAGAAGCCGGTTTGCTGAGTTCATGGACGAATTCAGACACTTCTTCATAGCGCTTGTGGGGCTCGACGTGAACCGCCTTACTGATGGCAGAATCTATCCAGGCAGGAATACTATCATGGTCAGCGTGCAATGGTCTGTAGCGCAACCTGGCCTGGGAGCGACGGCTGCGCGTGCCGGAAACCGCGTTTGCGTAAGGTAGCTTCCCCGATAGCATTTTGTAAGCTATGACTCCCAGCGAAAATATGTCCGCCTGGGGCGTGCCGGGAAATCCCAGGTAGTATTCCGGCGCCGTATATTGCGCCGTTCCAAAGATCCTGTTAGTGGATTCGGCCCGCTCAGAAATTCCCGCCACCCGGGTTGCGCCAAAGTCGATAATCTTTACGGTACCGGCCGTGTCAATCATGATGTTGTCGGGGCGAAGGTCCTGGTGCACCATTTCCTGGCGATGGAAGGCCTGCAGGCCGCGGCCGATTTGGGAAGCAATAGTTCTAACGGTCTCTATAGATGGCGACGGATTGTCGATCATCCACTGTGCCAGGGTCTGGCCTTCAACATACTCGGTGACAAGATAGATATAGTTCTGCTTTCTTGTGGATTCGGCCGCCTTCAGGATATGGGCATTGTCCAGTCGCCTCGCGATCCAGTCCTCCATAAGCATTTGCTCCAGGTATTCAGGATCGTCGCGCATTTCCATGGAGGGCGTCTTGATGGCGACTTTGTCGCCGGTATCCAGGTCTTCAGCCAGGAGCACATGGCTTCGACTGCTGATGTGAAGATCGCGAATAATTCTGTAACCGTCGAACTCCATGCGGGCCGACAGTGGCGGCGCCGGTGACAGGCGTTCTACCCGCTTCTGCACCTCGCCAATTTTCTGGTCGGGTAGATCCTCCAGCCGAATGATCTGTATTGTGAGATTGTCGTCACTACCCGCAGAGTAAGCGTTCTCAACCAACTCCCGGGCGGCAGCATCCAGGTCGCTGGCCTGTGCAATCGACCCGGCGATGGTTTCGGGCGCCAGAAACTCGTAAACGCCGTCCGTCGCTAAAACGAAGGTATCGCCGACGTCCACCGGGATACTGCTGTAGTCCATTTCCAGCGCGTCGTGAAAGCCGAGGGCGCGGCTTAGGAAGTGTTGCTTCTCTGACAGGACGTGGCGATGATCTTCGGTTAAGAGCTCAAGCCGACCGCCAGTTACCCGGTATATTCTGGTGTCGCCGCTGTGAAACAGATGGGCCGTATTCGACTTCAACACCATTGCGCTGAAAGCACAAATATAGCCTTTGTCTTTGTTGTAGCGGTCGGGGCTGCTTCGGGTTTGCGCATAGAGCCAAAAATTGGTGGCTTGCAGTACCCGCTGCGCGGAGGTTTTAACCGACCATGAATCGGATGTACTGTAGTAGTCGTGTAAGAAGCCTGTTACTGCGGTTTCGCTTGCGATGTGACTGACTTCACTGCTGCTGATACCGTCCGCTAACGCAATTGCTATGCCTTTCGAGCTCAGCTGGGGCTCAGCCGGGACCAGCACACCGTGAAAGTCCTGATTCCTGGGTTTTCTTCCGGCACTGGAATACTGCCCGATAGAGACTGTCAATTGCTTTTTAACGGAGCAAGCCCCGCCCTTGCAGGCGGGGACTCCTGTTTCGCCTGGCGCAGGCTCAGGCAAACTTGCTGACCGAGGGTTTGTTCCTGACCTTGCGTTCCGGGTTGGTCCTGACATGGGTCCAGTAGAGAGGCAAGCCAACCAGCAGGAAGCCGCCGACCAGATTGCCCAACGCCGTCGGTATTTCGTTCCAGATGAAGTAATCGACAACGGTGAAATCGCCACCCATGATCATGGAGAAGGGAAACAGAAACATATTGACGATAGAGTGCTCGAAACCCATAAAGAAGAACAGCATTACGGGCATCCACATTGCCATCATCTTGCCTGACGCCGATGTTGAGATCATGGCGCCGACCACCCCCATCGATACCATCCAGTTACATAGCATGCCGCGAATAAATATGGTGATCCAACCCGCAAGGCCGTGCTCCTGGTACCCAAGGGTGCGGGATTCACCTATGGAGCCGACCTTGGCCGCCAGGGCGCCACCGTCGGTGTTGTAACCATAGGTCAGAATGTATGAGGCAAAGAACGCGACTGCCAGGGCTCCCGCGAAGTTACCCACGAAGACCAGGCCCCAGTTCCTGAGCATCTGGTCCACCGTACAGCCCGCGCGCTTGTCGAGCACGGCCAACGGCACCAGCGTAAAAACACCTGTTAGCAGGTCGAACTTCATCAGGTACAGCATGATGAAGCCCACCGGGAACAGCAGGGAGCCAACTAACAGGCTACCGGTTGAAACGATGACGCTGATGGCAAAAAAGGCGGCCAATCCCAGGATCGCGCCTGCCATAAATGCCCTGACAAGCGTATCTTTGGTAGACATAAAAATTTTCTGCTCACCAGAATCAACCATTTTTGTTGCGAATTCACTGGGTTCTAGATAGGACATAGGTTCTCACTTCCGCAGTCATAAAAGGGATTTTGAACGTGGCTAATGCACGATGCGTGCCAAAGTTGATTGGCAGGCACTAATGCGGGAAGTATCGTTGTGTGCATTGGTGAGCCGCTCTGGGACAGGCAAGCAACTTTGCCGATGCGCTTGCGCAAGCGGCTTGTCTTGGTGCGTGTGTGCAAGAATCTGGGGCATCCCATCGGCTAACGGCTTAGTACACAGACTCGATTGAGCGACTGCCGAACATTGGAAACCTGGCTAGAGCCACCGGCGCACTTGCGTTCTGTAGGTGGCAAAGTCTGATCCAAATAGGGATTCCAGGGCCTTTTCTTCTGGTTCGATCTGAAACCTGTTCATGTAACCGACGAAAGCAAAGGTAAGTGTTAGAGCGAAGGCGTTGGCCAGGAATAAGCCCCAGCCAATCAGCAGGAGCAGGAAACCCAGATACATCGGGTTTCGCGTGTATCGGTAGACCCCAGCGGTCACCAGGGAGGATGACGCTCCTGGCGTGGTCGGGTTGACTGTCGTCCTGGCTTTCCTGAAGGCCACAACACCCGACAACGCAAAGAGGCCACCGGTCAGCATAGCTATTGCAGAAAAGACGCTTGCCAAGCCCCTCAGCGCATGCACGTCCGGTGTCGCCAGAGCAAGCAACCACATCATCGAGGCAAACGCTATCGTCACTAGCACGGGCGGTATTTTCAGCTCCAGCTTCGACACGATTTCTCCCCTACATAGCTATTCAGGCAAATGTTCCCATGCGCACAATTATACTGGTATTGCCGGCGCCCCGTGGGTGTCGATACGCGTCAGGGCGGGGGTTGCAGCAATACGGTGCACCAGCATCTCGTGAGCTATTTTCCCCGCTTCGCTGCCAGCAGGTATTTGCCGAAGGCCAGTTGACTGGATATAAATTCCTTGTGTTTTGGCAGTGAATCATCGGCGTCTTCGATACGGCGATCCGTGGGGACACGCAGCGCGCCGTGCAGGGTGCGTGCGTGGGCCAAACTCACCTGTGCGGTGTTTTCGCCAGGCTTGGTGAAAACACCGGATCGGGGTCCACCATCAAGCAGTGTGCCAAAACCGGCCGGGTCCCACAACATAAGTATCGAAAAGTGGTCGCGAAGCCAGCCCTTTCTGATGAACATCGCCACACATATGAACCGTTAGACAAAGGATGGGCGGGCAGGTATTCATATTTGTATACCCAACATCGCCCGGTGTTGATTGTAGGATTTTCTCCTCATGAGTATCTTGATTGCATGGCGATAAGGTAACAGGAAAACAATTATGAACAGCGCCATAGCAGTGGCAAAAAATATAAAACGAGGTGAGTAGCCATGGAGCACGCTAAACAAGTAGCCATCATTAAAGAGCTTTTCCATCAAATTGACCACAAGGTCAACGTTGATTGTGGCGCTCAAGTGGTGCAATCGACAACGGTATACACAGACCGAAACCATGCGTGCAAGGAATGGCAGAAACTATTTGGAGACCACCCCCAAATCATTGGTTTTAGTGGTGACTTACCCGGGGCCAATAGTTACTTCACCTTGGATGATTTTGGTGTGCCCATTTTAGCTACCCGTGATAGCAAGGGTAAGGTGCGTACATTTTTAAACGCATGCCGTCACCGTGGGGTAAAGGTGGCACAGGAACGGCGCGGTAACGCAGCGCGTTTTGTATGCCCCTTCCATGCATGGACCTATGCGAACAGCGGTGAACTGTTGCGGGTGCGCAAGGAAGAGCATTTTGGAGCGGTGGAGAAAAACTGCAATAGCCTGGTCGAACTTCCCGCTGCAGAAGCCTGCGGCATTTTGTGGGTTCATCCCAACCCCAGCGGGGAATTGCACATCGATGATCTTTTGGGCCCCTTGGCTGATGAATTAGCGGCCTGGAATATAGGCGACTTGTTGTACCAGGCAGAAAAAACCATTGACATGCAGCTCAACTGGAAGCTCGCCAATGACACCTTTGGCGAAACCTATCATTTTTCCCGTTTGCACCAGAACACCCTGGGGCAACTGTTTTACGGTGATGTATTGGCCTATGAAGAAATGGGTCGCAACCATCGCTTTGTTGCCGCTGCCAAAGAGATCGACAAATTGCGCGACCAGCCTGAATCCGAATGGAAGCTGAGAGGAAATGCTTTGGTATTGTACTATTTGTTTCCCAATATTCAGCTGGCGGTCAATAAGGCGGGGGTAACCCTGGTGCGCATATACCCCGACAAATACAATCCAGGGCGCTCCATTAGCCGCATCAATATATACCAGAAGCCCGAGGTGGTCGCCGCTTTGCGCAACAGCAATGCAGTCAAGGTAGATGCCAGTAACGCGTACGATTCACAACTGCGAGAAAGTACTGAGCTTATCAGTGCAGAAGCGGCTCTGGAGGTCTTCAGCAGCACAATAGAACAAGAGGACTATGCAATGGGGGAACAAACACAGCGGGCTGCCGAAAGCGGCCTGCTAAGTGAAGTGACCTTTGGCCGTAATGAACCACCATTGCATCACTTTCATCGTTGCTTTGCCGAAGTATTGGGCGGTGGCAACAGTAGTGAACAATTGCGGCTGCTTACCGGTGACGCTCCTTGAAAATTTGTAATCCAGCAATGAAAAAGGGGACGACAGGACGGTGGTATGCCAGAATCGTAACCACTGGTGGTAGCGAATAAAGGTGCACGATGAACAAAGACCTAAGCTGGCGAGACCTGGAAATTCTCAACGCGGTATTGGAGGAGGGTAATTTTAGCAATGCCGCTAAACTGCTGGGTACATCGCAGCCTACAGTCAGCAGGCATATCGACAGACTCGAAAACAAATTGGAAAAAGAGCTCTTTACCCGCACCAACTCCGGCCTTGAACCCACCAAACTCGCTCGCCACCTCGGCACTTACACTGCGCAAATTGGCGATAATATTCACGCGATACATCGCGCACTGAATAACGAGGAGGAAATACCAGCGGGAATAGTCACTGTTAGCCTGCCCCATGGCTGGGGCACACTCCCGGTTATGGAGGCGCTTACGGGTTTTCATACACAATACCCCGACGTCTGCGTCAGCCTGCTGCTGGGGCCGCCGCAAAATAACCTGGGCAGGCGCGAAGCCGACATCGATCTGCGCTGGGAGCGCCCCGCGGAGCCCAACGTGGTGGCAAAAAGCATAGGTTCGTATTATATGGGTTTTTATGCTGCCCAATCCCTGATGGATCAATACGGTATGCCAAGCAAACCAACCGACCTCAATAATATGCCGTGGCCCCGCTTCCAGGCAGTGTTACATGAAGCATTGATGACACAAGCGGCCCTGAACGGTATTACCCCCTCATTTTTTCCGTTTGCTTGCGAAAATAACAGCGTGTTCAGCATGTTACTGGGCAGGTTGGGCAAGCTGGTCTTCGTAAATCCGATTGGCTTACAGGGCGCCGGGGCTATAAGGCTGCTTCCCCAATGCTATGCGCAAAGCCCTGATTTCTGGCTGGCCATGCACTCATCGCTGCGGCGCAATGCCCGTATTAGGCTGGTATGGGAATGGCTTGCACTGCAGTTGCCGCCAATTTTTGCGGCCACAAAAGTAGGGCAGCAGGAACGCACGCCAACATAAGCAAAGCAAGGTTGGATGAACCACAGCTTCAAGGTCTTGAGTTTTGCAACGGATAACAGTTCAGTTCGCACCCCGCGCAGCCAACTGATCTCCGCGAGTCGGAGCCCGCCGCAGGATCGCCTAGTTGCCGGCGCATAATCCTCAGCAACCCAATATCGTATAGAATCACTTCAGGGTCGAGTCTGTAGTTACAGGCAAATCAGTCAAACTGGAGGTGCTGCTCTGTTTGTTGGAAGATTGCCGATCCGTTCATTTTCACGTGGGAATGCACATATGAAAGCTCGTTTGCCGGAAACACAGGGGTCGTCTCCCTATCGATTATCCCCGGCCGGAATCGAAAGCCCTGCAGGGCTATCGTTCTACCAGTCTCGGAGCGGTGCGCAGCATTAGAGCAAGCGCACCCGGGGAATCGGGGTTTACGATACTGCGCTACGGTCGAAACGCGTTCAATGTTCGCGTTGCCTTGATCGATAAGGCAGAAAAGGCCATCGACCTGCCGGTGTATATCTGGGAAAACGATGAGACCGGCCTGATTCTGGCTGAGCGCCTGCTACGAGCGGCTGATTGAGGGGTTCGGGTGCGCCTGCTGGTGGACGACCTGGGTTTCGGGGGAACGGACGAGGGTATGGGCGCCTTCGACAGCCATCCCAATATCGAGGTGCGGGTATTTAACCCCTTCGCCAACCGTGACAGCTCTATGTGGGATTTTGTATTCGACCTCGATCGGGTCAACCACCGAATGCATAACAAGATATTGGTCGGATATAACAGTTTTGCCGTGGTGGGGGCGCAACATCGGCAATCACTATTGCGGTGTGAACCGCGATACCAATTTTCGCGACCTGGATATTATTGCGGCCGGGCCCGTGGTGCGGGACATCTCCGGGGTATTCGACCACTTCTGGGCGAGCGAGGCTGCGGTGCCGGCCGATGCGCTGGTTGACCGTACCTATACAGAGCAGGACCTCAAGAACCGGATCCTTAGCCTGCGGGACAGGATTGCTACCGGTAACTACCCGTATTCCGTCGACGAGGATCTAGAGGCGACCCTTGCAGAAATGGGCGGCGCAGAAAATATACTGGTGTGGGCCCCGGGTAAAATTGTGTGGAGCAGTCCCGAGAGCTCCCTGGATGATGAACGGGATTCCGAAATCATCGTCGCACAGCGGCCTAAAATGGCCAATTCGGAACGAAGTCTCATTATCGAATCGGCATACTTCGTGGTCAGTGACGGCGGTGTTGCCAGGGTGAAAGATCTTGTAGCCCGGGGAGTGCAAGTTCGGGTACTGACCAATTCGCTGGTATCCAATGACGTTCTTGGCGCATCGGGGCATGCCGAGTACCGGGAGGCCCTGCTCGAGGCCGCCGCCCAGATCTGCGAATTGCGCGCCGACTCGGTGGTGATAAAGAAGTCTTGGAAGGGTGAATCCAGGGCCGGCCTGCACACCAAAGCCATGGCCTTTGATGAGGAAAGCCTGTTTATCGGCAGTTTTAACCTGGATCCGCGCTCAGCCAATATCAACACCGAGGCGGGCCCCTACGTCCAAAGCCCGGAATTGACGGCACGGTTACTGGCTTACATGGAAGAGGGCGTCTCGCCTGAGAACAGCTACCGG
This sequence comes from uncultured Gammaproteobacteria bacterium, assembly GCA_963808975.1. Taxonomy (GTDB): domain Bacteria; phylum Pseudomonadota; class Gammaproteobacteria; order Pseudomonadales; family JAHEGP01; genus JAHEGP01. The sequence continues at coordinate 50,743 of CAWEHR010000013.1, forward strand.
GTAACCCTGGACGAGGACGGTGACCTGCTGTGGACTACCATCATCGATGGCAAAGAAGTCATTTATGACAACGATCCCCTGTCGACCTTTGGCCAGCGGTTTCAATCCGGCTTTATCCAGATGCTTCCGGTGCAGTCGCAATTGTGACTTCACGTTATGCCGACTTGGAGATCACCTCGCCTGTAACGCGCCTTACGAAATCGTAAATGGCGGGGCAAGTGCTTTGCCTTGGTCCGGCCACATTCAGTACCTGAATAGAGTAATCACCGATGAATGACAGCACCTTTTTGGCGGCGATATCACTGCTTACCAAATCAATATCGATCAGTTTGCAGGGCTTACCCGCCATGATACAGAAAGCCAGCGTTTGCGCGGTGCCACCCTGCAGGTAGCAGTGATAGAAAATTGCCGTGCCGTCGGAGTCCTCAACATTTTGCCGAGTTCGCGCCTGGTAACCACCAGCAATCTCGTTGAGCGGATAGCGCGGGTCGATAGGGCCATCTTCGGCCTTCCGTTCTGCCGGGCAGCTCCCACCCATTGGAAACCCATGCTCAAGCGCAGCATCGAGAGCTGCCCTGTCGGCACCGGTTTGACCGCCACTGATTATCTTTCTGAGCATGCTGGGAACCAATCAAGGTAATATCTGGAGCTGCGGCGATTGTGTCATGGCTTGCCATTGCCAAACCGTAGTTGGTCTTTCAGTCCGACAGGTAGTACTCGACGGTAGTTACGACACGGACCTTTTTGATATGTGGATTGTTTTTATCCCGGTCGCTGATGCTGAACTGCCCCTGGGAGGCGCGCTTGATCTTACCGAGCTTGCTTTGCGAGTCCGCCGCGAATTTTTCCGCCACTTCCCGGGCTTTTCGCGTGGCCTCTTCAATCATTTCGGGCTTGATTTCGTTCAATCCGGTAAATTTGTACTCGGTCTGTGACTGGTAGTTGCCACCAGTAAAGACGATACCTTGTTTCCCCAACTCCGACAGCTTACTCATCACAGAGCGCACAGCCTCGATGTTCTTCGAGTAAACGGTCACCGTCTGCAAGGCGGTGTAACGGAACTCGGCACGGGCATCATTATTGAATTGCTGGGCCGATTTGTCGGTTATAGCGGGCGATGCGAAAGTTACATCGTCGGCGTTGACGCCGTTTTTGATGACAAAGTTTTTAATCCTGGATGTATTTTGCTCAACCGCGCTATAGAGCGACTCGAGGTCGTTCCCCGCCACGGTAAACTGGATTGGCCAGATGACAATATCAGCATCCTGCTCCCGTTCGGACAACCCCTTCACGGTCACACTGCGCTCATACTGCTTGAAATCGATTGCCGCGTTACCCAGCAGGTACCCCAGCGCCGCCAATCCGGCGAATATGAAGATACCCAGTATGAATGCTTTGGCGTTGTCATTTGCTTGCACATCATGCTCCTTAGGGTATAAAGCCGCGAGATAGCAGCGACGCGTCGGTGCGGGCCGGTGGAACCGCTTATGGGCTGAACACCATCGATTCTACGCCATCAACTCCAGATAGCCGGATTTCAGTTCTTATAGTAAATGGCTTCCAGCGACCCGTACAGACCCCGAATCGTGTTCCAATCCTGTTCTGATCGGTCGACAGTTGCCGCAGGAGAAGCGACAATTGCGGGCTTTACCCGCGGGTATCTGGCCGCTGTTGATTGATTGCCCGATGCGTGCTGTTGGCAGGGCCGCCTGGCCCAGGCTGCACTTTTTATACGCGTTTTATTCTCGTTACCCGGACCATGAGGAAAACACCATGCAACTGTCGTTAACCGAAGAGCAACTCATGGTTCAGCAGACTGCGCGCCAGTTCGCCACCGACCAATTGGTGGCCAACGCAGACGCCCTCGACCGGGGTGAAGGCAGGGAGCTTTTCCTGGTCAATCTCAAGCGCCTGGCCGAACTGGGATTCATGGGCTTGAACGTTGATGCGGGGTACGGCGGCAGTGATGCCGGTGTTATTGCCTTCAGCCTGGCCATTACCGAAATTGCCCGGGCCTGCGCCTCGACCGCCGTTACCATGTCGGTCAGCAATATGGTGGCAGAGGTGATCCAGGCGGTGGGCAATGAGGAACAAAAACAACAGTACATTCCCCGTATCTGCGGTGGCGAGTATTCCGCCGCGGGTTTCTGCCTGACCGAGTCGGTGGCCGGCTCCGACCCCTCGGCCATGCGCACCCGGGCTGTGCGCGATGGCGACGACTGGGTATTGAATGGCAGCAAGCTTTACATTACCAGTGCAGAATATGCCGGGGTGTTCGTGGTGTGGGCAGTTACCGACCCGGATGTACCTGCAGACAAGGGCATCTCCTGTTTTATTGTCGAGGCGAATGCCGAGGGGCTGAGCGTGGGCCCCGCCGAACACAAGATGGGCCAGTCGGGCTCATCCACCAACAGCGTTTATTTCGATAACTGCCGTGTGCCCGTCTCTGCGCTGCTGGGTACCCCGGGCGACGGTTACCGGGTTGCGGTGGGCGAGTTGGCGGGCGGTCGCATCGGCATTGCCTCGCTGGCGCTGGGCGTGGGTTTGGCCGCCATGGATTACGCCCGGGAGTATCTCGGCGAGCGTGAGCAGTTCGGCCAGAAGCTTGCCAACTTCCAGGGTTTGCAGTGGATGCTGGCTGATCGCTACACCGAGCTGGAGGCCGCGCGCCTGTTGACCATGCAGGCTGCCTGGGACAAACAGCAGGGAAGGCCTTTTGGCGCCGCCGCATCCATGGCCAAGCTGTTTGCCAGCGAAAAGGCCAACGATGCCTGTTACAGCGCGCTGCAAATGCTGGGGGGCGCCGGCTACACCCGGGATTACCCCCTGGAGCGGCTGGCGCGCGACGTGCGCATCACCTCTATCTACGAGGGTACCAGCGAGATCCAGCGGCTTATCATTGGCCGGCAATTGCTGGCGGATGTGCTGTAGCGGCGAGAATTGGGTCGTCTGGCGGTGCTCGCAGAGCAATCGCTGGGGCAGGCTTTCGCAAGCTTCAGTCCCCCCTGGCTACTCAGCCGTTACTGGGAAACGAAAACTGTGTGCCCTCGCGCACCCCGGATGTCGGCCAGCGCTGGGTGATGGTTTTGCGCCGGGTATAAAAGCGCACCCCATCGGGGCCGTAGGCGTGCAGGTCGCCGAATAGTGAACGCTTCCAGCCGCCAAAGCTGTGGTACGCCACGGGCACCGGCAGGGGCACGTTGATACCCACCATGCCCACCTGGATATTGGCGCTGAAATAACGCGCCGCCTCGCCGTCGCGGGTAAATATACAGGTGCCGTTGCCGTATTCGTGGGAGTCGATCAGCTCCATCGCCTCTTGCATCGTTGCTACCCGCACCACACAGAGCACCGGCCCGAATATCTCATCCCGGTAAATGCTCATTTGCTGCGCCGACACGATCGAACAGGCAGGCTCCCAGGAAAAACCCCTGCTCGTGGCCTTTCACCTGCAGCCCTCGGCCATCGACCACCAACTCGGCACCCTCGGCGACGCCGCGATCGACGTAGGCGGCGACTCTGTCACGGTGCTGACGGGTGACCAGCGGGCCCATGTCGTTGCTGTTGTCACTGCCGGGGCCGACCTTCATCTGTTGCATTTGCGCCGCAATGCCGGCGACCAGTTTGTCAGCGGTCTGCTCTCCCACGGCAACAACGACGGATATGGCCATACAGCGTTCGCCACAGGAGCCGTAGGCGGCGCCCATCAGGGCATCCACAGCACCGGGTATATCGGCATCGGGCATGACGATGGCGTGATTCTTGGCGCCCCCGAGGGCTTGCACACGCTTGCCGTGGGCGCTGCCGGTGGCATAGATGTATTCGGCAATCGGGGTAGAGCCGACAAAGCTGATGGCCTTGACCCGGGGATCGGTCAACAGGGTATCGACCGCTTCCTTGTCGCCGTTCACCACATTGAGCACGCCGGGGGGTAGGCCGGCTCGCTGGGCCAGCTCGGCAATCAGCAGGGCGGAGCTGGGGTCGCGCTCCGACGGCTTGAGAATAAAACAGTTGCCGCAGACGACTGCCAGTGGCCACATCCACAGGGGCACCATCGCGGGAAAGTTGAACGGCGTGATACCGGCTACCACCCCCAGCGGCTGGAATTCGCTCCAGCTGTCGATGCCGGGCCCGACATTGACGTTGTGTTCGCCCTTGAGCAACTGCGGTGCGCCGCAGGCGAATTCGACGTTTTCGATTCCGCGTTGCAGTTCACCCATGGCATCGTTCAATACCTTGCCATGCTCTGCGCTGATCGCCTGGCAAATGGCGTCGGCATTGTCTTCCAGCAGTTGCTTGAAGCGAAACATGACGCGCGCCCGTTTGATCGCAGGTGTACTGCGCCATTCAGGGCCCGCAGCCTCGGCATCGGCGATCGCGCGTTCGACGGTTGCCTTGCCGGCCAGCGCAACGTGGCGACTCACTTCGCCGGTTGCCGGATCGAATACCGGCTGGGTGCGGCCGATATCAGCGACGGCTTCGCCGGCGATGAGGTGCCCAACTACGGTCTGGGGAGTGCTTGTCATGGCAGATTCCTGTGTGTTGTTTAATCGGGCCTGGTGCGTCAGGGCTGTCGGCTACCAAAGCGGCGGGTATTGACCAACGCCCAACCATTGCCCGGTGCTTAATCCAGTTCACTGATCGCCTCGCCCAGTGCATTGACCAGCGCATCGATCTCCTCCCGGCTTGAGATAAACGGCGGCGCCAGTTGAATGGTGTCTCCGCCGTAGCGCACGTAGAAGCCTTTCTGCCAGCATTTCATGGCGACCTCGAACGGCCGGCGTGCGGGTTCACCGGGGTAGGGTTCGAAGGTGAAACCGGCGGCGAGGCCAAAATTGCGGATGTCGGTGACATAGCGGCTGCCCTTGAGGCCGTGTACGGCGTCTTCAAAATAGGGCGCAAGCTGCTGGACGCGGCCGATCATATCCTCCTTCTCCAACACATCCAGCGCCGCCAGCGCGACGGCACAGGCAACCGGGTGGGCTGAATAGGTGTAGCCGTGGGGAAACTCCACCATGTAGTCGGGGGCATCGATGGCCATGAAAGTATGGTAAATCTCGCGGCTGGCGATCACCGCGCCCATCGGCTGGGTACCGTTGGTCATCTGCTTGGCAACGTTCATGATGTCCGGGGTGACACCGAACTTTTCGGCCGCAGTCATCGCCCCGGCACGGCCGAAAGCGGTGATGACCTCGTCGAAGATCAGCAATATGCGATGCTTGTCACAAATCCGGCGCAGGCGCTGCAGGTAGCCCTCGGGGGGAATGATGACACCGGCAGAACCGCAAAACGGTTCCACGATGACCGCCGCAATATTGGAGGCATCGTGCAGTGCCACCAGTTCCTCCAACTCGTCGGCAAGGGAAGCGCCATGCTCGGGCATACCGCGGCTGAAGGCGTTCTCCTTTAACAGGGTGTGGGGCAGGTGGTCGGCATCCACGGCCTGGCCGAACAGTTTGCGGTTGGCGCCGATGCCACCCACGCTGATGCCGCCGAAGTTGACCCCGTGATAGCCCTTGGTACGCCCGATCAGGCGGGTTTTGCCGGGCTGGCCTTTCAGTCGCCAGTAAGCCCGGGCCATCTTCAGCGAGGTGTCGGCGGATTCGGAGCCCGAGTTGGTGAAGAAAACATAATCGAGGCCGGCCGGCGCCAGATTACGCAGTCGCTCTGCCAGCTTGAAGGCGCCGGGATGGCCGAACTGGAAGGCTGGCGCGTAGTCCAGGGTTTTCATTTGCAGGGCGACGGCATCCACGATTTCCTGGCGACCGTGCCCGAGGCCGCAGGTCCAGAGGCCAGAGAGCCCATCAAATATGCGCCGACCGTCGGCATCGATGTACCAGGCATCCTTGCCCGCAACGATTATCCGCGGGTCCTGCTTGAATTGGCGATTGCCACTGAAGGCCATCCAGTGGGCATCGAGTTGGGCCGCTGTGAGCACGCCCGGCTGTTGCATAGCGGTCATGACAGATACCTTTAGCCAGTTTTTTTCCGATACTGTTGATATTATCTCTGGCGTATAGTTGTATAAATTGTTATCTATCGCTTTTAACATTCATTTGAATGAAACAAACGAGCCGGCAAGCATTGTGGCAGCCACCCGGCTGCGTAGGGTGAGCATGAAGACAAGGGCAGTGCTGGGGCAGTTGGCCGATGTGGATATTCGCCTGCTGCGCATTTTCAGGGTAGTGGCCGAGGCAGGTGGTATCTCGGCCGCGGAGCTGGAGTTGAATATTGGCCGCTCTACGATAAGCCGCCACCTGAAGGACCTGGAAACCCGGCTCGGCGTCATTCTGTGTCGCCGGGGACGCGGAGGTTTCGCGATGACGGTCGAGGGGCAGGCGGTCTACGCAGCCACCCTGCGCCTGCTGGCGGCGCTGGACGGCTTTCGCGCTGAAGTCAATGAGTTGCACGAACGCATGACCGGCAAACTGGTGCTGGCGCTGTTCGACAAAACGGCAAGCAATCCCAACTGCCGGATTTTTGAGGCCATTGGGCGCTTTGACCGGCTGGCGCCGGAGGTGGCCATCGAGGTGTTTGTGGAGCCGCTCAACACCATCGAGAAAGGCGTCATGGAGGGCACCTACCACATCGGCATCATCCCCCAGCATCGCCCGTCAGCCAGCCTCACCTACCATTACCTGTTCAACGAGCCGATGCACCTCTACTGCGGCGCGCGCCATCCACTCTTCTGCCGCGATGACGCCGCGATTGAGCACAGCGATATCCTGGCTGCCAGCTACGCCGGCCTGGGCTATCACTCGCCGAATATGGAGCAGGGTCGGGAACTGGGCCTGACACGCAGGGCGACAGCCTATGACCAGGAGGGCATCGCCACACTGCTGCTTTCCGGTTGTTACATCGGTTACCTGCCGGACCACTATGCCGCCAGCTTCGTGCAAAATGGGCAGTTGCGCTCGATCGGTGGCGATGCCTTTGGCTACTGCTGCAACTTTTCTGCGATCCTGCGCAGTTCGCCCCAGCCCGGGCGCATCCTCGACACGTTTATCGAACAATTACTGGCGGTCCATTGCTAGCGAAATGCTTGCCCGATAACCGTGACTTGCCCGCGGGGGCCTAATTGTGGTCTATTGACAGAGTACAACATTCGCAAGTCATCGGCAGGTTCCAACGATCCCGGGTTCTGAGCCCGTCGAGGCTCGGTCACCTGGAAACGGGCGTTAGCCATTTCCCGCCCAGCGTCTGTTGTTGAGGACAATTGTTGAGGACAATGCAAGCTGGAGGTTCACTTGATAGACCTGTACACCGCCCCAACTCCCAATGGTCACAAGGCCTCATGCACCCTGGAAGAACTGGGTCTTGCCTACGAAACCCATGTGGTTGATATATCGGCCGGGGCGCAGCACACTTCCCAGTTCAGGGCATTGAACCCGAACCGGCGCATTCCGGTCATCGTCGACCGCGACGCGGACAATTTTGTGGTCTTCGAAAGTGGCGCCATCATGCTCTACCTTGCGGAGAAAACCGGCAAGTTACTGCCGACTGATGCCCGGGGTCGGTCCCGGGTGGTGCAGTGGTTGATGTTCCAGATGGGGGGCATCGGGCCCATGATGGGACAGGCGAACGTGTTTTTTCGCTACTTTCCGGAAAAGATCCAGCCGGCCATCGACCGTTACCAGCATGAGGTGCGGCGCTTGTTTGAAGTGCTCGATACCCGCCTGGGCGAGAGCGAATGGCTGGCGGATGATTATTCGATTGCAGACATAGCCAATTGGTGCTGGGTACGGACCTACAAGTGGTCGGGGGTGTCCCGGCACGGGCTTGAAAACCTTGATCGCTGGCTGGGAGTACTAAACCAGAAGCCGGGACTGCAGCGCGGCGTCAAGGTGCCTTTTGCCATCCAGAGCATCATTGAGGACGAAAAGGCCGCCGCGGAATTTGCCGAGCGGGCGCGCAATTCGTTGCAGCGCTAGTCGTGGTTCGGGCATTGCCTCTGGCATTTCCCGTGGAGTCTGCAGTCATGGGCGTTGCCCCGGTGTGTCGGCAGTGGTCGCCCCGGTTGATAGCGGCGCGCTTTTCGGGCGGGTTGCAGTCTTGGGCAGATGTATACACCCTGCCTCTGCCTGTTGGTAAATATCAATTCGGAGCTTTCTATGGCTACAGATTTATTCGACCTGAGTGGCAAAATTGCCCTGATCACGGGCGCCAGTCGCGGCATCGGTGAGGCGATTGCCAGGCTGCTGGCAGAGCAGGGTGCCCATGTCATTGTGTCCAGTCGCAAGCTCGATGACTGCCAGCAAGTAGCTGACAGCATTGTCGAGTCCGGTGGCAGCGCCGAGGCCCGCGCCTGTCACGTCGGCAGCATGGACGATATTGCCGCGATCTTTTCCCATATCAAGTCCACCCATGGCAAACTTGACATCCTGGTCAACAACGCCGCGACCAACCCCTATTTTGGCGACATTCTCGATACCGATCTCGCCGCGTACAACAAAACCGTTGATGTCAACGTGAGGGGCTATTTCTTTATGTCGATCGAGGGGGCCCGGTTGATGAAGGAAAACGGCGGCGGCAGTATCGTTAACACGGCGTCGGTAAACGCACTGCGGCCGGCCCTGTGGCAGGGAATCTATTCGATCACCAAGGCCGCGGTGGTTAATATGACCCGCGCTTTTGCCAAAGAGTGTGCGCCCCATGACATTCGCGTTAACGCATTACTGCCGGGCCTGACCAAGACCCGGTTTGCCGGGGCATTGTTCAGTCAGCAGGAATTCTACGAGGAGGCGATAAAAACCATCCCCATGGGGCGCCACGCCGAACCCCGGGAAATGGCGGGCACCGTGCTATACCTGGTGTCCGACGCGGCCAGTTACACCACCGGTGAGTGTATCGTGGTTGACGGCGGAATGACGCTCTAGCCAAAGGGCTGAGAGGCTTGCGAGGTATCAATAATGGATTTTGAATACAGCGCCAAAGTGCAGGACCTGCGCCTGCAGGTACGGCAATTTATGGACGACCACATCGTGCCGCGCATTCGCCAGTACAACGAACAGAGCCACGCCGGGGTTTATCCCATCAGCTTTATGGCAGACCTCAAGGCGCTGGCCCGGGAGGAGGGCCTGTGGAACCTTTTTTTACCTCACCTGCGGGAGGATGAACCCGGCACGGCGCTGACCAATCTCGAGTATGCGCCGCTGGCAGAGATCATGGGCCGGGTGCCGTGGGCGTCAGAGGCGTTCAATTGCAATGCCCCGGATACCGGCAACATGGAATTGTTGCACCTGTTTGCGAGCCCGCAGCAGCGAGAGCGCTGGTTGCTGCCGATGTTGCATGGTGAAATCCACTCAGCCTTCTCCATGACCGAGCCCGATGTGTCGTCATCGGATGCGACCAATATCACCACGCTGATAACACGGGACGGCGACGACTATGTGATTAACGGTCGCAAGTGGTTTATAACCAATGCCTCGCGCAGCGACTGCGAGTTACACATCGTGATGGGCAAGACCGATCCCCAGGCACACAGTTACCAGCAGCAGAGCATGGTGTTGGTTCCCAGTAACACACCCGGTGTCGATGTGGTGCGCAACATCCCGGTGATGAACCACATCAGCATCGAGGGCCACAATGAGGTGGTGTACCGCGACGTGCGGGTACCGGTAGCGAACCTGCTGGGGGAGGAGGGCAGTGGGTTTGCCCTCGCCCAGGCGCGCCTGGGGCCGGGGCGAATCCACCACTGTATGCGTTGTATCGGTGCCGCCGAGCTGGCGCTGGAACTGATGGTGGAGCGTTCCCAGGAGCGCAAGACCTTTGGCCGCTATCTGCACCAGCACGGCGCGGTATCGGACTGGATTGCGCGCTCGCGCATCGAGATCGACCAGGCCCGGTTGTTGGTTTTGAAAGCGGCTTTTATGATCGACAAGGTGGGCGCCCGCGCCGCGCGCAAGGAAATTGCCATGATCAAGGCGCTTGTACCCGAGGTCTACGGCAAGGTTTGCGACCGGGCGATGCAGACGTTCGGCGCCATGGGGATCAGTTCCGACACGCCCTTGGCCGATCTCTGGATCGCCGCCAGGGCGCTGCGCTATGCCGACGGGCCTGATGAGGTGCATCTACGGTCTATCGCCCGGATGGAAATCAAGGATAGCCAGGCCACCCTGGGCGCCACCTCGGCGTACCTGACGCCGCCCCTGCGCTAGTGCCCCATTCGTCCAACTGGCCTGTTCTCGGTTTGATTGCCAGGGTCGGCGGGTTACGCTACGCACGGTAATCAGCTAATAACGAATGATAAAGGAGATCAGCATTGGCAGACTCAACATCGTCAATCGATACGTCGTCAATCGAAACACACCACCGGGCCTGTAATCTCTGCGAAGCCATTTGCGGGCTGGAGATCAAAGTCGCAGGCCAGCGGATTCTATCGATCAAGGGTGACAAAACTGACCCCCTCAGTCGCGGGCATATCTGCCCCAAGGCGATCGCCTTGCAGGACCTGCACAATGACCCTGACCGCCTGCGCCAACCGGTAAGGCGGGTGCGCTCGGCGGGCGGAGAAGACCGTTTTGAAGCGATAAGCTGGGACGAGGCGCTGGATACCGTCGCCAAAAAGCTGGTCGAGACCAGCCGTACGCATGGCGTGGATGCCATCGGTATCTACATGGGTAACCCCAGCGTCCACAATTACGGCATGATGACTCACCAGGGGAATCTTTTTCGCCACTTTCGCACCCGCAATCGCTTCTCGGCGACGTCGGTGGACCAGTTGCCCCATCACCTGGTGTCCTTGTGGCTGTTTGGCCATAAGCTGTTGCTGCCGATTCCGGATATCGATCGCACGGACTACTTCCTCATGCTGGGTGCCAACCCCATGGCTTCCAACGGCAGCCTGTGGACAGTGCCGGGTGTCGGTAAACGGATCAAGGCCCTGCACGCGCGGGGTGGTAAGTTGGTGGTGGTCGACCCCCGCCGCACCGAGACCGCGGCCGTCGCCAGCGAGCATATCGCGATAAGGCCGGGCACCGATGCGCTGTGGTTGAGCGCAGTGCTGAATTGCCTGTTCGAGGAAGAGCTGGTTCGCTTGCGCCAGCTCGAAGATTTCACCCGGGGCCTGCCGGAAGTCGCCAGTGCGCTTGGGGAATTTACCGCCGAAAATGTGGCGGCGGCCACCGGTATCGCGGCAGATATCACCCGCCGCATAGCCCGGGAGCTGGCAGCGGCCGATGCCGGCATTTGTTACGGCAGGATGGGCGTTTCTACCCAGCGTTTTGGCGCTCTATGCCAGTGGCTGATTCAGTTGATCAATATCGCCACCGGGAACCTCGATCGGCCCGGCGGCTCCCTGTTCACTTCGCCGGCGTTGGATCAATTACCCAACATCGGTCGCGGCGGGTTTGCCCGGCACCGCAGCCGGGTGCGGGGTTTGCCGGAGTTTGACCGGGAACTGCCGGCGGCTGCCATGGCCGAGGAAATAATTCAGGAAGGCTCCGGCAAAATTCGTGCCCTGTTCACCGGCGCCGGCAACCCGGTACTATCGACGCCCAACGGTCGGCAGCTCGACGCGGCGCTGGAGCAACTCGACTTTATGGTGTCACTGGACCCGTACATCAACGAGACCACCCGTCACGCCGACGTCATCCTGCCACCGACATCGCCGCTGGAGCACGATCACTACGATATCACCTTTCACCTGTTTGCCATGCGCAACACCGCGCGATTCAACCAGCCGCTGTTTGACAAGCCCGAGGGCGCTCTCCACGACTGGGAGATCTTCAGCGCATTGGGCGAGCGGGTCGCCGCATTGCTTGGGGTGGAGGCGGGCGCCAGTATACCGCCGGACCAAATGATTGATTTTGGATTACAGGTCGGACCTTATGGCCAGGCCCAGGGCAGTGAGCATGCCCTCAGCCTGGCGCGACTGAGAGCGTGCCCGTCGGGCATTGATCTGGGTCCACTGCGACCGCAATTGCCCGGTCGTCTATTTACCGCGGACAAGATGATTCACTGCGACGCCGCATTGCCACTGTCAGACCTGCAACGACTGCGGGATTTACAGAGGCAAGCAGTCGCGTCGAATGATCTGCTGCTGATCGGTCGGCGTCACGTGCGCTCCAACAATTCCTGGATGCATAATTTCCACAGGCTGGTGAAAGGCAAGGATCGGTGTACCTTGCAGATGCACCCCGATGATCTCGCCCGGCGCCAACTCGCCGACGGCGACCGGGTCAGTGTGAGTTCCAGGGTAGGGGAGCTAAAGGTGAAGGTCGAGAGTACTTCCGACATCTCTCCCGGCGTGGTGAGCCTGCCCCACGGCTGGGGCCACGACCGTCCCGGCATCCACATGCAGATCGCCGCGGGCCATGCCGGGGTCAGCTGCAACGATCTCACCGACGAGTTATACATCGACGAGCTGAGTGGCAATGCCGCGGTGAACGCGCTGCCGGTTACCGTAAAAGCGATTCGCTAACGACAGCGCAGCTACTGGGGGCCTGTTGTGCAATGGCTTGCAATCAGGCTATCGGCGCATTGCTCGGGTCGTCGCTGTGTTGCATTAACTCGTCCGGTTGGTGATCCTCGTGGAATTGCTCTACCCGTCTTTCGATAGCGGCCACCTTGTGCCCATACTGCGCGATGTGAAAGGTGGCATCGCCCTCGTAAACCAGCGGCAGGTTGGTACGGCCAATGACCATGCCGTCGTCAGGCGCAATAATGGCATTCTCAGTGGTGCCCAGGGGATTGGCCACCAGTGCCAGGGTTTGGCCTGCGGTCACCTTGGCACCCAGTGGCACCAGGGTGCGCAGTATGCCGCTGTCATGCGCCCGTACCCAGCTCGTTTTGGTGCTGATGATGGGCTTGGCGGCTGGCTTTCTGCTGCGACTCTTGCGCAGCATGCCGATGCATCGCATGACATTGATGATACCGTTGACGCCGGCGCGTATGTACATCTCCTCAAAGCGCAGCGCCTCGCCAGCTTCATAGAGAAGGACCGGCACCCCGCTGTCGGCAGCACATTCCCGCAGCGATCCGTCGCGAATTTTGGCATTGATTGCCAGCGGCACACCGAAGGCCTCCGTCATTTCGAGTGTTTGCGGGTCGTCCAGGTCGGCGCGAATCTGCGGAAAGTTGCTGCGATGGCGCGCCCCGGTGTGCAGATCGATGCCATGGGTGCATTTGTTGACGATTTCCTTGACGAAGGTATCGGCAACCCTGCCAGTGAGCGACCCCTGTTCAGACCCGGGGAAGGAGCGGTTGAGGTCACGTCCGTCGGGGAGATAACGGGTGTGGTTCAGAAAGCCGTAGACATTGACGATGGGAATCGCCAGCAATGTGCCGTGCATGTGCTTCAGCGCTTTGTGCTGCAGTAGCCGGCGGATGATTTCGACGCCGTTGATCTCATCGCCGTGTATCGCTGCGCTGATAAACAAGGTGGGACCGGCCTGCCTGCCACGCACGACCTGTACCGAGATAGACAGGTCGTGGTGGGTGTACATGGGTGACACCGGGATATCGACGATCCTGCTTTCGCCAGCCTCGATCGTGGCGTCACCAATGGTGAAAGCGGGTGCTTTATCGGCCATTTTGACGCTTGCGCAGGCGCTTCTTCTTGCCCTGGACATAAGATCGTTGGCAGTCGACAAGGTACCGTTCGCAGATCGCAGAGCGGCCCAGTAGTGCGCGAAACTTCATATTATCGCGGTCGGTCAGCGTAACTTCGATAAGTTGGCGATTTTCGCCGATCCTCACGGTGGTCTCTATGACATAGCGCATTTCCTCGTGACCGCCTGAATCGCGAATGATACGGCGCTCTAATAAGGGTGCTTCGCAATGGAGGACATGATCGGTATTGCCCTGGATGGGATGAATGTCAAAGTGGACCCATGCTTTGCCCTTACGTTCGAATGTTTCAACGAGAAAGGCATGCAAACAACTCGTGCGCGCCCCGGTATCCACCTTGGCTTTTACCTGGGGGATGCCTAAATCCGGAAAGCCCAGCCATTCGCGCCAGCCCAGGATCTGTTTGTCGTTCGCTTTGTCAGTCATTGATGTGGGTATCCAGTTCCTGCACCACCGGTCGCCGATTGCGCCTTGTCCGCGCCGGGATCAAGCCGCGCATGGACTCCAGTTTGCCGAAACACAGTAACTTGTCACCCGGCTCCAAAATACGGCTCTCCCTGGGGTTGGGAATTACCCGGGATCCACGGTACAGCGTAAGGATATTGATATCCTTTTCCGGCAGCCCGGTTTCGGTTATTGTCTGGCCGACAAACGTGGAACCGTCCGGGACATAAATCTCGCCGACGCCATAGCCTCGGCTCACCGTCAATCTTTGTCGCACGTCCACTTCAGGGAAGTCAACCTGGGCTGCAATATAGTCTATCACCGCGCCGGCGACATCCAGTTCGGTGCAGGTTTCGATACCTTCCAGTCCGGGCGAGGAGTTTACTTCCATCACCTGGGGTCCGTCCTTGCCCTCCAGCATGTCTACACCCGCCACGCGCAGACCGAGGATCTGGGTGCAGCGCACTGCGGTATCGATGTATTGCTCATCGAGCTCGATCGGCTCGGCGACGCCACCGCGGTGCACGTTGCTGCGAAATTCCTGGCCCTGGGCGACACGGCGCATGGCGGCAACCACCTGGTCGCCGACCACGAAGGCGCGCACGTCACGGCCCTTGCTCTCGGCGACAAACTTCTGGATCAGGACATTTTGCTTCTGGCTTTGCAGCAGCTCGATAATCGATTCCGCCTGTTTGTTGGATTCGGCAAGCAAAACACCGATACCCTGGGTTCCTTCAATCAGCTTGATGATGACGGGCGCCCCGCCAACCCGCTCAATAGCCGGGAGAACGTCCTTCTTGTCGCGCACAAAAGTCGTTTTGGGGATGCCAATGTGGTGCCTGCTCAGTATCTGCAGGCTGCGCAACTTGTCACGCGAATTGATGATGCCGTGTGATGTATTGGCGCAAAATATATCCATCTCCTGGAATTGCCTGACTACCGCCGTACCGTAGTACGTAATGGAAGCGCCAATGCGAGGCAGCACTGCGTCATAAGTGCTCAGGGGTTTCTGCCGGTAATAGAGATCGGGCGAGTTGCGCTCCAGGTCGATGGCAAATTTTAACGTGTTCAGAACCTTGACCCGATGGCCACGTTGCTCGGCCGCTTCCTTCAAACGACGGGTGCTGTACGCTTTGGGACTGCATGATAGTATGGCTAGCTTCATCTTGGGCCCATTGACTTCAAACCATTATTGCGCGGCACCCGTGGGTCTCGTGCGCTGGAAAACCGGATAAACTCCGGATCGCGAAGCTTAACCCATAGCACCGGCTATGGACAAAGAATTAAGGGCCATGGCGCGGGAAATTGCAGCACCCGCGAAAGGGATGCGGTTTCAGCCGCCTGAACCACGCCGTAGACGCAGTTTCCAAGGCGCGCGCAGAACGCCATGCCGTCGCTTGCTTACTGTAGGGAGCGAATGATAGCCTTTGCATCCAAAACTGATGAAATTCACAGCTGCAGTGGGCACAAGTGCGCAGCGCTGCTTTGGTGGCCAGGTTAACGTGGCGGGCAAGTGTGGAGAAGGGAGTTAGGTAGGATGGGTTCCAGGAGTTTGCCTCTGGCAATGGTCGCTTTGGCTCTCGCCGCACAAGGCTGCAGTTTTAATATGCCCGTGCCCGAGCGGTACCTTGCGGATAACACCGAAGGCTGTGAGGTATTGGTGGAGGATTCACGATCGCGCTCCCAGACGGTGAGCTTCGGTAGCAGTGACCTGGTAGTCGAGCCCGGCCTACCGCAGGTAATCCAGCGGGAAGCATGTTCCCGCCATAGTTTGCGCGCAATGGAAGTCACTATTCGCATCACCAGCGCTTTTTGTGATACCAGCGATTGGGCCCTTGACGCCTACGCCGAGATGCACGCCAGGGCATGGCTGGTAGACGAAACGCAATCCATTTACGCGATGCGAAAGTCCCAGGGTACGGCAGAAGGCCCGGTTGCGGATATTTGCGGCAGTTTATTCTGGCCCCTGGCGGAGCAACTGGTCGACGATATCGAGGTGGATCTCAAGCTTCGCAGGCAGCCCGATGACAGGGTGTCCGTCACCGGCGCCGACAGCTAAATTCACCTGTATCCTGTATCAGGGTCTCACCTGACCGGGTTACCTTGGCGCGTCGTACAAGCGGATGGCCGCCCCCTTGTCCAATGGGCGCTTTAGACGAGGACTGAAGCGTCACCGAATTAATTAGAGGTGCCTTTAATACTCGCAATGCGTTTATACGAATGATACCCGGCTCGCTCTCCCTGCCCATCGCGGACGCGCTGACCTTGCACTGCCAGGTTCGTGGCAGTGGCGTGCCGGTGCTGCTATTGCATGGGCTGCTGGGTTCATCGGCTAACCTCGGGAATATTGCGCGCCATCTGGCGGGCAGCTATCAGGTACTGAGCGTTGATCTTCGCAATCACGGTCGCTCACCCCACAGCCAGCGCATGAACTATGCACTGATGATCGCGGATGTCGTCGCACTGTTGGACAGTCACGGTATCAAGCGTTGTGCAGTACTGGGGCATTCCATGGGCGGCAAAGTCGCAATGGGCCTTGCGATAGCCCAGCCCCAAAGAGTGCAAGCACTGGTGGTGGTCGATATTTGCCCGATTGATTATCCTGGCGACCATAATGCGGGAATCATCCAAGCGCTGCGGCAAGTACCGCTGGATGTCCTCGAAACCAGAAAGCAGGTGGACGATTGGCTGGCGCGGACGGTGACTGAGGCTTCCATGCGCCAGTTTCTGCTGACCAATCTCTACCGGGGCGATCACGGCTATGGTTGGCGCGCCAATCTCAGTGCGCTGGCTGACAATCACCTGACACTGGCGAGCGCCCCGACGAGCGGAGGGTGCTACCGGGGGCCATCTTTATTCGTCAAGGGCGGGCAGTCGGATTATGTCGGGGCCAGGTGCGAGGGGGCGATAAGGGAGCAGTTTCCTGCCGCTGAACTCAAGATTATTGCCGATGCTGGACACTGGCCCCATGCCGAAAAGCCCGTTCTCTTCAATGCACTGGTTAGCCGTTTTTTGTACGGGCATTACCCGCTGCAAGAGGGTGGGTGATCAAGTCGGCGACCCATTGAATAAACCTGCGCCGAGCCGGCCAGCGCTTACGCTACATGGATATAGGCAGAGCGGCCCGGCGCGTCATTGTGCAGGCGGATGGCGTCGGCGGGTACGGGCTTGCTGAACAGAAAGCCCTGAAAGGTATCGCATTGATGCTGGGTCAGGAACGCGCGCTGGGTCTGGGTTTCGACGCCTTCGGCAACCACGTGAAAGTGCAGGTCGTGGGCGAGATTGATGATGGCCAGCACGATAGCATCGTTCTGTTCACTGAGACCGATATTCTGGATGAAGGACTTGTCAATTTTGAGTATATCGATGGGGAACTGGCGCAGGTAACTCAATGACGCGTAGCCAGTGCCGAAGTCATCGATGCAGATTGCCACCCCGAGTCGCTTGAGTCGGAGCAGTTTGGCGGCGACCTGGTCGGTGTCCAGCACCAGCATGGATTCGGTGAGTTCCAGCTTGATCTGGCGAGCGTTGATGCCATGGCGCTTGATGGCCTGCTCAATATAATCAGCTAGGTCACTGTCGTGGAATTGCTTGCTCGAGATATTGATTGCGACGCTGAAATTCTTGGTTACCTTGCCCGAGTCACACCAGGAACGCAGTTGCATACAGACGTGATCGACGATCCACATGCCGACTTCCGTGATCAGGCCGGTCTCCTCCATGAGGGGTATGAACAGATCCGGTGATATCAAGCCAAGCGAGGAGTGCTGCCAGCGTAGCAGCGCCTCGGCGCTCACAACCTGGCCGCTTCGCATATCGATCTGCGGCTGGTACAACACAAACAGTTCGTTGTTCGCAAGGGCACTGTGGAGGTTGTTGCGCAGGAGGTGTTTGTAGTGCACGTCCGCAGCCTGGGTGGGCTCGAAGCGGGCGATGCAGCGACTCTCCTGGCGCGCCCGGGACAGCGCGATATTGGCCTGTCGCACCAAGCCGTCGGCATCGGTTTCGTTTTCATCTTCCAGGGTGACGCCGAGGCTAACGGTAATGTAGATGGCCTGGGCGGTCGATTGCAGGTGATAGGGCTTGCGTACCAGTGCCACCACGGTTTCCGCGTAGATGCTGGCGTTGACGATGTCCTGGGTGTTGTCGATGGCGATGGCGAAATGATCGTGACCGATGCGGGCACAGAATGCACCGTCCTCCTCCAATGTTGACAGGCGCTCGCCCACGGTGTGGAGTAATTCGTCCCCCACCTCGTGACCAAGGCTGTCATTGATCGACTTGAAAGTATCGATGTCGAAAATCATCACGGCGATGCGCGACTCGCGCGGTGACCGCAACATTTCCTGCAGTTTCAGCAGAAATTGTGCACGGTCGGCCAGCCCGGTGAGACGGTCGGCGGAGCGTTCATTTTTGCGGATGTGGGCAGACTCGCGGCGCTGATTGGCAATGAGTATCTGGGTGCCGATAAGCTGGTCCATCGCCATATGGCTGTCGAACACGACGTCGTCAGCGCCCATTGCTATGCGGC
The DNA here is from genome assembly GCA_963808975.1 of uncultured Gammaproteobacteria bacterium. Classification (GTDB taxonomy): domain Bacteria; phylum Pseudomonadota; class Gammaproteobacteria; order Pseudomonadales; family JAHEGP01; genus JAHEGP01. The sequence continues at coordinate 69,287 of CAWEHR010000013.1, forward strand.
CAAGGATTCGCTGCTGGTCCGCGTCATCGGGGAGGTGCGCGATGACGGTGGCATTGGGCACCCGGTTCCTGACCTGGGCAATGGTGTCGCCATCGAGATTCGGTCCGAGGATGATAGCATCGTAACAGTCGGACAGGTCGAGCATCTGTTGTTCCGGCTCGGTTAACGCAGGCGTGGCGACACCCGATTGCTCGTAACCGAGAAGCAAAAGGTCGAGTGAAGCCTTGCTTGTTTTTACGGATCTGATCATGCTAATCCGAAATTTGCCAGTTTGAGTGTGCTGTTTTCGATTTATGCGCCTGCCGCGACAGCTGCGAAGACCATTTCGGTCACTGCCCACACGCGCTTGGTTCAATTCGAATTATAGGAGTGGCGCGCAAAACAACGGTTCGCCCATGGCGAGGTTGTGAACTGGTTCATATCAGCCAGAGCTTATTGGCGCTTGGCGGGTAGTTAGCGCCCGAGGTGCACCAGCAAATGGCGCTGCCCGTGATAGCGCCGGTGTTCCCACAGGAAGATACCCTGCCAGGTTCCAAGCCCCAACTGCCCGTCAATAACCGGAATGCTGAGACAGGAGGCCGTTAGGGCGGCCTTGATATGGGCCGGCATGTCGTCCGGCCCTTCCAGGGTATGGGTATAGAGGGGGTCGTTCTCCGGAACCAGGCGGTTGAGCCAGTTCTCCAGGTCGGCCCTGGCTGATGGATCGTAGTTTTCCTGAATAAGCAGGCTGGCTGATGTGTGCTGCAAAAAGAGATTGCAAATACCGGTATCCATACCAAGGTTTTGCAACAGTTCGCTGACCTCGCGGGTTATAGGCTGCAAGCCCTGGCCCTGCACCTGGATGGTGAGCCGCTCGACGGTCATATCGTGGCGACCACCGAAACCAGGCTGGAGGCCAGGGCCACCAGCTCGGTATCGCTGATGACATAGGGCGGCATAATATAAATCAGTCTACCGAAAGGGCGTACCCAGATGCCGCTTTGGACCAGTCGGCGCTGGATCTCGACCAGATCGATCGCTTGCTTCATTTCGATAACGCCGATGGCCCCCAACACCCGTACATCCTGCACCGATGGCAAATCCCGTGCCGGTGCCAGGTACTGCTCCAGCAAGGCCTGGATACGTCGTATGGTAGCCTGCCAGTCCTGCGACAGCAGGAGGTCGATGCTGGCCCCGGCAACGGCGCAGGCCAGGGGATTGGCCATGAAAGTGGGGCCATGCATCAGCGCTCCCGCTTCACCGCTGCAGACTTTTTCGGCTACAGCATCGGTGCACAGGGTGGCGGCGAAACTGAGGTAGCCGCCTGTTATTGCCTTGCCGAGGCAGAGAATGTCGGGGGAGATGGCGGCATGCTCACAGGCAAACAATTTTCCGGTGCGGCCAAAGCCGGTAGCAATTTCATCGGCAATCAGCAGTATTTCATGCTCGTCGCAGAGCTGGCGCAGGCGCTGCAGGTAAGCCGGGGAATAAAAACGCATACCCCCGGCACCCTGGACTATGGGCTCGATGATCAGTGCGGCGATGGCATTGCCGTGTTGGTGCAGCAAACACTTGACGTCGGCTACATGTTCTTCTTTAAAAGCCGCATCGAAGCCACAAGCGGGGGCTTCGGCGAAGAGGTGCTGTTGCATCACCGGCTGGAACAGGTGGTGCATACCATTGACCGGATCACAAACCGACATGGCGCCAAAGGTGTCGCCGTGGTAGCCATTGCGAACAGTCAGCAGCTTGGTGCGCTGATGCTGCCCCTGGCCCAGCCAGTACTGGAACGCCAGCTTGATCGCGACCTCCACCGCCACCGACCCTGAATCACTATAAAAAATGCGATTCAGGCCGGGCGGGCAAATAGCGAGTAACTTGCGACCCAGGGCCACTGCGGGGGGATGGGTGAGGCCGCCGAACATTACGTGGGACATGTTCCCCAGCTGGTCGATGGCGGCTTGATTGAGGGCAGGATGGTTATAGCCGTGAATTGCAGACCACCAGGAGGACATACCGTCGATGAGTTCCCTGCCATCGGCCAGCCGCAGCCTGGCCCCCTGGGCGGCGACCACTGGATAGGCGGGGGGCGGGTTCAGTACCGAGGCGTAGGGATGCCAGAGGTGTTGTTGATCAAAACTGACCAATGCATCGATATCCGCAGGTTTCATGGCCGGCTTTCCAGGGGCTGGGCGGGTTCCCTCAGCAGCGGCAGCAGGGCAGGTAGCACGTTATGCAGGATAGCGGGTTGCGCGCTGGCGTTGGGGTGCAGGCCGTCATCCTGCATCATGGTATCCTCTGTCGCAATGCCATCGAGCAGGAACGGCACCAGTCCGGTGTTTTCCTGTTGGGCCAACTGCTGGTAAATGTCGTAGAAAGCTGAGGTGTACCTGCTGCCGTAGTTGGTCGGGATGCGCATACCGAGCAGCAAGACCCTGGCGCCCGCTTGTTTCGACGCTTGGATCATCTGCGCCAGGTTTGCGCGGATGAGAGGCAGGGGAAAGCCCCGCAGGCCATCGTTGGCCCCCAGCTCGATGATGACAAGGCCAGGGCTATGTTGGGTGAGAAGGTCGGGCAGGCGAGCGAGACCCCCCTGGGTCGTTTCGCCGCTGATACTGGCGTTGACAACGACAACAGGGCGATCGATTTCCGCCAGGTGCTGCTCCAGCAGCGTCACCCAGCCAGATCCCATGGTCACACCATAGGCTGCGCTCAGGCTGTCGCCCAGCACCAGCACCGTCTCCCGGGTTTGCGCTGACGCCGGGTTGTAGACGGTGAGGATCAGCGTGAGCGCAGTGAGCAAAAACTTGGACATAGGACATTCAGCCAGCAGATGATTCGTACCAAAGCGGTCAGTAAGGCCATAGCTACCGATTCGGAGACCATAAGGATACTGGATAGGGTCGATTTGACAATCGCTTCCGGCCAGACGGCGGCCATTACCGGGGCCTCGGGCTCGGGCAAGTCCACCTTGCTAGGAATCCTCGCGGGCCTCGATTTGCCCACCAGCGGTCAGGTGTGGCTGGACGGGCGCGAAATATCCGCCATGGACGAAGACCGGCGTGCTGGCATCCGCAGTGAACTCGTTGGATTTATTTTTCAGTCTTTCCAGTTGCTGCCGGCACTGACCGCGCTGGAAAACGTCATGTTGCCACTGGAACTGAAAAAGCTGCCGGGAGCGCGAGCTCATGCACAGGAGTTTCTCGACCGGGTGGGGCTCGGCCACCGCTTGCGACACTATCCGCGTCAACTGTCGGGGGGAGAGCAGCAGCGGGTAGCGATCGCCCGCGCCTTTGCCACCCGGCCAAAGCTGCTGTTTGCCGACGAGCCAACCGGCAATCTCGACCTGAAAACCGGAAACAGCATCAATGAGCTCCTGTTCCAACTCAACCGCGATGCGGGGACCACACTGGTGCTGGTAACCCATGACCTTGGCCTGACCGCTCGCTGCGGCTGCCATTTCGAATTACAGGAAGGGCGCCTGGCCCTTGTCAAACCGGGACCGGCAGCGGTAGCCATGGCATGATCGGACTGCGCCTTTTGTATCGGGACTGGCGCGGCGGTGACGTAACCGTGCTGCTGGTGGCGCTTGCCCTGGCGGTCGCCATTGTCACCGGCCTCAGCTTGTTCAGCGAGCGTCTGGGCAATGCCATCACGGCCCAGAGTACGCGCTTGATGGGTGCGGACATGGTGCTTGAAAGTCCACGCCCGGTGGCAGCCGGGATTCTGGCACGGGCTGACATGGCCGGTCTGCAGATGTCCAGCAGCGTGTCGTTTGCGAGCATGGCCGCTGCCGGTGACAGGTTCCAGATCAGTAGCGTCAAGGCGGTCGAGTCGTCCTACCCACTCAAGGGTACAGTGCTGCTGGCGGATGCGCCCTTCGCCGAGGCCTATTCGAGCACCAGCGGCCTGGAGCCGGGAAACCTCTGGGTCGACTCGCGCCTGCTGGCAGCGCTGGGCGTTGCGGTTGGTGATGGCATCGACATTGGCGAAGCCAGGCTGAATATTCAGCGCCTGCTGGTCAATGAACCCGAAGGCGCGGGATCCAGTTTCGCGCTGGGTCCAAGGGTGATCATGCACTACGACGATTTACAGCGGTCGGGGGTGGTGCAGGAGGGCAGTCGGGTCCGCTACCGCTACTATTTTGCGGGTGATGAGTTGGCGCTCGCCAACTATCGCCAGTGGCTGGAGCCTAATCTGCTCCCGGAACACCGTATATACACGGTAACAGAAGGGCGGCCGCGGGTAGCGGGCGCTATCGATAAGGCGCAGTCCTACTTGCTGCTGGGTGGAGCCCTCGGTGTCGCGCTTGCCGGCGCCGCTATTGCGATCGCAGCGCGTCGCCACACTGAGCGGCATATTCAGCACGTTGCCGTGCTCAAGACGCTGGGCGCTTCATCGCGGCAAATTGCCGCTATTTACCTACAGAAGTTTGCAGCGCTGTTAGTCGTCGGTGTGGCGCTGGGCTTTTTACTGGGGTGGCTGATGCAGTGGGTCATCGTTAGCCTGATTGGCTCGATTGCCGAACTGCGTCTCGAGCACGCCGGCGGATATCCTTACATACTGGGTGCGGCCACCGGGCTGATCTGCCTGTTCAGTTTTGCACTTCCGCCGCTCTGGTCCCTGCGCAATGTGTCGCCACTGGCAGCACTGCGCAAGGATGTCGAAGTGCGCCGGCTGGGGCCACTGGCCGCTGCATTGCCGGGCGTCACGGGCATGTTCGTACTCATGGTCTGGTACAGCGGCAGCCTGGAGCTGGCAGGCGCGGTATTTGCCGGCTTGTTACTGGCGATGGCGCTGGTTGCCTTGCCCGGCTGGTTACTGATTCGATCTACCGGCTTTGTCGGTTCCAATGCTGGAAACATGTGGCTGTTGGCCAGCTCCACCCTGCGTCGCAGGGGATTGGAAAACGCCATGCAGGTGGTTGTGTTTGCGATCACCGTGATGCTGTTACTCGTGCTTCTGGTGACCCGCACGTCCCTGGTGGGGGATTGGGAGAAGGGGATTCCCGAGGAAACGCCCAACCATTTCCTGGTGAACGTCCAGCCCTTGGAGGTGCAAAACCTGAAAAGCTGGCTGCACCAGCGGCAACTCGAAGACGCCGGCCTGTACCCGCTGGTGCGCGGCAGACTCACTCACGTCAACGGTGCTCCCATGGTGAAGCGCATTGCCGATGACAGCAATACCAGTGCCGAGCTGGATCGGGAGTTGGCGCTGACCAGCAGTGCCGAATTGCCCGCCGATAACGCTTTGCTTGACGGGCGCTGGTGGTCTTCCAGCAGTGATGATGCCGTGGTCTCGATTGAGGCGGATATAGCGGCGGGGCTGGGGGTTGTCCTTGGGGACCGTCTGCGTTTTCAGGTGGGAAGCCAGGTGTTCGAAACTGAGGTCGCCAGCATCCGCGAGGTAAACTGGGAGAACATGCGCCCTAACTTCTACATGATATTCCCGCCCCGGATGCTGGCGGAGTACCCGACTACCTACATGACGAGCTTTTACCTCGCTCCCGATGAAAAGCCCCTGCTGGTCGATATGCTGCAACAATTTCCCACCCTGACGGTAATAGAAGTCGACGCTATCATCGCCCAGATACGGTCCATCATTCGCCAGGTCAGCCTTGCCATCGAAGCAATCTTGTGGGTGGTGATGGCCTGTGGTGTGCTGGTGCTGATCGCTACGGTACAGTCGGGAATGAGTGACAGGTATAGGGAGAGCAGCATACTGCGAACCCTCGGTGCCCCGGCCAGTTTGGTGTTGGGCAGCATCACGATAGAGTTCCTGCTATTGGGTCTGATAGCAGGTTTGCTCGCCGCTGCCGGCGCCGAATTGACAACCTGGCTGCTGCAGGAGCGGGTATTCCGGGCTGACTGGCAGTGGCACCCCAGGTTATGGCTGTTGGGTCCCCTGGTCAGCGGTGGCCTGATCATGCTGATAGGTACTGTCGCCAGTCGCAAGGCGGTCACGACGCCTCCGGTTGAGGTATTGCGCTCACTGGTCTGAGTGGAGCGCCCTAAGCTGTGACGGCTTTCACAGTTGTGCCGGTGATCAGGGCCCGGTCGTAAAAAGTCATCGGATTTCGGCGTGCTTTCCCCCCGTTTTGTGATCGCCTTCTATAATTGAGGTGGCTGGGCCTCGGCAGGCCTCCCCATGACATCCAGTAGAATGTGGCCAAGACCCCTTACTTAATGACTAGTACACCGCAGCAAGCATCCGGCGCCTTACCCCTCGGGCAACTCAAGCGCATGCCTCTGGGCCTGCGCCTGGCAGTGCTGATCGCGCTGTTGATGGTACTCGGCATGGGGGTGATGAGCCTGGCAATACTGGTCAAGCAGAACGAGGTCCGGCATGACCAGATACAGGATTTTGGCACTGCGCTGTCGCTCCAACTGGCCGCAAGCGTGGTCGAGCCGCTGTTCACCAATGACCAGGTGGCGCTGGACGTCCTGACGTCCAACTTCGTCAAGCTACCCCGTATCCAGGGGGCAGAGATCGTCGACAGCAAGGGAGGGGTGGTTGCCAAGGCGGGGTATATTCCCGGGGACATAGCGCCACTACCCGCTCTTGATACCGGCTTGGTGGCGATATTCAGGGCGCCGCCGGAGGTTGTGACATTTAGCGGCCCGATTGCGTTCAAGGGTGTGAACGCCGGCTTCGCGCGTATCAATATCGAAACTAGTCAGCACTCCCGCGCCCACAGCAGCACGATACGCACCTTACTGGTTACCTGCGCGCTGGTTACGCTGATAGCGATAGTTGTCGCCTGGTTTATCAGTCGCTACGTGTCGCGCCCTATCAACCAGATTCTCCACGCTATCGCAAACATCGGCAGTGGTGAGATACAACCCAATACAGTAGAGCGGCGGGGCGATGAACTGGGGCAACTGATGGCTGCCATTAATCAGATGGGGCAGGGGCTGCTACAGAAAAACCAGGTAGAGTCCCTGTTGTCGAGGTTCCTCGCCAAGGATGTCGCAGAAGAGATGTTGTCGCAGCTGGATACCGTCAATATCGGTGGCGCCAGGGTGGATGCCACCGTGCTATTCGCCGATATCGTCGGCTTTACCAGCATGTCGGAGCAGATTTCTCCTGAGGAAGTCGCGGAGTTTCTCAACGAATACTACGGTTACTTCACGCTGTGTAGCCGCTTTTTCTTCGGCACGGTTGACAAGTTTATCGGCGACTGCGCCATGGTGGTATTTGGCGCGCCGAAAGCGGATCCGGAACACAGCTTTCACGCTGTGTCCTGCGCGATTCTTATCCAGAAACTGATGGCGAGGCTCAACCAGGCCAGGGCTGCTGAAGGCAAACCGGAGGTTTTGGTGAGAATCGGTGTGAACTCGGGTGAAATGCTGGCTGGAATCATGGGTGACAGCGAGCGCATGGAATACACGGTAGTGGGGGATTCCGTCAATCTTGCATCGCGGCTCTGCAATGAATCATCAGGCGGGCAGGTGATTATCGAAGAGGCGCTCTACGAGAAGCTCGCGCCAGGGAACAGGATTCTGGCAAGCGGTTACAAGAGTATTCGCTTGCGCGGCAAAGCGATGCCTTCGACGATCTATACCGTGGAGGATGTAGCCAGCGAATACCGATTGCCGATGGAGAGCATGATTGAGGATGTCATGGGAAAAAAAAGGGGTGCGGCATGATTGTGCGCTGGTTTGCCCCGATTTCCCTGGTGCTGCTGGTTGGCTGCGCGAGCGCGCCTTCACCACCCGTGATTTTCGATCCCGAGAGCTATGCCCTGCTGCTGGAAATGCGGCAATTCGAGCAGGCCAGGTCCAGCCTCGCACTGGCCCCCGGCGTTGACGACGAGCTGCGCCAGCAATTGCAGCGACAGGTCGATATGGCGGCACAGTTGTACGTCGAAGATCTGCTGAGCAGTGCCCGGGCACTGCAGCAGGAAGGGCAATGGTACCAGGCTGGTCTTCTTTATCGCGAAGGAATGGACGCATTGCCGGGTAACATCGTGCTACGGGATGCCTATGCCGATTATGCAAGCCAGAAGCAGGCCTATGTCGATGCGCTGCACCAACAGATCAAACTTCACCGGGCGAAGCTGCTCCCGGAAGAAATTAGCCTGATACGGCAATTGAGTGAGGTCGACCCGCGTGACCAGCGTCTGCAAAACAAATTGTTCGATATGGAGCGCGAGGCAGACCAACTGGTGGTCTTTATGACCCCCCTGGCGCAACAGGCCTACGACAGTGGCGATTTCAAGCTGGCCCGCCAATACGATCAGCAAATCCTGGCCCTGGGGGAGTCTCCCCAAAGTCGTGCCCGGCTCGCATTTATCGACGCAAAGCTCAGCCGGGAGGCCCAGCGGGCAGCGCAGGGCAGGAAGAAGGCCGAGAGAGAAAAACGTGAGCGTCTCTGGCGCAACTATGAAGCAGCCATGGCGAGCGAAGACTATCTGCAGGCCCGGGTGGTACTCGACCAGCTTGCGGCCAGCGGCGGCCAGCAGGCAGGAGCCCAACAAGAGCGCGCGCGCCTTGAAGCACTGATTAACGAGAAAAGCATCGCGTTGATCGCCGAAGGCAAGAAGTTTTATACCCGGGGAAAGCTCGACAATGCCATCGATGCCTGGCGCAGGGCTCTGCAATTCAACCCCGAAAACCCCGACCTCGTTGCCCGCATTAAACGAGCCGAAACCTTCCAGGCCAACTACCAACGCCTGGCCCGCTGAGTATTCGATGCCGCCCCGTGAGCGGGTAGATGCACTGGGCTCCCATGTTATTATACTCGCGCAAACACCCGATTGACTTCATGGCGAGGTGGCCCCATGCCGCATGATTTGAAATGGGTTATTATCCCGCGGCTTTTGGTTGTGGGTCTACTGATCGGCTGTACTGACAGCCGCAAGCTTGAGAGCACTGTTCCTGGTGGTGAGGGCGGCATCGTATCGGCGCGTGTGGTGACACGGTCCGCTGACTTGCTGGATGGACCATTGGCGCGGGGTATCATGGGTGACTTCGTGCTGGAGAACGATCTGCTACGGGTTATCGTGCAAGGCCCTGGCAGGCGCTGGCTGGGTATAGGCAGCTACGGTGGCAATATTATCGATGCGAGCGCGCGCCAGGCAGACGGCAGCTTTTTGCCCGATCACATGGAAGAGTTCGTGACGGGCGTGAATATAGAAAATACGCCGAATTACACCCGCGTCGAAATAGTTAACGACGGCAGTAACGCTGAGCCAGCGGTTATTTGCGCCAGTGGCCCGGATGACCTGCTCGATTATATCAACGCCAGCTCAATTATCCGCGGCCTGGGATTCGTGTTCCCGGATAGTGCCGATGATCGTGATTTACCGCTCGAGATCGAAACCTGCTATACCCTCGCAGCGGGACAGCCCTACATCACTATCGACACCACGCTGCGCAACACGTCTTCGGACGATCTCCCCATTTACCTGGTAGAGTACCTGAATGGCTCCGGGCAGGTGGAGGCATTCCAGCCCCTGGTGGGTTTTGGTGAGCCATTGCTGACACCAACATGCCCGCAGACGCAACTGGTAGCCTGCTCGAGAGGTACTTGCGACCCATGCAATTACCTCGCCTATAGCGGCGTTGATGGGGCTGCGGGAGTGTCCTATGGCCTGATCCATGATGTGCCCGGCAGCACCAGCTTGTCGACGGTGGGTGTCAATGTATTGGTGCTGGGTTTGGCGGTTACCGATCTGGTGACCGGGTTGCCGCCCAATTTTAGTGTGCCCGGCAACGCTGAAATCAGTCTCACCCGCTACTTTGCGGTCGGCGATGGTTCGGCTGCCAGTATCGCAGACATTCGCAACCAATTGTTTGGCTACCAGGTGGGTGAATTGGAGGGGACGGTCACCAGTGGTGGTCAGCCGCTGGCAGGGGCCCAGGTGGCGGTCTACCAGGTGCTCAATGGGCAGTTGCAGCCGCCAGCGTTATTTATGGCGGGTCATGATCGCACCGATAATAACGGCAATTACAAACTGAGCTTGCCCCCGGGGGACTATGAAGTTCGTGCCAATATGGAGGGTTATCTTTACGATCCCGATGACCCTGGTCAGGTGCGTGTCGCTGTTGATTCCAGTATCCGCTACGATTTTGAGCTGCCCGAGCCAGGTCTTTTGCAGGTATCGGTAACCGATCAAGATGGCCCGCTGCCCGCCAAGCTGCAACTGGTGGGTTTCGATCCCAGTCCTCCGCTGCGCAACTCGGTAATCGCCTCGCAAACCGGTGTGTTTGGCGATGTCGATGCCGACGCGACGCCCTACGGGATTGCACTGGTGAGTTTCATAGACCGCAACGGTATGAGTGAGGCGCTGCGGGTGGAACCCGGCGACTATCAACTGGTGTTGTCGCGGGGACCGCGCTATTCGGTCTACAAGGAACTGATCACCATCCGCGGAGGGCAAACTACTGCTGTTCAGGGGCAGCTGGCGAAAGTGGTTAAAGGCGCCGGCTTTGTGCATGGAGACTTTCACGTTCATGCGATCGACAGTCCCGATTCCGAAGTGACACGCGAAGAGCGGGTGGCGGTTTATCTCGCTGAGGGTATGGATTTTTTTACCCCGTCCGACCATGACATCCGCGTCGATTTCAAGCCGACTCTGGAGGCGATGGGTGTTGCCGACCTGATCGGCACAGCGACATCGAGCGAGACCACAACCTTCGACTACGGTCACTTCAACAGCTGGCCGACAACTATCGACCCGTCCATGCTGAATGGTGGCGGAGTGGATTGGGGTCGCGCGGCGCCACCGGGAATGGATTTTCCGGAGTATGCCAGTTACGTTTTATCACCCCGCGAGGTGATGCAGGCGCTGCTCGACGATCCCATGGACAATGTGGTGCAGATCAATCATATCGATTCTCATTTCGGTGGCGGCGGGCTAGGTATTGATACTGGCCTGGTGCCGCCGCAATCATCGGTGGAACTGGCCCAAAGGCGCCTCGATCCCACCCTGGGCAATGCCTTTGATGCCGGCTTCGACTCGCTGGAGGTCTGGATTGGCACCAATGGCCGCGGCGGTATCGAGCAGGAGTTTTTGCAGCAGAATGCCGGTGACTGGTTCAATCTGATCAACCAGGGCATCGTGCGCACGGGTATCGCTAACTCCGACTCCCACGACTACCGCTTCACCCGCATTGCGGCTCGTAATCAGATAGCCAGCCCGGTTGGCGATCCGGCTGCGCTCTCGGGCCTGGCGGAGCAGCTAGCGGCCACTGTGAGGGCAGGTAAAACCATCGGCACTAATGTGCCATTAATGACCCTGGAGGCAGCCGGCGAGTATCAGAATGAGCAACAGCGGGCCGCCCTGGGTTGGCAGGACGAAACAACCATGCTGCTGGATCCGGATGGCGAGCTTACCCTGCGTGTGGATTTGTCCAGTCCGGCCTGGGCGCAGCTCGACAGGGTTGAATTCTATATCAACAACCAGCCGGCGCGCAGCAGCGAGCCCGGCAGTGCAGCTCGCTACGAAGTGTGCCCAAATCGAGTGGTACAGCGCGGTGATGCCGGCTGGCAGCAGCATGAAGTGGTCGTTGACAGCAGCATCCCTGGTGCTTCGCGCACCGATATCAGCGTCACTCTGTCGCTACCGAGTGTGTCGGAGGACACCTGGGTTGTCGCTATGGCCAGGGGCAGCGATGGTGTTTCTGAGCCATTGTTTCCGGTGTTGCCCGCCAGCCTTGAGCAGCGCAGTAACACCACCCTGGCAGACCTGATCGATGGCAACCTCGGTGAGGGTGGCACCCCCGCGTTTGCCTTTACCAACCCGGTATTTATTGATGTAGGTGGCGACGGATGGAGGCCACCGGGGATCAACAATGGCAGTTGTCCGGACTCCTGAGTCGCAAGGCTGTGGATGGCTGCATCAGTGAAATGAGCGGGCAGCCTATTGGCTGTTGTCTGGCGTGGCTGCAACACATGAGCGTGGGCCGGAGTGTTGGGAAGTCAGCATCCGCGGACTCGAACTCGCAGCACGTAATGCACCGCTGCCGGCGCCAACGACATAATAGGAAAAACGGCCAATGAGCCGACGCAGCTGTTGCACCGCTACCAGCAGTTGGTAGCCAGGCTTTGGCAATTGGCGCCCGAGACGCCCATTTATTATATGGCTATTACCCCGGCGCCCCATCGATGGCAGTTGTGGCCGCTTTCACAGCCCGCAAACCGGTTGATTGAGGAATATAGCAGCACCAGGGAGCTATTGCATTTTATCGATACTAACCAGGCTCTACTCGGCTCTAACAGTATGCCTCAGCGCCATTTCTACCGTGAAGATGAGATTCATTTGAACGCCCTGGGATACGCCGTGTGGCGCGAAATCATTCGCGCTCTTCTGATGGCAGACTTTCCACGCTATCAAATGCAACCATGAGCCTTTCGCCGTGATGACCCGTAAGGCGTGATCATGTAGGAGGGTGGGCCGGCCAGAAAGAGCGCCTGCTATCGGTGCTGTTCCAGTACACACCAGGAGTTGCTGCCAGACACCGCAGGCTCCACTGATGCAGTGCCGTATGCTGTGAGGCTCCTTAAGTTGCAGCGATTTATATGCTATAAGAGTTACTCACTTAACCTGCCAACAAAGGGATTGCTTTATCATGCCAAGATTTTTAATGTCTGCTCTGCTCTTATGCCTTGCGCAGTGGAGTTGGGCGCAAACCAGTACCGACGTTGTCAATGTAGCGCGTGCTGAGTTGCGCACCGAGAAGTCTGCGTTGATGACCGAAGCGATGTTGCTGTCGGATGCCCAGAGCGAAAAATTCTGGCCAATCTACCGCGAGTATGAGAACGAGCTCGACAAGATTTCTGATGCCCGCTTGGGTTCGATTAAGGCTTTTGCCGAGAATTACGACAGCATGACCGAGAAAATGGCCGACGCCCTGGTGAGTAATATGTTCGCTATAGAGGAGGACCGTGCCAAGCTGCGGAAAAAATATTATAAAAAGATGAAAAAGGCGCTCGATGGCGTCACCGCTGCAAGGTTTGCCCAGGTTGATCGGCAGATCAGCACCCTGGTCGACCTCGAAATTATGCAAATGGTCCCTCTGATCGCTACCCCCGAAGAGTTGGGCCTAAGCCCCGCTCCTGTCAAGTAGTGTGCGCGCTGAAGCGGCCAGGGGCTGCTTCAGCGCGTCATCATGCCCAGTCAAGCTCATTACACCCCCACTTCCTGATCGTCCACTTCGTAAAGTTGCACTTTACAGCAACGGGAATACCGGTGGCGAGTTGCACATGCCGGGGTTTGTGCCTA
>CAWEHR010000014.1:0-55190 GCA_963808975.1 uncultured Gammaproteobacteria bacterium
CCAAGTGAAACCTCGGTTCCCTCAGGAGCCGGGGTTTTTTTTATAACGGGATAGCTGGGGCTGCAGAGGCGTTGACCTTATTCGAAAGCTTCATCCACCGCGCCGCCAAAACTGCTCGGGGGTGGAAGTCCTTTTCTCTTTGCTTTTTCCCGCGCTATCTGATGGTTCATGTCTGCCGGTATATAGCGTACCTCCTTACCCTGGCGCTGTGCCGCGTTGAGTTCGTCCCTTGCAATTTCGCCACCACCGAAAGCGATCATCACATCGCTGCTTTGAACCATTGCAGCAGAGGTTGGTGACAATGTCCCGTGGTTGTCGACATACCCGCCCCAAGTTGAATCCTCAACGAAAAACACATCGTCAACATCTTTCGATAGCTCGGCGCCAGATTTGCGCGCCTGTGTCGAAACAATGCCGCTCGTTGTAAATCCCATGCGCTTGGCCAATGGATAAACCGCGCCGATGCCAACGGCGGTTGCACCACTGTTGACAATAGTAGCTGCGGGGTCGAACTCGAGCAGCAGCTGTTCGACGGTGTCTTGCAGCGCCGTAGGGTCTTCGTATTGCGCGCCCGAATAACCAAGAAAGGTAACAACTGTCTTGTTCTTTTTGGCGAGTTGGGCGACCACCTCCTCCGGCGGTAAAACATGTATCGAGGTGTTCAAGGTACAAGCTCCCATGATCATCAACAGGCTGTAAAGTGCCAAGTGCGCCAGTAACTTGAATAGTGCAGCTATTTTCCTGTTACCGGGCAATCGCAGCGTTGAGTACCAGAATCGGTGAAACACCATTGCGCTCCTTAGCAAGGGATTGCTTATGAGGCGGTTTGCTGTGCACCAAGCAGGGTCTTGAGCTCTTCCAGCATGACAGCGAGGCCCTGCCGTGTCTGCGGGTCTGCGTTTTGGGTAATCGACCGCTGCAAGTCGGCCAGGGTAGTTTGTAGTTTCCAGGCAGCATGGCCCTCCCTGCGTACCGACTTGACACACTGCCTGGCTATTGCCAGATCCCCCGCATCGAACGCGAGACCCAGCAGGGTTGGATTGACCCATCCATCCTGGGAATTGCGCGCCCGAGCGCGCTCGCAAGCCATCATCGCCACCTGCGCTGCAACCTCCGCTAGTTTCGCGTCCCCCTCTTCGCCACGCTCCTTGTAAAGTCGGGGCAGGTTAGAAGAGGGGTAATAGTCATTGAGGTCCAGGTGCATACCCTTCTCGTAGTGGACTATGGCCAGATCGAGGTAATCGTAGTAGGCCGCGGTGTCGTTTTCTTTTCTGGCCTCATCGGCCAACTTTTTGTAACGCCCGCCAATCAGGCCCTGGCGCTCTGAACTGTCGCCACCGCGCTCAACAAGTTGCTCCAGCGCACTAATAGCGTCGAGGTGGTTACCGGTCTTGGAAAGGGCCAGGCAGCGCTGTTCCTGCAACTGTCCCAGGCGCCGGAGCGACTCGGGCAAGGCATCAATGTAATCGATACAGTCTTGCCAGTGGGCGCAGTCACGCAATAGCATGGCCACTTCCAGGGCTACACCTTGTGGAATCGTGTCACTGGCGGGGTAGTCGTCGCGCAAGGCTCTGGCTGCCTCGCGGCGTTTAACCGGATCCCGGGCAAGGCGTACCGCCCTGACCTGGGACTGGAACTCAGATACCTTGTCCAGCTGCGACCGGATTACCGAGGCCCTGTTCGAATCAATCTGCTCGGGGTCCGGGAAACCGGGGATGTGCTGGTACATCGGTGACCGACCGGCGGCGAGTGCGACCGCCTTGGCCCGCAGGGCATTTTTGATATCCTCTGCGGCAGTTTCGCTGATGTTACCGTCGGTTAAAGGGTACACCAGTCTTGGCATCTGGTCGGTGTCGAAAAGCACCTGGGCCCAATCGGCACTCACCAGCAGACAACCCGCGGGCTTGCATGCGTGCCGAATACCGATTTCATAATAGACATTGCCGTTGGGCAGCGTCATATCAGCTACCACCAGATCAGAAAAGTAAAGCCGCTCCAGCATCTCCATAATGATGGAGGCACCCGTATCCTGGTCGGCGCGCACCGGCTCGTAACCCAGCTCGTCGATAAGCGGTGACAAAGCCCTGTCCCAAAGTGCGTCGAAGTCAATTTTTTCCGGCGCTGCGTCGGCGCGGGGCAGGACCGGCTTGGTGCCAAACGGCATAACCATAAAACAGATTGGCCGGACTTTGCTATTCATTGGAACCTCCTTCAGCGTTGGGTGCCGCAGCCAGAAATCGGTCGCTCGACATGTCGGTAAATTTTCTGCGCAGAGACTATCATGCCTGATTTCCCTCACTTTGGCAGCATTCGCAACAGACCTGCACCAACCCCGAGCCACAGAATATACCAGTCCGGCCAGCAGGCGTGACCTGCAAAACATACCGTACGCCACCAGGAGCGCCAGGCACGGCCCAAACGTTTTGCAGGCCGGTGGCAATTCGTATATTGTCGGGATTATTGTCGCGACGGGCCCAGATTTATAGGTGTTTACTCTGTCATGACTGACAGCTAGCGCGTTGGATATTGGCGGCGTGACAGCAAATAAGGCAAATCAAATAATAAAGGGCGTGCTGTGACAGACTTGCCCGGGGAGGGAATCGATGCAACGCAAAACCCTGAATCAGCATTTGACGGGTCCGGGCCCGAAGCGAATACTCGCGCTGGACGGCGGTGGTATCCGCGGGATTTTGACAATTCAGATGCTCAAGCGTATCGAGAGCCTGATACGCTCGCGCACCGGGGATGATTCTACTGTCCTGGCCGATTATTTCGACCTGATTGGCGGCACATCAACAGGTGCCATTATTGCGTCGGCCCTGGCTCTTGGCTGGGAGGTCAGCCGCATCGAGGGGTTGTACCGTGAACTGGGCAACTCGATTTTCGAATCCAGCTTTTTTCGAAAGGGCCTGCTACGGCCCAAGTTTTCAGCGCAGCCCGTCAAGCGTGCGTTGGAGCGTGAATACGGCGACATACGGTTGGGCGGCGAGGAACTGAAAACCGGTCTTGCTATCGTTGCAAAGCGCCTGGATACGGGCAGTCCCTGGGTCATCCACAACAATCCCACAGGACGCTTCTTCGAGCGCCAGGCCGGTACCAATTCTGCCGCCAATAAAGACTATTTTCTGCGGGATGTGGTTCGCGCCAGCACCGCGGCGCCCACCTACTTTGAACCCGAGATGATACGCGTTGGCGAGGGCATGGACGGCGGTTTTGTAGACGGTGGTGTCAGCCCACACAACAATCCCGCTCTGCAGTTACTCATGCTGGCGACTCTCGAAGGTCACGGTTTGCGCTGGCCCATGGGCGCTGATAATTTGTTGCTGGTATCGTTGGGAACCGGCTCGAAAACCGTCGCCCTCAAGCCACAGGAAGTCAAAGAAATGAAGGCGGTGGAGATCGGTATTCGCGGTCTCGCATCGCTCATGGATGACGCCAGTGTCCTCAACGAGACCATCTTACAATGGCTGTCGTCGAGTGTAACGGCGCGTGAAATCGACAGCGAAGTGGGTAACCTGGAGAAAGATCTGGTGGGAGGCAAGCGTTGGCTGACCTACCTGCGCTATGACGTAAACTTCAACGATCCGTCCCTCCGGGGCTTGCTGACCCCCGAGCAACTCGAAACCATCGCTGAGATGGATCGCCCGGAAAACATGGACAAACTGGTTGAAATAGGCAGCGCCGCTGCGATTGGTATCGAGGACTCTCATTTTGAGCCGCAATTCGATATCCAATAGGTGAAGGCCCTTGCCGGGCGGTTTGTTGATTGCCGCAAGGCAAGACGATACCGTGAGCACGTTACCCGATGGCAGTTCGCGCGAAGGGGTGTCAGTAAACCCACCGGCGGGAAATTGGGCGGGAGCAATCATGCAATTGGGCGAAAGTGAGTATTTTCAGCAACGACTTGATGACCAGATCGAATGGTACGACAGGAAAAGTGTGTCGAGCCAGAGAGCCTTCAAACGTCTGCGATTGGTCGAGATTCTCGCCGCAGCCACCATCCCCGTGCTGGCCGGTTTCAGCCAGGGATCGCAGTCTTTCGCGCTGGCCACCGGCCTCGCCGGAATGCTGGTAACCGTAATTGCCGGCATCCTTGCACTGTATCGTTTCCAGGAAAACTGGCGGGAATATCGCGCCACCGCCGAAGCGTTGAAGCAGGAGAAATATCTGTATCTGGCTCGTGCCAGGCCCTATCAGGGCGAGCAGAGTTTTGAAACCCTGGTGCAACGGGTCGAGGCATTATTGAGCCGTGAGACCACTGAGTGGACCGAGGCGATGCGCGTGGCACAGGCGTCTGAGCAAGCAGCGAATGGGGAGCTGGCAACAAATACGGGCGCGGGAAATGAGCGTACTTAACAAGCGATGTTTACCTGTTTGCGGCAGTGCGGCGAGAAATGCCGGCTGGAACCGGGCGCCAAGCTTATAATCCACCACCCGGTTGCCTGAAATGAGGTAACCAAAAAACCGGAGCACGATATGATTTCAGATGCGATGCAACAGAGTCTCTTCAAGCAACTTAACGATGAGTTTTCGTCAGCCTATTTGTACCTTGCGATGTCGGCATATTGTAACCATATCGACTTTAATGGCGCGGCCAACTGGCTGAAACAGCAGTATGAAGAGGAACAGATGCATGCCACACGAATTTACAACTATCTGATAGAGCAGGGAGCGAATGTGTTGTTACAGGCGATCCCCCAGCCGCCCAACGAATTCGGCACGATTCTCGAGGTCTTCCAGGCCTCGCTGCGACATGAGCAGAAGATGACCGAGAGACTCAACAACATCAGCGACCAGGCCTTGAAGGAGAAAGACCATGCAACCTACAACCTGCTGCAGTGGTTCGTCAATGAGCAGGTAGAGGAAGAGGCTACAGTGAGCGAGATTATTTCCAAGCTGAAGCTGGTGAAGGAAGACGGTTACGGCCTGCTGATGATCGATAACGAATTGGGGTCACGCACCGCACCGCGGAGTATCGAGTGAAACCTGGCCAGATTTCCCGCAACACGTTTTTTTCGCTTCACGGGCCGGTGCAGATTCCGGTCCCAGGCGCAGGGTCAGACCCAGACCCAGACCCGCAGGCGGGGTGGCGCAGGGTGCGCGGAACCATATTAGCTGGGAGCCCTCCTACCTGACCACGAACTCCCGATAGCCGATAACCTGATTCTCTTCGTTGCGCATTTGCACAGCGTAGTTACCGGGCTCGGTGATGGTTTTGAAGCTGAAGGTACGAAACCCGCGTCCGGTGTTGGTCTGCACCCGGGTCTTGCGGGTAAACAACAGACTCCCGTCTTCGCGCAGCCAGTTGACGGTGAGCTCCGCCTCTCTGGGTGCATGCACCGTGGCCATCAAATAGACCCGGCCAACCGCAAATGTGTCGGTAATACCAATGGGCACCAGCCGTTTAACGTCCTTGCTGGTAACGAAATTCTCGTCCAGCTTGATCGACGCGGATCTTTTCAGGGCCGATTCAATGGCTGCGATGCGGGTTTCCGCACTCCGTTTCGCGGCCTCACTGCGCGGTTGAGCCAGGAAGTCCTGCCACGCTGTTAGTTGGCGTTGCAAGGTCATCCCCGGGTCGGCAGCCAGCTTCGCGTCCAGCTCTGCAAATGCATCGACGGGTTGCGGTTCTTCGGCAGCCGTTTCATTGGCCTGCTCATCAAGCAGTGGGGCGGTACCCGGCGAGTCTTCAGCTGCCACCGCCTCCCCAGCGGCTGCTGCGGCCAACGTGTCCTCCTGCACAAGGGCTGACTCTGTCTCACCCGCCGTCGGATCATCAATCGCACTGGACAGTGATGGCGCCGTCTCGACAATCGCTGCTGTGCCGGGGTCACTACCGAGTTGATCGCCACCCAGTTGTTCCTGCTGGATTTCCTCGTTGATCACCAGTTGTTCCTGCACGGTATCTAGCGCTGTCGCAATTTCCTCGTTTTCCTGATTCAACTCACTGATTTTGACATGTGCCACACCGATAACGGCTGCCAGTGGCAGGGCAATCGCAGCTCCCAGCGAAAGCAACTTGCGCCGCCTGGCGGCTTTCTCACTCTGGCGCAGATAACTCATGGCCGGCTCGAATCCGGGGTGATAGCGGTCTGCCCAGGCCGCGTTGGGTGCCGCCTGGCTGCGCCAGCGTCGCGCTATATCCAACTCCGGGTTGCGCCGCAGGCCCATCTCTCCCTGTTGGTGGAGTTCGGCGTCCTCGGCCAGCCGGCAATAGATACGCGCGGACAGCGCCTCCTGGGCGAGCCAGTCATTCAGCCGTTTCCAGATGCGAATCAGGCTCTCATGGGAAATGTCGACTATGGTGTCGTCCTGAAGCTCCACATCCTGCGGTGGCATCAGGAAGGAACGTCCACTCAAGCGAAAGGCATCGATCACCGGTATGACCTGGGCGGGATTACTTCCCGCGGTGCCGCACAGATCGGCCATTGTCGTCGGGTAGCGCATTTCGCGCTGGTCCGGCCCCATGCCGGTGAGGCGCTTGAATACCTTTTCTGCAATGCGGCGCTGTTGATCGTTGGCCAGGCCGAGGTAGATCTCATCGGCATGGCGCGACAGCGCGTTTACCATGGTGCCGGTCGCCTCGTAGTGGGGCAGGTCGATCGGCTGTTGCGGGTCGCCCTCGGCCGCCCAGATATCCCAGGTGCGCATCATGGCATGCTGCATGATCGGCAGCTGGTCGGGGTTTTCGCCGACATCATTGAGCAGGCGTTGCATCAGCGTACTGGTAATCTTCGCCCCTGCGACCGCTACCGGCCCGGCAATGGCCTGTTGGCGCTGGTCGCGGTTCATGCGCGGGATCAGGTACTGACCCTCGTTCATTGCCTCGGGCAGGTCCCGAAACCGGGTGCACTCACCCAGGTACTCGGAGCGCATGGTCAGTATCACGTATATCGGCAGGTCATTTTGCCTGGTCGCAGCCAACAGCAATTTGACGAATGCCTTGGCTTCGTCCGCGTCGTCTCCGGCAATGCGCTGGGTACGAAACAATTCCTCGAACTGGTCTACCAGCACCAGCAGTTTTTCGCCCTCGGCCATCCGCGCCTGCCGGGTCCACTCCACCAGGCCGTAGGCCCCGCGGCGCAGGGCGGCTTCGGTGATCGCCAAGCGCAGCTCTGCGTCGGCGACCGAAGCATCCTGGGTTTCAACCAGTGCACGGGCGAGGGCGGAAATGGGTGCATCCCCGGGCCGGAATATTGCCGTTCGCCAGCGGGAGCCGGCCGAAGCCATACCGCCACCGTAAAGATCGGGGAGCATTCCGGCCCGCACCAGTGATGACTTGCCACTGCCCGACGTACCAATGACGGCGATAAAACGGCGCTGTCGAAGCTTGCGCAGCAAATCGTCGCTGGCGCTTTCACGGCCAAAAAACAGGTGGCTCTCGTCTGCTTCGAAGGGCCTGAGACCCGGGAAAGGATTTTCCATGCTCATTGCTCTGGGTCACCCCGGCTTGCTTTAACGGCATCAACGAGGGGTGCAACCTGTTGCGGATCAAAACTTTCGTCGATATTGATGACCATGGTATCGCGGTTGCGAAACCGCTGTTTCCAGGAGGCCACCGGGGATGCCATGCAGACCGCATTCACCAGTCGCGACTTGCCCTCCCGGTAGCCGGCAAGCTTGCGCAGATCGCGCAGTTTCGAGCTCAGCCACAGGTCGGTCGCCTGGCCGCAGTAGAAGATACTGACATCACAGCTTGCCAGTTTATCCATGTGGTCTTCGCGTATCTCGCTCTCATCGCCCTCGAATACCGGGTACATCAGGTCGAAACCCTGATCATACAGATAGTCTGCCAGCCCCTGGGTGGCGTCGAAGTCGCACTGGTCGCAGATAATATAAGCCATTAGCGGTTCGTCATCGGATTCCTGCGCTTCCTCGCCATCGCTTGCCTGCTTGCTGTTGGTTTTTCTCTGTTCCTCCTCGCGCTGTAATTGGCGGAGGCGGTCGTTGATCACGTTCTTCAACTCTTCTACCCCGGACCTCAGCAGGTCTGCTCCCTGCTGCGCCTGGGCATTCACCTCCAGCACCTGGATCAGCTTGCCGCGACCTTCTCCGTTGGTCTCGGAATCGGGTTTAATCCAGATGATGCGGCGCAGTCCGCGCTCGGCGCTGAAGCGGGCGGCGACATCATTTTGCAGGCGTACTGCCGAGCGGCGCTCATCCTCGGGAACCATTCCGGGTTTGGCGCCAATCAGGTGGACAGACAGGGCGCTGCGCTCGAGGTGAGCGGCTACTGCCTCGCGAAAACCTTCGCCATTGAGCGGCAGCGGCTCGTCGGGTAACACCGTGTAGCCCTGCTGTCGCAATTCAGTCTTGATGCGCTCGCGCTCGTCGCGCAAGTCCGAGGTTGTCTCTGCGAGGTAGACCGTGGTGAGGGGGGTGCTCTGCTCCGCGAATGCATTCGAGCGCAGTTTGGCGAGAAGGTCGGTAATCTCGTAGGCGGTGTCGTAGAGCTTGGCGATATAATTTTGCTGGGCCTCAGGCCCCAGCTCTTTCCTGAATTCCACCGGCTTGCCGGAACTGGGGTCTATGCGGTAAAACTCGTAGCCCAGCAATTCGCCCAGTGGGGTAGGCTGCTGATCCCGGGGAATGTGGGTCTTCACCACCTTGAAAATGCGGCTCTTGTCGGCCACCCGCAGGCCGCCAGTGGTTTGAGCGCCCTGGTAGAAACAGGTGAGTTCGCGCAGGCACCATTCGGATTTCAGGTAGCGGGGTGACACGATCGAAACCAGCACGGCGGTGCGTGGCAGCGCATCCTCCAGTGTGTCGGCGAAAAAATCGTTGCCCTGCAGTTTGGGGTCGCGCCAGATATGAATATCGTCACCCGATATCTGTCTGACCAACGCCTCCAGCGTCTGGTGAAACTCGCTTACCCACCCCTTGTCGCCTTGCATCAGCGGCAGGTCATCATCGTGGGCGTAACTGATAAAGATATCCTGTTCGAAAGCGTCAGCCATAAAAACTCCCATGGTCTGCCTCGTGGCCGGGGCATCGCCTGCAAAGCTGGGCATTGAGGGACCACCGGATAGACTTCCAAAGCCAATTTTTAGCATAAAAGCCAGGCAATAGAAATCGTAAAGGCCCGGGAACCATGAAATGCCGCCTGATTGCAGGGTCGACAGCGATACAGAGCCACTATCAGTGCTTGAATCTATTGCGCAGTGGATCGATAAACGACAGCTTCCGGCACGGGACGACACTTTTTATTTGCTCGGCAATGGATGCTATAGTGCGCGCCGTTACAGCATGTGTGTGGCCGGGTAATTGGCGTCAATGCCGGGAGTGGGTGATCTTTGAAGCAGTATTTTCATGATTGTGCCAGCGGTTTTCTGGCACTGCTAGGCCGACCCCGGCTGTCCCTGGTGGTGATCGTCTACAAAATGCCGCGACAGGCGATGAACACCCTCTACTCGCTGAGCACCGCTTACCAGCAGGGCGTAACCCAACGCGATTACGAGGTGGTGGTGGTCGAGAACGCCTCCGACCAGCTGCTGGAACCCGAGGCTATCGAAGGGCTGGCTGGCAATTTTCGCTACTATCAACGTCAGGAAACGCGCCCAACGCCGGTGTATGCGATAGACTTCGGCGTGAAGCAAACCCGGGGCGGGCTTATCGGCCTGATGATAGACGGCGCCCGGATGGCGACACCCTCCATGGTGAAGACGGTTTTACAGGCCAGCCGTGTCAGCCCCAGTGCAGTGGTCGCGGTTCCCGGTTATCACCTCGGACACACCGTCCAGCAGGAGGCGATGAACTCCGGCTACAACGAGGACGTCGAACGCGAGTTGCTCGATAGTATCGACTGGAAGAACAACGGCCACCGTCTGTTCGAAATCGGCTGTTTCAGCGCCACCAGCCAACCGGGTTTCTTTCGCCCGATTGCCGAGAGTAACTGCCTGGTCATGCCCCGCAGGCTGTGGAATAAAATCGGCGGTATCGACTTGGGTTTTACCACCGCCGGGGGCGGGCTGGCGAACCTGGATTTGTACAAACGCATTTGCGAACTCGAGGAAACCGAGCTCGTTATAACCGCAGGCGAGGGCACCTTTCACCAGTTTCACGGGGGTGTCACCACGGGGCAGGTAAAGGAAGTCCGCGACAAATCCATGGAACAGCACTTCCAACAATATCAGCAGTTGCGCGGCAGCAAATTCAGCCCCCCGCAAAAGCAGGCCAGTATCTTCGGCAAAATCTCGCCTAGCGCCATGTCCTACATGGAGCATTCGGTCGATATGGCAATGAAACACATGAAGCGGGGCAAGAAGCCGCGTTGATAAGCAGTTCCTAGTTCCAATGGCACTCGCTTAAGCACTTCTGGCCGGTGGGACGGGTATTTTCGAGCGGGACCGTGTGCCGGTTGGGCCCGGCGCCCGAGCCTACATGGACGTATTCACTAGGCGTCCCGGGCGGAAATACCCGGACTCACCACTGCAGCATAGAGAATGAACGTTCCGCCTTGTGAGCTATTGCCTCTACAGTACCATTCCTCCTAGTCCGGCTGGTCCAGGGCGGCTCGGCGGGCGTCCTCGGCCATCACTTCCAACACCTTGTTCTGGCGCTTGCGCCACTTTTCATACAGTGGCATAAAAGTGCCCAGGTCAGGTTTTGCGCCCTTGAAGCCCAGCCCCACCACGGTTTCCGGGTGATCGGGTTCGAGCCCGAACTCGCCGACGAAGGCGTGATCAAAAATATTGAGCAGAGAGCGGAAGCCCTCG
Source organism: uncultured Gammaproteobacteria bacterium (assembly GCA_963808975.1). Classification (GTDB taxonomy): domain Bacteria; phylum Pseudomonadota; class Gammaproteobacteria; order Pseudomonadales; family JAHEGP01; genus JAHEGP01. Next base: position 10,716 of record CAWEHR010000014.1, read on the forward strand.
GGGGTAAATCGCCAGTAGTCGTTGGGGTAGGCGTGAATGGGAAAGTTCATCACCGAGGTGAGCAAGACCACACCGTCGGGTTTCAGGATGCGGTGAATTTCCTGGATGGCGCGGCGCGGGTATTCCACATGCTCGAACGTATCGCAGGATATCACCGTGCCCACCGATGCGTCGGCGAGGTCTATGGCATGCAGGTCGAGGATACGGTCCACGCCTTTACCCTCGCGCATGTCCGCGCCAATATAGTGCTTGCCCACAAAAAGCTCGCGCAGGTCGGCAATGTCCTCCTGGCCGTCGGCTTGCCAGGCACCAAATTCGCAAATGGGGTCTGCAAGCGGCAGGGACTGGCTCGCCAATTCTACGAATCCCCTGATCGACTTTCTCATTGAATGCCCTCAAAGTGGTTTGTTGTCAGCTGCCATGTCACACCGATCCGTGCGCTGGACCTTTTTTGTTACCTGTTGCTGCGCATTACAATAATCCCTACTGGATTTGCCGTCGCATCTTAACGCGTTGTCCCAAGCGGCGCGAACCGGTACCCAGGCCTTTTCAGGGCGCAGGGTTGTCGGCCTGATGACTGAAGTGGTGGCGTCTCCGGTTGAATGGTCTCTCTATAACTTGCCAGGAAAACTCGGTGATTATAAAGGTGAGCGCAACAGCGATAGTGATGACTACCCAGCTTGCCAGGTCGGGTTGTAACTTGCCACACCATAAAAAAACCGGGAAATGCCATAGATACAATCCGTAGGATCGCCGACCCAGGTATTCCAGCCAGGCCCGGTTGAAAATGCCCCCGCGGGCGTTGCCGGCCCGGGGGCTGCAGTTGAAGATAAAGCCACAGCCAAGCAGTGCGACCAGGACAGCTCCCCAGGTGTAGTAATTGGCGTGGCGGTAATCGAGCAGTAATGTCATGGTAATAAACACGCTGAACAGGGCGGCCCCGGCCAGCCGGCCTTTGAACACCCTGGCCAGGTATTCTGACTGCCAGAAAAAGGCACACAGCACGCCCAGTAACAAAGCGTCCAGACGCATATCGGTGCGTAAGTAAAGCGGCAGCCAGTTGCCATCTGCGTGCCACGCCAGGTTGCGGTGCAGGATTACCGCCAGGGTAGCCAGCACCACCACCGCCACTGCCCTGCGTGAACGCAGCAGTAGCAGCAGGCACAGCGGCCAGAGCATGTAGTACTGTTCCTCAACCGACAGTGACCAGAGATGACCAAAGCCGGGGGCAACCTCCAGGGTGAAATAGACTTTCCAGTTCAGGTAATAGAACAACGTTGCCCATACCGAGGCCATGATCTGTGCAAGTCGATCGTTGTATACAGCAACCACGATATTGACCAGCAGGAAAAACAGTAGCGCAGGAACCAACCGCAGGGCGCGGCGCATGTAGAAATGCGGCACATTGATGCGTCCACTGGTACTGTATTCGACCAGCGCCAGCCATGTGATCAGAAAACCGCTGATGACGAAAAACAAATCGACACCGATAAACCCGCCGCTGAACGCGCGTGCGGGACTGTCGCTGGCGGCAAAGACTTCGACCAGGTGATGGCACATCACCGCGGTCACGGCGATTCCCCGGAGCCCGTCCAGACCAGCTATGCGAAGTGTGTTATTGTTCGGCGCCATAAAATGGTTGGTTTGGTGGGGGCGGCAGTGTATCACTGTTTAGCGGGCGAGCTACTAAAAACGGGCGCAGTTGCGTCTGGCTGGAAATAAGGCTGGCAGTTTGAAGTTGATCAACCTCAAGGCGGGTGTCAGGCACGAGTCCACCTATTTGCACCAGCTGGAAAGCTTGCGCGGCGTGGCTATCCTGCTGGTGTTTCTCTTCCACGTCTACGGCATCACTTTCGGCAAGGCCAACCACCAGCCCTCGCTGCTTTCAAGCTACATCACCGGCGGCAACACGGGGGTTACCCTGTTCTTTGTCCTCAGTGGGTTTCTGTTGAGCCTGCCCTGGCTTGAGTACCTCGCTGGCCACAGCGCGAAACCACCGGGCATCGTCAACTTTTATATGGCCCGCGCCTTGCGAATCGTGCCGCTCTACGAGTTCACCGTGATCTTCAGTGTAGTGATGACGGGGGCCGTCCTGGTGGGCGCGCAGGCGGCGGTTTTCATGTTTGTCGGCTTCGAAATTTTCCCCTACAGCGTGGTCTGGTGGACCCTGGCCACTGAGGTGCAATTCTATATTTTGTTGCCGCTGGCGTTCTGGGCGTGGAGCCACAATCGCCTGACCCGGGCGCTTCTGGTAGTGACACTGCTGGGCTGGGCGGTTCTCTACACCTACCTGATGGTGTTGCAGAACCTGCCAGCCAGTGAAATCAGCTACTTTTACACCAAGTCACTGTTCGGTAGGTTGCCGGCGTTTCTTATCGGCATTGGTGCTGCCGCCCTCTACTTGAAAATGAAGCCCGCCTCTAACCGCCAGTGTGCAGCGGTGCCAGTGCGTGCGGCGGCGAGCCTGGCTTTCGTAGTACTGTTCCTGCTATTGGGTTTGTTATTGCAGGCGGTCACCGCAATGGGTGAGGCCGAAGCAGAGAAGAGTTGGCACCTGCACCACAGCTACGAGGCACTGCTCTGGGCTGGCATGGTGTTGTGCCTGGTGCTGGTGCAACCGTTGGCGGCGGCACTGATCGTGAACCGACCCCTCGCTATTGTGGGCAAGTTATCCTATTCGCTCTACCTGGTACACGTACCGATTCTGTTCTATCTCATCTACCCGGCCCGGGATGCCGCCGGGCCGGCTGCCTACCTGCAGTCTTTCCAGGCCTGGTGGCTGCCGCTGCTGGCGCTGGCCTTGTCCCTGGGCTTGTCACTGCTCACCTACAAAACCATCGAGCTGCCTTTTTTGAACCTGAAAAAGCGCATTCCCTGGTAGCCCCGACAAACTGGCCTTACAGTACCAGCGGACCCTGCTTGGCCGGCGCCCGGGACGCAGCAAAAAACCAGGACTCCAGCGCGTAGCGGTCTTTGCTGTGATGATCGCCAAAGCCGGTACGGTGCAGGTTATAATGATCGAAAAACAGTGCATCGCCGGGGGCGAAACGCGGGCACAGTATGGTGGCGGTGTCGTCGAGTTTGTCCACCAGGCCCTGTCCCACGGTCCAGTCGAATACCGCGCCTTCGGTGCCGGTTTCATAAATGGTTTTGTCCGGGCCGGCCACGATATCCATGCCCGGTGCGTCGGCGTCGCCGCCACAGTCGCTGAGCGATACCCACATGTTGACGGTTCGAATACCGTCGCCGAGGAAGCGGCCGTCCTGGTGCCAGCCGGCCTTGTTGCCGTTATTGGGCTTGACCCGGCGCAGCACCCACTTTTTTACCGACAGCACCGCATCTTCGTTGAAGTACTCGCGCAGCATTTGCGGCAGCCCGATTTGCTTGTAAAACTCGATCTGCTGGTAGGCTGCGCGGGGTGAGTCGGCGGACCAGACCGAACCGCTCTCGGTGTACTTTTCGCCGCCAAGGGAGCCGAATTGGACCGGCCCGCCGGCTACTTTACTGGATCGGGCATACCATTCGTCGGCATCCTCATCGGCGGTACCGGTGAGAATATCGCGCCGTGCGGCCAGGGTATTATCGACTGCTTCCCGCATAGTGGTGACCAGCTCCGGATGCATCAGGCCCCTGACGATCAGGCCGCCGGCATCGAGGATGCCCGAGCGCAGTTTTTCGATGTTGAGTTCACCGGCGTGGATCTCCGGCAACCCCCTGAAGCCGCGGTATTCGCCGTTGGTTGCGGGTGGCCAGTTGATCGCGGGAGCCGGCCACTGCATGGCGCGAAAGGCTTCGATCCGCAGGTCCACCAGCCGTTGCTCCAGATGTTTATTTCGTTGTTTCCGATTGGCGTTCATCAGCAGCTCAATGGCGCTGGGGTAATCCTTGTTTTGCGCCGCAAGATTTGCGGCACTCAATGTTTTCATAATTTGCGGCATTGACATTTTGTCGAGTGCGGATGCGGTTTGTTCAATGGCCATGGTATGCCTCCGGTGGCGTTTAGCATTTCATTCTGTGTCGACTGACGTAGTAATAATCTGCCGGCAGTTGTGGTGCACCCGCCTCAATTATTTGATGGTCACACGAATTTTGTGGCAAAGCTTAATCTTGCGGATGGTCAAAAGCAATTGTGCGTCAGGGTCGGCAGCGATCAGCCCACTGCGCAGAAATTCAACACTATCGCCTGCACAGACCCGCTTGAATAGTATCAACGCCACTGGCAATTTTAGCGCTCGCAGGACTTGGGGTAACCAGTCTTTCATTAAGCATCAATGGTTTACCAAGTTGGCCCTGGTATTTACGCTTTCCACTTACATCGGCCCCTAAATAGGTGGGCTTGAGAAAATCGTCGGGAGGGAAGCCGAAATCGCTACTTTCCAGCTGCGCTACCCGTTCGGCATTGATAAAGACTTCTACCACTGCGAGTTTTGATTTTCTGTACAGCACGAGATCCCCGAAGTGAGAAGCAACAATTACCGTGGAACATTGGCCCTTTGGGGGCGCCGGCGCCTCAAGGTTTAGCCCTTGTACAGTGACATAAAGAGTGTCTCCAATCTGGCGCAACTGCCACTGTCCTGGCTGTAGGGCAATGACCTGCTCATTCTCTGTTTGGTGCTCATCCGGGGTCAAGCCGATGGCAAAAGTATGACCCGCATAGCCCGGTACTCGTTCGAATGACTCGCCGCTTACCAGCCCCAAACCACGGTTATCCAATTGCTCATAGCTTAGGTCGACCTGGCGCTGTTGTTGTCGCCAGGTGAGAAAATCTGCGTGAAGCTGCGCCAGGATATCGGGGTGGTGCATCGCGACATCACGATCCCCCGCGGGCCTTGCGTTGAGGTCATAGAGCTTGGGCGGGCCAATTATATCCTGAGTCATCCTCCAGCGGCCATCGGTAGAGAGGGCGGACCAGCTGTGATACTGCGAATTGCCAGATTCCCAGTACATCGCCGGCCGCGCTTGTTGCGGATTGTGAACCAGGCCCACCAGATCGCTTCCCTGCAGGCCCAGCGGTATTGTGGCGCCCGCTGCCGTAGCCAGGGTAGGCAAATAGTCCAAGTTTGAAACAACGCCTTTATGAACATGTCCCCCCGGGACTTTACCGGGCCAGCGCATAATCATGGGAGTTCGCACTCCGCCCTCATAAAAACTGCCTTTCGTGCCAAAATACGGCGCGTTGTTGTCGATTTGTTTATTGGTGCCGCCATTGTCGCTGGCGACGATCACCACCGTGCTGTCAGCAAGGCCTTTTTCTTCAAGCTTGGTTAATATGCGGCCCACGCTGTAATCCACCTGTTCAAGGACGGCCCGATAGTGACCAGACGGAGTATCGGGATATTTTGCAGCAAACTCCGCCATTGGCTGGATGGGGCTATGGGGGGCATAGGTCCAGAAATTTAGAAACCAGGGCTTGTCTCCCGGCGAGCGCTGTTCGATAAAGTCAACCGCTCGGTCAGCCAGAATGGCACTCAAATGGCCCTTATAGGGGCGTGGCAGCTGTTCGTTTTCTTGCAGCCAGGGGTTATGGAAGGTAGGTCGGTTAAAAGCCCACATGCCATTTTGTACGGGATTTCTCATCAAAAACTGGTTCAGGAAGCCAAAAAACGTGTCAAAACCCTGGGCATTGGGCCATGCCAGCCGCGAGGCAAACCCCATATGCCACTTGCCGATGTGGTGAGTGCTATAGCCGACATCCCGGAGTACCTCGGGCAGCGTTATAAGCTCAGGAGAAATGCCCAAATTATCAGGCCGAAAGCCGTGGCGGGCGGGGCTGGTACCGGTAATGGCGCCAATCCGGGTCGCTGTACAGGTGCTGTCGGTGTAGTGGCGGGTGAAGCGCACCCCCTCACTGGCCAGCTTGTCGAGGTGGGGCGTCTTGATCGACGGGTTACCATTGGCGCCAAGGTCGTTGAAGCCAAGATCGTCGAGCAATATCAGCACGATATTGGGGCGGGTAATGCCAGTAGAGGCGGATTGATCCGGCCCGGGCCCGCAGGCCCCCAGCAGCAGCGCGGCGACCAGCAGGCACAGCAATGGCACCGGCCTGTACGATTTGCGCGATAATCCTGTCGTTGTCAAAACGCCCCGACTCAAGCCTTGGCCGGCTGCGTCTTGCCCTGGCCACCCTTGCCGTGCTCACCGGGTTTGCCGACGTCCAGCTTGAAGCGCCTCACCTGCCGGCGCAGCTCAAGAAAATGGCTGGCGTGAACATAGAACTGCTTCAACCGCTGTTGCTCTTCGGGATCCTTCGAGAACAGCAGTTGCAGCAATTGCTGCTCGGGGGGTTCGCCCCCGGGCTTGCGAACCACGCCAAGGCCGAAGCCGTGATCAAAGCGAAAGCTGTCGTTGGTCTTCGCCTGTAACTCCTCGAAAAACTTCCAGGCGCCGAAGTCCTTGATTTTCGCCATGACGTCGTGGAAGAGAATGATGCCCCCCGGTTTTACCTTCGGGTACCAGGTTTCAAAATCTTCCTTGACGGCGTCGTAGGTATGCAGGCCATCTATGTGCAGCAAATCGATGGAGTCGTCGTCGAAGTGCTGCAGTGCTTCATGGAAATACATTTTCAGCAGGTAGCTGGTGCCGCGGTAGTACTCCCGGGCATGCTCCTGCACGCTTTTGTAGATGGAGTCGTCGTAGGCATCGGTGTGCTTGTCTCCCTCCCAGCAATCCACCGCATAGGCGACGCCATCGACATCGTTTTCCTGCATCGACTGGCAAAAGGCAAAGAACGAGAGGCCGTTGTAAGCACCCAGCTCCACCACCAGTTTGGGGCGCATCGCCTCGATGATATCGTAGGCAAAGGGCAGGTGGTCGACCCAGGTGCTGAACACCATGCGGCGTGGTTCGAAGCGTTGCAGTGAGGGTGGGAAGTAAATGTTGCTGGTCATGTCATTGAGTTCCATTTGCGTTGTCGTCAATCGACCCGGGCCCTGTGTCATCCTCCCAGGCGGGCAGCCCGAGATGCTTGAGCCGATTAAACCTGAGCTGCGCCTTCTTCGCTGAAAGCTGCAGATAGGGGAGAGCCTGGGGTGATACCGTGCCGAGCAGCACCGGCTCGCGCCGTAGTGCATGAAAATTGTCGTTCCAGATCGCTTGCAGTTGGGCCCGGTGTTGCTCCCGTTCGCGGTCGACCTCGGCATGGCCGGAGGTGGTTACGCCACCATGAAACTGGTGGAACGATCCCTCGCCTGGCAGTACCACGAGTCGACTTCGGGGCAGCAGGCCGAGGCTGCGAAACATGTGCAGGTTGATGGCGCCGCCGCCGCGCAGGGTAAAGCGCGGATCGGCAAACCCGATCTCGCGGAAACTGCGCATCGGTGCGAACAGGCAATTGCACTCCATGATGGGTTGCAGGTAGCCGTTGGGGTTGGCGCCGGAGATACTGGAGATGCCGAACAGTTGATAACCGTCGTCGCGCCAATTGATGCTGTCCAGCAGTTTTTCCTCGACGGCTTCGCAATAGCCCTCCAACGCGCTTTCGTTTTGCGGCTTGCTGCCCAGTTGGTAGCCCGGTATCGCGGTGAGTGCATCGGCATACATGCGCTGGGCCATCAGCACGTGGTGAATGATGCCGGGGGTCACCATGCGCGCGCCGTCGATAATGAGTCCGACCATCTCACCGCGACACTGCTCAAACGCAAAATTCATGGCCGGGACTGGTGTCGCGGCGGTTTCCTCGCGCCGGAAAAAGCGGAAATTGGTGCCAAGCCCGGGCAATATCGACTCATCGAAGTTGTCGGTAGACGCGTTTTCCACCACCACAACCTCGTAGTCGTCCTCGCTCACATCACGCTGGTAGGCATTGGACAATGTGTACAAGGTATTGGCGAGCTGGCGCGCCATCTTGTAGCCGATCACGATAACCGACAACAGGGGTTTTGCCGTCGCCACTAGCGCTGGGCTCCCGCTCCGGTTGCACCCCGGGCGCGCCAGTGCAGGTCGGGGAACCGTGTTTGGCCGGGGTCATATAGGTTACGAACAATGCGCAAAACGTTGTGGATCCTCGCCTGATATTCAGTGAATGGTAAAATCACCGGCCAGGCACCTGTTACCAGCCGGCCCGGTGAGCGAATTCCTGGTGCTGTTGCAACCTGCTGAATGCGTGCCGATGCAGCAGCCAGACGGGCGCCGGTATTATGCCTTATGCGGTTTTCAAGGTATACCGAGAGCGGCCAGTAAAATGGTACCCGGGCACACAGCGGAAAACCTTACGGGTGTCAACGGTATTAGAAAGTAGCGAAGTCGATTACAATCGGCGCTCCCAAAATGGCCTCGACTTGCAGGCAGGTGGCAGGCGTCGTCCGCCGGGCCTTGCCAGCGTGGGGATTGCGAGTCTGCGCATGTGCCGGGCGGGGTAAACAGGAAAAACGACGAGAGCAACTTTTGCTATGAGTGAGCCTTCCAAGCGCGTCATTGTGGTCATAGGGATGCATCGCAGCGGCACCAGTGCCGTCACCCGTGGCTTGCAGTTGCTCGGCGTCGATCTCGGTGAAAGCTTGCTGCCGCCGGTACCCGGTGATAACGACAAGGGCTTCTGGGAAGACCAGGACATCTATCGCCTCAACGAACAGGTGCTGGCCAGGCTTGGAACCTTCTGGCATGGCCTGGCGCCGATTACTGCGCGGGAACTGCAGTCAGCAGACCTGGCACAGGAGCGCGAATTGGCGGCGAAGTTACTGACTGAGCGGCTCGCGACTGTCTCCGTCTTTGGCTTCAAGGATCCGCGAACGTCGATCCTGCTGCCATTCTGGCAGTCGGTGTTCCAGGAGCTGGGTATTGACGATGGCTACGTGTTTGCCATCAGGAATCCCCTCAGCGTGGCGGAATCGCTGCATCGGCGCAATGGCATAGAGCGTGAGAAAGCACTGTGCCTCTGGGTCAAATATACGTTGGACGCCGTGCGCTATACCCAGGGCAAGCCCACGGTGGTGATTGATTTCGATCTGTTGCTGGAGGACCCGTTGCGGCATTTAGGTCGCATCGCCCGGGCTTTGAGGCTCGCGCCCTGTGATTCCGCAGGCGCCGAGGAGCAGGAATATGTCGACAGCTTTTTATCCAAGTCCCTGCGCCGCAGCCAGCACAGTCTCGACGCTGACCCCTTGTTATACCGGGCGCCTGGCCTGCCCCAGGCGCTATATGCCTGTCTGCTGCAGTCTGCTGATGAAGAGGCGGCTTTCGACAACTATCGGGGCGCGGATATTTGGCGCCAGGCCGAGGAAGAGTTTGCCCGCTACCCGGATTTGTTCCGGTATGTAGACCGCGTCGCTGCCAGCGCCGAACAGGCCGAGGCCGAGGCGAAGGACGCGCAAAAACTGCAGGCCTTGGCGGAGAAGCGCCAGCAGGCGAGCGAGGAGCAGCAGAAGAAAGTCAATGAGCGCTATGCCGACCTGTCCGAGAGGCACAAGGCGCTGGTGGCGCGCAAAGACTCCCTCAGGTTTAAACTCGGGCAGCTATTGCCTGCTGCCGAGGTCACCCAGGCCAAGCGCTCGGAACAACAGGCACTTAGGCTGCAGGCACTGGCGGAGAAACGCCTGCTGGAGAGCAAGGAGCAGCAGGAGCGGGTCAATCAGCGCTACGCTGACCTCTCCGAGCGGCACAAGGCTACGCTGGCCAGGCAGGAGACGTTAAAGCGCAAGGTCGCCGAGCTCGAAGCGGCGCAAAAACGCGGCCTGGGGTGGGTTAAGCATGGGCAGGCCGGGGGCGCGAGAATCCGGGTCAAACAGCTGGCGCGCAGGGCTTGGCATGCCGCGCCATTGAGCCTTGCGGACAAAATCAGGATTCGCAATACCCTGTTCCGCTGGTTTCCGTTTTTGTTCTCCCGCACGGCTTCCTATCGAATCTGGGCTTCTGCCAAGGATCCGGCGCGCAGGGCACCAGCGCCGGCGCCGGTTCCGGCGACCGCAGGTCCCCGTGTCTCACCCCCGACCTCGCGGCTACCCGGCGCGGTCGGCGGCCATGCAGGTGAAGTGTTGATTACCAGTTGGCTGGCGGTAGAAGACCCGATGATCGATGGCTTGGTGTCCCTGGCGAAAGGCCTGGGTGAACTGGGTATCAACGCAACGTTTATCGGCAGCGTGGAGCTTTACCAGCGCCGCCAGTGGCCATCCTGTATGCGCCACGGCCTGTTGCTGACCGAGGCGCGCTATCCGGCTGTCTCGGCAACCGTCGCCTTGCCATCCTGGATCGAGCAGATCTACTCCACCGAGACGCTGTGGCTGCGCAATGCCGCCAGCGATCTGCCCGCCGCAGAGGTCAGGGCAAAATGCGACCGCGCGTTCCAGTACTGGGCACGATATTTCAGTGATTCCAAGCCCCTGTACGTGCTGGTCTGGGGTACCTCGGCGCCCTTGAGTCGACTCCACTTGATGCTGTGCAAAAGCATGGGAATTCCCTACATGGTGTTGGAGCGGGGCCACTTCCTGGGCACCTTGCTGGTGGACTGTGTCGGGCATGCTTTCAGTTCCGAAAAAATTCTCCGCCTTGCCGATGTCTGCCCGACGGCGCCAGGTGACATGGCGTCGATTCTTGCGTGGGAAAAAAGCGTCGATGAGAGAGTGCCCTACGACAGTTTCAATTCAGATATCAGCAAAAACCTGGCACAAAAACTGGCTGCCACCGACCAGCGCATCGTCCTCTACATGGGAGCCAATGACTCCGGTTCCGGTTGCACCCGAGTGGCACCCGACCCGGAGCAGTGCTCATTCATCTTCAACTCCACGTTCAGCGCGGTGGCTGTTATCCATCAATCCTTCGCCGAGCTGTTTCCCGACTGTATTCTGGTGATCAAGCAGCACCCCGCCGACAAGAACGACTACGGGATATTTGCCGACGACAACACGTTGTTGGCCGAGGGTATTAATATCAACCAGTTGATAAAGCTGGCGGATATCTGCGTATCCACTTCAACCACCGCCTTTGCCAAGTGTATTGTCGAACGCAAACCGATCGTGGCGCTGGCCGCGTCGGATATCTCCCTCAAGAATATCGCCTACGAGTGCAACGACCTGACCTCGATTCCGGTGATGATGCGCGCCGCTCTGGCCGGCGATGGTTTTGAGCAGAAGTCCCGCAATGGCATGGCCTTCCTCCACGAGTTGTTTACTTCGTCACTGGTGGCGGTGGACGATAGCATTCCCACCCGCCTCAAGATCCCGGACCTGACCCGGATGATTTATCGCCGTATGGTGGCGATGACCAACCTCGCGACCAATCCGGTGCACAACAGGCATTACCCGGGGCGGCTTGTGGACGGGAGCGAACGACTGGATGTCATCGTGCCGGTTTACCGTGACCTGGCGACGACCCGCCAGTGCCTCGACAGCTTGCTGGCAGCGCGCGCTGCGATTCAGTACCGTATCGTTATCGTCAATGACCAAAGCCCCGAACCCGAGATACATGACCTGCTGGGTGAGTACGCGCAGCGGGACGGGGTGGTGTTACTGGAAAATGCGGTCAACCTCGGCTTTACCGGCGCCGTCAATCGTGGCCTGGCGCTGTCTCCTGAGCGCGATGTGATCGTTTTGAACAGCGATACCGTGGTCTGCAACGACTGGGCCGATCGCTTGTATCTGCATGCCCACAGCGCGAACAATATCGCCACCGTAACCCCGCTTTCCAACAACGCGTCCATTTTCAGCGTGCGGAATTTCCCGACTGGATTCGATCTGCCCGAGGGCTTCGATGTTGCCGGCTATGACCGCGAGATTGCGGCCAAAAATGCCGGAGCCTCGGTCGAAGTGCCGGTGGGTCATGGTTTCTGCCTATTTATTAACCGGGCCTGTCTCGATAGGGTAGGCTTCCTCGACCAGGTGAGCTTCGGCAAGGGGTACAGCGAGGAGGTCGATTTTTGCCTGCGGGCGAGGAGCTACGGCTATACCCATCTGTGTGCGGCCGATACCTTTGTCGCCCACGTAGGCGGTGTCAGTTTCCAGGATGCCGGCGATGCCCGGCGGCAGACGAACCGGCGGGTTATCGAACAAAAGTACCCGGGCTATTTTGCCGAAATACAGGCCTTTATCCACGAGGACCCGATCGCCGAGTACCGATTGCCCTAGCGGTCTGCATCTGTAAATTCGGCGCAGAGGTTTATTGAGAGCCATACATGAACAATGCAATTGATCCATCCAGGCTACGTTTGCTCGACTGCACCCTGCGGGATGGCGGTTACTACAACAAATGGGACTTCGAACCCGATATCGTGCAAAGCTATCTGCAGGCGGTAGCCGCCTCGGGCATAGAATTCGTCGAGCTCGGCCTGCGCAACTTCCCCAAGGCGGGGTTTTTGGGCCCCTTCGCCTACACCACCGAATCATTCATCAATCGTCTGGACCTGCCCCGGGGGCCGACCTACGGGGTTATGGTCGACGCCAAAACCCTGTTGAGCGCTGAGCTGCCGATCGATGCCGCCATCGACGCCCTGTTTGTTGATGCCGCGCAGAGTCGCCTGGGCCTGGTTCGGGTGGCCGCCCACTACCACGAGATCGATGCCTGTGAAGCCATCGCCCGGGGCCTGCGGCAAAAGGGCTATCTGGTTGGCTTCAACCTGATGCAGTCCGGCGGTAAGCCGGATCAGGTGATCACTGAAAAGGCTGCCCTGGTTGCCGCCTGGGATGCCGTGGACACGCTCTATTTCGCCGATTCGCTGGGCAATATGGAGCGCGAGGAAGTGCTGCGCATCGTTGCTGCCCTGCGCCGAGGCTGGAAGGGCGAACTCGGCATCCACGCCCACAACAATATGGGCATGGCGATCAGCAACACCCTGGTGGCCGCAGAGGCGGGGGTGAACTGGCTTGATTGCACTATCACCGGCATGGGCCGCGGGGCCGGCAACGCCAAGACCGAAAATATGCTTGCCATACTGCATAAGGCCAGCGCCTGCTATGAGCCGGCACCGGTTTATGAACTGGTGATCCGCCATTTCGAGGCCATGCAGCGACACTATGGCTGGGGCGATTCCCTGCTCTATTTTCTCGGTGCGCAAAACAATGTGCACCCCACCTACATCCAGACCCTGCTCTCGGACAGCCACTATGGTACCGACGAAATTGTCGGTGCGATTGCTTACCTGAACCAGTTGGAAACCAGCAGTTCCTACGACAATATGGTGTTGCAGAGCGCCCTGAGTATCTCCAAAAGCGATCAGCCGGTGAGAGGTTCGGATGACCTGAGGCAGCGTTTCACGGGTCGCGAGGTGATGATTCTTGGCAGTGGTGATTCGATGGAGCGCTATAAAGCTGACATCGAGCAATACATTCGCGACCGCGCGCCGGTGGTGATCTCTGTCAATATTGGCTCCGCCGTCGACCCGGCATTCATCGACTATTACTGCATTTCCCACAACACCAAGTTTCTCTCGGAGAGCGGCTTGTACTCGTGTATTGACAAACCTTCCATCCTGCCGCGGCATCGCTTTTCCAGCGAGGAACTGGCGCAAATCAGCGATTCGATCGAGATTCTCGATTACGGCCTGGAAGTGGCCCGGGACCGTTTTACCATCGGCGAACAGCACTGCGCGCTGCCCTTCGATTTAACCGCGGGTTATGCCCTGGCGCTGGCGGTTGCCGGTAACTGCAGCAACATTTCCATCGTCGGCTTCGATGGTTACGACCGGGGTGATTACCGCCAGCTGGAAATGATCGAGTTGCTGAGTCTGTTCAAGCAGGCATCCAGCGTCGCCCCGGTGGCCCTGACGCCCACCAGTTACCCGGTTGAACAGGGCTCGATCTATGCGCCCAATATCTGAATACGGCGTCATCGTGTTCGACTGTGACGGGGTCATTTTTGATTCCAACCAACTCAAGATCGAAGCGATGGAGCGCGCCCTGAAACAGTGTTGCGCGGCCCGGCCGGCATTGGTCGCTGCCTGTGTCGAGTATTTTGCCGCCAATTTCGGCAAGTCCCGCTACCATCATGTACAGCACTTTGTCGACAATATCCTGGCGGTTGAGGGCCAGCAGAGGCAGGCCCTGCACGACGCTATTCTGGCAGCCTATTCGAGCCAGTGCTTTGCACTCTACCTGAGCGCTGCGATTACCCCCGGGCTGCTCGATTTGATCGAATTCAGCAACGCGATCAAGTACGTGGCAAGTGGCTCCGACCAGGAGGAACTGCAACGCGTTTTCTCAGCCCGGGGTATCGATCACTACTTCGCAGGGATCATGGGCTCCCCCGCCAAGAAATCAGAACTGGTGGGTGCCATCAGCGCCAACCACGAGGGCGCCCGTATGCTGATGATTGGCGATGCCGTTTCCGATTGGCAGGCGGCCGCTGCGCATGGCGTCGATTTTCTGTTTTATGCGCCGCTGTCCAACGTGGCATCGACCATGTTGGGCTTGAGTGAACAGCAGGGTTTCGACGTATGTCATGACTTCCGCGCCCTGCTGCCAAAACCGGGAGACCTGCTGCACCATGGATCGTGAACTGGACTTCGCCGTGGTAATTCCCGCGCGCTTCGAATCGAGCCGCCTGCCGGGCAAGCCCCTTGTCGACCTGCTGGGCAAGCCGATGATTCGCCACGTCTGGGAGCGCTGCTGCCGGGCGGTGGGGGCGGGGCGAGTCTATGTCGCCACCGATGACCGGCGTATAGCGACGGCCTGCGAGAGCTTTGCTGCCCAGGTCATCATGACCACCAGCGACTGCCTTACCGGTACCGACCGACTGGCGCAGGCCAACGAGCAATTGCAAAAGGACTTCCTGGTCAATGTGCAGGGAGACGAGCCGCTGGTCGATCCCCGGGATATCGTGACTGTGGTGGAGCAGTATCGCGCCCACCCCGGTACGGTGATCAATGCCATGTGCGCCATTACCGATCCCGCCGAGCACCAGTCACTGACCGTTCCCAAGGTGGTGACGTCGACCAGCGGCAGGCTGCTCTATATGAGCCGGGCCGGCGTGCCACTAACCAAGGGCGGCAAATTTGTCAGTGCCTGCAAGCAGGTGTGCATCTACGCCTTCAGCCGCGAGCACCTGGCTTTTTTCGCATCCAGCCCGACCAAGACTCCCCTCGAACAAATTGAAGATATCGAAATCCTGCGTTTTCTTGAAAATGACATCCCGGTGACGATGATCGAGGTCGAGACCGGCAGCCTGGCGGTCGATGTGGCCGAAGATATTCCCCGGGTGGTGGCCAAGCTGAAAGCGGCTGAGGGCGACTAGGCACCGCCGGGTTTGACTTCAAAAGCTCGTATGAAGGCGGGCTTTGCATGGTAAAATGATGATCCATCGGGCCATCCCGAATGCCTGCGGCAACGACCCGGGCTGAATCGCATAATTAGGCTTTGCATGAAAGGCATTATTCTCGCCGGGGGCTCCGGCACGCGGCTCTATCCGATCACCCGCTCGGTCAGCAAACAACTGATGCCGGTGTATGACAAGCCGATGATCTACTATCCGCTGTCGACCCTGATGTTGGCGGGCATACGCGAGATTCTGATTATTTCCACACCCCAGGACCTGCCCAACTTTGAGCGTTTGCTGGGTGACGGTTCGCAGATAGGGCTGCAACTGCACTACGCGGTGCAACCCGAACCCGAGGGGCTGGCGCAGGCCTTTATCATCGGCGCCGACTTTATCGGCGATTCGAGCTGTTGCCTGATCCTCGGAGATAATATTTTTTACGGTCACGGGCTCGGCGCGGACCTGATCAAGGCCGCCAGCGCCAACAGTGGCGCCACCATTTTTGCCTACCGGGTACGCGACCCCGAGCGTTACGGCGTGGTGGAGTTTGATGACAGCGGAAGGGCGCTGTCGATCGAGGAGAAGCCGGCCCAGCCGCGCTCGCATTTTGCCGTGACCGGCCTGTATTTCTACGATCGCGAGGTGGTGGATATCGCCGCCGGGCTGAAGCCCTCACCCCGCGGTGAACTCGAGATCACCGATATCAACAATGCCTATCTCAGGGCGGGTAAGTTGCAGGTTGAAACCATGGGCCGGGGCTGTGCCTGGCTGGATACCGGTACCCACGAGTCCCTGCTGCAGGCGGCGACCTTCATCGAAACCGTCGAGCAGCGCCAGGGCCTGAAGATCGCCTGTATCGAGGAGATTGCCTATCGCATGGGCTATATCGATGCCGGGCAGGTGGCCAGCCTGGCCCGGCCCCTGCGTAACAACAGCTATGGCCGCTACCTGATGGAAATGCTCGATGAATAAACCCGCCGGACTGAACATTACCCCGACCAGCCTGCCTGAGGTGCTGCTGGTGGAGCCCCAGGTATTTGGTGACTCCCGTGGCTATTTTTTCGAGTCATGGCACGCACAAAAATATGCCGAGCTGGGCCTGGACGCGGTCTTCGTCCAGGATAACCAGTCGCGCTCGCACCAGGGTGTTCTGCGCGGGCTGCACTATCAATTGCAGCAGCCCCAGGGCAAGCTGGTCAGCGTACTGGCGGGGGCAGTGTTCGATGTGGCGGTGGATATCCGCCGCGGCTCGCCGAACTTCGGGCAATGGGTTGGTGTCGAACTCAGCGCCGACAATCACCGGCAGTTGTATGTGCCCCCGGGGTTCGCCCATGGCTTTTGTGTGCTCAGTAGCAGCGCCGATTTCTACTACAAGTGCACCGACTTCTATGCCCCGCAATACGAGCACGGCATTCTTTGGAATGATCCGGCGATCGGCATAAAGTGGCCGGGCAGCGACTTTGCGGTTTCCGACAAGGATCGAAGCAACCAGACCCTGGCACAATTGGGCGACCGGTTACCGGTTTATTCGGGAGCGGCATCGTGAAAGTGCTTGTCACCGGCGCGGCAGGGCAACTGGGTTGCGAGACCGTGCTGGCGCTGCAGCAGCGGGGCGTTGAGGTACAGGGTGTGACCCGTGCCGATGTTGATTTCTCGGCGCCGGAAGCAGTCGAGCGCTATTTTGCCACGCAGCAGGCAGACTGGGTGATCCACTGTGCCGCCTATACCCAGGTGGACAAGGCTGAGGCCGAGGCCGAGTTGGCATACCGGGTTAATCGTGATAGCGCTGCGGCGCTGGCGAGGGCCGTCAAGCAGCGCGATGGGCGCCTGCTGCACGTGTCCACCGATTTCGTCTTCTCGGGGCACCACTCGCGACCGTATCGTGAGGAAGATCCCGCCGCCCCGCTGGGGGTTTATGGCGATTCCAAATGGCAGGGTGAGCAGCAGGTCATAGCCGAACTGGAAACCGCGCTGATCGTTCGAACCGGCTGGGTCTACGGGGTCCATGGCAATAATTTTGTCAAGACCATGCTGCGCCTTGGGGCCGAGCGCGATGAGTTGCGCGTGGTCGAAGACCAGGTGGGAACCCCTTCGGCCACCGCCGATATCGTGCGCGCGCTGCTGGCGCTGGTGGATGCCGATGCCGCTGGCATCTACCACTTCAGCAATGAGGGCGTGGCCTCCTGGTACGACTTTGCCGTCGCGATTCTCGCCCGTGCGCGGCAGCTGGGCTGGCCTCTCAAGGTGGGGCAGGTGATACCGATCCCCACCGAGGACTATCCGACAGCGGCCACCCGGCCGGACTATTCGGTTTTGTGCAAAGAGAAAATTCGTGGCTTGCTGGATTACCCGATTCCCCACTGGACGGAATCCCTGCAAACCATGCTAGGTGAGTTACCGCTTCCGGAGGCAGAGTGAAAACAGTGTTGGTGACCGGCGGGGCCGGGTTTATCGGTTCCAATTTTATTCGTTACTGGTTGCGCGAGCATTCGGCAGACAAGGTCGTCAATCTCGATGCCCTGACCTACGCCGGCAACCTGGAAAACCTCGCCGATGTCGAGACTTCTGCCCAGTACCAGTTCGTGCGCGGTGACATTTGTGATGCCGCTGTGCTGGATTCGATTTTTGCCGAGCACGCCATCGACACCGTGGTGCACTTTGCCGCGGAATCCCACGTCGACCGCTCTATCAGTGGCCCGGGCGCTTTTATCCAGACCAATATCCACGGCACCTACCGCCTGCTGGAGGCAGCCAGGAAACACTGGTCCGGGGATCCTGGCGGGCGTCGCTTCCTGCACGTGTCCACCGACGAGGTGTACGGCTCCCTCGGCCCCGATGACGCGCCATTTTCCGAGACCACGGCGTATGCGCCCAACAGCCCCTATTCAGCGTCCAAGGCCTCTTCGGACCACCTGGTGAGGGCCTATTTCCATACTTACGGCCTGCCGGTGGTGACCACCAATTGTTCCAATAATTACGGGCCTTACCAGTTTCCCGAGAAACTGATTCCCCTGGTGATCAGCAATGCGATGGAGGGGCGCGCTATCCCGGTGTACGGCGATGGTCGCAATGTTCGCGACTGGCTCTATGTGGACGATCACTGCAGCGGTATCGATGCCGTATTGCAGGGCGGACGCCTGGGGGAAACCTACAATATCGGTGGCTGCAACGAATGGCAGAATATCGATATTGTGACCACCATCTGTGACACCCTCGACACCATTGAAGCGGCGGATAAACCGCGCCGTGAGCTGATCAGCTATGTCCGCGACCGTCCCGGGCATGACCGCCGTTACGCCATCGATGCCGGTAAAATGCAGCGGGAGCTGGGCTGGGCGCCGCGCCACCGGTTCGAACAGGCTATCGTCGACACGGTGCAGTGGTACCGTGATAACCAGGCCTGGGTGAATAACGTAAAAAGCGGCGACTACCAGCAGTACTACCAGGGTCACTACGGCGACTGAAAGGCGTCCGGCCCCGGTTCAGGAGGTCGTCAGCTTCTGCAGCTGGCGGTAGAGGCGCCGCACTCTCCAGGGGAGCTCATCGAGGGCGGTGAAATTATGGTGGCGCAGTTCGGGGGCATAAAACGGGTCATCTTCTGCGGCGCCCGACATGCCTAGATCGGTGGCGGCACGCGCCAGTCGTTCCTGCAGGGTTTGTTCATCCCAATCGAAACAGAGCATCGGGAAACGCCGCTGCTTGCGCTCGCGCAACAGCAGCTTGTTGTAGTGTTGCCACAGGGCCAGTCCGTCGGCGATGGGCAGGTGGCCGCGTTTTTGCAGTGACTTGGCAACCGCCATGGGGTGGCGATAGATACCGATAAACTGGATGTCGGGTACCAGGATTTTCCACTGATCCAGCGCCAGCAGGGCGCGGGGGTCCTTGAATCCCCAACAGGGGTTGGCGGCGTGGCTGGCGAGAATAGCCCGGGCCTGATCGATGTGCTCTGCCTGCCACTGCACCCGGGCGGGGGGGTGGTCCCAGCTACCACTGTTGCTGGCCAGCACGGCATCGTGCAAATCCACGATATCCTGGTTCTCGCGATTACCCTTGCGGTTGTGCGGATTCCATTCGTGGAACTTGCCTAGTTCAAGTCCGAATTTTTGCAGCGACCCGGTCAGGAAGCTGGTGCCGCTGCGATGCATGCCGAGAACGCAGATGACTTGTCGGGGGCGAAGACTGGTGGCCATAGGTTTCAGGGTGATGTGGGGGTTGGGGTTCCGCAGTACTGGCACTGGTGGTGACAAAGGTGCCGGAAATTATGGGTTAGAATCGCAGGCATACTACAGACTTGCCATTTACCCTGCAACGCGTAATGCCCGCAGGCGTGTTGCCCGGAACAGACTACCGATCTGTATGTCGGCCACCTGCCCTGGTGCCTGCCTGTGCTACCATTGCCCACCCCGCGGTAACCGCTCAACTCATCACCAGCCGCAGTTGCAGTTAAAGGATGGCATGAACGACAAAAATTCCCAAAGCAGTTACATCGAGACCAGGCATTGCGGCCGGGAACTGGAGCTACCATGGTAAAGTCAGGCAGGTGGTATTGGTCGGCGTGAAGCAGCATCGGGTCAATGTGCTGTTGTCCAGCTTCAACGGTGCCCGCTTCCTGCAGGCCCAGATAGAAAGCGTGCTCCAGCAGCAGAATGTCGACGTCAGAATCATCATCCGCGATGACGGCTCCACCGATCCTAAAACCCTGGAGCAACTGGCCCAATGGCAGGAACACCCGCAGCTGGATGTTCATTACGGGAAAAACATGGGCGCCAGCGGGAGCTTTTTCAGCCTGTTGGAACTGGCCGATGACAGCGCGCAATACTATGCCTTCTGCGACCAGGACGATATCTGGCTGACGGACAAACTGGAACGGGCGGTTGCTCGCTTGCGGCAACTTGACGAAGACTGCGCCCTGTACTGCAGCCGCCTGAATTACGTCGATGAGCAACTGGAGGAAGCCGGCCTGTCCCGGGCCCCGCGCACTGCAATCACCCCCGCCAACGCCCTGGTCGAAAACTTCGGTGCTGGTTGTACCATGGTCTTTACCCCCGCACTGCGGCGGCTTGCCATAGGAGCGAAAAATCCCGACCGGATAGTGATGCATGACTGGTGGTTGTACCTGATCGCCGCTTTCCTCGGGCAGGTGGTTTACGATAGGACACCCGCCATCCTCTATCGCCAGCACCAGGCTAACTTGGTGGGCGGCAGCAGCAGCGCCGGCGCCAACGCCTGGCGTCGAGTCATCTGGCTACGTGAGTCAAGCCGCCGCAGTCCGAACTGGTGGTCCCAGGCCTGTGAGTTTTACGATGATTTTCACTCACTGCTTTCCCCTCGCGACAGGCAACTCCTGGCCAGGATCAGGGCGGGGCAATTCGGGATCAGTCGGCGGCTGGCATTGATCAAGGGTGACAATATCCCCTACCGGCAGGGTGTTTTGGACAACCTGGTCTTCAAGTTTATGCTGCTTTGCCGGTTTTTCTGACCGATGAACCGACCCGTCCTGTGTTACTTCATCAATGTCGACTGGTACTTCGCCCTGCACTGGTTGGAGCGGGCAAAGCATTGCGTCGATGCTGGTTACGAAGTGCATTTGCTCTGTCAATTCACTGATCCCGAGGTGATCGCGCGTCTGCAGGGTGGAGGCATCCGCTGCCACAACATGCACCTGGAGCGGCGCTCCCTGAATCCGCTGTCACTGCTACGCAGCTACCGCGAGGCGGGGAAAATACTGCGCCGCGTCAAGCCCGATATCCTCCATTGCATTACCGTAAAAGCCAACATAATCGGGGGTATCCTGGCGCGACGTGGGGAGCTACCCCGGGTGTTCAGCATCACGGGTACGGGTATCGCTTTTTCCAGTGATACCCCCAGGGCGCGAGTCGCGCGGCGGGTGACCGTGGCGCTGTACAGGCTTGCCCTGGCGGGTGAGCGTTACCGGGTTTTGTTTGAAAACCAGAGTGACTGCCAGCGATTTATCGAGCTGGGCCTGGGCGATGTGACCCGCAACCGGGTTATCGCCGGGGCCGGTGTCGACAGCGCGCGCTTCGCATTCAGTGAGCCGCCCCCGAGGGAGCCCGGCCGCATTCTGTTCGCGGCGCGAATGTTGTGGGACAAAGGCCTGGAAGACGCGATCAAAGCAGCTGGGATATTGCGTGAGCGGGGTTTGCGCTTCGAGCTCGATGTCGCCGGTTTGATCGATATCGACACCCATACCGCCATCCCCGAGTCGACCCTCCAAAACTGGCATAAGGCGGGCCTGATTAACTGGCTGGGACCTGTGCAGGACATGCCGGCACTGCTTGCCGGTAGCGATATCGTGGTGCTGCCCACCTATTATGGCGAGGGCGTGCCGCGAATCCTGATCGAGGCCGCTTCCTGTGGCAGACCCTGTGTGGCGACCGACGTGCCCGGCTGCAACGATATCGTCATCGACGGCGAGACCGGTTACCTGGTACCCCCGAAGTCGCCACAGCTGCTGGCCGAAAAAATTGCCGAGCTGCTGCAGGATCGACCATTGCGCCTGGCGATGGGGCGAAAAGCGCGGGCACTGGTTGTCAGCCGTTTCGAGCAGGGAATCGTCATCCGTGAGACCATGGCAACCTACCGGCAGTTGCTGAGCTGAACGTGGTTTTGGGCGCGGCGCCGCAGGGCGGGAACGCGGCCCGGCAATAGTCGTAGCCCCTGGCTTGGGTTACAATATCTCCGTTTTCCCAGCCTCCTTTGGCGAGGCAGGTCCTGCCAGAGCCACCGTGCAGAACACCATTGATCGAACCAGAGGCCGCCAGCTTTGCACAGGCACTATCTTGACCTGATTCGTTACCGCTCCTATGTCGACCTGAAGAGCGAAAGCGCGCAGTCTTACCTGGGCATGCTGTGGTGGATACTCGATCCGCTGTTCTACCTCGCCATGTACTACCTGGTATTCGGTGTCATCCTCCAGCGCGGCGGCGAGGGCTTCGTCGGTTTTCTCTTGTGCGGGCTGGTATTCTGGCGCTGGTTCGCCAACAGCGTGCTGCGTGCCTCCAATTCGATCCAGGGCAACTCGACTATCATCAGCCAGGTGTACCTTCCCAAACTTATTTTCCCCATCGTGGAAACCATCAGCAATGCCTACCGCTTTGCCTTTATCCTGCTTATCTTTCTGCTGTTTCTGGTGCTCTACCGGCAGACGGTGGAGTGGGTGTGGCTATCGGCATTGTTGGTGCTGGCGGTGCAGCTGCTGCTGATATTTGGCGTGGGCATTTGCCTGGCGCTGGTGGTGCCGTTCTTTCCCGATATCCGCAAGCTCATTGACAACGTGATGCTGCTGTTCTTCTACATGTCCGGCATTTTCTTCGACATTCATCAGCTGGAGCCGAAATTCCAGACCCTGCTGTTCCTCAACCCCATGGCGGTGTTGATCGACCAGTACCGCACAGTGTTTTTCCGTGACCAGCTGCCGGACTTTATTGCCCTTGGCAATGTGACCCTGGTCGGTTTGGGGCTGTGTGTGGTCGGCTTTATTGTCGGCACCCGGCTCGACAAGATCTATCCACGAGTCATCAAGTAGCCCGTTTATGCCAGCGCCTGCTACCCATTCAACACCGCTCATCAGACTTCGCAACGTCAGCCTCGAGTATCGCCGGCGCAGCCTGCTGTCGGGACTCAAGCGCCATCAGGTGCTGAGCGATATTTCCATTGATGTCCGCCCCGGTGAAACCCTCGGCATCATCGGTCGCAACGGCGCTGGCAAAAGCTCGATGCTGCGCCTGCTGGCCGGTGTAATCGACCCTGATGGTGGTACGGTCGAGCGCGGCGACCACCGCGTGGTGTTGCTGTCGTACCAGTTGGGTTTCAACAAGCTGCTCAGTGGCCGCGATAACGCCATTTACAGCGCTCTGCTGCTGGGTATTTCCCGCGAGGAGATCGAGGCGAGGATGCCCGAGGTCATCAGTTTCGCCGGGCTGGAAGAAGCCATCGACGACCAGTTGCTGACCTACTCCGCCGGGATGCGCGCCAGGCTCGGGTTTGCCGTTGCCATTCAGTCGAGCGCGCACGTGATCCTGGTGGACGAAGCGCTCGGCGTCGGTGACCATGCCTTCCGGGAGAAGTCCATGGCCTACATGAAGCAGTGGATTCGTTCCAACAGGACCGTGGTTTTTGTCTCCCACGATGAAAACTCGGTGCAGAAACTGTGTGACCGGGTCGTGTGGCTGGAAGGTGGCCGCCTGGTGTGCCAGGGTTCCAGCGATGAGGTTTTCGCCCACTACCACTACTACGATCATGTGGTGGGTCTGTTCGCTGAGATGATGTCGATGACCGAGGCCGAGGTGCGCGCCCACCCTGACAACAGCGATCCGATGACGGTGGCGGGGAAGTGGAAGTCGCTGGTTCGCGACGCCTGGCTCGAACAGGACACCAGTGCAACGGGCGGGCCGGGCGGAGTCAAGGTGTATCGGCCCAAGCGCAACATGGTGCTGAGCCATCTGTTGCGGGAAGAATGCGGTCACAGCGCCTGGGTGGAGAGCACCCAACTCATGGCCTACGGTGATAGCGAAAAGGTGGAGCTTGCCTATGAGAATTTTCTGGCCCTGCTGAGCAGTACCGCCAACAAGTTCAAGCTCGATGAAAATGCTCTCAGGAAATCCAGCTTCTACCGGGAATTGCTTGCATTGTTGCGCACCGTCAAAGCCGGTTGACACCTGCCGGCAAAGCGCCGCAAGGCGCTTTCCAAAATAGAAATAATCCCCCCAACTGTGTATGCTATCTGGCTTGAAAAACAGGTGAGTCTATGAGTAGAGAGCGGCTGATTATCTTCGACACCACCCTGCGGGACGGTGAGCAGAGCCCCGGAGCATCGATGACCCGGGAAGAAAAAGTACGCATCGCCAAAATGCTGGAAAAAATGCGGGTTGATGTGATCGAGGCAGGGTTTGCCATTGCCAGCCCGGGGGATTTTGCCTCGGTGAAAGCGGTGGCCGAGGCGGTGCAGGACGCCACCGTGTGCAGCCTCGCCCGCACCAGCGAGAAGGACATTCTCAGCGCCGCCGAAGCCCTCAAGCCGGCACGCTCGCGACGTATCCATACCTTTATCGCGACCTCGCCCATTCATATGCGACACAAGCTGCGGATGGAGCCGGACGCAGTGCTGCAGCGGGCGGTCGAGTCGGTGAAGCTTGCCCGGCAACATACCGACGATGTCGAGTTTTCCTGCGAAGATGCGAGTCGCTCAGAGTTCGAGTTCATGTGCCGGATCATCGAGGCGGTCATCAGCGCCGGCGCCACCACTATCAACCTGCCCGATACCGTCGGTTACGGCGAGCCCGGCGAGTACGGTGAAGCGGTGGGTCGCCTCATCGAAACCATACCCAATGCCGACAAGGCGGTGTTTTCAGTCCACTGCCATAACGATCTCGGCCTGGCGGTGGCCAACTCGCTGGCGGCGGTAATGCGGGGCGCGCGCCAGGTCGAATGCACTATCAACGGTCTCGGTGAACGGGCGGGCAATGCCTCCCTCGAAGAAATCGTGATGGCGGTGCGCACCCGCCAGGATGTGTTCCCGGTGGAGACCTCTATCGACGCCACCCAGATTGTCCCCACGTCGCGCCTGGTGTCGTCGATTACCGGTTTCCCGGTGCAGCCCAACAAGGCAATAGTCGGTGCCAACGCCTTTGCCCACGAGTCGGGCATTCACCAGGATGGTGTGCTCAAGCACCGGGAGACCTATGAAATCATGCGCGCCCAGGATGTCGGCTGGGGGGCGAATCGCCTGGTATTGGGCAAGCACTCCGGCAGGGCCGCGTTCAAGTCCCGGCTTGAGGAACTGGGTTTTACAGTTGGCGCCGGCGTGCCCCTGGATGAAGCCTTTGCCCGCTTTAAGGAGTTGGCCGACAAGAAGCACGAGATTTTTGATGAAGACCTGCAAGTACTCATGAGCGACGTTTCGGACCAGCAGGCGGCGGCCAAATACAGCCTCTTGTCCCTGGAAGCCTGGTCCAAAACCGGCGACCGGCCCCGAGCCCGCTTGCTACTGGAGGTCGATGGTGAGCAACAGCAGGTCGAGGCCGAGGGGGACGGGCCGGTAGACGCCACCTTCAAGGCGATCGAGAAAGTGGCGGATAGCCGAACCCGACTCAAACTCTACTCGGTCAACGCGATTACCACCGGCACCGACTCCCAGGGCGAGGTCACGGTGCGGCTGGAGTCCAGCGACAAGCGCATCGTCAATGGCCAGGGTGCGGATACCGATATCATCGTTGCCTCCGCCAAGGCCTATCTGGATGCCCTCAACCTGATTGCGGGGGGGCGCTTCAAGGCCCACCCCCAACTCGACGGCGTGTAGGGCACTACCGGGGTGTCTCGTCGCCTGGCCTATATACAGCAGCTCGGCATCGACGTTTATGTGCCGAGGATCGTGCTGCCCCGGGCACGCGCATCCGCGCTGAGCCTGCGCCCTGAGGCGCCGCCGCGTCCGCTTGCAGCCCCGGCGGTTGTGGCAATCCCTGCCCGGGCCGAGCCTGCGCCGCGGCGGCCCGCGCTTGAACTGCCCGAGGCGCAGCAGCGCCCGAACAGGCACCCTGCTGTACGGGTGGCGTCGCATGCCATTGCTTCCACTGCGGTGCGGTTCCAGCTGTTACATGTGGCATTTGCCGACCACGTGCTGTTCGTTTCCGATTTAAAGACCGCTCCTTTGCAGCCGGCCCTGGAGGCCAGCGTGCTGCAGTTTTTACGTGAGCTGATGTTTGCCCTGGGGCGCGGTTCGGCCCAGGCATCGGCACCGGCCTATTTCCAGTGGCCACTGGTCATCAAGCCCGGCGTGGATAGCGGCGCGCAGCGAGCCCGGGAAGTGTTGGCGGGCGTTATCCAGCGCCAGCTCAAGGAAAGCCGCCCGCAGCACCTGGTATTGCTGGGAGAGCAGGCGGCCGCCTACATCCAGCCCGAGGGCGAGCGCCTGGGTAACACCTCGGTGCGGGTGTGGCGGTCGCTGCCGCTGGGCAGGCTGTTTGGCGACCCGCAATCCAAGGCGTTACTGTGGCGGACCTTGCAGCCGCTTGTCGTTGGCTGATTGTCGTTGGTGGCTGATTGTCGTTAGTGGATACAATCGCAGACTTTGAAATCGGTGAGCTCGGTAGGCAGCACATCGAGGCGGTGGCGCGATTGCAGCGCGAGGTGATGCCGCATCCCTGGAATGAGCGCCAGTTTGCCGACAGCATCGAGTCGTCGCACCGCTGCCTGCTCGCCCGCACCACCGGGGGAGAGCCGGTTGCCGTTGCGGTGGCCAGCAGGGTGCACACAGAGGCTGAGTTGCTGACCCTGGCCACCGCGCGCCAATACCAGCGCAGCGGCGTTGCCCGTGCCCTGCTGGCGGTGCTGTTACGAAGCCTGGCAGAGGAGGGCGCCGATGTCTGCTTCCTCGAAGTCATGGCGGGCAACGCGCCGGCACTGGCACTGTACCAGGCGTTTGGTTTTGCCCTGGTCGGGCGTCGCAAAGGGTATTATGTGTTGGCGGATGGCACGGTCGATGCATTGCTGATGCGCGTTTCACTACCACAGAATTAAGGAAAGCTGATCGTGATACTGGTCGAGACACAATGGTGGGCAATGCCCATTGGCGAGGAATGGAGCGCCGAGCTGGATGAGGACACCGTCATTATCACTGACGCGGACGGCGTGGGTGTCCTCGAAATATCGGTGCTGGAGTGGGATGATGGCGAGTTGGCCGGCGACGATCTACAGATGTTGGCGCGGCAACTGATTCCCGATGGGGTGCCCGGCAAGGCGGTGACCTGCGGTCAGTGGCGGGGGCAGTACTTCAGCTACGTCGACCACGAGGATGCCTGCCGCGACTGGTTGTTGCAGGGTGGGCAAAAAGTCCTGCTGATCGGCTATACCTGCGATCCCGGCAACCAGGGTATGGACGATGCGGTGGTAGACGAAATGCTGGCCGCACTGGAACTGCGGGCGGGTGGCGACAATTAGCGCCGTTAGCAGTGGCACCGGAACCGGAACCATAACCGCTGGATGGCATCAAAGCTGTGGCCCGTAAGGCCGGAATTTGGCCTAAGTTGCCCTAACCTGAATCACGTTGATCACGAAGGAAGCCGATGAAAATCAAGTTGTTAACGCTATTTGTCAGCATCGCATTGCTGGTGTCCTGCGCCACCAGTCCCACCGGGCGCAGGCAACTGATGCTGGTCTCCGAGGACCAGGCCATTGCCGCCTCCCGGCAAGCCTACCTGACCCAGATGAGCGAGCTCAACGCCAAGGGCAAGCTCAACACCGACCCTGCAGATGTGGCCCGGGTTGACCGAATCACCAGTCGCCTGGTAGCCCAGGCGGTGCAGATGCGCCCGGATAGCGCCAACTGGGAGTGGAGTGTCGAGGTGATCGACGACCCCAAAATGGTTAACGCCTGGTGCATGGCCGGAGGGCGCATGGCGGTGTACACCGGGCTGTTGCAGCAGATCGAACCCACCGACGACGAGCTGGCGCAGGTGATGGGGCACGAGATATCCCACGCTCTGGCCAACCACACCGCCGAGCAGATGTCGGTGGCGATGGCTACCTCGGCAGGGGTGTTGGTGGCGGGCATTGTGTCGGATCGGCCGGGCATCACCATGGCGGGAGCGGCGGCGGCGGCAACCCTCGCCCTGAAACTGCCCAACAGCCGGGCGGCGGAAACCGAGGCTGATCGCATGGGTATCGAGTTGGCGGCCAAGGCGGGCTATGACCCCAATGCAGCGGCGACCCTGTGGCAAAAAATGGGAGCCGTTGGAGGGGATGGCCCACCACAGTTCCTCAGCACCCACCCCGCTCCGGACAACCGCCAGCAGTCGCTGAAGACACTGGCCCCGCAGATGATGCCCTACTATGAACGGGCCAGGAAAACGACGCTGCCGGAATATCCGCTTAAGGGGTGAGGTTAGCTGACCTTGCCGGTAACCCGCACCCGTTTGCCGCCGACGATCTTTGGCGCCTGTTTGGCGAGCTGGCGCTGTTCAACGCGTTTGTCGATGACGTTTTTCAGCGCGATCAACAGGCCGGTGAAGATGAAAGCCCCGGGCGGAAGCACTGCCAGCAGAAAGCCGGGATAATTGGCGAATACCGTAATCTGCCAATCTGCCGCCACCGGCCCCAGCAGCAGGTCCATGTCGGCAAACAGGGTGCCGGCACCGATAATCTCCCGGCTCGCCCCCAGCACCACCAGCACGCAGGCAAAACCCAGGCCCATCACCAGGCCATCGTACATCGAAGGCAGCACCTTGTTTCTGCTGGCAAAGCCATCGGCGCGCCCGAGAATGGCGCAATTGGTGATAATCAGGGGGATAAAAATGCCCAGGATCTCGTATAACTCATAGGTATAGGCGCGCATGAGCAGCTCGATACAGGTGACCAGCGACGCGATGATCATCACGAAGGCCGGCAGGCGAATCGCATCCGAAGTGAAGTTGCGGATCAGGGAAACCGCGGTGTTGGAGCAGAGCAGTACCATCATGGTGGCCAGGCCCAACCCCAGGGCGTTGACCACCGAGCCGGTAACCGCCAGCAACGGGCACAGGCCCAAAAGCTGCACCAGCGCCGGGTTGTTCTTCCACAGGCCGTTGATCGAAAGCTCACGGTAGCTGGGCTCAGCCATTGTCACTGCCCTCGTTCTCTGTACTGGTTTGCACCGGGGGTTTGGGTAGCATCAGTGTTTTGCGGTTGTTGGCAAAGTATTGCAGGCTTTGGTACACAGCCCGGGTAACTGCCCGGGGAGTGATGGTTGCCCCGGTAAACTGGTCGAATTCGCCCCGGTCCTTTTTCACTTTCCAGCGCTCCGGCCGGGGATCCTGCAATGACTTGCCGTTAAAGCCAAGTACCCAATCCGACTTTTTCAGGTCCACCTTGTCGCCCAGCCCCGGGGTTTCATTGTGTGCCACTACCCGTACCCCGGCGATGGTGCCGTCGACGTTGACGCCGGTGATCAGTTGCAACGCGCCACTGTAACCGTCCGGGGCCACCGAGGGAATGATCACTGCAACCACCTGCCCCTGTTGTCGGGCAATGTGAATTTGCTGCGGCTGGGGTAGCGACAGCAGTTCGGTATCCGCCACCGGCACCACGTCGTCGAGGATCGAGTTGTCGTGGCGCGAGCGTGGCACGATCTCGAGCAGTGCCCTGGCCCGGGCGGCGCGTTCCTGGGCGGCGATGGCATCGCGGGTTCCCAGGTAGGTTGCCGCGATTGCCGCAGTGGTAACAATGGCGAAGACGCCGAGTACCAAGCTGTTTTTCGAAATGGCGCGACCGAGAATATGCATCCAGTAGTGCCCTATTGGTGCCCGTAGGTGCGGGGCTGGGTGTAGTAATCGATGAATGGCGCGGCAAAGTTGGCCAGCAGCACGGCGAAGGCGACCGCGTCCGGGTAGTTGCCCCAGGTGCGGATGATATAAACCAGCACGCCGGCCATGGCGCCGAACACCAGCCGCCCACGGGTGCTGACAGCGGACGTCACCGGGTCGGTAATGATGAAAAACGCGCCGAACATGGTGGCACCGGTCAGCAGATGGAACAGGGGAGAGCCACCGGAGTGGGAACTGCCGCTGTCGTAGCCCAGCGCCGCCATCAGCGTCAGCGCGGCAAGGAAGGCCAGCGGCGCATGCCAGCTGAATACCCGTCGCGCCAGCAGCAACGCGCCCCCGAGCAGAAAGCCGGCGTTGACCCACTCCCAGCCGCGGCCGCCAAACTGCCCGAACTGCGGATTGGCGGCCCACAGGTCTGCCATCATCAGCGAGTCATTTTGCTTGAGGATGTCCAGCGGCGTGGCCATGGTAAACGCGTCGAGGCGGTCACCGGCAATGCCAAAATTGATGCGAATAGCATCGAGCAGGCCGGGCACCGAGGCCTGGTCTGGCAAGGTGTTGGCCGGCGCTCCCCAGGATGTCATCTGCACCGGCAGTGAAATCAGCAGCACGACGTAGGCCACCATGGCCGGGTTGAACGGGTTGTACCCCAAGCCCCCATAAAGTTGTTTGGCGATGACGATGGCGACTGCCACCCCAATCAGCACCAGCCACCAGGGAGCATAGGGCGGCATCGATATGGCCAACAGGGTGGCCGTGACCAGGGCGCTGTAATCCTTCAGGTAGAATGTTACCGGGCGCCGCCGCAGCTTGAGAATGGCCGCCTCACAGGCCAGCGCGACAAGGCCGGCCCAGACGATATTGACCAGGGTGCCGAAGCCGAAAAACCAGGTCAGCGCCGCCACCCCCGGCAGTGTTGCCAGCAACACCAGGCGCATAACACTGGCGGTGTCCTGCACCTGGTGCACGTGGGGCGATGTAACGCGAATAAATGGCATGTTGGCAGCTGTCCTCGCTGAAAGCTAGTCGGTGGTTTGCCGCTGGGCGTCGTGAACTTTTTGCTCCAGGGTTGCCACGGAACTGGCGAAGGCTGCCAGGTGTTCACTGCCCTCGGCCTCGGCCCTGGCAAGTTTGTCGCGGGCGGCGGCCAGGCGCTGTTCCAGTCTGGCGAGTTTTTGTTCCGGGGTGTCGGTCGCCGTGTTACCGGCTCGCCTCGCCCTGGCGCGCTCGATTGCCGCCTGCGCTGAATCTGTCGGTGCCGGGCCTGCTGGCACTTCCTTTTTCGCAGCGTCGACCTTTTGCTGCAGACTGGTTACCGAGGCCTCGAACGCGGCCAGTTGCTCGTGGCCCTGGGCGCGGGCCTGCTCGCATTTTTCCACGGCCCTGGACAGGCGCTGCTCCAGCCCGGCGAGCTTGGCTGCCGGGTCTGCGGGGGCGGTCTTTGCCGCTGCGGGCAGCCTGGGCTTTGGCAATGGCCGCCTGGGCCGGGTCCGCAGCTTCTTTTTTGGCCTTGCTGCGTGCGATAGCCCCCTGGATGATGGCCTCCCTGGGGTCGCCGGCGCTGGCCTTTGCCAGTTTGGCTTTTTCCATGCGGGCCTTGCGTCGCGCTTCTTTCTCCGCCTGCTCCTGCTCCAGTCGCAGTTGGCGCATCTCGAAACGCTGTTTGGCAATCTCGGCGCGTTCAGTAGCGAGCCGCTTCCTGGTGATCTGGGCTTTGGATGCTCGATAGTACTGCACCAGGGGAATATTGCTGGGGCAGACATAGGAGCAGCAGCCGCACTCGATACAATCAAACAGGTTATGCGCCTCGAGCTTCTCGTATTCCTTGGCCCGGGCGTGCCAGAACAATTGCTGCGGCAGGAGCGAGGCCGGGCAGGCCTGGGCGCAGAGGCCACAGCGGATGCAGGCCAGGGCCGGTTGTGGCGCAGGAAACTCGGTGAGGGATGGCGCCAGGATGCAGTTGCTGATTTTAACGACCGGCGCCGCCGGGTCGTCCAGCGCGAAACCCATCATCGGACCACCCATCACCAGGCGCTGGGCGGCGCTGGCATCGAACCCGCAATGGTCGAGTAAATGCTGAATCGGCGTACCGATCAACACATCGTAGTTACCGGGGCGCGCAACCGCTTCGCCCGTTACCGTGGTCACCCGGGAGATCAGGGGTTCGCCGTGCACCACCGCCCGGTACACTGCCGCCGCCGTGCCCACGTTCTGCATCACCATGCCAATGTCGATGGGCAGGGCGCCGCTGGGCACTTCCTTGCCGGTGAGTATCTGTATCAACTGCTTTTCGCCACCGGAGGGATAGCGGGTGGGAAAAGTGACGATCTCCATATCGGTAGCGGCCGCCGCCCGCTGCATTGCGGCGATCGCCTCGGGCTTGTTGTCCTCGATCCCGATGAGGGTCTCCCTGGGCTTGATCAGGTGTTGCAGGATCAGGGTGCCGGCGATGATCTCGTCGGCGCGCTCCTGCATCAGGGTGTCGTCTGCGGTAATGTAGGGCTCGCACTCGGTGCCGTTGATAATCAGGATATCAATGGGTTTTTCAGTGCCCAGTTTAACCGCCGTGGGAAACCCGGCGCCGCCCAGGCCGACGATGCCGGCGTCGCGAATCAGCGCCACTAAATGGGCCTTGTCGAGGGCGGTGTAATCGTCGACACCCCGGTGCTTCTTCCACTCTTCATTGCCGTCGGTAGTAATACTGACGCACTGCGCCCGCATGCCGGAAGGATGGGGCACCGGCTGTGGACCTATGGCGGTGACGATACCCGAACTGGACGCATGTACCGGGGCGGAGACAAAGCCTTTGCCAGCGCCGATCTTCTGGCCCTTCAGCACCCGGTCGCCAACTTTCACCAGGGGTTTGGCAGGCGCGCCGATATGCTGACCCAGCGGTATCACCAATGTGTCGGGCAGTGGCACCGACTGGATGCCCCGACCCAGGGATTGATGCTTGTTTTCCTCTGGAAGGATACCGCCGGGGATGGCGTGCACGCGGCGCATCAGGCCACCGCCTTGCGATCACTGGCGATAATATCGCCGTTTTCCGCCGGCAATTCCCAGCCCCAGCTTTGCAGGGTGGTGGGCACGGGGCGCATCTCGATGCAGTCTACCGGACAGGGTTCGACGCAGAGGTCGCAACCGGTGCATTCGCTGACGATAACGGTATGCATATGTTTCGCTGCGCCGAGGATGGCATCCACCGGGCAGGCCTGGATGCACTTGGTGCAGCCGATGCACTCGTCTTCGCGAATGTAGGCGAACATCTTGGGTTTTTCGGCGCCGTGCTCGGCATTCAGGGGCACCGCCTCCACGTCGAGCAGGGCAGCCAGCTGTTTGATGACGGCCTCGCCACCCGGCGGACACTTGTTGATGGCGTCCCCCTCGGCGATAGCCTCGGAATAGGGTCGGCAACCGGGGTAGCCGCACTGGCCGCACTGGGTTTGGGGGAGGATGGCATTGATCTGCTCGGCGATAGGGTTGCCCTCGGTGGCGAACCGCACCGAGGCAAAGCCCAGCACCGCCCCGAACACCAGCGCCAGCGACACCAGCGCCAGTAGTGCGGCCCAAAATGGATGTGCGGCGATCAATTCCAGCATCGTTACACCAGCCCCGCAAAGCCCATGAACGCCAGCGACATCAGCCCCGCCGTGATCATGCCGATAGCGCTGCCCTTGAAGGGCTCGGGCACGTCGGCGACATTGAGGCGCTCGCGCATGGCCGAGAACAGCACCAGCACCAGCGAGAAACCCGCGGCGGCACCGAAGCCATAGAGGGCGGATTCGATAAAGCTGTGTTGCTTGTTGATGTTCAGCAATGCCACACCCAGTACCGCGCAGTTGGTGGTGATAAGTGGCAGGTAGACGCCCAGCACCTTGTACAGCAGGGGGCTGGTTTTTCGTACCAGCATTTCCGTGAATTGCACCACCACGGCAATCACCAGGATGAAGGCGATAGTGCGCAGGTAGTCGAGTCCCAGCGGCTGTAGCAGGTAGGTAAATACCAGGTAGCTCGAGATCGACGCCAGGGTCAGCACAAAGGTGGTGGCCGCTGACATGCCGATGGCGGTTTCCAGCTTGTTGGATACGCCCATAAACGGGCAAAGGCCCAAAAACTGCACCAGGACGAAGTTGTTGACGAGGATGGCCCCGATCAATAGCAGGCTGTATTCGGCGATCATGGTAGTAACCTGTTCTGCTGTCTCTTCAAGGCAAGGGCTACCCGGCCAACCCTGCGGGGAAAGGTCATGTGCCGCGCGACCAACTTTACGCCGGTGAAGGAATTCATGGGTTCCAGGCCAGCGAAAACCACTATCGTACTCGCATTCCCGGCTGCGCGCCGCTGTCGGGGCTCAGTAGCCAGATGTCCTTGCCCCCGGGCCCGGCAGCCAGCACCATGCCCTCGGACACCCCGAACCGCATTTTGCGGGGCTTCAGGTTGGCGACCATTATGGTCAGCCGGCCAACCAGCTCTGTCGCGCCGTAAGCCGATTTGATTCCGGCCAGCACCTGGCGCGTTTCGCTGCCCAGGTCCAGGGTAAGGCGCAGCAGTTTGTCTGCTCCCTCGACACCCTCGGCGGCGACGATTCTGGCGATCCGCAGGTCGAGCCTGGCGAAGTCCGCAAACTCGATTTCTTCCGCAATCGGTTCCGGATTGTCCGTTGGGGGGTGCTTCGACACGGCAGGCGGGGCTTGCGATTCCAGTGCAGCGCGCTGGCTCGCCACCATTTGGTCCAAACTGGCCGGCTCCAGGCGCTTCATCATCGGTTTGAAGGGGTTGATGCGATGTTGCAGCAGCGGTTCGGGTGGATGCGACCAGTCGAGGTCGGCGTTGAGGAATTCGGTGGCCTTGCCCGCCGTGCGCGGTAACACCGGCTGCAGGTAGATCATCAGCACCCGGAACAGGTTGATGCACAGCGAGCAAACC
Source organism: uncultured Gammaproteobacteria bacterium (assembly GCA_963808975.1). Lineage (GTDB taxonomy): Bacteria > Pseudomonadota > Gammaproteobacteria > Pseudomonadales > JAHEGP01 > JAHEGP01. Next base: position 45,131 of record CAWEHR010000014.1, read on the forward strand.
CCGAGCAGCTCCTGTTCCCGGCCCGGCTGCTTGGCCATCGCCCAGGGCTGCTGGGCATCAAAGTATTCGTTGGTGGCGTCGGCCAGCGCCATGACCTCACGCATTGCCTTGGCGTACTCCCGCTGCTGGTAGTGCCCGGCGATGATTTCGCCGGCAACGACCGCCTGTTGCCAGAGTTCACCGTTGGCCAGTTCAGCCGCCAGCATCCCGTCGTTGCCCTTGGTGATGAACTTGGCGCTGCGGCTGGCGATATTGATCACCTTGCCAACCAGGTCGGAATTCACCCGCTGGGCAAAGTCCTCGAGATTGAGATCGATGTCATCGACGCCGCCGGTCAGCTTGGCGGCAAAATAGTAGCGCAGGTACTCCGGGTCACTGTGCTCGAGATAGGTGCGCGCGGTGATAAATGTGCCCCGCGATTTCGACATCTTGGTACCGTTCACGGTAAGGAAGCCGTGGGCGTAAATGGCCGTGGGTTTGCGAAACCCGGCCGAGTCCAGCATCGCCGGCCAGAACAGGCCATGGAAGTTGATAATGTCCTTGCCGATAAAGTGGTAGAGATCGGTTTCTGCCGCCGGGCCCCAGTAACGCTCGAAATCGAGGCCATGCTGGTCGCAGTAGTGGCGAAAGCTCGCCATATAGCCGATGGGCGCATCCAGCCAGACATAGAAATACTTGCCCGGCGCGTCGGGGATTTCAAAGCCGAAGTAGGGGCCATCCCGGGAGATATCCCACTGTTGCAGCCCGGAATCGAGCCATTCATTGAGTTTGTTGGCCACCTGGCTCTGCAATCCGCCGCCATGAATCCACTGGTGCAGCAACTCGCCGAAGGCGGGCAGGTCGAAGAAGTAGTGCTCCGAGGTCCGGGTCTGCGGGGTCGCGCCGGATAGTGCAGAGCGCGGGTCGATCAGTTCATCGGGGCTGTAAGTGGCGCCGCAGGCCTCACAATTGTCGCCGTATTGGTCGGGGGTCTTGCAGCGCGGGCAGGTGCCCACGATGTAACGGTCCGCCAGGAACAGTTGCTTTTGGGGGTCGAACAGCTGCTCGATATCCCGCCGCACGATGTGGCCGTTGTCCCGCAAGCGGCGGTAAATCAGCTCGCTGTAGTGGCGATTCTCCGGCGAATGGGTGGAGTGAAAGTTGTCGAAGTGGATCAGGAAGTCGGCGTAGTCGCGCTGGTGCTCGTCTCTCACCAGCGCGATCAATTGCTCCGGGCTGGTCCCGGCTTGCTCGGCCTTGAGCATGATCGCGGTGCCGTGGGCATCGTCGGCGCAGACATAAATGCAGTGGTTGCCGCGCTGATTCTGGAATCGCACCCAGATATCGGTCTGGATGGCCTCCAGCAAATGACCCAGATGCAGCGAGCCATTGGCGTAGGGCAGCGCGCTGGTGACCAGTATATGTCGGGTAGGCTTATTACTCACAAAAACTCCGGGAAAGTCGCCGGCCGAAGCCGCCAAAAAGGCCGCTACTATAGCGTTTTAGCGGCACTTTTTACAGCGCCGCCATGCCGGGATTGCAGTGGCCAGAGTCATAGTACTTGACTTGATTCCTCGGACTTGGGCATAGTCCCTGGCGTTTACACTTACCGGAGAATCCTTCCTGCGATGCCAGATTTACGCCAGCAACAGATCGAACAGGCGCTCGACCAGGTCGTCACACCCTATGTGGGGCAGGGCTTGCTGGCCAGTGGCAGTGTGCAGTCGCTGGCTTTTGAGGGCGACACCCTGACAGTGCGGCTGCAACTGGGTTTTCCCGCCGCGGGGATTGTTCCCGAGCTGGTGCAGGCGGTGCAGCAGCAACTGTCCGGCGTCCCGGGGCTCGCAAGCGTGGATGTCGAGGTGGGTTGGGAAGTGCCGAACAATTGCGCACGGCACGCACTGCCGGCGATCGGGGATGTGCGCAATATTATTGCGGTAGCGTCCGGTAAAGGCGGCGTCGGCAAGTCGACCTGCGCCGTCAACCTGGCGCTGGCGCTGGCCACCGAGGGTGCCAGGGTCGGTTTGCTCGATGGCGATATCTACGGCCCCAGCCAGCAAGTCATGTTGGGGGTGAGTGACGAGCAGCGGCCCCAGCAGCACGGAGACCAACATTTGCTGCCCATCGTGGCCCACGGTTTGCAGACCATGTCGATGGGCTACCTGACTACCAGCAAGACACCGATGGTATGGCGCGGGCCCATGGCCAGCAGCGCACTGCAGCAGATGGTGGGCCAGACCCTGTGGCAGGGCATCGATTACCTGGTGATCGACCTGCCGCCGGGCACCGGCGATATTCAGTTGACCCTGTCCCAGCGAGTACCGGTGTCTGGCGCGGTAATTATCACCACGCCCCAGGACATTGCCCTGCTTGACGCGATCAAGGGTATAGAAATGTTCCGCAAGGTCGATGTGCCGGTGCTGGGCGTGATCGAGAATATGGCCTGGCACAGTTGCAGCAACTGTGGTCACAAGGATTTCGTATTTGGAGAAGGTGGCGGCGACCGGCTGGCGCAAGAATACGGCGTCGAGATGCTCGGCTCACTGCCCTTGTCGCGATCGATCCGCGAGCAGGCTGATGGCGGCAAGCCCACCGTGGCCGCAGAGCCGGACTCTGAAACCAGCGCCATCTATCGGGATATGGCCCGCCGCATCGGCGCCGCCTTGTGGCTGCGCGCAGGTAGCAGCGAAGCGGATGTGCCCACTATCCAGATGGTTGACGATTAAAGCGCGCCAAGCGGCTGGCTGTCGGTAGCATCGCCGCCTGACAGTCGCTATTATGGCCGCTTTTTTGAGCGGGGAACACGCCAGCCATGAGCATCAAGTCAGACAAGTGGATACGCCGCATGGCGACTGAGCAGGGCATGATAGAGCCCTACCAGGAAGGCCAGGTGCGGGCGACCGAGCAGGGCAAGATTATTTCCTACGGTACCTCCAGTTATGGCTACGATGTGCGCTGTGCCGCCGACTTCAAGGTGTTTACCAACATCCACCCCACCGTGGTCGACCCGAAGAACTTCGATGAAAAGAGCTTTGTCGATGTCTCCGGCGATTACTGCGTGATACCACCCAACTCCTTCGCCCTGGCGCGCACGGTGGAGTACTTCCGTATTCCCCGCAACGTGCTCACCATATGCCTCGGCAAATCGACCTATGCCCGCTGCGGCATCATCGTCAATGTCACCCCGCTGGAACCCGAGTGGGAGGGCCATGTCACCCTGGAGTTCTCCAACACCACCAACCTGCCGGCCAAGATCTATGCCCACGAGGGCGTTGCGCAAATGCTGTTTTTCGAGTCTGATGAAGCCTGCGAAGTCAGCTACAAAGATCGCGGCGGCAAGTACCAGGGGCAACTGGGTGTTACGCTGCCCAAGGCTTGAGCTGCCCAGTGGCGGGGCGCTGAGGCGGACGGTGACCCGCTTGAGGAGTCATCAGGCTCTATAACAAAAAGAGGGTGTAACAATGAATTACCGGGGAAGCTGCCACTGTGGTGCTGTGCAGTTCGAATTCACCGGTCCCCAAATCGACCGGGCCTTGCGCTGCAACTGTTCGATTTGTATCAGGAAGGGCGCGCTGATGACGGATTACACCATCGCCCGCGAGGCAATTGCTATCAATGTCCTGGATGACGCGCTGGCAACCTACACCTTCGGTACCGGCGTTGCCCGGCATCACTTCTGCAAACGCTGTGGCATCTATCCCTTCCACCAGACGATTCGGGCACCCGGGGAGTACCGGGTCAATATAGGCTGCGTGGCGGGCGTCGATGCCCTGCAATTGCCGGTTACCGTGTTTGATGGGGCGGGGCTGTTGTAGGGCAGTGCGGATGAAGCCTATCGTAGGGAGTTTCGCTGGGAAAGCCCCGGCATAGCGTCAATGCGCCATGTCCTGGCATCCTAAGCCATAATCACGACTATTGCCCGCTGGCAATTAGGCAACAGGAAGATGCGCATGACTGAACTGAAAATCCCCCCCCTGGACCTGATGTTTTTCCTGATGGAGACGCCCGCCAGCCCCAAGCATGTGGGTGCGTTGCAGGTATTCAAGCTTCCCGGCCGGGCGCCCAAGCACTACTTGCGCGACCTGGTTGCCGCCTACCGCCAGGCACCAGTGGCGCCGCCATTCAACTATCGGCCACAATTCCCCCGTACCGGCATGCCCTACTGGGAGCCGGTGCAGGATCAGGACATGGATTTTCATGTTCGCCATTCCGCGCTGCCGGCTCCCGGAAGTGATGAGCAGTTGCAGGAAACCGTCGCCCGCCTTCACGCCGGGCCGCTGGAGCGCGACCGGCCGGTGTGGTTTTGCCAGATCATAGAGGGCCTGAGCGGTGGTCGATTCGCGATCTACACCAAAATCCATCACGCCTGCATCGACGGAGTATCGGCGATTCAGCGCTTGAGCGCGTCGCTGCCTACCCATGCATCCGATAACACGGTGCTGCCGATCTGGTCCCACGAAACCCATCACCACGCCGGCGACCAGGGGGGCAGCCAGCGCGGCGTCTGGGCCGCATTTAACCGGGGCTCGAAGCAAGCGCTGGCCCAGGCCAGGGCGGTGCAGGAGATTTACACCGGGTTCATCAAGATGGGCCTGCAGGTACTCAAGTTGCATGAGAACGAGGCACAGCTTCCATTCGGCGCGCCCCGCACACGGATGAACGAATCGGTCAGGCACTCGAGCCGGGAGATGGCGATGTGTTCGGTGTCACTGGACCGCGCCAGGGCCATCGCCACCGCTGCGAAGGGTAAGCTCAACGATGTGGTGTTGACCCTGGTCGATGCGGCCCTGCAGGATTACCTGGCCGAGCAGGGGGATGTCCCGCAGGCGCCGCTGGTCGCGCTGTGCCCTATTTCCATTCGCGAGCAGGGCGACGACTCGGCCACTACCAAGGTGGCGAGTATGCTGGTGCGACTGGGTGATCCCGACGCGGACCTCAAGCAGCGCCTGCAGCAGATTAGCGCATCCGCCACTGCCAGCAAGAATGAAGCCCGGGCCATGTCGAAAGAAGGCTTGATGGACTTCGCCCTGGTGCTGGCGGGATTGGGTGAATTTCTTGAACTGACCGGGCTCGAGCGCACGGTGACTCCTTCCTACAACGTGCTGGTATCCAACATTCCCGGCCCGGGTGCAAAAGCCCTGTACCTCAACGGCGCGAGAATGCTGGGCTGTTATCCCGTTTCCACCCTGCTGCCGGGAGCGAACCTCAACGTCACTGTGGTGACTCTTGGCAACGCCATCGATTTCGGGCTGCTCGCCGACAAGGGCGCCATGCCGGGCATCGGCCTGCTGGCCCGTCGCATTGAAACCCGCTTTGAGGAGTTGGAGCGCGTGATGCAATTGCGCGATACGAAGCGCAAGCCCGCGAAGAAGAAAACAAAAACCAAGGCAAAAGCCAAAGCCAAAGCGAAAACCGAAGCGAAAACCGAAGTGAAAACCAATAAGACCAACAGCAAACCAGCAAAGGCCAAAAAGCGCAGGGCCTGACATTCCCGCAATTTTTACCAAGGAGACAAGCACAATGACCCGTCAGCTTCTCGACGAGAACTCGATTCACGCTGCTATCCGCGATCGTATCGGAGGCACCGACACCGACGCCCTGGAAGAGGTTATCGGTGCCATCGCCGACTACCCGGTGGTGGTAGTGGGTATGGCGCAGAACCCCTATTGCAAGAAGGTGCGCAAACAGCTCGACACGGCAGGGGTGGCTTTCAAGTATCTGGAATACGGCAGTTACACCAAAGAGTGGCAACGGCGCCTGGTATTGAAAATGTGGAGCGGCTGGCCCACCTTTCCCATGGTGTTTGTGAAGGGGCAACTGGTCGGCGGAAACAAGGAAGTGCAGGGATTACTGGAGTCCGGTGAACTGCAAAAGCTGGCCAAAGTGTAGGCTCCGGGTTGGACTGGAGCGGCACTGGACCTGGCCTGTATCCGGCGGGTAGAGAGGGATTGGTAGCTGCGGGTCAGGACCGTCTGCAGCATGGATGCTGCAGCCGAGCCCCCATGGATGGGTTCACGGAGTGTCCTGACTTGCTGGTACCGATCTCCGCGCCTACTACTGCGCCACTGTTCACCGATGCCAAGCCAATGGTCTTCTTTATTGAAATCACGAATTACCCGGGCCTTTCAACCCTACCTGATAGCGCCCGTTCGCGGCGATTACCGGTCCGAAGCGATTAGAGGCGCGCTCCCTCTGGCGGTAGCAGTTTGCCGTCCAGCAAGGCACCCTGGTTGTTCAGGGTCAATCTTCCCCGGCCGAACCAGTTTGCCACCAGGGGATAGATTCGATGCTCCTGCACCAGTACCCGCGCCGCAAGGCTGGCTGCGGTGTCACTGGCTTCAACGGGTACTCGTGCCTGGAGGATGGTCGGGCCGCCATCGAGTTGCTCGGTGACGAAGTGTACGCTGCAGCCGGCTTCGCTATCACCGGCAGCGAGGGCGCGCTGGTGGGTGTCGAGGCCGGGGTATCTGGGTAGCAATGAGGGGTGAATATTGATCAGGCGGCCACGGAAGCGGGCAACGAAGGCGTCGCCGAGAATACGCATGAAGCCGGCCAGGATGACCAACTCAGCGCCAAACCCCTCAATGCAATCAGCCAGCACAGCATCGAAGGCCTCGCGGCTGGGGTACTGGCTATGGTCGATCACGGCCCGGTCGATGCCGGCGCGGCGGGCCCGTTCGAGGCCAAAGGCGTCTTCTTTGTTGGTGACGGCGGCCACCACCAGATAGCTGCTGTCGGGCTTTGATGCGGCATCAAGCAGGGCCTGCAGGTTCGAGCCATTGCCGGAAAAGACAATCACGGCGCGGCAGCGTCGTTCGCTGGTATTGCGGGTCGCCATCGCTTACAGGCCCGTCAGCACAACCGCATCCTGGCCAGGGCTACGCTCGGACACCACGCCGATTCGAACCACCGATTCCCCCGCGTCCTGCAACTGCTGCATGGCCGACGCTGCCTGGTCGGCGGCCACGCACAGCACCATGCCGATTCCGCAATTGAAGGTACGGTGCATTTCATAGGCCTCGACATTGCCCTGGCTCGCCAGCCAGTCGAATACCGCCGGGCGTTGCCAACTGCTGACGTCGATTCGCGCGCTGCAGTCTGCGGGCAACACCCGGGGTACATTCTCCTGCAGTCCGCCGCCGGTGATGTGAGCCAGGGCCTTGACCGTCACCGAGCGTTGCAACTGCAGTAGCGGTTTGACGTAGATACGGGTGGGAGCGAGGAGGGCGGCGGCCAGGGTTTGCTCGCCCATGGCTTGGTTGAGGTCCGCGCCGCTGCGTTCAAGAATCTTGCGAATCAGGGAAAAGCCGTTGGAGTGCGGGCCGCTGGAGGCCAGCCCCAGCAGAACGTCACCGGCCTGAACCTTGCTGCCGTCAATGACCTCGGACTTTTCCACTACGCCGACACAGAAGCCGGCCAGGTCGTAATCGCCGCCGCTGTACATGCCGGGCATTTCGGCGGTTTCGCCGCCGATCAGGGCGCAGCCGGCCAATTCACAACCTTTGCCGATACCCTCGACGACGCTGGCGGCGGTGTCGACATCCAGCTTGCCCGTGGCGTAGTAGTCAAGAAAGAATAGCGGTTCTGCGCCACACACCACCAGATCGTTTACGCACATGGCTACCAGGTCGATGCCCACGGTGTCGTGTTGGCCAAGGTTCATGGCCAGCCGCAACTTGGTGCCGACACCATCGGTGGCAGACACCAGCAGCGGCTCACGATAACCGGACGGGATGGCGCAGAGCGCCCCGAACCCGCCCAGGCCGCCTTGTACCTCGGGGCGGGCAGTGCGCCGGGCGACATGTTTGATGCGTTCGACAAGGGCATTGCCGGCGTCGATATCGACCCCGGCATCTTTGTAGCTAAGGCCTGGAGGAGTTTGCTCGTCGCTCATGGGGTTGGGTCATCGGCTCGGTAAAACGGGGGAGCGATTCTACCAGTTGGTGAGCCCACAGACCATAAATTGGCGGGGATGGCTGTCTAAATTCATTGTGCTTGCTAGAATAGCGCGCCCCGGCCGCTACCGGCCGGGGGGAAGGGCGTACCGTTGGGGTCGTCGTCGTTAGCATATTTTGACCTGTAGCGGGTGACAGTGGGGTGGACTCTTGATTGACGTGTGTTGTTGGGGCAGAAAAATCGCCCTGCTGGTCTTGCTGGTGCTTTTCAGCCATTTGGGCCTCGCGGTTGAGGTGCGTGGTATGTTCCGTGAGTCGGCCGAAGTGCAGAATCAAAGCGCATCTCAGCGCAAGGCTGCCGCGCAGCAAGCCCTGGGCAGGGTGCTGGTGAGGGTCTCGGGCACCGAGCAGGTACTGAACAACGCAGAGGTACGCACGGCGATGAGCCGGGCTGACGCATACCTCGGCCAGTTCAGCTACCAGAAGAGTGAAGACCAGGCCTCGTCCGGTTTCCGGCTGGACATGGCATTCCAGCCGCAACCGGTTATCGAAATCCTGAAGCAGGCGCAGCAGCCGGTGTGGTCCAGCAACCGGCCTGCGGTACTCGCCTGTGTCGAGGTGCAGGGCTCCGGCGGCCAGGTGGTTACTTCGGGTTCCGGGACTGCCTCGGTATTGCTGGCCCAGGCAAAGCGCCGCGGCGTGCCCCTGCAACTACCCGGCAACAGTGCCGATTGCAGAAACGGTGTGGCCAGTGAAGAACTGCTGCTGGACGGTAATTTACAGCTCAACGGCGGTCGCTGCGATGGCCGTTGGTCGATGGCGCTGGACAATCGTGACCAGCGCTGGACATCCGCTGGCAATAACCTCGAGACCTGTCTGGGCAGTGCGGTGGACGAATTGGCGGAGACGCTGTCGGCCACCTACGCCTTCTCCGCAGTCGCCGGCAGCGCCGCCGGTGAGCCCCTGCTGTTGCGGGTAGCGGGAATCGATGACTTTGCGGATTACGCCGATGTGGTCTTGATGCTGAACAGTCTGGCCATGGTCGATGCCGTGGATGTGGCGGGCGTTGAGGGCGGCGCAGTCGATTTCAGCCTGAGCACCAGCGGTAGTGCAGACAAGTTGCAGCAGGCTATCGAACTGAAGGGTATGCTGCTCGAAACTGCAGCACCGCCACCGCCGACGGAACCCGTGCAATTGCCGCCAGGTATCGAGCCCGGTTCGACTCCCCTGCCGGGCTATCCAGCGCCAGCAGCAGCGGTGCCGGCCGAGCCCGAGCGATTGTACTATCGGTTGGCTTCTCGCTAGCTGCAGCCGGCAATGCAACAGTTACCACTCTCCGTTACCCTGCGGGACGATGCGACCTTTGGCAACTTCCTGCCGCTGGCCGGCAATGCCCTGGCACTGCGGGCGTTACAGGGGCTTTCAGCCGCTGGCGACTACAGCGTCATCTACCTCGCGGGGCCTCGGGGAAGTGGTCGCAGCCACCTCTTGCAGGCAGTGTGTCATGAGCAGGCCGATGCCATCTACCTGCCCTTGGCGGAACTGGTCGATTACCAGCCCGATGAGGTATTCAGCGCGCTGGAATACCAGCCTCTGGTTTGCCTGGATGATACCGATGCGGTGGCGGGTAACAGGCCCTGGGAAGAAGCCTTGTTTCACTTGATGAACCGCAAGTTGCAGGCCGGTGGCGTGCTGCTGGTCAGTGCCTCGCAGGTACCCGCAAGACTGTTTGAATTGCCCGACCTGGTGTCGCGGCTGCAGCAGGGGCTGGCGTTAACTTTGAGCCCACCGGACGACGAAGACAAGGCCAGCATCTTCATTGCCCGTGGCGACCGGCGTGGTCTGGTCATCGCCCCCGAGGTGGCGGCGTTTGTGCTGCGACACTACAGTCGCGATTTGGTGCGCCTGATGGACCTATTGCAGTTGCTCGACAGTCAGTCCCTGAGCCAGCAGCGGCGTATTACCATTCCCTTTGTGCGCAAGGTTATCGCAGCAGCGTCTCACGGTATCCAGCCTGCCCCCGCACGTCGATAGAGCTGCAAGACGGTGATTGTGGGCACTCCCTGAAACCGACCAGGTGACGCGGTGGAAGTGGCGGCGAAAACAGTAGGTTAGCGACCGTTATAGCTGGTATAGCGGCCGATAAAATTGACTCTTCGGGCGATGCCTGACCGGCGCCTCTGTGC
>CAWEHR010000015.1:0-20415 GCA_963808975.1 uncultured Gammaproteobacteria bacterium
CCATTGCCGGTGACCGGCCCGCTTCATATGGTGCTTGCGACGTTTAAACTTGATGATGTTGATCTTGTCGTGACGGCCCTGAGATAACACCTCGCCGGTGACCACAGCACCCTCAACCAGGGGCTGGCCGACCTTGACGCTATCGCCTTCGCCCACCAGCATGACCTTGTTGAATTCTACTTTCTCACCGGTGCCCAGTTCAATCTTTTCCAGCTTGAGGATTTCGCCCTCCTGAACCCGGTGTTGCTTGCCACCACTTTCGATTACAGCGTACATAGTTGTCTCCAGATGCCTAGCCCGGCTCGCTTCTTTAATTCGTTGGTAACAGATCGTCTCGTACAGCCCGCAAGCCGCGCCCGTGGGAAAAGCCCGAGCTTCTTTCCAGGGGCGCGAATTATAATGAAATACCCGGTACGGGGCAAGCACACAACAACAGCCATTTTCGGCGCTGTAATCACCAGCCGGAACCTTGACACTATGCCGCACGCCACCTAGCATGCCGGCTGCACTTCGAGAGCCGGCAACCACCCATGCACGCTATCCGCCAATCCGTTGCAGACGATTTCAAGGCCGTCGACGCCCTTATCATACAGGAGCTGCACTCCGATGTCGGGCTGGTGGAGAGCATCGGCCATTACATAGTCGATGCCGGCGGCAAGCGCATTCGCCCGCTGCTGGTCCTGCTCATGGCCGGCGCGGTGGGTAACATCAGCCAGCGCCACCGCCAGTTCTCAGCCGTGGTCGAGTTTATTCACACCGCAACCCTGCTGCACGACGACGTGGTCGACGTATCGACCCTGCGCCGCGGCCGGGAAACCGCCAACGCCAAGTGGGGAAATGCGCCCAGCGTGCTGGTCGGCGACTTTATCTACTCCCGGGCGTTCCAGCTTATGGTGCGTATCGGCAACCTCGATATCATGCGGCTGATGGCAGACACCACCAACCTGATAGCGGAGGGTGAGGTGCTGCAACTGGAAAACGCCGGGAATCCGGACACCACCGAAGCGGCCTACTTTGAAGTCATCAAGCGCAAGACCGCAGCGCTGTTCCAGGCCGCCACCGAAGGGGCAGCACTGCTCTGTGACCTCGAACCCGAGAGCGTCGCAGCCTGCGGGCAGTATGGCTACCACCTCGGCATGGCATTCCAACTGATCGACGATGTGCTCGATTACAGCGGCCAGGTAGAGCAAATGGGCAAACAGGTGGGCGATGACCTGGCCGAGGGCAAACCCACCCTGCCGCTGATCCGCGTCATGCAGGTGGCATCCGCAGCCGACGCCGCCCTGGTGCGCGCTGCCATCGAACAGAAGAGCGCCGCCAATATCACGGCGATCATGGCGCTGATAAACCAGAGCGACGCACTCGATTACGCCCGTGCCGCCGCGCTGCGCCATAGCGGAGAGGCGTTGGAGGCATTGCGCCAATTGCCGTGCGCGGGCATGCAGAACGAGCTGCTGCGCCTGCTGGAACTGGCCGTGGACCGCGACGCCTGAGCCGCACTTACCATTGTGAGCCAGTTCACATACCTGCACACTCGCAGTGAAATTTGTCACAGTATCCAACCCCCGGACTGCCGGGCCGGCGCGGTGCCCTTGGCGCTTATCTAAACTCTGGATCAATGCCGCATAATTGATACCAGGAAGAACAATCATGCTAAGAATACTCATCATTCTATCGATCGCTTTTTCATTGTCGGCCTGCCGCTCCGGTAGCAATACGGCAAGCACGGCGTCCGCCGAAGGCAGCCAGAACGTGCTGGCGGGCTGGAATCTACCCGACACCAATACACAGCCGGCACCGCAGGAGCCCACCAGGGAAGTCGCCAGCCAGCCGGCAGCACAGCAGGTGGTGCAGGAGCCAGCCCCCACCCAATCGCTGAAAGAACCCGCCACTGCCGACCAACCCCTGTATTCGGCCCAGCCCGAATCGCGCCCCGAGCCCGCGGACCCGGTGCGCTATCAATCGGTTACCCTCGAGTGGACCATACCCATACAGAGGGAAAACGGCCAGCTGTTGGGGGCCAATGAGCTCGATGGCTTTATTATCGAATACACCCAGAAAGGGCAACCGGGCGTGGTCGAGCAACAATATGTGGAAGGCGGCCAGGTAGCGAGCCAGGCGCTGGAGCTGCCGCCGGGGTACTACAGTTTTCGGGTCATTGCGGTGGATACCCAGGGCCTCACCAGCAACCCCTCCGAGTGGGTAGGCATCACCCTCTCCTGAACGGGCACCCGCGGGGCCTCCGGGCAGCACCGGACCCCGCGATTGAGCACCACAATTCACATTTTACTAATCAGCTAAACTTGCTAGAATGGCCGGCACTGGTCCAGCGTAGACTAAAGATTAATATCACGATATAAATCAATAATCTACCATTCGATTCTGGGCACAAACCTACTGCAGGTCAGGTCTGATGAGTCGCGACTTAAAAGGCAACCTTTCGGCGCAGCTACAATCCTCGCATCGGGCACTGCCGCCGCTACTGCAGCAAGTGCGCGACTACGCCCTGGCCCAGTTCGAGCCGCAGCTAGAAGGAGCGCTGACGCACTACAACGACGCCCTCTACGACCTCTCCATCGGCGCGCGATCCAACAACGAACAAACCGTCTACTTCGACTCCATGCGGGAAGTCCGCAGTGGCGCGAGCGGCATCGAGGCCCGCTTTCGTGCCAACATCATCGAATTGTTCAACAAGCTCCTGTCGCACCAACCCGATAAGCCCCCTGCCCCGGCAGATCTCAAGCGCGAAAACTTCAGCCTGGTCGAGAGCGATGAAGTCGAGCAGGACGTGGCCCTGTCGTCTATGGTCACCAAGTCTCGCGCGCACAACCAGGAGGCCCTCTACCACCTCAAGTGCCGGCTGGAAAAACTGCTCCCCGGCTACCCCGTCAATGACCACAACAACCCCCTGGGCCCGGGTGCAATCTGCAACGCCTTCAAGCAGGCAGCGGAACCGCTTGAACTGGAGATCAAGGCGCGTATCGTTCTGCTCAAGGCTTTTGACATAGAGGTGGTCGGCAAATTGCCCGCTACTTATGAGGGCGTCAATGAACTGCTGATCAAGAACGGTGTGCTACCCGAGATTCGAAGCACGATCAAAAAACAGGCATCCGCCGCTCGCCCCAGGCCAACCCCGCGAGCAAAGCCCGAAGGTGGTGAGCCGGAGCAAGGGCAACCGGGGCCCGAGATCGCCGCCGGTTACGATGACTACGGCACCGCCGGCCCTGCTAGCGATGCCGGCTACAGGCTGCCGGACCTGAGCTCGCTGCTCAGCGGCCTGCGCAGTAAAAATATACGCCCCCCGGGCTTCATACCACGCTACAGCGCTCGTTCGGGGCCGGTCGTAAGCCAGGACGAACTGGTGCGCTTGCTGGCGGAACTGCAGGCTTCGATCAGCTACGAGGAGATCCTGCACCAGCAAACCCTGGATATTCGTAGCGCGATCGAGAACATCATGGCGTCGATGGATGCCTCGGGCACACCGGATCATGCGCTGGAGACACCCGATGAGGACGTCATCAATCTGGTGGCCATGTTTTTTGACTTTGCACTCAGCGACCCCAATATGCCGATGTCTTTCCAGGCGCTGATCGGCAAACTCCAGCTTCCGATACTGAAGCTGGCCCTGCGCGACGCAGAGTTTTTCAATACCCAGCGGCACCCGGCGCGGATGCTGATCAATGAGATCGCCCGCCTCGGGATGGGCTTCGATGATAGCCATCCCGATCACAAGGACGCGATTGTTGCGACTATCGAGGAGATCATTCAGACCGTTCACGACCAACCCCATGCCAACCGTGAACTATTCGAGTCGATGCGCGTCAAGCTGCAGGACGTCGCCAGTAAACAACACCAAAAGGCCCAGCGCATCGAGCGGCGGGCAAAAGAAATGGCTTCGGGCAATGCGAGGACACAGGCCGCCCGCGCCAAGGTCAAACTGGAGCTGCGCAAACGCCTGAAAGACGCACTGCTGCCGGCGTCGATCACAAAGTTCCTGGTACAGGAGTGGCAAAAGGTTATGCTGCTGACCTACCTGAAGCATGGGGAAAACAGCGCGGAGTGGCTGGAGTCACTGCAACTGGTTGACGACCTCATCTGGAGTGTTCGCAACCACCCGGACGAGAAGTCCAAGAACCGTCGTATCAAGCTGCTGCCGTCCCTGCGGGTAAATCTGCGTAAGGGCCTGTGCAAGACCGTTGCCAACGAGGCGGATATGGAGGCCATTATCGCGGTCGTCGACCAGATTCATGACGCCCTGACAAGAGGACGGGTCGACGACGTGCATTACGACCCCCTCAAGCCAGACCAGCAAGCGGCCCTGAAGGAGGACGAAGAGCAAAAGAGCTGGAAAGAAATGTCTGCGGTTGAACGCCAGCAGGCTAAGCTTAAACGCATTACCTTCGAATTCATTCGCAAGGCGGAAGCCCTGCAGCCGGGGCAGTGGATGGTTTTTGTTAATGAAGCTTCAGGGAAAGGCGTCCGCTGCAAATTGTCAGCCAAGCTGGAGGCGAACGACAGCTATGTTTTCGTCAATCGCTTCGGCTTCAAAACGCTGGAGAAGAAACGTAAGGACGTTGCCCTGGACCTGCAAAACAAGCGTGCATACATACTTGACAGTCGGCCGCTTTTTGACCGGGCGCTCAACAAGATTGCAGGCAATCTGAAGGAAATGGGCCCCGCCGCCGGCTAAGCCTGGCGCAGCATATCCGGTTATATTATGTGGGAATACGGCGTTAATTTTCTCAATTCGTTCGCCGGTGCCATCGCTTTTTTCATTCTGTTCTGGCAGTTGGCGTCGCCGAGCTACCGGCATCACTACCCTCCCACCCTGGCCATGGCCGCCCTGGTCACGTCATTGCGCATGGCGACTGTTGCGGTCCAGGCCCATTACACCATCTCTCCCCTGGTATTGTTCTGTTTTGACCTGCTGTTCTACACCTTCTGGTACCTGGCAATTTTCGGCATGGTGCAGCGGTTCACCGGTAGCCATTTGCCCCGATGGATGGCATGGTTGTGCGCCGGCCTCATCGCCGCCATTGTGGTGGTTGCGGCGCTGGAAATCGCCATGCATCGGCCCGTGACAACCGTCTACGCCAGCATGCCGGTCACCTGGTCCAACTTGTTGCTGGCCGTGTTGGGTGTGGTTCTGCTGGAACAGTTATATCGCAATTTGAGTGTCAAGGCGCGTCACGCCATCAAGTTCTTTACCCTCGGGCTGGGAGCGCTATTTATCTACGAGCTCTACCTGTTTTCGCAAATGCTGGTATTTCAGACCACGCCAGCCGACAGCTGGAATGCCCGCGGTGCGATCTACAGCATAGCGGGTGTTTTTCTCATTATTACCCTGGCGAAAACTGACAGCGAACCGCAGATAAGCTTTTCACGCAACATGGTTTTTTATACCACGGGCTTACTGGGAGCCGGTGTCCTGTTGTTTCTGATGTCAACCGTGGGCTACTACATCAAGGTATACGGTGAAAACTGGGGCGCGGCATTCCAGCAGGTGCTGACTTTTACGGGCATCGTCGGATTGGTCATCATCAGCACGGTTCCAAGCTTGCGGGCGTCGGCGCTGGTCTTGATCAACAAGCACCTATTCAGTCACAAGTACGACTATCGCGCGGAATGGATGAAGCTGATCGATATGCTGTCACGACCTTACGGGGAAGACGATATGCAGCGACGCGCGATAAGAGCCATGAGCGCTGTTTTCAGCAGCCCCGGCGGTGTTCTCTGGCTGCGCAATGAAAACCGGTTCGATGCGGAGGCATCCTACCCGATGCATCTGCCTGCTGACGCGACCGAGCCGGCAGACTCTGCCTTCATCAAAACCATGATCGACCGCGAATGGATCTTTGAAGTGGACGGCGACTATCCGGAGGACCGGCTTATTCCGGGATGGGCAAGCAAGGTCGACAAGCTGTGGATTATCGTGCCACTATTGAACGAAGAGCACCTGCTCGGGTTCATCGGCCTGGTCAAAGGCCCCCATTCGGGTGAGCTGACCTGGGAGGATCTCGACCTGTTGAAAACCGTGGGCCGGCAGTTGGCCAGCTACCTGGCACGTCATCAGGCCGCTGAAATGCTTGCCCAATCCCGCCAGTTTGAAGCCTACAATAAACTGACGGCCTTCATTATGCACGACCTGAAAAACCTGATAGCACAGCAAGCCCTGGTTGTCGAAAACGCGGCCAAGCACAAGGAAAACCCGGCATTTGTTGACGATATGATCACTACCATCGAAAACTCAGTCAAGCGCATGAACAACTTGCTCGGTAAAATTCAACGCAAGGAGGCTGTGCCGCCAAAATCCACCGACCTGGAGCGGGCTCTCATTGAAGTGATTAAAAAATGCAGCGATCTCAAGCCCGCCCCAACACTGCGACTCGAGGCCAGGGGCTTGAAAGCCAGGGCCGATCATGACAATCTTGTGATGATTCTTTCCCACCTGATAAAAAATGCCCAGGACGCCACGTTAGACAGCGGCTTCATTGATGTGCGACTCGAACGGCGCCAGAACCTGGCGGTGATTGAAGTTGAAGACAACGGTGAAGGCATGAGCGCAGAGTTCTTGAAGGGGCGGCTGTTCAAGCCCTTTGATACGACAAAGTCGGGCAAAGGCATGGGTATAGGCGTGTATCAGGCCCGGGAATATATCAAAGCTATCGGTGGAGACATGCAGGTCTCAAGCGAGCCCAACATCGGCACCATCATTTGTATCACCATCCCACTGGTCGCATCAAAGCAGGAAGCAGCCTAGTTCTTATGCCGGACAAACCCAACAGCGACGCCAAACCCAAGTTATTGATCGTCGAGGATGACCTCGGCCTGCAGAGCCAGTTGCGCTGGCATTTTGACCAGTATGATGTCGCGCTGGCAGAGGACCGGGACAGCGCCATAGCCGCGGTGAGGCGGGAAGAACCCTGCGTTGTGCTGCAGGACCTCGGGCTGCCCCCGGATGAGGAGGGTGTCGAGGAGGGCTTCGCCACTGTTCGCGAGATCCTCGCGATAGCGCCTGAGACAAAAATTGTGGTGGTAACCGGGCACCACGAGACTGAAAACGCCCTGCGTGCCATCGCCATGGGTGCCTACGATTTCTACGAAAAGCCGGTCAACACCGAAACCCTCGATTTGCTGGTCCGTCGCGCCTTTCGCATTCACCAACTCGAACAGCAGAACCGGCGGATGCAACTGCAACAGCAGTCCCCGCTCAAGGGCATTATTGCTTCAGACGGTGCCATGATCCGCATTTGTGCCACCCTTGAAAAAATTGCGCCCACCACTGTCAGCTGTCTATTGCTTGGGGATAGCGGAACCGGCAAAGAGGTACTGGCAAAGGCCATCCATCGCTTGAGCCCTCGCGCCGAAAAGCGTTTCGTCGCCATCAACTGTGCGGCCGTGCCCGAGAACCTGATGGAGAGTGAACTGTTCGGTTACGAACGGGGTGCCTTTACCGGTGCCACCAAGCGAACGATTGGCAAAATAGAATCTGCCGATGGCGGCACCCTGTTCCTCGATGAAATTGGCGATATGCCCCTGGCTCTCCAGGCAAAATTACTGCGTTTTCTGCAGGAACGGGAAATTGAACGCGTCGGGGGCCGGGAATTAATCTCGGTCGATGTCAGGGTTGTCTGCGCGACCAACAAACACCTTGAAGAAATGGTGAAAGAGGGGACTTTCCGCGAGGACCTGTTCTATCGCATCAGTGAAATCGTCATCAACATACCGCCCCTTCGCGAGCGCCAGGGCGATCGCACGCTTCTGTCGCGCCACCTACTGCAAAAATTCTGCGCCGAGCACGCCAAGTCACTGAAAGGGTTTACCCCAGAAGCTGCAGCAGCTATCGAGTCTTACTCGTGGCCGGGCAACATCCGGGAAATGGAAAACAAGATTCGCCGCGCGGTGATCATGTGTAACGACAAAATGGTAAGCGCCGATGATCTCGGCCTTGCTGCATCAGAGGGGCTGTCGATCAACCTCAGGCAAGTGCGCTTCGATGCAGAGAAGAGCGCGATCAATAAAGCGCTGGCCTTCGCCGACGGCAATATCACCGTTGCCGCCAAGTTGCTCGGTATTACCCGACCAACCCTGTACGACCTGGTAAAGAAATACGAGATCCAGCTCGAGACCGAATAGTCGCAGCGCCCCGCGACCCAGCGAGGAAACCTATGCCCATGGCCCGGCCAAACCGACCGCAGTGCCAAGATCGTGCGGGATTCATTGCGCTTGCGCTGGTTGCCCTTGCTGTCACGGTGCTGTTGACAGCGTGCGGCCGGTCCGGTGTCGAACAAGCTCCTGACCAGCTCAAGAGCGCGCAGGTTTACCGCCATAAGGGGCAATTCAAGGCGGCACTCATCGAGGCGCAAAATGCAATCCGTGCGGCACCGGAGCAGATGGCCCCCCACCTGCAGCTGGTATCCCTTTATAACCAACTCGGATACTTTCGCAGCGCGGTTGAGGCCGCGGCGATGGCGCCGGATGAAAGCGATCCCGCCCTGGTATTGGAGAAAGCCAGGGCGCTCAACGGCCTGAGAAAGTATCGTTCGGCGAGGGATTTACTGCTCAGCAGCAACACCGTGCTGGACGACCGGCAGCAACTTTACTTTCACCTCTACCTGGGGCAAGCCCTGGCAGGGCTGGGTGAGCTGGATAGAGCCCGCTCGACCTTGCAAAAAGCGGCCGATGAACCTATCAGGGATCGGGCGCTTGTGGAATTGGCGCGCATTAGCTTGCTCGAGGGCAACTCCAGGGCAGCACTGGCCACCCTTGAACCAATGCTTGACCCAACGAAACCGCTCAACGCCGAGGCACACCTGCTTGAGGCTGACATAGCCATCCAGCGCGGCAAATACGAGCGCGCAGAAGGTATTTTGACCGGACTCCTTGGCCTGCTACCGGAAACCGACATAATGTTGCCGGAGCGCATAGAAGCTCTGCAGTTGATGGCGCGAGCCTTGACCCTGCACGGACGCACCGATGAAGCCGCCCGCTATCAGCAGACCCTGGCCGAACAGCTGCCTGAGTACGCGGCCAATAAAAAACTGATGGAACGCAGCATAAAACTTATTGAGAGTGGCAGGTTGTACGAGGCCAGCGAGATTCTGAAGCAGGTTCTGGACAATAGTGGCGACAGTTTTGCCGGCACCCTGCTCGGTATCGTCAGCTATATGCAGGGCAATCTGTCCGAGGCTGCCACCATGCTCATGGCCAACATTGACCCTGAAACCGCCAACAGCGCCGCGCTGGAACTGCTCCTGAGCGCCAAGTTCCAGCTCAACGAGATTGACCAGGTGCTGGAGATCCTCGAGCCTGAGCTGCAAACCCGCGGAAATAATCCCATCCTGCTGGGTCTCTATGGCCTTGCCAGGCTTGCTCGCCAGGACCTGGCAGGCATCGCTGATATCGAAAAGTCACTGGAAATGCAGCCAAAGAATAACCGGCTGCGACTGGCATTGCTTACCTTCTACCAGAGGCAGGGTTTACTGCCCCAGGCCCTCGACCAGGCAAGAACTGCCTACAGTATTGACCCACTCGATCCGGCGGCACGGGAAGCACTTGTCCAACTGCTGCTGCGCAGCAACAAGATCGAAGAGACCCTGGCACTGGCTGAAGAAATAGCCAGCAGCAGTCCTGGTGAAAGTCACGCCCAGCAACTCGCGGGTGTTGCCTATCTCATGGCCGGTAACCCCGCCCAGGCGGCCGAGCACTTGCAGCGCGCCATTGAAATTGCCCCGGATAACGCCAGTGCGTGGATGGCACTGGCGGAGCTCGCATACAACCAGCGCGAGTACCGCAGGGCCGAAAATTATTTTAACCATGTACTCGATATCGTTCCGGGCTCGATTGGCGCTCTCAAGGGTTGCATCAGCAGTACTGAAGCGCAAGGGGATGTCAGCCGTGGGCTGCAAAAGCTGCAACAGCTCAGCGACGACGACCCTGCAAGTGGCGTGGCGCTCGCGGTAACGGCGCAATACCAATTGCGCAACCAGCAGGCGGAAGCTGCTGCCAACCTGATAGAGGAAGCCTTGCAACGGCAGCCAGGCAACCGGTACATCGATAGCGTCGCACTGGAGGTCTACCAGCAGTTGGCCGCGGAATCACTGGCAGCAAACGACCTGGCGCTCGCGCGCAAACAGCTGTCCCGGGGGCTGGCACAGCTTCCCAATGCAACGTCATTGTTGGAGTTACTGGCGAAAACCGAGATGCGGGATGGCAACCCCGTCGCGGCCAATGAGGCGGCAGACCTGCTGATACAAATTGCCCCCGCCATCGGTTACCAATTACTGGGGGACCTATACAGCCCGACGGACCACGATAGAGCATTGGCCGCCTATCTTGATGCCTGGAACATACAAGTCAGCTCCGCTGTCGCAGGCAGGATTTACCGGCAACTCAAGGTAAGCGACCCGAAGCGGGCGCGAGCGTTTTTAAAGGACTGGGCTACCCAGATTCCCGGCGACAGTGCCCTTATGCTGGTGAAAGCAATCGAGGCCCAGGAGTCGCCCGAGCCGCAAGCAGCGATAGCGCTCTACCAGCAGTTGCTGGAGGCGGAGCCTGACAATGTCGCTGCGCTCAACAATCTGGCCTGGCTGTACCTGGACACGGGCGATGACACTGCCAAAGCGCTGGAACTGGCGCAAATGGCCCAGCAACTGAGCCCCGGGAATCCCGCTATACTGGACACCCTGGGTATGGTTTATTTGGCGCGGGGGGATGCTGAACGGGGTATCCAGTGGCTTGAAAAAGCCCTGCAATTGGAGCCGGAATCGACCGTAATCCAGGGCCACCTAAACCAGGCCCTTGCCCGGTAATCACCTCAGCCCGAATAATGCTCCAGCACACGCCAAATTATTTATCTGACCCTTGTAGAAAAGGATATCGCGAGTTTTTCACCCGGGTACAACATGTCACCACTGCTGTTTGCCTGGATAGCACTTGATCTCGCGTCGATTCTGCGCACATGCTCACTCCGTCGTCGCTATGGCTACGTTTACGCTCGCGAGCACGCAAAAGCAACGCGATAGCTGCGCGCTTTCTCAGGCAACTGGTGCAATATCCGGGTTAGCCGGGCTTTACCCGAGGAAAAACTGCCCCCAGACCCGACTGACGATTTACCCCAGGGAATCATGGCGGCGCAACAGCTCGAATATCCTGTCGAGCCGGCGTTGATCCACCAGACTGGTCAGCGGTAGCGTCAACAAGCGGCCCGCAAAGGCCTCCGCGCCCGGGAACCCGCCAGCGATTGGATGGGGAATGTTCTCTATCTGCGGCAGCGCCCGCCGGTACATGCGCGAGGCCCCCAAACCGTGGTGTTCAAGGCTGGAGTACAACGCCGAGCACTGCTTTTCACTGTTACACAGCAAGGGATACCGCAACAAGGGTCGGTCCAGGCTTTGGAGCGACCGGGGTAAATTGATGTAAGTTGAGGTGTTGAGCGCCTCCAGCCCGGCATCCAGTTGCTGCTGTAGCAGGCGCGAACGCTGTCGATAGCATGCCACATTGCATCGCATATAGGCCTCGCGCCAGGAGTCCATGCGCTCAATTCCTTCCAGTGGGTGGTAACGCGTGGTACCGATACGCAAAAACGGCAGCAGGCTAAGTAGCTGATACACCTGCGGCCGCAGTATCAGGTTGAAAAGCCGCGCTTTGAGTCGCCATTCCCGCTCGGTCAAGCGCTGCAATGGCAGCCGGTCGACGATAGCGGAACTATCGGTCATAGCAGAACTATCTGACAGAGCAGGCCGGCGAATCAGCAGCGCGCCGCCGCCAACCAGGGACACCGGCTTCCCCCGGCCAAAGCTATGGATTACCAGGTCACCACAATAGCTTGCGGGCTCACTATCCAGGGGAAGGTATTGGGCGTCATCCTCGATCAGCACCAGCCCGCGCCGATCGCAAAGGGAGCGCAGGCTTGGCAGGTCCTCGCCAATACCAAGGAAATTGACAGCGACAATCGCGACCGTGTCACCGGTAATCGCTGTCTCCAAAGCTGCCTGCTGATAGCGGGGGCTAGCGGCCTGAATATCGGCCAATACCGGCCGCAGCCCGGCATAATAAGCCGCTGCAAGCAGGTCGGGGCAGCCATAAGCAGGCAGTATCACCTCGGGCGACGAAGCCTCGGCAGAGCCCGCTGCGATCGTCATCGCCAGTGACAGCGCGGCGGTGCCGCTGTTCAACAACAACAGCTCATAGTGTTCAGGGAACACCCCCGCGCCGGGCGGCGCATTCGTTTGCAGCGCTATCGGTTCGCCGACCGGAGACAAGCGCCCCGCAAGCAGTTTGCTGGATAGACTCGAAAAACTCACCGCTGAGATGGTTTCCAGACGTAAATGCGTTCGCCCTTGATCAACTTGATGAAAGCTTCCGCCAGGGCAATATTTACCAGCAGGAAGAAATAAATCATTCTAACCGGGCCAAATTCTCGAAAGGGCGGAATCAGCGAGCCTAGCAGCCCGACCGTGTAAAAGCCCAGTTGGGCTAGCAGCGCGAACCGGTAGACAGGACCATGGTTCCAGAGCAGGAACGAGACGAACAGCAGTGCTATCAGCAACCAGGGCACCGCCCAGCGCATTATCTTGTGACTCCACAATTGCAGGGAAAACAGGCCAAAGCGACGGTAGCTCAAAACTTCCGGGTGGCGCAGAAGCGCGGTCATTCCGCGCAGCACCGTTCTGACCTTGCGCTGGTACTCACGCTTGGCCTCAACGATATCCTTGTAGTGCCCCTGCACATCTGGCGCTGTTACGGCAATCAAATCCTGCTTTACGCAATTGAGGGCAGTATTGAAATCGCTGGGCGAGTAAATATCCCATTGCTGGCACACCGATGCCCGGGCTGCAAAAAAAGACCCGCTGAGGCCAACCAGGCCGGCACAATCGGATTCCAGCCGTCGCAACCACATCTCATAGCGGACGTAGGCGCCCTCGCCCACCACTGCCCCATCCTGACTAACAAAATGGTCTTCGCTGGAAACCGCACCGATCTTCGGGTCACGGAAGTAATCCACCAGGCTGTGGATGGCCTCGGGTGAAATGCTGGTGGCCACATCGGAAAAAACCAGGATCTCTCCAGCCGCCTGTTGAATCGCGCAATATTGAGCATACTCCTTTCCCTTGCGCTCATCGGCGCGGACCAGCCTTACCCGGCCCGGTGCAAAATTCTTGACGATGGCGTCGGTCCCATCCTCCGAGCAATCGGACGCAACGATAATCTCCAGCAGTTCCCGGGGATAGTCCAGGGCCAGCGAGTTCTCCAGTTTTTCAGCGATACGGGCCGATTCATTGTAGGCGGTGATGATCAGGCTTACCCTTGGCAGGCCGCCGTCACCATCCAGTGCCGCATAGGTACGGCGCTTGGGCAGTACTTGCAGCAATATGACATAGATGAAGTAGCTGTAAGCTGTCGCCACGGCCAACAGCCAGAAAACCAGTTCCATGGGGATACTCGCGGCATATGATTCACAAGGAAAGCCAGCTACGCCCGACCAATAGCAGCTATAATATACCTGCAATTATGGCATTAAATTGACCAGTTGCACGCAACACGGCGGCTTATATTTTACCTTTACGGGTTCTCACTGCTTTCATGAAAGTACTCCATATTGCCTCAGGCGACCTGTGGGCCGGTGCCGAAAAGGCGCTTTACACACTGGTACTCGCGCTGCAGCAATCAGGCCAGGTTGGCGTATCAGCGGTCATCCTGAACCCGGGGGCACTGGCTGAGAAACTTCGCGACGCTGGCGTTGAACTCTTGGTACTGGATGAAAGCTGCCAGAACACCAAACAGCTAATCGTTTCCGTTAGTCAATGGGTTGCGCGAACCCAACCCGATATTATTCATACCCATCGAACCAAAGAAAACATTATCGGCAGCCTGGTTGGCGCAAGGCACCGCATACCCAGCGTGCGAACCCAGCATGGCGCCAGCGAGCATTCGTTTAGCGCCCTCAACTTGCGGAAAAGGCTCATTCACGACATCGACTATTTATCGGGCAGATTCCTCCAAAGCAGGATTATCGCGGTGTCCAGCCCGCTGGCAACGGGTTTGCGAAAGAGCTTCGGCACGGAAAAGGTTTGCGTCATTGCCAATGGCATCGATACAGATGGCGTCGCATGCAATCAAACGGAAAAATTTCTGCCTCCTCTCACAATTGGAATCGTGGGTAGACTGGCGCCGGTAAAACGCGTGGATTTGTTCCTGCGTATTGCGGAGAAGGTGCTGTCGACCACAGCGGCTCCAGGGCAGCCGGTGTTCAAGGTGATCGGCGATGGGCCGTTGCGGCAGGAACTCATGCAACTTGCGATGGACCTCGGCATCGAAGAACAGGTCGCGTTCACAGGTCACGTCGACAATGCCGAAGAGTGCATCGCTGAACTTGATTTGTTGGTGATATGCTCGGATCATGAGGGCCTGCCAATGGTGGCGCTGGAGGCAATGAAACACCAGACGCTGATCGTCACTCACAAGATAGGCGGCCTGCCTGATTTACTCGGGCATGGTGAGTTCGGTTATGTGCTGGATTCTCAGCGGACTGAACAATTTGTCGAGACGCTTGCATGCATCATCCAACGACCCGAGCTCGCTGCCTGCAAGGCCGAGCTGGCCCGGCAACATCTGGAGCAGCACTTCTCCTCCCGGACCATGGCGCAACAGCACATAACCCTCTACCAACAAGCGCTGGCGGCCCACTGATTAAAACTGGGAAGCTTCTTCGGCCCGCTAAACGCACGTGGGGATTCCCGGCAGCCGGTTATCTTGTCTATAATGGCATGTTAGGTTCACGTTTTTTTGCGAATCATTATCTTTCAGGTGAAGCCTTGTCCGCTGACAATCAACAATGCATAAGCATGCATCGCAAAGAATCTAACGCACGATTGGTAGCCATCTCGCTGCCAGCGGGCTGCTTACTTCAATGACTAAAGCCAAACTACGGGTCGGATTACTGCTTGACGACATCGAGCGAATGTCTGAATGGCAGCACAAAATGATTGAGAATATTCAGCAGTCTGATTATGCGGAAATCAAGCTGGTCATTCTCAACGACTCCGCCATTAAAATTGCACAGCGTAGTTTCGTGGAGAAACTGCGTCGAAACTACAAGCGTTTGCCCTCAATCGCCATGGAGCGTCTGCTCGACACGCTTTACTATTTGCTGATTGAGCGCAAGCACTCGGTCCCGGATGCCAGCACGAAAGTGGACGCGACAGGGTTGTTGGCTGATATTCCGGTGCTTCGCTGCAAGCCGATCAAGACCCGCTGGTCGGACCGCTTCCAAAGCAGCGATATAGTCAGGATTGATACCCACAAAATCGACATACTCATTCGCTGTGGTTTTCGTATTCTGCGCGGAGACATCCTGACCATTGCAAGATACGGGGTATGGTCCTTCCACCATGGAGACAACCGCATTAATCGCGGCGGACCGCCCGGCCTTTGGGAGAGTATGGAAAGCTGGCCCGTTAATGGGTCAATCCTGCAGATCCTCAATGAAGACCTCGACAACGGTATCGTGCTTTATCGCTCCTACTCAAGCACCAGTGCGATGTCGGTCAAGGACAACCGCAGCCGTAACAAATGGAAGTCACTCTCGTTCATGACTCGCAAGATGCAAGAGCTTCATGACGTTGGCGCGGATGAGTTTTTCAGGCGAGCCCGACACGACAACCGTCACCCCGAAATCTACTCGGAGAGACTCTACGTTACGCCGAATAATTACGAAATGGCCAGACTCTTGTGGAGTAAAGTCATCGAGAAAACCATTGAGCTTTACTACAACAACTTTTACGTCAACCAGTGGATACTGATGTATGACATAAAGGATACCTTTTCGTCATCACTGTGGCGCTACAAAAAGATTTTCCCGCCAAAAGACCGCTTTTATGCCGACCCACATATCATCCAGGAAAATGGGCAATACTACATTTTTGTCGAGGAGTTTATCTTCGGCACCGACAGGGGTTTCATTTCTGTAATAGAAATGGATGAGAACGGCAATTACAAGGCTCCCCAACCCGTATTGGAGCGCCCCTATCACTTGTCCTACCCCTTTGTTTTCAAGCATGAAAACGACTTCTACATGATTCCTGAAACCCAGAGCAATCGTACCGTTGAGATTTACAGATGTACTGAGTTCCCTCACCGCTGGGAATTCGCCATGAACCTGATGGAAGATATTCGCGCTGGCGACGCCACCCTTCACTATCAGGATAACCGCTGGTGGATGTTTGCCACGGTTACCGAAACCAGGGGGGCGTCGCTGGCTGACGAGCTTTGCATTTTTAGCTCTGAAGAGCTGCTCAGCAAAAACTGGCAACCACACCCCAAAAACCCGGTAGTCTCCGACTGCCGCAAAGCGCGCCCCGCCGGCAAGCTGTTCAGACATGGTGAAGGGCTCTACAGGCCGGGCCAGAACTCCTCACATCGCTATGGCTATGGCTTCAAGCTCAGTGAAATAAAGCGACTCACTGCTGACGATTACTGTGAAGAGACAGTGTCCAGCATTGAGCCCAACTGGGACTCGCGGATAATAGGAACGCATACCTTCAATCATGTAGGCGACTTGCACATGATCGACGCAAACTACCGACGCAGTCGCTTTTTTTCGCAGTGACCGGCCAGCCAGCGTTGCGGGCGAAACCACTGCAACCAGCCCAACGCCCCATGATTGTAGAAGGCCAAACCATGAACTATGATTTTTTTACATTGACAAACAACCCAAATTCACGCCCGTAGTCGCAGCCGACCCTCAATGGATACTACTCCAGCAGCCCTTCACTCGGTTATTGTCCCGCTTTATAACGAAGAGGACAGTGTAAAACCGCTGTACCAGGCGATCACCGCGGCTATGAACAGCCGCGATTACCAATACGAGCTGCTATTCGTGAACGACGGCAGCTCCGACTGTACTTTTGATCGCGCCGCGGAACTCGCCAGAACCGATCGGCGCCTGCGCGTTATAGACTTTCGCCGCAACTATGGCCAAACGCCTGCCATGGCGGCGGGTATCGATCATGCTCGCGGAGACATTCTCATTACCATGGATGGGGACCTGCAAAACGACCCAAGCGATATTCCAATGATGCTCGATAAGTTGGCAGAGGGATACGACATCGTGGTGGGTTGGCGGCACAAGAGGCAGGATAAATTGCTAACCCGCAAGATACCCTCGCGAATAGCTAACTGGATGATTGGCAAGGTTACCGGCGTGCCAATCAAGGACAATGGCTGCTCACTCAAAGTCTATCGCGCCAGCGTGATGAAGAGCACTCCGTTTTACAACGAGATGCACCGATTTATTCCCGCGTTGCTATCGTTGTCCGGCGCCAGAATCGCGCAGGTTAAAGTCAAACATCACGCCCGGCAGTTTGGTGAGTCGAAGTATGGCCTCTCCAGAGTCTACAAAGTGTTGATTGACCTGCTGACCATAAAAACAATCCTATCGCTGATGAAACATCCAGCACGTTGGTTCGCATCATTGGCGGCCGCGCCATTCGTTCTCTTCGTATTCTACCTTTACAAAGCCTCCACGAGCCTTGCGCTAAAGGAGCCCTCGATTGTTTTCAGCAGCATGTCCGCTATCTTCCTGTCACTTTCCCTGTTCTTGATGGGACTGGGATTATTGTGCGAATTCGCCTACCAAAAGGGTGATCTGCAGCTCTCGAATCTTGCACTCTATCGCCGTGACGCCCCCGCGACCCAGGGCAACGAGAGTTCAACGCAACCCGCTACCAATAAGGACTCATCCAGTGACTAGCGAAACCACTGCCATTGACGTCAGCGTTATCATTCCCATCTGTGAACGGCACGACCAGACCATCAACAACTACCGGAAATACAGGCGCGCGCTGGAGGCGACGGGCAGGTCTTTCGAGTATATTTTTGTACTGGTTCCCAGCTCCGAGGCAATTACCGCCCAGTTGCGACCCCTGGTGGCCGAGGACCAGGGCACCTCGATACTCGTGCTCAACAAAGACTTTGGCGAGGCAACCGCCATCGAAGTTGGCACCAGCACTGCCCGGGGCGACCTGATACTCATTCTGCCGCCCTATGAACAAGTGCGCTCGGATTGCCTCGGCAGCCTTTTTGAGCAGATTGCTGACTATGACATGGTGGTCGCCAATCGCTATCCCAGAATCGATTCCGCCTTAAACCAGGCGCAAGCGGGCCTCTTCAACTCGACAATCCGAATGCTGACCGACATTGAGTTCGGCGACCTCGGCTGCGGTGTTCGACTGGTTCGCAAGGATGTGCTGATCGAGCTCAACATCTACGGCGACCAGCATCGTTTCCTGCCGGTTATTGCCAGTGGTCAGGGGTTCAGGGTCCATGAGGTCAATATTCCGCAGGCAGAAGCAGACGCCCACAGTCGAATCTACTCTCCCGGAATCTATATCCGGCGCTTTCTCGACTTGCTGACCATCGTATTCCTGACCAAATTCAACAAGAAGCCCCTGCGTTTCTTTGGCTTGATTGGGACCGGGGCAGCCCTGTTTGGTGGTCTTGGCCTGCTGTTGGTCACGATCCAAAGGCTGTTTTTCAATGTCGGCGCGGCAGACCGCCCACTCCTGTTGATCAGTGCGCTGTTCATCGTTTTGGGGATTCAATTGATCGCCATCGGCCTGGTGGGCGAAACCATCATCTTTACTCACTCAAAGGAAGTAAAAGAGTACAAAATCCGTGAAGTTATTAACTAGTCGCCGATCCTCAGCGCCGGTTCCCTGCACTGCACAGGTTATAGCGACCGAGGACACTGCGTAAAAGCCGTGTTCGCCACGACTGGTTTTGGCTATACTCCGCGCTCAAGCGTGGAATCGAGGCGCACCCGCCACAGGGTGACGCCATAGCAGCCGGCCTGTCTCTGCCCGGGACCCGATTGCTTGTACTCAAAGATCCTATACTTAGACCCAGGCGCTACACGATTCCCTTCCCAATGCGAAAACACTATGAATACCTCCAGCGTGCAAAAGCTTGACCAAAGCACAGCCAATGCCTTCACAAAACTCAGTAGCCAACGTACCTGGCTTCTGCTGGTTCTCGTCGCACTGGTCGCTATTGGCGTCCGGGTGCCCAATCTCGATGCCGACCCGCCGGCTTGGTACATACCCCACGACGTTGGCCTGCAAATTGATGAGGGCTACAAAACCCTGGACGCAAGAAACCGCATCCTCTTTGGCGACACCCACTGGAACGCAAACGACGGATATCCCGGCTGGAGCAAAGGAAGCCCTTTTACACAGCAGAGCTACTACCTGGCATTCAAGGCGTGGGGGCTGGAGCTTGCCAGTGCGCGGCTCGTCAGCGTGATGGTTTTCAGCGGCTTCCTGGTAATGCTGGTAGCGGTGGTAAGTCGTTACCTTAGCGCCGGGGCGGCTCTGCTGGCGGCCACCATGCTGGCAGTCGATCCGGCCCTGTTCAGCTTTTCTCGCGTTGCACTGTTTGAAATCGACCTGATTTTATTCACCTACACTGGCCTGTTTCTGCTGACCCTGGTAAAGCCTCATCAACACGTGCTGGCTATCGCCATACTCGCTGTCGCAGGCCTTACCGCCGCATTGGCCGTAAAGATGTCAGGGCTGGTCTATGTCGCCCCCGCCTGCGCAATGATCGCGCTGGCTTTTGCATTTGATGAACGTTTCGCAAGGTTTCGAACGCGCAGGAGCCTGGTAATCGTTGGCTTGCTGTCACTGGCGGGGCTGCTGGTGCTTTTTCTAGCCCGTGGTATCTGGATGCGAAGAGTCGCCGGTGGCGTCTCGGAAATAATTGCTCACCCCCAGGTGGTACTCTGGAACAATATTGCTGAGCTGTCGCCACTTTTGATCACAACGGCCTATCTGTGCCTCATACACACCATCTTGGCAGACTCCCAAATACTGCGCCGCAACTTATTTCGAATGGCTCTGGTCGCTACCGTTGTGCTGGTACCGATTTTACTCAACCTGTTTGGGTACAACCCTCCCCGGTATTCAGTACCCATTGTTCCCGCGGCCATATTGGTCATAGTCGACTGGTTTTACCGGCAACAAACAAGCAAGCAAACCCTGCGCTCCTGGGCTGCATTAACCAGGCTGGAGCGTTATACAATAATTGTGCTCGTGGTGATGATTGTCCAGTCGCTGCTTAGCGTGGTAAACAGCTATCTGGTGGTGGCGTTATTATTAGGGGAAAATGCGGGCCTCAGCAAAGATGCAATGCTCTGGGCCTACCCCGTCCTGGCACTGATAGTCCTCGGGCTTATTTATCGAAACAGAAACTACCTGAGGGGGGATCAACTTAAAGCTTGTATCGTGGCGTCGTTCTTCGGCTACCTTACTATGAGCATGGTGATCACTGGCACCAAATTCGCCGCACCATCCTTCGACTCACAAACTGTGCGCTCGAACCTTGAGAGGTATGTTCCGGGGGGCAAGTCAGTAGCAG
>CAWEHR010000016.1:0-46302 GCA_963808975.1 uncultured Gammaproteobacteria bacterium
GGCCTGGACTAGTGCTCGCTTAACTGTTGCGCGAGGGCGTTTCTGAGCTTGGCCGGGTTAACCGGCTTGTGCATTAACGTATAGCCGCTGATATGGGCGTCTTTCAAATGCTCCACCGCAGTGTCTCCGGTGATTAATATCCCTGGTACCTTGCGGCCCATCATCGTGTTGATATGTAACAACACCTCTACGCCAGTAAGGTTTTCCCGCAGCCGGTAATCGCATATTGCCAGGTCGGGGGCAAAGCCATTGCGAAGCAGCAGCCTTACCTGCTCCAGGTTGAAAGCGGTCCTGACCGTTATACCCCAGCGCGTTAGTAGCTGCTTCATTGCCGCGGTAATGCGGATATCGTCGTCAACCACCAGTACCGAACTGCCGGCTAGCGGGCCGGGGTGCAGGGGGATTGTCGGGTTTAAAGTATATATTGGGGAAGTGGTAGCTGGGGCGCGCTCTACCAGCAGCGAAAATGTCGTGCCTTCGCCCTCCCTGGACTCCAGCCCAAGGTCGTGGCCCAGCAGGGCGCAGAGACGCTTGACAATCGCCAGCCCCAGTCCGAACCCCTTGTCATGATCGCGCTCGGGATTCTGCAATTGATGGAACTCGGAAAAGATGTTTCGCTGTTCACGTTGCGGGATGCCGGGTCCGGTATCACGAATGGATACCATGATTGCGGTTGGTCGCAGGCTGCAGCCTATGCTGACGCCACCTTGCCTGGTATGCATAATCGCATTGGTGATCAGGTTGCGTAATATCCGGTCAAGCAAGATCGGGTCCGACCGAACCAGGGCCGGTGTGGTCGAAACCTCAAAGCGCAACTTGCGGGATTGTGCCAAGGGCAGAAATTCGTCTTGCAGGCGTTCCAGTACCTGCTCCATTGCGAACACATGCCGGTTGACCTCAACGACACCCGCATCCAGTCTGGAGACGTCAAGCAGCGCAGAAAAGAGCTTTTCCATCGACTGCTGAGAGTTTCCCAACTGCCGCACCATTGCCAACGAATCCTTGTCTTGCACACTGTCTTCCAGCGCGTGCAGCAACAGGCCCATGGCGTGCAGTGGCTGGCGCAGGTCGTGGCTGGCTGCGGCGAGGAATTTCGATTTCGAGATATTGGCTTCCTCTGCCGCAATTTGTGCGCCTTTCGCTTCTTCCCTCTGTTGTTTCAACTCGGCGACCAGGCTTTCGTTGCTGCGCCGCAGTTGGCACGAGTGATTTTTTGCCAGTTGGATGTTCCTGCCCAGCAACAGAATAACCGCGAGGTAGAGTAGCAGGGCAGTTGCCGAAGCAAATGGCATGGTGCTGTTGTAGAGTAACTGCCCGACGCCGACCGGTAACAGGGCGCCAAGGGTAAACGCGACAAATGCCGGCCAATGGCAGGCCAGTGAAACCAGTGACCACGCAGCAACAGTGGCTACGAGCAGTACGCCCGGGAGTTGCTGCATTGCTGTGAGCCTGGCGCAACACCAGTAACCAGCGAGACCCCATAGCAGGCCATGGGATCCTGCAGCCAGGGTCAGCCGGTGGCGCCAGAGGCGGTTGGTGTCAGGGGAATTGGAGTCGAGGTAATGCCGGTTGGCGATGGTTCGCAGCAACAGCATGGCAGTTGCCAGTGCCAGCCAGATGGTGAGGCTGGCGTTCGGCACCAGGCGCCAGTAAATCCACAGGGCAATCAGCAGCGAAATCGCATGAAAACCGCCATCGTAATTGGCATACTTGTGCGGCGAAGCCAGTGGCAAGCCTGGCGCCACCATCGGTACGGACGTCGGGTTGTGGGCGGAAGTGTCGATTGTCACATCAAGCAAATTCGTGTTGAATCATGCCCAGCGCAGGCACCATACACTATCGATCTGAAGCGCCCCTTGCAGGGTCAGGCGCACTGCAATAAGGCACAAGGTTCTAACTATGAACGTTTTGGTGGTAGATGACCACAGGCTTTTTCTCGATGGGCTGCGCTTTACCCTGAACAAGCTGGGGGACGCTATCGACGTTAGCGTACTTTCCTCGTTTGCAGAAGCAGAATCGATGCTGTCGCAAGCCGAGCAGTTTGACCTGATTCTTATGGATCTCAATATCGATGGCGGCGATGGGGTCGCCTTGATGGTAAAGCTGCGCGAGTTGGGGATCCTGACTCCTGTCGTTGCGGTATCTGCCAGCGACGATCTGCGCCATATTCAATCCGCATTGGAGGCTGGTGCATCGGGTTTTATTCCCAAGGCAATGGATGCCTGGCAAATGATAGCAGGTTTGCGGCGGGTGCTGGCGGGCGAACTGTTTGTTCCGCAGGACATCCAGCGTCGGATTTCTGCGGCAACGCAAGCTCAGCAGAATCAGCAGCCGTTGACCAAAAAGCAAAGGCAAGTGCTGGAATTACTGTGCGAGGGACTCTCCAACAAGCAGATCGCGGAGCATCTGTCCCTCACAGAGCACACTGTCAAATCACATTTGCTGATCGTC
This sequence comes from uncultured Gammaproteobacteria bacterium, assembly GCA_963808975.1. Taxonomy (GTDB): domain Bacteria; phylum Pseudomonadota; class Gammaproteobacteria; order Pseudomonadales; family JAHEGP01; genus JAHEGP01. The sequence continues at coordinate 2,452 of CAWEHR010000016.1, forward strand.
TACCAGAAGTTGGAAGTCAACAATCGCACCGAGTGTGTACTGGTGTCGCAGCAAAAAAACATGCTGGGTAAGAGGCTGGCGAACCAGCCGCAAAATTAGCCGCCATCCGGTGGGGAGGCCGGGGTGGTTTGCGGCATCGAGTCTTGCAATAGCTCGCTGTTGGGAAACCAGGTCAGTGCCTCGGTTCGCAGCGCTGCTGCCTGCTCCTGTTCGCCATTGGCAAGGTGCTGCTGAATCGCGTCGACATATAATTGGTGCACCCGGTGCAGGCTCGCATCGATGTCGGGGCTGTCGGGGTCAATGAGTAACGCCTCCAGGTAGGTCTTGACCGCAGCCTGGTATTCACCCTGCTCCTCAAGGCTCACACCGGTTGCCAGCAGCTCGGCGACACCGCCGGTTGTGGAGCCTGGTTGCGCATCCGGGTCGATACGGCGGGCAGAATCCATTGCCCGTTTGGCCTTTTGAAAGTTACCTTTTTCGGCCTCCGTGCGAGCGACTTCGAGGTACTGGTCCAGCAGCGTCTGCAGCATCGTTGCTGCGTCCTCATTGGCCGGTTCACGCTCCTGCACCTGCTGCAATGCTGCCAGCGCTGCATCCCTTGAGTCGGCGGTATTGCGCTGTATGTCCGCCTGTGCCAGGGACAGTAGCTCCGGTATCGACCGCGTTTGCAACATAGTTTCGGCGGATTCCAGGGCAACCGGCGTACTGGTGGTCAGTTCCGTCGCGGGCTGCGGTTCGGCAGGCTCGCTCTCTTGCGCCTTGGTGTCACTGTTGGCAGGGTTAAGCTCTTGCTTTTCCAGTGGTGCCTCATCGCTGTCTTGTTGCAATTGCTGCGCAGCAATTGCCGCCTCCAGCTTCGCATTCACGGCATTGGCCAGGTCCTCCCTGGCGCTCATCAGGTAGTTGTCTGACGGATTGACCAGCGCTGCCCTGCCCAGCTCCTGCTGGGCCAGGTCGAGCTCTCCCTGGGCCATGTACTGCTTCGCGCGCTCGACGGTATTGACCAGCAACAGGTCAAGGCCCGCCGCGGCGCTGGGGTTGTCCGGGTCGAGTTGGCGAGCCTTTTGGTAGAAGTCAAATGCGCTGCTGCCCCTGGGTTCAAATAGTTGCCCGGAATTGGAAGCTGCCCTGGCCTTCTCCAGTAGCAAATCGACGGTTTCCGACTCATCTTGGCTGGCGGCGGGAGCGGGCGCAACGCTGGGTGCCAGACTCGGTTCACCGCCCGAGGGCTGGCCTTGCATCGCAAACCAGGCTGCGGCTCCCGCACCGGCGGCAATGGCGATGCCCGCCAGCAGCCACAGGGGGGCGCGGGAGCCGTGTTTCCCCGCCGCCAGCTTCGTCTCAAGATATGCTGGTTGCTGTGGTTGCTGTGGTTGCTGTGGTTGCTGTGGTTGCTGTGGCGGCGCAGGGGGCTGTTGGGGTCGCGCCGTCGACGCAAGCGCTATCGTTGGCGTGTCTTCGCGCTTGCGGTTGTCATTCGGCGGCTGAAATACCGTGGCTTCATCCGCATTGTCGTTGCTGACGGCGGCGGCTTCTCCGGTAGGCGCTGCTGGTTGGTCGATTGTCGGTGCCGGGGCCGCTGGCATTTCTCCACTACGTAAACTTTCAGCCGGGGTTTCTGCAGATTTTACCGGTGGGTTCACCGCTTTCCATGCTTTAAGCGGCGTATGCCGATTGGCGCTTGTCGCTGCGGGGGTAGGCATGCGCGGTGGCGCTTCGCCGGGCCTGGCGATCACGGTCTGGTCCATTGGGTCATCCAGCAACAACTCCAGTGCTGCGGCCATTTCCGCGCCGGTCTGGAATCGCTCATCACGATTCTTGGCCAGTGCCTTGTTAAAAAACGGCTGGAATTTGGCCAGCGCCGGGGGTAGTTCGGGAATGGGGTCCAGCAGGTGCTTGAGCGCCGTGCTGATCGATGATTCTGACTTGTAGGGGAGGTCCTTGGTGATCATTTCGTAACAGACGATGGCAAGGCTGTACAAATCGGAGCGGCCGTCCAGGGGCAGGCCCTGGGCCTGCTCAGGGCTCATGTAGCTGGGGGTGCCAACGACACTGCCGGTCATCGTCATCTGGGTGTTCGACTCGGCCGCTTTGGCAATACCGAAGTCGGCCAGCACGTAGGTGCCATTGTCACGAATGAGGATATTGCTGGGTTTTATATCCCGGTGTACATAGCCTTTGCTGTGGGCGTAGTCCAGGGCGTGGGTGATCTGCAGCATCACGTCGTAGACTTTGTCTACTTGCAGCGGTTCGTGGATAACGTCGTGAAGGTCGCCATTGCCGATATATTCCATCGCCAGGTAGTTGACGCCATCGAGGGAATCCACGTCGTACACTTGCACGATATGCGGATGCGTGAGCTGGGCGGAGATTCGCGCCTCACGCTTGAAGCGTTCGTTGAAGGTGGGGTCGTTGTTGAGGGACGGATCCATGACCTTGATGGCAACATCGCGATCGAGGTTTATATGTCGCGCGCGATACACTGTGGCCATCCCGCCGACGCCCAATGCTTCGTGAATCTCGTATCCTGGAATGGCAATGTCGGTCATGTTGGCTCGCTATTCAGGGTAGATAATTGCGGGTCCTTTTGCTTCGATAAACCCACCGCTGCCGGCACATAACAGCTATGGTCGCTCCGCAGGGGTTTATTGGGAGCAGGTTACCAGAAATTGGTGGCGCGGTAATGAGCATTTGCAGTATTCACATGCGTTTGGCAACCGGGCCGCCGGCGCCTGCTCATAGCCCGGGCGCGGGTAGCAACAGATGACGTCGTGCCCTGGGGCGGTTTTGCCTGGAGCCCGCCAATATTCATACTTATGGCTGTTTGCAACGGCGCGGAATTGCGGCAAGCTGGTATAGCACTCGTGTGAGGTCGAAAAGCGTCCCTGCGAGACTAGGATCGATCGCCCCCGGGCGCTCCACTGAAAACAAACTGAGGAAACTGCAATGGCAATTTACATGAAGCTGAACTTGGGCAAGGAAATCAAGGGCGATGTCACGGCGGAGGGCTTCGTGGATTGGATAGGCCTGCACTCATGGCAATATGGCAGCGGTCGGGCTGTGTCCATGAGCATTGGTTCGACAGCGAATCGTGAGGCCAGTTTGCCAAGCTTATCCGAAATGAGTCTATCGAAGACAATGGACTCCTCCTCGGGTGTACTGGCCCAGAAAGCATTGGCCGGCGTTGAGTCGGGAACCGCTGAAATAGCGCTGGTCAGGACCGGATCCAAGGGGGTGGCGGAGCGGGTTGCGACCTTCAAGCTGGAGGGGGTTGTGATATCCGGTTACTCGGTGAGCGCCGGTGAAGGCGGTGCGCCGTCGGAGAGCGTGTCACTGAGCTATACCAAGCTGGAAGGCGACTTCGTCGGTTCCGATCCAGAGCACAAGAACGGCAAGGAGATGAAATTTTCCTACGATTTGTCGACAGCCAAGCTCAGCTAAGGGTGTTTTGTGCTGCTTTGAGTGCCAGGGAGGGCCTCACGGTGCATTTCCAATGAATGCTGTACGAAGTTCTCCTGAGGGAGTTGGTGTGGGTCGCCGCGGTTCAGGTTGCCAGTTGCCAGCGGCTGTTTAACGAAGGGGCGAAATGAGTTTGAACTCCAACGAAATGCGACTGGTCCAGATTCACAGTGGCGCGCTCAGCGGTAAGAATATGGTTGCCGTCTCGCTGTCGGGTAGCGAGGCGATCTCGGCGCTGTTTTCCTTTGTTGTCGAACTGTCGACTGATAAACCCGATATCGATGCCGCTACCGTCCTCGGTGAGGAGACAACCCTGCTGGTCAAGGCGCTGATGAGCAACGGCGAGGATCGTTACATTCACGGGCATATCGCCGAGTTCACCAGTCTCGGGGTGGATGCCGGTGGTGATGCCCGCTACCGTGCCGTGATCGTGCCGCGCCTGTGGTTTCTGGGGTTGGCGCCGCAGATCAAGACGCATTGCTACGAAGGCAAGACGCTGAAGGAAATTTATCAGGCCCTGCTGGCTGATGCCAGGATCGATTGCAAGGTGCTGGCTACCGATCCCTCCCCGGCGCTGAATTACTTCCAGTTGCAATACAATGAAACCGACCTGGATTTTATCCTGCGCCTGCTGGCGGAAGCGGGGGTGAGCTTTTATTTCGAGCATTCTGCGTCCGGGCACAAGATGGTTCTGGTCAACAGTGCGACCATGTACCCCACCAAGCGGGGTACATTGCGTTTTTCCGCGTCGGGTGTTGCGTATGCTGGCAGTGAAACAGTGCTCGGCTGGCGCCAGTACTACCACTGCTTCACGCCGAGTGCGACGCATTTGGATTACGACAACAAGAAGCAGGATATGGTATCGGGCGAGGATAAATACAGTACCAAGATCAAGCAGATGCAGGCGCTGAAAGCGAATTTCTACGCCAGGGGCTTTGCCAATATCGACCCGGCCAATCAGGGCATGCCGGCTCTCGCCGCCGAACATGCCAGGGCCCAGGCAAAAGTTTCGCTGCGCAGTGGCCAGGGCCAGTATCGCCTCATCGAGACCGCCAGCAACTGCGTTAGCCTGTGCGCCGGCACTACGATTGAACTTGCAGATTCACCTCCGGGAGGTGGTGACAAATTCATCATTACCCGAATTAGCCATGCCGCCAGCACGGGGCATGATTCCGGCACAGATTACAGCAACCAGTTCGAGTGTATCCCGGCTACCGCCGAAATTGCCCCCGAGGCACCGGCACCCCAATCCGTATACGGCAATCTTGCGGCGACGGTGGTGGAATCCGAATACGACGTGGCCTCGCCAAACCGAAGCTACGGCATGGTAAAAGTGGCTTTCCCGTGGGACCCGAAAACCAAGAGCCCTTGGTTGCAGGTGGCACAGATTTTCGGTAGCGGGGGCAAGGAGAGTGGCGCCTGGTTTTTGCCGCAAAAGGGCGATGATGTATTGGTCGGCTTCCTCGGCGGTGATACCCGGCGGCCGGTGATCGTCGGCGTGATGCACAACGGCAAGGATAAGGGCCCGAAATTTACCCACGGCGACGGTGACTTTACCCGTATCGGCATAAAAACCCCGGTAGGCCATGAGCTGAGCTTCTGCGATAGTGGGGGTAAGAAGGTTAAGAAAGAGGTATACCTCGAATCCGCCGGTAACTTCGATCGCCATGTGCAAGAAAATGAGACGGTCCAGGTCGACAAGGATAATGAAGTCGATATCAAGGGCGATCAGAAGCTGATAATCGGCAAGGGCCAGGATGTTGACATCAAGGCCGATCAAAAAGTGAAGGTGGGTAAAAAGATCACTATCGAGGCCGGTACCTCCATCGAGCTCAAGGTGGGAAGCAACAAGATCACCATCGACAACAGCGGCGTGAAAATCGAGGGCATGAACGTTGAGGCCAAAGCCAAAATGGAAGCCAAAATTGAAGGATTGAATGTCACCGCCAGCGCCAAGGTCAATGCCAAAATAGACGGTACCATGTCGGAACTGAGCGGTAAGGCCATGACCACGGTGAAGGGTGCCATGGTAATGATCAACTAACGACGCGAGCCCTTGCGACGGGTACACCCGGGACGACACGGCATACAAGGAGATTCAGGTGACTGTTGCACAGACATCATCTCAGCAAACAGCAAACGATCTCTACCAACTGATCGACTTTTCTACTGCCGCGCTGTCGACGATCGACCGGCAACAGTCCGCCGCCGAGAATATCAGCAAGTTGTGTGCAACATCCTGCTTTCACGACGCTGTGCTATTGCTCGCGCATTCACTGCCAAAAAGAGAGGCGGTGTGGTGGGCCTGCCAATGCGCCCGCGTTACGCAGCCAAAGGAAGCGCCGCAGCGTGAGCGCGCAGCCATAGACCTTGCCGAAAGCTGGGCGATGAAGCCGGACAATGACAAGCGACTCAAAGCCCTGGCAGAGGGGGAGGCGATCGGCTCCTATGCCGCCGCCGGTATGGTCGCACTCGCCACCGGGTGGTCCGCTGGCAATATATCGGCTGATCAGGCAATCGACGTTCCGCCACCGCCATATCTGTCTGCCGGGGCCGTGGCGGCGGCGGTTACACTTGCGGCGGCAGCGGACCCCGGTCAAATGGACGCGCACTACCAGCTCTTTATCCAGGACGGATTAAAGATTATTGCGAGCGCAGCATAGTACCTTTCGACTAGAAACGGTTAGGAATGGGAGACCAGTGCAATGCCTCCAGCCGCCAGAATAACAGATATGCATGTCTGCCCCATGGTCACTCCGGGTGTGCCCCCCGTTCCCCATGTCGGCGGGCCCATATTGCCGCCCGGCACACCCACCGTATTGATTGGCAAACTGCCGGCGGCGGGAATGGGCAGTATGTGCACATGCGTAGGGCCGCCGGACTCCATCGTGAAGTGCAGCATGACGGTGATGATAGGCAAGAAGCCGGCCGCGAGAATGGGAGATATGACGGCCCATGGAGGTAGTATCGTGGTGGGGCTGCCTACGGTTATGATTGGGGGGTAGGTAAGCCGCTCCTCGTATTAATAAGTCATGAACAGGGCAATGCAATCGCAATAAAAATGTGTTTGCCGCAAAGATTCAAATTATGCAGGGTAAGCGGAGGGGAGTGTAACCATGCCAATCTATGCTTCAAATGAATTTAAAGGTATCGGGTTCAATTATGAGCCACAACAACAGCCATTTTTTAAAGCCATTGTAAAAGAAAACCTTCGAGCGCTGTCACTGCTTCCAACTGGCAAAGCGTTACTAAAAGCCATTAGAGATGCCAAGCCAAGTTATCGGTCAGATTTCCCCAGGGGCGTTAATGTTTTGTTACAACCCCCTTTAGAAAGAAATTGGAGTACACCGGGACTAGGGGCAAGAACCGGTGTGATTACTGATCAAACTAAGTACGACAATTTTCAGAATGGAATAGGAAAATTGATACCCAGTATGCCCTCCAAGACCCAGGTACAAGCGGTGAGCACCAATCGGGCATCAGACGGCACTGGAAGTGTCGCATGGCTTTTTTATAGTAACAATGAAATACTGTCTGACAGTGGGATGTGGTTTATACCACACATAACGATGGGTCATGAGTTGATTCATTGTCTCCATTCGCTATGGGGTGAGATGGATAAAAATAGTCGATACGAAGAATATAAGACAGTCGGTATCAAGGGGTTTCAGGATTACACCTATACGGAAAACAAGTTACGTGCAGATGCCGGCTTTCCGACCCGGACGAAATACTTCGCAGATGACTAGAGAGAAACGGGGTCAGAGACAATTAATTTCGCCGGGAAGCCCTTGGTCGGCCAGTCGACACCCGGTTGAATTTAATCGCCAGCTTGGCCTCTATTTCCCGTTTAAATCGATCGTCACCCAGGGGTAGCTGCTTTAGAGTTTGTTCTGTGATCCATTTAGGCTGGTCGGGCAGGCTGTCGAAAAGCGCAATATACCGTTTTGCACGCTCCGTCTCTGTCGGACCCAGGGCTTTGTAGATGGGGTGTTCGTGTAGCCATTCATTGCGGGTTATCCGTGCGTTTGCGCTGTAGCTGCTCCAGTAGTAGTCAGCTGGGTGTGTGACGATATTGGCCCTCACCGGGTTGAGTTCAATGTAACGCTGTCAGCTCAGAAAGTACCTGTCACAGTCTATTATTGCTGATTTATACCGCCCCTCCCAAAGTGTGCCGGTGCGTTTGTATTTGTCATTGATCCGTCTTACATATCGGCGTCCGACGCTTTGCATGGCGCTTGGCAAGCTGGTTTTGGTGGCCGGTGTGAGCAGCAGGTGGACATGGTTAGTCATCAGTACGTAGGCATGCACGGAGCACTGATGCTTTTCACAGGCATCCTGAAGGCACTCCAGATAAAAGCTGTAATCACGATTTTCGAAAAAGCAGGCCTGGCGATTGTTGCCACGCTGAATAACGTGGCAGGGGAGATCGGGTAGAAATATACGGGGTTGTCGCGGCATAATTTCCTCCTTGAAATAGCTGCCTGCAGTGTTGCTTATCTTATGCTATGTAGTGGAAACTGTCTCTGACCCCGTTTGTGAATGTCGGTGCACGTTTGAAACAGTGAGGGACCTATGGCAGGCCAAAATAACTTTCAGTCACTCCGGCAGCATTCAACCAAGGTCTACAAGTTTTCCCAGGGAAAGTCTATACCCTTACTTAAACCACAAGGGGAGTTAAATGGCAGTGCCGTTAATGCAGTGACTCTCTCCGACGATGATTTCAACGCGATTAAAGGTGGCGTTTGCGCGGCACTAACGGCAGCCTGGTTGAAGGAGAAGCAGGGGTCAACCAAGGCCTTCGCTGGAAACTATAGCGGCCCAGGAGTACACGCTGGCAGAAACTTGAAAGCTGTAAAGAATGCTGCTCCCCATCAAATCGTCTACAAGCGAGACCCGCTATCTACGGATATGGATATTCTTGCTCAATACGGGCTCAAGCAAAGTACCAAAGTAAGCGGTAGCGACGCACTGGTAAGGAAAATGGTAGTGCATTCCCACACTGACACTACTGGCCGTATTCACAAAACACCAATTTCTGAAATACAGCTATCCCCAAGTATTGAAAAGGCTTTGAGTGAAGGTTTTTTGGCCCAGGGGCGGGGAGTCTACATGGGCTTTACCCTGGTTAGCACCGATCAGGCGAAAAACGGTGGGGGGCATGCTGTCGGTGCTTATCGAAGCCGCGGTAACACCCTGTATTTCTTTGATTCCAACTGCGGTGTTTACAATGTAACGGATCCTGGTGGTTTTGTAGCAGCGTGGATAAATTGCTACGCAATACTGGGCTACAAAGTTACCCTCAATATCACCCACCATGACGGATTCAAGTACACTGACCGGTAGCGTTATTATCAGGATCAGGCTCGCATTAATCCGCATTGCGAAATGCACTGGAACATGTTGGATGAGTGATAGGAATTATCAGCTTGGGGAAATGTGCAATTGGAATTGGTCGTCAATTGTGATCGACTATTGGTCTCCCTTAATCCGAACAAACAAACCGGGGAAGCGGGATATTAACAAGACCTATTGCCGTTAGATCGGGACGCACAGGTTAATGCCAGTGTAAACCAACTTTCCTGGCACCAGAAGGACGCTGTAGTTCTGATAGTAGAAGCTCCAGCTGTTCCCGCTGCGGATGCCGATTACGGTGGCGCGGTAGTCATCGGCTACGTTTGCAACGGGGGCCTGTTTATAGGTGGTCTTGATAAGCGTGTGGGCGGGCATGGCGCCGCCGAACTTGGTTACCAGGTCGTTGTCTATAGCGGCTTGGTCAATTAATTGGTTCTGAACGAAGTTCGAGTGGGCTACCGACGGGTTGGGGCCATTTCCGGAGTGGGCGAATGTGCAGCCGTTGACTGTGGGCGTGAAGAAGAAGTCGGCCGCGTTACCGAGTTGCCCGCAGAAGGTATAGCCGGTTCCCCAGGGAAGGAAGTACGCCCTTATTGCGTGGGTCGAATCCGACGTCTTGCGTGCCTTAAAATTCTTACCCGTTCCTATCCCCTCCCCGAGCCCCTGCAGTTCGTACATCTTGGCGCTACCTCCCCCGTTGATGATCTTACTGACCTTGCGCAGGTCGAAGTCGAAGGTCGGGAGGGCAGTGCCGATGGCGCCGAGGTTCTGGTTGTAGGGGTTGCCGTTCGTCGTACCCTTGGCCACGGCGTACAGGATCATGTGGTCGGTGAGCCAAGCCGCCTTCTGGGTTATGAATCGCTGGTTCGCGCCGTCCATTGCAGGTGATCCTTGTGCGGAGGCAGGAGATGAGTGGAGACTAACCGTAGCCGGAGAACGGTGTCAACGAAATAATTCGATCCCAAGCGCGGCTTTTTGGCCTGATTTCATTGGGTTAATGGACAGTATGGTCACACCCGGTTTATTCTCTGAGTCGCACTTGCATGATAGGTATTCCAGGCTATGCGTACCAGGACAGCCCGCGCATTCCACTATATCCCTTTCATTAATAAATCGTCGCCGCCTTAAGGAGATTACGAATGCCGACCAAGTGGATGTGGAATCCCTGTATTGACGTTCAACATGAAGCGCAGTGCCAGGACTATGCAAGCAACCGCGCGGATTGCCAGATGATATCCAGTTGGACGCAGTATCAAGACGGTGACGAATTGATTATTGCTGGACATGGGGATGGTGGTGATCCCACAACCATGTCTGGCGTAGCGGATGACGGCACGCATTACGAGGTGGATTATAACTGGGTTGCCAAGGCAATCGCCGGCAAGGCGGGCGGTTATGACGCCTGGGGGCAAATGCCCAAGGACCGAAAATTGGTCATCAAGCTGTACATGTGCACAGCGGCTGACCGCAAGCGAATTCCCGGGTCTAACGACAAGACGAAGGCCTGCTTCGGCGCAATGCTGCTCGGGGCCCTCATCTGGCAGGGCTATGGAAAGGTCAAGATCGCCGCATATCATGGCGAAATCACCTGGGCACAGGGCCTGGAGCATAAAGTCGTTTGTACCCGCAAAACCGCACCGGATACTTTGACAGTTGCAGACCAGCGCAAGAAATTGGGCATGCCTTATGTGACACGCAGTGGTTACTCTGCCGCACGTTATCACCGTGAATGGTTCACTACCAACCGCTTCAGCATGAGATGGATTTAATAATCACCGGTCAATATCGTTTAGAGTGTGGTTTGCGCGGCACCCTCCTGTAAATTGGGGCGAAGCAAGCCGCGTAAAGCTCACGGAGCATATCAATGTCACGAGCCACTATTTCAACCGGTAGCATGCCCTTCAAAGTGAACGAAGGGGACCAGCCATCTGCGGCACCTGCCAACGGCAATGACAACTTCCATATAGTTATTCTCGCTGACTTTAGCGGCAGGGATCATAGCGGTCCTAACGAAGTCCTGAGCCAAAGAAAAATTATCGCGATCGACCGCGACAACTTCGATGATGTTTTCGCCCAGCTTAAAGTGCAGTGTGACCTGCCGCTAGCCGATGAACCCTTGGCTTTCGCGGAACTGGACGACATGCATCCTGATTTTATCTATGAGCGTGTGCCCTTATTTGAGAAATTAAGGCAGCTCAAGCGCAAGCTGAAAAGCCCATCAAGTTTTGCTGAGGCGGCAGCAGAAATTGACGAGTGGGGTGCTGTCGAATCTTCCGCAAGCGCGACTTCCGGGGCTGTTTCTGCCGACGCTAATCCCCCGGGCGGGACGCTACTGGATGACATTCTATCCCGGCAAGGTCCAGCCGAACCAACGAGATCGTTTGATGTTCAGGCGCTGCTAAAAGAAATCGTCTCGCCTTATCTATCGCCCAAACCGGATCCGAAGCTGGAGGATTATATTCGGACTGTCGATGCGGCGAGCAGCAGCCTGATGCGCAAGCTGCTTCACCATCATCGTTTTCAGGCCCTTGAATCGGCTTGGCGCAGCCTGTATTTGCTGGTGCGACGACTGGAAACCGACGAACAACTGAAACTGCACATTGTCGATGTCAGCCGACAGGCGTTGCTCGATGATGCGGCGAACCACGAAAGCTTCGAGCAAACGCAACTCTACCAACTACTGGTTGGAAATCGCCAGGCTATGGGGATTTCACCTTTCAGCGTGATTTTGGCCGATGCCATCTTTGGCCCCAACGAGCCTGATCTCAAGGCGCTTGCCACTATTGGCGAAGTTGCGCGAGAAATAGATGCTGTATTTATCGCCGGGGGCTCAGAGCAATTCGCAGGCTGTGAAAGCCTGGCAACGACGCCATCGCGAGACGACTGGAATTTGGTATTGCCGGAGCCGATTCAAGCGCAATGGCAAGCGCTCAGGACAACACCCCAGGCACAGCACATCACCCTGGTAGCACCCCGGTTCCTGGGACGAATGCCCTACGGGAAGAAGACATCACCCATCGACAGCTTCGCCTTTGAAGAGCTTCCCTCGGGCGGCAGGCATCCCTACTACCTTTGGTGTTGTGGCGCGTGGTTGCTTAGCTTGCTGCTGGCGGAGAATTATTCAAAAGCAAGCCAGGGCAGCGTGGCAGAGGTTAATGAGATCGACGGTTTGCCGCTGCATGTTTATTATGACGACGACACTGAAGCACAAATTACCCCCTGTGCCGAGGTAATGATGCTGGATGCCTCGGCGTCGGCGCTGCGGGCGGCGGGCCTATTGCCCATCAGGTCGGTGCTCAACAAGGATTCCGTAGTCATACCCTCGGTCTGTTCGATATCAAAGCTGAAATCGTGATCTGCAGATTTCAGCGGTGATTATCGATTGATGCCATTCAAGGCGGCTATTTGACCAGCTTTCAGGCGAGATTTTTCGGGTAAGGAAGAAAGCTGGTGGCTTCTTTCGCCTTCGCCTTAAGATAAATCGATGAGTTGGATCCGTCTGCCCATTGGACTTTATAATTCAGGTTGTCGTTGCCGATGTGGTTGCCATATCCAATGATAATGGCCTGGGTTTTACTCAAACGCCGATAGAATACGGCAATGTTCGCTCGTGGTTTGGTGGCGTGAAAACAAGTCAACGCGGTTGCTGCAACAGCGGGCCTATCCCGGTCCCTGTTTTGTGGGTCCTTGTATGCCTGAACCGCTTTGCTGATGACGACGTTATCGAGCTTGCCATCGTCGTGCAACTTTACTGCAATTTCCAGGAAGAAATTGATATCCTCCTGATCAAACTGGAGCCTGGCTAATGCCCCTGAAAGATACACTTTTATTTTGTTATCGTTTGGCGATTTAACCCAGTTACTCATACAGACCTCGAAACCAAGTTTGCAGTGCAATTACCAGCCACCAGTGACGGGGGGCGTCTTCCTGCCCGGGGTTCCGTCGCTGGTCAAAAGATCCCAGAAATCAATCGATTTTGTAAGTAAACGCTCCTTCCTCAGTCGCTCCAATATGAATGTTCTTGATCTCCTGCTCATTGGCCATGCGGTCCAGGCACTCGCTGGCGAGTTCGGGCAACAGGGTTTTGTTCAGGATATTCTCGATATTCCTGGCGCCGGTTTCGGAGTCCTGGCAGCGGGCAACAATATGCAGCAATACGTCTTCGTCATAACTGAAGCTGGCGCCGTAGTGTTGCTTCACCCGCTTTTCGATCCTGCTCATATTGATGGCGCAGATTTTCATCAGGTTTTCGTCATCCAGCGGATAGTAGACCACCAGGCTGGTGCGACCCATGAACGCGGGCTTGAACGATTTCAATAGCTCGGGCCGAATGCTGTCGAGCAGCACCTGTGGGTCAGGCTTTTCTTCCACCTGGGCCATTACCGCGCGGATAGCGTCTTCGCCGGCGTTGGAGGTCATTATGATCAGGCAGTTCTTGAAGTCGATATCGCGCCCTTCGCCATCCTTGATCGTTCCTTTATCAAACAGGTTATAAAAAATATCCTGCACCCCGGGGTGAGCTTTTTCCATTTCGTCTAACAATATTACTGAGTAGGGCTTGCGCCTTGCAGCCTCGGTCAATACGCCGCCTTCACCGAAGCCGACGTAACCCGGAGGTGAGCCGAGCAGCATAGAGACCTTATGTTCCTCTTTGAACTCTGACATATTGATAGTGGTGATATTGTGCTCGCCGCCATAGAGCAGGTCGGCCAGGGCCAGCGCCGTTTCGGTTTTACCTACACCACTGGTGCCCACCATCAGGAATACGCCGATCGGTTTGCGTGGGTCGGTCAGTCCAGCGCGGGAGGTCTGGATGGCCTGGGCAATGGCTCCCAGGGCATGGTCCTGGCCGATGACGCGTTTGGCCAGCAGGTTCTTGAGGTTCTTGATCGCGGATATCTCGTCACTCATCATTTTGCCAACGGGGATGCCGGTCCAGTTGGCGACCACTTCGGCCACCACCTGCTCATCGACGTTGGCCTGGATCAGGGGTTTCTGGGCCTGGATGGTTTGTATCTCGGTACTCAGTTCCTGCAGGCGTGCTTTCAGGCTGCTGAGATCTTCATCGGAGAGAGGGGTATCTTCTCCCGCCTGGGCCTTGAGGAAGTTGTCCTCAATCTGGTCCCGCAGCTCACGGATATCGCCAATCAGGTGCTGTTCCTGCTCCCATTGTTGCAACTGCTCTTCCAGTTTCTTTTCCGTGGCGGCTTTGTCAGCCCGCATCAGTTCCAGTTTTTCCTCGTGCTCTCCGGTGGCGGAGTTTTCCCGCTCCAGCAACACGATATTGGCATCCAGCTGCTGAATGCGGCGGCGAGAGTCTTCGATTGATGCCGGCGTCGTGCTCTGGCTGAGTGCTACCCGGGCGCAGGCGGTGTCGAGCAAGCTGACCGATTTGTCGGGCAATTGCCGGCCCGGAATGTAGCGATTCGATAATTTGACCGAGGCGATAATGGCTTCGTCCAGAATCCTGACCTTGTGGTGCGCCTGCAGTGCCTTGGATATGGCGCGCATCATATCGATGGCCTTGTCTTCGTTGGGCTCCTCTACCTTGACCACCTGGAAGCGGCGGGTCAGGGCCGGGTCGCGCTCGAAATACTTCTTGTACTCGGCCCAGGTGGTGGCGGCGATGGTGCGCAGCTCGCCCCGTGCCAGCGCCGGTTTCAGCAGGTTGGCGGCGTCACCCTGGCCTTCCTTACCACCGGCACCGATCATGGTGTGGGCTTCGTCGATAAAAAGAATGATCGGGGTAGGCGAGCTTTTGACTTCTTCAATCACCGACTTGAGCCGGTTCTCGAATTCTCCTTTCACGCTGGCGCCAGCCTGCAGCAGCCCCAGGTCGAGGGTATGAATGGCGACCCCGCGCAACGGGTCGGGTACATCGTCTTGCGCTACACGCAGGGCAAAGCCCTCAACGACGGCGGTCTTGCCGACACCGGCCTCGCCGGTGAGTATCGGGTTGTTCTGGCGACGCCGGGTGAGGATGTCGATACACTGGCGGATTTCTTCATCGCGGCCCAGAACCGGGTCAATGTCACCGCGGCGGGCGCTCTCGGTGAGGTTCACGGTAAACTTGTCCAGGGACGGTGTCTTGGTCGGCTTACCGGGTTTCGCACTGGCGGCGCTGTCCCCCGCGCTTAGCGCCGGGCCACCGCTGGACTCGGAAGTGGTGCCAATCAGGGATCTGGCCGCTTCACGCAGTGATTCCGGCGCCAGGTCCTTCAGGGCGGGGGCCGATTCGAGCAGGCTGCGCCGGGATTGCTCATCCAACAGCAGGGCCGTGAGCAGGTGCCCGGAAGTGATTTGTGAGTGCCGGTAGTCGACCGAAGCCAGCATCCAGGCATTTTTGGTGGCTTCTACGATGCTCGGTGACAACGATGCCGGACGGGTGCTGCCACTTTTAAACTTCTCGACCGCCCTGTTCAGTTCCCGATCCAGCGCCGGGAAGTTGACCTCGTATTTTTCCAGCAGGGCGTAAAGGTCGCTATCCGTTTGCTCCAGCAACTTGGATAGCCAATGCTCCACCTCGACATTGTACTGGCCGCGGGCCATGGTAATTCCCGCCGCACCTTCCAGCGAGTCCCTGAGTTCTGTGGACATTTTCTCTACCAGGGATTTCAGGTTTACGTTAATCATGGTGCTTCCTTATTACGAGTGTGTGAGTCGGGAAATAGCGCGTTGAAAAACGATACGGCTCAGGTGACAACGATACGTATGTTATCGACATGACGTGCCTCCCCCAGTGCGGTGTTCCAGCCGAGTAATGGCGGCTTGCTATTGTCGTTGTCGAGTCTCAGCTCGGGAATAGAGACCGCATCGGTGGTAATGACAATGTCGAAATCGAACTCATCGCGGGTCAGCAGCCGGGTCAACTCCTTCAACTGTCGCAACTTTTGGCCCCCGGGCTGCAAATCCATCAACTGCTGGTAGGTAATATTTTTAATCAGTACGGAAAACTTGCTTTGTATTTGCCAGCCGTGCGACCCAAGTATTGCGTTCCTCCCCAATTCGCAGTTCATGCCCAGTGGCAGCTCACCGCCGGGCAGCTTCGACTGTGTGTCCTCAGGGATGTCCAGCCATTGGCCCCGGAACTGCTTGATGGCGATGGGAAGGCCAAAATAATACTGTAAGGCCTGTTCCACCGCGATCGCGGGGCGGACGGGCCGGCTTAGAATACCGCTCAAACCCAGCAAGCTGTCGCTTTTAATGGGTAGGTCATTTTTCAGTGAGGGGGTTCCCAGCCCGGCGAGTGACGAAATCGTGCGGGTGAAGGAATCCTCGCCATTTTTGCCGGCGAGTTTATGGAACTCATAGGCAAAGGGGAGGCGATACTTGCGCCAGGCTTTGTAAAACAGATGAACCAGGCGTGAATTGAACAGGTCGAGGAACGATTTCAAGCCCCGATCACGCAGCCGCAGCCGCTGCTGTACCAGTTCGGAATAATGGTAGGGCAGAACGCCGGCACTACCGGTGAGGCCAAACAGCTTGACCTCCGCCCGCCAGTATTTGCGCCCGTCTTCCTCTGCCGGTGCGATCTTGCTCACGCTATTGCCGGGAAAACCCAGGTTGCTATTGCCGCTAAACTCGATCGCGGAAGCGTCCTGGGATTGCGAGAGGGCGACTTGCTCCAACAGACGCAATGCCTGGAAGAATTCGAAATCTTCCGGCCGCTCTGTTAGCCGCTCGACTAGAGAAGCTGGTGTGCGCCGGCTCTTGGCGGCCATCGCTTCAGCTCCTCATCGCTGCCCTTCAAGCGAGCGATAACCCGCACAAAGGAGTTGATACTGCAATAGAGCCCCATAAAGGTCTCCAATACGCAGGCAAATAGGTAGGGACTCTGCCCCCCCAGCTTGAGTGGGTCGAATATGATAACCACCTCGCTGCCACGACACAGTACGCTGCGTCCATCGACGTTGATTGGCGCGCTGATGGGTTTCGCGACAACGTCTTCGATAGCGCCGATCATCGTCCTGCTACTGGCGGAACCCCTGAAGTCGTAAAGGCGCAGAATTTCCCGCAGTGCCTGGGTTGAATTTTCGTTGTTGGCCAGTGACAGGTGATTCAGGTTCAGGTGCGATACCAGACGCCAGAAATTGCCGTCGTCGGAGCCGATTCTAAGTGTCGGCGTAGGCGGCGTTATGCAGTATGTGTCCACTGAAGGCGCCTTGCTGTCATTGCTTTTCAGCGGCAGGCGTCCGGCGAAAGGCAACCTTGACGGCGAGTTTCTGTTAAGGCAGCGGGTCCCGACGGTCACGATAACATCGTTACTTGACTGGGGTTTAAAATTGACGTCGACAAAATTGAGATCTACCTCACTGGCTGTCTCGGTTCCCTGTTCCCCGTCGGTGACCAATCGTCTTGAGGCATGCCAGAAACAGCTGGTTTCTGCATCGTCGGTTTGACGTTGGCCATAAAATGGCGCAAACGAAACCTTGTTACCATCGTTGTCTACGCCCCTTACCGAATTGATTTGGTAAACCTCGATATTGTTCTGCTGGCTAGCGTCGGGCACTAACTGGTGAGCGGACTTGGTGTGATCCAGGCGAATGGGCTCAGCGGTTTTATTGAACAGGTTAACCACCGGGACGCAGCCCAACTGGAACATGTCGGTCGAAAGATAGTGCTCCAGTTCAGGGTCGGCGTTATCAAGGTAAAAATACAGATCGAAAGCGTCGCTGCCTTCGGCAAACTCGAATCGATCGAGCCCCTTAACAGTAAAAAAGAAAAACTTGTCGGGAAATGTGAAGAATTCGGTTAGCAGTCGGTAACCCATGAAGGCATTTTGCGGATAGGGCAGCATCCCTTGCTCGGCGCCAAAGCCGACCGGCCGTACATTCGACGGGTCCAGCATAACTGGGTTTGTACTGCCGTTTTCACTTGCCACCACAACGGCGCGCAGTTGGGTAAAAAGCAGTTCGTACAAGATATACCGCCGCTGATCCTGACCGCCGATGTAGAAGGTGAGTGCATCCGGCTTGAGGTCGCCAAGGGTGGTGCCGGAAGCTGTAACATTGAGCTTCAAGTGTATAACGGCATTACCGGCTACCTGGTTGGCCAAAGGCGCTACGAAGGGGCGAAAAAGAATCTCGACACTGTCGCTTACCAGCGGCATGAGATTCAGCTCATAACAGGTGACAAACTCGCAGGACTTGTCTTCAAATGTGTAGGTTTCGAGCTCTATACCGCTGGGTACGAACTGGGCTTCCTTGAGTCCCTTCCTGGTATCGAATTTGACAATGCTCATGGGGGGAATGGGACGATTGTAATGCGGATAGAGCGTATCCATCAGGGCATGGGAGAGCTGCGGAAAGTCATCTTCCAGTTTGTTCTGTATTCTTGCATTGAGAAATGCGAAGGCTGAAATAAGCCGCTCAACCAGAGGGTCTTCCAACTCGTCCGCGCCCAGTTTCAGGCGCCCGGCAATTTTGGGGAAACGCTTGGCAAACGCCTTGGCTGCCTTGTTGATATATGAAAGCTCTTTTTCGTAGTGTTTGAGCAGAGAGTCCACTAGCGCTCAGACTCCTTAAGCATGACCGACTGGGATACCGGGTCCAGCGATGAGTCGAAGATAATGGTTTCATGCGAGGGCGAGGCGTGCAGTACGGCTTCTACCCTGAAGCGAAAACACTTGTCGTTGGCATCCAGGCCCTGGCTGGAGTGGACTTTTACGCTCTTTATCCGCGGCTCGAAATTTGCGATCGTCGCCTCCACCTGCGAACAAAAATCCTGCACCGCTGCACTGGATTCCAGGTTGATGGTGGCCAGGTCCGGCAGGCCATAATTCAGTAATGAAGCGCGTAGCGCCGGCAGCTCGGCTGGTGGCGAGATACAGCATTGGCGGGTATTGAATACATTTTCAAGGTCCCGCCGTACACTTTCTTTGAGCGTGTCCAACAGCATATTGGCCGATTGGGCGGACTCGCTGGTGCTCTCAGGCGAGTCGTCAAGCAGGCAATCCAGTACCGGCATTTTCAGCTTTTTATTCTTGTCGATGCTGCTCATCATTGGAGTCACTTCACACGTCAGGCGGCGGTGCCTATCTGGTTGAGTTCGGTGGTTAAACGAATCTCCGAGACGATTTGTTCTGCAACGTAGTGCGGTTTCAGGTGGATGGCGCAGGAATAAGAGCCGGGCTTGCCGGAGATGTCCATCACCTGCACCTTGAAATCACGCAGTGGGTATTTGGCGCGGGTTTCCCAGGAGAGATCGTCGCGCCCGGTGGTATAATTTCGCAACCAATTATCCAGCATTCGCTCGCACTCGGTTTCATCGGCAAACGAGCCCACCTTATCGCGTATCATCACCTTGATGTAATGGGCGAACCGAGAGGCGCAGAGTATCTGCTGTAACATGGCACTGACCCGGGCGTTGGCCATCGCGCCCCGGTCACTGAAGCGCATTGGCCGCTGTAGTGAGGCATTGCTCAGCAACGCGCAAAAGGGTGTGCCATAGCAGTGACAAAGCGCAATAAAGCCAAGCTCGTTGAGTTGCTTTTCAGCGCTGTCCGTTATCAGCACCGAAGTGCTCATGCGGGGGACTGCCGCTTCGCCGGTGTCGAAGCCGGTGTGAGGCAGAGCGGTAACGAGGCCCCCGCTCAGGTAATCCCTGGGCACACCGCGTATGTGGGAAAACCATCCAGTGGCGCCAAACTCACGGATCACCACCGTGCCGAGGGCAAAGCAGGCATTGCCCCACAGGTAGTCATTGTTGCTGCGGCAGTGCTCGGTAAAATTCAGTCCCTGGCGAGCACAGAATTCCTGGTTGTAGGGTTCGCGCAAAAGTACGTCGGGTAAGCAGATCCCAATAAAACGACTGTCCTGCGTATCGCGCAATGAATTCCAGCGCAAATAGTCCTTGGCCTGGAATATGCCGCTGTAATTCAACGAGTGCCCCATGGACTCAAAATCGTCCAACCCGAATAGCTGCGGCGCGGCGCCACAGACGAAGGGCGCGAAGGCGGCTGCCGCAATCTGTGATATCCCCCTCAATACCTCGATGTCATCGCTTGGGTGCTCACGGCTTGGTGTGTGGGTCACCTGGTAGTTTCCCAGCAGAATGCCGAAAGGCTCGCCGCCCGGCATGCCGAACTCGTCGTTATAGATGCGGTGAAAAAGATTGCTTTGGTCGAAGTCTGATGCGCGCTGCAGGTCTTTGGCGACTTCTCGCAGCGAGATGTCGAGCAAGCGAACTTTTACACCGCGCTGCTCGCCCGCCGCTTTCACCAGCAGCTCGACACCCCGCCAGGCAGCTTCAAGCTGCTGCAAACGGGGGTGATGGAGAACGCAGTTCAATTGTTGTTCGATCAGTCTGTCCAGGCTTGCGATCTGTGCGGATAACCAGACCCGCAAGTTCACGCGATCGGATCCGGCGCTTAGGTCTATCGTCAATCCACCAGTGGTCAGGTGCAGCCAGTGGACCAGCGCATGGGTGTGATCGTCAGCCAGGCAGAACCGCTCCACCGGGCTCATATCGGCATCTTTACTGGCAGCAATACCGCGTTCGGTTGCGTCGAGCACAGCAGTGAGCAGGGAATCAACGGCCATGAAAAGGTGCTGCTCCTGGTAACCAATTTCTGGCAAGGCGAAATGCCAGCCGGAGACCTAATACCGATTCCGGCTGGCACAATTGACTCATAGTGTTAGCCGCCATGCAGGGAACCCCCACGCAAGGCGGCGCGACTTCCCGTCGTGTCTAACCACTCGACGGAATATTTGCCACCATGCGCAACGAAGTGGTGAGCTCCTCCATTTGCAGCCAGGGCCGCAGGTACGCCACCGCGTTGTAGGAACCCGGTGCCCCGGGCACTTCCTTGACTTCGATCCGTGCCTCGCGCAACGGGTACTTGGCCTTCATTTCCGGACCGGCATCGGGGTTGCCGTTGGTGTAATTGGAAATCCAACGGTTGAGCCAGATCTCGGCGTCATCAGCTTCCATGAACGAACCGATCTTGTCCCTGGCCATCACCTTGAGAAAATGCGCGATTCTGCCGGTTGCCATGATGTAGGGCAGGCGTGCCGAAATGGCGGCGTTGGCGGTGGCGTCGGGGTCATCGAAGACTTTCGGCTTTTGCGCGGTCTGGGCGCCGAAAAATACCGAGTAGTCGGTGTTTTTGTAGTGGCATAGCGGCAGGAAACCCTGCTTGGCCAATTCAGCCTCGCGCCGGTCGGTTATGCCGACCTCCGTGGGACACTTCTGGTCGACGTCGCCGTCATCGCTCTTGAACAAATGGGTCGGCAGGCCCTCGACCTTGCCGCCGCCCTCGGCACCGCGAATCGATGTGCACCAGCCATTCTCTGAATACGACTTGGTCAGCGTCGTGCCCATCACGTAGGCGGCATTCATCCAGCCGTAGTCTTCGTGATCCACCGCACGCGACATGCCGGATTCGTCCACGGGGAACTCTTCGAAGTCGAATTCCTCGATGGGTTTGGTCGCCTTGCCGTAGGGCAGTCGCGACAGAGTGCGAGGCATCACCAGGCTGACAAAGCGGGAATCTTCCGATTCGCGGAAACTGCGCCATTTGATATATTCTCCAGACTCAAAGATCTTGCCCAGATCCCTTGGTTTCGACAGCTCGGTGTAATCTTCAAAGCCGAACATGCCCGCGCCCGCAGCCGTAATGAAAGGACAGAAAGAAGCAGCTGCGACATTCGACATTTTGCTCAGTAGCTCAATATCGTCAGGGTGGTTGGAGAATTCATAATCACCAATCATGGCGCCGTAGGGTTCCCCACCGGCGGTTCCGAATTCGGCTTCATACATCTTTTTGAATATCTGGCTCTGGTCGAACTCCACGGCCTTGTCGAGATCCTTGAACAACTCGCGCTTGCTGATGTTCATCATGCGGATCTTCAAACCCGAACCGGTTTCGCTGTTCATTACCAGGTGGTGTATGCCACGCCAGGAGCCTTCCAACTGCTGGAATTTTTCATGGTGCATGACGGCGGCCAGTTGCTTCGAAATGGCTTGGTCAATCGCGGTTATCGCTGAATTGATGGTGTGGGTCAGGTTTCTATCCCAGGTCAGGGTGCCCTTCATGACCTGCTCAGTAAGGTTCGCAATCAGGTCCTTGGCCTCATCCGGCGCCGTCTGCTTGGTGGCACTTATCGCCTGGTCAAGCAGGCTGATGGTCTGCTCTTCGGTTTCCAGCCCGGCGTCACTACTCTCTGTTTCTTTGCTCATTACTTGTCATCTCCCGCTTTTTTGTTCAGGCCCAGTTCTTCAGATATCGATGCAACCTTGTCGGCATTCTGCAGAATTTCTTCGAGTACGCCCTCCAGTTCTTCCGAGCGATCAGCCTTGCTCATTAAATCCCTCAGTTTGCCACGGGCCGCAAGCAATTGTTTCAGGGGCTCTATCTGGTTGACCAGGTTCTGTGGCTCAAAATCCTCGATAGAGTTGAAGTCAAGTTCCACCGGCATTTCGCTGTCATCGTCGGTCAGGGTGTTATCCACTTTAATATTCAACTTGGGATTTATCTTGCCCATGACCTGGTCAAAATTGTCGCGGTCGATATTGACGAACTTGCGCTCCTTCAGTGACTTTTTCCCCTCGGTGTTGTCACCGGAAAAGTCGCCCATCGTACCGACCACAAAAGGAAGTTCCTTTCGTTGCTCGGCGCCATTGGTCTCTACGTCGTAGGTAATGTGGACGCGGGGCTTGCGCACCCGCTTCAGTTTGTCGTTAATACTGTCTGACATGGTTTGGTGCTCCTGTTTATCGATTTGTGGGGCTTGGGGAAAGCGATTATCAACTGTTTGGCTTCAAACTCCGTGCGGCTCGTGCGATTGCCTTTACCAGCCAGAGTTGCGATCGTCATCAGCTTCTTGCGGTCGGGGTTCGCCGATAGGTTGTTGCCCAACGGAAGAAGGTATCTCCGGAGTGGTGGATTGCTCAGTGGCACCCGGTTTGCCGATAGTAACCCCGGTCAGCAGCGTATAGACGGTCCTCGCGTTACTATCGGGCACCAGTTCCTGCATCAACTCGCCCACCGGCATATTGCCCCAGCGAATCAGGCGCTCCAGCCCGTCGGCAATAGGTGTATGCGGCTCGGTGGCGCGAAAAAAACGGGCGACCTCCGCAAGTTGCCGCAGCGCGGTCTCGCGGCTGGCAACCGGACCGGCTACCTGGCTGACGGTGGTTGTAGCGGTCGACGATGACTCAGCTTGCTCAGCCTGGTTTTGTTCTGGCTTCGCCTCTGCATCTGCTTCGGCCGATGCGGCTTCCAGTGCGCCGAGTTTGTCCTTGGCAAGAAAGCGAACCCCGCGCAGCACTTCTTCAAGAATACTTTTGATGTTGCTGCTGGGGGGGGCATCGGCACCGCAATGCTGGTACAGGGCTTTGTCCAGTTCCTGGTATTGCTCGAGGGACGCCTGCAGCGCGTCAACGAGATCGAGCAAAAAGCTATCCGGGGTGTTGGCCATGGCCTGGGTGATATTTTCAATCGAAAACCCGAGCTTAGTAGTGCGAACGGCGCGTTTTTCCGGGTCCGGAATCGCTGCGGCTTCCTGCGCCTGGTAGAAGTTCCAGAAAGAAAAGCAGTCGAACTCACCGGTACCGGTTCCGGGTGCAGTAATATCCAGCGTCCTGATCGGAGCAATGAGGGTTCCCTCGGCCCCCTCGCCATTGATACCGGTAAGTGGGGCAACCCGGGTTTCTATGCCGTCTTCATCGGGAAGCGGATAGAGCTGGTCCCAGAACTCCCCCACCAGCCCATTGATCAGGGTAATGCCGTCACAAAGCCCCTGATGACCGTGCAGGCGTATCAGGGATTCGAGATACCAGACGGCAACCTCCAGATCTTTCGACTGTTCCTGCAAAATGGTCGGAGCCAGTTTGCTTATCCGTTGCCAGTTGCTGATGACATCACTGGCATTCTCCGGATCGAGCATGGCGGCGCGCTCGGCTGCGCGTGCAGCACTGCGCGCTTCCTTGATATCGGTGTATTCAGGTGTGCGGGTTTCGCGCAACTCGATGCCGGCGGGGTTGTCGCCGGGTATAGGCACCAGAAGGTGAGATACTTCTAACACGTGCTCCACATAAATCCTTATTTATCTTGTGTCAAAGCTGATGGTCGAACAGTGTGGAGAAAGCTCGAGGTTACACAAGCTGACCCTCCAGGTAAAGGCGTTGACGAATCCCGGGATTGAAACTTGCCCCTGATCGGCACCGCCCGCCGGCCCATCTCGGAGAGATTTGATCGCCCGACTTATGTTATGGCCGGTGGTTGCCAACTACTATCCATCATTTGGGTAAATAATTCTGTATCGGGCATGCCCGAAACCACGCGGATACAGGGCGTTACACTTGGCGAACCCCGCGTGCACCAATAACTATAGTGGGCGTACTTCTGGGCAATCACCTGTTCCAGCACGATTGCCGGGCTGCCCAGGTTGTCGTCGATCGCGATTTCCTGGAGCGGTACATAGCTCGAGGAGGTACCGGGTTCGCAGGTGACTGCTGTGGCTCGCAGGGGTTGCAGCGAGTCTTCGATGGATTCGGCACTGCGTTGCTCCTCCAGCGCGCTTAGGACCAGTTTCTCCAGTTCATCAAACCAGGCCCTACTGGCGTAAAGGCTTGCCACAGCAGAGGCGGAAGCTGGAAGTGGCATGGCGATGCAGATTGAAAAATAACGCCCCACGCTGTCGACGCTGGGTGACATCAGCCCCAGCCAGGCGTGTTCGTCCAGCAGCCCCGGCGGAAATGCGAAATGCCAGATGGGACTGGTGAGATAGATTTCCAGCCATCGGTCTCCCAGCAGCCCCCGGCTGGCGCTGATGGATTGCTGTAGCCATTGATCCCAGGCGTGGATAAATTCTGGCGGCAAGTCCCTGCTGACAAAATCACCGTGGGCGGGTAATTTGCCGTAGAAACCCGCCCGCAACGCGGCGCAGGCGGTAACGCCATCAGCGCTTTTCACGCCGGACCCTTACAAACTGCCAGTGCACTGGTAGCCGCTCAACAAGCCCCGCTGGAAGGGGTTGTTGCTGCCAGCGGGGCGCAGGTCATAGATCGCTTTGCGGCCGCTGGCCTGCATGGTCAGCTGGTAGGTGCTGGATCTGGAGGTTTGGGCAATGTTCGAATCGGCCAGTAGATGGAAAAAGCCCCATTCTCCCTCGTAGTTCTGCTGGTTGCGTGTGCCATTGAGGTCTTCAAAGACAATCCGCACCCGGTTATCCCGATCACCATTCCAAATCAGCGTTTTGCTCAACTTGGGGCCGTGACTGTAGGAAAAAGCCGGTTGGCCAGATCCCGGGTCCAGCTCGAATATCCGCACCGTTGCATCAAGCTTGACCGGCTTTAGCTGGAACTCCACTTTGGCGACGTCGCTGCCGCGGGGAAAAAAAGCAGCGCGAATCTGGCTGGCGCGCTGCATCTGCTGCAGAGTCTCGGGCTTGATCGACAGCGTCCGACCATTCGCGGCTTTTAGCTTCCAACTGCGCTGGTCGACAAAGCTGGCAAGGTGGGTATTAAAAAATGTAGCCTCAACCCCGTTGTGACCAAAAAAGCGGTTGAATTCCTCGATGCTGGCATCTTCGCTGCCAGCGGGCGCGAAGGGGAAACGGCCGGCCAGCGTTTGCTTGAAAACATCACAAACTTCCACCTGCCACAGCCGCGCAAGCTCCCCCCGGGCTCCCTGCAGGGTTGCCGACCAGCTGTATTGGGTCGCCTCCTTGATCCAGGTGCTTACCGGCGCAGGGCTGCTGGCCGCCAGCAGCTTAAGCTGGCCAAGGCTGCCGCCACTGCCAGAGAAGCTGGCCTGGCTTTTGGCCAACGCCGCTTGCTTGCTATCCGGCGCCATGGCAATGGCACCTATCTCTGTCCCGAATTGTGCCAGGGACGCGGTGATGGCGTTGACCTTGGGTGGCTGGCCCTTGATGGACTGTGAGAGTTCGTTCAGGACGCGAAAATCCCTGTCGACAACGGTGGGTTGCAATTTTTCAGGCGCCAGCGCTGCGATCTTTTCAGCAGCATCGCCGGGTAACTTGTCGAGCAGCTCTGGTTGCACAACCAACTGCGTATTCTGGCTGGTCAGGTTGAGCATCGCCAGGATGGGGGAGCTTGCGGGGTCTCCTAGCAGCAACAGCGTTTTGCTGGCACTGGCCAGGTTGCCAAAGCGGGCCAGGTGAAAACTGTCGAGGGTCCGCTTCCAATAGTTGTTGTAATCGTCCAGATAGAGTTGCTTGACCTCGCGTCCGATGCTGTCCAGGTCGGCAGCGGCGATGTTTTCACCGGCCTGCTCACCCATTACCCAGCGACTTTCATCATACCAGCGGATAACCTGGCTCTGGCCACCAAAATCCAGTCCATCGTAGGCTGCCTTGGTATAGAGGTAAGGGATCTGCGCCCGGGGGTCATCCTCGCCCACTCCAAACACGCTCATGGTGTCGGTGCCCACGGCGCCTTCCAGCGATAGAGGCGGTTGATTACTGACCGATGACTTGAGCTGCGAGTACAGGCGTTGCGGCACCGGCCTGCGCATGATGGTTTCACGGGATCGTTTCACCAGGCCGCCATCCAGCCTTGGTGCTGTGAAGTCCAGCGCCAGTAGTTGCGCCAGGTATTGCCCCATCAATTCGCGGGTTTGAGGGTCCGCCGACAGATTCTCCTGCCAATGATCAGTGGCCCATTCCCGAATGGTAGCGGCATCGCGGTGCTCGCTATCGGCCAGCATCAGGTAAACCCGCAAGGTATCGAATAGCGAGCCGTCGTCGCTATCCTGTTGCGCTCGCAATTCGCCCTCCAGCGACAGCTGCAGCTTGGGTAGGAAGTGATTTTGCAGGGCGCTGTCGTAAAGGTCGTCGGCGGCATCGTCTACCGCCGCGTCATAGAGGCCGAAGCCACTTAGCCAGGGGTGGGCGTCCCGATCATAGACGGCGCTCGCTGCACGAAGAGGCTCTAGCAGCTCAGTCACCTGCTTCTCGTCCGGCGAATCGGCAGCGAGTTGCGAGGCGGTTGCATCGTATTGCGCGGCGAGATTCTTCACCTCGCCCATGTACTGGTTGTTGCGGGTGATGCTGGCAGCCCAGGCAACCAGGGTGCCGGCGGTGCCCACTGCCAGCAGGGCGAAGCATGCTCGACGCGCCCAGCGCAGGGAAGACTCGAACCGGGTGTTGGCGCCGACCAGATTGGCTTCGGGAAAGATGACATCAGTAAAGAGTCTGCGAATGAAAAAGCTCTTGCCCGAGCTGGACTGTTGCAGCGTGGCTTGCCGGCCAAATCCGAAGCTATTGGATACCGCCGCCATCATGCGGTCGATCGGAGTGCCCTGCTGGGTGGCGCTGCTAAGGTAAATACCTCGCAGCCTGGCCTGGTCCTGGAAGTTGTTGGCGGAGAACACCTCATTGATAAAGGCGCTAATATTGCTTTTCAGGTTGCCCACCTGAATGGGAAAGTTCTGTATCAAGGCGCGTTTTTCAGGGTCACGCTCCTGGTGGATCCGGGCCAGCATGCCCTGGTCCAGGCGCTGCACCAGCAAGTCGAACTCCTGTTCAAACGCAGCGGCGGGATTGGCGCCCTGGGCTTCACTGAACGTCATACCCCAGACTTGTTCGCGTTCAGCCTGGCTCATGGGGGCAAAATACTGCGAGAAGCCGGCTACCAGGTCACCCTTGGTGAACAATACATAGACGGGAAAGTCTATACCCAGTTGCTGGTGCAGCTCTTCGATGCGCTTGCGAATGGCCTTGGCATGCTGCGAGCGTTGCTGGGGAGTTTGCAGCAAAAGGTCCTGGATGCTGGCAGCAACAATTGCGCCATTGATGGGTTGGCGCCGGCGGTGCTTTTTCAGCAGCTTGAGAAATCCCTGCCAGGCGTTATTGTCTTCTGAGCGATGACTGTCCTGGGTCGTATAGCGCCCCGCAGTGTCAATGAGTACAGCATCGTTGGTAAACCACCAATCACAGTTGCGGGTTCCACCAATGCCACCCAGGGCGCCTTCTCCCTGAGCGTCGGCCAGGGGGAAACTCAAGCCCGAGTTGACCAGTGCTGTGGTTTTACCGGCGCCCGGAGGTCCAATGATGATGTACCACGGTAGCTGGTAAAGGTTCTTGCCCGGTTTACCGGCACTAGTGAAGCGGGTATTGCGCAAGGTCCGCACTGCATCACTAAAGCGTTGATTCAATTGGGCCAGTTCTTCTGCCGAGCGGCCGCTGTCTTCGACAGTCGGCGCAGGGCTTGTGTCCTTGGCGTCCGCAATGGCATCGAGCATCGAATTGTTGTTACGCTTGTCCTGCCACAGTTTGCGAATCAGGTTAAGAAGCCAGGCCATGATTGCGAGCGCGATAACCAGCATTCGGGCGGGATAGGAGAGGGTGGTATTGTCGGCGCCGAACTTGATGTGGTCGAGGCCAAACCAGACCACGACTGACAGAGCCAGCAGCCCGATTATGCCAATAACCAGCGGGTTTTTTACTATGGCGAGCAGGGCTTTCATTGGTCGTTGGTCTCTTTGTGGTGTTGCTCTGGGCCGTGCTCAAGCACAAGCATCATCTCTGTTAACCGGGCAGGGAGCCGTTGTTCACTCTAGTGTCCAGGGGAATTGCCTGCCTATTCGCGGCTGCCAACGTTTGAATTTGCGATTTTATTGTTCAGTTGGTCGAGGTAGACCGCAGTGGGAGCGGTGCTGAGGTTTAACCAGACTCTTGCCCCGGTATACCCCAGCGCCAGCACAGCCAGGAAACAACAAGCCACGACCCACAGTGGTACATAGTGCATGATTCCCTGCCTTGCCGTTGCCTGGCTTTGCCAGTGTGGAGACAGGTCGACCTGTTGTGGTCCGCGCAGATTCTCTATGCTGCGATAGGTTTTTTCCCGAATCATTTCCAGTTGCTCTCGCCCACGCGGGTCGAGTTTGTACTTGCCCTCGAAGCCGAGGCTGATGAGCAGGTAGATCAGCTCCAGGCTGTCGCCATGCTGTCCCGGGTTTTGCAATAGCTTGTCGAGAATGTTGAAAAACTTCTCCCCACCGAATGTTTCGTTGTGAAACATGCTCAGTAAGGAGTGCTGGCTCCAGCCGGAACTGGCGCCCCAGGGCGTATTCATAACCGCTTCATCAGTTGCCGTACACAGCAGGTAGCGCGCGGTGACTATTTTTTCAGGTGGCAGTTGGGCGGCGCGACAACGAGCGTCGAATTGGCGAATTTCGTCTACCAGTTGGCGCTGCAGTTGTTGCGGATCGCCATGGTTGATCAGTTTTCGCAGTTTTGCAGTCACAGCTAACAACGTTGACGCATTATTAATGAGGATATTGCCGCCAAAATCGGTACTCAGCGGTTGCAGGTTCGCCGGGTTCGGCGCGGCGGTGACGCTGGCTGTTGCACCGGGTATAGCTGCGGCAGCCGGTGCACTGCTGCGTGCGCCGGGCCTTGGAATCATAACGGTCTGGTTGCCAGCATCAGCTCCTGGCATGCGCACTGCGGGTTGACCGATGACGGTTTTATCGTTGTCGTTGGAATCGCTCATATTATTGATTCCTTATGGCCCATAGTTCCATTGCTAGTCCGGGAAAATTGGCGCCGATATGAATCGCAAAGCCACCGGAGCTTTGCATGGCCTTCCATAGCTCGCCGACCTGGCCGAGTTCAAAGTAGGTGAAGCCTGCATGGTATGGAATCTGGCGCGGGGCCACGGGCAGGGGCTTGATGGGTATGCCCGGTAGCTGGGCACTGATAATGTCTCGAACTTTCTCTACCGGCGCAACCTTGGCCTGGGTGGCAAAATTATTACGCAACAGCTCAGATGGCAGGTCTGCTTTGACAGCCAACACGAAATTGGAGCTGCCTATCAACGAGCGGTCGCTGATCGGAGCGACGTGGATGCCATATTTGCGCTCGGTTAGTTCCAGGGATACCGCCGTTGTTTCCAGTACCGTACTCAGGCAACGGCGTAAAATATTAAAGGTGCCGAACAAGGTTGTTGCCAGGTCGTCATGAAGGTACGAAGGGAGCTGCGGTGCTCGTTTATCGCTGGTGGTAAACGTCGCCAGCTCGCCGGCCATCTGGATCAATTCGGTATAAAATGTGAGAGGGTGCAAACCGCGCACTTGCCCCATGTGCAGGCACAACGGCTGGATGCGGTTTATTAACTGCAGCAGCATGTAGTCTGCAATCTCCGCCGAGCCCGCGCGCCCGCTGTCGGCCAACCTGCCGCCCAGCGCGGCTCCGCGCTGCTCTACCAGCCCCTGCAATTCCTTGAGCATCTCTCGCAGTTCTGGATGGGCGGAGCAGTCGAGCATCGGCGGGATAAACTGGTTGGCGAGCTTCAGCGGCTTGTCCTGGCGCCGCTCAAGCACATGGGCGATCGGGATTGCGGCATATCCGCTGAGATCTTCACTGCCTGGCTTGAGCGAAATATTCAACTGGCCAGTGTCGATTTCGGTTTCCTCGCCACTGCGCGAAGTTGAATTGCGCACCGCTGTTGGCGACCTGCGATAACGAGTCAGTTCCGAATCAGGATTTTGCTCGTCAATGTCCCTGGCGCCTGGTCTGCGCAGCGGTATGCAAAGATAGATTCTTTCGTTGGCGGTATTGAGCGGTAGCTCGAGTACTTTGGGAAGTGGATCTTCTTCCGGTATGGCAAAGGGTGTGCCGTCGGGGAAAACCCCGCGCATCCGAACGATGGAGAGCTTTCCCAGGTCGAGCAACTCCTGGTCGAATCCAAACTCCAGCAGGCCCCAGGCGTAGGCGCCCAGCGCAGCGCTGCGGGCCTCTACCAGCCTTTCAACGTAGCGATCCTGTTGTTGAAAGTGTTGTGGCCGCAGGAACATGCCCTCCGACCAAATGACCTTGCTGTTTGCCATAGTGGACTCAACTCTTTTAATTACCGGCATGGCTGAATGGCTAATGCGCTTTTGCTACTCTCGCTTCAGGCTGGTCCCCTGAATGTTGACGGTAAAGCGGTTGGCCTTATTGGCGATGATGGGCAGGGTCAGGGTAGCGCTGGCGTCCTGGTATTGCGAGAACTCCGCAACCAGGCCGAGATACTGTACCGAGTCATCAAGCTCGATAGTTTCACTGCGACTTTCGCCAGGGGTAAACTCCCGCATGCGTATGCTGTCGATATAATCGCTCCCGAGGCGCTCAGCGGGATTTTCGTAGAGGGATATCAGGTCCTCCCGTTCAAATTGGCGCGCATCGGCAAGCTTGATCAGGCGAATGACCAGAGGTGAAGGTCGATTATCATCGTCAGGGTTGACGTCGGCGCTGACCACGAAGTCAATCACGGCGCTGGTTTCGACTTGCATTACCTGGCGGGTTTTCTGGCAAGATGTAAGGCTCACGCTGAAGAGCATGAGCAAAGCTATTGCGGATCGGCGCCATCGTGCGGGCATTGTCATAGGGACCTCGATTAATTCTGTCTGGGCCGGCTGGATGGGAACGGCTTTTATTGCTTCCTTTGCCTTCGTATCTCCTTCAGCTCACTGACCTGATCTTCATAAACGCGTCCGAACTCTTCGCCGAACAAGCGATTGTAAGCGGCTTCAGGATCAGCTGCGAGTCTATCATAATGTTTGCTAAAGGCATCCCAGGCTTTTGCCTTCTTATTACCAGCCAGTCGTCCCGTGGCATCGACTCCCATTTCTTCCATCAGATACTGGGGGTTGAATTGCGCTAGCATTTTTTCGTACCCAGCACGCATTCCCG
This sequence comes from uncultured Gammaproteobacteria bacterium, assembly GCA_963808975.1. Taxonomy (GTDB): domain Bacteria; phylum Pseudomonadota; class Gammaproteobacteria; order Pseudomonadales; family JAHEGP01; genus JAHEGP01. Next base: position 33,906 of record CAWEHR010000016.1, read on the forward strand.
CCAGCGTCGCAAGTTGGTGATCCTCGAGGTCATTGAAGCTATCGTTAATGGCCATGTCAGCGCGCATAAAGGCCCTCGAGTCACTGCTGAACATATAATTCAGGGCGTCCTCCACCTGGGCAGCGAATTTTAGTGGATTGTTTTCAGCCGCGCCGATGATTGTCCGCACCGCCTTGATTTCATTCTTGATACTGCTGCGTGCCCGCAGTACTTCCATCAGTCTTGCCAGTGCCAGTAACAGTGTCGAGCTGACGGCTGGAAGCAATTGCTCCAATTGTTCTTCGCTCAAAGACTTCAGGCCTATCAGTTGGGCAAGTTGCCGGGCTGCCGTCGCATCCGCGGGCGAGTTTGCTGTTGGGGCTGGCGGCGGCGCTTTTTGCTCATCGACTGACAGTGGCCTGGGAGTCGACATCGCCTGTTGCATCGGCGGGGCATTGTCCGGCTGGGGCTCCAGCCACCACTGCGAATCCTCCGCCGAGGGAATTGCTTGCAAAGGGTCTCCCGGGGGCGGGCTACTGCCTACACCATCGAGCAGAGCCAGAGGGTCTGCGCACTCATCATCGTTTAGTAATGGTGGCAGGTTGGGCTCGGGAGTTGATTCGGGCGACGGCGTTTGCAGGGCCCAATCTTGCTTTGGCGCTACCGGCGGATCTTGGGGCGACAACCATTTATCCAGATCATCCTCGCTCTGGGCAAACTCGGCAGCCGCTGGGTCGGCTTTAGCTAATGGGTCTTTGCCAGTGTCGCCCAATGAGTCAAGGAAGCTGCCGCCAAGATCTTCGGCCGGATCAGCGCTAACCTCGAAATCAACTTCGATCCGGTATGGGCCGATAAATATTGTATCCCCTTTGTTCAGTTGGCATGGGATGCCCTTCTCCAATGGCTGGTCCGTGGTGTTAAGGAAGGTGCCGTTGCTGCTATGGTCCAGCAAAGTGTAAACGCCCTGTTGTTCCGAGATCGTTGCATGGCTGGACGAGGTGATTCGCGAAGGGTCTGGCAGTACCAGGGTGTTAGTGCTGCCGCGGCCAATGCTAGCTCCGCCGTCGGTCACGGCGTGGCGAGTGCCGGACATCAGTGAGCCTTCGGGAGCGGATATTATGTTCAGTACCAATTTCACCAGTTTGTTTCCTTGGTTTGTTCGTCTATGGTTGGGTTGCCGCGCGGAATCAGGTAAGTTGGTCGATTGAGACAGTGACGCCCGTGCCCAAAGGCGAGTCGCCTCTTGGTTTGAGGGTATTCGCTGTCGGCGGTGTGTTCAACTGCTTTCTGACTCCTTGCCGCTTCGTCACCATGCTCTTAACCGAAATGCGGATTAGGATCAAGTTTACTTCATCCATGATCGCTTTGACGCGGAGATGGCTTATACTGGCCCGCCCAGGGGCCTTAGCATCACCGGCAAGCCAGCAACGACATGCAAATTGAAATCCCAGGTTACGAGGTAAAAGATAGAATCGCCGACGGTGGCATGGCCTCGGTCTACCTGGCTCGCCAGCTCAATTTTGACCAGGATGTCGCGCTGAAAATAATGAAATCGGCACTTTCACGAGAGCCGGATTTTGTTAAGCGCTTTATGAAAGAAGCCCGCATTATGCGCAAATTGCGGCACCGGAACCTGTGTGAAGTATTCGATGTGAATGCACACGGGGAACTCCACTATATCGCCATGGAGTTGCTTCCCGGCGGTACCCTGGCGCAATTGACCCGACGGGGTATAACACCGGAGTTCGCCTCAAACCTGCTATTACAGTTGCTTGAAGCTCTCGACTATGCCCACCGCCAGGGCTTTATTCATAGGGACATCAAACCCGCCAACATACTGATGCGCGATTCGTCCACACCGGTGCTCACCGATTTTGGTATCGCCAGGGCTGCGGACGCCGCTACCCATTTAACAATGACCGGTACCATGCTGGGTACACCCTATTACATGAGCCCGGAACAGGCGAACAGCGGTGAGGTCGATGGGCGGGCGGATCTCTATAGCCTTGGTATCGTGTTTTACGAGATGCTGACCGGGGCGGTTCCTTACCGGGCGGACAGCCCGGTCGCTACCTGCATACAGCATATCACCCAGCCGATTCCCACCCTGCCGGCGCCGCTGCAGCACTTCCAGGACTTTATCAACCAGGCCCTGGCAAAAACTGCGCCAGAGCGCTTTGCTGATGCCGCCGCGATGGCAAATTGCCTTGCCGGGGTGATCGGTAAAATGCCGACGACACCTGAAGCGAAAACCGTCGTCACGGGTCCGCTGGGAAATTCAGGCATTGCTAGCCGGGTCAGTTTGAATGGCCTGGCTCCAGCCCCTGTTGCTACCCACGATCAGAACGCGCCCGGGCCTGTACCTGCAACGGGCTCACAGCGGCCACCCGTGACAGCACCAGTCGAAACTGGAGACGGTAAATCCCGGGTCGGTCGATTTGCACTGTGGGGGGTTGCCTTCACCCTGAGCGCTGCGTTGATAGTGGTGTTGGGTCGGGTGCTGCTAAGGGAGGAAATGCCAGTCGACAAGGTTGAAGCCCCGCCAATATCCAGTGCACAGCCTTTGGTAGACGGTTTCGTGCAGGAAGCACGCCAGGCCATAGCGGACGACAGGTACACCGATGCCGAGGCCGGCTTTCGTTCAGCGCTGGCTTTTGATGTCGCCAACAAGCCCGCCCTGGACGGTTTGCGTGAGTTGGGTGATATCTATTTTGAACTGTCGCAGAAAGCCCTGGCTGCCGATGACATTGCATTGGCAAACTCCATGGTGGCAAATCTGGTGCGGGTTAATTCCAACGCTGAGGGGCTGGGTGATTTGCAGTCCCGAATCAGGCAGCGCCAATATGAAATAGAGGGTGAACAATCACAAAAGCTTGCGATGCAACAGCGACAGCAGGAATTGCTGGCTACCGCTGATGCCGCCCTTGCGAGCAAGCAGCTATACAATATCGACGGCAGTGGCGCCTTGCAGCTCTATCGTTCGGTACTCGAAATCGATGCCGGTAATAGGGGCGCGCTGGCGGGATTACAGCAGGTGGCCGGCATCTTTTTGGAGCAGGCGGAGCGCTCCATAGCGCAAAACGATATTCCTGTTGCCACTACCGCTCTTGGGCGTGCCCGGGAAGCTGCCCCCGATGATCCGCGCCTGGCCACTGTGGGTGCTGCCCTGTCTCAGCTTGAAGCCAGTTCGCGGGAGTACGAGGCGCAGGCACGGCTTCTTTCCGAGCAGCGCGCGGCTGAGGTGGCGGCCCTGTTGGCGAGTGCGGAACAGAAGTTGCAGGTGAAGAACTACTTTGGCGCTGACGGTGCTTACCAGGACTACCGCCAGGCGCTCAACCTGGAGCCCGGCAACGCCCGGGCGCAAGCGGGTATCGAGCAGGTGGCAGCGGCGCTGGCGGAACTCGCTGATGGCGCGCTGGGAGCAGCAGACTACCCCGCAGCACAGAGCTATATCAAGCAGATGGCCGCCTTTGATGGCGGGAGCGAGCGCTTGAGCGGGCTGCAAAAGCGCTATCGTGATGCCACCTACCTGCAACAGCGCGAGCTTGAGCGGGAGCAACGTATCGCCAGCCTGCTGGCAAGTGCGCAGGAGGACTTTGGCGCGGACAGGCTCTATGCCAGTTATCAGCGGTATCAACAGGTGCTGCAGAGTGACGCTTCCAATACGGACGCTGTCGCCGGTATTGCCGCAATTGCTGACCGCTACATGCAATTGACGGAGCAGGCGGTGCGGGATGGCGAGAGCGAGAAGGCCAAGCGCTATATCGGGCGCATGGTAGAGGTTGATCCGGATTATCCGCAACTGGCGTCACTGCAAAGGCGGGTAGAGGACATGAAGCCGCAGGTTTCAACCGAGCAGCAGGTCGTGGCAAAGCTTCGTGCCGAGGCCAACACACTCGCTGCCAGGCCTGTTTCCGTTGCAATCCTGCAGCAACAACTTGGGTTGTACGAGGATATTCGCGCCACGCTACCGTCAGACCCGCAGGTTGGAGGTGAACTCAGGAGGCTGGGGGATCGCGCGGTGGTGCAGGTTGAGCGCCTGTTGGAGCAGGAAGTGCCCGACCCAGCTGCGCTGGAGCAGGCGAATGCCTACATTGCATTTCTTACCGGTAGTGGTCTGGCAAAATCAGAACTGGGTGCACTCAAGAGCTTGTACCAGGAACGTATGCAGGCCTCGCAGCAACAAACGGCCCAGAAAAGTGGCGCAGCGCGCAAGCAGAATAGGCTCGATTCAGTTTACCCAGCTCTGACCGCGACTTTGGCTCGCAATGAATTGAACTACCAGCAGCTTGATGGCGTCCTGCAATCGATGCTGGGCGTGCGCGATATTAGAGATCCGCGCGTTGATGAGTTGGCTGGCAAAATGAAGCAGCGTTACCTGGACTTCATTGACCAGCGTGTTGAGGGCAAACAGTATAAAGAGGCACTCGCCGCAGCCGACGACGCATTAGCATATTTCCCGGCCGACCCCGATATACTGGAAAGCCAGAAAAATGCGAAAAAGCAGATGGTTAAAGTGACCCGAGCAGCGCCCCGCATGTTTTGAGCCACTGCACTGGGTTTCTTCAGTACCTGCAAAGCCTTTGCGCTGCGTTTCGTTATTATGATTTACTAGCGTTTGCGAAGGGAGTGGCAAGCAACAGATGTTGAGGTTGCCGGCAGATAATGATCGTGGTTTCGGTGGCATCGCATTTGTAATCGAGAAAAAGGTTTCCCCGCAAGTTTCATAGTGTTGATACTTGCCTAACGCTAACTCCCGGAATAACCCATGACATTCAAGCGCAAGACCCTGTACACGGCGATTCTCGCAAATCTATACTCTCCGGCTTTTTACCCGTTTGCGCATGCTCAGGAAACCTGTGTGCGCAATGCGGCTAACAGTGGAGCGATTTCCTCCAGCTGCACCCTCGGCGTATCCACCCAGGGCCGCGTGATTGGTAGCGGGGTCAACGAATCCGGTAACGTCATTCTCACCGAAGAAAACGTTACGGTGACGGTTATCGAGTCACTCAGGCCAAGTTACTCCAGCGGCGCATTTTCTGCGATCAACAACGTCGACAGCGTGAATGTGGCGTCGGGCACCATTGAAAACAATGGCACCATCATCTTTGCGCCCGGCGTGGGTGCGTCGGACCTCGATGCCATCAAGATTAATGAAAACTCTGAATACACCGGCAATATACTCAATACGGTCACTGGACTTATTGGTGGCGGCAAAAGCATTCGAGTTGATATCAATTCAGTGTTGTTTGGCAATATCGAAAATCAGGGCCTGTTACGGGGCCGAATCCTCGTTTCCGGTGAAGTTCTCGACGGGGGCGAGGGTGGCGGCAATATCGTTAACAGCGGTCGTATCGAGTGCAGCGGTGAGTGCACAGGCGAAGTTGCCATTCTGGTCTCTAACTCGGCCGATCCCAATGCCAGTGGAGAATACGATGTTGGCACTGTGGATACCATTGCCAATACCGCTACCGGAGTGCTGGATGGCGACCTGGTAATCGAGGGGCGATTGTCAACTGTTAGCAACGCCGGGCAGATTAACGGTTCGATCCTGAACGTGAGAACGCCTGCACCGGGGGCTGCAGCGCCGGTTATCTCTCAAGTGTTGGAAAATACCGGCACGATCACCGCAGGTGTGCTCAACGAAGGGACTATTGGCACGATTAGCAACGCCGGCTCGATTAACGAGAGCATTGTCAATGTCGGCAGCGTCGACAGCATCGCCAACACAACAGCGGGCGCCGTTGGCGTAAGTATTGAAAATGCGGGAGAAGTAATCGGTAACATTTCCAATGCTGGTGACCTGGGCAATGGCGATCTGTTTGTCGGTGGTCTAAGAAATACCGGTAGCGTCGGCAGTAATATCGTAAATACCGCCAGCGGGGCGGTAACCGGCCCGCTGATCAATGACGGCGAGGTGTTGGGCAGCATTATCAACGACGGCTCGATCAGCCGTCTTCTGAGTAATAATGGCAGCGTCGGCGGCAACATCGTCAATAATGGCACACTGGAGAATAATCTCGTCAGTAACGGGGCCGTAGCCGGGGATATCAGGAATTTTGGCTCTATTCTTGGGGGTTTCCTGAATGTGCGCGGTACTGTTGACGGTAGTGTGGTCAATTATCCGTCCGGCACTCTGCGGGGCGGAATCGGTCTGGCGCCAGTCGGCAGCCCGGTTCTGGTCAGGGGTTCGGTCGTCAACGCGGGTCAGGTCGCCTTTATCAGTATCGACCAGGGTGCATCGGTGGCCGGCGATGTGGTGAATGATGGCAATGTTACCCTCAATGAACTGAGTGTCACTCTCAGGGGGAACATAGGTGGCTCATTCAGCAACAGTGGTTCGATAGCCGGCAGCGTGGATAACAGCGGCGGGATTGGAGGCGGTGTTCTGCTGGGTGGCACGCTGGCTGGAGATTTCAACAACAGTGGCACTATCGACAATGGGGTCACTGTTAGTGGAACAGTGTCCGGTTCAATCAGTCAGGCCTCTGGTGCCATCGCCAACGGCGTGGTAGTCGCTCCGACCGGGTCGGTGTTAGGTAACGTCAGCTTCAATGGTGGCGTTATCGACTACGTCCAACTGGAGGGCTCCATAGGCGGCAACCTGGCCTTTGGTGCAGGCGGGGGAGAGTTGCGTGCCAGCAGAACGCGCGACGTCGGGATTGGCGGTTCTGTGAGCGGAGCCTCCCGTCTTGACGTCTCGCAGCGGTTGGCGATAGGCGGGGATTTCAACCATTCGGGTAGTGGCATCATTGTCAATGCATCATCCGCTGACAATTACGGCCGTATCCTGGTGGCGGGCAACGCTGACGTAAGCAATAGCAATGTATTGATAAGGGCCGACCATATCATTGTCCCCGGCGATAGCTTCCAGTTTCTGGAATCCGGAGGCTCTTTGCAATTCGATGGTGCGACGACGACGGTAGAAAGTAATATGCCTCTCGTCGCGTTTCAACTGGCCGCCGTCGACCCTATTGAGGAAGGCTTCAACAATGCCCTGGCGGCGGTATCGACCCCGACCCCGACCCCGACCCCGACTCCGACGCCGACGCCGACCCCGACGCCAACACCGACCCCGACCCCGACACCGACCCCGACCCCGACGCCAACACCGACGCCAACACCGACGCCAACACCGACGCCAACACCGACGCCAACACCGACCCCGACGCCGACGCCGACCCCGACGCCAACCCCGACGCCAACCCCGACGCCAACACCGACGCCAACACCGACGCCAACCCCGACGCCGACGCCAACACCGACGCCAACACCGACGCCAACACCGACCCCGACGCCGACGCCAACACCGACGCCGACGCCAACCCGACGCCAACACCGACGCCAACACCGACGCCAACGCCGACGCCAACACCGACGCCGACGCCAACACCGACCCCGACGCCGACGCCAACACCGACGCCGACGCCAACACCGACGCCAACACCGACGCCAACGCCGACGCCGACGCCAACACCGACGCCGACACCGACCCCGACGCCAACCCCGACGCCGACACCGACGCCAACACCGACGCCAACACCGACGCCGACGCCAACACCGACGCCAACACCGACGCCAACACCGACGCCAACACCGACGCCAACACCGACGCCAACACCGACGCCAACACCGACGCCGACGCCGACGCCGACGCCGACGCCAACCCCGACACCGACACCGACACCGACAGTCTTTATTGACACTTCCGGCTTGTCACCTGGCGACGCCAACACGCTGAATGTTATCGGTGCGCTAGCAAATATTGAACGCTCCGGTCAGGCTACAGGTGCGCTGAAAGCGACCATCGACCTGATCAACAGTGCGGATACCGCCGGACAGAAGCGTTTCATCATCGACTCGCTTCAGGCTGACCTTACCAGTGGTGTGGTGGAAGGCTCGCTGAATGCCCAGCGCCAGGCTGTCGATACCATTAATACGCGGCAGGCGAGCTTGCGCCAGTTCAAGACTACCGGGGTTCCCGCGGGCGATGGATTGAGCGAAATAGGGTTTTGGCTGCAGGGTTATGGCAACCGTCAGGACAAGGACGACGCCGATGGCGTTGCCGGTTGGGATGGTGATACTTACGGTATGGCCCTAGGATTCGATAAGGATATCGATGAGAGTTGGAGCGCAGGCCTGGCCTTCAGTTACGCTGCCAGTGATATCGAGTCAAAAAACCAGTATCGCAACACCCTCGATATCGAGAGTTACCAGGTGTCCGGCTACGGCAGCTACGTAAGCGCAGACTGGTATTCGGATGTAGTGCTGTCCTATGCCTACAACGACTACGAGGGTCAGCGAAACCTGCAAACCGCCACTCCGTTCTCGACTGCCAATGCGGACTACAGTGGCGACCAGTTTCAACTGCGGGCCCGCGGCGGTTGGCCGTTTGTGCTCGACAGCGGGCTGATGCTGACCCCCACTGTGTCTATCGAATACACGTACTTGAAGGAAGAGGCTTATCGCGAGACGGGTGCCGGCAACACCGGCCTCGAAGTTGACGCCGATTCCGTTGAGGTACTATTGTTTACTGCCGGCGGTCGCGCGGCGTATCCGACAACCCTGAGTAATAACATTACCCTGGTGCCTGAGATTGGCCTGCAGTTTCGGTACGATGTTATCGGTGACCAGATACAGGTCGATAGTAATTTCATAGGTGTCAACGGTGCGGCATTTATCTTGCGGGGGCAGAAGTCGAGCCGGCGAGCGGCAGGCTAACGCTGGGGATAAGTGGATATGGCGATGGCCGGGTGAGCTACAATGTCGCCTACGACTATTTTTTCCAGCAGGATTTCCAGGCCCAGGCGCTGACCGGAACTCTCAAGTGGATGTTCTAGGCGGACTATCTGTGCCGCAGCAAGGCAATTGCCTGAGTAATACCGGCCAAAGAGCATTCCAGCCCTGATGGTGTGTGCTGTCCAGCACTACGATCCGAATGCACCGGGTAGAGTTCAGTTGGGCTTGGTAGGATTGGGCCACAGTGGGGGGCACGACAGTGTCCCTGCTGCCGACGAAGTGGATCTGGGGAATCGTCTCGAGCGAGGCCGCGCGTGCCGCAGGATTAGCCGCGCCGGCCGTTACTGTTAATTTGTGAATGCGGGCGAACTCTTCAGTATCGAGGTTGCCGGCAACCGTGCGTATGCTGATCAATCCCGGTATCTGTGGGGCAGCCAGCATAGCGATGGTCGCTCCGCCTGAAAAGCCGATCAACTCCAAGCTGGCATTGTCGTATTGGCGGCTTATCGCGGCGAGTACGGCAACGTACATTGCCACAGTGTTCGCCGAGTAGCGGTCGCGGGTCCACACTTCTGGAGTGCATTGCGGCTGGCGAGATAGCTGGATAAACTGGCAGGGTCGCGCAACAAAGATCACGTTTGCGCTTTCGTCCGCTAAAGCCAGTTGCAATCCCACGGGGTGATCCGGCGTCGGGTTGGCAGAGGCCCTATGACGACTCAGCCAGGCTTTGCCGTCCCCCTCGATATAGATGCGAATCGGGGCGCCGGGTTGCTCAATGCGGCGCAGGGACGCGAGCTCAAAACTAGCGGTCTTGATTGCCTGCTCACTGAAACGGGCGTTTTCCACGGCAGCTTCAGAAAGATGTTGGCTGATGATCGTCGAGGTCTGGTTGGTCGCGCAAGCAGTGACCAGGCCAATGAGCAACGCATATTTAAGCAAGTGCCAACATCTCACCCTGGCCGCCAGGTTTGGTCTGGTGTGGTTCTGTAGCATGGATTTCTGCTCCTGCAACGCGTTGGCGGCAAATGCAACCCTCGCAAATAGTGTAATTAGTCGCGATCAATGTTGTCACCCTGAAACTCCCTCAGTAAGATGCTCTGATTTGCAGGAGCAGAATCCCTCCGGCGAGGGTCGGCGGGCCGACTGAAAACGGCGACGGGTATAGACAGGTAATTGTGGAAAATTTACCCCAAATTCCAGGGTACACCATTCACGAACAGATTGGGCGTGGTGGCATGGCCTATGTCTATCGCGCACTCCAGCATAACTTTGATGCCGAGGTGGCAGTCAAGGTGCTCGATCCCAAGCTGACTGCCGATCCCCAGTTCGGCGAACGGTTCATCCGTGAAGCCCGAATCATGCGCAGCCTCAAGCATCCCCATATCGCGGCGGTTTACGATGTAGGCCAGCATGACAATATTTATTACCTCTCTATGGAATACCTGCCGGCCGGCAGTTTGACGGAAGTGGTTGGTCGGGCCGAGCGACCGGGGGATGTTCTGCCTATTTTGGCCAGGGTTGCCGAGGCCCTGGATTACGCCCACTCCATGGACTTTGTGCATCGTGATATCAAGCCGGAAAATATCCTGATGAGGGGCCCGGGCGACCCGGTGATTTCCGACTTTGGCATAGCGCGGGTTCTCAATAGCGACGGAGACCACACCAAAACGGGCACGGTGATGGGAAGCCCGCAGTATATGAGCCCGGAGCAGGCGCTGGGGCAACCGGTTGACCATCGCTCGGATATCTACAGCTTTGGCGTCCTCTGCTACTTCGTAATGTGTGCTGAAGTACCGTACTCTGAGGGTTCGGCAGTAACGATCGGCATTCGCCATGTTCGCGATCCGGTTCCGACACTGCCTCCGCAATATTCTCCTATGCAGCCGTTCGTTAATCGTGCGTTGGCCAAACAACCCGGGGACCGCTTTCACAGCTGCACCGATCTGGTGGGGGATTTTGCCAGGCACCTTGCCTTGGTCGAGGGCCTTGGTAGGGGTTTGCGGTCTGAAACTGACACAATCGTGGCTGCAGCCGGGGATTTAGTGCCTGCTGCCAAGTCCCTGGGTACCGGAACATCTCGGCAGCGGGAAGATGCCGTTGCTGCGAAACCCCCGCAAGCAAAAAAGAAAAATCTCTACAGGACGGTTGTGCTCGGCTTGCTATTGCTGACCCTGGGAGCGGTATCGGCCGGGGTATATCTGTTGTGGGAGAGCAAGGCGGTCGCGCCCCGGGTGGCTTTCAATCTCGAAACCCAGCGCCAATTACTGCGCGCGGGTGAATTCCTTGAATCCGGTGACGTGGCCAGGGCGCTAGATGAGTTCCTGGCCGTTGTTGCCAGGGAGCCCGACAACCAGGCCGCTGAAAAAGGACTGTTACATGTCACCGACCTGTACAGCCGGCGGGCAAGCGCCGCACTGGCGAACGACGATTTTGAAGCTGCGGCTGCGAGCGTGTCAGCGCTGCAGCGGATTGGTTCCGACCAGCCTGAAGTCGAGCAAGTCATCGCCGAATACAAAGATAAAGTCGCAGTTTTGGAACAGGAAAAGCGTGCACAGCAGACAATTTCCATGCAGATTGAAGAATTGCTGCGAGACGCCGAGTTGGCCGAGCAACAGCAGCAGTTTATCAGCCCACCCGGCGAAAACGCCTTTGAAAAATATTCCCAGGTCATAACTCTGGACCCCGGGAACGCTGGGGGTACGGCGGGATTGCAGCGCCTCGGACAACATTACCTGCGACTTGCCCAGCGATACCAGCGTGAGGGCGACGATATCAGTGCCAAGGCCAATATCAACATTGCGCGCAAAATGGCGCCCGCGCTAACGCTGCAGGCTATTGATATGGAGGACGGGTCCGAGCCTGTGGAAGTAATGCCAGAATTCAAACAATAGCGGGCTGAGTCAGGCTTTACCTGGTTCCACTGGCATAAAGTGTACAAATATATTGGCATAGTGGTTGCCATTGAGCGGTACTGGCCTGCCATGTAGCAGGCGCGCCCCTTCGTAGAACACCAACTCCCCGGGTTGCATGAGTATTTCATGTCGACGATAGTAGTTGTCTTCAATCAACAGTGGCCATTCCTGTTGCGTTCCTGGGCGATATTGATGATGGCGCTGACGATATGGGTGTGCAATCGATCGCGGTGCGGCTTGAGAACTGCACCGTGGTGGTAATCGCGAATGCCATACACGTAAGTTGGCACCAGTTGCCGTTGACTCCATGCGCTCAGTTGCGGTGCCAACTCCTCCTGGATAGCAGCCTTGAAAGGCGCGCTTAATTCGATCAGGCTGCTGGCCTGCCCGCCATTTCGGGTAAAGACGAACCCGCCTTTTACCTGTTCCGGGCTGGCTGCGGACCGGTGCTTCATATAAAAGTCCTGCAGTTTGGCAAAGAGAGCGGGGTTAAGACGGGTTTTTTTAAAGCCTGTTCCGGTCAGGTTGGGGATAAGTTCATTGGGTTCTTTGGTGTACATGGGCCCACTACCCGCGGCCCGGAACCACTTGGTGATAACGGCCTTTTCGCCCCTAAGAACCGGGTGAGAGCAGTGCAGAGTGGCGGGATTTGGCGTGCCGTCAGCATGAAGGTTATTCCAGATGACAGCCATCCCAGGTTGTGGATTCAGTGTGATACCCAAGTGAGGAAACTCGGTTTCGCCACCTGCTGCAACCGTATTGAGATA
>CAWEHR010000017.1:0-55532 GCA_963808975.1 uncultured Gammaproteobacteria bacterium
GGTATAGGCAGGATAAAACGCGCGATCGCTGAAGTCTATTCCTACTGAACCGCCGTCGCTAAGCCCCTTGCACGCCAATCCCAGCCCATTCCGCCGCGGATTTTTTGCTCCCCGCCTTGCTTCCCTTGCTTTCAGCTCAATTCCTGCCCACCACCCAATAGATAAGCCCGTCGCTTCCTCTAAGGAAGCAGCAACGCATGTGATCAACGGGTCATGGAGTCAGTCGAGGAGGCGCGCCACCTCAACCTGCCGGGGAAAATTAGTTGGACAAGACGCCGTCCGAGCGCCATGAGTCGATGACCTGGATGCGACTTCTGAAGCGGGCTTTTGGTATCGATATTGAGACCTGTTAGTGCGCGGGGCTCGCCGAGAACATTGCCTGCGAGAACACTCATTTAGCATCATCGAACAGGCAGAAATGGGTCGAACTGAGAGGTGTGAATCACTGTGATAAACCACTACTTGCTGTTCGCTGTCTTGACGGATAAGCACCGGCGGATATTCCAGCCTCTGGGAAATTGAGACATTCGCATACTGCGCATTAAATAACCATGGATAAAATATGTAATATGCCGGGTAGTTGTGATAGGTTTTCTGCCCAGTCAAAATATAAATGATCGGGTGGACAAAGCTATCAGCATATTCAATGGCAATCCTATTCGGGCATCTTACATCGCAGCGCTTGCGCTGCTCGCTGCATTTACTTTGCTGAGTCATATCATTTGGTCGCGTGGTGTCGCCGAGGTTAAGGACGACGCCCTGCTGATAAACCTCGCCGGCCGACAACGCATGCTCGTGGAGCGTATCGGCACGATCATTACTGCGATGGCCTATACCAGTGATCCAAATCGTCTCGCCGGATTGCGCGAACAATTGGCAGCAACACTGGCGCAGGTGGAATACTCGCACAATAGGCTGCTGTTTGACTTCGGGCCACTCACGCCCGACGTGAAAGCTCTTTACTTCCTGGAGCCGGCCAATATCGATGCCCGCCTGCGGAAGTTTGCAGTCAGCGCCCGTGGCCTGATCAGCGACCCCGCGGATGCCCTGACCACCGACAATGTCGACCTTCAATACGTCCAGAATAACACTGTTGAAATGGTTGGCCTGCTCGATCAGGTTGTAGGGCAATACCAACTGGAGAGCGAAAAGGCGGTCGAGCATACCATTGTTTTAAACATTCTACTGGGCGGCGCCACGCTGCTGGCATTGCTGGGTACGGGATTGCTTATATTCCGGCCTATGGAGCGACGCACTCTCCTAAAACATGCCAGAGAACTGGAGTCCGCAAACAAAGCTCTGGCGAAATCTCAGCACGAACTCCAGCTGCAATACGATAATGCGCCCGACATGTTGTTTTCGATCGACCTTGATACTCAGAAGGTGGTCCGCTGTAACGCGACGACAGCTAACAAACTGGGCTATACGAAAGACGAAATGCTTAGCATGTCCAGGCTTGAGCTTTACGCGCCGGAATGCCGTGATCGGGCCATCGAGGCGTTTGCTGAGTTTATTGACAAAGGGCGGGTGGACGATATTGAACTCCAGGCGCTTTGCAAGGACGGCAGCATCATCGACATCAGTCTCAGCGCTGTGCATTATCGTGATCCAGATGGCGGTGCCGGCTACAGCGACGCCATCTGGCGAGATATATCGGCGCGCAGGCGAGCAGAGCGAGAGATTGCCAAGCGTGATCGCAAGCTGACCACACTATACCTGCTTGGTGAGCAGATGCTGCTGAGCAAGGCGCTGAACCCGATAATGCACAACGTGGCTTACTGTCTACACGAAACACTCGATGCAAAGAGCGTGATTGTGTGCAGTCTTAGTCCGGAGAGAAACCAATTCACCATAGAGGCCGGCTTTGGCATACCCCGGCGATGTATCGCCGCCGAGCCCTGTACTATAAAACGCGGGTCGCTGGTTGATAAAACTCTTCGTTCCGAGGGTGTCTTGTCAGTTGCTCCGGGCGAGGGCAGCTGCTGCCTCTATGGAATTGAATATCTTGATACTGAACATGTCAGTAGCGGTTTTAGTTGTACCATTACCGGGCTCTGGCACCCCGTCGGCCTGATTATGGTATTCATGAAGCGGGGCATTGCACCCGATGACGAGGATAGGGATTACCTGCAATCACTCGCCAGCCTCCTTGGCTTCGCGGCTGACCGCATCCAGCTGGAGCAAGACATCACGCCGGGTAAGGCCAGGCGCCCCAGACCGGGCTGAAAGGTAGTGCTGGGGGGCAAGTTTGCCGGCACGCTTATTGTTTACCCTGGCGCTTTTCGCCAACTGCATGCATTAGGCCAAGTCATTGAAAAGCTGGGCGGTGAATACAGAAGTGGTACCTGAATACGCCGGCTTGTACCGGGAGCAGCCCCGTTAACAGCGGCGCGATAGATGTTGACCCAAGTGCGGGTTAGTCGACCAAATTTCAACCTTGGTAAAAAATCGATTGGGTAGTTGCGGCGAGGGGGCATCGTGGCGGCAAGGGCTGACTTCGCCCGGCCAGACCGATCCTGTTGAAGACGCTGAAATCTGTACACGCTCACCGGCAGAAATAGATGGCCAGTTGCAAGCCAGGCCCGAACACCCGGGTGAAATTAGCTCAAATCCAGGTGCCATATATGCCGTTTCAGAAACAGTCAGCACTACATTTTGAGCTTTATCCGGGCCGTTATTGGTGAGGCTGGATTAGCCACTCACAGCATTGCCTGAATCCCCCTGATTTTTGCCGCCGATCGGGTTATATTCCGGAGTCGGCCAACCCTGGTCGATCGAGGCCTGTTTACTAATTTGACGATAATGGTTTGTGGAGACTGAAGATGCTGGCAACCCTCACCGAATACCTGGACCACTGGAAGTCGCAATGCCCGGACAAGGTTTGGCTACGCGAGTTGAGCGATGGCGACGATCGCACGTGGACCTGGGGCGAAGCGCACAACGAAATCAATGCCCTGGCATCGTGGGAAGAAAGCTTCTTCGAGGGTAACGGTCACTGCGTGGGCCTGTTGTCAAAAAACCGCGCCCATTGGTACTTTGCGGACCTCGGTAGCATCGCCGCCGGCAATGTCGTGGTGCCGATGTTTACCACGCTTATCGGCGAGGTCGCCGACTACGTGATGTCGTTTACCGACATGAAGCTGCTGTTTGTCGGAGAGACCGAAAACTGGGAGCAGGTTCGGCAGGTCTTGCCGGAGGGAATCCAGTTGGTTTGCCTGCCGGGGGTGGAGCTGGAAGAGGAGCACCTGCGCTGGGAAGATATCGTTGCGCCCAACCGGGGTAAGGTGCCAGGCTACCAGTGCCAGGCGGACGACCTGGTGTCGCTGGTCTTCACCTCCGGCACCACCGGTGTGCCCAAGGGTGTGATGCAGACCCATGCGTCCAATATTATTCCGGTGAAGCGGTTCAGCCATGCCTTTGCTGTGGGTGAGGGAGGGCGCTTCTTCTCCTACCTGCCACTGTCACACATTGCCGAGCGCCAGATTGTCGAGGTCAATTCTCTGGTCAACTGCGGTGAGGTGTACTTCAACGAAAACCTCACCACGTTACTGCGCGACCTGCCCCGTTGTCGTCCCGATGTCATGTTTGGCCCGCCCCGGGTCTGGGAGCAGTTGCAGCAGGGAATTATCGGCCAGTTCGGCTCGCAGGAGGCGGTTGATGCTGCCCTGGAGGCTGACGCCGAGGGCGTGGGAAAGATGATTCGGGAAAAGCTGGGGCTGGATCGGGCAAGCTACCTGCTGACCGCCGCCGCGCCCACACCGCCGGCACTTATTAACTGGTACGATCGCTTTGGCATCAGGTTGATGGAGGGCTTCGGGCAGACTGAATGCATGGGCCCAATTGTATCCAGCGCCAATGCGCGCAGGATCGGCTCCATCGGCAAGGCGCTGCCCGGGGTGGAGGTGAGAATCAGCGAAGAGGGTGAGTTGCAGGTCAGGGCCGCCGGTTGCTCGCCAGGTTATTACAAGATGCCGGAAAAAACCGCGGAGACTTTTGTCGATGGCTGGGTCAATACCGGCGACAAAGCGCGGGTTGACGGGGACGGCTTTTACTACCTGACCGGGCGGGTCAAGGATTACTTCAAGACCATCTCCGGCAAGTTTGTCGCCCCGACCCAGTTGGAGAATGTTTTTGCGGAAAACCCCTTCACCGAGCAGATTTGCCTGCTGGGGCGCGGATACTCCCGCACGGTCATGGTCTGCGTCGTCGGCGCCAGCGGGCAGAAACAACCCCGGGAGACGGTGCAAAGCGCGCTGCTCGAGCGGGCGAGGGCTGTGAATGATGCGGTGGAAAAACATGCCCGTCTCGGTGCCGTGGTGGTATCGACCCAGTCCTGGACAATAGATAACGGCATACTGACGCCCACCATGAAGATACGCCGCGAGCGGGTTGAGGAGCAGTTCGGTGAACGGGCCGCAGCACTGGCGCGACAGGGAGCGGAAGCGGGAGACGTTATGATTGAATGGCTGGATTGACGGCGTTCGGTTATGGCGGCCCCGCAGTTACCGCGTTTGTCGGCGGGGCCGCCAGGAGGGTTTACAGCGTCTGGAAGTCGTTTGCCACGGGGAAGTCGTTGCACATGCGCATGGCAACCGTGTCGACACGGGACATCGGCGGGCCCGAGCGCAGGCTATCCACTACCGCCTCCACCGCCGGCTGCTCGCCGCAAAGCAATACCTCCACCCGGCCATCGGCGAGATTTTTTGCCCACCCCGTGAGCTGATGGGCCAGGGCCTGCTCTTTTACGAAGCCGCGATACCACACACCCTGCACCCGGCCCGCGACAAAGCCATGCATACATATCGCGCTCATTGCGCCACCTCGGCTTCGGGCTGGATCAGAGCGAGCAATGCCTCGTAGGTCTGCGGGCCGACGAGGGTGTGGGCGAGTTTGCCCCCGGGGGCAATGAGATAAGTGGTGGGTAGCACCTTCGGCCGCTCCAGCATGAGTTGCGCCCCGAGGTCCTCCCCCCCGCTGGCAAACGTAATGCCCATGACCCTGGCCGACGCATCGTGCTCTGCGCCGGTCAGGCCGTCGTAGTTGATACCCTGTACCGAAACCCGGTCGCCGAGCTCCGTCGCCAGGCGGTTGAGCTCCGGGATTTCCTCGCGACAGGGTGCGCACCATTCAGCCCAGTAGTTGATCACCAGCCAGCGCCCGCCCGCCGGATCTTCCGGGGTCGACTGCTGGCCGGGGTCACAGGCTGTCAGCACAAATAATGCAATCAGGATACTGAGGTAACGCATGGGGCCTCCCCGTCAGAGTCATCTTGTCTCACCAGCGCCGCAATACTGGCGTCCATGGCCTTGTGCCGGGTCCTGTCGCTGTCTGCCAGCAGTTTGCGGGTTTGGCGATACCAGGCGGGCGTGTCCTCCTGCGCCGTCAGTGTCTGGGGTTCGAAGCCGGAACTGTTGAGAGGCTGCCAGCCGTCGGGAATCAAGCCCGCTAAATCCCACAGGCTGAAAGTGTACAGGTCCTTGCCGAGAATATAGCGGCCCTCGGCGGTGGTGTGAATGAGCCCGTTGGCCAGCATCGCATTGCGCAGCTCGTGCCATTGCCGCGCCGGCAGCTTTTGCCGGCCCAGCATCCAGGGCGTCGACTGGATGTCATCGTCGCTGACGGTTTCGCCACGCCGGTGGCGTTCGTGGAACAGCGCCATCAGGCCGACGCTGGTCAGCAGCGGGTGGTAGCGTTTCGCCGACTGCGGCTGGTAGCTTCCCAGCGCATGCACCAGTTCGGCGCCCGCCAGGATTATCAGCCAACTCAAATTGATCCATAGCAGGAACAGCGGTACGGCCGCGAAGGTGCCGTAGATCAGGGTAAAGCTGCTGTGCTTGACGATCAGGGCGAAGCTCTGCTTGGCGGTTTCAAATGCAATTGCCGTCACCAGGCCCCCTATAAGGGCATGTTTGGCCGGCACCTTGGCATTGGGCACGGCGAGAAAGATCATGGTAAACGTGGTGGCCTGGAGCAGGAACGGAGTGATCGAGAGCAGGCGGTGACCAATACCCAGGCCCTCGCTGTCGTCGGCAAAAATCGACAGTGACACCAGGTAGGTGCTGATCACGAAGCCCAGCCCGATCAGCAGCGGCCCCAGGCTCAACAATGCCCAGTACAGCAGGAAATTGGCGAGGCCCCGGCGGTCGCTGCGGGTGTGCCAGATCCCGTTCATGGTTTTTTCGATGTTGCGCAGCATGAAGTAGGCGGTCGCCGCCAGGAACAGCAGGCCGACAGCGGTGAGGGACCGTGCCTGGCCCGAGAACTGCACCAGGGCATCCTTGACATCGGCCCCGGTCTCGGGAAGGAAATTTGCGAATATCCAGTCCTGTATTTGCGCCCCCACCGAACTGAAAGCCGGCACCAGCGACAGCATCACGTAGACCACGGTCAGCAGGGGAACCACGGCGAACAGGGTCAGGTAGGTCAGGGAGCCGGCCCGTGCCTGGCAACCATCGTCGATGTAATTGCGATAGGTAAAAGCGAGGAAGTGGAACCATTCCTGCAGCTTGTCCATCATGATTTGATCCTCGCGCGGTCGAGTCAGGTCTGGTGAGCGCCTAAAAACGGAAGCTTTCGGGTATTATACGCCGCGTGCCTGCACTGAATCGCCATGGTCACGGCGCAGCGCATTGATCACAAAGCAACATTGCGGAGTATAACAGAGGAGATAGCAAAGGCCTGCCTATGAGCGAGTTCATCATCTACCACAACCCCCGTTGTTCCAAGTCACGACAGACCTTGCAGCTATTGCAGGACAATGGCATCGAACCCGAGGTCAGGCTCTACCTGCAGCAGGTGCCGGACGCCCAGGAGATGCATGATTTGCTGGGCAAACTCGGCATCGACGCCCGGGCGCTGCTGCGCCGTGGCGAGGCCGCGTATAAAGAGCAGCAGCTGGCCGACCCCGGGTTGGACGCCGACGCGCTGGTGAATGCCATGGTGCAAACGCCAAAGTTGATCGAGCGGCCTATCGTGGTGCGTGGCGACCGTGCGGTTCTGGGGCGGCCCCCCGAAAACGTACTGGACCTGATCGATGCCTGAACCCTACATACTGGTGCTGTACTACAGTCGGCATGGGGCGACCGCGGCTATGGCCCGAAAAATAGCCCAGGGTGTGGAGCAGGTGCAGGGCATGCGCGCCCTGCTGCGCACCGTCGCCGACGTCAGCAATGCCTGGGAGCAAGTGGGCGACGATATCCCCGATGACGGCCCGCTGTACTGCTCGCAGGAGGACCTGGCGCAGTGTGCGGGGCTGGTGCTGGGAAGCCCGACACGATTTGGCAATATGGCCGCCGAGCTGAAGTATTTTCTCGACGGCTCCTCGCCTTTGTGGATGAGCGGCGCGCTCATCGACAAACCCGCTGCTGTATTTACCTCCACCTCCAGTCTGCACGGCGGCCAGGAGACAACGCTGCTGAGCATGGCCCTGCCGTTGCTGCATCACGGCATGGTGTGGGCCGGCCTGTCCTACGGCGAGCGAGGCCTTACCCAGACCACCAGCGGGGGAACGCCCTATGGCGCGAGTCATCACGCCGGGGTGGGCAATGATCGGCCGCTGGATGATGTGGAGGCCGAATTGTGTGTGGCACAGGGTAAGCGGATTGCGAAACTGGCACTCAAGCTTTCCCGGGAGCCGGCGAACGATGGATAGCCCCTTTACACGACGAATGGACTGGGCAGCCTGGTTTTCCATGGTCTGCTACTTTGGCCTACTGCTGTCTTTCCTGTTCAAGACGGTGCTCGCGCCGATGGGGGGACGCGATCCCAATTACACGATGTTGGCCATTCATATCCTGCCGCTGTTGCTGTTTCTGCCCGGAATCCTGCGACGCAATCAGCGTACGTACGCCTGGTTGTCCTTTCTGCTGCTGCTCTACTTCGTGCTCACCGTCGAGGGGCTGTTCTCTCCCTTCGCCTCCAACTATCATTGGCTGGCACTGGCACTGCTTGGCGGGCTATTCTGCGGTTGCATTGGATTTATCCGCTGGGCGGGGATGCACTACAAGTGGCAGGCGACTGATACTGGACAAGAAGGTAAAACATGACTGAAAAAGAGGTGGGCCTGCTGCGGCGGTCCTGGCGCGGTTTCTGGCGGTTTATCCGTGCCCTGCGAATTGGCATAGCCAACGTGTTGTTTCTGCTGTTGCTGGTTTTCCTGCTGTTTCTCGTCTTCTCGGACGAGACTGAAACGGTCAAAAATGAGTCGATGCTGCTGCTGGCGCCAACCGGGTCGGTGGTTGATCAGCGCAGCTTTATAGACCCGTTAGCAAGAATGATCAACCCCGAGGTAGCCCTCAGCGAAACCCCTTTAAACGATCTGCTGGAGGCGGTAGAGCAGGCCGCCGAGGATTCACGCATTATTGGCATTGCCCTGGATCTGGACCATTTGCAGTCCATCGACATCAGCAGCGCCCGGGAGCTGGGAGCGGCCCTGCAAGCCTTCAAGGCCGGGGGCAAGAGGGTGGTTGCGATGGCTGACAGTTACGACCAGAACCGATACCTGCTCGCGTCGTATGCGGATGAAGTGAATATCCACTCCATGGGTGAGGTGAGTATCAAGGGCTTTGGTGTCTACCCCAACTATTTCAGCGAGCTGCTTGAACAACTGCATATCGACGTACACGTTTTCAGGGTCGGTACCTTCAAGTCTGCGGTTGAACCATTCATGCGTAACGATATGTCACCCGCGGCGAAGCAGAACAATGAGCGTTGGCTGCGTTCGGTCTGGAGTAATTACACCAGTAGCGTGGCCCTCAATCGCGATCTCGATGCGGCCAGTATCGACGAATACGCCAATAACTACGACCAGGTGCTGGCGGAAGTGCAGGGCAACGCAGCGTTGGCGGCACTCAATCGCGGCCTGGTCGACAATATACTGGGGCGCGAGGCGATGCTCGGCCGGGTTGCCGAGCTGACCGGCAGGGCTGATCCCGAGGAGTCCCTGGTACACTTTTACGACTACCTGGAGCCTGGCAACCAATCCCTGGCCCTGGCTGCCGCCACCGGCACCGACGTGGTGGGTATAGTGGTGGCGGAGGGCATGATAGTCGATGGCAGCCAGCCACCGGGCACAGCGGCCGGGGACAGTATCGCCGACCTCCTGCGCAAGGCCCGGGAGGATGACGCGGTCAAGGCTGTGGTGCTGCGCATCAACAGTCCCGGTGGTAGTGCGTTTGCCTCCGAGGTTATCCGGGAGCAGGTCATGCTGACGCAACAGGCCGGCAAGCCGGTGGTTGCATCGATGGGCAGTACGGCGGCGTCTGGCGGCTACTGGATCGCTACCGGGGCGGCCGAGATCTGGGCCCAGCCCACCACGATCACCGGTTCTATCGGTATTTTCGGGTTATTCCCCACTATCAACCGGACTCTGGAGCAGTGGGGTATACACTCCGATGGAGTGGGTACCACCCGCATGACCGACGCCTTCCGGGTCGATCGCCCACTGAGTGAGATTGGCCACAATGCCCTGCAGTCGACCATCGAGCACGGTTACCGGCGCTTTGTGACGTTGGTCTCCGAGGCCCGGGGCATGACTCCGGAGGCGGTCGACGCCGTTGCCCAGGGCCAGGTATGGACTGGTGAAAATGCCCTAGCCATTGGCCTGGTCGATGAACTCGGGGGGCTGCAGGATGCCGTGGCGGCAGCGGCAAGGCTGGCCGCATTGACGGATTACGATACCGTTTGGGTGACTGCGGACGACTGGCTCGAAAGCGGCGTCTGGCGACGTTTCATCGATGCCAGTGGCGCCGCTTTTGCCGACGCTGTCGCCGGTGGGCTGTTGGGCGATATTGCACGCCTGCCTTGGCTACAGAAAAACGTGGAAATGCCATTGCTCAACGATCCCCGCGGGGTTTATATGCACTGCATGGAGTGTGTCGCCCGCTAGGTGTGCCCCGGGGCTGCGTTATTCGACGGGGTAGTGGCTGCGCCAGGATTCGAAGCCGCCGTCCATGCTCATCACGTCGGTGAAGCCCTGCTCGGCCAGGAATTGGCCGGCACCGACGCTGCTGTTGCCGTGATAACAGTACACCAGCAGCGGCCGCTGGCGGTCGGTCTGCTGCAGAAAGTGCCCGATACTGTCGTTGCTGAGATGCACCGCACCCTTTATGCGCGACATGCTGTAGGATTGCGGGTCCCGCACATCGACAATCAGCGGGTCCTGCTCGGCTATCAGTACCTGAGCCTGTTCAATGGATATGCGACGTAAGACCGTCATGATAAAACCTCTTGCCAGCGCCGTTGATCGATGCCGCTAATTGTAAAACAGGCCACCACAAATATCCTCATCCCGGCAGTCTTCGCAGCGCTGACGGTACTCTGCCTGGGTGGCTGCGAGTCGCTCGGGTATTACTGGCAAGCCAGCAGCGGTCACCTTGCCCTGCTCAGCCGCAAGCAGCCGGTAGCGGCGGTATTGCAGGATCCGGCGCTCGGCGAGCGGCAGCGCATCCGCTTGCAACAGGCGCTGGACATTCGCGACTATGCCGAGCAGCAACTGGCGTTGCCGGTGGGGGATAACTACCGGCACCTGGTACAGTTGGACGGCGACTATGTCAGTTGGAACGTCATGGCCGCCGGCGCCCTGTCGCTGGAGCCGGTTCAGTGGTGCTTTCCGGTTGCCGGCTGCGTCCGCTACCGTGGTTATTTCAAGCGTGAACAGGCAGAAGCATTTGCCGACCGGCTGCAGCGCGACGATTACGATGTGTACGTGGGCCCGGTTGCCGCCTACTCGACCCTTGGCTGGTTCGACGACCCGCTGTATAGCTCCTTTCTCAACTACGACGAGGTACGCCTGGCTGGCCTGCTGTTCCACGAGCTGGCGCACCAGGTGGTCTACGTCAAGGACGATACCAGCTTTAACGAGAGTTTCGCCTCTGCTGTGGAGGCCCTGGCGGTAGCACAATGGCTGCGCGATAGCGGCCGCAGTGATGAGTTAGACGCCTGGGAGGAGCACAAGCGCTGGGTGGCGGTGTTTGCCGGTTGGCTGGCGCGACAGCGCGATACCCTGCAACAGATCTACCAGTCTGATGCCAGTGACAGTGACAAGCTGGCGCAGAAGCAGGCCGTTTTCGATGCTATGGCCCGGGCCTACCCCGAGCTGCGTCGACAGCACAATGGCGACACAAGCTACGATCGCTGGATGCAGCGCCCGCTCAATAATGCGCGCTTGCTGAGCATCGGCAATTACAATGATTGGCTGGCGGCATTCAAGGCACTTTTCCTGCGCGAGGGCTGTGATTGGCCGACTTTTTACGCGGCCGTTGGCCAATTGGCTGCGATGCCCGCCGAGGGTCGGTCCAGCGATTTGCGGCAGTTACAGGATAGGGCAGCTCGCGGCGGCCGCCAGCCGCCCCCCTGCAGCCTGGCAATGCAACGACCGCTCCTGCGCTATCCTGTGCCGGTCGACCGCGGCTGATGGCCTGTCTGGATGCTGTAGTCGTATTTCACAAGGCTGTAGCCAGGGGCAGTTGGTAATACTTATTCCCGGCTGAGTGCGCGAAAATCAGCGGCGAAACCGCGCAGCCGATCGATAGCGTGGGTGCGCTGTTTGTCAGTCATGGAGTTGGCGAGGTCGGTAACGAGTTTCAGGGTGCGCTCGCGGTTGTAGTCCATGCTTTGCTGGTAATTGGCGTTCCAGAACAGGTAGGGCTCGGCGTACAGCCGGGACAGTTGCTCGGCCATGGTTGCCACCGAGGAATCCGCAGTAACGATGGCGTAAAAACGCTTGCGCCAGGCTTCCCGGCTTTCGATGGACAACTGGCGGTTGTCCTTGAGGGATGTTGCCCAGCGCCTTGCCATGGTGCGCTGCTCGTTATTCAGCTTGCCCGCCAGCCTTTGGGCCGCCTTGGTCATGAATTCGTAACGCTCGTGGTAAATCTTGGAGATGGGCTCGTTTTTCAGGTCGTTGCGATCGTCCTCTTCTTTTTCCACCATGATCTCGATCATGCCCTCGATCTGTGCAGGGGTCAGATCGGCAAGGATTTTTGCCGAGGGTAGCGCCAGCGCTTGCATCAGTTCCTGCCACGCCTGGAAGCTGAACTCTGTATAGCGGCGCATGGTTGTTACCGTGACCGGCCCCTCCAGGTCATCGGCCAGGGCATCGAGATGGACGGCATATTCCGGCAGGGCGTTGAGCCTGTGCCACTGGTGGAACTCCTTGACGACGCTCTTGGCATCGGACCGCTGCGTGCTTTCGAAATCAATGTAGTCGTCCAGCGACCACATCAGGGCCACATCGAGAAACTCATAGCCCACCCTCACTGCACAGGCGCCCAGGGCGAGACCTATCGCAAGGAGTAGCGCCAGTGTTTTCAGCCGTGCAGTTCGCAAATCTCAGCACTCCGATATCGAGGTTGGGGAACGGCGGTAAACGCTCGTTAAGTATAATCGCACTGCGCATCGACTGACCATAAAGCGGGTTTTACCCGGGCTCCGGGCCCGGCTCATGACCGAGCAGCACCCGGTCGACGAATTTTCCCACCAGGGCATTGGAAAAAGGGGTTTCTACGGCGCTCGCCAAGACCTGTTCGAGGTGATCGTCGCCGTCGGTGTAGTGGCGCTTGAATATCGTCAGGCGCTCAACCAGGCGGGCGCGGTCCACCTCGGGGTGAAACTGGAATGCCCAGAAACGGCTCTCGTCGACCTTGAATGCGTGACAGCAGGCCCTGGTGAAGGCAAGTCGCGTCGCCCCGGGGGGGCACTCCACAGAGCGCTCCCGGTGAACTGCAACCGCGGCGAAACCGTCGGGTACGTCGCGAAATAGCGGATCACTCGCTGCCACGCTGTCGAGGCTGATAGCCACGGTGCCCATTTCAAAATCGCGCTGGTCCCTGATGATGGTCCCGCCCAGCGCCAGTACCGCCAGTTGGAAACCGAAGCAGGAGGCAAAGACCGGGAAATCGGCTTCGATACAGTGTCGCATCAGGGCGATACTGGCGTCCACGAACGGGTAGTTGTCAGGCTCAAGCACGCTCGCCTCACTGGCGCCACCGACAATGAGGGCATCGTAGCCCTCGAGTATCCCCGGCCCGAAGCGCGGTGTGTCGAAGGTATTGTGAATGTCCAGTTGGCTGGGCTCCAGGCCACTGTAGTCGCAAAAGCTGGCATGTTCTTCCCGGCGCACACGGGGCTGGTCGCGGATCTGCAACAGCAAAAGCTTCAAGTCACTTTTTTTACCTGCCATCAATGATTTTTCCAGATAGTTAACAATATTTGGATTGGGGGTGGTGTTTGCTGAGGCCTTAGCAGTTTGTTAGTCAAGGCTACTTGCCTCCCCGGAAGAGCTGATTCCAGCGGCCACCAAGAATGGCGCTTGCCTCGGCCGGGTCTGGCACCCGCCAGCCGTCACTTTCGGTCCTGAGCAGGCCAAGTCGCTTGAGCTTATCGAGTGCGTCTGTACTGTCAAAATCAAGTTGGCATTGCCACCGGGTCTTGAACCAATGTTGCAGCCAGATCCCCAGCGCTTCGGTATCCAGGGGTTGTTCGGCGCGCAATAGCGCGTAGTAAGCGAGAATGGCTTCCTTGCATTCTTCCTCTTCCGCGGCATCCAGCAGGTGATGGAGCACACCCGCGTTGTTGTCGAGATTCTTGAAGTAGAGGTTTTCGGTCAATATCTGCAGGAACTTTGTCTTGCGGCTGCGAAATTTACTGAGTTGTTTCCACAGGTAAGCGAGCAGGGCTCCCAAGCCTGCCACCAGCGCCAGTACCGAGGCTTTGTCCAGCACTACTGACCGATTGTTCAGGCCCAGCCAGACGCCAATGAGTGAGCCGATAAGCACCAGCGTAGTCCCCAGTTTGGTGCTGATTATGGCGGTGCCGCTGACTAGCGCCGGTACACCGAGGAGCAATCGGTCGATGCTGCGCATACGCACCTCGGTGTTGGGAAACAGCATTTCGAGATCGGCACTGGGCACGTTTTGGAACAATTTGAGCACCGTGGTGCCGGGCTGGCAGTCGGGCAGTAACCCCGGGCGTGGCACGAAATCCGGCTTGAACTTGATATAGACCACCACCCGGTCATAGTTGGTAAAGCTGATGCACTTGCTGCCGAAACCGAGGGGGCCGGCTACCTCCTCCTCGCGTTGCGACTCGCCACGGCAGTACATCAAGACCTCTGCAAAATCACTGAAATTGACCTTGAGTTTGATCTTGAATAGCGCGTGCTCCGCCATTGCATGCTGTAGGTCGTCGACTCCCAACTTCACGTAATTGGCACTTTGCAACAGGCTTTCCAGTTGCACTGGAAAGCTCTCTCCCGAGTTTGTCCCCTGGCCGGCAATGGAGCGCGTGTCGGTATCGGGATTGAGCGGTGCATAGCGGTCCTTCAGCTGCTCCAGGCGCCGGTAAAATTCAAAATGGAAGATACTCTGCAACAAACTGCAGCAATCGGCGAAAGCCCCCTGGCGTTGCGAGTCGAAGCCGCTGTCCTGCAGGCACATGGTGACGATATCTGACTTGCGAAAGGGTATAAAATGCGCGTTGGTCATAAAAGATGGTTCGGGTCATTTACGGCGGGCAGGGCGATAATAGCAAGCGCGATCCGGAGACTCCAACGCCATTGCGCCAGGCTGTGGCTGTCGGCAATTTTTGCTTTGTAGAAGCCGGGGCGCTCTGTTTTAATGGTCTTTCCCTGGCGCGCATGCCAGGATGCAGCGACAAACGCTTAAGAAAAATACAGAGGAAGCAATATGGATATTATGAAAATAGCGGCAGAGATGTTTGCCAATGGCACTGCCAACAAAAATCTCGATATAAATCAAATACAGTCAGCGCTGTCCGGTCTGCTGGGTGGTCAGGGCGGCAATCTCGACCTGGGGAAAATCGTCGCCAACATGAGCCAGCAGGGCGGGCTGCAATCGATCGTCAATTCCTGGCTGGGCGACGGTGCCAATGCGCCGATATCCCCGGATGAGGTCAAAAACGTGTTGGGATCCGACCAGGTTTCCCAGTTCGCCTCCAAACTGAACATCGATCCGGATACCGCGCTGAACGGCCTCTCCCAGTCGCTGCCCGCCATGGTAGACAAGGCTAGCAGCGGTGGTTCGCTACTCGATACCTTCGGAGGTGTGGGTGGCCTGATGAATACCGTGGGCAAACTCTTCAAGTAACCGCCGCCACGCGGGCATGGGTGCGGTTATTCCACATGTACCGTAACCATGTCCGACAATTCGCTGATTTCGCCCTTTGAATCCACCGCTGTAATCGCGAAAAAGTAGGTGCCGGGAGCGAGGTCGTGAAACGCGTATTCGGTCGTGCCGGTATCGTCAATCTCGATCATTATGCTCTCGCCGGTTTCCTCGACGGTGTAGTAGATCTGGTAGCCTACCAACTCGCTTGGGCTCAACAAACTCCCGTTTTCCCGCTCCATGGGCGCGGTCCAGGACAAGGTGATACTGCCCTCATTGCTTGTTGGTGATTGCGCGAAAGCCTGGCCCAGCGCTGAGCTGGTGATGCCCCAACAGATGAACCACAGTAAAAACTGTGCAGTAGATCGCATTCTCGGTGTCTCTATGTCACTCCCACCGCAATAGTATAGGCAGGATTTGCAGCTTTGCCTGATACCTGCGATGGCCCGGACCCCTCCATCGCAGGCTGATTCGCCAGCCGCTGCAGCCGGAATTCCATTGAAAACAGGCCGGGATATACTCGCTCATGACTGACAAGTCTGCGCTTTAGTGGCAATATGTGTTTAACGAGCGTGATACTAGGGGAGTGGGGATAATGAAAAACGAAGGTAATCTGGATCGCACTATACGGGTGATCGTGGGTCTTGGGCTGCTGAGCCTGGTGGTGATCGGGCCTCAGTCAATGTGGGGCCTGGTGGGGCTGGTACCACTACTGACCGGGATTTTCGGCTTTTGCCCGGCCTATAAACTGCTGGGTATGAATACCTGCCCCGTTAGCAACAAGCAGGGTTAGCCGCCATATCTCACCGATTCGGCGCCCTGCGTCCGGGACACAGGGCGTCGAACCGGGTTGCCGTTTCTCGCCGACACACCGCTATCAAACTGAAAAGGCCCACCCCGGTAGGGTGAGCCTTTTCAGTTTGGTACCAGAGGCCGGATTAATCCCGCCAGGCTTGGGCCTGCCGGGCCCCCGTTGGGGCTTCGCCGCCCTGCGTTGCAGTGCGCCTCGTAGCGCCCTGCGTCCGGGACACAGGGCGTCGAACCGGGTTGCCGTTTCTCGCCGACACACCGCTATCAAACTGAAAAGGCCCACCCCGGTAGGGTGAGCCTTTTCAGTTTGGTACCAGAGGCCGGACTCGAACCGGCACGCTTTTAAGGGCGGGGGATTTTGAATCCCCTGTGTCTACCAATTTCACCACTCTGGCTTTGCTGGATGGCTGCCCCGTAGGCGGGCAGCAGAGACGGCGCATTATAGCAATCCAACTCTTGCATGCAACATCAAAGCTTCCCCGGGCGCTGGATTTAGCGGGCAATTTTCGCTACCCTTGCCGGCTTTTCCCAACCGGCAGGTCAGCATGCAACGCGCTGAATTTCACTTCGATTTGCCTCCACACCTGATTGCAAAATATCCGGCGGCTCAGCGCACGGACAGCCGCTTGTTGTGCCTCGACGGGGTGAACGGGGCGGTGCGGCATCGGCAGTTCGGCGACCTGCCACAAATGCTGAATGCCGGGGACTTGCTGGTATTCAACGATACCCGGGTTATACCGGCGCGATTGTTCGGGCAAAAGGCCAGTGGCGGTCGGGTAGAGATTCTGCTGGAGCGCTTTAGCGATGCCTCCAGGGCGCTGGCCCAGGTCAGGGCCAGCAAGACGCCTAAGGTGGGATCCCAGATTCGCCTACTGGAAAAAAACGGTGATCAACCCGGTGAAATCGAGGTTACCGTCATAGGTCGGCAGGACAACCTGTTTGAACTGGCGTTTCCAGTGGGTCGGGAGATACTGCAGGTATTGGAGCAATATGGCCATGTGCCACTGCCTCCCTATATCGATCGGCAGGATGACGCGGGGGATTCACAGCGCTACCAGACGGTCTATGCCCGGGAGCCCGGCGCGGTGGCGGCGCCCACAGCGGGGCTGCACTTCGATCAGCCGCTATTGCAACAGCTGGCAAGCCAGGGCGTCCAGAGCGCTTTTGTGACCTTGCATGTGGGAGCGGGAACCTTCACGCCTGTGCGGGTCGATGATATCCGCGAGCACCGGATGCACTCGGAGTGGATCGAGGTGTCTGAAGCAGTGGTCGACCAGGCCCGCATTGCCCGGCAGCGCGGGGGCCGGGTCATCGCGGTGGGCACCACCAGTGTGCGCAGCCTCGAAACCGCTAGCGCCTCCGGTAGCCTGCAGGCGTATCGAGGCGATACCGATATATTTATCTACCCCGGCTATCGGTTTGCCTGCGTCGATGCCATGATCACCAATTTTCATTTGCCCGAGTCGACGCTTCTCATGCTGGTGTGTGCTTTTGCCGGCCAGCAAAACGTTCTGGCCGCTTACCGTGAAGCGGTGATCCAGCGCTATCGTTTCTTCAGCTACGGCGACGCCATGTGGGTTGCGGGCAGCCTCCCACCCCTGTTGCGGGAGCAAGGGCAGGTCGACCGATGACAAGTTGCCGCATGCTGTTCGAGCTAGAGGCCACTGACGGCGCCGCACGCCGGGGCTGCTTGCGCTTCCCCCGGGGCGAAGTGCAAACCCCGGCGTTCATGCCGGTGGGTACCTATGGCACGGTCAAAGCCATGACACCCCGTGACCTGGTGGATACCGGGGCGCAAATCATTCTTGGCAACACCTTTCACCTGATGCTGCGACCCGGCACTGAAATTGTCCAGCAGCTGGGTGACCTGCACGACTTTATGGGCTGGCAAGGCCCTATCCTGACGGATTCGGGGGGCTTCCAGGTCTGGAGTCTTGGCGCGATGCGCAAGATTACCGAGCAGGGCGTGGCCTTTAAGTCGCCGGTGGATGGCAGCGCGGTGTTTCTGGGGCCGGAAGAGTCGATGGACGTGCAGCGTCGCCTCGGCGCTGATATCGTGATGATTTTCGATGAATGTACTCCCTATCCGGCCACTTTAGAGCAGGCGCAGGAATCCATGGAACTGTCACTGCGTTGGGCGGCGCGCAGCAAAGTTGCCCACGGCGACAATACTGCTGCCCTGTTCGGTATCATCCAGGGCGGGATGTACCCCGAGCTGCGGCGGCTTTCGCTGCAAGGTTTACTGGAGATCGGTTTCGACGGATATGCCATCGGTGGTTTGTCGGTGGGTGAGCCGAAAGAGGACATGCGCAGGGTGCTCGATACCCTCAGCCCCTTGTTGCCAACGGATAGGCCCCGCTACCTGATGGGTGTGGGAACGCCTCTGGATTTGCTCGAAGCCGTGGCCCGGGGTATCGATATGTTCGACTGCGTGATGCCCACCCGCAACGCGCGCAATGGCTACCTGTTTTCCAGCCAGGGCGTGGTCAAACTGCGCAATGCCGCGAACAAGCGCAGCGAGCGACCGATAGACGATCATTGCAGTTGTTATACTTGCCGTAATTTCAGTCGCGCCTATTTGCATCATCTCGACAAGTGCAATGAGATCCTCGGCTCGCATCTGAATACAGTCCATAACCTGCACTTCTACCAGCACTTCATGGCGCAGATGCGCGAGGCGATCGCCGCAGGAGAGTTTGCTGCCTTCTATCAACAGAGCTACCGCAGCCAGGGGGTGTCAGTGCCGGAGAAAAGCGATGTATAAGCTGTGTTTTTATGTACCCGAAAGCCATCTCGACGCCGTCAAGAGCGCATGCTTCGGGGCGGGTGCGGGGCGCCTCGGCAACTACGATTGTTGCGCCTGGCAGGTGGCGGGGCAGGGACAGTTCAGGCCCCTGGAGGGCAGCAAACCTTTTCTCGGATCACAGAACAAGATCCACGTCGAGCCGGAATACAAGGTTGAAATGCTGTGTGACGGTGAGCACCTGCAGGTCGTGATACAGGCGCTGCGAAAAGCCCATCCTTACGAGGAGCCCGCCTACGATGTATGGCGGCTGGAATCTTTATAAGCCCGGAGCCGGGAGGCCAAACCATGATTTACCAACTTGAGAATCGCCGTGTTTCCCTGCGGGGTGGCGGCCACTATATCGCGCCCAACGCCAGTGTGATCGGCTCGGTAACGCTGGAGGAGAACGTCACTATCTGGTTCAACGTGGTGATACGGGCAGACTGCGATTCAATCCATATCGGCGCGGGCACCAATATTCAGGACGGCTCGGTGTTGCACGTGGATCCCGGCTTCCCGGTGAACATCGGCCGCAACGTGACGGTGGGGCACAAGGCGATGATCCATGGCTGTACGATTGGCGATGGCAGTCTCATAGGCATCAACTCGGTGGTACTCGATGGGGCGAAAATCGGCAAGGGCTGCCTGATTGGCGCCAACGCACTGGTGCCTGCCAATATGGAGGTGCCGGACGGTGCGATGGTGATCGGCAGCCCGGGCAAGGTTAAAAGAATTCTGTCGGCCGAGGAGCAATTGCTGCTGCGGCACAACGCCGACCACTATATTGCCAACGGCCTGACCTATGCTGAGCAACTGCAGGTACAAGACGATGCCCGCTGACAGCAATCAGCCGGTGGCATCCCCCTGTATCGATATTTGTGTGCTGGACGAAAACGATATCTGCCAGGGGTGCTATCGCACCGCGCGGGAAATCGGCGAGTGGTCCAGCCTCGATAACCTGGGCAAGCGAGCGGTGGTCCAGCAGGCCCAGCGCCGTCGCATTGAAAGCGGCGGGCTATTTTAGGTCGATCGGCTCCACTTATTTGCCATCAGTAGCCCGAAATACGCTCAATCAGCACATTGGCTGCCTGAAAGCGGTTGGTGTTTGAAAGCTGCCCTGTGTTACCGTTTTGCGACCATGTTCGTGCATGGTCGGTTGCTGCGTCATAGTGACCGCTTCCGATGATTAATAGATAGGTTTCAGGGAGAGCAGTATGAAAATGGGTAAAGTTTGGATGTACGGCCTGGCCTGCATGTTGCTGGCCAATCTGTCATGGGCGGATAGTAAAAAAGTCGAGGATTACTCGGAGACTATCAACAACTTCAAGCAGATTGCCGCGGTCAGTCCCTTTTTCAGCAACTCGTATGGCTACGCCGTATTCCCCACTGTGGGCAAGGGTGGTCTGGGTATCGGAGGTGCTTATGGCAAGGGCCAGGTTTACCGCGGCGGGAAGGTGACGGGCCATACCTCCGTGACCGATATCTCCTTCGGCTTGCAAGCCGGGGGCCAAGCTTACAGCCAGATCATCTTTTTCGAAGATCAAAGAGCCTACGACGATTTTACCAGTGGCAACTTTGAGTTCAGTGCGACCGCCAGCGCAGTGGCCGTTACTGCCAGTGCCCAGGCGCAGACAGGTACCGGAGGCGGTGCATCTGCCGGGGCGTCTGTTTCCGCTGGCCAGGGTGGCGCACAGGCCGATGCCGGTTACAGTGACGGTTTGCTGGTCTTTGTCCTGGGCAAGGGCGGCCTGATGTACGCGGCTACCATCAGCGGACAGAAGTACAGCTTCGATCCCATCTAGCGGGTTGTTAGCGGCACTCTCGTCGCCTGGGCAGGCGGGGCGATAGCCCCGCCAAGCTATGTCAATATAATCAGGAGCCGCTTATTGGGCCCTATCGTTATTGGGCTTGCGGTTAAGCTACGGTTTGCGGTGCGCTAAGGCTGGTAAGCGAGTACCTTCTCTATCCGGTTTTCACCCAGTTCGGAAATTTCGAACCGATATTTTCCCACCGCGATGCCGACAACATTCTCGGGAATGGCCTCGAGCACTTCCAGCAACAAACCATTGAGGGTTCTCGGCCCCTCAGTGGGCAGCTCCCAGCCCAGTGCCTTGTTGATTTCGCGCACCGTGGCCGCTCCGTCGATCAGGTAGGTGCCATCGTCCTGCACTACGATGTCGTCGACGTTATCGGCAATATCCGAGGTGAAGTCACCGACAATTTCCTCCAGGATGTCCTCCAGGGTGATGATGCCCATGACCGCGCCATATTCATCCACCACCACCCCGATGCGGTGTTTGTTTTTCTGGAAATTATGCAGTTGCACGTGCAGCGCAGTCTGCTCGGGGATGAAGTAGGGCTCGTGCAGCAGTTGTTCGAGCTCGGCGCGATCGAACGCCCCCCCGCTGAACAGCCGCGGTGCGTTGCGCAGGTGGAGCATGCCGATGATATTGTTGATGTTATCTCGATACACTGGCAGCCGGGTGTAGTTGCTGGTGAGTATTTTGCGGCTGATGATCGCGTCCGAGTTATTCAGGTCGATGCCGTAAACCTCATTGCGTGGCACCATGATGTCATCGATGGTGACGGTATCGAGATCGAGAATATTGATCAGCATCCCCTGATTTTTGTCCGGTATCCGGTGGCTGGTGGTTCCCATCAAGGTGCGCAGCTCGTCGGCGCTGAGGGCATCCTCCCTTGCAGTCTTGGGATTGATGCCGCACAGCCGGACCAGTACACCCGACAGGTGATTGATCATCCATACCGCCGGATACAGTATCCACATCAGTGGTTTGAGTATGACCGTTGCGGGGAAGGCGATGCGTTCCGGCCTGTAGGCGGCGATCGTCTTGGGCGTGACTTCGGCAAATATCAGCATGACCAGGGTGAGCAGCAGGGTTGCCACCGCGACTGCCGCATCGCCGTAGAGGTTATAGGCAATGATGCCGGCCAGGGCGGCGGCCGCGTTATTGGCGAGGTTATTGCCGATCAGGATCAGGCCCAGCAGTTTATCCGGACGTTCGAGCATTTTGCTGGCCCGCTTGGCACCACGGTTACCGGTAATTGCCGAATGTCGCAGGCGATAGCGATTGAGCGACATCATGGCGGTCTCTGAGCTGGAAAAAAAGGCGGATATGACGACCAGAATGAGCAGTGCGGAGATCAATATCCCCAGAGGCGTATCGTTCAAGCAAAATGTCCTGACGGTTTAGACGGATGTATGGTGCAGTGAAAAGAGCCCTGAAGCAACACCTGCTCAGCGCTGCAATACCAGTTCCAATACGAACTTGCTGCCGAAATAGGCCAGCATCAGTACAGCGAATCCGCCCAGGGTCCAGCGAATGGCCATTGTGCCGCGCCAGCCGAGCTGGTGGCGCCCCCATAACAGCATGGCAAATATCATCCAGGCGACAATGGCGAAGAAAGTCTTGTGAGCCAGGGATTGGGCAAAGAAATCGTCAAGGAAAATCATGCCGCTGACGATTGACAAGGTCAGCAGCGCCATGCCTACCCAGAGGATTTCAAAGAGCAGGGTTTCCATGGTCTGCAGTGGCGGCAGGGCATCGAGTATGCCGCGGATATGGCGGGCCTTGAGCTCGTGGTTCAGTACACCCAGGGTGACGGCCTGGAAGGCAGCAAGGGTCATCACTGCATAAGCCAGGATAGAGAGCATGATGTGGCTGGCAACTCCTGGTCCGATGCGGTTGCTGGTTTCCTGCCCCCCGGGCCATGCGAGTGCCCCGAGCAGGGTCAGCCCCGCCAGTCCGTAAACCGGAATGAGAAGCTTGTCGATTGGGGCCCGCAGGCTGCCCAGCAGCGCAATCAGCGCAATAAACCAGGCGATGGTGGTTGCGACCGTAAAAAACGAGAGGTGGAGGCCACCGGGTTGCAATAACAGGCGATAACACACCAGCGCATGGCACCCCAGGGCAACCACTGCGGCGGCGGTCATGGCGGGAGCGACCGGCCGGTATGATTCGCCGCGCAGG
Source organism: uncultured Gammaproteobacteria bacterium (assembly GCA_963808975.1). Classification (GTDB taxonomy): domain Bacteria; phylum Pseudomonadota; class Gammaproteobacteria; order Pseudomonadales; family JAHEGP01; genus JAHEGP01. Next base: position 22,707 of record CAWEHR010000017.1, read on the forward strand.
GCGCGCACGGCCATGGGGCCGGCGCAACCAAAATAGAGCAGAGCAGCAGCGAGAGCCAGGAACGTGGTCATTGAGTCCGCATCATGATTCAGGGCAATCCAGTGTCATTAGTGTGGCATAACAGCGGGGGGGCATGGAAGTCCCGGGGCGGGCTTTCTCCCGCACGCTGCCGACGTCGTGGCCGACTATGGGCATGATGGTTTATACTGCGCGCCGACCGCCTGCGGGGTACTCGAATGAGAGAGCGTGTGGCTCTGGCAGCGCCATCGCCCCGTGGCTTTGTATCGGCGCTACCACGCCGGCCGATGTTTTATAGAGGTTGCACCATGTTTGACAGTCTACAGGATCGACTTTCCAAATCACTGAAAACGGTTGCCGGCCAGGCCCGCCTGACCGAGGAAAATGTCCAGGACACCCTGCGCCAGGTCCGCATGGCCCTGCTCGAGGCCGATGTTGCACTGCCGGTAGTCAAGGATTTCGTAGAGAAAGTGCGGGGCAAGGCCCTGGGGATGGAGGTGTCGGAGAGCCTCAATCCAGGCCAGCAGTTTGTCAAAATCGTCCAGGACGAATTGCAGGGCATGATGGGAGAGGCCAACGATGCCCTCAACCTCAGCACCAAGCCCCCGGCGATCATTCTCATGGCAGGCTTGCAGGGCGCCGGTAAGACCACCAGCGTTGGTAAACTCGCCCGCTACCTCAAGCAAAACCAGAAGAAATCCGTTTCCGTGGTGAGTGCGGATGTCTATCGCCCGGCTGCGATCAAGCAGCTCGAAACCCTGGCCAATGAAGTCGGCGTGCGCTTTTTCCCGTCGTCGGCCGACCAAAAGCCGGTAGATATCGCCAGGGCTGCGATTGACGATGCCCGCAAGCAATTCATCGATGTCCTGTTGGTTGACACGGCGGGCCGCCTGACCATCGACGAAGCGATGATGGCGGAAATTCGCCAACTGCATGCGGCGATCAACCCGATCGAAACCCTGTTCGTCGTCGATGCCATGACCGGGCAGGACGCCGCGGTTACCGCCAAGGCCTTTAACGAGGCTCTCGAGCTCACCGGGGTCATCCTCACCAAGGCCGACGCCGACACCCGTGGTGGCGCCGCGCTGTCGGTGCGGGCCATCACCGGCAAACCCATCAAATTCATGGGTATGGGCGAAAAGACCGAGGCCCTGGAGCCGTTCTACCCCGATCGTATCGCCTCGCGCATCCTCGGTATGGGTGACGTGCTCAGCCTGATCGAGGAGGCCGAGCAGAAGCTCGACCGCAAGAAAGCCGAGAAGCTCGCCACCAAGCTGAAAAAAGGCCGGGGTTTCGACCTCGAGGATTTCCGCGACCAATTGCAGCAGATGAAGAGCATGGGTGGTATTTCCAGCATGCTGGAAAAATTGCCGGGCATGGGCAATGTCGCCCAGATGGCCCAGCAGGCCAATGTCGAGAACACTGTCTTTGCCCAGATGGAGACGATTATCAACTCCATGACTCCGGCCGAGCGGCGCAATCCCGATATCATCAACGGCTCGAGAAAGCGCCGTATCACCCAGGGCTCCGGCACCCAGGTCCAGGACCTGAATCGTCTGTTGAAGCAGCATCGGCAGATGCAGAAGATGATGAAGAAGGTGGGCAAAAAAGGTGGCATGGCCCGCATGATGCGGGGCATGGGCGGTATGATGCCGCCTGGGGGTATGCCCGGCGGTATGCCCGGTGGTGGCCGGCGCTAGGCCACGGGCCACTGCGGCCGGCCGATACAAGCCGGGGGGCCAAATAGCATTTCCAAGGTGGTGTTTTTTACCGTATAATCCGCGCCCTTTACTCGCCGGCTGGTCTGGTGTGGCTTAATTTTGATCGATCAAAACAGGAACAGAGACAAGTAATGGTCACTATTCGTTTATCACGGGGTGGATCCAAGAAGCGTCCCTATTACCACATCACTGTGACTGACAGTCGCAAGTCGCGGGACGGACGTTACATCGAGCGCCTGGGGTTCTTTAATCCCCAGGCACGCGGCCAGGAGGTTCGCTTGCGAGTTGACAGCGAGCGCGTCCAGCACTGGGTAGGTGTTGGCGCCCAGATGTCAGAGCGTGTCAGCCAGTTGGTGAAAGAGGCGGCGAAAGTCGCCGGCTAGCGCGTTCGAGATGGTCGAGTCGGTGCCTGAGCAGGTCATCGTTGGCAGGATCACGGCGGTTTACGGTATTAAGGGTTGGGTGAAAGTCCACTCCTACACCGACCCCGATACTAACATTCTCGGGTTCCGTAACCTTTTCATCCAGCGCGACGCCGGGTGGATGCCCGTTACCATCGACCAGGGGCGGCGCCACGGCAAGGGACTGGTCGCGCACATCGTTGGCTGCGACGATCGCAACGCGGCGGCGCTGCTGACCCGGCGCGAGCTTGCGGTCAGCGCCGGGGAGTTACCTGAACCCGCTGCCGACGAAGTCTACTGGCGCGAGCTCGAGGGGATGGCGGTTTACAGCGTAAGTGGCGAGCGGCAGCGGCTGTTGGGGCGGGTAGGTCACTTGTTCGCCACTGGAGCCAACGACGTCCTGGTAGTGGAGCCCACCGCCGACAGCATTGATGACAGGGAACGGCTGATTCCCTGGGTTAGCGAACAGTTTATCCGGGAGATCGACCGCCCGGGCAGGAAAATACTGGTGGACTGGGACCCGGCGTTTTAGCCGGCCCTGGCGGACTTCGACCCGACGTCACCAGATTGCAGTTGGCGGCGACGTGGCGCAGCGTAATGAGCCTGAACGTAACCATCGTGACCCTGTTTCCGGAGATGTTCGAGGCCGTTACAGGGTACGGAGTGACCGGGCGTGCCTGCCGCTTGGGCGAGCTTGCCCTGCGATTTTTCAACCCGCGCGATTTTGCCACTGACAAGCACCGCACGGTGGATGACAGGCCCTACGGTGGTGGTCCGGGCATGTTGATGAAAGTTGCGCCGTTGCGGGCGGCATTGGCAGCGGCCGGTGAACAACGCCACGTTGCCTACCTGTCGCCCCAGGGTCGGCGTATTGACCAGCAGGCAGTGCAGCGCCTGCGGGCAACGGCGGGACTGGTATTGTTATGTGGGCGCTACGAAGGCATCGATGAGCGGCTAGTGGCGACCGAGGTTGACGAGGAGCTTTCGCTGGGGGATTTCGTCCTCAGCGGTGGTGAACTTGCGGCCATGGCGCTGATTGACGCCATGGTGCGGCTGGAGCCCGGGGTGTTGGGGCACGAACTGTCGGCGCAGCAGGATTCTTTTGTCGACGGCCTGCTGGACTGCCCGCACTACACCCGGCCGGCGACGCTGGATGGGCGGCGAGTACCGGAGATACTGCTTAGCGGCGACCATGAAAAAATCCGCCGCTGGCGGCTGAAGCAAAGCCTGGGACGGACCTGGCAGCGCCGTCCGGATTTATGGCAACGGCTCAAGCACGATGATGAGCAACAGGCACTGTTAGCGGAATATATCCGCGAGCTGGCCGATGAAGGCTGACAAATAGTCGGTCGTCCTCTCGGTTCAGTGCTTCTTACAAGCGCAGCGGGCACTTTGCCCATGGCGCAACGATAGACACAGATCAGGAGCAAAACATGAGTAACAAGAACCCGGTTATCCAGCAGATCGAAAAGGAACAGATGAACAAGGCGGTGCCGCAGTTTGGCGCCGGTGACACCGTGGTGGTCCAGGTTAAGGTGAAGGAGGGCACACGCGAGCGTCTGCAGGCCTTTGAAGGGGTGGTTATTGGCAAGCGTAACCGTGGTTTGAACTCATCGTTTATCGTGCGCAAGATCTCCAACGGCGTAGGGGTGGAACGTACTTTCCAGACCTACAGCCCGGCGGTTGAGGAGATCAAGGTCAAAACCCGTGGCGACGTCCGCCGCGCCAAGCTGTACTACCTGCGCAACCTGACGGGCCGTGCGGCGCGCATCAAGGAAAAGCTCAACTAGGCAGCCGGGCACAGTGGCAATGATGAAAGGGTGGTCCTCCACCCTTTTTGTGTTGTGGCGGGCGGGGTTGTCGGTGGCCGGATATTCGGGGCGGAGGGGCGATGCCCTGCCCGGTGGCAATTAGTGGTGCTGACTGCGACGGCCGATATCGAAAGCTATATCGACGCGGTCTGGATGGAGCGCGGGCTGGCCCGCAACACGCTGGATTCCTACCGTTCGGATCTGCTCAAGTTTGCCCGTTGGCTGGAACCCCGGGGGGGCAAGCTGGCGGTGGTAGCGCGGGAGGATGTGGAACGTTACCTGGCGCATGAACTGCAAAGTGGCAGGTCGGCGCGCTCCTGCGCACGCCTGCTGTCCTGTTTGCGCGGCTACTATCGCTATCAGTTGCGGGAGGGGCGCATTTCCCTCGATCCTACCCTCGAAATCGACAGCCCCCGCCTGGGTCGTTCGCTGCCGAAAACCCTGTCGGAGCACGACGTTGAACAGCTGCTGGCGGCACCGGATGTCGAGGACTCCCTGGGGTTGCGTGACAAGGCCATGCTGGAACTGCTCTACGCCTGCGGCCTGCGAGTCTCCGAACTGGTTTCGCTGCAACTGTCGCAAATCAATCTCAACCAGGGTGTGGTGCGGATAATGGGTAAGGGCTCCAAGGAGCGCCTGGTGCCCATGGGCGAGGAAGCCAGGGAGTGGTTGGTGAGCTATTGTGCCGTCGCCCGGGGCGAGCTGATGGCGGGCAAACGCAGCGACATACTATTTCCATCGCGGCGCGGCGATAGGATGACCCGCCAGACTTTCTGGCACCGCATCAAGCATTACACCAGCCAGGTCAATATCCGCGCGCCACTGTCGCCCCATACCCTGCGCCACGCCTTTGCCACCCACCTGATCAACCACGGTGCCGACCTGCGGGTGGTGCAATTATTGCTCGGTCATAGTGATCTCTCCACCACGCAGATATATACTCATGTCGCCCGGGCACGGTTGCAGGACCTCCACGCGCGGCACCATCCGCGGGGTTAACCGCCGATGATCAGCGTGGCGTCGCCCCCGGTGTCCTTTTGCCAGGGAACGTATCGCCCCCGTCGCTGTCCCCTTTATGTTATCCACAATGTGAGTTGTTCAATGAAAAAAGTCTATTTATCGATCGTTCTGCTGTTTGCCATGGTGTTGCCGCTGACCGCCTTGTCAGCCGATTTGGCTGTCGTGGAGAAGCAAATCAAGGCCCGCTTCAGTGCGGTGATGCCGACCTTCGCAGTGGAATCCGTGGCGCCCAGCGCTGTAGCCGGGCTGTACGATGTGCAGATTCTCAATGGGCCCCTGTTGATGGTGACCCCCGACGCAGACTACTTCATAAGCGGGGATGTGTTCGCGACCGGTTCCGGCGAACTCGAGAATGTCAGTGAGGCCAGGCGCGAGAAGGAGCGCCTGGCGGATGTGGCCGGCTTCGCCAAGGACGAGTTGATCGTGTTTACACCGCAGCAGGGTGCCAAGCGCTGGATCGCGGTGTTTACCGATGTGAAATGCGGTTACTGCCGCAAGTTCCACGCCGATGTTCCGGCACTCAACAAGATGGGGATAGAAGTCCGTTACTTTTCCTTTCCGATTTTCGATGGTTCACGCAGTGAGATGATCAGCGCACTTTGCGCCAAGGACCCCAGGCAGGCCATGGACACCCTCAAGGGCGGTGGCAAAATCCCGGAAAATCTCTGTGAAAAGCAATCCATCGACGCCCAGTTCGCGCTGGCAAGGAAGCTCGGCTTGAGTGGTACCCCCGGCATCGTGCTGGACGACGGTACCTTGCTGAAAGGCTATGTCGAGCCCGCCAAGTTGGCCGCACAGATGGGTTTGCAGCCAGGCTAAGCCACTTCCATCCGCGCCGGGGCTCGACCCCTTCGGCTGATGGCGCTGGCCCGCCGGGCACTTTTCAGCGACAATACGCGCTTTTTTGCGTCGCGGATCCGAGGCGGCGTGGCTTGTGTTAACAGTCAGCGAGTAAGCGCTGTCCCCTTTGGTGAGGTGTGCATGTTAAAGGCAGTCAGGGTCGGTATTTGCGGCCTGGGTACGGTGGGTGGTGGTAGTTTCCGGGTATTGCAGGACAACGCCGACCTGATAAGGGCCAGGGCCGGGCGCAGCATCGACGTGACCCACATCGGTGCCCGGCGCGACAACCCCCATTGCGATATTGGCAACACCCGGGTGAGCCGGGATGTGTTTGCGGTGGCTGATGATCCGGATATCGACATCCTGGTGGAGACCATCGGCGGCTGCGAGGTGGCCCGGGAACTGGTCTTGCGGGCGCTCGACAATGGCAAGCATGTGGTCACTGCCAACAAGGCGCTAATCGCCGAGCATGGTAATGAAATCTTTCAACGTGCTGCTGAAAATGGCGTCAGCGTCGCCTTCGAGGCCGCCGTGGCCGGTGGAATCCCGATCATCAAGGCAATCAGGGAGGGGCTGGCGGCTAACCGCATAGAATGGTTGGCCGGCATCATCAACGGTACCGGTAACTTCATCCTCACTGAAATGCGGGAAAAGGGGCGAAGCTTCGAAGACGTGCTGGCCGAAGCCCAGCAACTGGGTTATGCGGAGGCCGACCCGACCTTTGACGTCGAAGGTATCGACGCCGCTCACAAGCTGGTCATTCTGGCGTCGATTGCCTTTGGTATCCCCCTTCAGTTCGACAGGGTCTACACCGAGGGCATCAGCAAAATCGATCTGCGCGATGTCTCCTACGCCGAAGAGCTCGGCTACCGCATCAAGCACCTGGGTATTGCCCGGCGCACGGACAGTGGTATCGAGCTGCGGGTGCATCCCACCCTGATCCCCGCCGAGCGCTTACTGGCCAATGTCAACGGGGTGATGAACGCGGTGATGGTGGAAGGTGACGCCGTGGGCCCCACCCTGTCGTACGGTGCCGGTGCCGGTGGCGGTCCGACTGCCTCCGCCATCGTTGCGGATATCATTGACGTCGCCCGTGGCCTGGAGGATCCGTTCCACAGCAATGTGCCCCACCTGGCTTTCCATAGCGAGTACCTGTCTGCGGAGCCGATCCTGCCCATAGAAGAGGTGGAGACGGCGTTTTATCTGCGCATGGAGGTTGTTGACCGGCCGGGAGTATTGTCGAAGATCGCCCAGATAATGAGCGATGCCGGCATTAGCATCGAGGCCCTGATACAGAAAGCACCGAAGCATGGCGCCGTCACCGTGCCCCTGATCCTGCTCACCAATGTCGCTCGGGAGGGCCTGTTGATGGAGGCGGTGGCGGGTATCGAGGCCCTGGACAGCGTGACCGGTGCGGTGACCCGGATGCGGGTTGAGGCACTGGAAGCCTAGACCACTTGCGGACCTCGCTTTGACCAACGGCTAACAGGACAACACTTGTGAAATATATCAGCACCCGCGGGCAAGCCCCCGCACTCGGTTTCGAGGAGGTATTGCTGACCGGGCTGGCCTCCGACGGCGGTCTTTATGTGCCGGAGTCCCTTCCCCAATACAGCGCCACCCAGATCGCCTCCTGGGCGAGCCTTGACTATGCGCAGCTGGCCTATCGCATTATCCAGCCATTTGTGGCCGATGCCATCGACGATGCCGACCTGCGCGCCATTGTCGACGACAGCTATGCCCAGTTTCGCCACGCGGCCGTCGCGCCGCTGGTCCAGCTCGGCCATAACGAATGGGTGCTGGAACTGTTCCATGGACCAACCCTGGCGTTCAAGGATTTCGCCCTGCAGTTGCTGGGCCGCTTGTTTGACTATGTGCTCGAGCGCCGCCAGCAGCACGTCGTCATCATGGGCGCCACCTCCGGGGACACCGGGTCCGCCGCGATCGAGGGGTGTCGGCGCTGCAAACACGTCGACATCTTCATCCTCCATCCCCACCAGCGGGTATCCGAAGTGCAGCGCCGGCAGATGACCACCGTGGCCGGCGACAATATTCACAACCTCGCGGTCAGGGGCAATTTCGACGACTGCCAGGCGCTGGTCAAGCGCAGCTTCGCCGATCAGTCTTTCCTGCCCGACGGGCTGCAACTGGTGGCGGTAAACTCGATCAACTGGGCCCGAATCATGGCCCAGATCGTTTACTATTTTTCCTCGGCGCTGGCGTTGGGCGCGCCCCATCGAGCTGTCTCCTACTCCGTGCCCACCGGCAATTTTGGCGACATTTACGCCGGCTGGCTGGCAAAAAACATGGGCCTGCCGATTGAGCAACTGGTCATCGCGACCAATCGCAATGATATCCTGCACCGCTTCATGTGCCAGAACCAGTACCAAAAGCACGAGCTGATACACAGCTTGTCGCCCAGTATGGACATCATGATTTCCAGCAACTTCGAGCGGGCGCTGTTCGATCTCTACCAGCATGACGGAGCCGCGATCGCCGACCTGATGCAGCGATTCAATCACGAGTCTGTTGCCGTGCCGGATGCGGTGTTCCAGCGGGCCCGGGCGGTGTTCGACAGTTTCGCGGTGGACGACCAGCGCACCCTGGAAGTGATTCGCCAGGTCTACGAGCGCAACGAATACCTCCTCGACCCCCATTCTGCGATTGGCGTCGAGGCAGCACGCCAGTGCCGGCGCGATAGCTCCACCCCCATGGTGACCCTGGCCACCGCGCACCCGGCCAAGTTCCCGGATGCGGTTATCCAGGCCGGACAGGCCGAGGAACCTGCACTGCCCCATCATATGAGCGACCTCTACCAGCGCGAGGAGCGTTACCAGGTGCTCGATGGCGAGCTGGAGACCGTCCAGTCCTATATGGCGAATAATATTTCTGCGCGTTCGTGAGTACGATTATCCGCCGGCGCCAGGCGGCGGTGGCGGCCGCGGATAGCGAGACAGCCATCGTCCAGTTATTGTCGGGACTCTACCGGGCCCGGGGTTCGGGCCCGGATGAGGATCTGGCCTATCCTCTGGGTGCACTGCTGCCCCCCCACACCCTCAAGGGTATGGAACAGGCCGTGGAGCTGTTGTGGCGGGCATTGCAACGCCAGGCGGCGATACTGGTGGTGGGCGATTTCGATGTCGACGGCGCCACCAGCACTGCTCTGGCATTGAAAGCCCTGCGCGCACTGGGTTTCCGCCGGCTCGATTTCCTGGTACCCAACCGGTTCCGGACCGGTTACGGTCTCACTCCCGCCATCGTCGCCATGGCCGCCGAGCGCGGTGCCGAACTGATCATCACCGTCGACAATGGCATCTCCAGCGTCGAGGGCGTGGCCGCTGCCAATGCCCTGGGTATGGCGGTCTTGATCACCGATCACCACCTGCCCGGTGCCGTGCTGCCTGCTGCCGCGGCCATTGTGAACCCCAACCAACCGGGCTGCGACTTCGGCAGCAAGGCACTGGCCGGGGTGGGCGTGGTGTTTTACCTGCTGACAGCGCTGCGCCGGCGCCTGCGCAACGAAAATTGGTTTCGCGACCACAAGTTGAAAGAGCCCAATATGGCCGATTACCTCGACCTGGTGGCGCTGGGTACCGTGGCCGATGTGGTGCCGCTTGACTATAACAACCGCATACTGGTGCATCATGGCCTGCGCAGGATAAGGGCCGGCAAATCGTCGCCGGGTATCATGACCCTGCTCGGTATCGCCGGTCGCAACCCGCGGCAACTGGTGGCCGCCGATCTCGGTTTTGCCGTGGCACCCCGCCTTAACGCCGCCGGTCGCCTCGATGATATGAGTCACGGCATTCAGTGCCTGTTGGCGCAGTCCCTGGAGGAGGCCCAGAGCCTGGCGCTGGAGCTGGACGGACTCAATGCCGAGCGTCGCGAGATCGAGCAGTCGATGCAGCGTGAGGCCCTGGCGCACCTGGATTCGGTGCAACTCAGTACCGCTGCCATGCCGATGGGGCTGTGCCTCTTTGAACCGGGCTGGCACCAGGGTGTCGTTGGTATCCTCGCCGCGCGCATTCGCGAAAAATACCACCGGCCGGTAATTGCCTTTGCCGAGGCGGGTGACGGTATGATCAAGGGTTCCGCGCGCTCAGTGCCGGGGCTGCACATACGCGATGCCCTCGACAAATTGGCGGCCGGACACCCGGGCCTGTTGAGCAAGTTCGGCGGCCACGCCATGGCGGCGGGCATGGAGTTGCGCGAGGCCGACTTCGAGCGCTTTGCCGACGCCTTTGATGCCGTGGTCAGGTCTGAACTGGGTGCGGTCGAATTGCGGGGCGAAATACTCAGTGACGGGGAGCTGCCGCCGGGATTGCTGGGGCTGGAGCTCGCCCATACGCTGCGCAATGCAGGCCCGTGGGGACAGCATTTCCCGGAGCCGATATTCGACGGCGAGTTTATCATTCGCCAGCAGAAGCTGGTAGGTGGGCACCATCTCAAGCTGGTTGTGGCGCCGCCCGGCGACCCTGATCGCGGCCTCGATGCGATATGGTTTAATGTTGACACCCAGTGCTGGCCCAACCCGTCGATTCAGCGTGCCCATGTCGCCTATCGAGTGGATGCCAATGAATTTCGTGGCCTGGTCAACCTGCAGTTGATGGTGAGTCACCTCGAAGCACGTTAGGTATTATCTGGAGAAGCATGGGGCTTTGGGCTAAAATCCCCAGCTTTTCAACGCTGGAATCAACATGGAAATCAATCCGCTCAGAAACAGCCTGCAGGATATCGACCAGCGCGTCCAGGCGCTTAGGGGGTATCTTTGACTACGCAGAGAGGAAGGACAGGCTCGACGAGGTAGAACGCGAGCTCTCAGAGCCCTCGGTGTGGGAGGATCCAGGGCGTGCCCAGGAATTGGGCCGCGAGCGCGCCCGTCTCGAGGAGGTGGTGCTGGTGATCGAGCGGCTCGGCAGCGCCATCGCCGATAATACCGAGCTGCTGGAGATGGCGGTCGAGGAAGACGACGCCGACGCGGTAGCCGATATCGAGGGTGAGGTCGCCGCCTTGCTGGCTGAACTGGAGCGACTTGAATTTACGCGAATGTTTTCCGGTGAGGCCGATAACAGCAACGCCTACCTCGACGTGCAGGCCGGTTCGGGGGGAACCGAAGCCCAGGACTGGGCCGAGATGTTGCTCAGGATGTACCTGCGCTGGGGTGAGCGCCGTGGTTTCAAGACCGAACTGATCGAGGCTTCGGACGGCGATGTGGCCGGCATCAAGAGTGCCACGGTGCGCTTTGAGGGCGAGTACGCTTTTGGCTGGCTGCGCACCGAAACCGGCGTGCATCGGCTGGTGCGCAAATCGCCCTTCGATTCCGGCAACCGCCGTCACACCTCGTTTGCCTCGGTGTTCGTATCACCCGAGATCGATGACAGCTTTGAGGTCGAGGTCAATCCCTCTGACCTGCGCTTCGATACCTATCGCGCCAGCGGTGCGGGGGGCCAGCATGTCAACAAAACCGATTCCGCGGTTCGTATTACCCATGAGCCCTCGGGGATCGTGGTGCAGTGCCAGAGTGAGCGATCCCAGCACCAGAACCGCGATCGCGCCATGAAACAGCTGAAGTCGAAGCTCTACGAAATGGAGATGCAGAAGCGCCAGGCAGAGCAGCAGGCGCTGGAGGACAGCAAGTCGGATATCGGCTGGGGCAGCCAGATTCGCTCCTACGTGCTTGATGACCAGCGCATCAAGGACCTGCGCACCGGGGCGCAGACCAGCAATTGCCAGGTAGTACTCGACGGCGATATCGACCTTTTTATCGAAGCCGCGTTAAAGAGCGGCCTGTAGACCGCGCCCGTGGTCAATTGGAGCACCTGTTTATGATCGAGCATGACGACGCCCAGAATGAAAACCGGCTCATCGCCGAGCGCCGTGCCAAACTGGGCGCGATTCGCGAACAGCGCCAGGCTTTTCCCAATACCTTTCGCAGGGACAGCCATGCCGAGGACATTGAGCGCCTGCTCGGCGACAAGGACAAGCAGGAATTGGAGTCGCTGAATCATTGCGTTAGTATCGCCGGCCGGATCATGGCCAGGCGTGGCCCTTTTCTGGTGCTGCAGGACATGACCGGTCGTATTCAGGCCTACGTCGACAAAAAACAGCTGCCGGAGCAACAGGTCGCTGACATCAAGGGCTGGGATATCGGTGATATCATTGGTGCCACGGGCCCGGTGCATCGCTCGGGAAAAGGCGACCTGTACGTCTACATGAACCACGTCGAGCTATTGACCAAATCCCTGCGACCGCTGCCGGATAAGTACCACGGCCTGACTGACCAGGAACTGCGCTACCGGCAGCGCTATGTCGACCTGATCATGAACGAGGAAACCCGCCGCGTGTTCCGCTCCCGCGCCGTGCTTATCGATGCAATCCGCGACTACCTGACGGATCGCGAATTTCTTGAAGTGGAAACGCCGATGATGCAGGCGATTCCCGGGGGTGCGGCTGCGCGGCCGTTTGTCACCTACCACAACGCCCTGAATCTGGAGATGTACCTGCGGATAGCACCCGAGTTGTACTTGAAACGACTGGTGGTAGGCGGTTTCGAGCGGGTGTTCGAGATCAACCGCAATTTTCGTAACGAGGGCGTATCCACCCGCCACAACCCCGAGTTCACCATGCTCGAGTTTTACCAGGCCTATGCGGATTATCACGAGTTGATGGACCTGACCGAGGAGTTGATACGTTATATTGCCGATCGGGTCAACGGCAGTCGCCAGGTGAGCTACCAGGGCCGTGAGTACGACTTCGACCAGCCCTTTGCCCGGATGTCGGTTCTTGACTCGATCCTGCATTTCAACCCCGGGGTGCACGCCGAGCAACTGGCGGACATCCAGAGCGCCAGCGACCTGGCGCGTTCCCTGGGCATCGATGTCAAGGCTCGTTGGGGCCTTGGCAAGATCCAGATCGAGATTTTCGAGGCAACGGTGGAAGATCGTTTGCTCGACCCGACCTTCATCACCGAGTATCCGACCGAGGTGTCGCCGCTGGCCCGGTGCAATGATGAGAACCCCTTCGTCACTGACCGCTTCGAGTTCTTCCTTGGTGGGCGCGAGATAGCCAACGGCTTCTCCGAGCTCAACGACCCGGAGGACCAGGCCGAGCGTTTTCGCAAACAGGTGCAGGAAAAAGCGGCGGGCGACGACGAGGCCATGCACTTTGATGACGACTATATCGCCGCGCTGGAATACGGCATGCCGCCGACAGCAGGGGAGGGCATCGGCATCGACCGCCTGGTGATGTTTTTTACCGACAAGCCGTCCATTCGCGACGTTCTGTTGTTTCCCCACCTGCGTTCCAACAATTGAGGACCCGGTCCCGGGTGCATTGATGCGAGGGTAAGCTATGGATATTGGTGACCTTCGGCGCGAATACCGCTTGTCGGGAATCTCCCGCGCCGATCTGCTGGCCGATCCGGTGGCCCAGTTCTCGCACTGGTTCGAGCAGGCGCAGGGTGCCGGCCTCGGTGACCCCAATGCGATGATCCTGGCCACCGTAGACAGCCAGGGCCAGCCACGCCAGCGCACGGTATTACTCAAGTATTACGACGAGGGCGGTTTTGTATTTTTTACCAACCTTGAGAGCACCAAAGCCCGGCACATCGCTGAAAACGCCCGGGTGAGCCTGCTGTTCCCCTGGCTGGCCCTGGAGCGCCAGGTGATCGTAGACGGTATTGCCCGGCGCATTTCAGCGGCTGATTCCATGCGCTACTTCCTCAGCCGGCCCCACGATTCGCAGTTGGCGGCGTGGGTGTCGAACCAAAGCCAGCCACTGAGTTCGCGCCAGGTGCTGTTGCAAAAGTTTGATGAGCTGAAACGCAAGTTTGCCGCGGGCGAAGTACCGATGCCATCGTTCTGGGGTGGCTTCAGGGTGCGCCATCACCGGCTGGAATTCTGGCAGGGGCGTGAAAAGCGACTACATGATCGTTTTGAGTACACCCCCAGCGGCGACGCCTGGAAGATTGAACGACTGGCGCCCTGAGCAGCGGCGCCATCGCTCGAAGGTTGGCGGGCACAGGTGTTGCGACTGATTGACCCGCTCGGGGCCATGCAGGAGGAGTTCCTGAATGCTTGATGGTATCCGATTCTGGCTCAACCGCCTGGGTGAACGGCTCTGGGTAAAGCCCCTGCTGGTGTGCCTGATATCGATTGTTGCCGTGTTCCTTGCGCTGCTGGCCGATGACCAGGGCCTGGCGCCGCTGGTGCCCGATATCAGCACAGATTCCATCGAAGCCCTGCTCACCATCATGTCCTCCAGCATGCTGGTGATAGCGACCTTTGCCGTGGGCTCGATGCTCTCGGCCTACACCTCCGCCGACACCAACTCAACCCCGCGCTCGTTCTCACTGGTGGTGGCGGACGACGTTTCGCAAAATGCCTTGTCGACGTTCGTGGGAGCTTTTATCTTCAGCATTGTGGCGTTGGTCGCCATCAGCAATGGCTATTACGACAAGGCCGGTCGCTTCGCTATATTCCTCTTTACCCTTTTCAGCCTGGCGGTGGTCGTGCTCACCTTTGTGCGCTGGGTTGATCAGATCGCGCGTCTTGGCCGCAGGGGTAACACCATGAGTAAGCTTGAGGCAGCCACCGCCGCGGCCCTGCAGCGGCGCCGTGTGATGCCGAACTTGCGGGGCGTCCCGCCCAGGGGTGACCCAACCGACGGCACGCCGGTATACGCCGCCACCATCGGTTATGTGCAGCGCGTCGATGTTCCCGCGCTGCAGGATTACGCCGAGCAGCGGCAGGTCACCATCGTGCTGGCGGCACAACCCGGTAAGCTGGTGTTACCCGGCCGGGTGCTCGCATATGTCCGGGGCAATGTCGGCGACCTGGATTGCGCCGACCATCCTTCGCCAATTGAAAAGGCATTCCTGATAGGCAAAGAGCGGACTTTCGACGAAGACCCGCGCTTTGGCCTGGTGGTGTTGTCCGAGGTCGCCAGCAAGGCGCTGTCTCCGGCGATCAATGATCCCGGTACCGCCCTGGGAGTCATCACCACACAGGTACGGTTGTTGTCCAAGTGGAGCGAACCCCTGGGCGAGCACGAGCTGCAGGCTCCCACCTGTGAACGGGTCGAGGTGCCGCCGCTGGATGTCCCCGCGATGCTCGATGACGCCTTTGGCGCGATAGCCCGCGACGGTGCGGCGCAGATCGAAGTGGCGGGGCGTCTGCAGCAGGCGCTGCAATCCCTGGCTTGCTCGGCGTCGATGCGCGGCCCCGCACTGGCATTTTCGCGGCGGGCGCTGCTCTACGGCGAGGCGGCGTTAGCGGTAAGCAACGATCTCGACCAGCTGCGGGCGCTGGCCGCCTTTTCCGCCACAGCCGGGGCCACCGGTGGTGAGAGCGCCGGCTGATGGCGGCACCAGGTTGACCAACCCGGGAAGCAATATCCCACCGTAACAGCGATAGCTGGTGGGTATCGCTGAGGAGCGACATCACAATTTTGCGGGGCGTATGGTTTCCTCCGGAGCTCTATCCACCGGCGCGAGTGTGCCATAGCTATCAAGACAGGGCTTACACCCGGTTGCAGCAAATTGATACCGCAATAGCCTGAATGTCGGGGTATGACCCCGGAGCCACCTGGTCCGACTCCAATGCAGGCGGACCTGTCACAGAAGGGTCACATTTCTACTTTTCGCTTCCCTGCTGCCCTCTTGCAGCGAAATTGCTTACCTGTCAATTCGCCAACTACCGGGTTCCACCGGATGCAAGCGGGGGTCGGGAAAACCCGTAAGGCCCGTCGGGGAAGTGGGGTGGGGTGACAACTGAACTTTTATTGATGTAGCTCGATTTTTTCCATCACAAATAAGCCGTATACTAGCCAAAGAAATACCTACAACCATAATTGCTATTCGATTTTAAGACTGGAGAACCGCATGCGATCAACCAATCCGATTGCTTCTTTGTTGGGAAGCTCACCGTTTAAACCTATGCAAGCGCATATGCGAATTGTCACCGAGTGTGTTGCCCATGTGCCGGCACTGTTCGATGCGCTCATTGATGGCAACCAGGAAGAGGTGGTCAAGGTCAAGGACCTGATCTTTGCCAAGGAGCAGGAGGCTGATGACCTTGAGAATGATCTTCGCTCCAAGTTGCCCAAGAGCTTGTTCATGCCCGTCGATCGACGTGACCTGCTCGAGTTGCTCGACATGCAGGACTACATTGCCGATACCGCCCAGGATATAGCAGGCCTGATGGTGGAACGCGACATGACCGTGCCCGAGGGTATGGCAGATCAGTTACGTGTCCTCGTGAGGCGCTGCGTCGACACCTGTAATATCGCCACCGGCATCATCGAGCAATTGGACGAACTGCTGGAAATGGGTTTTCGCGGTCGTGAGGCCACCAAGGTCGACGACATGGTCAGGGAACTCAGCGCCATAGAGGACGAGACCGATGTTCTGGGCATGGATCTGGCACGCGCCTTGTTCGCCCAGGAAGACAAGCTCAGCCCGGTAACGGTGATGTTCTGGTACCAGATGATTCAGTGGGTCGGGGACCTGGCGGATTACGCCGAGAAAGTTGGTGATCGCATGCGTCTGCTGATTGCCCGCTAGGGAGAGTCACACAGAGCTCGATACGCACACATATATTCTTGCCGGACTCGTGGGAGACGCCCTCATCCGCTGCATCAATAATAAGGAGTGATTTATGGAAATTATCAGTCAATACGGCACGGTTTTTATCGTGCTTGCGATCATCTTCGGCTTTTACATGGCCTGGGGTATTGGCGCTAACGACGTCGCCAATGCCATGGGTATGCCCGTCGGCTCGGGAGCCATTACAGTTAAGCAGGCGATTATCATTGCCGCGGTCTTTGAATTTGCCGGTGCATTTATTGCGGGGGGGCAGGTCACCGAAACCATTCGCAAGGGCATTATCGATACTCCGTCCCTTGCCGGCTCCCCCGAACTTATAATCTACGGCATGCTGGCGGCTTTGCTGGCGGCGGCCATCTGGCTGATGATTGCCACCAGCCGGGGCTGGCCGGTGTCCACCACCCATACCATCGTCGGCGCTATCGTCGGCTTTGGCGTCGCGGGTGTCGGTGTCGATGCGGTTCACTGGGAGAAAATCGGGTCTATCGTCGCCAGTTGGTTGGTATCACCGCTCGTTGGAGGCACCATATCGCTGATATTGATGATCAGTATTCGCAAGTTGATCCTGGATACAGACAACCCCTTCGAGAGCGCCAAGCGCTGGGCACCGGTTTATGTCTTCCTGGTTGGCTGGATCGTTGCCCTGGTTACCCTGTTCAAGGGCCTGAAGCACTTCAAGCTGGACCTCACTGGCCCCCAGAGCCTGATAGCGGCAACCGTTATCGGCATTATCCTGGCGCTGATCGGAAGGCACATGATCGGCAAAGTCAAAGTGGATGCGACCGCTGACCGGGAATATCACTTCGCCAGCGTCGAGAAGGTGTTTGTACCGCTGATGGTTTTTACCGCCGCAGCAATGGCCTTTGCCCACGGCTCCAATGATGTGGCCAACGCGATTGGACCCCTCGCCGCGGTGGTTTCCACGGTACAGAGTGGTGGTGAAGTAGGGCAAAAGGCCGGGCTGCCGCTGTGGATCCTGTTACTAGGCGCTATCGGTATCGTGGTTGGCCTCGCCACCATGGGTTACCGGGTTATGGAGACTATTGGTACCAAGATTACCGAGCTGACACCCACCCGGGGCTACTGCGCAACACTGGCCGCGGCGACGACTGTGGTACTGGCGTCCAAGACCGGTCTTCCGGTGTCGACCACCCAGATTGCGGTGGGTGCGGTCATGGGGGTTGGCCTGGCACGGGGCGTAGGCGCAATCGACCTTCGTGTCATCGGTGGTATCGTGCTTTCCTGGTTTATAACCCTGCCCGCGGGTGGCCTGCTGGCAGCCCTGCTGTTCTTCCTCTTTAAGGGCATCTTCAGCTAGCGTGCGCTATGGTGGAGTCAGGTTCCGTGCGTTCGTCTGATACATGCAACTTTGTGCTGCGAACCCGGGCCCTGACTGAATTACACCATGAAAGGGGGGTCTCGATTCCAGCGGGCGTGGGTTACCGCCAGCTGCTGATCACCGGCCCCCCCGGCGCTGGCAAAAGTACCCTGGTTCGCAAATTGAGGGGCTGGCCGGAAGAGGGGTATATCGATTTGTCCCTCGATATGTGGTGGAAAGCGCGGGCGCTGAACCTGCGGCCGCGGGAGATTCATCTGGGCTTTCCCTGCCGGGGCTATCGCGACGCGCTTGCGGTGTTTGACGAGCAGTGGATAAAATCTCTGACGCCCCCTGAGCTGGATTTGTCCAGGGTGCGTATCCCTCCCTTGAAACGGCGTTTTTACCAGGTCGATTGGTACAAGCGCTACGTATTTGAATTCCTGATACCCAGGCCGGAGATACTTTATGCGCAGCGGCGCAGGCGCCAACAGGAGTTTGGCATGCACCATGTAGACAAGAACATTAGCCTGAAGCGCGTTAAAAGTCAGCTATTGATCTACCAGATGGCGGCATACCACCTCTGTTGCAGTGGCTTGAGGACGTATATTCGAGAGGGAACCGAAAGCGACCCGCTTGAGATTATCTTATCTGAGAGTGGATATGCTGGGACCGTTACTGGCGCGTCACAAGATTCTTAAACGACTGAGAAACGCTTTCCCGGGGCTCGACCCCTGCGATGAAGTGGATCTTGAGGCGAGCTATCGGCTGGGCGAAAAAACGGTCAAGGCCCATATCAAGGATTATCCCTTCGAGATCTGTCTGGCACCCAACAACAAGGTGTTACATCTTTACCCGGAGCAACTGATCGACGGCAGCGACAATGAGGTCTCTACGCAAAACTACCTGCTGTTTGATCCCGATACGTTTTACTCGTCCATAAGTGGCTTCTATCGGCTCAGGGACGGCGACACCATTACCCTTGGTGGCAGTGACCCCGGGCAACGAGACCTGCTGGGGTTGCCGGGGGATTTACCCGACCGCAAGCTCAGTATCAGCAATGAAGAGGGCTGGCTCAGGTTCAAGAGCCATGTCAGCAGCCCTTGTTCCACTATCGCGCCATTGTTCTCAGATAAAAAGGGCCAACGCCTGGTCACCTGGCGACAAGCCAAACTGGGCAAGCTAAGGGCGATATTTGGCGACACCATAGAATTGCTGCCGGCAGAACAGGCGCTGGAACAACTGCAAAAGGTCAATGCGGTCCTCGAGAACGAACCCTGCCGCGCGAAAGACGCAGAGGGTAAACCGGGTGGCGTTATTGCGGTGCCTGACGACTGTAGCGTCATCACCGTGGGGGACCTTCACGCCAAGCCTGACAACCTGCTGGTGGTACTGACCCAGAACAATTTCCTGGAAGCACTGGAAAACGGCAGCGCCTGCCTGGTGATCATCGGTGACGCCGTGCACCCGGAGGGCGATACAGTGCTGGACGAGATGGAGAGCTCCATGTTGATCATGGACTTGATTCTGGCGCTCAAGCTGCGTTTTCCCCGGCAGGTATTCTATCTTCGGGGCAATCACGACAGTTTTTCCGAGGAAATTGCCAAAAACGGCGTTCCCCAGGGCCTTATCTGGGGTAAAGCCCTGAAGAAGCAGCGCGGCAAAGCCTACCTGCGTGAAATGAAGCGTTTCTACGAGCTGCTGCCCTTTGTCGCTTATTCCCGGTACTTTGCAACCTGTCATGCTGCGCCACCGGTGTCTGACACCAGTTTGCAAAAAATGATCAACATCAGAAACCATCGCAAACTCTGCACCGAACTGGCGAACAACAGGATGAAAAGTGCCAGTCGACCAGGGGGATATGGTAAGCGTGATGTGAAACGTTTTCGTGAATGCCTGGGACTTGCCAAAGAGACTCCAGTGATAGTCGGTCACACTCCCCAGAATTCCGAAGACACGCTGTGGGAGCATGTAGGCGACATCAAGGAGCATTATATCGTCTACTCCAGCGATACCCGCTGGGTGGGGTTGATGGCCCAGGTTGGCGACAAACTCTATCCATTCCGCTATCCGGTAGAACCGGTTATGTCGTTGTACAACGCTCGCAAACAGCGCTGGAGCAGCAAGGCTACCATGCTCGTCCGCAGGCACCGCCCAAGCTGAGTACAGGCACCAGAGCCAAAAAACCGAGACTGGCCCTGGAGCAGCATTGGCAGGTCCGTGGATGCGGTACAGCAATGAAACTCCAAGGCTACGGAGCTTTACCCGTGAATAGCGAAATGGCGACATTCGAACCGAAATCTGAACGGATTTTTCGCATCAGTGAGGCGGTGATCCGCAAAAGACACCTGAACACCGCCTGGGGCATCGTGTTCGGTGTCGCGTTGTGCGCGATCACTTTACGTGGCCACGCTGTCGACAGTGACAAATACAACGACACCTTACTGCTTTCCGTATTGGGTTTCGTGATCCTGTTTTGCCTGTTCAACCTGGCGGGCCATATCCGCTATGTTCGCAATAGCCGCAGGCACCATCTGGAGGTTGGCGATGATTGCGTCACCTTCGTCACCGGTGCCGATGAAAGTGTGTTACCGCTCAGTGAGGTGGCCCTGGCTGAGCGGCAGTCCCGGCTGCGTGAGGGGCCCTCTTTGATGATGCGACTGAAGAACAAGCGCATAGTGCGCCTGGTGGGCTATGAGCGCCAGGAGGATTTGATCGCACTGGTAACCCAGCGCATCGCCTCGATACAGGCCGCGGCTTCCCGGAGCGGATAGAACAATCGCATTAGTACCTTGTGATGCGGCTCGCAGTGTCGTCGCGGCCAGCAGTAACACCGCGGCCCGGAGTAACGCGACTGCGAGCAGCTTCGCCAGTGTCACTGTTCGATGGCTGTTGCGACCCGCTGCAGCAGAAGTGGGCTTCGAACCTTGCCGCGACTCCCGCAGGTAATACCCCTGTCATATCTATGCGCTTTGATTCCAGAAGTAGAAGCGCAGGTGCACTTGCACGATTCATCAAGCTCCACATTGCTGATCCCGGGCCTGGCGCCCAGGCCCACCCGCTGCAAAGATGGCGCCGCTCACATACATCGTTCAAGAACCAGGCTTGGGGTCGCTGGCGAGGTGTTTACATGAGTAATTGGCTGACAAAGTTTCGTATAGGGGAAAAGATAGGTTTTGGTTTTGGTGTCGTTGGCCTGCTGTTTCTGGGAGTCATCTGGCAATATCATAATACGCTGCAGGACGCGCTCAAGGACTATCGTCAGCTGGAAGATGTTTACGGGGTGCGCAAGGCGCAGGCCATGGCGATTGAAAACAGTATCCTGCGTGCCCAGCGTGAGCAGAAAAATTTCATTCTCAGCCGGGATGAAAGCGCGGCGGACGCAGTGTTTGCCAATTTGCAACAAGCTCTGGAAGCCGATAAAACCCTGCGCACGGTCGACCCGGATACGGCCAATCGAATTGAAGACCTCGTCAATAACTACGAGCAGCGCTTCCAGAGCGTGGTCGCAGCCTGGCGCAGCATGGGACTGGATCACAACAGTGGCTTGCAGGGCGCGTTTCGCGACAGTGCCCACACCATGGAAGACATGTCAGTCCAGCTGGATGTAGATCGCCTTTATCTGTTATTGCTACAAATTCGCCGGGGCGAAAAAGACCTGGGATTGCGGCGCGAACAGCAGTACCAGCAGAAGGTAATGCAGTTAATCCGGTTGTTTTCCGAGGAACTCGCCGCCTCTGGGCTGGACCAGAATTTCAAGCGCAAATTGCTGGAGGAAGTTGAAACCTATCGTCAAACCTTTGATCAATATGCCCGCGAAGTACTTGGCGATCCGCAGCCCGTTGACGGCAAGGGACCGTTTCGCGACGCAGCGCACAGAATAGAAGCATTGCTCGATGGCCGCTATCTTCCCAACCTGGGTGAAAAGGTTTTACAGCTCAGGAGGAGAGAGAAGGACTATTTGCTCAGGCATGACAAAACCTATGTCGATATGGCGATTGCTCAATTGGACGCAATCGAAGTGCAGGTGGTCGCTTCCAACGTCAACGAAACCTACAAGACGGAGTTCGCAGGGCTGTTGGAAAATTACCGCCGCGACTTTCAGGCTCTGGTCGAGCAGAACGACAGTATCAGCAAATTACACGACGACATGATGGCGGTGGTCGCTGAGATCTCCGACCTGGTTGAAACCAATGTCAGTAGCGCTGAATTGGCCATGGCTGATATGCGACTTAGTATCGACGAATCCACAGCGCGCAGTGAAAGGCTCATGTTCTGGATTGTTGTGCTTGCAACCCTTTTGGGCGTTTTGCTGGCCATCGCCATCACTTACACCATCGCTCACCCATTGCGCAAGATGTCTGGTTTGTTGGATCAGGTCGCGGCGGAAGATCCAGCCGAGCGTATGCATTTTTATCCCGGGGGCAGGGATGAGGTCAACGCCATGGCTGGCTCAGTAAATGCCATTGCCGACCACAAAGCACGTTTTATCGCCTGGTGGAAGGCCAGCATGCGAGAAGCCGATGCCTATGCCGGCATCGAAAAGCTAATCAGCGAACCCCATACCATCGAACTTCGCCAGGAGGCGGAGGATGAACTGCGCCAGGCGGTAAAAGAGAGAACGCAATTGCTTTGGCGGCAATTTGACAAGCTTTACCAACTGGCTGACCAGATCGTTGACAGTGCCAAACGGCAACTGCAGGAGCACGGCCACGGTCCCGCGCAAGATGAACTCAATTGCATCCGCTACTCGGCGCGATCGATGCAAGCCATACTTGAAATGGCCTCTACGCCGGAGATACTGCACCGTGACAATAAGGAGGAGACAGCGGCAAGCTAGGCTGGTGTGATTATCTGTGTCGCTCGCAGCCACAAACGTGTTTGGCTATCGTGGTGCCACGCCGATGATGTTGCACACCCGCAGCCGCTCGACCATTCCCTTGGGGGAAATCTCAAACTGGTAGCTGTGCCTGAACTTGCCGGTGGCGTTGTTCAAGGTTTCCTGTGACGCCAGGATTTCGCCGGCCCGGCAGAAAGACTCCATCCTCGCGGTAAGGTTGACGGTATGGCCGACCACGCCATACTTGACCCGCTTGGCCGAGCCGATATTCCCCGCGACGACGTCGCCACTATTCACCGCGATACCGATGCCCACATCGGGCAGGCCCAGGCGCTTGTTCTCGGCATTGATCTGTTCGATGGCGCCCTGCATGTCCAGGGCGCAGGCGAGGGCGCGGTCGGCGTGATCGTGCTGGCTGATAGGGGCGCCAAAAATCGCCAGAATTGCGTCGCCGATAAATTCATCGATGGTGCCGCGGTGGCGCATGATAATGTCCGACATGACGCCGAGATAGTTATTCAACATGGTGACCACCTGGGTAGGCTTCAATTGCTCCGCCACCGTGGTGAATCCTCGGATGTCGGCCATGAGGATGGAGACACGGGTCAACTTCCCGCCCAGGTGCAGGCCGTTGGGTTGGGCCAGGATACTGTCGACTATCTCTTCGGAGACGTAGCGGCCGAAGGTGTCACGGATGAATTTGTGGCTCTGTTCGAGGTCTCTCAGGTAGCGCTGCTCGCGGTCGTGCCAGCGCTTGCGTTCGAGGCCGGCATTGAGTCTGGCGTTCAGCAATACCCGGTTGATGGGTTTTATCAGGAAGTCGTCGGCGCCCGCCTCGATACAGTTGATAACCGACTCCTCGTCGTGAATGCCCGAAATCATGACCACGGGAATGGCGCGCCAGCGCTCACTGGCTTTGAGTTGGGTCAGTATGGCAAGACCATCGACCTCGGGCATAGTCAGGTCAAGGAAGATGAGGTCGAATATTGCGCCAGCGAGCAGGTCAAATACCTTATCGCTGCTGGAGCTGGTTTCGACACTGTGTCCCAGTTGCTGGAGATGGCGCGCCAGAACCAGCCTGTTGGCGTCGTCATCATCGATAATCAGAATCCGTCCCGGCGCGGTCTTGTTGTCGGCAGGCAGTTTTTTTGCTGTTTTGTGCGCTTCTTCAAGTTCCCGCAATAGCATGCGGGCGTCTTTGCCCAGCTCCTCTACCAGTGGGCGGTAGCGCGGCAGCATCTGCTGGTGACCGTGGAGCAGGTTGGAGCTGCCGATAATGCTGTGCAGGTCGCGGCGAATACGGTGCAGGACCAGCCGGTTGGAGGCGTCGAAGTCGTCGTTGGCCGCCGCGCCCGCCAGCGTGTCAAACAGGCTGGAGGCCGCGCTATTCAGGCAGCCTGACTGACCGTCCAGCTCGTCGCATTGAAGCGGCCGCAATTGATCCTGCACCCGCCGGGTGTTCTCGGCAATGGCATGGGCAATGTTCACTAGGGCGGCGAATTGGGCGCTATCCTCTGGCACCGGTTCCTCGACATGCAAAATCTGGGACTTCCAGAGTATAGATGCCAATACCCGCTTGCCCAGTGCGCGGTCCGGCTTGTGTTTGCGCCTTCAAAGGCCGCTGTCTACACTTTTGTTTAGCTAGCCGCGCCAAATTTTGGTCACCGGTATTGAGGCAACTACAGACAGGTAAAGCGACAATGTTGAATGTACTGGCACAAGTAGAAATTTTTAATGGGCTTTGTGACGAGGAGCTTGAAGTGCTGGCCGCCAGCAGTGTGACCCGTCAGTATCCCAAGAACACGGTGATCATCAACGAGGGTGATCATGCCGATTCCCTGTATCTCATTGACCAGGGTCGAGTTAAGGTGTATTGCAGCGACAAGAACGGCAAGGAGTTCATCATGAATACCCTGGAGCCCGGCGACTACTTTGGTGAGCTGGCGCTACTGGATGATGACCGCCGTTCGGCTTCGGTCCGCACCATGGAGAAGTGCACCTTCCGCATCATTTACAAGGAAGATTTCCAGCGGGTTATCTCGCAGCACCCGAACATCGCCAAGGTGCTGATGCGCAACTTGACTCGAAGCGTGAGAAAGCTGACGGATAAAGTTAAAAGCCTTGCCCTGCAGGATGTTTATGGTCGGGTGACCAAGGTCCTCACTACCATGGCACGCCCAAGGGAAGACGAACGCCTGTTTATCGCAGAACGCCTGACCCAGCAGGACATTGCCGACCGGGTTGGAGCGTCCCGGGAAATGGTGGCTCGCATCCTCAAGGATCTCACCATTGGCGAGTACATCGGGTTCGAGGGCCGCAATATCGTTATCAACGGGAAACTGCCCGCCAGTTATTGACCTGCCGGGTGAGAGATAGCGGTTAAGCCGTGGATCCTGGGAGAAATACCGGACATGCGTCCGGTATTTCTGTTAGAGCAACCCATTTGAGCCTTACTCTACTGCCGCTTTCGGATCGCTCACTTCATAGGCAATCAACACATTGCCCGGGATCTGGCCAAACAAGCTGTAGCCGGAATGAATAAACAGCATGCCGTCACCCAGCACCGGACCGTCGGCATCGATTGATCCACCCTTGCCCTCGACACCATTGACCCCCTTGAACTTGCGTTTGGTGTCAGTCTCCCAGACTACCTTGCCGGTCGCCGTATCGTAGGCCTGCAGCTTGCCGTCCAGTCGTCCGGCAAAAACCAGCCCATCGGTGGCGGTCGCAGCAGCCGAGAGGCTGAAGAAGACTGAGCAGTCGCCTTCCTTGGGTTTGACTCCCTGGCGCGTTGCTTCGAGGCCCCAGGCGGCCGATCGTTGCTCTTCACTCAGTTCGCAACCGCGTTCAGCCGGATGGGCCCACACGCGCTTGCCGGTGTCGATATCGAGGGCATACAGTCCGGGGCGAGGAACATACCCTTCGAAGTCGCGGTCGACGTCGGCGATGGGAACGAAGACCTTGCCATTTTCCACCGCCATGCCCCAGTGCACGCCCGGATTGGGGCTGTAGACGATGTTCTCGGTATCGCTGTTCTTCCATAGCAACTTGCCCGCGCCGTGTTGGTAACCATCCGGGTCAAGGGCATACACCGCGCCGGATTTTTGGCCCGCCAGAAGAATGTCCTTACCGTCGCTGCGTTCGGTGAGAATCACCGAGGCGCCAAAGTCCAGGTCGGAACCGGGATTGGCGGGGCAATTCGGTCCGCCGCTGAGGCAGGCCGCATTCCAGACGTCGTTTGGGGTGGCCTGGTACGACCACACCTGCTTGCCGCTTGCGAGTTGCACGGCGATGATGGCATCGCTGGTATCCGTTGCCGGCAGCGACAAATTTTCAGCGGTGCCAAAATACAGCAGGCCGCGCTTTGCATCCACGGTGGGGCTGGACCATACCGATGCGCCGGAGGGCCCGAATTGTTCAACACCACTTTTGTTCTTGCCCTGCAAGACGGCTTCCTTGGTGGCGTGCCAGGTCCACTTTTTATCACCCCCGGCAACATCCAGCGCCACCACCGCACCGTGGGATTTACAACAGGGGTACTGCGGCATACCGGCGGCAGCTACCTCGTATGAGGAGATCGGTACGTACAGCACACCGGCGTGATAGGCCGGCGCGCCGGTAATGATGGAGGTGGGAAACAGTGCCAGTGATTGCTTCCATTGCAGCTCTCCGGAGCTGGCATCCACCGCGTAGGCGGTTCCCAATGAGTCGCCGAAGAACAGGGTCGGCGCACCCTTGCGCTCGCCAATCACCAGGCCGGAGCGGACACTGGCATCGGCTTTATACCGCCAC
Source organism: uncultured Gammaproteobacteria bacterium (assembly GCA_963808975.1). GTDB lineage: Bacteria > Pseudomonadota > Gammaproteobacteria > Pseudomonadales > JAHEGP01 > JAHEGP01. The sequence continues at coordinate 49,068 of CAWEHR010000017.1, forward strand.
TTGATACAGCCGGTCTTTTTGTCCAGCGCAAAGAGGTTGCCCGCCTTGCTACCGGTGAAAATTGTATCCGCGGTCAGCGCCGGGTGGGTCCGCACATCCGCCACCTTGGGGTAGGCGAACACCCATTTGACCTGCAGTGAAGCGACGTTATCGGGAGTAATCCCCGAAACCGCCGCACCGACATAGCGCTGGTTACCCCGGGACAAACCCCAGCCGCCACTGATGACATGGGTGGCATCGACTGATTTGTTACTGCATTGGGAGGCCGCAATCCAGCTTTCATCAACCTTGTTGTCCCCCGCGAGATACCTGGCGACGGCGCTTTTCTGGCTCTTGTCGAGGGCCGCTCCCTGGGGTTGCATGACGCCAAACTCCAGCGCCTGGATAATGGCGTTAAAGGTCATGTTTTCCAGGGACGCCTTCTCGGGCGCCTTGTTATTGGGGTCGTTATGGCACGCGGCGCAGTGCTTGTCGTACACGTCCCCGCCGGCGGCACTGGCATCGCTTTCAGCCGGGGCCTCGCTCAGCGCCTGGGCAACCGTCGGCAGTACCAGGGAAATTAGCAGTGCGATGCCATTCATCCGAATCTTCATGAATTCTTCCTCTTGCAGCGTACAGCCGTTGCGGCAGGCATCAGGGCCAGCGACCTGTCCGGCAACGATTTAGGCTCACTAGTGGCTCAAAGGTGCGCCTGCCGGCAGCCCGCTTACTAAGAGTCGGCACTCAAACCCACTATGGCCCGATTAACCTAACACGAAAATTAATCGTCGTGCCAGGCATCGATATCGGGCCGCTTGCCCATCATCGGCATCACCCACATCTGGTAAAGCGATGTCAGCAGCATGAACGCCGCAGCCAGTGTGTAACCGAAGCCGCCGACAATCGTGACGATGGCAAAGTTCGGGTACCAATGCGTCACCCACCAGGAAAAGACGTCCACGATGAGAAAGGCAAAGGGAATAAAAATAACGGCAGATTTGATAGCCCGGGGAACGCCAACGGCGAAGCTGAAAATAAAGCCGACAAACAAAAAGATAAAGGAGATACCAAACAGGTGAATATGCGAGACGCGGGCGAGGGAGTCTATAGTGGCCCCCTTGTCGATTTCTGCGACTGAGAGCACCCCCTGGTAGGTAGTGAAACTGGGCAGGCCCGGGATGTTGCCGTGGCACTGGACACAGTTTTGCTGGAAGTGGGTCTTGATGGTGGAATCCCATTGGTCCTCGGGGGCGCCGGCCTGCACCCATTTGACGATGCTGGCACGCACATCGACCGACGCCTTGTCTTTCATAGATCCGTCGAGCTTGGATTCGATGCGGCTGCTGCCGCGGTTGCCGTAATAACTGTACACAATGTCGTTGACAGAAATGCCCAATTTCCCGTCGGCCATACCGTGGGTGAGCAGGATCTGTATGCCAGCCATCATCAGGCCCACGCCGGTTACCAGCAGGTAGCCGGTAAAGAGCATGCGCAGCGGTAGACCCAGAGACGGCAGATTGAGCCAACCGGGGGTGCGTTCTGGCTTGATCGTATTCATAGTGTTGCCTGGCTCGGTCTCGTTGATTGCTGCGCTGGGCGCGAACTGAGTTTTTCCGCCTGTTCGGTTTCAGGGGCGGTGCACGTTGCCCTGGGCCGGGTAGTCCTTCCCGGCAAATAGCAAGAAGCAGTAGCTGCGGGCACTGCAGGCACAGGTCCATTGTGACGGCCGAAGAAAACACCAGCACGCTCTGCCGGAGCCGAGTGTAAAGCACTTTATACTGGATTTCACCAGCCATCTGGCTGTTCTACCAGCCCTGGTGTGGTTGTCGCTCTCCCCCTAGCGGTCGCAGCGTGAAGGGGTGGCCTCAAGCTATCGAAATCGATAGCGGCGCCTACAGCACGCTGGCGTCGATATCACCGTCGCTCATACGAATATTAATGCGATCATCCCGTTTGAGCTCTGCCACACGCTTGACGATAGTTCCCTCGGCATCGGCGACAATTGCGTACCCGCGCTGCAGTGTTTGCAGCGGGCTGACCGAGTGCAGCAACTCGGAGCGCTGCGCCAGTGCCTGCTGTTTGTCGTGCAATTGTTGCCGCCACTGCCGCTGCAATTGCTGCCACAGGTCTTGCAGGCGCTTGCAGTGGCGCTCGATGCGGCTTTGTGGCGACGAGATGATCAATCTCTGCCCTAACTGCTGCAATCGCAATTGTTGCTGGTTTAGCTGCCGTTGCTTGGAACCCAGCAGGCGCAGCTCCAGTTCGTCGAGGCGTTGGCTGAAATCCTGGAGCCTGGAGCCAGGATGCTTGAGGCGCCGTTGCAGACCATCGAGTTGCTGCAGCTTTTGCTGCAATGTTCGGTGCAGTTGCTTGCAGAGCCTGTCGCTGCGCTGGGCCAGGGCCGCCAACCATTGCCCCTGGTCCGGGCTGAGCAACTCGGCGGCCGCCGAGGGTGTTGCGGCACGGTGGTCTGCCACCAGGTCGGCAATACTGAAATCGATTTCATGTCCTACGGCGCTGACTATCGGCAGGCGACTGTGGTGGATGGCACTGGCGACGACCTCTTCGTTGAAGGCCCACAGATCTTCCAGAGAGCCTCCCCCGCGACCCACGACCAGCACGTCCAGTGGGGGCTGCAGGCTGTCACCCAGCCGATTCGCCTGATCGATCGCGGCCGCGATTTGCGTCCCGGCGCCCGCACCCTGCACCGGCGTGGGAAATATCGTCACCGGTATCGAGGGAAAACGCCGCTGCAGGGTCACCAGGATATCCCGAATCGCGGCCCCGGTCGGTGAGGTGATAACCCCTATGTGCTGCGGTAAAGCCGGCAGTGTCCGCTTGTGCTGCGGGTCGAACCATCCCCGTGCGGCGAGTTCCTGCTTGAGTTGCTCGAATGCGCGCTGCAGGGCGCCGATGCCCGAGGGTTCCAGGCTCTCGACGATCAATTGGTAATCGCCGCGATTTTCGTAGAGGCTGAGCCGGCCCCTGGCGGTCACCTTGCTGCCGCTGCTGACCGCAAACCTGAGCAACTGGTTGCGGTTGCGAAACATTGCGCAACGCACCTGGGCTCCGGCATCCTTGAGGGTGAAGTACCAGTGCCCGGATGAGGGCTTCACCAGATTGGAGACTTCACCTTCCACCCAAACCTGGGGAAAGTGGGTTTCCAGCAACTGGCGCGCGCGTTGGTTGAGCTGGCTGACGCTCAGTACACGGCGGTTGCTCGTGTTTGCGGGATTTTGTTCCGGGTTCACCTGGTCATCCTGTTTTTATTTACCCCATAGTGCCGGCCAGCTATAATGCCGCGTCTATTTTTACAGACCCCGCCTGTTGAGGAGATTTATGCTCCGCATAGCCCAAGAAGCACTAACGTTTGACGATGTCCTGCTGGTTCCCGGCCACTCCTCTGTGGTTTCCAGGGATGTCGACCTCAAAACCCGTCTGACGCGCAATATCGCCATCAATATGCCCCTGGTATCGGCGGCAATGGATACCGTCACCGAGTCCCGCTTGGCCATCGCCATGGCCCAGGAAGGCGGTATCGGCATTATCCATAAGAGCATGACGATTGAACAGCAGGCGGCGCAGGTGCGTGCGGTCAAGAAGTACGAAAGTGGTGTGGTGAAAGACCCCATTACCATCCAGGCCAGTGCTCCTGTGCAGGATTTACTGGAAATCAAGAACCAGCACCAGATAAGCGGCGTGCCAGTGCTCGACAATGGCGACCTGGTGGGTATTGTCACCAACCGCGACGTGTTGTTCGAGGCCGATCTGAGCGTACCGGTATCGAGCATCATGACTCCGAGGGAGCGGCTCGTCACCGTGCGCGAAGGCGCGGATATGGAGGAGGTCAAGCGCCTGCTGCACAAGCACCGGATAGAAAAGGTACTGGTGGTGGGCGAAGATTTCGCCCTCCGCGGCATGATCACCCTGAAGGATATAAGCAAGGCAGAGACCTATCCCCAGGCCGCCAAAGACGACCAGGACCGGCTGCTGGTGGGTGCCTCTGTGGGCACTGGGCCCGACACCGACGAACGTGTCGCCGCGCTGATCGCGGCAGGCGTAGATGTGTTGGTGGTCGATACCGCCCATGGTCATTCGTTGAACGTGATCAACCGCGTCAAGTGGGTCAAGCAGCATTATCCGCAAATTGAGCTGATCGCCGGCAATATCGCGACCGGGGAGGCTGCCAAGGCGCTGGTCGATGCGGGTGCCGATGCGGTGAAAGTCGGTATAGGCCCGGGTTCCATTTGCACCACGCGCATTGTGACGGGCATCGGTGTGCCCCAGATTACGGCGATTGCGGATGTCGCCGCTGCCCTTGAAGGCACCGACGTACCCCTGATTGCCGATGGCGGCATTCGCTTTTCGGGCGACATCGCCAAGGCCATCGCGGCCGGAGCCGATGCGGTTATGATGGGCAGCATGTTTGCCGGTACCGAAGAAGCGCCCGGTGAGATCGAGTTGTACCAGGGGAGAACCTACAAGGCGTATCGCGGTATGGGAAGCCTCGGCGCCATGTCGCGCACCCAGGGCTCCAGCGATCGTTACTTCCAGAGTGCCGTTGATGGCATCGAGAAACTGGTGCCGGAGGGCATCGAGGGTCGCGTGCCCTACAAGGGCCCGCTGTCGGCAATCGTGGCGCAGATGATGGGAGGCCTGCGGGCGGCCATGGGTTATACCGGCTCCCCCGACATCGCTACCATGCGCACGCGCCCCAGCTTTATCCGCGTGACTGCGGCGGGTATGAGCGAGAGTCATGTCCACGATGTCAGCATTACCAAGGAAGCGCCGAACTATCCCACGGCACGCTAGCCGTCTCGATTCATTCACAGGATATACGCGTCAGGCCAGGCCGCTATGGCTGGCCTCGTGGATGGCGTTGTTGCCGCTATCCCCCAGCATCGAACAAGGTAGCTATGACCCAGAATATTCATGACCAGCGCATCCTGATTCTCGACTTTGGCTCGCAGTACACCCAGCTGATTGCGCGTCGGGTGCGCGAGATCGGCGTCTACTGCGAAATTCGTGCCTACGATATTTCACCGGATGAACTGCAGGCGTTTTCACCCCTGGGCATTATTTTGTCGGGTGGCCCGGAGACAGTGACCGTGCAGGAAACCCCCCGGGTGCCTTTGGCAGTGTTCGACAGTGGCGTGCCGGTGCTGGGTATCTGCTACGGTATGCAAACCATGGCTGCCCAGTTAGGGGGCAAGGTGGCCAGTTCTGAGGAGCGTGAGTTCGGCTATGCACAGGTCGGGGTTCGTGGCGACAGTGAACTGTTGCGCGATATCATCGATCACGAGGATCATCGCGGTCCGCTGCTGGACGTGTGGATGAGCCATGGCGACAAGGTGATCGAACTGCCACCGGGGTTCGAATTGATGGCTGCCACCAGAAGCGCGCCCATCGCCGGTATGTACCACCCGGGGCGAAGCCTGTTCGGGGTGCAGTTTCATCCCGAGGTCACCCACACCCTGCAGGGCGGGCGTATTCTCGAGCGCTTCGTGCATGGCATCTGCGGCTGTGCGGAATTGTGGACGCCGGACAATATCGTCGAGGATGCGGTAGCTGCGATCCGCGCCCAGGTAGGCACTGATACGGTCCTTCTGGGTTTATCCGGTGGCGTCGACTCGTCGGTAACGGCGGCGCTGCTGCACAAGGCCATCGGTGACCAGCTGGTTTGCGTATTCGTCGACAATGGCCTATTGCGCAAGGACGAATCTGCGCAGGTGATGGCAATGTTTGCGCGCCACATGGGCGTGAATGTCATTCGGGTAGGCGCCGAGGCACAGTTTCTGGAGCGCCTGCAGGGTGCCAGTGAGCCTGAGCAAAAACGCAAAATTATCGGCAATACGTTTATCGAGATCTTCGATGCCGAAGCTGAGAAGCTAACGGATGTTCGCTGGTTGGCCCAGGGCACGATCTACCCTGATGTGATCGAGTCGGCGGCGAGCAAGCACGGCAAGGCCCATGTGATCAAGTCGCACCACAATGTCGGCGGCCTGCCCGCTCAGATGAAGCTGGATCTGCTGGAACCACTGCGCGAACTGTTCAAGGACGAAGTGCGCAAGCTCGGGCTGGAACTGGGCCTGCCCTACGACATGGTCTATCGCCACCCCTTTCCCGGCCCCGGCCTGGGCGTGCGCATACTGGGAGAGGTGCGCAAGGAATACGCCGATATGCTGCGCGAGGCGGATGCCATTTTCATCGAGGAACTGCACGCGGCGGATTTGTATCACAAGACCAGCCAGGCCTTCGCGGTGTTCCTGCCGGTGAAGTCAGTGGGAGTGGTGGGCGATGCCCGCCGCTACGAATACGTGATCGCGCTGCGCGCGGTGGAAACCATCGACTTCATGACCGCCCGCTGGGCGCATTTACCCTACGACTTCCTCGAGCTGGTATCCAATCGTATCATCAATGAGATCAGTGGCGTGTCGCGGGTAACCTACGACATATCCAGCAAACCGCCGGCTACCATTGAGTGGG